>CAZIGV010000012.1:73719-115398 GCA_964538945.1 uncultured Hyphomonas sp.
TTTCTCGTCTGGCGTTTCTCGTCGGGCCGGTATGCAAAACTGATAAAGCCTGCGCCCTGTTGCCGGGGCGAGCTTGAACTTCACCCGAAGCGCCGAGACAAGACCCCCGGCTGGTTTTCCCGCGGAGGGTCGCGGGGCGGACCTTCCGCCCGCAAACAGTTAACGTGGCACCTGTGCAGGACTGATGACCTTGTCTCAATCCCCGATTAAAGACCGGATGGCGTGACATATGCATTGCCGGCGCGTCCTTCTGGGGAAACATGATGACGAACCCGATGCGCGCAAGCCTGATCAAGGGAGGCATCTGGCTCACTGTCTCACGCATTCTGTTCAATCTGCTCGGCCTGGTGTCGACGATTGTCCTCGCCCGCCTTCTCCTGCCGGAGGATTTCGGGATTGTCGCCAACGCCTGGACCATTCTGGCCATCCTAACCACCATACTGGATGCCCCGGTTGGCGCCGCGCTGATCCAGATCCGGGAGCCAACCCGGGATCATATTGACACAGCCTGGACCCTTGGCGCGATCAGGGGCTGCGCCATCGCCCTCTGCATCGGCCTTCTGGCCTGGCCCATGGCCCTGTTCTTCAATGAGCCTGCTCTTTTCGAAGTCATCATCGCGCTCGGCGGCAGCGTGTTTATCTCCTGCCTGTCGAGTCCGCTGCGCTCGATTTTACAGCGCAGTCTGGCCTTCCATCTGGAGTTCTGGATCGAAGTCGGCTCGAAACTAGTCACCGTATGCACCAGCATACTGATCGCCTGGATCTACCAGAGCTACTGGGCGCTGGTCTGGGGAGCCGTCGCCGGGCAAGTGGTGGCGGTCCTGATCAGCTATGTGATCGCCCCCTACCGTCCGCGCTTCTGCCTGAGCCGGTTTCGGGAGCTCTGGTCATTTTCGTTCTGGCTGACGCTCAGCCAGACGGTCGGAACCATCAACTGGCGGTTTGATCAGATCCTCATTGCCCGGCTGCTCGGGCGGTCCGATCTCGGCATCTATTCCGTCGGCGACAATCTCGCCCAGATGCCGACCCGGGAGACCACCAACCCTCTCAGCAAGGTGCTTTTCCCGGGTTTTTCCGTGCTCGGCGACGACCGGCCCCGCCTTCAGGCCGCCTATATCCGCGCTCAGGGCATCCTGACCCTCATCGTGCTGCCCCTCGGCGTTGGCCTCGCCCTGGTGGCAGAGCCGGCCGTGCTCCTGGCCATGGGCGCGCAATGGGCTGAGATCATCTTCGTTATTCAGGTCCTCGCCTGCGTTTACGGGCTACAGACGATTTCCTCGCTTGCTCAGCCCCTCGCCCTTTCGCAGGGGGCAACAAAAATGATGTTCCGACGTGAGATGACGCTGTTTTCAGTGCGCTTTCCGATTATCCTCACAGGCCTCATGCTGGGCGGCCTCAAAGGGGTCGTCCTGGCCCGCCTGGTCACCGGGGCGATCTTCATCGGTTTCAACATGTTCATCGTGCGCCGTCTTGTCGGACTGACGCTGCGCGCGCAGCTGGCCGCAAACCTGCGCGCGCTGCTGGCGGCGGTGATGATGGCCGGGCTGGTGGTGCTGGTGCAGACAGCGTTCGAGGCCCCTGCAGGGATGACGGGCCTTGCGCTGGATCTGGCGGTCAGCGTGATTGTCGGAGCCGCCGGTTACGCCTCGGCCGTCAGCCTGTTATGGGCCCTCACCGGCTTCGGCCCGGGCCCGGAACGCGAGGCCCTGGCGCTGCTTCGCGCCGCATGGCTGCGCCGCAAAGGGCGCTGAGACCTGACCGCCGGGCGCAAGGCGCCCTCCGGCCCGTCCGTGGCTCTGACGGGTCCGGCATCGTAATATTCATCTGCCGGGGCTAAGATGACACGCGTCGGTCCTTGTGACGAAGGGGAAAGACAGGCTATCTGGTGTTGATCTTGCAGTATGGATCTGCCCGGACAAGGCAGCAGAATTTGGCACAGGGGTAAGGTTATGGTTGATGTGACGCGCTTTGTCCTGGTGGGCGGCGCAGCCTTCGCGGTGGTTTTGCCAGCCGCGCATGGCCAGAGCGGCAGTTATTACAGCCGCGACAAGTATGTGGCCGTCGCCGAGCGACCCCAGCCCGAATTTGATCCTGCTCCCGTCCGGCTCGGCGCCTTTCAGGTCAATTCATCGGCAGCCGCAGATGTCTCATTCTCAGACAACATCTTTGTCCTCGCAGACAATGAAGAGGACGGCGCAATCGCTTCTCTGGCCCTCAGGGCCTCGGGAACAACCCAGTGGAGCGTCAATGCCCTCGGCTTCGACCTCCTGGCCCGGCGCAATGAGTACGCCGACCAGAGCGACGAATCCAATAACGAGCTGCGGGCCGGCCTGCGCGGGCGTCTCGATATTTCACGCAGCCTCTCCCTCAGTGCCGGCGTGTTTGCCGAAGACCGGGTCGAGGCACGCACCGATGTGACCAATGCCTTCAGCCCCGACAAACCCATCGCGGTCTCCGCCCAGGGCGGCAGTATCGACCTCAATTATGTCAATGACCGGGTGCGCTGGACGAACCAGCTGAGCCTCAGGGACGAGGATTTCGAGGACGGGCGCCAGGCCGTGACCGGACTGGCCATTGACCAGGATTACCGCGACAGCCTGACGCTGCGCGGACGCAGCCGGCTCACCTATGCCCTCTCCCCGGACTTCGCCGTGTTCGGGCAGGCGGCCCTCGAGGAGCGCAGCTATGATAACCTCCAGGTCATCGGCGGCGCCAGCCGCAGCCGGGACGCGCAGTCCTACGCCCTTGCGGCAGGTATCGATTTCGAACTGCCGGTCCTCATCCGCGGCGATCTGTCGGTCGGCTATCTCAACGAAACCAAGGAAGACAGCTTTTTTGAGGAATTCAGCGGCCTCTCCTTTGACGGGCAGGCTCAGTGGTTCCCGACCCAGCTGACGACCCTGACCTTCAACGCCAGCCGGCGGATCGTGGACATCGGCCTCTTTGATGCCCCGACCGCCGTTGAAACCCGCCTCGGGGCGCGGATCGATCACGAACTGCTGCGCAATGTGCTGCTGACAGCGCGCCTCGGCGGGATCAGTCAGGATTTCGAGGAAATCGATCGCAGCGATGAGCGGATTGAACTCGGCGCCGGGGCAACCTACCGGATGAGCCGCAAGGTCCATCTCAACGCCTTCCTCGACTATTCTGACAGGGATTCCTCAGGCAGCGATGCCTCGGGCCAGCTGTCCTACAAGGTAACGACCGTCGGCGCCGGGATCCGCCTCTTTCCCTGAAGCCCCGGCGCTGTACCGGAGCTTTTCTGTGTAAACTGCCGGGTGTCCGGAAGGTGAATCTGTGACCAGATCGTATCTGTTTGAAATCCCCGGCAGCAACGAGCTGGCCAGCCCCGGCGGACCGCCCGCACCGGGCAGCCTGAACATCCGGTCGCTGCTGCAGATGCTGGTCAAACGCGTCTGGCTGATCCTGGCCGGTGTGTTCAGCGTCTTCAGCCTCGTCGCCTTTCTCACATTCTCCCAGACGCCTGTGTTTACAGCCCGCTCGGTCCTGCAGCTGGATACAAACCAGGTGAACGTCATCGACCTGGGCGCGCTGTTCTCCGGCGCCGCTGGCGCCACGACATCGGTCATCGATACCGAAATCAAGGTCATGCAGTCCGAGACCCTGCTGGCGCGGGTCGCCGAGGCTCAGAAGCTGATCGAAGATCCCGAGTTCAACTGGACGCTCCGGGAGCCCGAGAAAGGCCCGGTTGCAACCCTTCGCCAGAGCCTCTCCGCCCTGCTCGGCCGGCGCCAGGCCGAGCCCGACCCGTTTGCCGGCCTGAGCGAGGCCGAGCGTCAGGAGCGCATTTCCAGATCGGTTGTCGCCGCGCTCGCCGGCAAGGTGCGTGTCAGCCGGATCGGGGCGACCTACCTGATCACCGTGGAAGTCTCCAGCACCTCCCCCCAGACCGCCGCGCGGCTGGCCAATGAGGTGGCCGAACAATACCGTGTCCAGCGCCTCGAAAAGAAATATGACGCCACCCGCAAGGCGACCGAATGGCTGCAGGAACGCGTTGAGGGCCTGCGGCTGGAGGTCGAGGAAAAAGAGCAGCAGGTCGAGCGCTTCAGGTCAGAGACCGGCCTGCTGGCGGCGCAGGGAACGACCCTGACCGAGCAACAGCTCGCCTTTCTGACCAGCCAGCGCGCGCAGGCTCAGCTCGAAGCGGAGCGCGCCCGGGCACGGTTTGCCAGCATGCGACGCCAGATCGATAATGGTCCGGGCGTCGAGGGGGTCTCGGAAGTCATCAATGCCCCCCTGATCAATGACCTCAAGGCCAGGCGTTCCGACATCATGCGCCGGGTGGCCGAGCTGGAGACACGCGTCGGCGATCGCCACCCCGAACTGATCAGTGCGCGCAATGAACTGTCAGATATCGACCGGCAGATGAATTCGGAAATGAACCGGATCGCCTCGAACGTGGAAAGCGAGCTGCGCGTCGCCGAAGCCCAGCTGGCATCCGTACAGAGGGAAATTGACCGTTCGACCTCGCAGCTGCGCGGCAATAACGTCAACCTGGTCCGTCTGCGCGAACTGGAGCGCGATGCCCAGACAAGCCGGGTGATGCTGGAAGAATTCCTTGCCCGGTCGAAGCAGACCCGCGAACAGGATGCCCTGATCACGGCCGATGCCAGCATCCTGTCCCAGGCCTTGCCGCCCCGCTCGCCCTCCTCGCCGCGAAAGCTCCTGAACCTGATCATCGGCCTGGTCCTCGGGGGGGCGATCGGGCTCGGCGCGGCGCTGGTTGCCGAACTGTTCGATACCAAGATCGGCAGTACCGAGGATGTCGAGACGCGCCTCGGGGCAAACCCTCTCGGGTCGGTCCCTCTCGTGCCTACCGCAGGCCTGCTGGGAACCGCACGCAAGTCTCCCGCCGACTACCTTGTCGAGAACACCCTCTCAGCCTACGCTGAAAGCATCCGGTACCTGCGGGCCGCGATCGCCTTTTCCGATCTTGACGGTGAAACCAAGACCGTGGCCATCACCTCGTCCCTGCCCGACGAGGGCAAGACAAGCCTGACGCTGAGCCTCGGGCGCATGTCGGCGATGTCAGGGTCACGCACCCTGATCATCGACGGAGACTTCCGTCGCCGCCAGCTCACCGAAATGGCCGGGCTCGATCCTGAGATCGGGCTTGTCGAACATCTGTTCGGGGCCGGGGCGCTGGCGGAGGCCGTGGTCAGGGACAAGCTGACGATGCTGGACATCCTGCCGCTGTCGCTGAAGGGACATACCCCCCATGACGTCTTCGGGACACGTGCCTTCGACGACCTGCTCAGCCATCTCAGAAGCCTTTATGACCTGATCCTGATCGATACCGGCCCCATGCTGCTGATGGCAGAGGCGCGCGTGATCGTCGGGAAAGTCGACAAATCCATCCTGATCGTCGGCTGGCGCAGGACAAACCTTTCAGCCGTGCGTCAGTCACTCGCCCTTCTGCGCGCCTTCAAGGCCGACCTCCTCGGCGTCACCCTCAACATGGTGGATCTCAACAATCGCCGGCACAATTCCGATCCCGGGGCGACGTACAAGGCCTACCGGAAATACTACCAGGTCGATGAACGGCCCGGCCTGTTCGGATGGATCCGGCAAGGCAGGGGCAAGGCGCGCCCCGGCCGGCTGCGCCCCGCGGCTTCAGCAAAGGCGGCACCCGGTGCGAGCGGAACGCGGACGCCGCCTGCGCGGCCCCCGTCCCCGGGGCGGGGCAGCTGAGGATGCGCGGGTCCGGGCCTGACTGCTCCGGGCGGCGCGGTATCGGCCTTGCCGGGTTGATCTGGCCCCTGCCATGACCGCCGAGCTCACGGCGCGCGCGCCGCCCCCTTTCGTCAATGTCTACTCAGCCCCGAGGCCCGCCAGCGTCCCGGAACAGGCTTTTGTCACCCTCTGGATGCTGGTCTGCTACCTGCCGCTCGAGATCTTCGCGCCGCTGCGCTATCTCTGCATCCTCGGCTTCATCGCGCTCACAGTCATCGATTACCAGCGCATACTGCCCCTGCTGCTCAGGGCCTGGCCGCTTTTCCTGGTCGGCCTGTTCGGCCTCTTGTCGACATTCTGGTCAGCCAATGCCGGTGCCGGCCTGCGCCAGGGGGTACTGATGATCATCTCGGCCTTCGTGGTGGTCGTGATCGCCGGGCGCCTGACCACGCGTCAGATCCTCAGGACAATCATGTTTGCAGGCATGGCCGCAACACTTGCCTCCATTCCCTACTGGGACAGTTTCCGCACCGGCGGGCTGTATGGCAGCAAGAACTGGTTCGCCGTGCACATGCTGTTCTGCATGCTGCTCAGCCTGATTGTTTTAATGAACGAGCAGGAACCCTGGCCCCTGCGTCTCGTTGCCCTTGTCTTTGTGCCGGTCTGTTTCGTGTTCCTGTTCATGGCCCAGTCCGCCACGGCCCTCGTGATCGCGGTCCTCGGCGGGGCCGGCCTGATCGGCGTCAAGCTGGTCTGGGCGCCGGCAGCCGGGATAAGCGGCCTGCCGACCCTGATCATCCTGGGAGCCATCAGCCTGGCCGGCGCCGTGCTTTTCATAATCGCCAGTATGCCCCAGGCCTCTCTGGTCGAGAGCTTTCTCGCCCTCGTCGGGAAGGATCCGACCCTGACAGGCCGCACCGCGATCTGGGAAGGGGCCCGCCTGGCCGCGCAGGAGCGCCCCTGGCTGGGACACGGGCTGGAAGGCTTCTGGTATTACGACTCAGGCGCGGCGCAGACACTCAATGAAGGCGATTTCAAACCCTACGGCACCCGCCACAATTTCCACAACGCCTACTGGGAAGTGCGAGTGCACCTCGGCTATGTCGGACTTGGCCTGTTCCTGTTCATGCTGGCCTGGACGTCCCTGCGCTTCTTCCTGCTCTGGCTGCGCGATGGCTCCCTCCTGCATTCGGCCCTGCTGCTGCTGATCGGCGTCAACCTGATCATGACCTTTACCGAATCCGGCCTGTTCGGCGTATTTACCGCACCGGTCTTCCTGCAGGCGCTGGCCGGCCTCCTTCCCCTCGGCTTGCATCAACCGCGCTTCGAAGGCCGGGCCTGGCTGACGGACAGGCCGTAAGCCACCCGCCCGCGGTTGTCTTCCTCACGCCGGCGTCTGTCCATACGCCTCATAAGTGCGGCCAAACGCAAATGCCAGCATCCCGGCGCCGCGCCAGAAGGTATAGCTGCGCGCGGTGATTTCGCGCCGGTTCAGGCCGAGCGTCAGAAGGAAAACCAGTCCCGTCAGCGCGCCGCCAGCAGCCAGGCGCAGCCCGCCCTGCAGGGCGCCCCTCAGCCGGGCCCGTGCCGGGCTGAGATGGCGCCCTGCAATCACCGCATCGGTCAGGCCGGTCCGGTACCATCTCAGCCTCAGCCAGGCGGGCGTCGCCCGCTCCGCCGGGATATGCTCATAGACCATGGCATCCTTTGCCTGGGTCAGCCGCTGGCCGCGATCGAGCAGACGGGTAAAGAACAGCGTGTCCTCGCCGCCCGTCCGGGTCATCTTCGGATCGAAGGTCAGATGTTCCTTGCGCACCACCCCCATATCGATCAGGCAGTTGCAGGTCGCCCCGGGTCGCGCCAGGTCCGCATCCGCCTTCACCGGCCGCCCATGCACGCCCCAGCGGCGTATCCAGTCCGGGGCGGCGGCGTCATAGACCGGGGTTACCGGACCAAACACAGCCGCCGCGCGGGTCTCACGGTAACGCCGTACCAGATGCGAGAGCCAGCCCGCATCCGCAAACTCATCATCATCGATAAAGGCGATCAGATCCATATCCGCGGCAAGGGCAAGGGCGTGATTGCGGACATGGCTGACGCCGGGCCTGGGCTCATGCGCATAGGCAAGGGGCAGGGCGAAGACCGGCTGCCATTGGCTGACCACCCGGCGCGCGCCCGCCTCAGGATCATTGTCGATGATGACAAAGCTGACCTCGGCCGCCTCCGGAATGACCAGCCGGCTCAGGCTTTCGAGCAGCGTTGCCAGAAGCTGAGGCCGGCGATAGGTCGGCGCGGCAACAAGTATCCTCAGCCCGGCGGCCTGATCAGGTGAAGCGTTCATCTCCGGTTTCCCCACTGGCTGGCGATGACGGCCCCCTGCGAGCAGACCGGCTTTGCCAGCGCCTGATAAACCACCGGGCCGGTGCAACTGCAATCACGCATGCGAGCCCGCGCCGCCGCTCAGCCAGACATGGAACACCTCTTGCACCGGAGCCGCACAAGGCGTTCACCTGAAACAGACAGATCGAGCGAAGGCCGGAGCGGCTCAGACGGCCGAAGCGCCCGGCAGGAGATGGTTTGAAAAAGATTGCGGTCATAATTCCTTATTTCCAGCGTTCTCCCGGGCTGCTGCGCCGGGCGGTCGAAAGCGTGCTGGCTCAGGACGTGCCAGGCGAGGTGGGCGTCGATGTCGTGATTGCCGATGACGCCTCTCCCTGCCCGCCGGAGGCTGAGATCGCCGGTCTCGACCGGCCGGGCTTTAGCGTGAAGATAATAAAACGCCCGAATGGCGGGCCGGCAAAGGCCCGCAACACGGCCCTGGCCGCAGCCGGGGACGCAGACTTTATTGCCTTCCTGGACTCCGACGATATCTGGCAGGCCGGACATCTGGAAACGGCCCTACGGGCACTGGCCGGAGAAGCGGCCTTCTATTTCTCAGAAAATTATTATGAACCCGGACGGACCTGGTTCAGCACCCTCGGGCAGTCAGCCCGCCTCCTGGCTGAAGCGCACGATGAGGGCGGGGGGGTCTACTCCATCGACAATGAGACGCTGCGGTCGATGTTCATTTATGACTGTCTCGCGCATACCTCGACGGTCGTCCTGAATGCCCGCCGGCTGGCCGTCATCCGTTTCGACACGGCCCAGACACATGGCGGAGAGGATTACATCTTCTGGCTGACGGCGATTACACAGAGCCGCCGCTCCGCCTTCTGCACCGAGCCGAAAGTGCACCGGGGCCGGGGCATTGACCTTTGCCGCGGCGCCTATGACTGGTCGAGCCCGCTCTGCGCACGCCGCATCTATTACGACCTCCTGCTCGGAAAGAAGATCATTCGCGATTTCAGCCGGTCAGATGAGGAGCGAACAAAGCTTGCCGCCGAGACCGATACCCGGCGACGCGAACTCCTTTCTGTGCTGATCCGAAACAGTCTCGTACATGCCCGCCACTGCCTGCCTGTCTGGGCGCAGCTTACGGTCAATGACCCGGCCTTCTTCCTCAAGCTGCCCGGGAATGGCCTGGCCATGCTCTCCGGCCGGCTGACCCGGACGGCCAGGAAAGACCAGGACAGGCCACAGACCCGGTCGGTGCCTGTTGAAGCCGAACCCGGAGAGCGCCGGCCGGCCGAGATCTCAGGCACAGGCAGAAGGGCGGCACAGGATCCGGGCCAGGCGCAGGCGCAAGAGGGGCCGCCCTGACGCGCGTCCGCCGCCAGGCACTCAGCATACGGATGGTCCGGGCACCAGGTCCGTCCCCTGCCCTGACCGGGGTGTTTCATCTGATCTTCCTCACCCGGCTGTTCCCGGCCCTGCCCGGCGGTACCGGAACGCTCCAGCATGACCGGACCGGCCGCTTCCCGTCGACGACGCGGCAGCGACCCGGACATCAGCGCCGTCATCCTCTGAGCCCGGCAGAGGGTTTTGCTGCCGCGGACGGTGAGCCTGTCACGCTTCAGGCCTGCGCTTGGCCGCGTCAGGCAAGACGGCGCCTGATGTGGGGCGCGCGCTTCAGATCCTGGCGCAGAGTGAAACGCCCAGACGCCGCGCCCCGAGGCAGCGCCCCCCTCCGCGCCCGGCTCTAGAACGTCTCATCCCTGATCGGTGGCAGCGCCTTCGGCAGGGTCGGCTCCTTCGGCGCGGGTTGCGCCTGCGGGAGGGCCGTATCGGACGGATTGTCGAAGATGCGGCGGATGACGCCCGGCGCCAGTGCCGAGAGCGGGTTGACCGAAACCGTGGCCTTGTCCAGCTTGCCGCGTACACCGTAAGTCAGCGAGATGACGCCTTCCCCGTCGCGGCCAACCACCAGGTCGCCAAGGATCGGGATGCCTCCGAGGGCGGAGTTTACGCCAAAGCTCGGCACCAGCACGCCGTCCATCTCGATGTCTTTCGACTTCGAATCGATGAAACCGCTGGCGGTCAGGCCCAGCGCGGGCCCCTGCGCCTTCGCGCCTTCGATCACATAGCGCCCACCTGAAATCTTCAGCGGAAGATCAATCCGGCTGAGCGTTACCCCCTCACCGGTCAGCGTATCCGCCAGGCCGCGCAGCGAGGCCAGCGACAGGATCTGCGTCAGGAAAGGCGCATCCCTGACCTTTGAGCCGGTCACCCGGATCAGCAGGCTGGCCGGCGTGCCAGCCTGCTCCAGCGTGCCCGTGATCGACACCTCACCGCCGGTGATGACATCCGAGCCCAGGAAGGCACCGGCGAGGAAACCTGCATCGCCGGCGGCAACCTCAATCTTCGCCGGCCCGGCAGCGCGCGCATCGATGGATGCCTCAAGCGGCTTACCGGCGTCCGTAAGACCGCTGGCTGTGAAGGTCTCAAGCCCCGTCCTGCCGGAGTTTACTGACAGCCTTGCCCCACGCAGGTCCAGCCCCTCGCGCAGCGTCAGCCGGTCAACCGCCGCCTCCAGACGCAGGGGCGGCGCAGCCGGAACACCCTCGCCGCTCAGCCCGCCAAGGCCCGGAAGGAGACCGCTCACATCAAGATGCCTGCCGCCCAGTGTCATCATCAGCTGGTTGTCGGCCCCGCGCGCCACCTTGCCATTAACATCCGCGACATTGCGGAAATAGGCGCGCCGCAGGTTGGCAGAGACCAGACGCGAGGTCTCTGCCCCGAGGGTGAAGTCGCCGTCGAGGGCGGCGCCGTCTGCCATGAAACGCACCCTGGACGTCGCGGTCTCACCGGCGCGGGCATAATCAATCGTCGCTTCTGCCGCTGCGCCGCGCGGCTTGAGCCAGCCGAACTCGGCCATGTCAATTCGGGCATCCGCAAAGTTGATCCCGACCGACGCTGTCTGCAGGTCTGCGCCGTCCAGCGTCGCCTTGAGATCAAGCGGTGCCTCACCGGTCATGTAGGCGCGCCCGGGCAGGCCAACGCCGTTAAGGAAGTCTGCGGTCACAAAACCCGTGGCGGCCAGCTCTGCCGGGCGGGAGTCGTCGGCAAAACCGTCAGTCCATACGAAATCCACAGGCGAAGGTCCGACCCTGCCCTGACCGGTCATCCGGATGCCGCCCTGATCAAGGTCCACCTTCAGGGCCCCGCCCGTGAAGTCGAAGCCGAACGCGGCGCCCCTCAGTCCGGCATTGCGCACCGTACCGAACGCCTTGAACCGCAGCGCCTCATACGCAACCTCATCCCGCGCGGGCCGGAACAGTTCATAGGTCATCTCCGCATCGCCGGAGACGCGTGCCGGATCAAGGTCAAGCTGGAGACGCGAGGCGGCGAGCGTGCCAATCAGATTGCGCGCCGGGCCCCCGCCTTTTGCAAAGACCCGAAACTCGGTGCCGCGGGGATGGAAGGCGGGGAAATCGACAAGCCCCTCCTCGATTGCCCAACCCGCAAAGTCACCCGAACTCAAGACCGCCCTGAAGCTGTTGCCGGTCAGGCGGCCCCTGCCCCGAGCGTTCTCCACCGCCGGCAGGTCAGACAGGAACTTCACCTGCGCGCCCTCGACATCGAACGTCACGTCGAGGTCGGTATCGCGCAGATGCCCCTCGGCGAGGCTGTCACGCCGGAGGCTCACCCGGCCGACCAGATTGCGCGCCCGGCCTGCCTCAATCCGGATCTTTCCGAACTCACGCGCTCCGGCCGCAAGCGAGGTCGGCCAAAGCGCAACAACTGTCTCGCGGGGCAGGACACCCGGCACCCGGACGGAAAGATCGGCGATCACCGGCATCTCTCCGGGCTGGCGCTCCGGGGTCTGGGCAATGTCACCCTGTACTTCGAAGGCCGCGCCGCCTGCCACGACCTTGATCACCGCCCCGCGGACACCCAGCACATGCAGGTCCGCTTCTCCGGAGGCCTCGAGGCTGGCAAAGTCCACCGGCGCTTCGAGCCAGGGCGTGAGATCGGCCGTGAGCGCGCTGCTCGTCAGTCGGAAGGGGCGAAACCCCTCCCCGGTCAGCGCCTCGTCGAGCTGCAATTCGGCGCGGCCCTTAAAGGGCCCGGCACCGGCAGATTCAATCACCAGGGCGAGCCTGTCATCCGGCCGGCCATAGGCGGCGCTGATCCTGAGATCCGAGACCGGATGCGTGGCTTCGCCCAGCTTCAGCGTGCCCGCACCGCTCTCGGCATTCAGCCAGATCTCCTCGATGCCCGACGACCGGGTGAACGCGGCCGCCACCTCGACATCCGCCTCGAGCCCCAGTGACCCTTCGCCGCCAAGCCCGATGCGCCGCAGGAGATCGCCGAGGGGCCAATCCGCCACACCAAGCTCCGCCAGCATGCGCGTGCCGCGCTCGCTTGTCTGCATGCTGAGGGCCAGACCGCCCGGCAGACCTTGTCCGAGCCCGGCGCCTGACACGGTGAGGCTGAGCCCTTCGCCGGTGCGCGCCAGATGGCCGGTCGTATGCTGAACCGTGCCCAGCAGGCGGCGCGCCGGATCGCGCACCCGCAGCTCGAAACCATCGAAGCGGATCGACTCGAAGGTGAGCTGTTCATCCGCCTCGGCCAGCACCTCCAGCCACTCGGGCAGCAGGGTATTGGCATAGTCCAGCCAGCCCTGCGGCGTGGTCGGCAGCGCCCTTGCCCTGAATTCCGGCAGGGCCTCGCCGCCGAGGGTCCACTGATAACCGCCCTGGTGGTCGAGGCCGATCCAGCCATCGCGAAGGTTGAGACGGAGCACTTCGACCCTGCCGAACACCAGCGCCGAGGCTGACAGCACGATCTCTGCATTCGCCGCCTCGGCAGCGCGCCGGCCCTCAGCATCCATCACCTGCACATCCTGCGCGGTGAGCTGAATCCGCCGGGTCTGCGGCGACCATTCGAGCTGCAGCGCCCCGATCGAGACGGGCCTGTCCTGCCGGGCACCGGCGATGGCATGCTCGACCTCATCCTTGAACGGGCCAAGATCGATCGGCCCGCCCGAGAGGCGCCACAGCAACAGCCCGGCCGCCGCCATCAGCACCAGCACGAGGGCGCCGAGGACTTCCATGACGATGACGGACGCGGTCTGGCGGACCAAGCGCTGGCTCCTCAAAACTTCCGGTTTTGCCGCAGGTCCTTTGGCAGATAGAAACTATAATCAGATGAACACAGATGGGACCATGGGAGAGATACATGACCCTTGAGCTGAAACCGGGCGACAAGGCCCCTTCCTTCAGCCTTGAGACAACGGCGGGAGTGAGGCGGCTGAAGGATTTTGCCGGACGCGCCCTGGTCCTCTACTTCTATCCGAAGGACGATACGCCCGGCTGCACCCAGGAAGCCCTTGAATTTACCGCCCTGGCCGGAGATTTTGAGCGGGCCGGGGCGAGTGTCCTCGGGGTTTCGCGCGACACGCTCGCAAAGCACGGGGCGTTCGCCGCAAAGCACAAGCTGACCGTCCTGCTCGGCAGCGATGTCTCAGGCGACGTCAGCAATGCCTATGGCACATGGGAGGAAAAATCCATGTATGGCCGCACCTATATGGGCATGGCGCGGCGCACATTCCTGATCGGTCCGACAGGGCGCATCCTGCGGATCTGGCCAAAGGTTAAGGTGAAAGGGCACGCCGGAGAGGTCCTCTCGGCCCTGCCCGGACCGGGCGGACGGCCTGATAACTGAGCTTTTCTGGCCGGGTTTCCGGCAGGTTTATGAAACGTTTACGCTGCGCTGGAAACAATTGCGGAAAATATGACGGACGGGGGTTTCGCCCGGGGTCGAATTAGGTATGAATACGCAGGGGAATGGGAGGGCGGCTGCAGTTCATGCTGCGGCAAGAGAAGAATTTTACAGTTTACAGGTAGCTTGCATGGCGAAATGGAGTTCGAACCTTAAGGCAGCGTTCGATCGCGCCTTTCCCGAGCGCCAGATTTACCACCGCAGTGGCGGTACGGTTCGGTATATTTCCGTATCTCCCTGGCAGCAGGCCATGATGGCCGCCGGCGCCACCGCCATCGCCGGCTGGACCGTGTTCGCAACCGCCAGTTTCGTCCTCGGCGGCAGCGATACCGGGGTAGCAGGCTCAGACGGTAAGGAACTCGCAAAGTACGAGCGCTGGGTCCAGGACCTGCGGGCGCGCGACTCCCTGCAGCGCACCCTGCTTGAAGAACGCTCCAGGGAAACCGCAGACCTCGAGAAGAAACAGAAAGCGCTCGAGGAACTCCTCAACGAAATGCGTGAGGATGACGGCCAGAAACTGTCGGCCCTCGAAGGGGACGGCGCCTCGCTCCTGATTGAGGCCACGATCGAGGAAGCCGACCGTCGCCAGTCCCGCGACCAGTATCTGATGACGGCCAGCCTTGGCCTTCCGGCTGCCCGCGGCACCTCCAAGGCGATCGAGCAGGATATCTACCGCCTGTTCGACCTGATGGAGGATCATGCCGCCGAGCGCGCCGAACGCGCCCGCGGCGTGCTCGTCCTGACCGCTGTCGGTTCTGAGAGCCTGCTTTCGGCGACGGGCATCGGCGGTCCGGAAGTTTCCATGGGCGCCCTGACCTCATCCGGATCCGACTGGGGAATTGGCGACCAGGACTTCATGTCCCGCATCTTCCAGGCCCGCGCCCGGATTGCGGAAATGAAGCATTATGAAAAGATCGTCGAACGCCTGCCGCTCGGCGAGCCGGTGGCGGTGCCCTATCGCCATACCAGCCCCTACGGCATTCGCCTCGACCCCTTCACCCGGCGTCCATCGCCGCATATGGGCGTCGACCTTGCAGCTTATCGCGATGCCCCCATTGTGACGACCGGCCCCGGTTCCGTCAGCTTTGCCGGCGCGCGTCCCGGCTACGGCCTGATGGTCGAGGTGGACCATGGTCACGGCTTCAAGTCCCGCTACGGTCACTTGCGCTCGATCACCACTTCAAAAGGTGATAGTGTTGACACAGGAGACCTCGTCGGACGCATGGGATCGACAGGTCGCAGCACCGGCGACCACCTTCATTATGAAGTCTGGTACAACGGCAAACCCTATGATCCCAGCAAGTTCCTGAAAGCAGGCCGACATGTTCACAAAGACTAACAGACCTCCGGAAAGCCCGCCCGTCGAATCCCAGAAAGTCGCTCCGGCCCAGGATGCGATCCGCGGCGCGGCGATGAAAAGCGCCGCACGCGCCGCGTCGATCATTTGCGCCGACATGAAGATCAACGGCTCGGTGATCTCCGAAGGCGCGCTGCAGATCGACGGCATCGTGGATGGCGACGTATCGGCAACCGATATCACCATCGGAGCATCCGGCCAGATTACCGGCGAAGTAAAGGCCGAAGTCGTGAAGGTGAAAGGCAGGATCCGGGGCTCAATCCGTGCCCGCAAGGTCGAACTCGAAACCGGCGCGCATGTCAAAGGCGACATCGTCCATTCCTCGCTCCAGATCCAGTCCAATGCCGTGTTCGAAGGCCAGGTGAAGCATGCCGAGGACCCGCTGCGCGAGACCGGCCCGGTCGCCGCGTCGGAGGCAAGACAGGCCGGCGCGGCCGCGCCGGCAATCGGAAGCTTCGGGATTTCGTCCCAGCCGAGCTGATACGCACCCCCGGCCCGAAAAGCCTTGAAAACGCCGGCGCCTGGAGCCGGCGTTTTTTTATGGCGTCGGCAACCGCGACCCGTAAAAAAGCATGTCCAGGCCGGACGGCCAGAGAAAAGGCCCCGGACCAGCGGTCAGGGGCCTTTCTGATTTGTCTCGCCTTAGGTCCCGGATCAGACGGGCTGGGCGTTTCGGCACTGCGGTGTTGCCGTGAACTTCTCACGCCCCGCCTTCAGACGATCGGCGACGGTCTTGCAGCCTTCCGGCATACTCTCGCCAAGGCCGGACAGCTTCTTACAGATCTTGTCCTCGTTCACGAGATTGAGCACCGAGGCCTGCACCTCGAAACACACCAGCGCGTCCTTGGTTTCCTCTTCCGACCGCATGAACTCGAGCCAGCCACGGCCGCCCGAATTTCCGGCCTCACGGAACGCTTCCCTTGCGCCGGCGCGGTCGCCGCGCTCGAAGCGGGACTGACCGATCCGTACCCAGATGGTCCCGCGATCCTTGACCCCGCCGAGCTTCAGGGCCTGCTGCAGGGCGTCCTCGGTTTCCTTCCACTTGCCGATCTCACTATAGGAGGCGCCCAGACGCTCATACATAGCGCCGCCGCCGCCCATCTCAGCTGCCTGACGGATGACCGGGATTGCCTTCTCATGCTCGCGGGCCACCTGGTAGAAGTCGGCAAGCAGCGACATCTTCTCGACCGTCTTTTTGATCCGGCCGGCATTCATTTCCTTCTCCAGCACCTTCGCCGCATAATAAGGCGCATTGAGCTGGTTGTAGAAATTGACGATCCGCATCAGCTCATCTTCCGTCTTCAGGAGGCCTGCGAAATACATCGCCTTTTGGACTTCGAACGCTTTGCGGATGTCATCGCCCTGGAAGTAGTTGCCGGCGATGGCGTCCCAGTACTTGCGCTCTGCCGGCTTGCGCTCGACCAGAACCTCCAGGACTTCGGCGAGCTTCGCCTTATTCCCGGACTCGTTGTAGAGGAAGACAAGCAGGTCGTAGAGCGGCTGGTCGAACTTGGCACCATCATCGCGGCGCACTTCCTCGGCATAGCGGATCGCTTCCCGGAAGTTATCGACGCGCTGATAGAGAACCGCGAGTTGCCATTTCTGGGTCCGGTCAGGCTTGCCGCCCGCCGCCTGCCATTTCTGCATATAGTCCAGAGCGGACTTGATGTCCTCCATCTGCAGGTAGATCTGCGCGATGTTGTAATAGGTCTGGGCAATGTCAGACGGCGGCACATACCCTTTATTGATCGCGTCGAGGAGATCCCGGACAGCGCCCTGACGGTCGCCTTTCTCGATCTTGATATAGGCCGAAATGCGGATGATCGCGCTTTCCTCATAGCAGTTCAACGCCATGGTGCGCAGCTGGTTGATCTTGGCGAGCGCCGTATCGAAGTCCTTATTGGTGATCGCGGCCTGCTCGGCTTCCAGATACAGCTGACCGGTCTTCGAGTTGAACTGCGTCTCTGTACAGCTGGCCTGGGCAAGCGCAGAGCCCGCGCCCGTCAGTGCAAGCATGCCCGCCGTGATCGCACCCTTGAGGAAAACTTTCAGTTGCATCTTCTCTCTCCTGACCGCCTTTCAGCGGCAAACTCACGCTTTGTCTTCGGGGCGGCCCACCGGTCTTCAGTCACCGTTCGGGCCGCGATCGGACGGGCGACGGCAGAAACCGCCGCCCTGCCCTGCTTAAAACCTAGTCCGCGATGTTGAACTCGAGCGGATAGACGACGTTGCGGCGCTCAACTGCCTTCCCGCGCACGATCTTCGGGGCGAACTCCACCTTCGAGACGGCCCGCTCGGCTTCCGTCTTGAACACGGAATCAGTACAGGTCGCCACCACGTTATAGGGCTTGCCGCGGGTATCCACATCAAAGCGGACGTCACAGCTTCCGGAAATACCCCGCTCCTGCGCCCTTGCCGGATAGGACGGCGCCGGCGGACGGATCGGCTGTGCATCGCGGTCAGACACCGCCACGGGATCAATCGCCAGCGACTTCATCCGGCCAAGGTCGAGGTTCTGGGGAACAGCCCCCTCGATCTTCGGGGTCGGCAGGTTGATGCTCGACTTGGTGGCCGACTGCTTCGGCGGCGGTGGCGGCTTGGCGGCTGAGTCAATCCGCTGCGGCTTGGCCCGCTGACGGGTGCGGGCCTCAGAATCCTGCTTCTGCGGCGTAATGGCCGCAAGAACCCGCTGCTCGCCGCTTTCCAGCTGGATCTCCTTAACCGAGATCAGCGCGTTCATGATCAGGAAGATCGCCAGAACGATCGGAACCGCAATTGCGGTGGCGATCAGGAGCCGCATCATGGGGCTATTGAACATCAGCTCTCTCCTTATCCGACGGTCTTGGCGGATATGTTGATGACGGTATCCCCATCAATCTTGTTGATGGCTTCCATGACGTCAACCATGACACCCGCATCCGCGTTCACATCCGTCTGAATGACCACCTCACCGCGAGGATTGTCGAGACGCATCTCCTTGATCGTGAACCCGATCTCCGCCGGCGCCACCAGCTTCTTGTCGATATAGACATCGCTGTTGGCATCGATCGCGATCAGGATGGCGAGCGGCTTGGCCTGAGCCTTATTGTCAACATCAGGACGCAGGATGTCGACGCCCGGCTCCTTGATGAACTGGGCTGTCACGATGAAGAAGATCAGCAGGATGAACACCACGTCCAGCATGGGCGTGAGGTCGATCTCGCTACCGGTTTCCGTATACTCTCGTCTGGCACGTGCCATGTTTACCGTCTCCCGGGATCAAGTCTGCGTGATGAGGATGTTCACGCGGTCCGTGAAGCCCGCATTATAAGCCTCATCCCGGATCTGCACCACCACACCGCTTTTGGCCTTGGGATGAGCCTGGATGATGAGCGCACTATTGGGCGATTCTGCGACCACGCGCTCAATGTTAGCCCGCACGGAGCTGATATCTGTCGGGCGGCCATTCACCGTGATCAGGTTCGATTCCTCGACCAGGATCAGGATCGCAGGCACCTGTTCCTGCTGCTCCTGATCGGGCGGCGAAGGCGGCGGCGGCGGTTCAAGCCCGATGGCCTCTTCGCGTGCAAAGGTCGATGTCACGATGAAGAAGATCAGGAGAATGAACACGACGTCCAGCATCGGCGTCAGATCGACCTCGGCGGAGTCTGACTTTCGGGTTCTGCGTCCGCGCATCAGTTCGTCTCCATCGAATCTTCCAGCTGCTGGATCGAGCGATTGACGCGGCGATCCATACCGGAGGTGAACAGGATGCCTGACAGCGAGGCGACCATGCCGGCCATCGTCGGGATGGTGGCGCGCGAAACACCGGCCGACATGGCCTTGGCATCGGCGCCTGCCGTGATGGCCATGATGTCGAACACCGCCACCATGCCCGTCACCGTGCCGAGCAGCCCCAGCAGCGGCGCGAGCGCCACCATGGCTTTGGTCAGCTGAACATTCTGTTCGGCCTTGACCCGGACTTCTGACACGATCTTGTCGCGCACCCAGTGCGCCAACTTGGACTTCCGGTCGGCGCGCGAACGCCACGCCGAAACCGCTTCAGCAGCAAGCTGCTTGTGAGCGAACCGGAAGTAAAACAACCGCTCCAGGATCAGGGCCCACATGACGAACGTCGCCGCCATGATGACCAGCAGCACCGGGCCGCCACGATCCAGAAAGGCCTGTAGGTCTTGAAAACCCATTCGGGTTACTCCTCCAGGGGGTGGAAGAGGACAGGCTTACGCCCGTCCCCCTTGGGTCGATTCCATCTTCTCGGCGATGAGACCAGCGGCCTGTTCGTCAAGCATCTGCTGGTTCGTGCGGGCCATGGCCGAGACCACCGCATGCACAAGCAGCAGCGGAATGGCAGCGACCAGACCGAACACGGTGGTCATCAGCGCGACCGAGATACCGCCGGCCATCAGCTTCGGATCACCGGCACCATAGATGGTGATGGCCGTAAAGGTGATGATCATACCGATCACCGTACCGAGCAGGCCGAGGAGCGGGGCGATCGAGGCGAACACCTTGATGATGTCGTTAAAGCGCTCAATGGCCGGGATTTCCTGCAGGATCTGCTCGTCCAGCTTGAGCTCAAGCGTTTCGATGTCGCGGCTGCGGTTGTTCTCATAGACTTCGAACACGCGGGCCAGCGGATTGCCGGTACCAGCCTGACGGGTCTTGGCCGTGCTGCGCATGGCGGCGCCCTGCGTGAACAGGGTGAAGATCTTGTAGAAGCCGAGCAGCAGACCGATGGCCGCCAGCACGACGATCACATAACCGACCGTGCCACCCTGCTGGAACCGGTCACCGAGACCAGGCAGTTCGCCGAGGATGCCGAAGAGGTTACCTTTCGAGGGATCGACCGGCGCCTTGACCAGCTCGCCTTCACCGGCCCGGGCCAGTTTCGTCATCGCGCCCGAAAAAGGACCGGAGGGCTGGGTCTTGAAGACTTCAAGGAAGCTTTCGCCGCGCTCGCCGCGCTTGACTTCCACAAAGCGGCCGCCGTTGACCGTTGCAGCGGTGAACACACCGATGCGGATCAGCTCTGCCTCTGCGATCGAGCCGCCCTCACCGATGCCATTGACCGGGGCCGTGAAGGTCTTGACCTCCGACTGGGCGATCATTTCCTGCAGCATGGCTTTCGGAAGACGCTCGAGCTGGGCGCGGGTCGGCAGGACCCGGGCTTCCGCGATTTCGGCAATGCCGGCAACCCGGTCGGTATAGTCGAAGTTCGCGAAGGAGTTCGCGATTTCCGGCATCGTTGCACCCGCGGCCGAACGGAACTGGCCCAGCAGTTCCTGGAAGTCGCCGGCCTGGGCCGAAACCTGATCTTCAAGGGCCGAAAGCGCCGCTTCGTTGGCGTCAAACTGGGCGCTCAGCGAGCGGGCCTTGCCTTCGGCAGCCGCAAGGGCGCCGCGCGCGGTGGCCATGCTGGCCGCCTGGCTGTTGGTATCGGCCTGGAACTGCTTGAGACGGGCGGCGTCTTCGGCCGACATCTGATTGGCGTCCTGACGGACCTTAGCGAGCACGTCGCTCAGCGTCTGGGCCGAGGCGGGAGCTGCGGTGAGCAGGGAGACCGATCCGAAGAGGACAGCGGCGCCCAGTGCCTTAAGTGAGGATTTGAACGTTTTCATAACTCGGTAAACCTTCGTTTCTGGGACTGGCCGACTACTGGACCGTGAACTTCTGGACCGGGGCGAACAGAACAACCTGCTGCGCCTTGCCCTGGGCCACGCGGATCGCCTGCTGGATGTCAGCCACATAGCTGGAGGGCAGCGGCTGCCACTCGCCGGAGGCGCGGTCGTAACGGGCAGCCTTGCCATTCGGCGTCACGTAGACATAGGCGACGCGGCCATACAGGAACATGTCGACATTCGTGGGATTGCCGTCGATCGTGATGGTTTCCTGCCACGTGCTGACCGTGCGGCCATACTCCATTTCAGCCGCATAGGCTTCCATGATCAGGCGGTACTGTTCCGACGGGGTGACGTTCGGAGCCTTCATGAAGCCTTCGAGGGCTTCGATGCGGGCGTCGCGGATGTCCTTCTTGAACGGAAGGTCAGCGGCAACGAACATCTTCAGATCCTGAACCATGCCGAGCAGCATCGGAACGGTCTGAGCGGTGATGTCATCAATCGAACCGAGCTGTTCGGTCAGCGAGGCGATTTCCTCACGCTGGCTCTCCACAACCAGTTCCTGCTGGCGGGCAAAGAGCTCGGCAGCGTCGCGGCGCTGCAGAAGGGTGCGGTACTCACGCACCATGTCCGAGCGCTGGTCGTCCAGCTGATTGATCTGGTCCTGGACCTGCTCGGCCCGGCGCGTGGCCTGCTCGCCCGTGGCAAGTGCCTCGCGAAGCTGAGCATGGGCCGGAATGGCCAGACCCGCAATCAAGGCGGCAGCAATGACGCTGCGGGCGGGTGACAGTAGTTTCTTCATGAGGTTTGCCTCTCACTCTCCAAACGGTCGCGCTCAACGGCGCGGAAAATCCTGGGTCATGGGCGCGCCTGCTCACGAGGGCGTCCCGTCTGTTATCGGCCCAAACACACAGGAGCCGGAGTGAAATTCGGAAGTGGGGGGTCTCCCCCGGGTCACCTCCCCTGACTTTTTTACCGGAGCGTCTATCGCTCTCTCTGTGTCGTTCACGGCCAGAACGTGCCACGCCTGAGCCCTAAAGCCCATAACCATGAACCGCAACCGTAACAATCCTCTATCTGCGGATCAATCGCGCTTTACCACTGGCTCAGAAAATAACCGCATGCCCCCTCAATTCCGGAATGGCCGCGCCATTGCCGCAGCGAGCCTGCCCCGTTCTCATGACGCAGGCATGACAGAGCGTGAAGATAAATATGCGGGCCGGGCAGGAGGATGGCTGGGGTGCTAGGATTCGAACCTAGGGTGGCGGTACCAAAAACCGCTGCCTTACCACTTGGCGACACCCCAACTGTGGAGCGCGCGAAATAGCTACTCTTTGAGCAGCTGGCAACTCCCGAAACACGCCACGCCTGCGCACGCCCGCCAGGCGCTGCTCCGGCCCGGGGAGGATGCATAAAGACCGCCCCTCCCAATCTGCCTTGCCAGGAAAAGGGGCCCTTTACTTTTTATCGATAATCAACAATATCGATAAGCGAGAACGCTCCGACACCTGAATTCAGAAAAGGAACTGCCCGGTTTATGAAAACTTTCTTCCTGTCCATGGCGGGTGCATTTGTCGCGATGCTCCTGTTCGTGATTCTCGGCTTCCTCATGCTGTTCGGGCTGATTGCCGTTGCCGCCGGCTCCCAGCCGCCGCGCCCGGACGCTGTCGTCCTCTCGCTTGACCTGAATGCCGCCATTCCGGACCAGACCCCCGCCGGCGGCTTTGCTGCCCTGTTCGGCGTGCCGGGTTTTACCGACACGCTGCTGAAGCTGAAAGCCGCCGAGCGGGACGAGGCTGTCAAAGGCATCTACCTGCGCGGCGCCTTCACCGGCGTCGGCACCGCGCGCGCTGAAGAGCTGCGCGCTGCGCTGAAAAGCTTCCGCAGTTCGGGAAAGTTCGTCATCGCCCATACGCAGGGCATGATCGGCATCGGCGGTCCGTCTGCTTACCATTCGATCACGGCCGCCGAGGAGATCTGGATGCAACCGGGCACCGACCTGGTCATCAGCGGGGTGACGTTCGAAACCGAATTCCTGAAGGGACTGTTCGACAAGATCGGCCTGACACCGCAGATCTACGCTCTTTATGAATACAAGAATGCCCCGAACTCCTACAATGAAACCGGGTTCACCGAGCCGCACCGGGAGGCGCTCTCGGGCCTGGCGATCTCCCTCTGGGAAACGGCGCTGACCGATATGGCCGCTGACCGCAATATCGACCTTGCCACGCTGAAGGCCCTGCTGGAGTCCGGGCCGAAAACCGCCGAAGCGGCGGTCGACGCGAAGCTGGTCGACAAGCTGGGCTGGCCGGAAGACGCCGAAGAAGCTGCACTGCAACGCGCCGGCGAGGATGCCGAACTGGTTGACCTTTTCACCTATGTTGCCCCTGCCTCCAAAGCCAGGGCCAAGGACGGCATGATCGCCATCGTCGGCGGTGAAGGCGCGGTTGTCACCGGCGGCGGCGGATCCGATTCGCCCCTCTCAGAGGCCCCCGGCTTTGCCTCGGATGTCATCGCCCGCGCCATCCTCGATGCAGCTGAAGACGAAGACGTCAAAGCCATCGTCTTCCGGGTCGACAGCCCCGGAGGCTCGCCGACCGCATCTGACCAGATCTGGCGCGCCGTTGAACGGGCACAGCAGAAGGGCAAGCCCGTCGTCGTCTCGATGGGATCGCTCGCGGCCTCGGGCGGATACTATGTGGCGGCCGGCGCCGATGCGATCATCGCCAATAAAGGCACAATTACCGGCTCGATCGGCATCTTCGGCGGCAAGTTCGCCCTCGACGCCACCTTCAACAAGATCGGCGTCACCTTTGACACGGTCACTGTCGGGGGCGAATTCGCCGATGCCTATGGCGTCGGGCCCTTCAACCAGGCCCAGGAAGCGGAAGTCCGCGCCAGCCTGAAACGAGGCTATGACCGCTTTGTCGGAATTGTCGGCGAAGGTCGCGGCATGACCTATGACGAGGTCCACGCCATCGCGCGCGGCCGTGTCTGGAGCGGCGCCGAAGCCCAAAAGCTCGGTCTCGTGGACGAAGTCGGCGGGTTCATGACCGCCATCACCAAGGCCCAGGAGCTGGCCGGGATGGACACGGCCGAGATGCCGATGCTCGCCTATTATCCGCAGCGCGCCACCGGCTTTGAAGCCCTCGAGAGCCTGTTCGGCGTCTCCGCCGAAACGGTCCGGGCTGCCGCCGTGCTCAGCGCCGTGGTCGGAGATGAGCGCACGCAGATGCTGATCGAGGAACTGGCCATTGCCGATGCCGTCAACTCCGGCGAAGCGATGGCCATGGGCCCGCGCCTGCGCGAGCGCTAGTCGCGCCCGCCTGCCCCGACAGCGGCCCGCCCGCGCAGGCGGGCGGGCCGCCTCCTGTAAAGAGGCGCCCGGGCAAGGCGCGCCTGTTGCCAATGCAGCGCTTTTGAAGGCATCAAGTCCCCTCCAGCCCGGCCCACCCAGAGGGGTTCAGAAAAAAACCATGAATATCATCGTCACCGGCGCCGCAGGCTTCATCGGCAGCGAGATCGCCCTCAGGCTCCTGCGCGAAGGCCACTGCGTCACCGGCATCGATTGCTTCTCCGCCTATTACGACGTGCAGCTGAAGGAAGACCGCGTCCTGCGGCTTGCCGCTGCCGGCGATTTCGATCTCGTGCGCGCCCGGATCGAGGACGCCCAGACCATGGAGCAGGTATTTGCGCGGGTGAAACCCGACATCGTGCTGCATTTCGCCGCCCAGGCCGGCGTGCGCTACAGCCTCGACCATCCGCGCGCATATATTGACGCGAACGTCGTCGGCTCGTTCAATATGATCGACCTCGCCCGCCGCTATCAAACCAGGCACCTCATCCTTGCCTCAACAAGCTCCGCTTACGGAGCGAATCAGAAATTTCCGTTTGAGGAGCGCGACCCCGCACCCTACCCGCTGACCATCTATGCGGCAACCAAACTTGCTGCCGAACTGATCGCCCACAGCCACGCGCACCTCTACGGCGTGCCCACAACCGCGCTTCGCTTCTTCAGCGTCTATGGCCCCTGGGGGCGGCCGGACATGGCCTTCTTCCTGTTCACCGACAAGATATTCAAAGGCCAGCCAATCGACGTGTTCAATAATGGCGACCTGCTGCGCGACTTTACCTATATCGACGACCTTGTCGAAGCGATCCGCCGCCTGATCGATGTCCCGCCCAGGATCGGAGACCACGTCATCCGCGGGGACTCCCTGTCACCGGTCGCGCCCTACCGCCTGGTCAATATCGGCAATGCCAAACCGGTCCGCCTGCTCGACTATATCGATGCGATCGAAGCCGCGATCGGCCGCAGGGCCCTGAAAAACATGCTGGGCATGCAGCCGGGCGATGTGCAGCAGACATTCGCCGATGTTCGCCTGCTCAAGGCGCTGACCGGATATACGCCGAATACGGACTACCGCGCCGGCATCCGGAACTTTGTCGACTGGTACAAGGCCTATTATAAACCCGCCTGAAGCCCCGCCGCCGCCGCGCTCGCCTGGAAGTCGGCCGGCAAGGGCGCCTCAAGTGCCCGCTTACCGCCTTCAGGATGCGGCAGTTCGAGCCTTGAGGCATGCAGCATCAGGCGCGGCGCCGTCGCCTGGCCTTCTCCGTAGAGGGCATCTCCCAGGATCGGGCAGCCAAGTGCCATGAGGTGAACCCGGATCTGGTGCATACGGCCCGTCTCCGGCGACATCTGCATCAGCCCGAATGGGCCATTGCGCGCCAGAACACGCCAGCGCGTGCGCGCGCCCTGCGCGCCTTTCCGGCCTGGCCGCGCAAGGATCATCCGCGCCTTGCCGCCCTCCTCCACCTTCACAAGCGCCGCATCGCAAAGGCCGGTCTCGGCCGGCGGCAGCCGCCCCTTGACAAGGGCAAGATAGGTCTTCTGCACATCCCGGCCGGAAAATGCTTCAGACAGCCTCGCCGCCACCGGCTGCGTCTTTGCCGCGACGATCACACCCGACGTGCCCTGATCGAGCCGGTGCACCAGACGCGGGCGCTTGCCATTCGATTTTGCAAAGGCAGCCATCAGCTCATCAAGCGAGCCGGCGACGCCGCTACCCGCCTGCACCGCCAGCCCCGCCGGCTTGTTGAAAGCAATGATCGAATTGTCCTCGTAAATGACCATCGCCCGCACCCGCGCAGTATCCGCCGGACTGATCACCGGGATGTCTCGGTTGCGGGTCATGTGTTCGTCCTGGCACGCAGACGGGCGAGGCGGGCCAGCCGCTCGGCAATCGGCGCCTCCCGGCCTTCGCCTCTGGGATCATAGAAGACCGGGCGGGCCATGTCCTCAGGGAAAAAATTCTGGCCCGAAAAGCCCTCCTCAGTATCATGATCATACTGGTAGCCGGCCCCATAGCCCTGGTCTTTCATCAGCGGGGTCGGCGCGTTCAGGATATGCTTCGGCGGCATCAGGCCGCCCGTCGCAGAAGCGGCGCGGCGGGCAGCCTTGTAGGCGACATAGGCTGCATTCGATTTCGGCGCCGTCGCGAGGTGAATGACACAATGCGCGAGGGCAAGTTCACCCTCCGGCGAGCCGAGCCGCTCATATGTGCGCGCCGCTTCACCCGCCACCATCAGCGCGGTCGGATCAGCCAGGCCAATATCCTCGCTCGCCATCCGGATCAGGCGGCGGGCAAGAAAAAGCGGATCCTCGCCGCCCTCCAGCATCCGGGCAAACCAGTAGAGCGCCGCGTCGGGATCAGATCCGCGTACGGATTTATGTAGCGCGGAGATCAGATTGTAATGCTCGTCGCGGTCCCTGTCATAGGCTGGTGCGCGCTTCGAGAGGGCGTTTGCCAGATCACCCGGCGACAGCAGGCCCGGCTTGTCCTGTATTGCGAAGGCCTGTTCGGCCAGGTTCAGCAGATAGCGTCCATCCCCGTCGGCCATCGACAGGATCATCGCGCGGGCGTCCCGGGTCACCGGCAAGGCGCGCTGCTCAAGATCTTCGGCGCGCTGCAGCAGCTTTTCCAGCGCTGCCTCGCCGAGCCGTTTCAGCACCAGCACCTGGCAGCGCGAGAGAAGCGCGCCGTTCAGTTCAAAGCTCGGATTCTCCGTCGTCGCCCCGATCAGGGTGACCACACCGCTTTCGACAAAGGGCAGGAACCCGTCCTGCTGGGCCCGGTTGAAACGGTGGATCTCGTCGACGAAGAGCAGCGTGCCCGTGCCCGTCCTGCGCCGCGATGCGGCCCGGTCGAAGGCGGCACGAAGCTCTTTCACGCCGGAGAAAATTGCGCTGATCGCCTCGAATTCCAGCCCCGTTCCCTCGGCCAGCAGGCGGGCGATGGTCGTCTTGCCCGTTCCCGGCGGCCCCCAGAGAATGATCGAAGAGAGCCGACGGGCCGCCAGCATGCGCGACAGCGTGCCGTCCGGCCCGATCAGATGGTCCTGGCCGACCACCTCGTTCAGCGCTCTCGGGCGCAGCCGGTCGGCCAGCGGCCGGGGCGCGCCATCGGAAAGGCCTGCTGAGTCGAAAAGGTCGGTCATCCTGGGCTTTCTAGGCGAGCGCGGGCAATGTGGTAAGCTGCGAAAAAAACGGGAGGAAATCATGACGCTCGACATTACCCCCTCGGGACAGGCCTGCGGCGCAACGGTGCGCGGGGTGGACCTGTCGAAGCCGCTGGCAAAGGAGGCGGCCGGCGCCATTCGCGCGGCCTGGCTGGAGCATCAGGTGCTCGCCTTTCCGGACCAGGTACTGACCGATGCGCAGCTGGAAGACTTCACGCTGCAGTTCGGACCGTTTGGTGAGGACCCGTTCATCGCCCCGATCCCGGGCCATCCCCATATCATCGCGGTAAAGCGGGGCGCCAGCGAGACCTCCCCGATCTTCGCCGAAGGCTGGCATTCGGACTGGAGTTTCCAGGCCCGGCCGCCGCAGGGCACCTGTCTCTACGGTAAGACGATTCCCCCAATCGGCGGGGATACGCTGTTCACGAACCAGTACCTCGCCCTCGAACAGATGCCGGCCGATCTGCGCGGGCGCATCGAGGGCAGGATGGCGACCCATTCGGCGCGCAATGCCTACGCGCCCACGGGTCTCTATGGCCGGGGCGATACCGGCCGGTCGATGGACATCCGCCCGTCTGAAGCGGCTGAGGCCACACAGTCCCATCCCGTTATCCGGACCCACCCTGAAACCGGGCGACAAAGCCTTTTCGGCTGCGCCGGCTATATCATCGGGATCGAGGGCATGGACCTGCAGGAAGGCTGGGACCTCGTCACCGAGATCTATCGCTGGCAGACCCGGCCGGAATTCCAGTACCGGCACAAATGGGAGAAGGACATGCTGGTGATGTGGGACAACCGGTGCACCCTGCATATGGCCACCGGCGGCTATGCCGGCCATGACCGCCTGCTGCACCGCACAACAATCGGGGCCGCCTGAGGCGTTCCCGGACGCCCCGCTTCGCGCTATGATCCGGCCAGGGCTGCGAAGACAGCCCGTGGAGGAAGATCAATGGCTGACACCTGGCAGGGCGCACGCGCCGGCATTCCCGATCCGTGGACACTGCCGCTCGAGACGTTTGACGTCTCGAAAGCGGAACTGTTTGAACAGGACCTGCACTGGGAATACTTCCGCAGGCTGCGCAAAGAGGCGCCGGTGCATTACTGCCCGGACAGTCTTGTCGGCCCCTACTGGTCAGTGACCAAGTATAACGACATCGTCGCTGTCGACACCAATCACAAGGTTTTCTCCTCCAGCCCGAGCATCGGGATCGGTGATCCCAGTGACGGTATCTATCCGCCAATGTTCATCGCCATGGATCCGCCCCTCCACGACATCCAGCGCAAGGCGGCCCAGCCTGCCGTGGCACCGATGCAGCTGGCAGAGCTGGAAGGACTGATCCGCAAGCGGGTGATCAGCATTCTCGAGAGCCTGCCGACCGGCACACGGTTCAACTGGGTGGAAAAGGTGTCGATCGAGCTGACCACGCAGATGCTGGCGACGCTGTTCGACTTTCCCTTCGAGGATCGCCACAAGCTGCCTTTCTGGTCGGATGTTGCCACCACCACGGACGCCGCCGGAATCGTCGGCGCGGACATGGAATGGCGGATGAAACACCTCACCGAGTGCGTTGAGTACTTCTCACGCCTCTGGATGGAACGCGCAGCGGCGGCGCCGAAGATGGATTTCATCTCACTGCTCGCGCACAATCCGGACACGAAGGACATGATCCACAACCCGATGGAGCTGATGGGCAACCTGATGCTGCTGATCGTGGGCGGCAATGATACGACCCGCAACTCGATTTCGGGCGGGGTGTATTTCCTCAACCAGTTCCCGGCTGAGTTTGCCAAGCTGAAGGCAGACCCCAGCCTGATCCCCAACATGGTGTCCGAGATCATCCGTTACCAGACGCCGCTGCCGCATATGCGGCGCAAGGCTCTGCAGGACATCGAGTTTGGCGGAAAACAGATCCGCAAAGGCGACAAGGTTGTGATGTGGTATGTCTCGGGTAACCGGGATGATGAGGTGATCGAGCGGGCCGATGAGTTCCTGATCGACCGGGCGAATGCGCGCCGGCACATCTCGTTCGGGTTCGGCATCCACCGCTGCATGGGCAACCGCGTGGCCGAGATGCAGCTGCGCATCCTCTGGGAGGAAATCCTCAACCGCTTCGAACATATCGAAGTGGTCGGGCCTGCAAAACGGGTCCACTCCAACTTCGTGCGCGGCTATGAGGAACTGCCGGTCGTCGTGCACGCGCGCTGAGCAGGCGGCTCAGCCCGCATCCCCCGTCAGGACCGCACAGTCCCCCTCAGGGTGCGGCCATTTCGCTCGATTTCGAGTTCCCAGCTGTTGCCGCCCCTGCCAAGAACGTTTTCGAGGTCTTTGACGGTGCGGGTCGACTTGCCATTGACGGTGCGGATGATGTCCCCGGGCTGGAAATAATTGCGCGAGACCGTACCGCGCGTGACCGAGTGGACATAGATGCCCGAGCCTTTCGAGAAAGGATCGAGACCATTCTCCTCCGCAAGGCGCGGGGAGAGTTCGATCACCCGGGCCCCGTTGAAGATCGACGCACCCGACAGCACCACAAGATCGGCTTCGCTGGCGCCCGGCGGAGGCTCGACCCGCACGCCGATCGACTGGGAGATGCCGGCGCGCAGCACCGTCAGCCTGGCCTCCTCGCCCGGATTACGGACAGCGGCCAGGAATTTCAGGCCTTTCTCGTCAAAGACTTCACGGCCATCGATGGCCGTGATCAGGTCGCCACGGCGCAGGCCCGCCGTCGCAGCCGGGCCTTCGGGATAGACTTCCGTGACAATCACGCCGACCGGACGCTCGAGGCCCTGCGTCCTGGCAATGTCATAGCTGACCGACTGGGCGGCAAGGCCGAGCCAGGGGCGCACGAAAGAGCCGCCATTGACCGCGGCATCGACGACGCGCTTCACCATTTCGGCCGGGATCGAAAAACCGATGCCGACCGAGCCGCCCGTGCGCGAATAGATGGCCGTGTTGACACCGACAAGCTCGCCGCGCGTGTTGACCAGGGCGCCGCCCGAGTTTCCCGGGTTCACCGCCGCGTCGGTCTGCAGGAAAAACGCGTAGTCGGTGATGCCGACATCGGTGCGCGCCGTCGCCGAAATGATCCCGCTGGTGACCGTCTGGCCGACGCCGAAGGGGTTGCCGATGGCCAGCACAAGATCACCCACCTGCACGGCCCGCGTATCGGCGAAGTCGAGCGTGGGAAGGTCTTCGCCGCCGGTATTGATCTTAAGGACGGCAAGGTCGGTGCGCTCGTCAGCGAGCAGGAGCTCGGCCGGGTACTCGCGCCGGTCACTCAGGACAATACGAAAGGCGTCAGCGCCCTGGATGACATGATTATTGGTCACCACGACGCCGTCAGACCTGACGATCACACCCGAGCCGAGCGAATTCTGAACGCGGCCCTGGGCCGGCACACCATAGAGCAGCTGCTCCATGGTCGAGGCGCGGCTCCTGACCGTCTTGGTGGTGTAGACGTTAACGACGGCCGGCGAAGCCTGGCGCACAAGCGGGGCAAAAGTGAGCGTGAGCTCTTCCTGCGACGCGGGAACGCGCTCCGCAGAGGCTGAGGCGGCCGTTTCGGCCGGCAGAACGGCGACGGCCGGCGCCGCGGCCGCTTCGCCGCGATCGCGCTCTGCCTCGGAGAACATCGGGGCCAGAGCCACGGTCAGCAGCATCAGAACGGCTATGCTCAGGAAGGCAAGCAGTTTCGAGACATGTCGGGTCATGGTCAGTGGATCGGTCATGAGTATGGCTCTATTGCGGCTGAAACTGAGGCGCAAATGGTACGGCATGACAATTCAGATAGTCGCGCGCCCGGCCTATGCCAGAGGCGGCAATCCGATCAGGCCAGATCCCCGCCGCCCGGCCCCCTCCCGGCGAGGCACAGTCCGCTTCAGCCCTGCCGGGCGGCAAGTTTGGCGAGGTTGTCGGCGTGGCTTTCCCGGCTGATCCTGTAGAAGCTGACGCAGGTGAGCATAAGGGTCCAGGCCGTTAGCAGAGACAGGGCATAGCCCCATCCCAGAAGACGGATCGACTCCTCGCTGGCCCCTGCCCCGCCGCCGCCCGCCGAAAATCCGGAGACGGCCAGTACCGCTGATGCCGTCACCACGCCGGCCCCCTGCGACAGTTTCCGGATGAAGCTGATGCCGGCGAAGAAGATGCCCTCCGAGCGGCGGCCCGTCTTCAATTCGCTGTCTTCGACAATATCCGCAACCATCGAGCCCATCAGCATCTGCGTCGCGATGATCAGCGCGAGGTCGAAGACCGTGATCGCCAGGATGATGTTGAACAGCTCGGGCGTGCCGTTCGGGGGCAAGAGGCCAAGCAGGCGCAGGATGACCGGCATCGGCGCAATCGTGAAGGCCAGCGCGCCGATGGTGATCGCGCCGCGCTTCTTGCCGAAGGTCTTGCCGGCGATCGGCGCAATGATCAGGGCAAGGATGGCCGAAATATAGACAGCAGCGGTGATCGTGGCGATCTGCCGGTTGTCGAAACCCCAGAAGATCGTGTTGATATACTGATTCAGGGTGGCCGAGATGCCGCTCGCAATCAGGCCGAACAGGGTGGCCAGGAAGAGAGCGCGGAAGGACGGGTTCGAGATGGTCTCAAAGATTTCCCTGAAGATGGTGCCAAGGGTCAGATTACGTGTCGCAGGCGGCGCCTTCAGGTGCGGGATATGGCTGTGAGTGCCCGCGGCACAGAGCAGAACCGCCAGGAAGATACACACGGCGGCGACCGTGCCATAGGTGTTCCAGCCCTCGATATTGAACACACCGACCGGAATGTCCGGCGTCGGCACGAGCAGGAACCAGAAAAGCAGGATCTGGATCGACAGGCCGCCGAACCATCCGAAAAAGGTGCGGATCGAGATCAGTGACGTGCGTGCGTCATAGTCCTGCGTCAGTTCGGCGGCAAGCGCGGTGCTCGGCACGTCGAAGAAGGTGAAGGAGAGGCGCACGAGGATGGTGCAGGCGAGCAGCCAGAGGAAGAGGTCGTTACCGGAGACGCCCGCGGGCGGGTTCCAGGTGAAGTAATAGGTGATCGCAACCGGTATCAGCGACGCATACAGGAACGGATGACGGCGCCCGAACCTTGTGCGCAGATTGTCCGACCAGTAGCCGACGACGGGGTCGGAAATGGCATCGATCACCAGCGCGATCAGCAGCGCGGCGGCGACAAGGCCGGCCTCGACCCCGAGGATGTTCGAGTAGAAGAACAGGAGCGCATACTCGAACCCGTTATTCTTGATGCCTTCGGCGGCCCCGCCGATGCCAAAGGCAAGTCGTGTCCGCAGGCTCGGCTTTCCGGCAGATGCAGTCGTCTTCAGGGCGTCCTCCTGCCAGCGTGTGTGCCCGGGCTTCACAGCCCGAGCACAGCCTTCGCCATGATATTGCGTTGGATTTCATTCGAGCCCGCATAGATCGAGGTCTTGCGGTAGTTGAAATAGCTCGGCGCGGCCGTCAGCGCATAGTCCGGTGTCGGCGACTGCACGTTCGCGCCCGGCTCCACCAGAGCGAACGTGTCCTGCATGAAGGGCCCGGCATACAGGCCAGCAGCCTCGAGGGTGAGTTCCGTGATTGCCTGCTGGGCCTCCGATCCGGCGCATTTCAGCATCGAGCTTTCGGGCCCGACATTCTGCCCCGCCGAGAGCGAGGAGAGTACCCGCCGCTCCGTGGCGTCGAGGGTCTCGATGCGCATCTCGAGCATCGCAAGCTTGCGGGCGAAATCCGGATTACGGATCACCGGCTCGTTGCCATCGATCTCCTTAGACGCGATCTTCCTCGTCTTCTTCAGCATGTGACGCAGACCGGGCGCATAGGCATTGCCGCGCTCGAATTCGAGCAGGTATTTGGCATAGGTCCAGCCTTCATTCTCCTGACCAATCAGCGCGTCCCGGATCGGCACCCGGACGTTCTCGAAGAAGACTTGGTTGATCTCGTGCTGGCCCTCGGCAGGGCCGTCGAGGGTCGGCAGCGGCCGGATCGTGATGCCCGGCAACGTCATCGGGAAGACGATGAAGCTGATGCCTTCCTGCGGCTTGCCGGACCTGCTGGTGCGCACGAGACAGAAGATCATGTCCGCCCACTGGGCGAGCGTCGTCCAGATCTTCGAGCCATTCAGGACATAATCCTCGCCGTCGCGCACCGCGCTCATCTGCAGTGAGGCAAGGTCCGAGCCGGAGCCCGGTTCGGAATAACCCTGGCACCACCAGACATCCGAGGACAGGATACCCGGCAGGTGCGCCTTCTTCTGCGCCGGATTGCCGAAGGCCATGATCACGGGCGCCACCATCGAGACGCCGAAGGGAGCGACGCTGGGCGTGCCGGCGCCCGACAACTCCGACTGGAGGATATAGCGCTCGGTCGTGGACAGGGCCGGACCACCATACTCTGTCGGCCAGTTCGGCGCGATCCAGCCCTTGGCGGCAAGCTTCTTCTGCCAGGCGACCTGGCTCGCCTTGTCCACATAGCCGTTTTTCGACAGCGCCATCTTGGCGCGCAGGCCGGCATCGAAGTTCGCGTCAATCCAGTCGCGCACCTCCTGCCGGAATCTGAGATCAGACGGCGAGAGTGAAAGGTCCATGGCCGGCGCTCCGATTATTCGACGATGTCATAATACTGCACGTCCGGCGCGCCGCCGAGGACGGCGCCAAGCTTCGGGCCGGCGGCCTTGAAATAGTCGGTCTGGCCATGCGCCTTGAGGGCATCGGCCGAGGCGTACTGTTCCATGAAGATATACTCAGTGGTCGACCCCCTGGTCTTGTAGAGCTGGTAGGTCAGGCATCCGGGTTCGTTGGCCTTGACCTTGGCCATGAGGTCCTTTGCGACCTGTTCGAATTCGGCCTGCTTGCCTTCCTGGATCTTCAGTTTTGCGACGACACCGATCATGGTCTTTCCTTCCGAGTGTTTGCCGACCCACACTATGGCCTGCGCTGAGCCGGGCAAGCCCGTCCCCCACGGTAAACACGCGCATAAATGCGGCGCTGATCCTAAAACTCCGAAAGACAGAGCCTGCGGCGGGCTTTTTTTACGAATGGAACAAATGTTGCTGATGGACCCGGTTGTGGCCGCAGCCAAGGCATTGAACCTGATGATGACCGAGACGCAAAATCCCTTCAAAGCCAGCCACCTGCCCGAGATTGCCCCCTCCTGTGTCCTTGCGGTTATCCCGGCGCTCAACGAGGCGCGCCATATTGAGACATGTATCCGGTCGCTGATGACCGGGTCGCCGGACCTGCGCCGCGTGCCTCTTCTGGTCGCTGATGGCGGCAGCTTGGACGATACGGTTGCCATCGTCGAGCGCCTGATCGGCGAATTTCCCAACCTCGGGGTCATCCCAAACCCCAAGCGGCTGCAAGCGGCTGCTCTCAACCTGGCGGCCGATACCCATGCAGTCGCCGGCCAGCATATCCTGGTGCGCTGCGACGCGCATTCGATCTATCCCCCCGACTTCATCCTGAATGTGGCAAGGTCGCTGGTGACAACCGGCGCCGCTTCGCTGGTCGTGCCGATGGACGCCGTGGGTCAGACCTGTTTCGAGAAGGCCAATGCCTGGATCGTCGATACCCCGCTGGGCTCGGGCGGCGCGGCGCATCGCGGCGGCAAGACCTCCGGCTGGGTCGATCATGGCCATCATGCCGGCTTTGACCTGGGCTGGTATCGCCGGATTGGCGGGTATGACGAGACCTTTTCGCACAATGAAGACGCAGAATATGACACTCGCCTGACCCAGGCCGGCGGTCGCATTTATCTCGATGCAGGCATCCGTATTAAGTATATCCCGAGGGGTGACACACGCAGGCTCTGGGCTCAGTATTACGGTTATGGCCGTGGCCGGGCCCGTAATGCGCTCAAGCACGGTTTCCGGCTGAAGCTGCGACAGACGGCACCCCTCCTTGCGCTGACCGGGAGTGTCGGGGGACTGGCGGCATCCCTGGTCTACTGGCCAGCCCTGAGCCTGCCGGCAGGCTATATGGCGATACTGCTGGTCGCCTCCCTGGCAACGGCATGGAGACACCGATCCGCCTGCGGACTGCTGGCCGGCTTTGCCGCGGGCACGATGCATATGGCCTGGGCGGCCGGTTTCCTGAGCCAGACCATCTGGCAAAAGACCAGGTGAAGTGCTTGTTTACCTTTGTAATCAACCCCGGGCCACCTAATATCATGGCCGTAAAGGACGCATAACATGTCCAGCTCCGGCAACAGGGTTGAGAACGGACTGCGCAGCGGCCTGGCCTTTTTCGGCCGGACAGCCAGCGCCTTGCGCGCGCGCCTTGAACGCCGGCGGGGTCTGGGTGACAGCCTTCCTGCCGACCATCCCGGCGCGGCCGCAAGGCCCGCCGGTTATAATCCGGCGGCGCGCACCATCGCTGCACCGGACGGCCTCTGCCTCTATGCCGTCGGTGACATTCACGGCCGGCACGACCTGCTTGTGCGGCTGGTCGGGATCATCGCCGAGGACGCCGCGAAACTGCCAGCGGGCATAAAACCCCAGATCGTTTTCCTTGGCGATTATATCGACCGGGGACTGCAGTCGCGCGACGTGATCAATTTTTTCACCCGCGGGGGCGTCGACCAGTTCGATCCGGTCTACCTCATGGGCAATCACGAAGAAGCGCTGCTGCGCTTTCTCCAGCAAGCCTCGTTCGGAGGCCAATGGGCGCGGTTTGGCGGCTCGGAAACACTCTACTCTTATGGCCTCACGCCGCCCAATCAGCGCGCGAGCCTGAACTCGCATGAGGAAATGGGCGCCGCGCGCGATGCCTGGACGCGCATCTGGAATGAATTCCGCACCAGGCTTCCGGAGGAGCACCGTGCCTTCTTCCAGTCCCTCAAGCCCTACCACCTGGCGGGCGACTATCTGTTCGTCCATGCGGGCCTGCGCCCGGGGCTGCACCTCGATCAGCAGGCAACACGCGACATGCTCTGGATCCGCGAGGAATTTCTCGATGACCCGGCAGAGTTTCCCCATAAGATCGTACACGGGCATACGCCGATGGAGACGGTGCATCATGATTACCGGCGTATCGGGCTTGATACCGGCGCCTTCCTGACGGGACGACTGACGGCGGCGAAACTCATCGGAACGGATGTTGCTTTCCTGAGCACCTGAGGCAATTATTGACGGCTGTCGTCGGCAACATTGAAATAAGTTACCCTGGAGCCCTGCCCTTATGACCGTGCTGCGTCCCCTCTTCCTTCTCGCGCTGAGCGGTCTCGCTCTGCTGCTGGCCGCGTGCACGACAACAGGCGGGCAGACTGCCGGCGCCCGCGAAGCGGGGCCAGCCGCGCAAACCCAGGCATCGACGGCCTACACGCTCGGCGCGAGTGACCGCTTGCGCGTGACCGTCTTCGGGCATCCCGACCTTTCCGGAGAATTTGAAGTGGATGGCACGGGCGCCATCTCCCTGCCCCTGATCGGCCAGACGGGCGCTGTCGGCCTGACGACGACCGAGCTTGAGCAGTCGATCGCCGCAAACCTTGCAAACGGTTACGTCCTGAACCCGCGGGTGAGCGTGGAAGTCATCAATTACCGCCCGTTCTATATCCTGGGCGAAGTCGCGAAGCCCGGTGAATACCCCTACACCAACGGCCTGACCGTCCAGAATGCCGTGGCTGCGGCCGGAGGGTTCTCCTACAGGGCGAACAAGAAGGTCGTCTATATCAAGAGCACGGATTCGGACCGGGAGATTGCCTACGACCTGACACCGTCAACCGTGGTCAGGCCTGGTGACACGCTGCGCATTGGCGAACGCATCTTCTGATTCGAAGCCTTCAATCCCGGGTTTACAGAAGGCGCCGCAGCCAGCTGCGGCGCCTTCTGCTTTCCAGCCTGTCAGGATGGGCGAATTCTGCCGGTTCCCGGCCTGTATCTGGCCCGGTTCAGAACAGTCCGGCGCCTGCGACATGGCGTCCCGCCCGGCCAGGCCAGTGAGGCTGCCCGCGCTGAAGGCACCGTATTCTCTGCAGTGCCAGAATATTTAACAAGTACTTATACCGATTGGCGAAGTTCTTACTTTACTCTTAATTCTCAGCCGGCGCCGTGGTACAGCGCTTGCAATTGCCAAGTGAAGGATCCGAAACAGCTTTGGTGCAGACGCCGTGGGGGCCCTGCCAGAGCTCGATCTTCCGCTAGGCCCGTAGACTTTCAGGGGATGTTCCATGCAGTTTCAGTTTGGCGATCAGGCACGCGCCCTGGACAAGAGCGTGCTTGAGAATGACGCGCTCGAAGACCTGCCAGACGCCGGTGATTACAGTCTGAAGCGCATATTCGACGTGGTTTCAGCCTCGCTCCTGCTGGTGTTCGTTGCCCCCCTGCTGATCGTTGCCGCCTTCGCAATCCGCCTGCAGGATGGCGAGAAGGCGATCTACGCCCAGACGCGCTACGGCCTGAACGGCCGCGCCTTCCGGTGCCTGAAGCTTCGCTCGATGGTGCCGAACGCGGCCGAAAAACTTCAGGCCCTTCTCGACAGCGACCCCGAAGCGAGGCGCGAGTGGGAACTGACGCAGAAGCTGACAAATGATCCGCGCATCACGAAGATCGGAAAATTCATCCGCGCAACGTCGATCGACGAGCTGCCCCAGCTGATCAACATCATCCGGGGTGACATGTCCGTGGTGGGCCCGCGCCCGATCCAGTTCTCGGAATTCGCCAAGTATGGCGACGACCTCGCCCATTACTGCAGCGTCCGTCCGGGTCTTACCGGCCTCTGGCAGGTCAGCGGCCGAAGCAATATCGGCTATCCGGAACGCGTTGCCTTGGACAAACACTATGTCCAGACCCAGAGCTTCTGGGGCGATATGAAGATCATCTTCAGGACAATCCCGGCAGTACTCGCCTCCGACGGCGCCAGGTAAACACCTCAGGGATAAAAAACGCGGCTCGCTCCATCGGCCGCCGGAACAGCGTGTCGATCAGCGCCGGCCGCCGATCGACACGCGCCCCTCGCCATCCGCCTGCGATTTCATGCTGAGGGCAATGCGCTTTCGGGCGATGTCAACGTCCCTGACCCGTACGCGCACGACCTGACCGGCGCGGACCACCGCGTTCGGATCCTTCACGAAGGTGTCAGCAAGTTCCGATATGTGCACGAGACCGTCCTGATGGACGCCAATATCGACGAAGGCGCCGAACGCCGTGACATTGGTGACAACGCCCTCGAGCATCATGCCGGGGGTCAGGTCTGACAGCGTCTCGACACCCTCCCTGAAACGGGCCGTCCTGAACTCCGGACGCGGATCCCGGCCCGGCTTCTCAAGCTCCTTCAGAATGTCTGCAATGGTCGGCTCACCAAATGTGGCATCCGCAAAGTCGCGGGGCCTCAGTCTCGACAGGAAGGCCTTGTCGCCGACCAGGCTCTTCAGCTCGCGGCCGGTTTTCTCCGAAATGCGCTCAACAACCTGATAAGCCTCCGGATGCACGCCTGAGCCATCGAGCGGGTTCTTTGCATCCCGGATCCGCAGGAAACCCGCGGATTGTTCGAAAGCCTTCGGCCCCATGCGCGGCACTTTCTTCAACGCGGCGCGGGATCTGAACGGACCGTTCTCATTCCGGAAGGCGACGATATTGGAGGCCAGGCTTGCATTAAGACCTGAAACACGCGCCAGCAAAGGGACCGAGGCCGTGTTTACATCAACGCCGACAGCGTTCACGCAGTCTTCAACGACCGCATCGAGCGAGGCCGACAGCGCCGCCTGATCGACATCGTGCTGGTACTGACCAACCCCGATCGCCTTCGGCTCAATCTTGACGAGCTCTGCGAGCGGATCCTGCAGGCGGCGGGCAATAGAGACGGCGCCGCGTATCGACACGTCGAGATCCGGGAACTCCTTTGCGGCAAGTTCGGATGCTGAGTAAACTGAAGCGCCCGCTTCAGAGACCATCACGCGCGTGAGACCGAGACCAGGCATCTTGTCGGAGAGTTCGGCGACGAGCCTGTCCGTCTCGCGGCTCGCGGTGCCATTGCCGACACTGACCAGCTCGACCTTGTGCGTCTTCGCCAGCCGGGCCAGCGTCATCAGCGCACCCGCCCAGTCACGTTTGGGCTCATGCGGGTAAACCGTGGCCGTTTCAAGCAGCTTGCCCGTCGGATCCACGACGGCCACCTTGCAGCCGGTCCGGATGCCCGGATCAATCCCCATGACGGTTTTCGGCCCCGCGGGCGCAGCCAGGAGCAGTGCCTTAACATTGGTCGAGAAGACCCTGATCGCTTCGCTGTCGGCCCGCTCCTTGACGCGGGCAAAAAGGTCATGGGTGCAGGCCGGAGCGAGCCGCGTCTTCCAGGCAGCTGCGGCCGTGGCGGCCAGCCATTCATCTGCCGCGCGGCCTTTGCGGGCGATGCCGGCCTTCTGCATGACGGTCGCAACCGCCGGATGAGGCTTTCCTTCCGGATGCGGAATATCCATGCCGACCTTGAGCACACCCTCCTTCTCGCCGCGCAGCAGGGCCAGCAGACGGTGCGAGGGCAGCTCCTCGATCGGCTGGTCGAAATCGAAATAATCAGAAAACTTTGCGCCGTCCTCGGCCTTGCCCTTGACGAGACCGGAGCGCACCCTGCCTTCCTTCCACATCTTCTCGCGCACGGCGCCCACCACTTCCGGCGCCTCGGAAATCTGCTCGATGAGGATATGGCGCGCCCCTTCCAGCGCCGCTTCAACGCAGGCCACACCTCTGGCTTCAGAGACGAAGGCCGCGGCGATCCCGGCCGGGCTCAGCGCCGGATTGGCAAGCAGCTGCTCGGCGAGCGGCGCCAGGCCAGCTTCCCGGGCAAGGGTGGCTTTGGTGCGACGTTTCGGTTTAAACGGGGCGTAGAGATCTTCCAGCGCAACCTTGGTTTCGGCAGCCATGATCTGTCTTTCGAGCGCCGGGGTCAGCTTTGCCTGCTCGCGGATCGACTTCAGGACTGTGTCGCGCCGGGCGTGCAGGTCGCTCAGATAGGTCAGCCGGGCCGCGAGATGGCGCAGTTGCGTATCGTCGAGGCCGCCCGTGCGCTCCTTCCGGTAGCGGGCGATGAAGGGCACGCTCGCACCCTCCCCGATCAGCTCAACAGCGGCAGTGACCTGTTTTTCCTCGACATTCAGTTCCCGGGCGATGATGCGGGCGATCGAAACGGAAGCGGCAGACATGCGCGCAAGATCCTCCTGGATGATGGAAACCAGGCCTGCGCCCGGATCTTCATCATGTGAAGCAGCATGGTTTACCAATGGTTTCCGGGCCGAGGGATGACAGGCGCGCAAGGACATCGCATAGGCTGGGACAATCTGCCGGGAAGACCGCGAGGACAGATGACTGCGATGGATGTGCTTCTGGTTGCTGCCGGCCTCGGGGCGGGCCTGGCCATCGATATCTACGCAGCGCGGTTTGCGGCCAAGGCAGCCTCAGATCACCGCAAGTCAACGTCAGGCACAAAACTCCTGTCCGGAGCCGCCGGCGCCCTTGCAGCGCTGCCGGCGGTATGGCTTGCGCCCGCTGAGCTCAGCGTCTTTACGGCCGCCTTCGGATGGCTGCTTCTGGCGCTGTCGAACATTGACCTGCGTACCCAGCTTCTCCCGGATATCCTGAACGCGCTTCTCCTGGTCCTGGGCGCTTCGATGGTTTTCCTCGTCCGGCAGGACGCCTGGCTGATGCATGCGGCCGGGGCGGGGCTTGGCTTTGCAGTGCTCTGGGCCGTCGAAACGGGCTACCGCCACATGCGGGGGCGCGACGGACTGGGGCGCGGAGATGCAAAGCTGCTCGGCGCGACCGGCGTGTGGGTCGGCGCAGCGGCGCTGCCGCCGGTTCTGCTGATCGCCTCCTTATCGGGCCTCATCGCAGCGCTGATGCTGTCCTGGCTGAAGAGGGCACCCATCAGTGCCTCAACCCGGATTGCCTTTGGGCCCTGGATCGCCCTTGGTGGTTTTGCCGTATGGTGCCTGCAGCTCGCAGCGCCGGTCATAGCCGTTGACTGATCCGGTTGCGGATAAAAGACCAAGACACCGCCTCCCGGAAGTGCCGGGGTGAGCCCTCATGCCATGAGAGCGGCGGTGCAAAAATAGTCCACGGTAGCGGCGGGATTGTCCCGCTTCGGGCGGCGTAAAAGTCGGCCACCTGTTTCTCTTCTGCGACGAATGCAGGAGGGCTTGGGGATCTACACTGTGGATTTATATCTGAAGGTTCGACTTGCTTGTTCTGAAGGGATGAGCCGGCGTCAGGCCGCAAAAGCCAGCATGATGGAGATGGAAGTGGAGGCGCACACGGGCGCGGCTCCCGGTGCCCGCTTCTCGGATCGCAAGACTTACAGGAATGGCTACCGCGAACGGGTCTGGGGTGAGGCGGAATAGAAATCGCACTGCGATTTCCCGCCGAACCGTGCCGGGCGGATCGATCTCGACATCCCGAAGCTGCGCAAGGGAACCTACTTT
>CAZIGV010000013.1:0-104552 GCA_964538945.1 uncultured Hyphomonas sp.
CGCGAAGGCGGCCGTACCGTCGGCGCCGGCGTCGTGTCGGAAATCAAGAAGTAAGAAAACGTCCCATAGCCCCGTCCTCTAAGCCGGGACGGACTGCGGCGCACGAAACCAGACAGGGCCGTCCCGATGGGGCGGCCCTTTTTTGTGAGGGTGAAGACTTTTCAGAGCTGGTCTTGCAGGCTGGCCGCAGATGAGGCAAACCCCGCTCAGGCCTGAAGGGGTATAGCTCAGTTGGTAGAGTGGCGGTCTCCAAAACCGCAGGTCGTGGGTTCGAGTCCCTCTGCCCCTGCCAGGCCAGACACCTGATTTTCGTCAGGCTTTTCCAACCCGGACAATTGCCATCGAGGCGGCTGCCAGCAGCAGGGACGTCGCGCCGAACAGTGCGGCGAGCAGGGGTATGCCACCCGCCGCGGCGCCGAGTGTGGGCTCGAGTGTGCGCAGCAGCGGCCCCATCGTGCCCGCCACAAGAAGCTGCGGCAACACGATGAAAAAATTGAAAATTCCCATGTAAACGCCCATCTTGCGCGCAGGCAGCGCATCGGCCAGGATCGCATAGGGAAGCGCAAGGATTGATCCCCAGGCCATGCCGAGGGCCACCATCGGGATCAGTAATGTTTCTGGCGTGTCAAACACGAGGTAGCCGACAAAGCCTGCGGCGCCGATCATAAGGTTGATCGCATGCAGACGCCGCGTGCCCACCTTGCGGGCGACAGCCGCAATAACCAGCGCATAAAGCGCGGCGACGCCGTTCTGAACCGCAAACATGACCCCCACCCAATCCCCGGCCGACTGGAACGCCGCGCTCGAGGTATCGGTGGTTTGCCAGCCTTGCAGCGCGACGGCTGAGGTCGTGTAGATCCACATGATGAACATCGCGACCCAGGAGAAAAACTGAACAATCGCGAGCCGTTTCATCGCGGAGGGCATCGTCGCCAGATCGCCGAGAATGCCTGAAAGGAAGTTCTGGGCATCGCAGTTGCGCCGGACCAGCTGGCTGTTGATCAGCAAGAGCAGGCCAAGGAAGACGAGGCCTCCGCCAAGGATATAGAATTGCTGGTTGCCATCAAAATGATGAACCGCCAGGCTCCAGGCGATGCCTGCAAGCAGCGCGCCCAGCCCCCAGCGGATGAAGAAGAAGCTGTCGGGGCGCGGTTCCTCGACAAGGCCGCCTTCCGGCTGGAAGATATTGTCTTCGTCCGTCCCGAAGGCCTCCAGCTGCTCAGGCGAATACTCCCTGGTACGGAAAATCGTCCAGAGCACCGCCGCAAGGAGCGCCGCGCCGCCGATATAGAATGCGTACCTGACGTTGTCCGGGATCTGTCCCTCAGGCGCAGTGTTCGAGACACCGAGAGTGTTAAGGACAAAGGGTGCAAGGCTCGCGAGCACCGCGCCGAGGCCGATGAACACAGTCTGCATCGAGTAACCGAGCGGCCGCTGCCTGGATGGCAGCATGTCGCCGACGAAGGCCCGGAAGGGTTCCATGGTCACGTTGAGCGAGGCATCGAGAATCCAGAGCGTGATCGCGGCGACCCAGAGGACCGGCGCATTCGGCATCACGAACAGGGCTGCGGTCGTCAGGATGGCGCCGACCAGAAAATAGGGCCGGCGGCGGCCGAGGGGCCCCCAGGTGCGATCGCTGAAATAGCCTATCAGGGGCTGAACCAGAAGGCCGGTGACGGGCCCGGCGATCCAGAGAAGCGGTACATCATCAATACTGGCGCCGAGGGTCTGGAAGATCCGGCTGATATTGCCGTTCTGCAGCGCAAAGCCGATCTGGATCCCGAAGAAGCCGAACGACATGTTGATGATATGAGCGAAGCTCAGTTCAGGTTTGCGCATCGCGGTGTGTCCGGACATCTGGCTCAGTTCCCTCCCGGCAGGCTGTTGCGATTGAGCACCAGATATCCCCAGGCCGGAAGTGCGATGCTGTCGGTGAAGTTGAGCGTATAGGCGTCTCCGGAGAAGGCGTTCTCCCAGAGCCCCGAAACCGGGCCATCGGTCAACATGACTTCTGTTGCTTCAGGTGACAGATTAAGAACGGCGATAACTTCGTTACCCTCCTTCTGGCGGGCAAAGCTGACGACCCGTGCGGGATCGGAGTTGACGACGGGTACGAGGCGGCCACCCCAATGTCCGTTCCAGAGCGCGGGGTTGCGGCTCTTGAGGTCGACCAGCTGCCGGATAAAATCCCTGTTCGGATGATGCCGCCACGCAATCGGGTCTTTTTCGAAAAAGGCCAGTCTGCGCTCATTACCAGCTTCCTGACCATTATGGATCAGGGGAATGCCGTCCATCAGGAACTGAAGCGTCATGAAGGCCGGAAGGGCCTCGCCGTAGAACTCGGACGGGGTACCTTCCCAGGCATTCTGATCGTGGTTCTCCGTGTACAGCATGCGCATGGCGCCGTCCGGCCAGGAGGACAGGTGGTTCTGCATGTATCCGGTCATTCGGTTTGCATCCGACCTGCCCTGCGCGATGTCGCGGGCCGCATCCTTCCAGGTCCAGGCATAGGTGGCGTTGAACGCGCGGGCATGCATGTCGCGCTGTTCCCACTCGGCGAGCAGGAAGGTGGGTTTGACCTCGTCAAGCTGACGCCGGAGTTCTTCCCAGAAATCGAGCGGCACAAAGCCGGCCACGTCGCAGCGAAAGCCGTCAATGCCGATATCGCGCACCCAGTAGAGCATAGCTTCGGTCATGTATTGGCGCAGGCCCGGCGCATCATAGTTGAAATCAATGATGTCGACCCAGTCGGTCCAGGGCGTTGGATGAAAGTCGCCCTTCCAGTCCTGTTCGTACCAGTCAGGATGCTCGGTCACCAGTGGATTGTCCCAGGCGCTGTGGTTGGCTACCCAATCGAGAATGACATAAAAGCCCTGATCGTGAGCAGCGTCGACGAAGGACCTGAAATCCTGAAGTGTTCCGAATTCCGGATTCACGCCACGAAAGTCTTTAACCGAGTACGGGCTGCCGAGACTGCCTTTGCGGTTCACCTCGCCGATCGGGTGAATGGGCATCAGCCAGAGAATGTCGACACCGAGTTCCTTCAGGCGGGGAAGCTGTTCCTGTGCGGCGGCGAAGGTACCCTCCGGTGTGAACTGGCGCGTGTTGATCTGATAGATAACGGCGTCCCGGGCCCAGTCCGGATGGGCAACCTGCACGTAGGGGCGGGGCGCATAATCGGGGACGACAGGAGACACCGCCTGAGCCGGTGCCTGGTCCGGTGCCTGGGCCGGCGCGGACTGGCAAGCGGCGAGGAAGGCCAGCAAAAAGGCGGTACTGAAAAGTTTCATGGCAGGGAGCCTTCATCTGGGGCGAGAAGAAACGCAAAGACTTCGGGCAACTGCTTGCGCCAGGACGTCTCGTTGTGATCGCCCTGCGCATGGGTCTCCATGACGAAATGCCGTCCTTGCGTGAAGCCGTTCGCCTCCAGCCAGGCTGCCACCGCCCGGTGAGACGGGCCGTAAGAGGCATCCAGACCGAGAACGCCGTAGTCAAACCGGTAGCGCACACCAGCGGGAGGTTTCAGGCCGCTTTCGATATCACGAAGAATGTAGGGCGTTTCGTCCGGCGCCGTTTCGGGCTCAAGCCCGGGCAAGTACCGGGTCGCCATTTCCTCGGACAACGGAAAATGTGTCGACACGCATCCGCACGCCCCAATCACATCCGGGAAGTTTGTCACGAGATAGAATGAGAGCAGCCCGCCCATCGACGAGCCGACGTGAAAGGTATTCTCAGGCCCGGTCAAAGTCCGGAAGGACTGGTTGATGCGCACCATCAGCTCTTCAATCAGGAAGCGCGCATAATCCGGCGCTCCGTGCCAGGGTGAGTATTCATGGCCGCGTCTTGACGTGCTCCAGGTCGAGACGATTATCGCAGGTTCGATCCCGCTTTCGGCAAGCGAGATCATCGCTTCATCTGCGCCCCAGTCCGTGCCGGTATTGGCGATGCGCGGATCAAAGAGGTTCTGACCGTCACTCATGTAGATGACGCGGTAATGCGTCTGCGAGCCGTCGTCATATCCCGGCGGCAGCCAGATTGATACATGCCGGGGATGGGCCAGGAATTCCGAGGGCTGGTCGAGCCAGTAGATGAGTTTGCCCTGTACCCCACCGGCCTCTGGCGAGGCGATGTATACTGACGGGTCCTTTTTGAAGTCGATCAGGGTGTGGCTGGCCGCAACACTGCCCGGCTCAATGCGGAAGTTCGCCATTACCATGCCGGATGGGCCAAGTGCCTCGCGGTCCCAGCTTCCCAGGGTGAACTTGTACTCGAAAACATGCCCTTCGGGCACGTCGAGGATGGCTACGCGCCGGCGGTTTTCGCCCTCCATCAGGAGTGCATCGGCCTTCCATGGGCCAAGTGTCTCAAGATTTCCGGACAGAAAAACAGGTCCGGTTGCCTCCGGAACTTCGACGCTCACCATCACGCGCCTCGATGCCGGAGAAGGGCCGCCAACACACCCGGCCAGCGCAGCGATCATCAGCAGAGCCAGGAGCGTACGCATCAGCGTCATCTTCACGCTGCCGGCGTCAGCCAGATCGCCGTTCCGCCGCCCGGCGCCAGGCGGATGGACAGACGGTCCGCGGATGAAACGTCCCTGGTCTCAATAGTCATTTCGTAGGGAGCGCTCTTCCAGTCCGCTGTCTCTGCGTCGCGCCAGATCTTCGCGGTATAGGTCACGCCCGGCTCCAGGAAGTCCAGCGGCAGTTCGATATTGCGGGCCTCCTCGTCAGTCACCGCGCCGACATACCAGTCACGGCCCAGACGTTCCTGCCTTGCATAGGCAACGTAATCGCCAACTTCGCCTGCGATCGCGAGGGACTGTTCCCAGTCCGTGGGCACACGCTTGATGAACTCGAACGCTTCCGGATGTTTCAGGTAGTTCTCGGGAATGTCTGCAGCCATCTGGATCGGGCTATAGATCGTGACATAGAGCGCCAGCTGCTTGGTGAGGGTGGTGCGGACGCGGTTGTCTGCGTCAAGTCCGTCCCAGGCAAGATCAAAGATACCCGGGGTGAAATCCATCGGGCCGGCCATCATACGCGTCCAGGGCAGGAGCGTTTCGTGCTCCGGCGGACTGATATCGGGATAGCCCCAGGCATTGTATTCCATACCGCGCGCGCCTTCGCGGCTGATCCAGTTGGGATAGGTACGGCGCAGGCCAGTGTCCTTGATCGGCTCGTGCGGGTTGATGGAAATCTTCCGCTCGGCGGCCTCTTCAACCACTTTCAGATGATGCCGGGCCATGAACTGACTGTCATGCCATTCGAAGCGGCGGATGCCGTTCTCATCTACGCGCTGGATGTTGCCGCCATCGGCGACGTATCCGGTCTTCACCTGACGCACGCCCAGGCGCTCGTAAAGATCGAAGGCGGCGTCGATTTGCTTCTCGTAGTTTGAGACCGCGCCGGACGTCTCGTGGTGGCCGACAAGGCGCACGCCCCTGTCGAGGGCGTAGGCAGCGACTGCCTCCAGGTCGAAATCCGGATAGGCCTTGGTGAAGTCAAAGACCTCGCCATTGGTAAACCAGTCGCCGTCCCAGCCCGTGTTCCAGCCTTCTATAAGGACGCCGGAGAAGCCGTGTTCGGCAGCGAAGTCGATATACTGCTTCGCACGTTCTGTCGTCGCGCCGTGCTTCTCGCCCGATCCCCAGGTGCACCGGTTGAGATGCATGCACCACCAGATGCCGATATAGCGGCCGGGCTCAACCCACGAGACATCTCCAAGTTTATTGGGCTCGTTGAGATTGAGGATCATATCCGAATTGAGCAGATCGGTAGCCTTCCGGCCCACCTGGATCGTGCGCCAGGGGGTCGAGAAGGCGCCATTCTTCTTAACGCGGATACCATCGGACCACGCAACAAGCGACGTCTTGAGAACGCCAGGACGCTGCTGGTCGAGCCAGGTGCTGGCATAGTCGACAAGGGCGGCTTCATGGACGGTGACGTAGACGCCCTCCGGTGTCTGGAGGGTGAACGGTGTGTGGGCGCGGTCGACTTCGGTGAGCAGGGTGGTCTTGTTCAGGAATTCGTAGCGGTGGTAGTTGCCGGCCCAGATCCACCAGGCCTTCGACTTCTCGTTGACCTTGTATTCGGTGAGTTCATCTATGATGGAAATCCTGCCGTCAGGCGTGAGCTGGGGGAATTCATAGCGGAAACCTACGCCATCATCGAAGATGCGGAAGCGGACCTTGAAGGCGCGGTCAGGCGAGGCGCCATCGGCAAGCGTGACCAGCATCTCGTTATAGTGTTCACGCATCAGGCGCTGCTCGCCCCAGGGCTGCTCCCATGCCAGGTCTGCCGAGCGCGTTTCGGCAGCGACGATCTTCATGCCCCGATCAAAGCCCGGGATCTCGAGGAACCGCATACCGAGGCGGGCTGGAAGCATGACCGGAGCGCCGTCAAGGGTCAGCGACCAGCGGGTCTCCTGGGATGTGTCATCAAGGCTGAGCACCAGCGTGCCATCCGGCGAACGTAACGATTGTGGGCCGATGGAGGCGGGCGCCTGGGCGGGTGCAACGGACGGCTGCGGGGCGCCGCCTGCAGGGGCGGCGACACAGGCGGTCAGGGCAAGCGCCAGGCAGGCGGCAGCCATAAAGTGCTTCATCGGGTTCCTCCGGGCTTGCCGATTGGCGGCGCTGGCTTAAGCCATCTGCCGGTACTGTTTCCCAGGCTGCACAAAAATGCAAGTTTTGAGTTTGTCGGCAGCGGTGGTGCGGCTTTTCAGGATGCGGCGGTGATGTTCAGCCGGCTAAAGATCCCATAATAAATAATTAAAACAGCGCTTAAACCGTATTCTTATGCCTGAGGCTGCGGACCCGGACGGCTTGCAAAGTAATGAAAAACTCAGATGCGGCGGTTGCTTTCCGCGTGTGTTGTGGGACATATTCACCCGCATAACGATAAGGAGGGCGCGCGACATGCGGGAAGGCAGACAGATCAGGACGGGCGCGCTGGCTTCTGGCGCCGTTCTCTTTGCAGTGCTGGCGGGTTGCGCCAGTGCCGCGGCGGCGCGTGTCGAACCCGCCCTGGGCGGGCCGGCCGTTCAGGCGCCGTCCTACGTAAACCGGTTACCGCAGGACGAGATCATCTATTTTGTTTTGCCTGACCGGTTTGAGAATGGCGATCCGTCCAACGATACCGGCGGCATCGAGGGCGGACCGCTCGATCACGGGTTCGATCCGGAGGCCAGGGGGTTCTATCATGGCGGCGATCTGGCCGGCTTGACGCAGCGCCTGGGTTATATCCAGGAGCTCGGCGCGACGGCTATCTGGCTTGGGCCCATCTATCAGAACAAGGCGGTGCAAGGCCCGCCCGGCCTGGAGTCGGCCGGCTATCATGGCTACTGGATCACCGACTTCACCTCTGTTGACCGCCATCTCGGCTCCGAGGCGGACATGGCGGCGTTTGTTGAGGCCGTGCATGCGCGCGGCATGAAGCTTTACCTCGACATCATCACAAATCACACGGCAGACGTGATCCAGTACCGGGAGTGTGCCGATCCAGACTGGACGGGAGAGCGGGTCGACGACGGATGCAGCTACCGTGCGCTTGGAGAGTATCCCTACACAACCAGGGGCAACCGTCTGGGCGAAGCGATCAATCCGGGTTTCATGGGGCACTTCCCTCCGTTCCAGACGGCTGAAAACTTCGACCGGCTGACGGATCACAACTTTGCCTATACGCCGTTTGTTCCGGAAGGCGAAGAAGCAGTGAAGACACCGGCCTGGCTCAACGAACTGCGCTTCTACCACAACCGGGGCAATACGAGCTTCGCCGGAGAGAGCTCTACCTATGGCGACTTCGCAGGCCTTGACGATTTGATGACGGAGCATCCCGAAGTGGTCGCGGGCTTCATAGACATTTATCAGGACTGGATCACGAAGTACCGGATCGACGGGTTCCGCATCGATACGGCCAAGCATGTGAACGGTGAATTCTGGCGGGCCTTTAACCCGGCGATGATCGCGCATGCTCGCAGGCACGGGATCGAGAATTTCACGATTTTCGGGGAGGCCTATCACGAGAATGATCCGGCCTGGGTTGCGCGTTATACGCATGTTGACGCCTTTCCGGCGATGCTCGACTTCGGATTCCAGGGCGTGGCAAGGCGGGTCATCATTGATGGCGAGAACAGCGATGTCCTGACGCGGTTCTTTGCGATGGACGCCTTGTACAAGAACGGTGCGGCTTATGTGTCGCCGACCTTTATCGGCAATCATGACATGGGCCGGTTTGCAGGGGTGTTGCGGCTTGCGCATCCCGAAATGCCGGAGGCGGAAATGCTGAAGCGGGTCGAGCAGGCACATGCCCTGATGTTCTTCGCGCGCGGCGTGCCGACGCTCTACTACGGCGACGAGCAGGGCTTTGTGTCTGACGGCAATGACCAGCTGGCGCGCGAGAACATGATGCCGAGCCGGGTGGCCGTTTACAACGACAATGACCTGCTCGGGACGGATGCCACAACGGCCCAGTCCAATTTCGACACCGCACATCCCCTGTTCCTGGCGATTCGGGAAATGGCGCGGGTACGCACGGGCTCGCAGGCGCTGCGACGCGGGGTGCAGATTGAACGGCTCGCCGAAGAGAAGGGCGGCGTGTACGCCTTTTCCCGCGTCATCGAAGACGATCATGAGGTCGCGGTGATTTTCAATTTCCGCAACGAGACCCGCCTGCTGGGGGTCCCGGTCGATGCCCGCTCGACCGGATTCCAGTCATTGGCTGGCAATTGTCCGGCCACTGTGTCGGCAACGGGTGTTATTGAAGTGGAACTTGCTCCATTGAGCTACCTGGTTTGCAGCTCCCAGAACTGGAAGAATTGAACGACATGAAGAATGATCCTGTCCGCCTGGAGTCGCGGAACCGGCCTGCCAGCGATGCGCCGTGGTGGCGCGGGGCAGTGGTGTATCAGATCTATCCCAGGTCGTTCCTCGACACCAATGGCGACGGAATCGGCGATCTTCCGGGTATTACCAGCAAGCTGGACTATGTGGCCGGTCTGGGTGTCTCGGCGATCTGGATTTCGCCCTTCTTCCGCTCGCCCATGCGAGATTTCGGATATGATGTTTCCGATTATTGCGACGTTGATCCGATTTTCGGCACCCTCAATGACTTTGATGCCCTCCTCAGCAGGGCGCACAGTCTTGGTCTGAAAGTCATTATCGATCAGGTCTTTTCACACACATCGGATGAGCATGCCTGGTTCGAGGCCAGTCGCCAGTCGCGCAATAATCCCTATTCGGACTGGTTTGTCTGGAAAGACGCAAAACCAGACGGATCGCCGCCCAACAACTGGCAGTCTGTCTTCGGCGGCGCAGCCTGGACATGGGACGCGCGGCGTCAGCAGTACTATATGCACAATTTCCTGTCGAGCCAGCCCCAGCTCAACGTCCACAATCCTGAGGTTCAGGATGCGCTGCTTTCGGCTGCCCGGTTCTGGCTGCAGCGCGGCGTCGATGGCTTCCGGCTGGACGCCATCAACTTTTCAATGTTCGATCCGGAATTCCGGGACAATCCGCCCTGGCCGACAGAGGGGCGGACGATTACGCGGCCCTTCGACTTCCAGCATCACATCTATAACCAGTCGCATCCTGACATTGTGCGCTTTCTGGAGCGCATCCGGCATTTAACCAACCAGTATGGCGCGATCTTCACAGTAGCCGAGATCGGCGGGCCAGATCCGCTCGGGGAAATGCGCGCATTTACGGCCGGGGACGAGCGGCTGAATTCCGCCTATAGCTTCGACTTCCTCTATTCGCAGGAGCTGACGCCGGAACGCGTTAAGGCGTCGCAGATGACGTGGTCCGGACCGCCCAGTGAGGGGTGGCCGTCCTGGGCCTTCTCGAACCATGACGCGCCGCGCTGCATCAGCCGCTGGTGCCCGCCAGGCGCCGATCGCGCGGCCTTCGCCAAGCTGACAAATGCCTTACTGCTCTGCCTGCGGGGTAATCCGATCCTCTATCAGGGCGAGGAGCTGGGCCTTCCGCAGGCGGATGTTGCATTCGAGGACCTGCAGGACCCTGAAGCGATTGCGAACTGGCCGAGGACGCTCGGGCGGGATGGCGCACGCACGCCGATGCCCTGGTCGAACAGCAATACATTTGCGGGCTTTTCCGAGAGCAAGCCCTGGCTCCCTGTCGGGCAGGGACATGCTGAGCTGTCTGCCGCGCATCAGGAGGGGCAACCGGACTCAGTGCTCAATTTCACGCGCAGGATCCTGACCGTGCGGGAGCAGTCCGAGGCGCTCCGGCTCGGCGATGTTGCCTTTCGCGATCTGCCCGGTTCGCTGCTCGCGTTCCGGCGCGAATACAACGCAAACAGGGTCCTCTGCCTGTTCAATCTTGGCACGGCAGAAGCGGCGGTCCCATCGGACCTGGTGTCCGGTTATGATGGCCTGATTGCATCGGGCGTTTCCAGCCAGACACCTGCCGTGCTGCCGGGGCTGGCCGTCTGGATCGGTCGCAGCTGCGGCTGATACCGGATCAGGCAAGTCCGCAGGATTCCCTCACGATGAGTTCCGTCGGCAGGCGTTCCGAACGCATGGGCGAACTCTCCGTGGCGGAGAGAAGCTTCGACACCATAAGGCGGCCTGCCTTTCCCATGTCCTGGGAAATGGTCGTCAGTGACGGGTGGGTGTAGGCTGACAGCTGGATGTTGTCATAGCCGATGACGGCAACTTCCTCCGGTACCTTGCGATCAGCCTTCAGCAGGCTGCGGATGGCGCCCAGCGCGATCAGGTCTCCCGCCGCGAAGATGCCGTCGATATTGAGGCAGCGCCCGAGAAGGCCGTCGACGGCGGACTCAGCATAGCTGATCTCGAACTGTGCCGGCACGACGAGCGCCGGATCCACTGGTAAGCCGATGCGGCGATGCGCTTCGACATAGCCTTCATAGCGCTGCTGGACCTCAGGGGCGGCTGTGTCACCCAGAAAAGCAATGCGGCGGCGGCCCAGGTTGAGCAGATGCGACGTGGCACGCATGCCGCCACGCAGGTTGTCGGACCCGACCGAACAATACTTCTGACCGGCAAGTTCAGCGCCCCAGACAATGAAGCGGCTTTCTGTTTCGGCCAGCTTGTTGAACCGGTCGTGCAGCATGCTCTGGCCCAGAAAGATGACGCCGTCGGCGCGGTTGGCTGCCATCAGGCTGGCCAGATCATCCTGGCTTTTGGGCGCAAGGTGCGAAATCAGGATATCGCAACTGGAGGCGCGCGCAGCCTCGGCGATGCCGCCGATCAATTCCTGGAAAAAGGGGTCCGATACCTGTGTCTGGCGCGCTTGCGGTGTGGGGATGACCACGGCAATTGTGGACGACGCGCCCGAAAGAAGCGCCGGCATGGAAGGGCGGAAATGGTAGTTCTGTTCGCGGGCGATCTTCCAGACGCGGCGCTTGGTCTCGTCGTTGACAGCAGGGCTGTCATTAAGCGCACGAGACACGGTCGCAATCGAGACGCCCGCAATCGCGGCCAGGTCTTCGAGCCTTGTCCGGGTAGACATTCCGAGCGAACTCCTGAAAGCTTGCAACAACGTTGTCATTCACCTATTGGAAGGCTTCATGCTCTATACTATCGCTGGTGTAAAGATTTGCAAAATCTAAATCATCCGATGATGAACGTAGCACCGCTGGCGGTTAATTCTCTGAATAAAAAGGTATATTTCGGATCGTCGGGCGCCGTCAGAGAGCAAAGTTACGACAATCTGGCGGTGACGCCGTGCTTTTTCCTGCAGCGGCAGGCAGCCTGCCAGGCTGAAGGATATCAAGGGGTGTAGTATGGCCAAGTTCGTTCCCGTCGATCCCTTCGATATCGTGATTTTCGGGGGCACGGGTGACCTGTCGCGGCGTAAGCTGCTGCCGGCGCTCTTCCACCGCTGGCTGGACGGCCAGATTCCCCCGACCAGCGCGGTGATCGCAACGGCACGTTCTGAAGTGACGACAGCTGCGTATCGCAAGCTGGCCCGGGATGCCTGCGAGGCGGCGTCCGGCACAAGCTGGAATGCGGACGAATGGCAGAAGTTCGAGAAGATCGTCCATTATGTTACCATCGACGCGACGGACCCGAAGGCCGATTGGGACGGGCTGCGCGCCCTGTTGAAGCTCGACGATGTCAGGCCACGTGTGTTCTATCTGGCGACCTCGCCTCACCTTTATGTCGAAATCTGCCGCGCAATAGGCGCCGCCGGACTGTCGGGTGAACCGGCAAGGGTCGTGCTCGAGAAGCCGATCGGGACGGATCTTGAATCCGCCCGGGCGATCAATGACGGTGTCGGGCAGGTATTCACGGAGCGGCAGGTCTTTCGTATCGACCACTATCTCGGCAAGGAAACCGTACAGAACCTGATGGTGCTGCGATTTGCCAACATGCTGTTCGAGCCGCTCTGGTCGCACAATTATATCGACCACGTGCAGATTACGGTTGCGGAAAATCTCGGGCTTGAGGGCAGGGCCGATTACTATGACCGCTCGGGCGCACTTCGGGATATGGTGCAGAACCATCTCCTGCAGCTGCTTTGCCTGACTGCAATGGAGCCCCCCAACAACCTCGGCGATGACGATATCCGCACCGAGAAGATCAAAGTGCTCAACGCACTGAGCCCGATTTTGCCGGACCAGGTGCGCAAGCAGACCGTACGCGGACAATATATTGCGGGCCTGTTCGATGGTAAGCCAGCCAAGGGTTATCTGGAAGAGCTCTCCTCGGCGACCGGAAGCCGGACCGAGACATTTGTCGCTGCCAAAGCGGAAGTGAAGAACTGGCGCTGGGCTGGCGTGCCGTTCTACCTGCGCACCGGCAAACGGATGTCAGGGCGGCATTCTGATATCGTGATCCAGTTCAAGGCGGCGCCGCACAACATTTTCGACCAGTCGGTTGAGAACGTGAACCGTCTCGTTATCCGTCTGCAGCCGGATGAGGCGGTGCGCCTGTTCGTACAGATCAAGGAGCCTGGTCCCGGAGGGCTGCGCGTCAAGTCGCTGCCTCTGAACCTCTCTTATGCCGAGAGCTTCATGCTGCGCTATCCGGACGCCTATGAGCGCTTGCTGATGGATGTTGTACGCGGAAACCTGTCCTTGTTCATGCGGCGCGATGAGGTCGAGGCGGCCTGGCGCTGGGTGGATGGCCTGATTGAAGCCTGGGACGTCAGCGGTTATCTGCCTGAGCCATACCCGGCGGGTACGGACGGCCCGCTTTCGGCTGCTATGATGATGGACCGCGACGGACGCAACTGGTGGAGGGAAAGCTAGGCGTCATGGAACCGCGGTTGATGACTTACGCCACGCGGGAAGCCGCGTCGAAAGCGGTGTCGGCGTTCGCCGCACAGGCGCTTGCGGCCGATATTGCCCAACAGGGGCGGGCAAGCCTGTTTGTGTCGGGTGGATCAACGCCCAGGCAAACCTTTGAGATCTTGAGCGGCGAGCCGCTCGACTGGTCGAAGGTTACGGCCGGGCTGGTCGATGAGCGCTGGGTTCCACCGGACCATGCGGACTCCAATGAGCGCCTCGTTCGGAGCCATCTCCTGAAATCGTTTGCCGGAGCAGCTGGCCTCTTGCCGATGTGGACGCCTGGCGTCGATGCCGGACTGGCAGCGGCGGAGCGCGATCTGGCCTACCGTCCCCATTGTGTGTCGCCGTCTTTTGTTCTGCTGGGCATGGGGACGGACGGGCATACGGCCAGCTGGTTTCCGCGAATGCCCGGGCTCGATAAGGCCCTGACGAGCGATAATGGTCAGTGTGTGATGATGGCGCAGGCAGCCGGGGCGCCGGTGCCGCATCGGCTGACCTTGACCGGCGCGGCTGTTGTCCGTGCCAGACGTGCTGTTCTGTTGATTTTCGGCCGCGAAAAGCTGGCAGTGCTGGAGACCGCGATGGCGTCAGATGCGCATGCTTTTCCGGTTCGTTTTGCAATCGACGGCCTTGGTGACCGGTTGCTGATCATGTGGGCAGAATAGATGACCATCAAGCTAAACCCTGTCGTTGAAGAAGTAACTGCCCGGATTGAGGCGCGTTCGGCGGATGCGCGCAGCGCTTACCTCGAGCTGATCCGGTCTCGCAGGCCGACGGGCTTTGCGCGTTCTCGCCTGACAGACGGCAATCTGGCCCATGCGTCGGCCGGCTGTTCGGTGATCGAAAAGGCGCAGATCCTCGGTGCCGGCTGGCCGGTGATCGGCATCATCACCGCTTACAACGACATGCTGTCGGCGCATGCGCCGTTTGAGGACTATCCGAAACTCTTGCGTGAGGCGGCGCGCGAAGTTCACGCTGTGGCACAGGTTGCGGGCGGGGTGCCGGCTATGTGCGATGGGATCACTCAAGGTCAGGAAGGGATGGAGCTGTCTCTGTTCTCACGCGACGTGATTGCCATGGCATCGGCTGTCGGCCTGTCCCATGACTCTTTCGATGCTGCGCTGCATCTTGGTGTTTGCGACAAGATCATCCCGGGGCTTGTGATTGCGGCGCTCAGGTTCGGTTGGCTTCCCTCGATATTTGTTCCCGCCGGGCCGATGCCGTCGGGCCTGCCCAACCCGGAGAAAGTCCGCATCCGGCAGCTTTTCGCCGAAGGAAAGGTCGGGCGCGAGGCTTTGCTCAAAGCGGAGGCTGCAAGCTATCACGGGCAGGGCACCTGCACGTTTTATGGTACCGCCAATTCAAATCAGATGCTCATGGAAGTCATGGGGTTTCATCTGCCTGGGGCGGCCTTCCCTAATCCGGGCACCCCGCTGAGAACCGCGCTCACGCGCGCGGCCGCGCAGAAGGCAGCAAGCCTGACGGCGCAGGGAAGCGACTACCGTCCGCTCGGAGAGCTTTGCGATGCTCGCAGCGTAGTCAACGGTATTGTCGGTCTGATGGCGACGGGGGGCTCGACCAACCATGCGATACACATTCCCGCCATGGCTGCGGCGGCCGGTTGGGAGGTGACGCTCCAGGATTTCGCCGACCTGTCCAAGGTTACCCCCTTGCTCGCGCGCGTCTATCCGAATGGTCCGGCGGATGTGAACCACTTCCACGCCGCTGGCGGCATGGGCTTCCTGATCGCGGAGCTGATCAGGGCGGGTCTGATGCACGGTGATGCGGCAGGTATCGCCGGGCCATTGACTGTCTATGCGCAGGAGCCCGTCCTCGAGGATGGCCGGCTGACCTGGCGGCCGGCGCCGCACAGGAGTGCGGACACCGACGTACTCCGGTCTGCTGACAGCCCGTTTTCTTCCGATGGTGGATTACGCCTGATGCAGGGTCTGCTCGGGGAAGGGGTCTGCAAGGTTTCGGCTGTCAAGGCTTCTCACAGGCTGGTCGAGGCACCGGCAATGGTTTTCGAGTCGCAGGAAGGGCTGAAGGAGGCGTTCGAGGCGGGGAAACTGGACCGCGACTTTGTCGCCGTGGTCCGGTTCCAGGGGCCTGCTGCCAATGGCATGCCGGAACTGCACGGGCTGAGCCCGATCCTGGGAGTGTTGCAGGACCGCGGTCATAAGGTGGCCCTTGTGACTGACGGGCGCATGTCCGGGGCAAGCGGCAAGATACCGGCAGCGATCCATATCTGCCCCGAGGCTGCGAGGGGCGGCAACATTGCCAAGCTGCGCGATGGCGACGTCATCCGGCTGGATGCGGAACGGGGGCTGCTGGAAATCAGGGTCGAAGAGGCTGAATTTCATGCGAGGCAGGTGGCAGAATTCAGGCCAAACCGTTCGCCGGCCGGACTTGGACGGGAGATGTTTGATCTGCTGCGTCAGTCGGTGGGCGCGGCTTCGTCTGGTGCGAGTCCCTTTACCTTTCCGGGTTTGCGGGCCTGATGATGGACGGGCCGGTGCTGGTGGGAGATGTGGGCGGAACGAACGTTCGTTTCGCCTGGGCCGTTCGACGGGGCGGCGCGTTCAGGATGGAGCGCTTCGAGGTGCTCCAGGGCAAGGATTTCCCGACCTTCGAGGAGGCCCTCCAGCGTTACCTGGATCAGTCCGGCGTCAGGCCGGCGCTTGCCTGCTTCGCCATGGCCGGGCCGGTCAAGGATGGGGTTGGGCGGCTTACCAATCGTGACTGGCTGATCTCCGGTGAAACGATTGCTGCCCGGTTTGGCATTGCGGACGTAATGGTCATCAATGACTTCCTGGCGATGGCGCGGTCGGTGCCTGAACTGGATCAGGACGCCTTTGAGAGCCTTTTTGAAGGCGATGTTGTTGCGGGAGCGCCCACGATCGTCGCTGGTCCCGGAACGGGATTGGGCGTCTCGACGCTGGTTCCTTCCGGCGAGGGCTGGAGGGTAATTTCCGGCGAGGGTGGCCACACCGCCTATTCGCCGCGAACGGACCTCGAGCATGATGTGTCACGCGTGTTGAAGCGCGACCACGGATATGTTTCGAACGAGCTGATTGCCTCGGGCAGCGGGCTTGTCGCCGTGCACCGTGCCTTCTGTGAATTGTTCGGCCGCAGCTACGAACCCGTCTCGCCTGCAGAAATGCGGGTGAGGTCTGATGCGGGTGACGGGATGTTCCGGTCGCTGATCGAGCTTCGCGCGCTTGCCGTGATGGGTTTTGTGGGTGATCTGGCGCTGATTAATGGCGCGCTTGGCGGTGTGGTGCTGGCTGGCGGCGTCTCAGAGCGGATATCAGACTTCCTCAGGACGCCTGCGGCGCGCGAGCGGTTCGTCGCGCGTGGGCCGATGAGTGATTTCCTGAGCCGGTGTCCGGTAAGACTGCTGCACGAGCCTGTCGCACCGCTGGTCGGAGCCGCCGCGCACTTCGTGCAAGCCCGTAACTGAAGCCCGCCACGTGTGAACCGGCCCCGGCGGTCGATCTGGCACCTTGCAAATTCCGTAATGCAAAATATGCAAAAAAAATAGCTGAGGAACGATAAGTGGCCGGCAGCGCGCAGATCCATATACCTCCACATATACAAGGAAATACGGAGTAACCGCTCCGGGTCTGTGGCGCGTCCGCAACAATCGGGGGGATATTCCCGACGGCGGCTTGCAAGGTTTGCATTTTGTTGCGATAAATTTCCAAAGCACTGTTTCGGTAAACGGACGGGCTCTGGGAGGATTACATGGACGTCAATCTGAAAATGAACCGCGCACGCCTCATGATGAGTGCTGCAACAGGTCTTGTTCTGCTCATGTCGGGGGCTGCCTGGGCGCAAACGGACGACCCGGCCGCGCCGGTTGCTGCAGAACAGCCTGAGGCGCCTGAGGCGGAAGACAGCCGGACGCTTGATAAGGTGGTGATCACGGGTATCCGGTCGTCCATTGAGAACTCGCTGCTGACAAAAAAGAACGAGACGTCCATCGTCGAGGTCATCTCGTCGGAAGACATCGGCAAGCTTCCCGACCTTTCGATCGCTGACTCGCTCGCCCGCCTCCCCGGCGTCACGGCCCAGCGGGTGCGCGGCCGGTCCCAGCAGGTTTCCATCCGGGGCCTGGGTCCTGATTTTTCGCTCGCCTTGCTCAACGGACGTGAAGTGGTGTCCGCCGGCAATAACCGCGGCGTCGAGTTCGACCAGTTCCCGTCAGAACTGGTTGCCCAGGGTGTTGTCTACAAGACCCCGGATGCGCGACTGGCTGCGACCGGTATCGCCGGCGCGGTCGACCTGCGCACCATCCGTCCGCTCGACTATGACGATGTCCGTCTCAATCTTTCGGCCAAGTATTCCCAGAATGACAATGGCCAGCTGAACCCCGACTTCAATGATGACGGGTATCGCATATTCGGATCCTATATTGACCAGAATGATGCCGGCACGATCGGCTGGTCGCTGGCTGCAACAGTCCAGTCGAACCCGACGCAGTTCTACTCACGCGAACTGAAGACGAACTCCGGTCAGACGCGGGTCAACCCGGCGACGGGCCTTGTCTATCCCACGGACAATCCGCGCTCAGGCGTCGTTTCGCGCGAGTTCCAGCGGACGTCTGTGGCAGGAAGCCTGCAGTTTGAACCTACGGAACGCTGGCAGACGACGATCGATGCCTTCTACTCGGATACCGAGGATTCGGGCATTTTCCGGGGTGTCGAGACGCCGATTGCCTCCTGGGCCAATTCCAGTCCGGCGCTGATCAGTATCACCGGAACCTCCGGTTTCGCCGACAGCGCGACCTATCGCCCGGTCAACCCGATCCTTCGCACCGACACCGAAGGCAATACAGCAGAGATCTGGGCGGCAGGCATCAATTCCTCCTACCAGGTCACGGATCGGCTGAAACTGACCGGTGACCTGTCGATATCGACGCTCGACCGCAATGATATCGACTATGAATCCTATGCGGGTACGGGCTTCGGCGGTACGGGTGCGTTCGACACCATGACGTTCCTGTTCCCGGATGACGGCGCATATCGCATCAATACGCTCCTCGACTATACCGATCCGTCGGTGGTTGTTCTCACAGATCCGGGCGGCTGGGGCCAGGTTGGCTTCATCAAGCAGCCGAAGATCGAGGATGAACTCAACCAGATCCGTCTCGAAGCGGAGTATTCAACCGACCTTCCCTTCATTTCAGGGCTGGTTGGCGGTGTGATCCTGACCAATCGGGAAAAGACCTTCGATTCCAACGAAGCCTTCCTTCGCGCCGGTCCGGGGTTTGTCGGCGGTGAGCTGGCGATCCCGGCAAGCACGATCGTGGGCGCCACCAGCTCCGGTTCACTCGGCTTCGACATGATCGCCTACGATCCGGCGCGGTTCCTGACCGACGGCACGTACAGGCTCGATGATGCCAATGATACCCAGTGGTCGGTCGAAGAGGAACTGCGGACCTGGTATGCGATGGCAAACATCGACGGTGAGTTTTCCGGTGTGCCGGTCCGCGGAAACATTGGCGTCCAGTACGTTCAGACAGAGCAGTCATCGAGCGGCACACTGAACTTTGCCAATAATCGGTTCGAGCAGACCGTCGAGGACGATTATTCCAACGTCTTGCCGAGTGCGAACCTCAGCTTCGAGGTGAGCCCGGATACGTTCGTCAGGGTTGCGGCAGCAAAGACGCTGACGCGCCCGCGGCTGGATCAGCTTGCCGCCAATCAGGGCCTTGGCTCGAACCCCTTGTCCTGTATCGACACGAACGCCGATCAGCTGCCTGACGTCGTGGTCGCTGTGAACCCGCAAGCCGGTTTGACCTGCTTCTCACAGTCCGGTGGCAACCCGTTCCTTCAGCCGTATCAGTCCACATCCTATGACCTCGCCTTCGAGCGTTATTTTGGCTCTGCAACGGCCTTCTCGGTTGCCGTGTTCCACAAGGAGCTTTCCGACTGGGTGATCGATCGCTCGCTCATACTCGATGGGACTCAATCGATCGAGGCGGGCGGTCTCGGCGCCTTCCTTGCTGCGAATCCGCAGGTCGCCGATGTGCTGTTCAGCGGTCCGGAAAACTTCGCTGACGGATCCATAACAGGGCTTGAAGCGACATTGCGCGTGAGCCTTGACGAGGTGTTACCTGAGGTTCTCGAAGGATTTGGTTTCACGGCGAGCTATACCTATGCCGATAACGGACTGAAGAATCCGGCTGGCAATGAGATCGCCATTCCAGGTTATTCCGATACCGTTTGGTCCGGCGACATATATTATGAAAACCATGGCTGGCGCACGCGCCTGAGTGCGCGTCACCGTTCCGACTTCCTGTCTGAGATACAGAACTTCGACGGTTCGCTCTCGGGCGCACAGGCACTCGAGGAAACCATGGTGGATCTGCAGATCGGCTACGAGTGGGATGAGGGGCCGCTGCAAGGGTTCGGTGTCAATTTTGAAGTGTTCAATCTGACCGACGAACCGTTCGTGACCGAGAATGTGACTGCAAATCCTGACGTCACCTTCCCCAGCCGGCATGAGCTGTACGGCACGACCTATAACATCACGATCTCGAAATCGTTCTGACGTATTCGGGATGAGGAAATGCGCAGGCCCGCCCCGAACAGGGCGGGCCTTCTGTTTTTGGCGTTCAGCGGATACTGAAGATTAAAGGCGAGAAGAGGATTATCGGATGCGTCACAATCCGATCCGTTCAATCGTTATCGTTGGTGGCGGGACCGCCGGCTGGATTGCGGCGGCCGCTTTGTCAAAGCTGCTGCCACGGACCCTTCAGATCACCCTGATTGAATCTGAGGCAATCGGCACAGTCGGTGTCGGCGAAGCGACGATTCCCCAGATCCGGCGTTTGAATGGTACGCTCGGGCTCGATGAGGATGATTTTCTGCGGTCCACCCAGGCGTCGTTCAAGCTGGGCATCGAATTCGTAAACTGGGGGCGCGTCGGCGATCGCTACCTGCACACGTTCGGTGATCCGGGAATAAACCTCGCCAATCTTCACTTCCATCACTACTGGCTGCGCGCGCGCGCCGAAGGAAGTGAGGCGAGCCTTTGGGACTACTCTCTGCACCAACACGTTGCCCGGTCTAACAGGTTCGGAAGGCTGGAGCGCGTCGGCAACACCTCGATGACGGGACTTGCCTATGCCTTCCACTTCGATGCGTCACTGTATGCTGGCTACCTGCGAAAGCTTGCCGAAGCCTGCGGGGTTGTGCGCGTGGAGGGCAAGATCGCGGCGGTAACGCTCAAGTCCGATACCGGGTTCATCGAGAGCGTCTCACTGCAGGCGGGGCCTGTCATATCCGGAGACCTCTTCATCGATTGCTCCGGCTTTCGTGGATTACTGATCGGTGATGCCCTCGGTGTCCGATATCAGGACTGGTCCAGGTGGCTCCCCTGCAACCGGGCCTGGGCTGTTGCCTGCGAACGGGCAGGGCCGCTTTTGCCTTACACGCGCGCGACGGCGCATTCTGCCGGATGGCAATGGCGCATCCCGCTTCAGCACCGGACCGGCAACGGGCATGTATTCTGCGACAGTTTCATTTCCGAGGATGAAGCCGCACGGGTGCTCACGGACGCTCTCGACGGACGGATGATCGGTGAGCCCCGGCCGCTGAAGTTCACCACGGGCCGGCGTGAGGCCTTCTGGCACAAGAATTGTGTTTCCATCGGCCTCGCAAGCGGATTTCTGGAGCCGCTTGAATCGACGTCAATTCATCTGATCCAGTCCAACATTTCCCGGTTGATCGAGCTCTTTCCATCTCGCAGTTTCGATCCGGCCACGATTGCCGAGTATAACCGCAGGGTCGGTCATGAGTTCGAGCTGATCCGGGATTTCCTGATATTGCACTATAACCGCACAGACCGGAATGATTCCGAATTCTGGAACTACTGTCGCAACATGGCCATTCCGGAAAGCTTGGCTGCCAAGGTGCGGTTGTTCGAAGAAAACGGGCTGCTCCACAAGGATCCGGAGGATCTGTTCAGGGAGTCGAGCTGGGTGCAGGTGATGATCGGTCAGGGCCTGTCTCCGAGAGGTTATCATGCCATGGCAGACCGTCTGTCAACGGAGCAGTTGTCGGCGTTCCTGGCGGATGTACAGCGCATCATCGCGCGCGCAGAGGGTGCGTTGACCGGGCATGCCGAGTTCATCGAGGCTCACTGCAAGGCGGACTTGCAGTAGGCGTCGATAAAGCTGCGATGGTCAGGCATTGCGGCGACCGCTTCTTCCATAGCTGCCCGGATCTGCCTCATCCGCTCCGGGACGATGTCGCTCTGCTTGAGCCCGGACAGGGCAGGGGCCCGGGTGGGAATCACGTTCTGGCCGATAAGCACAGCGATCCAGCTCGGATTGGTGAACAGTTCGCGTTCGTCTGAAACGACCAGGCCATGTGAGCGGAAGTGCTCGATCTTGTACTTTAGCCGGTCTGGTATCTCCATGTCCGCGCAGTGGCGCCAGAAGTCATCATCCCTGCGTTCGGTGGCCTTGTAGTGAAGGACCAGGAAGTCACGAATACGCTCATACTCGGCTGAGGTAAGGGCATTGTATTCCTCGGCCAGCAGGGGAGACATTTGCCTGTCCGGGAAAAGGGCCAGAAGCCTCATGATGCCATACTGGATCAGATGGAGGCTTGTGGACTCCAGCGGTTCCATGAACCCGGCCGACAGCCCGATCGCGACGCAGTTCTTGTTCCAGAATCTCTTCCGGCGGCCGGTGACGAAGCGGATGTGGCGCGGCGCGGCGAGGGGGGCGCTGTCCATGGACGCCAGCAATTCCTGTTCTGCCTCCTGCGTCGAGATGAAGCCGTCACAAAAGACATATCCGTTGCCGACCCGGTGCTGCAGGGGGATGCGCCACTGCCAACCTGCTCGCTTGGCGGTCGATTTCGTAAAGGGAAACAGGGGTTGATCCGAATTGCATGGCGCGGCCACGGCACGGTTGCAGGGCAGCCATCGGGACCAGTCCTCATATCCGGTCGACAAGGTTTTTTCGATCAGCAGGCCGGAGAAGCCCGTACAGTCTATGAAAAGATCCCCTGGCAGTTCGCGCCCGTCCGCAAGTGTCACACTGCGGATAAAGCCCGAATCAGGGTCCTGCGAGGCGTGTGTGACCCGGCCCTCAATCCGCAGGACGCCGCGCGCCTGCGAATACCTGCGAAGGTAGCCGGCATAGAGGCCGGCATCAAAATGGTAAGCATAGTCAAAGGTTGACTGAATGAGGCGCTTGTTCCGCTCGGGGTGGCTGAACCGGTTAGCGGCTGACATGGCCCAGGCCATGGAATAATCATCGAGTGACGCAACCCTGCCGTTCAGGTGTTCCCGGATCCAGTGCTGGTAGAAAGGCAGTTCATCGAACTCGGCCCCATACTGGCCAAAAGGATGAAAGTAGGCGTGGCCCTGCCGGGTCCAGTTGACGAACTCGATCCCGAGTTTGAACGTGCCGCTGGTTTCCCTGAGGAAGGTCTGCTCATCTATCCCCAGACGGGCATTGAATATTTTCACCGGCGGAATCGTCGCCTCACCCACGCCGATCGTGCCGATTTCCTCTGATTCGACCAGAGTGATCGTGCAAGCCCCTTCGGTCGCCTTCGCGAGAGCCGCCGCCGCCATCCAGCCGGCCGATCCGCCGCCGAGAATTACGATGCGTTCAATCTGTCCCGAACTGCTCTGCATTTGCTCGCCTTTTCCTGATCTATGACCCTCTTGAGGCCGCTCCTCCAGTACGCCGTCCGTGACCTAGGGCCGCAGCCTGCGGCCGGTGTAACATGCCGCAGAGCGGTTATAATGCCGGGCACAGCAGCAGGCGCACCGGTTCGTGTTGCACAAGCGTAAAAACCGTCCTAATCGAGCGGCCGCTGACCCTGTGCCCGGAGGTACCCTGCATGTCCGAAGTCGAGAGCCTGGCGCTGGATTATCTGCCGGTGATCTTTTTCATCGTGCTGGGCGCGGTCATTTCCGGCCTGTTCGTCCTGGGCTCGGTCCTGCTGGCCCCTTCAAAGCCGGATCCGGAAAAGAATTCGGCGTATGAGTGCGGCTTCAACGCCTTTGATGATGCGCGCATGAAGTTCGACGTGCGCTTCTATCTCGTGGCGATCCTGTTCATCATTTTCGACCTTGAGGTGGCCTTCCTGTTTCCGTGGGCCGTCAGCCTCGGCGAGATCGGCGTGCTCGGTTTCTGGTCGATGGTCGCCTTCCTCGGGGTGCTGACGGTCGGCTTCATCTATGAGTGGCGCCGCGGCGCACTGGAGTGGGAGTGATGTCAGGTCCAACCTACAAGCCCTATGCTCTCGGCGGCGCCCGCGCCGGAGTTGAGGGCGGGCACAAGCCCGGCCATGACGATCCCTTCTATACGGGGCTGTCAGACCAGCTCGCGGACAAGGGTTATTTTACCGCGGCGGCCGACGACCTCATCACCTGGGCCCGGACCGGCTCGCTGATGTGGATGACCTTCGGGCTTGCCTGCTGCGCGGTGGAGATGATGCACGCCGGCAACCCGCGTTACGATCTCGAGCGGTTCGGCATGGCCCCGCGCGGCTCGCCCCGCCAGTCGGATGTGATGATCGTTGCCGGCACGCTGACCAACAAGATGGCGCCGGCCCTGCGTAAGGTCTACGATCAGATGCCGGAGCCGCGCTATGTCATCTCGATGGGCAGCTGCGCCAATGGCGGCGGCTATTACCACTACAGTTACAGCGTGGTGCGCGGATGCGACCGGATCGTGCCGGTCGACATCTACATTCCCGGCTGCCCCCCCACCGCTGAAGCGCTCGTGTACGGCTTCCTGCAGCTGCAGAAGAAGATCCGCCGCGAAGGCTCGATTGAAAGATAGGGCAGGCTGGTGAACGCTGAAAATCTCCCCGATCTCGCCGCCCATATCGAGAGCAGGATGCCGGACGCGGTCCGCTCGGCGCAGATCAGGCTGGGCGAGCTGACCGTACTGGCTGAGCGCGACCATATCCTGTCTCTTCTGCGCTTCCTGCGGGATGATCAGCAATGCAATTTCGAGACGCTGATTGATGTCTGCGGTGTCGACTATCCCGAGCGCAGCGAGCGCTTTGAAGTGGTCTACCACCTTCTGTCGATGCGCATGAACCAGCGGATCCGTGTGCGTATCCGGGCTGCTGAAGACACAGCCGTGGCGAGCTGCGTGCCGATCTGGCCTGCGGCCAACTGGTTCGAGCGCGAGGCCTTCGACATGTACGGTATCCAGTTTGCCGGTCACCCGGACCTTCGCCGGATCCTCACAGATTATGGTTTCGAAGGCTTCCCGCTGCGCAAGGATTTCCCGCTGACGGGCAATTATGAGGTTCGCTATGATGACCTCGAGAAGCGGGTAACCTATGAGCCGGTAAAGCTGGTCCAGGAGTACCGGAACTTCGATTTCCTCTCGCCCTGGGAAGGCATGACGTCTCAGATCCCGGGTGACGAGAAAGCTGGCGGAGGCGCTTGATCCCATGGCCGACACCGCACACCTGATCGAGGAAGACGATCGCAAGTTCACGCTGAACTTCGGCCCCCAGCACCCGGCCGCGCACGGCGTTCTGAGGATGATCATGGATCTCGACGGTGAGATCGTGACGCGGATCGACAGCCATATCGGTCTCTTGCACCGCGGCACCGAGAAGCTGCTGGAGTACAAGACCTATCTGCAGGGTCTGCCTTACTTCGACCGTCTCGATTACTGCTCGCCGATGAACCAGGAGCACGCCTGGTGTCTGGCAATCGAGAAGATGCTCGCCATTCAGGTGCCGCGCCGCGCAAGCCTGATCCGCGTCCTTTATTCCGAGATCGGCCGGATCATGTCGCATCTTCTGAACGTGACGACCCAGGCGATGGACTGCGGGGCGCTGACGCCGATCACCTGGGGCTTCGAAGAGCGCGAGAAGCTGTGCGTCTTCTATGAGCGCGCCTCGGGCAGCCGGATGCACGCAGCCTATTTCCGGCCAGGCGGCGTGCATCAGGACCTGCCGCAGAAGCTGATCGACGATATCGCCGCCTGGGCCGAACAGTTCCCCGAAAAGCTCGCCCGCATCGAGGATCTGATCACTGAGAACCGCATCTTCAAGCAGCGCAATGTCGACATCGGCGTTGTCGACCAGCGCACGATCATGGACTGGGGGTTTTCCGGCGTGATGGTGCGCGGCTCAGGTCTTGCCTGGGACCTGCGCCGTTCGCAGCCCTATGAATGCTATTCCGAACTCGACTTCAAGGTTCCGGTGGGCCGGCACGGCGACAATTATGACCGCTATGTCTGCCGCATGGAGGAAATGAAGGAATCGGCGAGGATCATGCTCCAGTGCATCGCACGCCTCACCCGGGAGGGACCGGGACCTGTGCTGCTTGCCGGGAGCAAGCTGTCGCCGCCGCGCCGGGCCGATATGAAGAATTCGATGGAAGCGCTGATCCACCACTTCAAGCTGTATACGGAAGGTTTCCACGTCCCGGAAGGCGAGTGTTACGCGGCCATCGAGGCGCCGAAAGGCGAATTCGGGGTCTATCTGGTGGCTGACGGCACGAACCGGCCCTACCGCGCCAAGATCCGCGCGCCGGGCTATCCGCACCTGCAGGCGATGGATCATCTCAGCAAGGGTCATCAGCTGGCAGATGTCTCGGCGATCCTGGGCTCCCTCGATATCGTGTTCGGGGAGGTCGACCGGTGAGCGCGTCTTCCGAACTGATCCAGAAACAGCTGGACGCCTATAACGCCCAGAATATCGACGCCTTCCTTGCCTGCTATGCAGAGGATGCGGTGCTCGCCGGCCTCAACGGCGAAGTCACCCATCGCGGCCTTGCCGCTATCCGCAAGCGGCATGAAGATCTTTTCTACGAGTTCCCGAAGAACCATGCGCGCCTGGTCAACCGCATCGATCTGGGAACGACGGTGATTGATCACGAACAGGTGGAGCGCGCCCCGGGCGGTGACCGGTTCGAGGTGGCTGCGATCTACACAATCCGGAATGCCAGGATCGCCCGGGTCGATTTTGCGCGGGCGGGAGCTGTCTGATGGGCGTCCTTCCGGAGCAGCGCGTCTCGATCATCACGCTCGGGGTCAAAGACCTCGCGGGCATGGTGCGTTTCTATACTGAGGTTCTTGGTTTTGAGGACCGCGGTGTGAAGGGCGAGGTGGCTTTCTTCAATGCGGGCGGCATGGCGCTCGGGCTCTGGGACGAGGGCAAGCTTGCCGCTGATGCCGGGCTTGCGGCGGATCGCAGTGGCAGCTTCCGGGGATTTGCGCTGGCGTTCAACGCGCGCTCCATCGAGCAAGTCGACGAGATTTTTGACCGTCTGGGAAAGTCCGGCGTGCGCATTCCCAGGGCGCCGCACAGGACCTATTGGGGCGGATATGCCGGATACTTTGCGGATCCGGAAGGCAATGCCTGGGAGGTGGCTTTCAACCCCTTCTGGCCGATGGATGAGGCCGGGCGCGTGACCGTGCCTGAGCCGAAGGAGCGATAGATGGCCTTGCGGCGATTTGATCTCGAGGCCGGCGGCGACCGTTTCGCCTTCAGGCCCGAAACGGAAGAGAAGATTGCGTTCTGGCGCGGCAAGTATCCGGCCGACAAGCAGCGTTCGGCAGTCATTCCGCTTCTCTGGCTGGCCCAGAAGGACAATAATGGCTGGCTGTCGGAGCCGGCGATGCGCGCGGTCGCCGACCGGCTCGAAATGCCGTATATCCGGGTCTACGAGGTTGCGACCTTCTATACGATGTTCCGCCTGCAGCCTGTCGGCAGGTTCCACGTCCAGCTGTGCGGCACAACGCCTTGCCAGCTGCGCGGCGCAGAGGACCTGAAGGAGGTCTGCCAGAAGGAAATCGGCAAGGCGATGTTTGTCACTGACGACAAGCGCCTGTCCTGGGAGGAAGTTGAATGTCTCGGCGCCTGCACGAATGCGCCGGTGGTCCAGATCAATGATGATTATTTCGAAGACCTGACCCCGGAGTCCCTGGCCGCGATCCTCGGCCGCCTTCGCAATGGCGCCGAAGTGACACCCGGCCCGCAGACCGACCGGATCAACAGTGCGCCGGAAGGCGGGACAGATGTTCTGACCGATCCCTCGCTGTTTGACGCCAGCCGGACCCGTATTTCCGCCCTTCCGAACCTCCCCGGTTCCGTCGCCAAGAAAGACGCCTGAGATGCTGCAGGACAAGGATCGCATTTTTACCAACCTCTATGGCATCCACTCGCCCGAACTCGAGGCGGCCAGGCGCCGGGGTGCCTGGCACCTGACGAAGGAGATGCTTGATCAGGGCCCGGACTGGCTGTGTGAACAGGTCAGGGCCTCGGGCCTGCGTGGGCGCGGCGGGGCAGGCTTTCCGACCGGTCTCAAATGGACCTTCATGCCGAAGGAGGTGCGCGACCGGCCGCATTACCTGGTCGTCAATGCCGACGAGTCTGAACCGGGCACATGCAAGGACCGCGAGATCATGCGTCATGATCCCCACCTTCTGATCGAAGGCTGCATGGTGGCAAGCCGGGCGATGCGCGCCCACACCTGCTATGTCTACATCCGGGGCGAGTATATCGCCGAGCGCCATGCGCTCGAGAAGGCGGTCCGGGAAGCCTATGACGCCCGCCTGATCGGCCGCAATAACCTCAATGGATGGGACTTCGACCTTTACGTTCACCACGGCGCCGGCGCCTATATCTGCGGCGAGGAAACGGCCCTGCTGGAAAGTCTTGAGGGCAAGAAGGGCCAGCCGCGGATGAAGCCCCCATTCCCGGCTAATGCCGGTCTTTATGGCTGTCCGACCACTGTGAACAATGTCGAGTCGATTGCGGTCGTGCCCACCATCCTGCGCCGCGGCGCCCAGTGGTTTGCCGGCTTCGGGCGTCCGAACAATTCCGGGACCAAGCTGTTCTGTATCTCAGGGCACGTCAACAAGCCCTGCAATGTCGAAGAAGAAATGTCGGTCACGTTCCGTGACCTGATCGAAACCCATTGCGGCGGTGTGCGGGGCGGCTGGGAAAATCTGAAGGCGGTCATACCCGGCGGTTCGTCGGTCCCGATGCTGCCGGCCGAGCAGATCATGGACGCCTGCATGGACTTCGACACGCTGCGCGACCTGAAATCAGGTCTCGGAACGGCCGCCGTCATCGTCATGGACAAACAGACAGACCTGATCAAGGCGATTGCGCGTCTTGCCTATTTCTACAAGCATGAGAGCTGCGGCCAGTGCACGCCCTGCCGGGAAGGCACGGGCTGGATGTGGCGCGTGCTTCAGCGTATGGTGAAGGGTGAGGCGACGCATGACGAGATCGACACGCTGCTGGACGTGACCAAGCAGGTGGAGGGCCATACGATCTGCGCCCTTGGCGATGCCGCCGCCTGGCCGATCCAGGGCCTCATCCGCCACTTCCGTCATGAAATCGAAGAACGCATCAACCGCTACCGCCAGCCCCGCGCCTTCGTGCAGGGCGCCGTGATCGCGGCGGAGTAGGGACCATGTCTGACACGTTCAAAGTCAATATTGACGGCCAGGAACTCGACGTACCGAAGACGTATACCCTGATGCAGGCCTGTGAGGAGGCCGGCGCCGAGATTCCGCGCTTCTGCTATCATGAGCGCCTGTCCGTGGCCGGCAATTGCCGCATGTGTCTTGTCGAATGGGAAGGCGCGCCCAAGCCGATCGCGTCCTGTGCGCAGATTGTCGGCGATCTTCGTCCGAACCGGGACGGCTCGCCCCCGGTGATCCGCACCAGAGGCGCTTATGTCGAGAAGGCGCGCAACGGGGTGATGGAATTCCTCCTGATCAACCACCCGCTTGACTGTCCGATCTGCGATCAGGGCGGCGAGTGCGACCTGCAGGATCAGGCGATGGCCTATGGCCGCTCCGAGAGCCGCTTTGACGAGAACAAGCGGGCGGTCGAAGACAAGAATATGGGGCCGCTGGTTAAGACGATCATGACGCGCTGCATCCAGTGCACGCGCTGTGTGCGGTTTGTTGCGGAAGTCGCGGGCGTCGAGGAGATTGGCATGATCTCGCGCGGCGAGAGTGCGGAAATCACGACCTATCTCGAAAAGTCCCTGACATCCGAGCTCTCCGGCAATGTGATCGATCTCTGCCCGGTCGGCGCGCTGACCTCGAAGCCTTATGCCTTCAATGCGCGGCCCTGGGAGCTGCGCAAGACATCCTCGATCGACGTGATGGACGCCATGGGCGCCGCGATCCGCGTCGATGCAAAAGGGGATGCGGTAATGCGCATTCTTCCCGAGACGAATGAGGAAGTGAACGAGGAGTGGATCTCGGACAAGTCCCGCTTTGTCTGGGACGGGCTGGCGCGTCAGCGTCTCGACCGTCCCTATCTGCGCCGGAATGGCAAGCTGCATGCGGTGACCTGGCCGGAGGCCCTGGACGCCGTGAAGTCGGCACTGTCGGTTGGCGCTGACCGGATCGGGGTTGTTGCCGGTGACCTGATTGAGGTCGAACAGGCGAAGGCGGCGCTGGATTTCTTCCGCTCGATCGGCGTCAAGAACACCGATTGCCGGCCGGCCGGCGCGGCCTATGGCACCAGCGGCGTGCGCGAGCATTATCTGCTCAATCCCACGCTGATGGGCGTCGAGGAGGCGGACGCGCTGCTGCTGATCGGCACAAATCCGCGTAAGGAAGCCGCCGTGTGGAATGCCCGCATCCGGAAATCCTGGCTGTGGGGTAATCTGAACGTGGCCCTGATCGGGCCGGCGATCGATCTGACCTATCCCTATCTGCATCTTGGCGACGCGCCTTCGGCACTGGGCGCAGACCAGGTGCGGGAGTTCCTCAGGGGGGCGAAGAAGCCGATGATCATCGTCGGCGAAGCCGCCCTTTGCCGCGCCGACGGCGCGGGGGTTTTTGCAGCCGCTCTCGGCCTGGCTCAGGACAGTGGTGCGATCGCCGAGGGCTGGGCGGGTTTCGGTGTTCTGCACTCGGCGGCTGGCCGGGTCGGCGCACTGGATGTCGGTTTCCTTCCGGCCGAGGACGGCAGGACCACCGCGGAGATTCTCAGCGGCGGGCTCAGCACGGTCGTACTCCTGGGCGCGGATGAAGCCGGTCTTGGCGGGCTGGGCGATGCAACGGTCATCTATGTCGGCTCACACGGTGATGCCGGCGCCGCCAGGGCCGATATCATTCTGCCCTGCGCCGCTTATACGGAGATGAGCGCAACCTATGTCAACACCGAAGGGCGTGTTCAGATGACCAGGCGGGCGGTGCAGCCGAAGGGCGATGCCCGCGAAGGCTGGTCAATCTTCCGGGCGCTGTCGGGGCTGCTGGGCAAGCCGCTGGCCTATGATACGCCAGATCAGCTGCGTGATCTTCTGCGCGGCAGGCCCGGAGAAAACACGCCCTTTTCCGGCCGCAACTATGCACCGGGCGCCGGCGGCGCGGACGCGCTGAAGGCCCCGGTTCCGGCCCGGGCCGGCGGGCTTGGCGATGCGGCTTTCGTCTACCCGATCGAGGACTTCCACCTGTCCAATCCCATCGCCCGTGCCTCGCGCACGCTGGCGGAGTGTTCTGCGCTGGCGACCAGCCTAGACACCGCGATGGCAGCGGAGTAGGGCGGCGCCATGAGCAGTGCAATCGAGTCTTTGGGCGGCTTCTGGGGCCCGCTTCTGGTGCTCGGCCAGATCGGGCTGTTCACGCTCGTCCTGTTGCTGTCGATTGCCTTCCTCCTGCTGCTGGACCGCAAGGTCTGGGCAGGGGTGATGATGCGCAAGGGCCCGAACGTGGTGGGACCCTTCGGCCTGTTTCAGTCCTTTGCCGATTTCGGGAAGTTCCTGCTCAAGGAGATCGTCATCCCGGCAGGGGCGAACAAGTTCGTCTTCATCTTCGCGCCGATCCTGACCTGCACGCTCGCCTTTGCCGCCTGGGCGGCCATTCCGGTTGCGGCCGGGACGGAGGCGGGCACGAGCTGGGTGGTTGCCGACCTGAATGTCGGTATCCTCTACCTGTTCGCGATCAGCTCGCTCGGCGTCTATGGCATCATCATGGGCGGCTGGGCATCGAACTCGAAGTATCCTTTTCTCGGCGCCCTGCGCTCGGCGGCCCAGATGGTCTCCTATGAGGTCTCGATCGGACTGGTGATCATCACAGTCATTCTCCTGGTCGGCTCGATGAACCTCAGCGATATCGTCAATAACCAGGCCGGCGGCATCCAGAACTGGCACGCGTTCAGCTTCCAGAACTTCCCGCTGATCCTCGTCATGTTTCCGATGTTCGTGATCTTCTTCATCTCGGCCCTGGCAGAGACCAACCGGCCGCCCTTCGACCTGCCCGAGGCGGAGTCCGAACTGGTCGCCGGATATCAGGTGGAGTACGGCTCGACGCCCTACCTCCTCTTCATGCTGGGTGAGTATCTCAACATCGTGCTGATGTGCGCGATGATGACGATCCTCTTCCTCGGCGGCTGGCATGGCCCGGTGGCGATCGGCGCAGGGCTTACCGGCCAGCTTCCCCCGCTGCTGATCAGCCTGGCCGGCCTGTTCTGGTTCATGCTGAAAGTGCTGTTCTGTTTCTTCCTCTTCGCCATGGTGAAGGCCATCGTACCGCGTTACCGGTATGATCAGCTGATGCGCCTGGGCTGGAAGATCTTCCTGCCAACCGCGCTCGCTGCCGTCATTGCGGTGGCGGGCTATGTGACTTACTTCGGAGTTCAGGCATGAGCCTCGCGCAAACCCTTCGCGGCGCCCTGCTGACGGATTTCCTCGGCGCCTTCTGGGTCGCCCTGAAGGAGATGGTCCGCCGCAAGCCGACCGTGAACTATCCGTTCGAGAAGAACCCTCTCTCGCCGCGTTTTCGCGGCGAACACGCGCTTCGCCGGTATCCGAGCGGAGAAGAGCGCTGCATCGCGTGCAAGCTCTGCGAGGCGATCTGCCCGGCGCAGGCCATCACGATTGAAGCAGAGCCGCGCGAAGACGGCGCCCGCCGCACCACACGGTATGATATCGACATGGTGAAGTGCATCTATTGCGGCTTCTGCCAGGAGGCCTGCCCGGTCGATGCCATCGTCGAGGGTCCGAACTTCGAATTCGCAACCGAGACCCGGGAGGAGCTGTTCTATGACAAGGAGCGCCTTCTCGCGAATGGCGACCGTTGGGAGCGGCTCATCGCCAAGAACCTAGAGCTGGACGCGCCTTACCGATAGCGCGCGCCAAAACACCAACACAGACCGGCCGGCGAGGGGCGCCTCCGGAACAGCAAGGGGCGAGACGGCAGTGGCACTGATCGCATTTGGTTTGATCGCGGCCGTCGTGATCCTGTCGGCGGTGTTTGTCATTGCCGCCCGCAATCCGGTACACTCCGTGCTCTGGCTGATCCTGGCCTTCTTCTCCTCAGCCGGACTGTTCCTGCTGATCGGGGCCGAATTCCTGGCGATGCTGCTGGTGGTCGTCTATGTTGGCGCCGTCGCCGTCCTTTTCCTCTTTGTCGTGATGATGCTTGATGTCGATTTCGTCGAGCTCAAGCAGGGAACGCTGCGCTACTGGCCCTTCGCGCTGCTGGTCGGCCTTATCTTCCTGGCCGAGCTGGCACTGGTCTGGACGGCCGGTATCGATATCAGCCTCGATACGTTTGATCCCTCGCCCGGCGCTGATACCAATACCGAAGCGATCGGGCGGGTCATGTATACGCAATACCTGCTCCTGTTCCAGCTGGCGGGCGGGATCCTGCTGGTCGCGATGATCGGTGCGATCGTCCTGACGCTGCGCCATCGCCCGCACGTCCGGCGTCAGGATGTTGGCAGGCAGACCGGCCGGCGGCGTGCGGATGCTATCGAGATGAAAGACCCGGCGCCGGGGCAGGGGATCTGACATGGCTGAACTTGGCATCTCTCACTACCTGATGGTTTCGTCGGCGCTGTTCACGGTCGGCGTGGTCGGCATCTTCGTGAACCGCAAGAACATCATCGTCATTCTCATGGCGCTCGAGCTGATCCTGCTCTCGGTAAACCTCAACCTCGTTGCCTTCTCGGTCTTTACCGGAACCATCCAGGGACAGATCTTTGCGATGCTGGTGCTGACCGTTGCGGCGGCTGAGGCGGCCGTCGGACTGGCGATCCTCGTCGTCTATTTCCGGAACCGAAGGGACATCTCGGTCGAGAATGTCGACCTGATGAAAGGCTGACACCAGAATGCTTCCGGATTACCTTCTGATCTATATCGTCCTGGCGCCCGGCTTTGCGGCGCTGACCGGCCTGATCCACAAATGGATCGGCGAGCGCGCCGTCATGACCGTGACGACCGGGGTTGTGCTTTCGGCCGGTGCCCTGTCGCTCTACCAGCTGTTCGCCTATGTCGCCGGGCTCGGTCACGCCGCCGGGGCCGCGCAGCATGCCGGGTTTGATGCCTATCTGACCGCCGGCGCCGCCGCCCCAGCGGTCGAACTCAGGCAGCATATCATCACGCTGATGCCCTGGATTCATGTCGGCGACTTCCAGGCGAACTGGGCCATCCGGGTCGATACGCTCTCAATTGTCATGATGGCGGTGATCACCGGCGTCTCCGGTCTCGTGCACCTTTATTCCTGGGGATATATGAGCGAAGAGCCGCACAAGGCGCGCTTCTTTGCCTACCTCTCGCTGTTCACCTTCATGATGCTGATGCTGGTGGTGGCGGACAATTTCATTCAGCTCTTCTTCGGCTGGGAGGGCGTGGGCCTGGCGTCCTACCTGCTGATCGGTTTCTGGTACAGGAAGAAGGCGCCGAACGACGCCTCGATCAAGGCATTCGTCACCAATCGTGTGGGCGACTTCGGCCTAGCTCTCGGCATTATGGCCGTCTTCTTCATGTTCCGCTCGGTCGAGTTCGCTCCGGTGCTCGAAGCCATCCGCAGCAATCACGTGATTACCCCATACGCATTTGCCGAACCCTTGCCGGCGCGCGAGTCGGTTATCGTGTTCTTCGGCGAGCGTATTTATGCGCTGGAGCTGATCGGCATCCTTCTGTTCATCGGCGCGATGGGCAAGTCCGCGCAGCTCTTCCTGCATGTCTGGCTACCAGACGCGATGGAGGGCCCGACGCCTGTTTCGGCCCTGATCCATGCGGCGACCATGGTGACCGCAGGCGTCTACCTCGTCTGTCTCCTGTCGCCTCTGTTCGAGTACACGGTCTACGCCTCGGGAATGGTGGCGCTCGTCGGTGCGCTCACCGCGCTCTATGCGGCCACCGTCGGCATGGCCCAGAACGACATCAAGCGCGTGATCGCCTATTCGACCTGTTCCCAGCTCGGCTACATGTTCTTTGCAGCCGGTATTGGTGCCTACGAAGCCGCGATGTTCCACCTGTTCACGCACGCCTTCTTCAAGGCGCTGCTGTTCCTTGGCGCCGGCTCGGTGATCCACGGCATGCATCATGAGCAGGACATGCGCCGGATGGGTGGCCTTGCGAGGTTCATGCCGCTGACCTATGCTGCCATGCTGATCGGCACGATTGCCATCATCGGCCTCGGCATCCCGCACACTAAGATCGGCTTCTCCGGCTTCTTCTCCAAAGACGCGGTCCTCGAGAGCAGCTTTGCGGCGGGCACGGCCGGTGTGTCCTTTGCGGAGACCGCTTTCTGGTTCGGCCTGGTCGCCGCTTTCCTGACCAGTTTCTATTCATGGCGGCTTATCTACATGACCTTCCACGGGCCTCTGCCGCATGCGGCTGAGGAAGATCACGGGCATAGCCCTGCCGGTCATGGGCCAGCTCATGACGCCCGGGGCGATGAGGATCATGGCCATGCCCACGCGGCCACGCCGCATGAAAGCCCGGTTGTGATGCTGATCCCGCTGGCGCTTCTCAGCCTCGGCGCGATCTTCGCCGGCGTCTATTTCTATGATGCCTTCGTCGACGGACAGAATGAGACGTTCTGGGCCGGCAGCCTCTACCGCGCGGCCGAAAATCATGTGCTGCACGACCGGCACGACGTGCCCGAATGGGTGCTGTGGGCGCCGCTGGGCGTCACACTCGGCGGCTTCCTCATTGCGACGTTCACCTATTTCTTCAATCGCGGTGTCGGGGCCCGGATTGCGGCCAGCGGTGGTCCGCTGCACGCCCTGTTCTCCAACAAGTGGTATTTCGACGAGATCTACCAGGCGACCCTGGTGCGTGGCTCTGCCCTCCTGGGGAACCTGTTCTGGAAGGCCGACAAGAAAGTCATCGACGCCATCGGGCCTGACGGGCTTGCCCGGCTCGCCGGCATCAGCGCGCGCGGTCTGTCGCGCCTGCATTCCGGGTATCTTTATCATTATGCCTTCGTGATCATCGGAGCTGCCATTCTCTTCGGTGCCATCATCTGGCTGCGTTCGGGAGGGGTCAGCTAATGGGCGGTTTCCCGATCCTCTCGGTCATGACGTTCCTGCCGCTGGCAGGGGCATTGCTCGTCCTGCTTGTGCGTTCAGCGACCTCCGGAAGCGGCCGCGGCGAGACGAGTGCGCAGGCGCGCAAGGCGGTCCTGCTGGCGGCGTTCATCATCTCGGCGGCAACCTTTGCGGCCTCGCTCGCCGCCTTCGCGGCTTTCGACCCTTCGGTCAGCGGCTACCAGCTGGTTGAGCAATATGCCTGGTACGGACCCATCACCTACAAGCTGGGCGTCGACAGCCTGTCCCTGTCGCTGATCCTGCTGACGACCTTCCTCACCCCGATCTGCCTGATCGCGAGCTGGAACTCGATCGAGAAGCGCGTGACCGAATATGTCGTCGCCTTCCTCGTCCTCGAAACCTTCATGATCGGTGTGTTTGTCGCGCTGGATCTGGTCCTGTTCTATATCTTCTTCGAGGCCGGCCTGATCCCGATGTTCCTGATCGTCGGCATCTGGGGCGGCAAGGACCGCATCTATGCCGCGTTCAAGTTCTTCCTCTACACGCTGATCGGTTCCCTGCTGATGCTGATCGCGATGGTCTTCATGATCCTTGCGGCGGGTTCGGCGGATTTCGAAGTGCTCGAGAGCTACGCCTTTGCACCGGAGGTTCAGACCTGGCTCTGGCTGGCCTTCATGGCGTCCTTCGCCGTCAAGCTGCCGATGTGGCCGGTGCATACCTGGCTGCCGGACGCGCACGTGCAGGCACCGACCGCCGGTTCGGTGATCCTTGCCGGCGTGCTGCTCAAGATGGGCGGCTATGGCATGCTTCGCTTCTCTCTGCCGATGTTCCCGGATGCCAGCGCCCTGTTCCAGCCGGCGATGTTTGCACTGGCCGTGATCGCCATCGTCTACACTTCGCTGGTTGCCTGGCGCCAGAGCGACATGAAGAAGCTGATTGCCTACTCCTCGGTCGCCCATATGGGCTTTGTCACGCTTGGAATCTTTGCGTTCAACGAAACCGGTGTGCAGGGCGCGATCTTCCAGATGCTGAGCCACGGCCTGATATCCGGCGCCCTGTTCCTGATTGTCGGCGTTGTCTATGACCGCATGCACACAAGGGAGATTGCGGCCTATGGCGGTCTCGTTAGCCGTATGCCGATCTATGCTTCCTTCTTCATGCTGTTCACCATGGCAAATGTCGGTCTTCCCGGAACCAGCGGATTTGTCGGCGAGATCCTGACCATGGTCGGCGGCTTTCAGGCGGCGACCTGGGCGGCGGCCGGGGCGGCGCTCGGCGTCATTTTTTCGGCCGTCTACATGCTGACCCTGTACCGCCGCGTCACATTCGGAGAGATCGTCAACCCGCACCTGAACGACATCAGAGACATGAACCTTGTTGAATGGGTCTGTATCGCCCCGCTCGCCGGGCTGACGATCCTGTTCGGTGTCGCGCCCAATCTCATTCTCGGGTTCACCGACAGCTCGGCGGCGCGGGTTCTGTCACTCATGGCCGGAGGTCAGTAGATCATGCTGGACATCACTGCCATCCTGATGACCGTAGCGCCGGAAGTGCTGCTTGCCTTTGCGGGCCTGGCCGGCGTGTTGCTGGGCGCGGTCCTCGCCGAGCGGTTCAATTCCCTGTCGTTCAAGTTCGCCGCCCTGTCCCTCCTGGGCGCAGCCGCGCTCGCAGGCCTGCATCTGCACGGCGGTGAAGCCTTCAACGGTCTGGTGCGCACCAACAGCTTCGTGAATTTCACCAAGGTGATCTGTTACGTGCTGGCCGCGGCTGCGCTGCTGATTTCCGAAGGTTTCCTGAAGCGCCATGGGACCAGCCGGTACGAATACGCCCTGCTGACGCTGTTCGCGAGCCTTGGCATGGGGGTGATCCTGTCGGCCGCCGATCTGATGACCCTGTATATGGGTATCGAAACCCTCAGCCTGTCGTCTTACGTCCTGGCCGCCTTCCACCGCGACTCGGCGCGCTCGTCCGAAGCAGGGCTCAAATATTTCGTTCTCGGCGCCCTGGCCTCCGGCATGTTCCTCTACGGTGCCTCCCTGGTCTACGGGTTCACAGGCACGACGTCCTTCGCCGGGATCGCCGCTGCCGATCTGACAACCGGCGCCCTGTTCGGCATGGTGCTGATGATCGTCGGACTGGCGTTCAAGATTTCCGCGGCGCCGATGCACGTCTGGACGCCGGACGTTTACGAAGGCGCCCCGACGGCCGTGGTGGCGTTTTTCGCGTCAGCGCCGAAGATGGCTTCGACCGTCGTCTTTGCAAACATCCTCTTCACCGTTTTCGGATCGGCGCTGATGCAATGGCAGCTGATCGTCTCGATCATTGCCGGCCTGTCGATGATCATTGGCTCGCTCGGTGCCCTGCTGCAGAACAACATCAAGCGACTGCTGGGCTATTCTTCCATTGCCAATGTCGGCTACGCGCTCGTCGCGGTGGCGGCGGGTCAGCAGTTTGGGGCGTCGGCCCTCCTGACCTTCTCCACCATCTACGCGGTCTCGACGCTGGGTCTGTTCGCCGGTGTCCTGGCCATGCGTCGCCGCGGAGGCATGGTCGAGGGCATATCCGAGCTCGCAGGCCTCGGCCGCAACAGGCCCGTCCTGGCGGTGATGCTCTCTGTCCTGATCCTGTCAATCGCCGGCCTGCCCCCCTTCGGCGGCTTCTTCGGCAAGTATGAAGTTCTGCGTGCGGGGGTTGAGGCCGACCTTGTTGCCCTCGCCATACTGGTTGTCATCGCCTCGGTGATCTCTCTGGGCTATTATCTGAAGCTGATAAAGATCATGTGGTTTGATGAGCCGACGGAGCGGTTTGAAAGGGTAGATATCTCGGTCATGAGTACGGTCGTGATCAGCGCCGTTATGGTGGGTGTTGTCTTCATGGTGTTTATCAGCGAGCTCGGGACCGGCGGCTGGGCAAGTTATGCAGCGGCAGGGCTTTCCCGTTGAGCCAGGACTGGCCCGTTTACAGGATGGGCACCCTCGACAGCACCAATACAGAAGCCAGGCGGCGGGTTGTGCAGGGCTTTGCGGATCAGTGGATCATTGCCGGGCAGCAGACGGCGGGCCGGGGCAGGCAGGATCACCACTGGGTGTCTCCGGCGGGCAATGTCTATGCCACGGCATTGTTCCGGGAGCCCGGCGGTCTGACGGTCGCGCTGCGCGTGCCGTTTGCTGCCGCGCTGGCGGTAAGCGACGTGGTGCGGGTGCATGCGCCTTTGGCGGATGCCCGTCTGAAATGGCCCAATGATGTGCGCATAGACCGCCGGAAAGTCTCAGGCATCCTTGTCGAGACGGGCAGTTCAGGCGCCGATTTCTGGATCGCGGCGGGCATTGGCCTGAATGTCCTGCAATTGCCGCCGGATGTCGGGCAGCCGGCGACCAGCCTGCTGGAGCTCGGCATGTCCGCGGGCACACGTCTCGAAGCCGTTTTCGACACCTTGCGCGGCGCCTTTGCAGATCGCCTCGCGCAGGCCCGTAAAGGCTTCTCCGACATCCGCCGGACCTGGCTTGAACGGGCAGAAGGCCTGGGAGAGACCGTTCATGTTCGCGCCGGAGACATTGAAACGCATGGCATTTTCGAGGATCTGGAGCCTGATGGGGCGCTGGTGCTGCGATTGCCCGATGGATCGCGGCGTTCCATAAGGGCCGGCGAAGTAGAAATCCGCAGGAGCTGAGGCAAGATGCTGCTCGCAATTGACGTTGGCAACACCAATACCGTTTTCGCCCTGCATGACGAAGACAACTGGGTCCATAGCTGGCGCAGTGCCACGGATTCTACAAAAACAGCGGATGACCACGCCTCCTGGTTGTGGCGCCTGGCCGATATGCACGGTGTGGATCTGTCACGGACTGAAGGCTGCGTGATCTCGACGGTCGTGCCGCAGGCGCAGTTCAATTTCCGTACCCTTGCCCGTCGCTATCTGAATGTCGACCCCATGTTCATCGGCGATCCGGGGCTGAAAACCGGTGTCGAACTGCGTGTCCGCCATCCCGAACAGGTCGGTGCCGACAGGATCGCCTCGGCCCTCGGTGCGCATATCAAGTATCCGGGCAATCTGATTGTCATCGACAGCGGCACGGCGACGACACTTGATGTGGTGGCCGCAGACGGCGCCTTCGAAGGAGGCATCATCTCGCCCGGCATCTACCTCTCGATGCGCGCCCTGCACGAGGCGGCGGCGCAGCTTCCCCGGATCGCGATCCAGAAACCGGCCCGGGTCATCGGTAAGGATACGGTGTCGGCCATGCAGTCGGGCGTTTTCCTCGGCTATATTGAACTGATTGACGGGCTCGTGCGCAGGGTGAAGGCGGAGTATGGTAAACCGATGACGGTCGTTGCCACCGGCGGCGTTGCGTCTCTCTTCGAAGGCGCGAGCGAGACAATTGACCATTATGATCAGGATGTCCTGATCCGCGGTCTGCTCGAAATATGGAAACGGAACCGATAGACCCTGATGCCCGACAGCGCCGCGTACACAGACGAACTGGTCTTCCTGCCGCTCGGCGGCTGCGGCGAGATCGGCATGAACCTCAATGCCTATGGCTATGGCCCGGCAGAGGCGCGCCGGTGGATCATCGTGGATGTGGGCGTCACGTTTGGCGGACCGGATACGCCGGGTATCGACCTGATCTGCGCGGATCCGGCTTATCTGACAGGCGAGCAGATCGACGCCGTCTTCCTGACCCATGCCCATGAGGACCATATCGGTGCCATCGCCCTGCTATACCCGCTGCTGCGCACCCGGGCGCCGATCTACGCAACCCCGTTCACCGCTGAGCTCGTGCGGGCCAAGATGCAGGAGCGGGGCCTCGACACCCGGCTGCTGAAAACCGTCCCGCTCGGCGCCGCGCTCGAGGCCGGGCCTTTTTCGGTCCGCTACATGACGCTCACCCATTCGATCCCGGAGCCGAACGCGCTGGCGATCGATACGCCGACCGGCATGATCCTGCATACCGGTGACTGGAAGATCGATCCGGAGCCGCTGATCGGGGAGCGTACGGATATCGACGGGCTGAAGGCCCTTGGAGATCGCGGCGTCCTGGCCATGGTCTGCGATTCGACCAATGTGTTCGAAGACGGCGAGGCCGGCTCTGAAGACAGTGTCCGCAAAGGCCTGATCGCGCTGATCGCGAAGCAGACCGGCGCGGTGGCCGTGACGACCTTCGCCTCGAACGTCGCCCGGGTAAGCTCCATCCTCGAAGCCGCGAGGCTTGCCGGGCGGGAAGTGTGCCTCGTCGGCAGGAGCATGCACAAGATCACCGCAGCGGCCAAAGCCGTCGGCATCCTGCCGCCCCGGCTTGAATTTGTCGACGAAGCCGAGGCCGGGTACTTTCCGCCCGGGAATATCCTGTATCTGTGCACCGGCAGCCAGGGCGAGCCGAATGCGGCGCTGACGCGCATCGCGCGCGGCGATCACCGGCACGTCACGCTGCGCCCGGACGATACGGTCATCTTTTCGTCCCGCCTGATTCCGGGCAATGAAACGCCGGTCTACGCGCTTCAGAACGCGCTGGCAGAGCAGGGGATCAGGATCATCACCCCGCGCATGGTGGCTGAGCCCATCCACGTCTCTGGCCACCCCTGCCGGGACGAGCTGCGGCGCATGTACCAATGGGTCCGCCCCCGGATCGCCGTGCCCGTTCACGGCGAGCGCCGCCACATCATGGAGCACGCCGCCTATGCCAGATCGATGCAGGTCCAGCATGCGATCACGCCGCGCAATGGCAGCCTGATCCGCCTGGCGCCGGGCGAGCCGGAGATCCTCGACGAAGTCCCGGCCGGTCGCCTGATGCTGGACGGGGCGCGTCTCGTGCCTGAGGCTGCAGAAGGGCTGATCGAGCGCCGCCGCCTGTCGGTGAGCGGCATCATCCTTGCGACCCTTTGTATCGATCATGCCGGCGATATCATCGACGGGCCTGTCATCGCCGTGAAGGGCCTGTCGGAGACCGATGGCCGGATTGCCGAGGAGTCGCTCGAGCCGCTCGACGCCGCAGCCGTGAAGGCGTTCGAGACCATCAAGCGGCGTGACCGGATGGATGACGAAGTGGTTGAGAAAATCGTCGGACGCGCGCTGCGCAAGGCGTGCGAAGTCGCGTTCGGTATCCGTCCGCTGATCGAAGTGATCGTACTAAGGAGCTAAGCCCATGAGTGACTTCAGGATCGGCCCGCTGAACCATGTCGGCATTGCCGTGCCGGATATCGAACAGGCCTGCGAAACGTATCGCAGCCTCTACGGAGCCAGCGATATCACGACGCCATTCGACATGCCCGAACAGGGGGTCAGGGTCTGCTTCGTCAACCTGCCAAACAGCCAGATCGAGCTGATCGAGCCGCTCAGCGAGACCTCGCCGATTGCCAACTTCCTGAAGAAGAACCCGGCGGGCGGGCAGCATCATGTCTGTTTTGAAGTGGCCGATATCAACCAGGCGGTCACTGAGATGGAAAAGCGCGGTGCAACCGTTCTCGGCAAGCCCCGGATCGGGGCGCATGGGACGATGATCATCTTCGTACACCCGAAGAACTCGAACGGCGTTCTGGTCGAGCTCATGGAAACACCGAAAGGGCATCACTGATGGGTATTGCCAGCGCGACGATCGTGTTTGTCCTGGCCTGGTGGATCTGCTTCTTTGCGGTCCTGCCGATCGGTGTCCGGGGGCAGTGGGAAGACGGCTCGACCGTGCCAGGCACCGAAGAGGCCGCCCCCAGCAAGCCGATGCTCGGGAAGAAGGTGCTCTGGGCCTCCATCGGCGCGGCCATCATCACCGGCCTGGCCGGGCTGATCATTCCCCGCCTGCTTGCGCAGTAGCCGCCTGACCGGCTAGGTGAAGCCGGGTTCTGAAGCCTGAAAGAGAAACTGCCATGCGCCTGTCGAATTATTTCCTGCCCGTTTCCAGGGAAGCGCCGGCGGACGCAGCGATTGTCTCCCACCAGCTGATGCTGCGCACGGGCATGATCCGCCAGAATGGCGCCGGTATCTATACCTGGCTGCCGCTCGGATACCGGGTCCTGAAGCGTATCGAGCAGATCGTGCGCGAGGAGATGAACCGGTCAGGCGCCATCGAACTGCTGATGCCGACCCTCCAGCAGGCCGACCTCTGGCGCGAATCCGGCCGCTACGAGGCTTATGGCGACGAGATGCTGCGCATCAAGGACCGGCACGACCGGGACTTGCTCTATGGTCCGACCAATGAAGAGCTGATCACGGATGTGTTCCGGGCCTATGTCAAAAGTTACAAGCAGCTGCCGCTCAACCTCTATCACCAGCAATGGAAGTTCCGCGACGAGCGTCGCCCGCGCTTCGGCGTGATGCGCGGGCGCGAATTCCTGATGAAGGACGCCTATTCCTTCGACCTGACCGAAGACGGCGCCCGCGCCGCTTATCGGCGGATGTTCTGTGCCTATCTCAACGCCTTCGACCGGATGGGCCTGACCGCCATTCCGATGCGCGCCGACACCGGCCCGATCGGCGGCGATCTCAGCCACGAATTCATCATTCTCGCCGACACGGGTGAAAGCGCCGTCTACTGCGACCGCGAGCTGCTGAACCTGCCGCCGCCAGGGCTTGATCTGGATTTCAGCAGCGACCTGACAGCCATTGTCGGGCAGCGCACGCGGTTCTACGCGGCGACTGAAGAGATGCACGACGCGGCCGCATTCGAGGCGCTGCCAGAGGACCGGCGCGTTTCGGCACGCGGGATAGAGGTTGGTCACATCTTCTATTTCGGCACCAAGTATTCGGCGCCGATGAACGCGGTTGTTCAGGGTCCGGACGGTCAGATGGTTCCTGTGCAGATGGGAAGCTACGGTATCGGTGTTTCGCGCCTGGTCGGTGCCATCATCGAGGCCAGCCATGACGCGCAAGGCATCATCTGGCCTGATGCGGTCGCACCCTTCGCGGTCGGCATCATCAACATGCGTGCCGGCGACGGCGCCTGCGACGCGGCATGCGCGGCCCTGTACCAGCAGTTCGCGGATGCCGGGATCGAAGCTCTCTATGACGATACAGATGACCGGGCAGGGGCGAAGTTTGCGCGCATGGACCTGATTGGCCTGCCCTGGCAGATCGTGGTGGGGCCGAAAGGTCTCGAAAAGGGGGTTGTGGAACTGAAACGTCGCAGGTCTGGCGAGAAGGCTGAAATGACCGCCGGAGACGCGGTCCGGAGGGTTACGGGGTGATGCGTGGTGGCACCCGGGCGGCGCTTGCCTTCGGCCGCCTCGAAAGAACACTCGCCTGGCGGTATCTGCTCGCCCGCCGGGAGCATGGCGGCGCAAGCCTGATCGCCATCATTTCATTTGTCGGCATCTTCTTTGCCGTCGCCGCACTGATCATCACCATGTCGATCATGAGCGGCTTTCGGGCGACCCTGCTTGATGCCCTGCTTGGCGGTGAACCGCATATCGCCGCCGCCGTCGACGGCTACCCGCAGGAGGAAGCTGCTGAGATCGCAGGCCTGGTGCGTTCTGTTCCGGAAGTTGAAAGCGTCTCGCCCTATATCGAGCAGTTCGTGCTTCTGTCGGCCAATGGTGTGCGTACCGGCGGCGTTGTGCGCGCCATTCCGCCAGCGGATCTTGTAACCATGCCGATCTTCAAGGATGGCGGCGCAGCTGCCATCGCCAGCGGCTTCGGCGAAGGCCGGAATGGCGGCAACGTCATCATGATCGGCCAGTACCTGGCGGCAAATCTCGGGCTGGTCGTCGGTGACAGGGTCGAGATTGTCACGACCCAGATGCGGTCCGGCCCGGTTGGCCAGACGCCGGTCAGCAAGAGCTATGTGGTCGGCGACATCTTCCGCACCGGGAGCGCGCAGCTCGACAATGTCTATGTATTCATGCCGATGCAGCAGGCCCAGATCCTGTTCCAGTCCAAGGGCCGTTTCCAGTATCTCGACATCCGGGTGAAAGACCCGGATGCAACCGAGATCGCCATGCAGAAGATCTCAGATGCAACGGGTTACAGCCTGTTGCTGCGGGACTGGAAAACCAAGAACCGGACCTATCTCGGCGCGCTGAGAACCGAACGCGTGATGGTGCGCCTTCTCGTCACGATCATCATGATGATAGCAACCCTGAATATCATTGTCGGGGTCGTCATGCTTGTCAAAAACAAGACCCGCGATATCGCCATCCTGCGCACGATCGGCCTCAGCCGGGCCGGTGTGCTGCGGGTCTTCCTCATGGTGGGTACGGCCCTGGGTTCGCTGGGTGCCCTGCTCGGAATGATCGTGGGTGTGCTGTTTATCCTCAACATCGGACCGATCGAATCGCTGATTAATCTGGCGATCGATGGTGAAGTGTTTCCGGCCGAGCAGTACGGCCTCGATCACCTGCCGGCGGTCCTCGACTGGGGCGAGGTCTTCAGCACCGGCGCCTATGCCCTCCTGATGTCGATGTTTGTCTCGATCATACCGGCCATCTGGGCATCCTCCCAGGACCCGGTCAAAGCCCTGAGGTTCGAATGACCGGCGTGCCCGTTCTCGAACTTCGTGCGATTGATCGCACTTACCGCACCAGCGCAGGCGACCTGCCGGTGCTGCGCGGTACGGACCTGCGCATTGCGCCCGGCGAACTGGTGGGCCTGGTCGGGCCGTCAGGCTCCGGCAAGTCGACCTTGCTGCACACGGCGGGTCTTCTGGAACGCCCGGAATCCGGTGAGGTTCTGCTCGAAGGGGCCGACTGCCTCAGGCTCAGCGAGAACGGACGCACCGCCATCCGCCGCAGCAAGATCGGCTTCGTCTACCAGTTCCACCACCTGCTTGCCGAGTTCAATGCGCTCGACAATGTCGCCATGCCGCTGATGATTGCCGGAACCGGCCGCAGGCAGGCGCGTCAGAAGGCCGCCCGCCTGCTGGAGGAGATGGGCCTCAGCGACCGTCTCGATCACCAGCCGGCGCAGCTTTCGGGCGGGGAGCAGCAGCGCGTCGCCATCGCCCGCGCGCTGGCAAACGATCCGCGCCTGGTCATTGCGGATGAGCCGACCGGCAACCTTGATCCGGCCACCACCGAGCGGGTGTTTGCAACCCTGATCAAGATGGTGCGCGAAGAGGGGGCGGGCGTCCTCGTGGCAACCCATAACCTCGCCCTGACCCGGCACATGGACAGGGTTCTGACCCTCCGCGACGGCAAGCTGACCGATTATACGGATTAAGTGTCTGTGGAAACGTCGCCTTTGCCCACTGGCGAAGGGGGTGATTCGGTGAGAATCTGACATTTTACGGGTAGGCAAGATGAGCAGTCCGGTCTTCATCCCTCTGGCCATCCGCTCGAGCTATTCGCTGCTCGAGAGCATGATCACGCCGTCTGATATCGCTCAGTGGTGCAGGACGCACCGCGTGCCGGCGGCCGCCGTGACGGACCGCAACAACCTGTTTGGCGCGCTTGAGCTGTCCAGCAAGCTGTCGGACGCGGGTATCCAGCCGATCATGGCCTGCTGCTTCGACGTGACCGACGCCGCCCCCAAATCCGAGCCGGCACGCATTTCCCTCTACGCCCAGAACCAGGCCGGTTATCAGCGGCTGATGTTCCTGTCCTCGCGCGCCTATCTGGACGCCCCGGATGGTGTTCCAAGACTGCATCGCCGATGGCTGCTTGAAGACACAAGCGGGCTGATCCTGCTCACCGGCGGGTCTGAGGGTGAGGTTGCCCGGCACGTTCTGAAAGGCCGGATGAGCGAGGCGCGCACCGAGCTCTCAACCCTGGCGGGGGCCTTTCCGGGGCGCTGTTATGTCGAGATCACCCGGCACGCGACCCCGGCTGAACTCAAGAGTGAAGCCGGGCTGCTCGAACTCGCTTACAGCCTCGGGCTTCCGATCGCGGCATCCCATGACGCACGTTTCATGGCGCCCGGCGATCATACCGCGCATGATGCGCTGATGTGCATCGCGAACGGCCAGTATCTGGGTCAGGACGATCGCCGGCGCGTTGAGCCGTCTCAATACCTGAAATCGCCTGAGGAAATGCAGGCGCTGTTCGAAGACCTGCCGGAGGCCCTCGCCACAACGGTGGACATTGCCCGGCGCTGCGCCATCAGGGCAGAGGCCTGCAGCCCGATCCTGCCCAGTTTCAGCTCGGCCGGGCGCTCCGAGCCGGAAGAACTTCGCGTCCAGGCGAGAGAGGGTCTCGAGCTCCGGCTGAAGGAAGCCGACCGTCTGTATGCGCCGCGTGAGGCGTATGACGAGCGGCTTGCGTTCGAGCTCAGTGTCATCGAGCGTATGGGCTTTCCCGGCTATTTCCTGATCGTATCCGATTTCATCAAATGGGCGAAGGCAAACGGGATTCCCGTGGGGCCCGGGCGCGGCTCGGGCGCAGGCTCGCTCGTCGCCTGGTCACTTCTGATCACGGATCTTGATCCGATCCGGTTCGATCTGCTCTTCGAACGCTTTCTCAATCCCGAGCGTGTCTCGATGCCGGATTTCGACGTCGACTTCTGCCAGGAGCGGCGCGGCGAAGTCATCCGCTATGTCCGCGACAAGTATGGCGCCGACTGCGTAGCGATGATCATCACCTTCGGCACCCTCCAGGCCAAGGCGGTGGTACGCGATGTCGGCCGCGTGATGCAGATGCCGTATGGCCAGGTTGACCGCCTGGCGAAACTCATCCCGTTCAACCCGGCCAAGCCGCCGACGCTTGATGAGGCGATCGCAGGTGAGCCCAAGTTCGATGAGGAAATTGCAGCCGATCCGCGCGTTGGCGAACTGATCGAGATCGCGCGCTCCCTGGAAGGCCTTTACCGCAACGCTGGCACCCATGCAGCGGGTGTGGTGATCGCCGACCGGCCGCTTGTCAATCTTGTCCCGCTCTACAATGATCCGCGCGCCGAGCTTCCGGCGACGCAGTTCAACATGAAGTATGCCGAGATGGCAGGCCTCGTGAAATTTGACTTCCTCGGCCTGAAGACGCTGACGGTCATCGACCGTGCGCTGAAGTTCCTCCAGGCGGGTGGCAAGTCTCTCGGCGCGGGCTGGAAGAGCCTGGATGATGCCGCGACGTTCGAGCTGATGGCGAGCGGAGAAACCCTGGGCGTATTCCAGCTTGAAGGGGCTGGCATGCGCGATACGCTGCGCCGGGTGCGCCCGAGCAATATTGAAGATGTGATCGCGATCATCTCGCTCTACCGGCCTGGTCCGATGGAAAATATCCCGGTTTATGTTCAGGGTAAGGAGGATCCGGCCTGCGTCACCTACCAGCATCCCGATCTGAAGCCTGTACTCGAGGCGACCTATGGTGTGCCTGTCTATCAGGAGCAGGTCATGCGGATGGCGCAGGAGGTTGCGGGCTACTCGCTCGGCGAGGCAGACCTGCTGCGCCGCGCCATGGGCAAGAAGAAAATCGAGGAGATGACCGCCCAGCGCAAACGCTTCGTCGAAGGCGCTGCGCGCACCAAGGGCATGGCCGAGCCGCTTGCCAATGAAATCTTCGATACGATGGAGAAGTTCGCCGGTTATGGCTTCAACAAGTCTCACGCCGCTGCCTATGCGCTTGTCGGCTATCAGACAGCCTACCTCAAATGCCACTTCCCGGTTGAGTTCCTGGCGGCCTCGATGAGCCTTGATATTGGCAATACGGACAAGCTTGCCGCCTTCTTTCAGGAAGCCAGGCGCCTGCGCATCCCGGTACTGGCACCTGACATCAACACCTCTGGGGCCGATTTTGACGTGCGCGGCGGATCGATCATCTATGCGCTCGGCGCGCTGAAAGGCGTCGGCGTCGAGGCGATGCGGCATCTGGTTGCGATCCGCGAAGAGGGCGGCGTGTTCCGGGACCTCTATGACCTTGCCGAACGGATCGATCCGCGCCTGGTGAACAAGAAGGCACTTGAGTCGCTGGCACGCGCCGGGGCCCTGGACGGGCTTGAGGCGAACCGGTCGCGCGTTCTGGACTCGGTTGCTGTACTGACCCACCATGCCAACAGCACCGCCGGTGACAGGCAGGGCGGGCAGGGCGGGCTGTTTGCCGAGGCTGAACCCGCACTGCGCCCGCCCCTGCCTTCGCCGAAGCCGTGGACCGTCCAGCAGAAGCTCGACGAGGAGTTTGCCTCGATCGGCTTCTATTTCTCCGGTCACCCGCTCGATGATGTGCTGGTCTCGCTCGACCGCGACCGGATCACCCTGATCATGGAGATCGAGGACCGGGCCGGAGAGGGGCGTCCCCTCGAGATGATCGGCATCGTGCGGGCCCGGAACGACAAGTCCGGGCGCAATGGCAGCAAGTTCTCCTTCCTGACCGTCTCGGACCCGACCGGCGAGCGGGATGTCACCGTGTATAGCGAAGCGCTCAGCCAGTACGGCGACCTGCTGCGTCCCGGCAAGGCGATCGCCCTGACGGTTTCGGTCAAGCAGAATGGCGAGGAGACCCGTCTGATCATGGACAGGGCGATTGAGCTGGACTCAGCCCGCCTCTCCAGGCCCTCCGGCCAGCTGATTGTCCGGCTGTCCAGCGGTGCAAATCCGGCAGAACTGGCCGGCCTTGTCCGGCGGCTGGAAGGGCTGTCAGACCCGGACCGCGGTTCGATCCTGCTGGAGGTGCCTCTGGAGGACGGGCGGCTGGTCACCGTGAAGCTGCCCCAGACCTACACGATCAGCCTCAGGGCCCAGCGGGCGCTGAAGGACATTCCCGGGGTCGAGCGGGTTGTTCCGCGCCGGGCGGCCTGAGGCGGCCTGAGGCGGCGGAAGGCAGCGGTTTGCTCTTGCTCCGGGCCTCAGAAGCTGTATAGCAGCGCACTTCGAAACCATGTCGCGGGTGCATCCGGTGCGACGGGGTCAAACCCGTGGTTCCACCCTGCGACGGCCAACCGGATGGAGAAAATCGATGGCCCTACCTGACTTCTCAATGCGTCAGCTGCTCGAAGCCGGCGTTCACTTTGGTCACCAGACCCACCGCTGGAACCCGCGGATGAAGCCGTACATTTACGGCGAACGCTCCGGCATCCACATCATGGACCTCTCGCACACCGTGCCGGCACTGCATCAGGCGCTGGTTTTCGTGCGTGACACGGTTGCCAAAGGCGGCCGGATCCTGTTCGTCGGCACCAAGCGCCAGGCACAGGATCCTGTGGCTGAGGCCGCGCAGCGCTGCGCCCAGTATTACATGAACCATCGCTGGCTCGGCGGCACGCTGACCAACTGGACCACTGTGTCCAACTCGATCAAGCAGCTGCGCGAACTCAATGCGATGTTCGAAACCGGGGGCGGCTCGGGCCTTACCAAGAAAGAACTCCTCGACCTGCAGCGCCGCCGCGACAAGCTGCAGCAATCCCTTGGCGGCATCGCCGATATGGGCGGCCTGCCGGCGGCCATTATCGTCATCGATACCAACAAGGAAGCGATTGCTGTCCAGGAAGCCCGCAAGCTGGGCATCCCGGTCGTGGCCGTGCTCGACACCAATTGTGATCCGGCGGACGCCGATTACGGTTTCCCGGGCAATGATGACGCGGCGCGCGCCATCTCTCTCTACTGCAACCTGTTTGCCGATGCCGTCCTCGACGGTCTGGCCGAATCGACCTCCAGCCTCGGTCTGGACCTTGGCGCCCTGTCGGATGTCAGCGCGCTGGCCGACGCGGATGTCCAGCTTGCAGGCGAGCCGGCTGCCGGCGGCGCCTGAGGGCGCGCTCCGGCGCATTAATTCAGATGAAGGATCAAAGCCATGGCTGAGATTACAGCGGCACTTGTAAAGCAACTTCGCGAAAAGACCGGCGCAGGCATGATGGATGCCAAGAAAGCCCTGGTTGAGAATGCGGGCGATGAAGCCGCCGCCATAGAATGGCTGCGCGCCAAGGGCCTGTCCAAGGCCGCCAAGAAATCCGGGCGTGCGGCCGCTGAAGGCCTCGTCGCCGTCAGGGTGGCCGCCGATGGCAGGAGCGGGGCGATCGTCGAGCTGAACTCGGAGACCGACTTCGTCTCGCGCAATGAGGGCTTCCAGAAAGCGCTCGATGCCATCACGGCCGTCGCCCTGTCGACTGACGGTTCGGTGGCCGCCGTGTCGGGCGCGCCTGCGCCTGACGGGGAAGGCAGCGTTGATGACATGGTCAAGCGCATGATCGCCACGATCGGTGAAAACATGACGCTTCGCCGGTCCGCGAAGCTGACGGCGGAGGGGCGCGTTGCCTCCTACATCCACAATGCCGCCGCCCCCGGAATGGGCAAGGTTGCCGTGCTGGTGGCGCTTGAGGGCGCGGGCGATCTTGACGATACCGGCCGCAAGGTTGCGATGCACATCGCAGCCACCTCACCGGCTGCGGCCACGACAGCCGAACTCGATCCTGCGCTGATCGAGTCGGAGAAGCGCGTTCTGACCGAACAGGCCCGCGAGAGCGGCAAGCCGGACGCGGTGATCGAGAAGATGATCGTTGGCCGTATGCAGAAATTCTACAAGGAAGTGGTGCTCGTCGAGCAGCCCTTCATCATGGATCCGGACAGGACAGTAGGCGATTTCCTCAAGGCCCAGGGCGCGAGCCTGAAGGGGTTCGTGCACTTCAAGCTGGGCGAAGGGGTGGAAAAGGAAGAGACGGACTTTGCTGCGGAAGTCGCGTCTATGACAAAAGGCGCCTGACACGTCTTGCCTTTGTCCCCGTGAGGGGCTTTGAACAATCCCGGCTGGGCGGTCTCGCATAGCCGGGATTTTTTTAGTGCGTCGTTTGGAAAGATCGGTGGAAGAAAATGCCGGCGAGTGAGCCTGAAAAGAACCAGTTGAAATACCGGCGCGTGCTTCTGAAGCTTTCAGGCGAAGCCCTGATGGGCCCCGGCCAGTTCGGCATCGATATCCCGACCTGCATCACATTTGCCCAGGCCATAGCCGAAGCCCGCGCGGCCGGCGCCGAGATCTGCCTCGTGATCGGGGGCGGGAACATCTTCCGCGGGGTTGCGGGTGCGGCCAGGGGCATGGAACGGGCGCAGGCCGATTCCATGGGCATGCTGGCGACCGTGATGAACGCGCTGGCCATGCAGAGCGTGCTGGAGGGCGTCGGTGTGCCAACCCGCGTCCAGTCGGCCCTGAGCATGGACGCCGTGTGCGAGCCCTATATCCGCCGGCGCGCCCAGCGCCATATGGAGAAGGGGCGGGTGGTCATCTTCGCCGCCGGCATTGGCAACCCGTTCTTCACCACCGACACGGGCGCGGCGCTGCGTGCCATCGAAATGAACTGCGACGCGCTGCTCAAGGGCACGCAGGTCGACGGCGTCTATACCGCTGACCCGAAGCTCGACGCCAACGCCACCCGTTACAAACAGGTCGCCTATGATGAGCTCCTGATCAAGAACCTGCGCGTGATGGACCCCTCAGCGGTGAGCCTTATGCGCGATAACAATATTCCGATCGTCGTCTTCTCGCTCAAGGAAGAGGGATCCCTGCTCAATGTCCTTTATGGGCGGGGAACATCGACGACGATTTCCAGCCAGGGAGATTCGGCCGAATGAGCTACAGCAAGCAGGATATTGAACGGCGGATGGAGGGCGCACTGGCCTCTCTCGCCACGGAGTTTTCAGGTCTTCGCACGGGCCGCGCCTCGGTCAACCTGCTCGATTCGATCACTGTGTCGGCGTATGGCGGCCTGTCGCCCCTCAGCCAGGTGGCTTCGGTAACCGTGACCGACACAAGGATGCTGTCGGTCAATGTGTGGGACAAGACCGTGGTCGGCGCGGTGGACCGCGCGATCCGCGAGTCCGGCCTTGGTCTGAACCCGATCATGGACGGTCAGACGCTGCGCATTCCGATCCCTGCGCTGAACGAGGAGCGCCGGGTCGAACTTACCAGGATCGCTGGCAAATATGCCGAGGCCGCGCGTGTTGCGGTGCGCAATGTGCGCCGGGATGGCATGGATGCGCTCAAGAAGATGGAAAAGGCCGGCGAGATCGGCGAGGATCGCCACCGGTCACTGTCCGAAGAAGTGCAGAAGCTGACAGACACCTTCGTGCAGCGCGTGGATGAGGCGCTCAAGGCGAAGGAAGCGGAGATCATGCAGGTGTAATGGCGCTCACCGGGACGTCCCCTGAACCATCCCATCCGGGGGGGCATCCTCCCGCGCCCCGGCATGTTGCCATTATCATGGACGGCAACGGACGGTGGGCGAGCGCCAGGGGCCTTCCGAGGACAGCGGGCCATGAACGCGGTGTCGAGGCCCTCAGACGCACCGTGGAAGCGGCGGGCGAGCTGGGGGTGCGCTATCTCACGGTGTTCTCATTCTCAACGGAAAACTGGCGCCGGCCGGCCGCAGAGGTCAACACCCTGTTCGGATTGCTGAAAGCCTATGTGCAGCGCGACCTGCACAGGCTGAAGCAGGACGGGGTCTGCGTGCGGGTCATCGGCCAGCGCGAGGGGCTGCCGCCTGACGTTGCCGAACTCGTGGACCGCGCGGAACGGGAAACCGCCGGCAACAGCAGGTTCCACCTGACAATCGCCTTTAACTATGGCGCGCGCAATGAGATCCTGCGGGCTGCGAACGCGTATGCTGAGGCCCTGCGGGCAGGCGAATGCACCGGGCCACTGGACGAAGCCCGGTTTGCAGCCCTGCTGGATACAAGCGGTATTCCCGATCCTGATCTGATGATCCGCACCAGCGGAGAGTATCGCATCAGCAACTTCCTGCTCTGGCAGGCCGCCTATGCCGAACTGCTCTTCGTTGATGTGATGTGGCCTGACTTCAACCGATCCCACCTCGAAAGTGCGATCAGGCGGTATCATGAACGGGAGCGCCGCTTCGGCGCCGTCGCCCCTGGAGCCAGCTGATGGGCGACTGGACACCGCCTGAAAAGCGGTTCTCCGAGCTACCTTTGCGCCTGCTGACCGCCCTGATCCTCATTCCGTTTGCCCTGTTTGCGGTCTGGAAGGGATCCTGGTGGCTGGCTGCGGGCTGCGGCGGCTTCTGTGCGGTCATGATGATCGAATGGTGCCGCATGAGCTCGGCGCCGGATGCCGGCGGGCAGGCCGTCCTTGCCGCCCTGTTCGGTCTCAGCCTGGCCCTGGCTGACCCGCGGATCAGCGGGGCGATCTTCGCCTGCGCCCTCGGGCTGGCGATCCTCTCACCGAAGGCCCGGCCGGAGGCGCGCGTGTCAGGCGGGTTCGGTGTCCTCTACGTCTTCGCCATGGTGGCGGGGCTGTTCGCCTTAAGGGAAGGGCCCTGGAACGGTCTCAACGCCGCCCTTTACTTCATGTCATTCGTCTGGGCGTCGGACGCGGCCGCCTACTTCTTCGGACGCCTCCTGCGCGGCCCGCGCCTGCTGCCGAAAGAGAGCCCGAACAAGACCTGGAGCGGCGCCATCGCAGGCGTCCTTGCCTGCGCCGGCTGCGGCTACCTGGCCGCGGGATGGCAGGGCGCAGCCCCGGTGGCCTGGATCATCGCCGCCATGCTGGTATCGGTTGGCGCCCAGGCCGGCGACCTGTTCGAAAGCGGTCTCAAGCGGCGTTTCAAGGTCAAGGATTCCGGAACCATCCTGCCCGGTCATGGCGGCTTGCTCGACCGGGTCGACGGGCTGGGTGCGGTCAGCGTCCTGGCCACGTTGATATTTCTGAGTGTTCCGGCGGCGCCGCGCCTGCTAGGGATCTGAGTCATGTCCGGCACAAGGTGCGTCTCGATTTTTGGATCCACAGGTTCGGTCGGCCAGTCGGCGATCGATGTGATCCGGCATGCCAATCAGTCTGAACCCCGGTTTGAACTTGTCGCCCTCGCATCCGGGCGCAATGCGGCCGCGCTGGCGGCCCAGGCGCTCGCGATAAAACCGCAGATCGCGGTGATTGCTGACGAGACACAGCTGCCGGAACTGCGCCAGCGGCTGGAGGGCAGCGGCATCGAGGCGGCTGGCGGCCAGACGGCGATGATCGAGGCGGCGTCTCGGCCCTGCGACCGGTTCCTTGCGGCAATCGTTGGCGCCGCCGGGCTGAACTCGACGATGGCGGCTGTGGATGCGGGCAATCACCTGGCGCTGGCGAACAAGGAAAGCATCGTTTGCGCCGGTCACATCCTGATCGATGCCGCGCAGAGAAAGAACGTCTCGATCCTTCCTGTTGATTCCGAGCACAGCGCCATTTTCCAGTGCATCGGCGATGGCCGCTCGCTTGAAAAGCTGACCCTGACCGCCTCGGGCGGACCCTTCCGGCTCGCAGGACTGGAAGAGATGGCCCGCGCAACGCCGGCGCAGGCCGCAGCCCATCCCAGATGGAGCATGGGTCTCAAGATCTCGATCGACAGCGCCAGCCTGATGAACAAGGCGCTCGAACTGATCGAGGCGGCGCTTCTGTTCAAGGTCGGCGCTGAGCGCGTCGATGTGCTGGTCCATCCCCAGTCGATCATTCATGGAATGGCTCACTTCACGGACGGCTCGGTGATTGCCCAGCTGGGCGCGCCGGACATGCGAACGCCGATTTCGCTTGCTCTGGGCTGGCCTGACCGGATTGAGACACAGGTCGAACGCCTCGACCTCGGCCGGATCGGCCAGCTGGAGTTCGGGCCCGTCGACGGCGAGAGGTTCCGGTCGATTGACCTGGCCCGGGGCGCCTTCGGGCTGGGCCCGGCCGGCCCGGTGATATTAAATTCTGCCAATGAAACCGCCGTCTCTGCCTTCGTAGAGGGTAAATGCGGTTTCCTGGATATCGCCTGGGCGGTTGAAGGCGCACTGGAGCGCTTTTCTTCCTCGGAATTCGCCTCTACCAAGTGCACAACGCTGGAAGAGGTGGCGTTTCTGGATCAGTTTGGCAGGCGACTTGCTGGAGACCTGCTGAAAAACGCTCCGAGCGGGGCAGGAGGACGTGCAACGTGGACGGCGTGATCGGCCAGGGCCCTTTGTTTCTTGCCTGCCTGGTGTTCCTCATGGGCATCGTCGTGGTTGTCCACGAACTGGGTCACTATCTCGCCGGGCGCGCCTTCGGGGTTGCGGTCGAATCTTTCTCGGTTGGCTTTGGCAGATCCGTTTTCGAACGCCGCGACCGGTCCGGCACGCGCTGGCGGATCAACTGGATCCCGCTGGGCGGCTTTGTGGCGTTCGCCGACAAGCGCTCGCTCGAGGAGGCGGCCGGGCAGGGGCAGCCGGCAGAGATCAGCGGCATTGCCTTTGATGAGCTCGGGCCCCTTAAGAAGATCGTCATCAGCCTGGCAGGTCCGTTTGCAAACTTTGTCCTCGCCGCGATGATTTACGCGCTGTCATTCGGGGTTAATGGCGTTGCCGTACAGACCGTTCAGGTCGCTGCCACATTACCCGGAACGCCGGCGGAGCGCGCCGGAATCCTCGCCGGCGACCGTATCCTCGAAGTCGGCGGCAAGGCGATCCTCAACTCATCGGATGTGACCATTGCCGTCATGCTGAGCCCGAATACGCCGCTTGAACTTCGTCTGGAGCGCGCGGGCGAGCCGATCAGCCTGACCGTCATCCCGGAAGAGGTCGTTCGGGACAATCAGCTCGGGCAGCGGGTCGCGCAGAGCACGATCGGCATTCAGATGATGACGACGGCCAGTCCTGAGCCTCTTCGCTATGGTCCGGGCCAGGCCGTTGTCGCCGGCGTTCAGGAGACCGGCATCGCGATCGAGCGCACCGTGACGATGCTTGGACGGATCGTGACCGGAAACATGTCCTTCCACACCCTTTCAGGGCCCGTGGGTATCGGGGATGTCTCCCGCCGGGTCGTCAACACTGTTATGGACCGGCCGGACGTGCCCCTCCCGGACAGGCTGGAGCGTCTGTTCTGGGTCCTGCTCGGCCTGTGTGCGGCCATCTCTGTGGGTGTCGGCTTTTTCAACCTCCTGCCACTGCCAGTGCTGGATGGCGGGAGGGTTGTGTTTCATGCATACGAAGCCGTGGTCGGCGCAAAAATGCCAGGCCAGATTGAGGCTATGGCGCTGCGTGTGGGAGTGTTCGTCTTGGTGGCGATGGTGATCGCGATCACGTGGGGAGACATTCTCGAAACCGGCGTCTTCGACCGAGGACCGAGCTGACCCTGGTCGGCTCCAGAACGAGAGAGTATCCGATCATGCGTAAATTCCTCGTAGCGACAGTTCTCGCGACCAGCGTGTTTGCGCTCGGCGGCGCAGGCCGGCTTGTCGAAGCCCGCGCCCAGGAGGACAGCCGCTATGGCGGCACGATCCGCTCCATCCTCGTCGAAGGCAACAAGCGGATCGAGGCGCGCACGGTTCAGTCCTATCTGCTGCTCGAGCCCGGCGATGCGTTTGACCCGGACCGGATCGACCTCTCCCTGAAAACACTGTTTGCGACGAACCTCTTTGCGGACGTCTCGATCGATCGTCGCGGCGATGACCTTGTCGTGCGGGTGGTGGAGAACCCGATCATCAACCGGGTGATTTTCGAAGGTAACCGCGCCCTCAAGGACGACAAGCTGCGTGAGGAAATCCAGGCCGCACCGCGCGGCGTGTTCACCGCGGCGCGGGTCCAGTCCGATGTCCAGCGGGTTCTGGAACTGTATCGGCGGTCCGGGCGTTTTGCGGCCAAGGTGGAGCCGCAGTACAAGCCGCTTGAACAAAACCGCGTTGACCTGATTTTCGAGATTACCGAAGGCCCGGTGACCGGCGTGCGGTCAATCAACTTCATCGGAAACAACGCCTATTCCGACTCCCGCCTGCGCAGCGAGATCGTGACGCGCCAGTCGCGCTTCTGGCGGTTTTTCAGCTCCAACGACAATTATGATTCCGGCCGCCTGGAGTTTGACCGCGAACAGCTGCGCGAGTTCTATCAGAACAACGGCTATTATGATTTCCGGGTGACCTCGGCTGTCGCCGAACTGACGCCGGATCAGAAGGACTTCTATGTCACCTTCACGGTTGATGAAGGCCGTCAGTATGATTTCGGCGTGATCAAGGTCGAAACCGCGCTCGAAAAACTCGATGGCAATGTTCTGGCAGCCGTCGTGCCGATCCAGGAAGGCGACCTGTTCCGCGGAAACCTGATCGAAACCACGATCGATTCGCTGACATATGCCGCCGGTGTGGCAGGCTATGCCTTCGTGGATATCCGTCCGCAGATCAGTGTGAACGAAGAAACCGGCCGGATCGATATCACCTTCGCCATTGATGAAGGCCCGCGTGTCTATATCGACCGTATCAATATCGTCGGTAACACCCAGACGCTCGACCGTGTGATCCGCCGGGAACTCCGGATCGCAGAGGGCGACGCCTTCAACCGCATCCTGCTTGACCGCTCCCGCAACCGGATCCGCGCGCTGGGCTTCTTCAAGGACGTGGAAGTCGTCGAGACGCCCGCCGAGGAGCCGGACCGCACCATCGTCGATATCAAAGTCGAGGAACAGTCGACCGGCGAGCTGTCCTTCGCTGCGGGCTTTTCATCCGTCGATGCCTATCTGTTCGATCTGAGTGCCTCGCAGCGCAACCTGAGAGGGCGTGGCCAGTCGGTTGTGGCGCGCACCTCGCTGTCCAGTCGCCAGCAGATCGTTGACCTTCGTTTTACCGAGCCTCGCTTCCTGGACCGCAATCTGTCTGCGGGTGTTGACCTCTTCGCCACCACGCAGGACTTCGAGGAGTTCACAGGCTTTACGAGTGAAACGATCGGCGGGGGTGTCAGGGTGGCGTTCCCTCTCAACGACCGTATGCAGATGGGGCTCAGCTACCGTCTGCAGGGCGATGATGTGAACATCACAGACCGCAATATCGTCATCGACGCCAGTGGCGCACTCCTGAGAAGCTTCACCCAGACAGCCGGTCAGTCGACACCGGATGATTTTTCAGATGACGAGTTCCGCGAGCCTGTGCCCTCTGATGCGGGCCCGGGCGAATCGGTCGTAGATATCTGCGATCCGGCCTATACGCTGCGCGACACCATCTGCCGCTCTGAACGCAGCGACATCTCGAGCATCGTGGGTTACAATTTCTTCTGGGATCAGACGAACGACCCGATCACACCAACGCGCGGCTTTGACTTCCGGTTCAGCCAGGATGTCGCAGGCCTCGGCGGTGATGTCAGATATGTCCGTACCGAGACGGGGGCAACCTTCTATCGCGGCATCTGGCGCGATGTGGTGGCCAGCGCGAAGTTCGCCGGCGGCTATGTGCTTCCGCTGGATGAAGAGCAGGGCGTCAGGATCAACAACCGCTTCTTCCGCGGCGGCAGCACGTTCCGCGGGTTCGATGTCGCCGGCCTTGGCCCGCGCGAGATCCTCCGGATTTTTGATCCCGCCACCGGCGAAGTCATCCAGACGCGCAGCCTCAACTCTCTCGGCGGCAATGCCTATTACCTCGGAACCTTTGAGCTTTCGGTCCCGAACTTCCTTCCGGAAGAGTATGGCATCAAGAGTGCCCTGTTTGCCGATGTCGGCTCGCTGGGCATGCTTGAAGATGTCGACAAGGGCACCCCGCTCCTGATCAACGATGCCTCCTCGCTCGGCTTTCCGGGCCTGTCGGCCGTGCGCATTCCCAAGGATGCCGCGTCGCTGCGCGCTTCGGCCGGTCTCAGCGTTTTCTGGGATTCGCCCTTTGGCCCGATCCGGTTCGACTTCGCGCAGATCCTTCGCAAGGAAGAGTATGACCGTACCGAATCCTTCCGCTTCTCAACCTCAACCCAGTTCTGAACGCGCCAGCTCCAACGAGGAAACTCCAATGATCAAATTCAAAAGCGTCTTCGCCGCGATCGCTCTCCTGACGGGCCCGGCCATGGTCACCGCGCCAATCGCCTCGGCTCAGGGCACCGTTGTGATGGTCATCGATGAAGGCCAGATCCTTGCCAACAGCAAGGCCGGCAAGGACATGTTCACGAAGCTCCAGAACATCGAGAACCAGATCAATCTCGAACTGAAAACGCCGCGCGAAGCCATTCAGGCCGACCGTGCCGCCCTGGCGGCCAAGGTCGACGGCAAGACGCAGGAGGCGATCCTGTCGGATGCAGCGCTCGTTGCCCAGCTTGAGGCCTTCCAGAAAAAAGCCGCTGAGTTTGCCGCCCAGCGACAGACCGTGACCCAGGAATACGCCGCCACCGAACAGAAGGCGTTCAGCGACTTCAACAAGGCGCTGGAGCCTGTCCTGCTTGAAGTGGTCAAGGAGAAGGGGGCTCAGCTGGTTGTGTCAAAAGGAGAGGTGGTCTTCTCGGCGGATACGATTGACGCCTCTTCGGCCATCATCGCGAAGCTCGACCAGAAGACCCCCGCCATAACCGTCGTGCGCCAGCGCGCCCCGGCCCCGGCCAACTGAACCCGGAGACGCGACGCGCGTGACCGCAGATCCCCGGTTCTATCTGCCATTGGGGCCTCTGACGCTGGAGACGGCTGCGGCACGCACATCGGCTGAGCTGGTCGGTGAGCCGGACCGGGTGATTTCCGGCATCGCGGCGGCAGACAGCGCAAAGCCGGGCGAGCTCGCCTTTCTCGAAGGGGATGGGCAGGGTCATCCCGCGCTGAGCCCTAAGATCGATATGCTTGTCGTCTCGCCGGCGGGGCGCGCCCGTGTTCCGGAAGGCGCCGCCTGCCTCGTCTCCCGGACGCCGCGTTATACACACGGCCAGATCGGCCTGATGTTGTTCAGGCCGCGCCATCTGGAGCCCTGGGGCACAGATCTGATTTCATCTGAGGCGAGGGTGCATCCGGGCGCGATCATTGGTCCGGGCGCGGTTGTGGGACCGGGCGCGGCGATCGGGGAAGGCAGCGTGATTGGCCCGAATGCGGTCATCGGGCCGGGAGTGCAGATCGGCCGTCACTGCCAGATAGGCCCCGGCGCCAGTCTTGTCTGTGCCCTGGTCGGAGACAGGGTGACCCTGCTCGCCGGTGCGAGGATTGGCGAAAGCGGCTTTGGTGTCACGCAGGGCCCTCAGGGACTTGAAGATGCCCCGCATTTCGGACGGGTGATTCTCCAGGATCATGTATCCGTTGGGGCCAATACCTGCATTGATCGCGGTGCGTTCGCAGACACGATCATCGGTGAGCGCACCCGCATCGATAATCTGTGTCAGATCGCCCATAATGTCGTTCTCGGGCGCTCCGTGATTGTCGCGGCCTTCGGCGGCATATCCGGGTCTGTCCGGGTCGGAGAGGGGGCGATGCTCGGCGGACGGGTGGGCATCGCGGACCACGTCACGGTCGGCGACGGCGTCAGCCTCGCTGCATCCGCAGGCCTGTTCCGGGACGTGGCGGCCGGTGAGACCTGGGGCGGCACGCCTGCCAAGCCGATCCGCCAGTGGATGCGGGAAGTCGCCTGGCTGAACAGGCAGGCCAGCGCGCCCAGGAAGCATGATTGAGCGGTGGCCTGATAACATTCGCACTGGTAACGAAACATCATGAACACGCTTGTGCATCCCTCTGCTGTTATCGAGGACGGCGCCATTCTGCATGACGGCGTCACGATCGGGCCCTTCTGTCATGTTGGTCCGCGCGCGGTACTGGGCGCCGGAACCCGTCTGATCTCCCATGCCAGTGTCATCGGCAGCACGACCCTGGGCGCCGGCTGCACCCTGCACCCGCATGCGGTCCTCGGCGGAATACCCCAGGTGATCGGCCTGGCCGATACCCCGGACTCGCGCCTCGAAATCGGGGAGGGATGCGTTTTTCGGGAATATGCGACGGCGCATACCGGCATGCCGAAGTTTGGCGGCCTCACCCGGGTGGGGGCCAACTGCTATATCATGATCGGGGCGCATATCGCGCACGACTGCCAGATCGGCAGCCATGTCGTGATGGCCAACAATGTTTCCCTCGCCGGACACATTGAGGTCGGTGACAATGTCTGGTTTGGCGGGCTTGCCGCCGTGCATCAGTTCAGCCGCATCGGGCGAAACGCGTTTATCGGAGGCGGGGCAATCGTTGTGGAAGATGTCATCCCCTTCGGCTCGGTTGTCGGTAACCATGCCAGGCTCGCAGGTCTCAACACCGTCGGCCTGAAGCGCCGTGGGTTTTCCAAGGCCGACCTCCATCAGATACGGTCTGCCTACAAGGCCGTATTCGAAGGCGGGGGCTTGTTCAGGGACCGGCTCGAGGCGGCGGCGGTGACCTTCGCAGATCAGCCGCTCGCCCTGGAACTGGTGAACTTCATCCGGGACGGTGGTGACCGCCCGATCTGCAAGCCGGCCTGATCGGATGACCGAGCCGCTGGGACTGATCGCGGGGCTTGGTGACTTACCCGTCGCCATCGCCGAGAATGCCGTCTCCACGGGACAGGGGGTGCATGTCCTGCGGATCAGGGGTTTCGAGGAGCCGCGCCTTGCGGCCTATCCGGGCAGTGTGGTTGGCCTTGGCGAAGTTGGCGCCGTCATCGCCCGGCTGAAAGCGGCAGGTTGCCGCGACCTGGTTTTCGCAGGCAATGTCCGTCGGCCGAACTTCTCCGACCTCAAGCTCGATCTCAAGGGAGCGGCGCTCCTGCCCAGGGTGATCCGTCAGGCCCGGCATGGAGATGATGCGCTGCTGCGGGTGCTCGTCGATGAGTTTGAACGCCATGGCTTCAATGTGATCGGAAGCGAAGAGGCGCATGCGGCGCTGCTGGCTCCGGCGGGACTGATCGCCGGGGCGCCCCTGTCTGAGGCCGACAGGGCAGATCTGGAAGTCGCTGCCCGTGTTGCCGCAGCCATCGGCGGGCTCGACATCGGTCAGGCCTGCATCGTCTGTGAGGGTCTTGTTCTGGCGGTTGAAGCCCAGGAGGGCACAGATGAGATGCTGCGCCGGTGCCGCGCCCTGCCGCCTGAGATCCGGGGCAGCGCGGGCGCGAGACGCGGCGTTCTGGTCAAGCGGCCGAAGCCCTTGCAGGAACGCCGGATAGATCTTCCGACAACAGGCCTGTCCACAGTCGAGCTTGCGGCCGCGGCCGGCCTTTCGGGAATTGGTGTGGAAGCGGGGGGCGCTCTGATGCTCAATCGTCCGGCCATGGAGGCGCGCGCGCGCGAACTCGGCGTATTCCTTTACGGATTCCCGCCTGATCTCGGCATGGGTCAATAATGTCCGTTTACATCGTCGCTGCGGAAGCTTCGGGTGACCTGCTGGCACGGGAAGTCGTTGAATATCTGCGCCGCAAGGCACCCGGAATACGAATTGACGGGATTGGCGGCGCCGAAATGGCACTGGCCGGTATCACCTCCCCGATCGATATCTCGCCACTTTCCGTCCTCGGATTTGTTGAGGGCATGAAAGCCTACACCGCAGTCGTCCGGCTGGCCGATCAGGCTGCGGACGATATCTGCGCCAGGAAACCCCGCATCGTTGTGCTGGTCGACTCCTGGGGGTTCATGCTGCGGGTCGCTCAGCGCGTCCGGGCCCGCGACCCCTCCATCCGCCTTGTCAAGCTCATCGGGCCGCAGGTCTGGGCCACACGCGCCGGCCGCGCCAGGACACTCGCCGCAACCGTCGACCATCTGATCTGCATGCACGACATCGAGGTGCCCTACTACGCGCCCTTTGGCCTGAAGGTCACGGTCATGGGAAATCCGGCCCTGACGCGCAGCGCCCGGGGTGACGGCGCCGCCTTTCGTAAGGCCCATGGCCTGACCGGGGCCGGTCCGGTTCTCCTTGTCCTGCCGGGCAGCCGGCGCAGCGAGATTGCCAGCGTGGCGCCCGTGCTGATGGCGGCCGCGCGGCGCATCAAGGCGCAGCGGCCAGACGTGCATGTCCTTGTCCAGCCTGCCGCATCGATCGCTTCCGGCTTCCGGGAGCGGTTTTCGGACATCAGCGCCTGGGCCAGCCTGAGCCTGAACCCGGCCGAACGTTATGACGCGATGGCGGCGGCGGACATTGCCCTCGCCTGTTCGGGTACGGTGACCAGCGAGGTCGCCATGCAGGGGGCTGCCCTGATCGTTGGCTACCGGACCGGCTGGATCACCTGGGCGCTTGCGCGGGGCCTGCTTTACAGCAAGACCCATATCACCCTGCTGAACATCCTGAACGGGGATCAGGAAATCGTTCCGGAGTTTGTCCAGACCCGCCTCGATGAGGGGCTGATTGCGGGCAAGGCACTGGACTGGCTTGCCGATCCTGAGGTCCTGGCGGACCAGAGACGGCGCCAGGCGGAAGCCCTCAGGGCTCTGGTCCGACCGGGCAAGCCTGCCGCTCAGATCGCGGCAGAGGCTATTCTGGACGAAGCCGGGCCGGCTTAACGGCCGGTGATCTCAACATAGTCGCGTTTCGGTGCTCCGGTATAAATCTGCCGCGGACGGCCGATCTTCTGGGTCGGATCTTCCAGCATCTCATTGAGCTGCGAAACCCAGCCGACAGTGCGCGCCACCGCAAACAGGACGGTGAACATCTTGGTCGGGAAGCCCATGGCTTCCAGAATGATGCCCGAATAGAAGTCGACATTGGGGTAGAGCTTCTTTTCGATGAAATAGTCGTCCTGCAGCGCGATCCGCTCCAGCTCCATGGCCACCTGCAGAAGCGGGCTGTCGCGCAGGTCGAGCGCATCGAGGACCTCGTGGCAGGTCTTCTGCATGACTTTGGCGCGCGGGTCGTAATTCTTGTAGACCCGATGACCAAAGCCCATCAGCCGGATGCCGCTGGACTTGTCCTTCGCCATCTTGACGAAATCCGCCACCTTATCGAGCGTGCCGATCTCCCGGAGCTGGCGCAGCGCGGCTTCATTGGCCCCGCCATGGCTTGGTCCCCAGAGACTGGCGACGCCGGCAGCGATCGCCGCAAAGGGGTGGGCGCCCGAGGAGGCCACAAGGCGCACGGTGGAGGTCGACGCATTCTGCTCGTGGTCCGCGTGAAGCATGAAGAACCGGTCCATCGCGCGGGCGAGGATGGGATTGATTTCATAGTCCTCAGCCGTGACCGAGAAGCACATGTTGATGAAGTTTTCCGAATAGGAAAACCTGTTCAGCGGATCGATGAAGCGCTGTCCGAGATTGTACTTCATGCAACGGGCCGCGAGCGTCGGAAGCTTGGCGATAAGCCGGATCGAGCTGATGCGGCGTTCTTCCGGGTCCTCATTGCCCATGGCGCCCGGATAGAAGGCTGCCATCCCGCCGACCGCTCCGGTCAGCATCGCCATCGGATGGCTGTCACGGCGGAAACCATCGAAGAACCGGTCCTGCTGGGTGTGCAGAAGCGTATGCTGGCGGATCTCACGCCAGAAGGCATCATATTCTGTCTTGGTCGGCAGCTGACCGTTCAGGAGCAGGTAGCACAGTTCGATATAGTTCGACTTTTCGGCGAGCTGTTCGATCGGATAGCCGCGGTGCAGCAGCACCCCCTCATCACCATCAATAAAGGTGATCTGGCTCTCGCAGCTGCCGGTCGAGGTGAAGCCGGGATCGAGGGTAAAGTGATTGGTCTCGCCATAGAGCTTGCGGATGTCGATGACATCCGGGCCATGCGTGCCAGAATACACAGGCAGCTCCACTGTCTTGCCGGCGACCTCCAGCCTGGCCTTGCCCGCGTTCTTTACCTTGTTTTCCATCAGCTCTTTCCCTGTCCAATCCTGCTCTTGTCACGCCTCAGCCGGCATGCGCCCGTATCTGGTCGTCAATCCGGCCCAGCGTTTCCTCGCGCCCGAGCCAGTCCATAACCGGCGCCAGATCGGGGGCGGGTAGCCCGCCCGTCAATGCCGCCCGTAATGGCGGACCTATCTGCCCCATCGACAGGCCTGCTGCGGTGCAATATGTCCTGATCGTTTCCGAAATACTAGCGGATGACCAAGCGGCAAGCCCGGACAATTCGACCGAGAGGCTGCCAAGCCGCGCCTTTGCCTCACCGGATAACGCCTTTTTCGCTTTGTCTGAGAGTTCAAGGGGCCTTGAAACCCGCAGAAAGCGAAAGGCCGAGGCCAGCTGCACAAGCGTGTCCCCGCGGTCTTTCAGATGCGGCAGTGCCCGGCGGACGCGCTCAGCCGATTCGGCCGGGGCAGGCATGTCCGCACTCAGGAACGGCTCCAGCAGGGCCAGCAGCCGGTCATTGTCAGCTTCCCGGATGAAGTGGGCGTTGATGCTGGCGAGCTTTTCGAGATCCAGCCGGGCCGGCGCCTTGTTGATGCTGTCGAGATCGAACAGGGCGATCGCTTCCGCTTCGGTGAAGATCTCCTGGTCGCCATGGCTCCAGCCAAGCCGCAGAAGGTAGGCCTTCAATCCTTCGGGCAGGTAGCCGAGGTCGCGGTAGACCGTGGTCGAGAGCGCGCCATGGCGTTTGGACAGCTTGGCGCCGTCATTTCCGTGGATCATCGGCAGGTGGGAGAAAGACGGCACATCCCATCCCATCGCCTCATAGATCGGGATCTGACGGAAGGTGTTGCGCAGGTGATCGTCTCCGCGGATCACATGCGTGACGCCCATGTCGTGATCGTCGACGACAACCGCCAGCATGTAGGTCGGCGTGGCGTCAGCGCGCAGGAGAACCAGATCGTCGATCTCGGAAGCGTTGACCCTGACCTGGCCCTGCACGCCGTCCTCGACAGTCCTGTCGCCGCCATCGGGCGCCCTGAGGCGGACCGTGAAGGGCGCATCTGGCGAGGGCGGGGCGCCGCCGTCGCGCCAGGGTGACCGGAAAGGCGCGAGCAGGGCGCCGGCTTCGGCCAGTAATTCGGTGCGGCGCGCTTCACCGATGCCCGGTGCGCGCGCCTCAAGGCGCTTCTGCTCGCCGAGGTCCCGGCGGGCCTGCAGGTCCTCGGAACTGACATAACACCGGAACGCGGTCCCCCGGGACACCATTTCAAGCGCCACGGCCGCGTGCCGGTCGGCCCGGGACGATTGCATCATGGCAGGCTCATCAGGTGTAAGCCCGAGCCAGTTCATCGCATCCAGAATGGCGGCGGTGGCTTCCGGGGTGGAGCGCTCCCGGTCGGTATCTTCGATCCGCAGGAGAAAGCGCCCGCCATGCCTCCTGGCATAGAGGTAGTTGAAAAGCGCTGTGCGTGCCCCGCCAATATGCAGCATCCCGGTCGGAGAAGGGGCAAACCGGGTAACAACGCGCATGATCAGGGCCTTTCAGCATAACGGCCACTCCCGCGCCGATGGGGTGCAGAAACACGAGGTCGTTGCTCAGTGCAAGGGGGGGCGGGCGCGGCCCGGCAGCGGTGCGCGAGCGGCCCAACACGTCTGCACCGATCCGCCGCCGGAGCGGCACGCCTTTGCGCTTTCTGAAACGGTTCCCCTGCCTTTCAGCAGGGCCATAAACGGCCATCATCCCTGCCCGGCCGAGAGGTCCCCGGGGGCGCAGGTCTCTGGCCCCTGTCAGCCGGGTTGATCACCTTAAATCAGCGCAGGCCGGCACACGCTGCCCCTCCGCCTGCACCGGCGGCCTGATCGCCGTTTGCACACTACCGCCGGCTGCCTTGTGCAGAGCTCCGGCGATCCGCCTGCCCGCCGGCGTCAGGCGGCAGCGCTCATTCGTACTTTCTTACCAGCGAAACCAGCCGGCCCTGCACCTCGACGCGGTCCGGCCCAAAAATCCGGGTTTCGTAAGCCGGGTTGGCGGCCTCCAGTGCCACAGAGGCGCCCTTGCGTCGCAGGCGCTTGAGTGTCGCCTCTTCGCCGTCAATGAGCGCAACAACAATATCGCCCGTCTGCGCGCTCGATGTCCGTTTCAGGATAACGATATCGCCATTGAGTATTCCGGCCTGGATCATGGAATCACCCTGAACTTCCAGGGCAAAAAAGTCGCCCTCGCCAGCCTCTGCTGGCGCCGGCACATATCCATTGTCCTGCTGGATGGCTGAGATCGGCGAGCCTGCAGCGATACGCCCGACAAGCGGGATCATGCCCGGCCGGTAACGGTCATTCATCTGATTGGTAACAAGCGCCGGCCTGAAGTCCCTGCGCTGGCGCATGCCGGGTGTCGGGGTGGCTGAATCCGGCAGCTTCAGGACTTCAAGCGCCCTCGCCCGGTTAGCCAGCCGCCGGATGAAGCCGCGCTCTTCGAGTGCGGTGATCAGACGGTGGATGCCGGACTTCGAGGCCAGGTCCAGGGCCTCCTTCATCTCGTCAAAAGACGGCGATACGCCGGTTTCCCGGATGCGGTCATTGATGAAAAGGAGCAGTTCTTTCTGCTTGCTGGTGAGCATGTCGGGCGCCTTCAGGAGTGATTCTGTGTTCACAACTGTTCTAGATGTGTTCCCGTTTCGGGTCAAGCCGGCCGCCCCCGGAACGAGGCCCCGCCGGCCCGTTCAGGCCGTGTCCCGCAATGTCCGGGTAAAGGCACGCCTGTCCGCGCGCTTCATCAGGCTCTCCCCGATCAGGAAACGGCGTATGCCAAATTCGCGCAGGCGGCGGACGTGCGCGGGCTCTGCAATCCCGCTCTCCGAGACCAGGGACCGGCCGGGCGGCAGCATCGGCGCCAGCCTTTCGCTTGTTCCCAGATCCGTGACCATGCGTTTCAGGTCGCGGTTATTGACCCCCACCAGCGGTGAGGGCAGGCGCAGCGCACGCTCGAATTCGGCCGCATCATGCGCCTCGACGAGAACGTCCATCCCAAGTCCCGTCGCCGTCTGATGCAGATCCAGGGCCAGCACGTCATCAACTGCGCTGAGGATTATCAGCACACAATCGGCGCCATGCGCCCGCGATTCGATGATCTGAAGCGGGTCGATCATGAAATCCTTGCGCAGCATCGGCAGCTGAACCGCCCGCCGGATGGCTCCGAAGTCTTCGAGGCTTCCGCCAAAGCTCGGGCTGTCTGTTAGGACGGACAGGCAGGCCGCCCCGCCCGCCTCATAGTCGCGGGCAATCGATGACGCGTCCGCGCCAGGCAGAATATCGCCGGCGCTCGGAGACCTGCGCTTGATCTCGCAGATCAGGGCATTCGCATCGCTCGCAGCTATGCCGGAAAGGGCGGCTTCGAAGCCGCGGGGCATGGCTTGCGCCTGCGCCTGTGCGAGCAGCGACGGCGTGCTGTGGCGGGCCTTCAGATTACGGACTTCCTCGGCCTTGTATTCGAGTATGCGATCAAGCGCCGTCATGTCACCGGCTCCCCGCCCGATGCCTTGCGCAGCTTCGCAAGACAGTCGCGCGCCTGGCCGGAATCGATGGCCTCAGCCGCGATCAGAGCGCCTTCGCGCAGGTCCTGGGCGCGCCCCAGCACCATGAGACCGGCCGCCGCGTTCAGCAGGACCATGTCACGAAACGGGCCGGCATGACCGTCAAACAGCTCGAGGATGGCCCTTGCATTGCCCGAGACGTCACGTCCCTCAAGCAGGGACAGCGGATGCGATGCCAGCCCGGCCATACCGGGCTCAACCTCAAATTCACGCAGGCCCGAAGGCGTCACCTCGCAGACCCGGGTGGCGCCGGAGATCGACAGTTCATCGACGCCATCGACCCCGTGAACCACCCAGGAGCGCGCAGTCCCCAGCTCTCCCAGCGCCTCCGCCATGGGCCGCACCCAGCGGGGCGCAAACACGCCGAGTACCTGATGCTGTGCCCCCGCCGGATTGGTCAGCGGGCCCAGAAGATTGAAAATCGTCCGGATGCCAAGCCGTGTCCGGATCGGAGCAACATGGCGCATCGCGCTGTGATGCGAACGGGCGAACATGAAGCCGACGCCGGCCGTTGCAAGACAGCTGCGCAGGGTTGCTTCGTCAATTTCGAGGGTGACCCCGAGGGCCTCCAGTACGTCGGCAGAGCCGGTCTTCGGCGGCACGGAGCGGTTTCCGTGCTTGGCCACGCGCCCGCCCGATGCCGCGATGACGATGGCACTGGCGGTGGATGTATTGAGGCTCTTCCAGGCGAGCCCGCCAGTGCCGCAGGTGTCAAGGAGGGGGCCGTCAATCGCGACGGTGCGGGCATGGCGCCGCATGATCCGGGCGCCTGCGACCAGCTCGCCCGCCGTCTCCCCCCGCACGGCAAGGCCCATCAGGAATGCCCCGGTCTCTTCCGGAGCGACCTGTCCTGTCAGCAGGGAGTCGAATGCCTGCTCAAGCAGGTCTGATGACAGTGGCTCACCGCGGGAAATGGCAAGTAATGAGGCAGTGAGCGCGCGTTCGGTCATTGCGGAATCTGCAGGAGGAAGTTCTTCAGAATGGCATGACCATGCTCGGTCAGGATGCTTTCCGGGTGAAACTGCACGCCGAATACCGGACGGGACACGTGATGCATGGCCATGATCTCTCCATCCTCGGTGCAGGCATCAGCGACCAGTTCAGCGGGCAGGGTGGACCGCTCAACCGCCAGCGAGTGATAGCGCACGACCGAGAACGACTTTGGCAGGCCTTCAAACAGGACGCCGCCCTCATGGGTGATGAGCGACAGTTTCCCATGCCGGATTTCCCGGGCGCCCGTCACGACCCCGCCAAACGCCTGTCCGATCGACTGGTGTCCGAGGCAAACGCCCAGAATCGGCAGACGGGCCGGCGCAGACCGGATCAGCTCAAGACAGATCCCGGCTTCGTTCGGTGTGCACGGACCGGGCGAAAGCAATAACGCGTCCGGATTCAAGGCAAGCGCCTCAGCGGCCGTCAGGTCATCGTTTCGTATCACCCGGGTGCGCTGCCCCAGACCCTCAATGTAGTGAACGAGGTTCCAGGTAAAGCTGTCATAATTATCGATCACGAGGATCATTGGTTAAACTCGTAGGCTGCCGAAAGTTCCGCAGCCCGCCGCAGGGCGCCGGATTTGTGGACGGTCTCGTCATACTCATACTGGGGCAGGGAATCGAGCACCACGCCGCCGCCGGCCTGAATATGCAGATGGCCATCCTTGATCACCGCGGTGCGCAGCGCGATACAGGTGTCGAGGTCGCCGTTCCAGCCGAAATAACCGACCGCGCCCCCATAGATGCCGCGCCGCGAGGTCTCCACCTCATCGATGATCTGCATCGCGCGGATTTTCGGAGCCCCGGAGACCGTGCCTGCCGGGAAGCCCGCCAGCAGCGCATCGACCGCATCAAGGCCCTGACGCAGATCGCCCTCAACATGGCTGACAATGTGCATCACATGGCTGTAGCGCTCGACCACGAAGCTTTCCGTCACCGTAACACTGCCATAGGCGGCGACGCGGCCGACATCATTACGTCCGAGATCAAGCAGCATCAGGTGCTCAGCCATCTCCTTGGGGTCGCAGAGCAGCTCCTGCGCACGCCGGGCATCTTCTTCCGGATCGCCGCTGCGCGGGCGCGTACCGGCGATCGGCCGGATCGCCACGCGTCCGTCCCGCACCCGCACCAGGATTTCCGGGCTGGAGCCGACGAGGCAGACATCGCCGAGATTCATCAGGAACATGAAAGCCGAAGGGTTCAGTCGCCGCAGCGCCCGGTAAAAACTGATCGGTCTGCGCCGGAACGGGGTCGAAAAACGCTGGCTGGGGACAACCTGGAAGATGTCCCCGGCCTTGATATACTCACGGCAGGTTTCCACGATGTCGAAATAGCGCTCCTGGGTCGTGTCCGAGGTCAGCGTTACAGGCTCAGCGGCCTGATCCTTGGGCGCAATCGAGGCCAGGGTTTCGAGGCGTTCCTCAACCCGGTCCAGAAGCGCCTCGATCCCCGCCAGATCATCCTCCTCCTGGCGTCCGACAAGCAGAAGCTCCTGGTAAAGATGGTCAAAGATCACAACAATGCGCGGCACCACGAGCAGGGCTTCCGGCACGCCCAGCCGGTCCGGTCTGGTGATCTCGACCGGCTCGACATACTGGATCATGTCATAGCCGAGATAGCCGAAAGCACCGGACGCCATGGGCGGGATGCCTGACGGGGCCTCAGCCCGCGCAGCGGTTACAAAGCGCCGCAAAGCCTCGATGGGTGTTCCCGCCTCAACCACCTGATCCCGGAAATCGCCGGTCCGGCTGGTCGATGCAACGCCGTCCTGAATACGAAACCAGAGGCCCGGCTCGATGCCGATGAAAGAATAGCGGCCAAGGCGTTCCCCGCCGGCAATCGATTCGAACAGGAAACTGCCCGGCGCCTCCGCGCCCAGCTTGAGCAGGGCGCCGACCGGTGTCTCGATGTCCCCGATCCGCCGCCGGATAATCAGCCGCGCGGTCATTGCGCTTCCGAAATTGATCGCTTGTAGGCGGCAAGGGCAGCCGGGTTGGTGCGCACCTTGACGCTCCTGGTGATCTCGGACTGCAGGGCCCGGACAAGATCCTGGCCGAGCGCCGCCGAGGCCGCGGCTGTCAGTTCGCCGCCGAGGCCAGCCATCATCTGTTGGCTGGGCGGCTCGACTGTTTCGACCTTCAGGATCACGTGCAGACCGGGCGAGCCCGTGGGCAGGCTCACCGTGTTACCGAGGCGTGTCGCGAACATGGCGTCCTGGATCGGGCGGGGGATGCCGGACTGGCCCGCGGCCAAACGGTTGACAGCCTGCGGAAGGGTTTCGATCACCGCGCCGGCCGAGGCGGCAGCCTCTTCAAAGCTTTGCGTGCCCGATCCGATGCGATCGATCAGCGCGTTGACTGCATCCAGGGCTGCGCTGCGCTCGCGCTCGGCAACCAGCGAGGCCCGCACGCTGGTCTCGATCTCCTCAAAGGCAGGGGTCGATGCCGGGATGATCTCACGTATGCTGGCAATATAGATCGCATCCGGCGTGTCAAACCGGCTGGTCAGCTCGCCCTGTTCGAGACGGAAGGCCTGCGCGAGCGCGCCGGAGGCCTCGGTGAGAAGTGTAAACGGGCGGCCTGTCTCAGTCACGCCGGCCGCGTCGACCGGCAGGAAGCTGAGCACCGGAACCTTCAGATCTGCCGCGATCTGGCTGAGATCATAGCCTGCCGCCAGAACCTCATCCAGACGCTCTGTCTTCTCGCTGAAGATCAGCTGGGCGCGCTCACGCGCCAGCTCGTCACGGATCAGGCCCGCGACGTCTTCGAGGGGCTTGACCGGACCGGGCTGGACGGAGATCAGGCGCGCGACGATCCACTGGCCGTTGATTTCGCGGGGACCGAACATGGCGCCGCTCTGCTTGCCGGCGCCGAACATCGCTTCGCGCAAGGCTTCATCCGCAACTTCGGCGCCCCGGCTGGTCCGCAGCGTGTTGGAGACGGCGCCCGGGACCGAATCCGGATTGCCGCCGCCGGCCAGCAGGCCGAAAGCCTCCCGGGCCGCATCGCGGCTGTCAAAGGCAAGCTCTGCATAGGTGCGCTGGTCAGGATCCGAAAAGCGCTGGGATTTCGTGGCCTCATAGAGGGTTGCCACTTCCTGGTCGGTTACAAGGATTTCGCCGACGAAATCCTCAGCCGAGAGGCGCAGCAGATCAAGCCCGCGCCGTTCCGGCCGCTTCAGCTGCTCGAGGTTTGCGTCATAATAGGCGCGCACCTCCTCCGGCGACAGGGTGACCGGCGCGGCCCCTTCCAGGGGGTTGTAGAAGAACCAGGACACGTTCCGGGTTTCTCCGAAATAAGCCACCTGAAGGTCTGTCAGCACCTTCGGGGCAGAAACCGCGGCTGTCGCGGCGGCCTGCATGGTCTGAATCGCAAGGTCGTCGCTGATCTGCTGTTCAAATTCCCTCAGGCTGAAGCCAAGCTGCTGCAATCTCTGGCGCAGCAGAGCCGGGTCCAGCTCCCCGGTCAGGGGGTTCTGAAACGCCTCAATGGAGCCTGTTTCCTCAAGGACGGCGTCAGTGGAGGGCTTCAGTCCGAGGCGCGCCGCATAGCCGAGCACGGTGATGCGGGCCGTCTCGGCCTCGACAATCCGGTCAATCTCCCCGTTCTCGAGCGCATCGCTCTTGGTCAGCGGTTTCTCGCTGGCCGCGTTGATGTTGCGCAGGACGCTTTCGACGCGACGGTCCAGTTCAGCAGGATCGAAGCCCCTGGCGCCAGCCTGGGCAATATTCGCGCCCAGGCCGCCCCGTATCTGGCTGACGATCGAATCAACGCCAAAAAAAGCCATGCCGACGATGATGATCATCACGACAAACTTGCCAAAGACCGAGTTGGTCAGCCGTTTCATCAAGGCAAGCATGCAAATCGTCTCTTTTTGGTATGGGTTTGCCGTTTGGCTCACAGCTTGCTAGGCGACGGGCCCGTGACTTGCAAGATAGGGAACGCGGCATGAACCGTCTGCTGATTGCCGGAAACTGGAAGATGAACGGCCTGCGCGCCGACCTGGGCACGATCAGGCAAATCGCGGCCAGCCTGAGCAGCCCCGCCGCCGGTCCGGAGGCGCTTCTGTGCGTTCCGGCCACGCTGCTGGCCGAGGCGTCGGCCACGGCGGCGGGCACGGCGCTGAAAACGGGCGGCCAGACCTGCCATTCTGCCGACAGGGGCGCCTTCACCGGAGATCTGTCGGCCGAGATGCTGGCCGAAGCCGGCGCAGCCTACGTCATCGTCGGCCATTCCGAGCGCCGGACGGCGCATGGCGAGACGGACGCGGTCGTGGCCGCACAGGCCGCCGCAGCCCTGAAAGCCGGCCTGACCCCGATCCTTTGCCTGGGCGAAACCCTTCAGCAGCGCGCCGGCGGCGAGACGCTGAGCGTGATCCGGCGGCAGCTGGAAGGCTCGCTCGCGGGCCTGACCGATGCTGCCCGTCTTGTCCTTGCCTATGAGCCCCTCTGGGCCATCGGCACAGGTCAGGTGGCAACCTCCGGCCAGATTGCCGAAGTGCATGACGACATCCGCCGTTTTCTGGGGGAGCGCTTCGGCGGGGCCGGCAACCAGGTCCGCATCCTCTATGGCGGCAGCCTGAACCCCGGCAATGCCGCCGAAATCCTGGTGATTTCGAATGTCGGTGGCGGCCTGATCGGCGGCGCGAGCTTGAAGGCGGCGGACTTTCTCGCCATCTACCGGACGGCGGGCGCACTCAGGGTGTGATCCGTCCGGCTTGGCGAAAGCCCGTAAGCGGGATAAGCGAGCGCGAACTCCTTGATCAGCCAGGCTCCGAACCATGCAGAACGTCATTCTTGTTATCCATATTCTCGCCTGTCTTGCGATGATCGGCCTGGTCCTGGTTCAGAAATCAGAGGGCGGCGGGCTGGGTATCGGCGGCGGCGGGGCCAATTCCCTGATGTCGGGCCGCGGGGCTGCCGGCGCCATTGTCCGCACGACGATCATCATCGGCGGCATTTTCTTCGTGACCAGCCTCGCCCTGACCTCGATTGCCAACCGTTCGAAGGATAGCCGCTCAGGTATCGAGCGCGTGCTTGAACAGACCGCCCCGGGGACCGTGGTCGACGAGCCGATTGATCTTTTCGATCCATCCGTCGCCCCGCTGAGCAACGAACCTGCCCCAAGGACAGCCCCGCCCCCGGAGACAACGCTCACGCCCGGGCCGGCCCCTGCGCCAGAGACTGTGCCAGAGACTGTGCCAGAGACTGTGCCAGAGACTGTGCCAGAGACGGCCCCTGAAACCGCCCCTGCAGGGACAAATCCCCAGTAATCTTGAGCCAGCCCGAATTGCCGGGCAGCCGGCCCGGCGAATCGTTGCAAGAATGTGATCCCATGATCCGCTATATCTTTATCACGGGCGGCGTGGTGTCTTCCCTCGGCAAGGGCATCGCCTCCGCAGCCCTCGGTGCCTTATTGCAGTCGCGCGGTTACGGCGTGCGCCTGCGTAAGCTTGACCCCTATCTCAATGTTGACCCGGGAACCATGAGCCCGCGCCAGCACGGCGAGGTTTTCGTCACCGATGACGGTGCCGAAACTGACCTCGACCTTGGCCACTACGAACGCTTCACCGGTGTCTCGGCCCGTCAGTCCGACAACATCACCACGGGCCGGATTTATTCGAACATCATCGAGCGCGAGCGCCGCGGCGACTATCTCGGCGCGACCATCCAGGTCATTCCCCACGTCACCAATGAGATCAAATCCTTTGTCCAGAATGATCCGGGGCAGGGGGTTGATTTCGTTCTGTGTGAAATCGGCGGCACCGTCGGCGATATCGAAGGCCTGCCATTCTTCGAAGCCATACGCCAGCTCGGCCAGGAACTCGGCCCCCGTCGCGCCGTCTTCATCCATCTGACGCTCCTGCCCTACATTCCCGCCGCCGGCGAAATGAAGACCAAGCCGACCCAGCACTCGGTCAAGGAGCTGCGCTCGATCGGTATCCAGCCGCAGGTCCTGCTCTGCCGCTGCGACCGCCCGATCCCGGAGACTGAAAAAGGCAAGATCGCAAGTTTCTGTAACGTGCGCCCGTCGAGTGTCATCGAAGCCCGGGACGTCAGCCATATCTATGATGTTCCGATCGCCTACCATACCGAAGGTCTCGACACCGAAGTCCTGTCGCATTTCGGCATTCACGACGCGCCTGCCCCCGACCTCAGCGCCTGGGAGCGCATTTCGCATACGATCCGCCATCCCGACGGCGAGGTTTGTATCGGCCTCGTCGGCAAGTACACCGATGTTCCGGACGCCTATAAATCCGTGATGGAAGCCCTCAACCATGGCGGCCTTGCCAATCAGGTCAGGATCGACATCCGGCTGATCGATTCGGAGCGGTTCGATGATGAAGTCGCCCCGCTCGATATCCTTGAGGGCGTCCATGGCATCCTCCTGCCCGGCGGCTTTGGTGAGCGCGGTGCCCATGGAAAGATGCGCGCCGCCCGCTTTGCCCGTGAACGGAAGATTCCCTGTTTCGGCATCTGTTACGGAATGCAGCTGTCGGTCGTCGAAGCTGCGCGCGAGCTTGCAGGCTTCCGGGAGGCATCCACTAGCGAGTTCGGCCCGACCTCAGAGCCGGTTGTCGGCCTGATGGAGGAGTGGACCCGAGGCAATGAAAAAGTCATCCGCGATGCCAATACGGATCTTGGCGGCACGATGCGTCTTGGCGCCTATCCGGCCCGTCTGGCCAAAGGCAGCCTCGTTGCGCAGATCTATGGCGCCGAAGAAGTCTATGAGCGCCACCGCCACCGCTACGAGGTGAATACGAAGTATATCCCGGCGCTGGAGAAGAAAGGCATGCACTTCTCCGGCATGTCCCCGGATGGCCGCCTGCCGGAAATCTTTGAGCTGAAGGACCATCCCTGGTTCATCGGCGTTCAGTTCCACCCGGAACTGCGCTCGCGGCCCTTCGAACCTCACCCGCTCTTTGCCAGCTTCATCGCTGCCGCGGTCCGCCAGTCCCGCCTCGTCTGAACGGCTCAGCTGCGGGTCACCTGGAACTGGCCGACATTGATCCGCCCGTCGCTGAAGCCCGCCTCGCAATAGCTGAGATAGAAGTTCCAGAGACGGCGGAACTGTTCGTCAAAGCCCATCGGCTGGATCTCGTTCCAGCGGCCATTGAACGCGCGCGACCATTCCCGGCAGGTGCGGGCATAATCCTGCCCGAAATAAGCAACCCCGTCATGGCGCAGGCCCGCCCTGTCGAGCTGCTCCTTCAGCACCTTCTCGCTGATCAGCATGCCGCCCGGAAAGATGTGCTGCTGGATGAAGTCGACGCGCTGTCGATAGCGCGGAAACAGATCGTCATCGATGGTGATGATCTGCAGCGCTGCCCGCGCGCCCTGCTTGAGTGAGGCGCAGACCTTTCCGAAATAGCTCGGCCAGTAGGGCTCTCCGACGGCTTCAAACATTTCGATCGAGGCGACGCCGTCATAGGTGCCGGCATGATCGCGGTAATCCTCAAGCCGGATATCGACCAGATGGCTGAGGCCGTTCTGCTTCATGCGCGCTTCAGCATAGTCTTTCTGCGCGGGTGAGATCGTCAGGCAGGTCACCTTGCTGCCACGGTGTCTGGCGGCGTATTCGGCGAAGCCTCCCCAGCCGCACCCGATCTCCAGGATGTGCGATCCCGGCCCCGCCTGGATACGCTCGCAGATCTGGTGATACTTGTGCATCTGCCCCTGTTCGAGCGACTGGTTGGGGTTGGCAAAGAAGGCCGATGAATACGTCATGCTCGGATCAAGCCATTTCTCGTAGAAGGCATTGCCGAGGTCATAATGCGCCATGATGTTCTTGCGCGCGCCGGCCTTGGAGTTGCGGCGGCTCAGCACATGGCGCAGCATATTCACTGAACGCACGAAGAGGTTGCCACGCGACAGCTGGGTTGCAGCATCAAAATTGGCCGAGAAGAAGCGCAGGACCGCCGTCAGGTCAGGCGTCGACCAGTCCCCGTCCATGTAAGATTCGGCAAAGGCAACATCCCCGCCCGCGAGTGCGCGGCTTACAAAACGGAAGTTGTGAACATGGATTATGGCTTCCGGACCGTCATCCGCATTGATGAACTTCAGCACGGTCCCGTTCGGCAGCACGAAGCTGAGCTTGCCGCTTTTCGTCCGTAGCAGCACAAGCCCGGCCAGGCGGAAACTTGCCGGCACGCGCTTCAGGCCGCGGATGGTCTGGGGCGTCGCAATAATCTCGGCGTTCATGCTGGGGCGTCCGGGGCAAGGGTCGAAGGAGGGGTGGCGGCAACTGCAATGGTTGCAAGCTTGTCCGGAAGCGCCGGGCGCGCATGATACTGTGCCCCGCGGGTCCATAGCAGGAAGGCCTGCCAGTGAATGGCAAGGGTCACGCCAAGCGTGGAGAGCGGGTTGCGAAGGGCGAGGCTCATGAAGTTGGCTGTCGTTGCCTCGCGCCTGCGGGCCTTGATGTTCGCCAGATGCGTGCGTGTGCCGCCTCTGATATTCTCGACCACGACATCGAGGGTTGCAGCCGGCGCGCGCAAGGTGAAGCGGTACTGCCCGCTGACATCGAAGAAGGGCGAGACATGGAACGTCTTGTCGGCCGAATGAACCGACCGTTCGCTGCTCACCGCGGCCACATAGCAGTGGCGCTCCCCGAAAGTGTTATTCACCTCATAGATAACGCCCTTCAGCGCCCCGTCAGGCGCGTAACCATAAAACAGCGAGAGCGGCGCGAACTTGTAGAAGAAATGCCGCGGGAATGTGACAAGCCGCACAGCCCCGTCATTCAGCGAGACCCCGGCGGCGGCAAACATCTCGTCTGCCCAGGCGCGCAGCGATCCTGAGCGATCCCTGCCGCCATGATCGGCCTCATGGAACGAAAACAGCCCGGTCCGGTTAACCCGGAACAGGCCGGACATGCGGCCCGCCTCCGCCAGCCGGTCGATGTCGATGTCGATCAGGACCAGACCGTAACGAAAGGCCCGCTCGAAGGGAACGAAGCGCTTGTGCAGCGTCTGCCCTGACCAGAGCTTCAGCGGCGGTGCATTCACGCAGTTACCTCGGCCTTCATGTCAGGAGCGGAAGTTTCGCGCCGCGCAGTCACAATGTCCACCCCCCTGGCTTCCCAGGGCACACTGCCGCCGAGGGACAGGGCGGCGGAAAGTCCGGACTTCAGACCGTCCTCATGGAACCCGCGGCCCATCCAGGCACCGGCAAACCAGAGCCGGTTCTGGCCCTGTATACGTTTCAGTGACCGGACAGCTGCTTCAGCCGCCGCATCGAACTGGGGGTGGTCGAAGGCATATTTATGGAAGGTCAGCCGCTCGTCCGGCGCGGTTTCCGGGTTCAGGGTTATGAAGACCGGCCGGCCGGGATCAAGGTTCTGCAGCTTGTTCATCCAATAGGTCAGGCAGATATCGCCATTGGCCTGTTTCAGCACGTTCCAGCTGGCCCAGGCCGCCTTGCGCGCCGGCATGAGGGCGGGGTCACGGTGCAGATAGATGGTGTTCGCGCGATACCGCACCGAACGCAGGAAGAAGGCCTGGTCCTCATAATCGCGCTCGACCAGCCTCAGCGCTTCATCGGAATGGCAGGCGAAGATCACCTCGTCAAACACATCGCTTGCGCCCGCCTCTGTGGTGACAGCGACGCGCCCGCCGAAGGCATGCACCCGGACGACCGGAGACTTCAGCTTCACCCGGCTGCCAAGCGCCTCGGCAGCCTTGTCGACGTAATTGCGGCTGCCGCCTGAAACCGTGCGCCATTTCGGGCGTTCCTTATGCATCAGGCGGTGATTGTCGAAAAACTGGAAGAAGCTGATCGCCGGATAGTCCAGCATCCTGTCCTCCGGCGTCGACCAGATCGCGGCCCCCATCGGCAGGATGTAATTGTTACGGAAAGTCAGGTCAAAACCGTTCCGGTCCAGCCAGGCGCCGAGTGTCGTATCGCGCATCGCGCCACTGGCAAGCTGTGTGCGAGCGGTATCATTGAACCTGAGAATGGTCGTCCAGAAACGATGAAAGCGCGGGCTCAGAAGGTTGCGTTTCTGGGCGAAGATACCGGCCGGCGTGGACGCCCAGGTCCAGCCTTGCGGATCTGACACGGCAAAGCTCATATCCGAAGCTTCGGTCTCCACCCCCAGCGCCTCGAACAGCCCGGTCAGGTTCGGATAGTTGAGGCCGTTATAGACGATGAAGCCCAGATCCACAGCCATCCTGAGACCATCATAGTCGAACATGTGCGTACACGCATGCCCCCCCAGCCGGTCATCCTTCTCGAATAAGGTCACCTCTGCCTTGTCGCGCAGCGCCCAAGCCGCACCGATCCCTGAGATACCTGATCCGATGATCGCAATTCTGGTCATTCGGCCCCTTGCTCCTCTTTCATCTTTTTGTAGGCGTCGAGTGCACGCTGTCTTGCGGCGGCATGCTCCACGATCGGTCCGGGATAGGTCTTGCCGAGCACAACCTTTGCGGCCTGCAGCACCGGGGCCGGAGCCTCGAAGGGCGCATGCAGGTACTTGTCCGGCAGACCCGCGAGCTCCGGGCACCAGGTGCGGACATAACCGCCCGTCTCATCAAACTTGCTGCCCTGTGTGATCGGATTGAACACGCGGAAGTAAGGCGCAGCATCGGCCCCGCTCCCGGCAGTCCATTGCCAGCTCGCACCGTTCGCCGCCGGGTCGGCATCCACCAGCGTGTCCCAGAACCAGTCTTCACCCGCCTGCCAGGGCAGCAGAAGGTGCTTGGTCAGAAACGATGCGACAATCATCCGGACACGGTTATGCATCCAGCCGGTGTGCCAGAGCTGGCGCATCCCTGCATCGACGACCGGGTAACCCGTCTGCCCGCGTTGCCAGGCGCGCAGGGCCGCGCCATCCGTCCGCCAGGCCATCCGGTCGAAGGCCGGATTGTAGTTCTGACGGGCGAGCTCGGGATGGAAGTTCAGCAGCACATAGGAAAATTCCCGCCACGCAATCTCGGAAAGGAACACCATCGCAGACCGCTCATCCAGCCGCCCGGCCTCAAGTCCGGCCTTCACCGCACGCCAGATTTGCGCCGGTCCGATCTCGCCAAACCGCAGATGCGGCGAAAGCCGCGAGGTCGACGCCTCGATGTCCGGACGGTTGCGCGTCTCGCCATACCCGTTCACCGGCCCGCCCAGAAATGCGGTGAGCCGCGCCCTTGCGCCCGCTTCGCCCGGCGCCCAGGCCGCCGCCATGCCGGTCGACCAGTCGGGCGCTGACGGCGTGAGGCCCCAGCTGTCGAGTGCCTCCGTGTCGGTCAGCGGGCCGCGGATCTGCTTCGGTGCGGGGAGCGGGGCAGGGGGGCGATAGGCCGCCTGCAGTGCCCGCCAGAACGGCGTGAACACCCGGTAGTATCCGCCTGCCCCGGTCTTCAGCTCCCACGGCTCCAACAGGAGGCGTGCATTGAAACTCTGCACGTTGACCCCCGCCGCCCTGAGCGAGGTTTTCAGCGCCGCATCCGCCGTCTTCTCCGGCCCGCTGTAGCGACGGTTCCAGAACACGGCGCCGGCGCCGGTCTCGTCCAACACTGCGGCCAGCACCTCCTGCGCCGGGCCGGTGCGCAAAACCAGCCGTCCGCCCGCCTTGCCGATATCGGCGGCCAGCGCCCTGAGGCTCTGTCCCAGCCACCATTTCGCAGCCCCGCCCATCTCCCGGGCGCCGGGCGTTCCGGTTTCGCGGATATACAGGCACAGGACCGGGGCACCGGTCTTTACGGCCGCCGACAGGGCCGGATTGTCCGACAGACGCAGATCTTCACGGAACCAGACGATGGCGGGCGGCAAAACTGACATGAATTCCGGCCAAATCCTGATCGCTGGTCAAATACCATACGGCAGGCTTCGCAGATTGGATCAAGCCGTCAGGTCCGCTGCACTATCAACCGGCCCTCCGGCCCGCTATACCCCCAGCCGGAAAAGAGAAAGCAACGGATGCAAACCGCCCGACTTCGCCAGATCATTGAAAAGGCACAAAACCGTCGCGTGCTCTGCGTCGGCGACATCATGCTGGACCGCTTCGTTTACGGCGTCGTCAGCCGTATCTCGCCAGAGGCGCCGGTGCCGGTGCTGCGCCAGACCCGGACCGCCAGCATGCCCGGCGGCGCGGCGAATGTTGCCCGCAACCTCGCCTCGCTCGGCCTTGAGGCCGTCATCATCGGCGCTGTCGGCCCGGACGAAGCCGGTGCGGAACTCTCCGCCCTTCTGAACGCTTCGGCCGGCATCTCTGCCCGCCTCGTCACCCTGCAGTCCCGTCCGACGACCCTGAAGACCCGCCTTGTCTCGGGCGGCCAGCAGCTGCTGCGCCTCGATGCCGAGGAAATCGGTCCTCCGGACGCCGCCAGCGAGCAGGCCCTGATCACCGCCATCAACGAGCTCGCGCCGACTGCCTCCGCCATTCTTCTCTCCGACTATGCCAAGGGCCTGCTGACCGGCGCCGTTATCGCCGCCGTGCTCGCCGCCGCCAGGCGTCAGTCGATCCCCGTCATCGCCGACCCCAAGGGCGCAGACTTCAAGCGCTACGGCGCGGTCGACATCCTGAAGCCGAATGCCAGCGAACTCGGCCTTGCGCTCGGCCTGCCCACCTCCACCACCGCTGACGTCGAAACGGCGCTCGCGGCGGCCCGCACGGCCCTGCCCGCGAGGTCTGTTGTGGTCACACGCGCCGCTCAGGGCATGTCCTACATCTCGGCTGGCGAGGCGACCCGGCATGTGTCCGGCAAGGCCCGCGACGTGTTTGATGTCTCCGGCGCCGGTGACACCAGCCTCGCCGCGCTTGCCGCCGCCATCATTGCCGGCGCCACGCTCGAAGAGGCCGTCAGCGTCGCCATCCTCGCCTCGGGTATTGCTGTCGGCAAATCAGGGACCGCAACGGTCTCTGCCGGCGAACTGCTGGATGCGTCCGAAGTCACAGCCCAGGTCAGGAAAGCCGGTCTGCTGAGCGTCGGGTCGATGGTCGGGCAGATCGAGCGCTGGCGCGAAGCCGGCCTCAGTATCGGCTTTACCAATGGCGTGTTCGACATCCTTCATCCGGGCCATATCCGGCTGCTGGAGGAGGCACGCAGCCAGTGCGACCGGCTGATCGTCGGCCTCAATTCCGACGCCTCGGTGCGGCGCCTCAAGGGACCTGAGCGCCCCGTCAATGATGTGAGCGCCCGCAGCCAGGTCCTCTGCGGCCTCGCTGCCGTCGACGGGGTGGTTGTCTTTGAGGAGGACACGCCCCTTAACCTGATCACGGCCCTGAGGCCGGATGTGCTCGTAAAAGGCGGCGACTATTCCCGCGCGACGATCATCGGAGCCGATTTCGTCGAAGCCTGCGGCGGTGAGGTCATCATCGTCACTCTGGTGCCAGGCCAGTCAACAACCTCCATCATCGCCCGCTCACGGTCAGGGGCATGACCGAAGCCGCACGCACCGCCGCTGCCCTTTGGCGCCAGTATGGCGAAGACGCCGTGGTGATTGCCACCCTGCGGGCCGCCGAAGTGGCCGCGGTCGGCGATATTGAAGCGCTCGCGCACTGGGACGAGGTCGCCGCGATCCTGTCGGGCGAAGAAGAACCGCCTGGCGCGGCGAATTAGGGCAGGGGCCCTGCCCCGCTTCAGGACGGCGGTTCAGTTCGTTGCGTGCTTCTTGAGCTCATACGTCCCGCGGCCGGTCACCTCGAACCAGTCCGCAATGTCCGGATGGCTGAGCGGCAGGTCGGAATCATCCGGCACCAGGTTCTGCTCGGAGACGTAGGCGATGTAATGGGTGCGCTCATTCTCGGCGAACAGGTGGTAGAAAGGCTGGTCCTTGCGGGGCCTGACTTCCTCGGGAATCGACTCATACCACTCGTCCGTGTTTGCGAACTGGGGGTCGACGTCGAAGATAACCCCCCGGAACGCGAAAACGCGGTGGCGGACAACCTGGCCGATCTGGAACTTGGCGATGTGCTTGGAAACAGAGCCATAATGATAACGCTCATCGACCCGGTCGGTCAGCACCAAGGGAGGCGTCGCGCGCCCCTTGGACCTGCCGAACCAGGCACCCAACCAGCCTGATAGGCCACGTCTACTGGTCATTTTCAGCTCCTGTGTTACAACATGCCCCAAGTTTCGATTTCGGGCCACACCATGGCTGACAAAAAAGCTGGATCTGGCGGCCGCAGGCGCGGTCCCGCCGGCTCCCGACAGGCAGGGCCGCTCTACGCGGCCGTTGACCTCGGCACGAACAACTGCCGTCTTCTGGTCGCGCAGCCCCGCGGCCAGTCATTTCGCGTGGTTGATTCCTACTCCCAGATTGCCCGGCTCGGCGAAGGCCTGCAGAGCAGCGGGCGGCTGTCGGACGCGGCCGTCGAGCGGGCCATGAGCGCCCTGCACGCGATCCGCGGCAAGCTCAGGCAGCACGGTGTCGGGAGGGTTCGCTGCATCGCCACCGAGGCCTGCCGCAAGGCCGCCAACGGTCCGGAGTTCATCCGCCGGGTGCAGGCAGAAACCGGCCTCACCTTCAAGGTCATCGGCGCCATGGAAGAGGCACGTCTTGCCACGATCGGGTGTTATGACCTGATCCAGCCGGATGTGCGGTCGGTGCTTGTCGTCGATGTCGGCGGCGGCTCGACAGAGCTTTCGCATGTCGATGCCAGCGCCATCCGCCAGGGCGGCCTGACCGGCATCCTGCGCTCTGCGCCGATCCGCGACTGGACGAGCCTCAAGGTCGGCGTCGTCACGCTCTCTGAGTCGGTCGACCTCAGCGATGAAGTCGCCGCCTGGCCGCTGATGCTCGAGCGCGCCCGCGCCGCGCTGCGCGCCTGGCCGGCGCTGGACCGCGTCGCCGCCAGCCTTGCCAGCGATGATGGCTATATGATCGGTACCTCCGGTACGGTGACCTGCCTCGCCGGTGTCCACCTCAAGCTCGATCGCTACCGGCGCGACAAGGTCGACGGCTCCTGGCTGTCGCGCGATGAAGGCCGTGCCACGATGCAGCAGCTGCGCGAACTCGGGGTGACCGGCCGCGCCGGCCTGCCGACGATCGGCGAAGAGCGCGCGCCCCTGATGCTGGCGGGCTGCGCCATCATGGAGGCGGTCTGGGAAGTGTTCGAGGAGCGCCGCCTGCGCGTCGCGGATCGCGGTCTGCGGGAAGGTCTTCTGTTGTCGATGATGCACGCCGAGCGCCCGGCGCGCCGACGCAGATCGAAACGGCCCAAACAGCCGGGCACGCAAGTCGGAGCGCCAGATGTCGGATGAAGAGAAACGCCGCTGGAAAGGCCCGACCGGCGAACGCCAGGATTCCGGCCGCCGCACGAGCGAGCGAAAGGTGATTGCCCGTAACGCACGTACTGAAAGCTCCAAACGCTGGATCGAGCGTCAGCTGCTCGATCCTTATGTGCGCCGCTCGAAGGAGGAGGGCTACCGCTCACGCGCGGCTTACAAGCTGCTCGAAATCGACGAAGCAGCCCACCTGCTGCGCAGGGGTCAGCGCGTCATCGATCTCGGCTGCGCGCCGGGCGGCTGGATCCAGGTCGCGCTGCTGAAAGGCGCCGCCGAAGTCGCCGGGATCGACCTCCTGGCGCTCGATCCGATTGACGGCGCGACCCTTCTCGTCGGTGACGTCAACGCGCCTGCGGATGTTGAAAAGCTTCTCGGCGCCTTGTCAGGCCCGCCGGATCTTATCCTGTCCGATATGGCCGCCAATACGACGGGTCATAAGCAGACCGACCACCTGCGCACTGTGGCTCTGGTCGAACTTGCCGTCGATTTTGCGATCGCACACCTTGCCCCGGGCGGAAGCTTCTGCTCGAAAGTCTTCCAGGGCGGCACGACCCAGGCCGTGCTGGATCAGTTGCGCGCGAGCTTCAGGACGGTGAGACATATCAAACCACCGGCCAGCCGTGCAGGCAGTCCGGAAATCTATGTCGTCGCCAAGGGCTTCAGGGGCCGGAAGCTTTAAAAAGAGAGGAAATGCAGGATGATCTCGGGCGGGTGTTATTGCGGGGCCGTTCGCTACGAGGCCGAAGGCGCGCCGATCATGAAGGCCCGCTGCCACTGCCGTGAGTGCCAGTATTTTACCGGCGGTGAAGGCAATGACTTCATGGCCATGCCCTCGGCCGGCTTCCGGTACACGAAGGGCGCGCCGAAGGGCTTTACGAAACCCGGCATCACCGGCGCGGCCACCCGGGAATTCTGCGCTGATTGTGGCACGCCGCTCCTGACCCGGTCCCCCGCCCTGCCGGTTGCTGTGATCGTCAAGGTCGGCTCGCTCGATGATCCGTCAGCCTATGGCGGCCCCCAGATGATCCTGCAGACAGCGGATGCCCATGCCTTCCACCTCATGCCGGAGGGCGTGCCCGCGTTCAGGAGGTTCCCGGGATAAAGCCCTCCTTTGCCGGCGCGCCGGCCGGCCTGCGCTGCCCGGACGGGCCGCCTGTGCCAGGGCGGGGAAGGGGCGGGGAAGGGGCGGGACCGCTTTTTCCGGCCAGGTCCGGACTGGCTTTGCAAAGTGAAGGGCAAGGGCCGCCGTGCGCGCCGCCCTGCACGCTCATAACATGCTCATAAGAGGTGCGCCTCGGCCTCATCGCGGTGTTTCTTCAGGTAACGCATGAACGGTGTTCCGCCCGTGCCGACATCCGGATCGTTGCCGGCCGCAGTCGAGGCCTGCCGGTTGATATAGGTCGCTGCGTATTCAAGATGACGCGTCCGGAAACGCGCCAGCTTGCGGATATTGTCGTTGTAGAGCTCCCGGATCGCCGAACTGCCAAGCGTCTGTACGGCGTTACGCAGGACACTGTGCATACGCAGATCATCGATGAAGCGTCGATGCCGGGGCGGGCGATAGGCGTGCAGTTCGTCCAGGAATGCGCGCAGCGGATCGCTGGCATGACCGATGCCGAGCAGCGCGTCCATCGCCGGGACAATTGAGGACTGCGAACCGGTCTGGCCACGGAAAGCCTGCGGCCTGCCGCCGGTCTGCGCGACGCCCTCATAGACAAGGCCGTCACCAAGCGCCGGGTTGTCCTTCCAGCCATGGATCCAGGGGCGCACACGGTGAAAGTAAATATACGGATCGCAGCGCTCCGGCATCCGGTCGAAGATCGCGTTCACGTCATCCCAGACATGGCTCATGGCGGCGAGGGCGCGTTCGATCTCGTCCGCGTTCTGGGTCTTCGCGGCACCGACAAGTTTCGTTGCTTCAAGCAGCATCTCGCCGGCGCGGGCCTCGATTGCGACATGCACCAGGATGAACCACGCCTCGTCCATACCGCCTTCGAACCCTTGCAGCGTGTAGATGTTTGACAGCTCGATAGGCCCCTGCTCGTCAAATCGCCCCCAGTTTTCCAGCGTATAGCTGGAATAGGGGAGCAGGGGCGGCTGGCCGATGGCCTCGCCGATCTGCCAGATCGGAACGGCAAGGCATGCCGGCAGGGCCTCCGGCGCCTGCGGCTCACCCCAGACATAGGCCTGCACCAGGAAGCTGTAATGCAGCATGGCAATGCGCCGCTCGGCCTCGCCGGCGCCAGCGCAGAAGGCGGACAGATCGAGCTCCGGCAGCGTTTCGAGGACGCTGCGCACCCGCGCTGCCGGGATCAGGTCCGGCAGGCGCCGGGCCATGGCGCGCACTGGCTGCAGCCCGTCCGGCAGAATGACTTTTGCAGGGTCAAACGCCGACAGGAATCCGCGCTCGGGGCTCAATCCATAATCTGACAGATCCATCAACGTCCTCCCCGGGATAGGATGGTTACAGATGCAACGAATTATGGGTTTATTGCTCCCCCTGTCAAAGCGGTGCCGGTGAAACCCTGCCGGCCCCGCCTGAAAAGGGTCCGGGGGAAGGGGCTTCACAAGTTCCCGAGACTCCCTTAGGAGGCCAAAAAGGGAGCTTCCCACATGAATATCCGACAGGCCGTCACCTTTGACGACGTGCTCCTGCAGCCCGGCGCAAGCGAGGTCCTGCCAGCAGAAGTCGATGTCTCGACCTTTCTGACCAGGGCGATCCCGCTCAACATCCCCCTGCTCTCGGCGGCCATGGATACCGTCACCGAGGCCCGCCTTGCGATTGCCATGGCGCAGGCCGGCGGGATCGGCGTCATCCACCGCAACCTGTCGATTGAGCAGCAGGCCGGTGAAGTCGCGATGGTCAAGAAATATGAGAGCGGCGTGGTCATGAACCCCGTCACCATTGATCCGGCTGCGACGCTGGGGGATCTTCGCGAGCTGAAGCAGCGCACCCGTTTCTCCGGCATTCCGGTCGTGGAGAAGAACGGCAAGGTCGTCGGCATCGTCACCAACCGCGATACGCGCTTTGCAGAGGATCCGAACGAGAAGATCGCCAGCCTGATGACGCGCGACGTCGTCACCGTGAAGATGGACACCCCGATCGAGGAAGCCCGCCGCCTGCTGCACAAGCACCGCATCGAGCGGCTGGTGATCGTTGACGACACCGGCCGCTGTATCGGCCTGCTCACCGTAAAAGACATGGACAAGGCCTCGCTGAACCCCTTCGCCGCGAAAGACCCGGCGGGCCGCCTGCGCGTCGCCGCAGCCTCGACGGTCGGTGATGCGGGCTTCGAGCGCACCGAGGCGCTGATCGCAGCGGGCGCAGATGTCGTCGTGATCGATACGGCGCACGGGCATTCGAAAGCTGTTTCCGAGGCGGTCATCCGCGCCAAGAAGATCTCGAACGCCGTACAGATCATCGCCGGCAACGTTGCGACCGCTGAGGCCACACGCGCGCTGATCGATGCCGGCGCAGACGCCGTGAAGGTCGGTATCGGCCCCGGCTCAATCTGCACCACGCGGATCGTGGCAGGCGTCGGCGTGCCGCAACTCACCGCAATCGAGGACTGCGCCAACGCGGCCGCGGCCTCCGGCATTCCGATCATCGCCGATGGCGGGATCAAGTTCTCGGGCGACTTTGCCAAGGCGCTCGCCGCCGGGGCATCCTCGGCCATGATGGGCTCAATGTTTGCAGGTACCGAAGAAAGCCCGGGTGAAGTCTTCCTTTACCAGGGGCGCTCCTACAAGGCCTATCGGGGCATGGGCTCGCTCGGCGCCATGGCACGCGGATCGGCAGACCGCTACTTCCAGAAGGACGCTGCAGCCGACAAGCTGGTGCCGGAAGGCATCGAGGGTCAGGTGCCATATAAGGGTGCCCTCAGCCCGATCATCCATCAGATGGTCGGCGGCCTGCGTGCGGCGATGGGCTATGTCGGCGCCAGGACGATCGCTGAGCTGCACGCCAAAGCCCAGTTCGTGCAGATCACCGGGGCAGGGCTCCAGGAGAGCCACGTGCATGACGTAATGATGACGCGCGAGGCGCCAAACTATTCGCTGCCACGGGGCTGACGCGGCTCGCGCCACATCGCTTCCATCACCGGCGCACCGGGGCCGGGCTCAAAGAGCTTCATCCGCTCAAAGCCGTGGCTGACATAGAAGCCGGTATTCGAGGGGTTTGTGTTCTCCAGGTAACAGGGCAGGCGGGCGCGGTCGGCAGCGCCCAGCATCGGCCGGATCAGCGTCTTGCCGAGGCCCTGCCCCCTCGCCGCCTTTCGGGTGGCGATGGTGAAAAGATAAAGGTGCGCCTCCTCCGGATGTTCCCGCGCCATCGCTTCGCCGGCGGCCAGGCCGCGCCGGGCCGCGCCCTTTTCGCCCTTCATCATCAGTGACCAGACCAGCCGCATTGTCTGCAGCGTGCTCAGCTCCCGGCTCTGGTCGGAAGGCGCCCACATCGCCGCGCCGGTATCGCCGTAGATATGGCAGAGACCGCGGGGCAGGTAGATGCTGCGCGCAAGGGTCCGGAAGACCGGCCCCATGGCCTCGCGGTTGCCGAAGATCCAGAGGTTCACGGGGTCCTCTGCGAAGGCCTCGGCGGTGATGTCGCCGATCTGCCTCCAGTCACGGGACGCCGCCTGGCGCAGGCCTTCAGGAAGTCGGATCTCCAGCATCTTCAGCCCTTTGCGGTTTCCTCGGCCGCCATAGGGCGCTAAAGCGCGCCTAATCGCAACCGGAGACGTGACCCCATGCGCACAGGCGGCCGGATCAGCGCAGCCATCGAGGTGCTGCGCGACGTGATGGAGCGGCATCAGCCGTTGAAGATTGCCCTGCGCGACTGGGGCAAGCGGGCGCGCTATGCCGGCTCCAAGGACCGTGCCTGGGTGTCCGGCCTTGTTCTGGACGCGCTGCGCCGGCGCAATTCCATCGCCCATCATATGGGTCACGGCGATGCGCGCGCCCTGGTGCTCGGCGCCCTGCGTATTGCCTGGGACTGGAATGCGCGCGACATCGAGGAGGCCTGCTATGATGATCACGGGCCGACGCCGCTGACCAATGATGAGCGCAGCCGGCTGATCCTGGCGCCCGACCCGTCGGCTGCGCCGCACGTCCAGGGCGACTTTCCGGACTGGATGACGCCCTACATGCACCGTGTGTTCGGACCGGATGCGGTGATCGAGGCGCAGCTGATGGCGGTGCGGGCAGATGTGGACCTGCGCGTCAACACGCTGAAGGCCGACGCTGAAAAAGCCGCGCTGCCGCTGAAATCGGTCAAGGCCGAGCCCTCGCGCCTCCTGAAGAATGCCTATCACATTCCGGCGCGGGACCCGGCCGAGCGTGAAGACAGTATCGAAGGCATCCCGGCCTTCTCCAAAGGCTGGGTCGAGGTGCAGGATGCGGGCAGCCAGATTGCGGCGGCAGCCGCGTGCGCGAAGCCGGATGAACAGGTGATGGATTATTGTGCGGGCGGCGGCGGCAAGACGCTGGCCATGTCGGCGCAGATGCAGGGCCGCGGCCAGATCCACGCTTATGACATTGACGGCAAGCGCCTCTCGGCGCTCATCCCGCGCCTGAAGCGCTCCGGCGCCCATAATGTGCAACTGGTCCACCCGAGCGAGGGCAATGCGCTGGGGCCGCTGGCCGGGCAGATGGATCTGGTCTTCGTTGATGCCCCGTGCACAGGCACGGGCACCTGGCGCCGGCGGCCGGATTCGAAGTGGCGCGTCAGGCCGGCGCAGCTCCAGAAGCGCATTCAGGACCAGCGCGACATCCTGCAGGCCGCCTCCACCTATGTGAAGCCGGGTGGCCGGCTGCTGTATGCAACCTGCAGCTTCCTGATGGAGGAGGACGAAGACCGGGTGGCTGAATTCCTCGCACAGGCGCCCCACTTCGTGGAGCGCGACGCCGCCGAGGCGGCCATCGCGTCCGGGGCGCTGACGGCGCACGGGGCACAGGTCGTGCGCCGCAACCGCGGCCCGACAGGCAGCGTACGCCTGACGCCGCGCCGGGCAGGTACGGACGGGTTCTTCTTCGCGCTGCTGGAGCGCCGGGCCTGAGCCGTCTGGACGAATCCTCCGGCCTCGGCTACTGCGCCGCATGACCGAGACATGCCATCAACGCGCCCTGATCGTCGACTTCGGCAGCCAGGTGACGCAGCTCATCGCCCGGCGCCTGCGCGAAAGCAGCGTCTATTGCGAAATCCATCCCTTCAACAAGGTCGATGCGGCCTTCCTGAAGGCCTACGGGCCACAGGCGATCATTCTCTCGGGCGGGCCCTCCAGCGTCTATTGGGACGATGCGCCGATGGCCGACAAGGCCATCTTCGAGGCTGGAATTCCTGTGCTCGGTATCTGCTACGGCCAGCAGGTGATGATGCACCAGCTGGGCGGGCGCATCGAAGGCGGCACCAGCCGCGAGTTCGGCCGGGCCTTCATCGAGCGCGTGCAGCCTGATCCCTTGCTCGACGGACTCTTCGACGGCGAGGAGGAACAGGTCTGGATGAGCCACGGAGACCATGTCGCCGAGATGGCGCCGGGTTTCACCGTCATCGCGAAATCACCGGGCGCGCCCTATGCGGTGATCGCCGATCCTGCACGGGGCTTTTACGGCACGCAGTTCCATCCGGAAGTCGTGCACACGACAAAGGGCGCAAAGCTGCTGCGCAATTTCATTCATGGCGTGGCCGGGTTTACGGGCGACTGGACGATGGCGGCCTATAAGGCGGAGGCGATCGCCAGGATCCGCGCACAGGTCGGCCAGGGCAGGGTGATCTGCGGCCTCTCGGGCGGGGTCGACTCGTCAGTGGCCGCCGTGCTTATCCACGAGGCGATCGGCGACCAGCTGACCTGCGTGTATGTCGATCACGGCCTGATGCGCGAAGGGGAAAGCGCAGAGGTCGTCGGCCTGTTCCGCGAGCACTACAATATCCCGCTGGTGCACGTGGATGCCTCCGGGCAGTTCCTGGGCGGCCTCGCCGGTGTCTCGGATCCGGAGAAGAAGCGCAAGATCATTGGCGCACTCTTCATCGACGTGTTCGAGGCTGAAGCCAGAAAGATCGGCGGCGCAGATTTCCTGGCACAGGGCACGCTCTATCCGGACGTGATCGAAAGCGTCTCGGTCAGCGGCGGGCCGAGCATGACGATCAAGAGCCATCACAATGTCGGCGGCCTGCCGGCGCGCATGAAGATGCAGCTGGTCGAACCTCTGCGGGAGCTGTTCAAGGACGAGGTGCGCGCGCTGGGCCGCGAGCTGGGGCTGCCCGAAGCCTTTGTCGGGCGCCATCCCTTTCCGGGTCCGGGCCTCGCCATCCGCATTCCGGGCGAGATCACGCGCGAGAAGGCTGATACGCTGCGCAAGGCGGACGCCATCTATATCGAAGAGATCCGCAAGGCGGGCCTCTATGACAGGATCTGGCAGGCCTTCAGCGTCCTGTTGCCGGTTAACACGGTCGGGGTCATGGGGGATGTGCGCACCTATGAGGCCGTGCTCGCGCTGCGCGCCGTGACGAGCGTCGATGGCATGACGGCTGACTATTATCCCTTCGAGCACGCCTTCCTCGGCAGGGTCGCAACCCGCATCATAAACGAGGTGAAGGGGGTAAACCGCGTCGTTTACGACATCACGTCCAAACCACCCGGCACGATCGAGTGGGAATGATTCCGCGTCTCTCGCGGACTATCGCGAACGATCAATAAATCCTACAAATACAATAGCTTGATACCGATTTTCGTTCGGTATCTATCGCCCTCTATCGCGGGCCAACGGAACATTCTGACGGTATCGCCTGACGGTATACAAATTGCCTCTTCCTGCCTAAAGTCAAAATACCGTCAGCCCGTTTTGGCGGCCTGACGGTATTTTTTCGGCATAACGCATTGAAAAACAAGCGTTTCTTTGTCGAAAAGTGGCCATTTTGGCCTGACGGTAAAATTGGTGGGAAGGAGGCGCAGCATGCTGACCGATATTGCAATCAAGTCGTTGTAATCAAAGGATAAACCGTACAAGGTCGCCGACCGGGACGGTCTCTATGTGTCCGTCGCGCCGACGGGGACCAAGACCTTCCGCTACGATTACCGTGTGAACGGGCGCCGGGAGACGCTGACCATCGGACGTTATGGCAAGTACGGGATCACGCTGGCGGCTGCGCGCGAAAAGCTGATCGATGCGAAAAAGCTCGTGGATGAGGGTGTCTCACCCGCCAAGGAAAAGAAGCGGGCAAAGGCCAAGGCGAAATCCGAAGGGACATTCGGGGAGCTTGCTCAGCGCTGGCTCGCCGAAAGCGAAATGTCGAACTCGACCCGCGACATGCGTCGTCACATTGTCGACCGTGACCTTATCCCGGCGCTGTGCAATTACACCTTGCGCGAAGTGACGAGCGAGGATGTCCGTCAGCTCTGCGACAAGATCAAGAAGCGAGGCGCGCCTTCAACGGCGCTCCACGCCCGTGAGTTCATCAAGCTCGTCTACGCCTTCGCCAATTTGCGCGGCATCCGTGTCGAGAATCCCGCCGAGGAGGTCGATCCCCGGTCGATCGCGCGTGTCCGGCCCCGCGACCGCTCCCTGACGCCGCTGGAGATCCGGGTTCTCTATCGCGTGCTTGAAGAGATCACTGCCAATCCGACGTTGAAGCTCGGCGTGAAATTTATCCTGCTGACGATGAAGCGCAAGACCGAGGTCGCCCATGCGACCTGGAACGAAGTCAGCTTTCAGGATGCGGTCTGGACCATCCCGAAGCAGCGGATGAAGACGGGCCTTGATCACAATGTCTATCTGTCGAACCAGGCGCTCGACATTCTGGTGGCGCTGAAAACCTGCGCAGGCGGATCAAAATACGTCTTCCCGTCGCGCTATGACACGTTCCGCCCCATCTCGAATGCGACCTTCAACCGGATCACCGACAGCGCCCACAAGCTGGCAAGCGAGATAGAGCTGCCGCTGGATCCGTTCACGGTTCATGACCTGCGGCGCACGGGATCGACGCTCCTGAACGAGCTTGGCTTCAACCGTGACTGGATCGAGAAGAGCCTCGCCCATGAAGACCGGCGCTCATCGCGCGGGGTCTACAACAAAGCGGAATATGCCGACCAGCGCCGCCACATGATGCAGGAGTGGGCCGACATGATCGACGCCTGGGCCGCCGGCGAAAGCCGCAAGCCGAACATCATCCCGGAGAGCATGGCGGTCTATGCAGCTGATCCGAGGTTGGAGTGATGCCAGTCTTAACTTGTAATGCTATTTGCACTACATAGATGTAAAAGGAGATTGCACATGCTGGATTTTCATCAAAGTGAGCTTGATTCCGAGACGCAGTCCCGGACGACGCAGATCCGTCACGGTGACGCCCTCGGCGACCTGATTGCACGGGCCGCCGCATCCCTGGGGCTCGACAAGTCCGTCTTTCTTCGCGCTGCGATAGAAAGAGAAGCCTCCCGCGTGCTCGAAGCGGCATCTCGGCACGTCCTGACAAAGGATGATGCGGCCCGCTTTGCGTCGGCACTTGACACCGCTCCTGCTCCGACGCCGCGCGCGCTGGCAGCAGCGAAAGCCTATCGAGCGCGTGTCGTGCATGCCGACTGAGATCGGCGATCTTCGTATCGAACTGTTCGATCCGGCGCGGCATGACCGCGCCGGTTTCGCTTGCGGCGTCGACCGCCTCGATAATTATCTGAAACTGTCTGCGAAAAAGCAGCAGAAGGACGACATGACCCGGGTCTACGTCGCGGTCGAGGACGGCCAGGCAATCATTCTCGGTTATCACGCGATCAATCTGGGCATGATGAATGCCGACGAGCTTGCCAAGCGTCCACGCGGCGCACCGGACCATGGGGAACTGCCAATCCTGTTCGCGGGACAGGTCGCCGTCAGCATATCTGCCCAGGGTCACGGTATCGGATCAATCCTCATGCATCATGTTTTTGGAAAGGCCTCTCGTGTTGCAGAAGAGGCAGGCTGCTTCGCCATCGTGCTGGATGTCATGTCTGACGGAGGCGAAGAGGCGTTCAAGAGGCGACAGGGTTGGTATGCAGACTTTGGCTTTCAGCCATTCGCAAGCACTCCGGCGCGCATGTTCATGACCATGAAGCAGGTGCGCGCGATCGTTGGCCCGCCAGCGGAAGCAGGCTGAAGTTTCATCCCTGGCTGTACGTTTTCTGGCCGCCCGGCATGCCGTTGACCGACCTCGTCCGATAGTCCGGATGCGGTCCGCAGCCTTCGCGGCCCTTGCGCCTTTGGGCGTCGATCCACTCCAGCACTTCGGCAAGGGGCCACACGACGCATCGGGGTGTGAGGTAGAACCGCTGAGGGAATTCGCCCTTCTGTTCGAGTTCGTAAATCGTCGTATCGGAGAGCGGCACGAGCTTGCGGAGTTCCGGCCGCCTCACGGTCCGGCGCCTGAAAATGTCAGCGGGGGTAATCCGCTCAGGATCGGTTGAAGTGACGGGGGCGGGGGGCTTTGGGGGTGGGTTCAGGTCCCGCGCGAATTCCCTAAGCCCGGTGCGACCGCCCTCCTTTACGCGATGCAACATGACGCACTCCGATTATCCCGTCTTCGCCCGGTTCCACACCATGACGCCGGTGCCGTCCTTCTCGTTCTCGAAGATGGCCGCGCGCACCGGCGCAGCGAAGCTCGGGTCATCGAGTTTGACGGCGAGGTAGGGCGTCTCGCCGTTCTGGCTGTTCGAGATCGATCATGCTGCTTCGTTCCGTATGGCAGTGCCGAGGCTTGGCAACTGGGATGTGTTTCTCGGTGTGCTGAACACCGAGGCGGCGCAAGGCGTGACATGCGGCACGCTTCGGGAAATCCTCTATGGTCCACCGGATGCAGGACAGCCCTATGACCGCATGCCGGGAATGATCTGGTCACAGGTGCTTCAGCCGCTGTGCTGGCTCGGCCTGTTGGCCGAGATGATGTCTGGCGAGCGACAGCATTTCGCTGATCGCGTCTACAGGACGACCGATCTTTGGTCGACGGCTTTTCGGTTCCCGTTTGACGGCCACCAAGTCGACTGGGTCATGATGCATTGAAGTCATCGCTTTGAGCCATGGGAGCCGCGCCCGTCGGGTGTGGGGCAATGGATCACGAAGGGAGCGGCACAGTCTTTGGCCGAGCAGTTTCGGCGTGTCAGGCGATACTGTTGGGGAGAATCTCAATGGCATTGATCTCCGCTTCAAGCGCGGTGATGGTTTCCAGAATGGCATCGAATGGCTCGGGCGCATCGAACAACATTTCAGCCATTTGCACGTAATCAGATCGAAGTGCGGCCTCGAGTGCAGGCGCTGGAGCGAGTCTGAGCGTTGGCGGCCGAACTGTTTCATAGTTTGCCCATGCCGCGCGGAAAAAGACCGATTTGTGGAGCGCGACAGCTTCAAGAAGCGCCAGATCGCTCAGGGCCTCAGGCCTTGTTTTTGATCGGGCGAGTTGCGCGAGATCGTAATAGTGGCGCGACATCCGTTCACCGAGCGGTCTCGCCGCATCCCGGTGTGCAAGCATGTGAAGAATGGTCGCCTTTTCCCAGAAGGTCCGCGTTGCCGACAGGGTCTTCACCGATACGCCCGGTTCTGGGAGCAGGTTTGGAAACTGTTCGTGCACCAAGGGAAAGATGTCCCGCTGTTCTACCGGCAAGTGATCTGAGCGTGCGCCGAATTCGAGGCGAACGGACGAACGCACATAGGGCAAGGCAGCCGTCGCAGGCAGGCTTGCGGGATAAGTGAAGATCAGCGTTTGCGGGTCATCATCTGAGGTTTCCAGAAGGACCGGCTCGCCAAGCGCTTCGCTCATCGCTTCTGACAGAACGGCTTTGACCGAGCCTCCGACTGCCTCAATGGCGCAGGCTTCAAGTTCGTCGAGCAACGCCTTTCGCGCTTTGTTGCTCGGCGCAGATGCCGGGTCGCGGTCACCGGTGAAACCGAGATCATGGCGGTCAAGGCTGAGATCAATGTCTTCGGAGAAGCGGCGGATCAGGCCATAGGCTTTCGAAAGAGACGTGCCGCCTTTGAAGATCAGGCCGGGAATCCTATCGCCAAGTGAGAACGCGCTTGATCGTCCAGCAGACCCAGAAGTCTTTCTCGATGATGGCAGGCAGCACGCCCATCCGCGCAGCCGTCTCCTGAAAGACCTCCGCACGGATGGCTGCGGTTTCTCGCGCGAAACTATCTACCGTCAGGCCGCCGCAATCTGCAGAACCACCGGGCGCATCCATCCTGGAGCCTGAAGGGCATCCTTGACGAGGGCGCGGCGCGTGTCGGCGTCAATCGTCCTGGAGAGGCGTGCGACGACGCTGGCATCCACCCCATCCTTGCCGAGATAGCGCAGCGCCTGGAACACGGCACCGGTCGGTTTGCCAGCGCCGACAAGGTTCCTGGCGGCAGCGTTTCGCATGATAATGGTCTGCGCTCCGATCTGCTTGGTGCGGCTTGGCCCATCCGTCAGATAGACAGCCTTTGCCGGAGCCTGTGTGGTCAGGCCGAGCATGTTCGCCGCGCGCGCAGGGGAGACCTGGACGACGCGTCCATCCTTTCGGGCGATGGCGACAGCATCAGGATCGGGAGACATACGGCCCAGACGAGGGCTCGTCTTCGGGTAGTCATAAATGCCCCGGGCGAGCCGACGGATCACGCCCTGATCGGTCAGCCGGGACAGCGTCTGATCGACAGAGGCGCGCGAGCCGAGATCAAGGAAATCCGCGGGGGTAAAGACAGCCCCGGGTCCCTTGCCGATGATGCGGTGTTTGATCTTGTCGATGGCCATAGCCTGCTCCGTTGTGTCCGAAGTCAGGCAGGGGGAAGGGGACGGCGCGCCCGGTTAAGAAAAGCTGAACCCGCGAGCCCCATCGGCCAGACGGGCTGCAGGAGACCCACGAGGAGCGGCCAGCAAAACGTTCAGCTTAGGCGGCCAAAAAAACGCGCTCGTGACGATTCAGCGTGCCTTGAACCGGCTGCAGACCGCCGTTCGCATAATCAATATTATGGGAAATCAGAATTCAGGTCAGACAAGCAGGTCCTCCGCTGCGCCCCTTGGCGGCGGATCGGGGCGCAGCGCCGGGCCCCTTCAGCCATCTCTCCTAGCCGTCAAACGCGATCTCCATGCCATCAAAGGCAGGCTCGACGCCTTCGGGCAACTCCCGCAGCAGCGTTCGGTAGTCCATGTCGACGTGCAGATTGGTGAGGACCGCGCGTCTCGGTTGCAGCTCTGCGATCCAGGACAGCGTTAACGCGAGGTGGGCATGCGAGGGATGCGGCGCATAGCGCAGGGCGTCGACGACCAGCGTGTCGAGGCCGGTCAGAGCTGCCTTTGTCTCATCCGGCAGGGCGTTGACGTCGTTACAATAGGCCAGGTTGCCGATGCGCAGGCCCAGGCAGCGGATATGGCCGTGCTCCATATCGACCGGCAGAAATTCCACAGCCCCTCCGCGGCCCGGGATCGAGACGGGTTGCAGCGGCTGCAGGCACGGTTGCGGCTCAAGGATCGGCGGATAGCCGCCCGCGCCGCGGAAGATATAGTCGAACCTCCGTTCCAGCCGGGCCCGCGTCGCCGCGTCGAAGTAGACGGGGATCCGGGCGCGCTGGCGAATGGCAAGTGCGCGCACATCATCGATCCCGTGCGCCTGGTCAGCATGGTCATGGGTATAGATGACGGCATCGAGATGGGGCGTGGCGGCGGCAAGCAGCTGCTCGCGCAGGTCCGGTGAGGTGTCGATCAGGATGCGTGTGGTCTCCCCGGTCTCATTCCGGCGCTCTACAAGCGCGCTGCAGCGCAGACGGCGGTTCCTAGGCTCAGCCGGATCGCAGACGCCCCAGTCGCCGCCCACACGCGGGACGCCGCCGGATGAACCGGTGCCAAGCAGGATCATGCGCGCCTCTGCCATCAGGCAGCAACCTTCTGGAAGAACCGCTCAGCGTTTTCTGTTGTCATCCGCCTGATGGTGTCCAGGTCGCTGCCCGTCAGCGCGCTGAGCGCCTCTGCGACGTGCACGAGGAAGGCCGGCTCATTGCGGCGCCCGCGCATCGGCATCGGCGCGAGATAGGGACAATCGGTTTCGAGTATGATCCGGTCCAGCGGCACATCGGCGATCACGGCACGGACATCCTTCGCACTCTTGAACGAAAGTATGCCTGAAACCGAGACGAATGCGCCGAGCTTCAGCGCGCGCTGGCAGAGGCCTGCGCCGCCTGTGTAGCAGTGCAGCAGCATGTGGAAGCGGCCGCGTGCGAACTCCTCCTCGAGGATATCCCCCATCAGCGTATCGGCTTCGCGGGTATGAAGGATCAGCGGCAGGCCGGTTACCCGGGCCGCCTGAATGTGCTCGCGCAGGCTGCGCACCTGATCGGCTTCGCCGCTATAGCCATAATGGAAATCGAGCCCGGTCTCACCAATGGCCACAACTTTCGGATGCGCCGCTTCGGCAATCAGGATTTCAGCGGTGAGGGTGGTGAAGTCCTTGGCATGATGGGGATGGACGCCCACCGAGCACCAGATGTCGGGATGGGCCTCGGCGATGGCGCGCACGGCCGGGAAATTGTCATAGCGGTCGCAAATCGCCAGGAAGCGCGTCACGCCGGCGCCGCGCGCCCGGGTAAGCACATCCGGGAGGTCATCGGCGAAGGCCTCGCCATGCAGGTTTACGTGCGTGTCAAACATGCTTCCAGCGTCTAGACGGCCTGCGCGGCTTCATAAAGGCCTGCCAGGAGTTTTGCAGCGACTTGTGCCTTGTCCATGTTCAGGCTCTCAGCCTCGCCGAGCAAGCGGGCCTGCTTCAGCCACAGGCGCGCTGCCGCCGGATGCGTTTCGGCGCGGTCGGCCAGCCAGTCCAGCAGCTCGGCGCCAAAGGCTTCCAGGGCCGCCTCGTCAGCGCAGGCAGCGGCAAGGGCGGACATCGCCAGCTTCTCGGGGATGTCCGGCATGCACCGAAGCAGGGCCCGGGCCGCTTCAGAAGCGGCAAGGGCGGTTTGCGTCGACAGGCGGATTGCCCTCCCCGGCCTGCCCTGCGCCAGCCTGCCCGCCTCTCGCGGCGCGCCGGCAGCCAAAAGGGCATGCTGGCAATCCTCATCCCGGAGAACCGAAAGCCGCAGCACCCGGCAGCGCGAGCGGATGGTGGCAAGCAATGGTTTACGACCATGATTGATCAGGAAGAGCACGCTCTTTGGCGGCGGCTCTTCCAGTGTTTTCAGGAGGGCGTTGGCACCGCTCCTGTTGGTCTCGTCAATGGCGTCGATGAGGCCGATGCGCCAGCCGCCCAGGGCAGGCTTCATCGTGAAGAACTGTGTCAGACCGCGGATCTGATCGACACTGATATCCTGCGCCAACCTGCCCTTATCGTTCGGTTCGCGTTTCACAGCGTGCAGGTCGGGATGGCTGAGGGCCGCACAGGCGCGCCAGACCGGATCGGTATCGCTGGCATCGAGCGGCGCGGTTTCGGGGCCGCGTGCACCAAGCATGTAAGCCGCCAGCCGCCAGGCGAAGCGGGATTTGCCGATGCCTTCCGGGCCTTCGATCAGCCAGGCATGATGCAGCCGTGTCTGTGCAAGCGCTGTCAGAAAGAGCCGCTCGGCAGGGCCGTGACCAAACAGGGGCCAGGCCGGGCTCATCTGCGCGCCTCTGCCGGAGCAAGCAGGCGTGACACGATCCGCCACGCAGCCTCAGCGACGTCGTTCGCCGGCTGGCTCGCATCGATCAGCTTGCAGCGGCCGGGCTCCTGCTCGGCCAGGCGGGCAAAAGCGTCGCGGACAGCCTGGTGGAAGGCCAGGCCGCGCGCCTCGAACACGTCGCTGAGGCCAGAGCGCGCCGCGCGGCGTTGGTGGGCTACTTCAACAGGGACATCGAGCACGAGCGTAACATCCGGCCGTGTACTGGCGACAATCTGAGCTTCGAGGGTCAGGAGGATATCTGGGGAGACCTCACCCGAGACACCCTGATAAACGCGGGTGGAATCACTGAACCGGTCGCAGATCACCCAGCGCCCCTCAGCAAGCGCCGGACGGATCAGCTGGTCGAGATGGTCACTGCGCGCGGCATTCATCAGCAGGGTTTCGGAGAGCGGCGAAAAGGCCGCGCCTCCCGGCGGGCTGAGCACCAGGGCACGGATCGCCTCGGCGCGCGGTGTGCCGCCGGGTTCACGTGTCAGAAGGGCATCCACCCCCTGCTCTGCCAGCCGGTCCCGCAGGGCGATCTGAAGGGTGGACTTACCCGTCCCCTCACCGCCCTCGAGTGTAATGAACCGGCCTCTGGCGGGCTTACTCATTCCCGCCCTTCAGCTCTGTGCCGGCCTCTTCTTTCTTCATCAGTGTGCTGATACCTTCAATCGCCTGTCCGACAAAGCCGAGCTTGCGGACATCCGCCTCAGCTATGACCGGGGCACTTACCGGCGCCTGCCCGTCGAGGGTTACCACGAACCTGCCGACGACATCGCCTTTCTTCACGGGTGCCCTCACCGCTTTGTCGACGACCAGTTCCGCCTTGGCCTTTGAGAAGGCAGCCTTATGGCCCACGACCTTAACCGGCTCAGACAGGGAAACGGGCACACTGCGCTGCTCGCCGAGCCAGACGTTTACTTCCGGCAGGGTGACTGTTTCCGGTCCGATCGTTTTCAGCTCAAAGCTCTGCATCGCGATGCGCATCAGACGCTCGGCTTCCCGCGCACGGGCGGCCATCGTCGGCAGGCCATTGATGACAATCGTGCGACGCACACCGTCGCGCACGGCCGATGCGGTCAATCCGTAACCGGAGGATTCAAGATGCCCCGTCTTCAGGCCGTCAGCGCCGGCAACTTCCAGAAGAGGGTTACGGTTCGCCTGTGTGTATTTGCGCCAGGTATAGGATGGAAGGGCGTACCATTCATAATACTGAGGATACTTGTCGATTGTCATCTTCGCGAGTTTGGCAAGATCGACCGCCGAGATCACATGCCCCTCGCCTTCAAGGCCGGTCGCGTTGACGAAGTTGACAGACTTGAGGCCAAGTTCGTGCGCCATCTCGGTCATGCGCGCCGCGAAAGCCGGTTCCGAACCAGAGATGCCTTCGGCGAGCACGATGCAGGCATCGTTACCGGACATGGTGATCACGCCGTGCAGCAGTTCCTCGACAGTAGGTGTATCATTCGGAACCAGGCCCATGGTCGATGTGCCGGACGGGAAACCGCCGCGGCGCCAGGCATCTTCGCTGACCGTGAACTTGTCGGTCAGTGAAATCTCGCCCCGTTCGATCACTTCGAACACGACAAAGGCCGTCATCATCTTGGTCATCGAGGCCGGTGTCATCGGTTCGTCGCCGCGCTTCGAGTAGAGAATCTGGCCTGTCTCATGGTCCATGATCACGGCATACTCTGCCGGCGTATCGATCATCTGGGCGGAGGCCGGCAGCACGGCTGCGATACTCATCGCTGCGACTGCCGAAAGGATCCCATGCCAGAATTTCACAGCTCACATCTCCTGTTGTGCACGGGCCGCGCGCCAGCGCGGCCCCTCTTCCCGGTTATCCGGGAAAAAGGGCCGGTTTGTGGTCAGCGTCAATGGGCAGGCTGCGGGCATTCTACTCCGCAGTCACCACCCGTCCGTCGCCCTTGCCTTCTGCATTCAGGCGGTCACGGAGTTGGTTGGCCGCGTCGCGGCTGTCCAGCGGCCCGACACGGACCCGGAAATAATCGGTTCCGTTCACCCGGGCTGGCACGATCTGAACCGGCAGGTCGCCTTTCAGGCCGCGATAAAGGGTTTCGGCATTGCCGATATCAGAGAAGGCGGCGAGCTGGACGAAAAGCGGGCCGGACGTGGCCGTCTTCAGCGGGCTGGAGGCCGGCCTCACGTCCCAGTCGGCCGGCGGCTCCGGCCATTGGACTGCGACACGCCGCTTAGTGGTCGGCGCAGGTTCGGCACCGCCGGCAAGCTCATCGCCTCCCAGAAGTTCGTCGGGCCCTTCAGGCAGCGGCGCCCTCGCCATGGCGAACACGGCGGGTCCCTTCACCTCAGAGCGCGCCGCAGCCACAGGCGTGCCGGCGCTGGCAACCACATGATAGGTGAGTTCCGCCTTCCCTGCCCCTTCAAAGCCCAGAAGTCGGGCCGCTTCGCGCGACACCTGGAGCGATGCGCCGGTCTCGAACGGGCCGCGATCATTGACGCGCACGACCACTTCCCGGCCAGTCGCCGGATTGCGCAGCCGCATAAGGCTCGGCAGCGGTAACAAAGGATGAGCAGCGGTCAGGGCGTTCTGGTCGAAGATTTCGCCATTTGCGGTCGGCAGGCCAGCAAACTCATCGCCGTATATGATGGCGACACCGGTTTCGTGGAAATCCGGGTTTGCCTGAAGTGTCGGCGCGGTTTGCGACGCGGCCTGTGCGCTTGGCTGCAGCGGCTCCAGCGGCACAGTGTCGATGACCGGGCGGCTGGCACCGGTCCCGATCTTGGCGGCGGTCGAGGCTGCGTCAAATGCCGAGGTCTCGCGGCTGAACTGCGGCGGCTCGCTCAGGCTGGCGCCGGGCTGCGACCAGATCAGCGCCGGCTGCGGCGCAGAGGCGAGCTCAATGCGCGCCGCTCCCGCCGGCGAGCCGGGATAACGGAACTGTATGCGCTGTGCGCTCTTCTCGGCATTGCTGACGGGCGCCGCAGCCTGCAAGGCAGGCCGGGCGGCCGCGCCGGTTTCGACGTACACGATCGGCGCGCGCGGCCTTGCCGAGGCTGGCAGCGCGGCCGCTGCAAGCACGATGATGGACGCGAAAACAGTTACTTGCTTGCGTTGCCAGGTGCGTGCGTTCGGCATGAGCCGTTAATCTCCTCATTCTGAGAACCCGGGCTCCGCCTTGCGGCGGAAACCCGGTGGCCTTCTGGCCGGTTCAAAGACGGGTTTACCATAGATACGTCGCTACCCCGTCAAACCAAAAGGAAAGTCCGGCAGCCGATGTAAGGGATTGATTAAGGCTTGAGTTGGCACCGGGGGGGCTTGCCTTCCGCGCTGCCTTCCCACAAACAGCGTCGGCCGCGGAGGAGTGGCAGAGTGGTTGAATGCGGCGGTCTTGAAAACCGTTGAGCTCGAAAGGGCTCCGGGGGTTCGAATCCCTCCTCCTCCGCCAGATGCACAAGATCACGCGCCTTCCAACACTCTGAATTTGTTGAATTTATTGCACAATTTTGCGCTGCGTTGCAGGCGTTCGAACTTGAACTGCTGCACATTTTGCTACACATTTTGCTGCACAAAGTCCGCTAAGCGTGACGGAGGCAAGCCTGTCGATCTTAAAGCGCGGAAGCACGGTCCAGCTGCGCCGCCGGGTGCCGCAGAGGTATCGCGACGTCGAGCCACGCGCGGTGGTCTGGATCAGCCTGCATACCGATTCCGAGACGGTGGCCCGCAGCAAGGCAGACCGTGCCTGGGGTAATCTGGTCGAGGCCTGGGAGGCCCGGCTCGCGGGCGATACCGAGGATGCGGAGGCCCGTCATGCCGCCGCGCATGAACTCGCCCGGATCCGGGGCTTCCGATACCTTGATGTCGGCCTTGTATCCCGCCTGCCCGTGGATGAGCTTGTGGCGCGGGTGGAGGCCATCGGCGCGCGCCGGGCGGCGCCAGACCCGGTGGAGGCCTCTGCCCTGCTCGGCACGGTCCCAGCGCCGTCCCTGACGCTGGAGAAGGCCCTGGAGCTCTACTGGGGCCTTGCCCGGGAGAAGACCTTCGGCAAGAGCGAGGACCAGATCCGGCGCTGGAAGAACCCGCGCCTGAAGGCCGTGCGCACCTTCGTCGAGATCGTCGGCAACAAGCCGGTCGAGGCCATCACGCGGGACGACATGCTGGACTTCCGCCAGCACTGGCTGGAGCGGATCGAAGCGGGCGAAGTGACGCCCAACTCGGCCAACAAGGACCTGATCCATCTCGGCGACGTGCTGAAGACGGTGAACACCATGAAACGTAAGCGCTGCGAGCGCCCCACATGCTCAGTGCATTGACTTTTTGGCGAACGGC
>CAZIGV010000014.1:0-89852 GCA_964538945.1 uncultured Hyphomonas sp.
CCCCCGAGGGGGGGCAGCGTGACTGGCGCAAAGCGGCGGACAAACGTGGTCATATAGGTTCAGTCCGGCGGCTGCGTGCGTTCCCCACACAGTACGTGCCGTCCTGAGGGCGCCTGCAGAGCCAATGTCCCCAAGGGGCTCTGCAGGCGGCCCGTTTGCGAGACAGAAGCGCCATGATGACGGCCAGTTCGCGGGCTACCAGGCAGGCGCCCTGGCCACTGCGCGTTATGATCCTGCTCAAACCGGCCCGGATCGCCTGCCGCGGCGGCCGGAATTTGATCCGTGTGCAGACGCTTCCGGTCCTGGCCGGCCCGGCCGGCCGCTCTGACGCGCCGTCAGGCTTGCAGGTCTTCTGCCATTCCTCCAAGGATAAGGGTCAAGAAACCCCGAGGGAGACCCAATCGATGAAAACCCGCATCACTGAAATGCTGGGCATCCAGCACCCGATCGTCCAGGGCGGCATGCACTATGTCGGTTTCGCCGAAATGGCCGCCGCTGTCTCAAATGCAGGCGGCCTCGGCATCATCACGGCGCTGACCCAGCCCACACCGCAGCACCTGGCCAACGAGATTGCCCGCTGCCGTGACATGACGACCAGGCCGATCGGCGTGAACCTAACTTTCCTGCCTTCGCTCAGCCAGCCGGACTATCCGGGCTATGTCAGGGCGATCATCGAAGGCGGCGTGAAGGTCGTCGAGACAGCCGGCAACAATCCGGTCCAGGTGCTGCCCATCCTGAAGGACAACGGGATCAAGGTCGTGCACAAGTGCACGGCCGTGCGCCATGCGCTTAAGGCGCAGACGATCGGCTGTGATGCCGTCTCGGTAGACGGGTTCGAGTGCGGCGGCCATCCTGGTGAAGACGATGTGCCCAACTTCATCCTTCTGCCGCGCGCCATGGACGAGCTGGACATCCCCTTCATCGCCTCGGGCGGGATGGCCGATGGCCGCTCGCTGGTCGCCGCCATGGCCCTCGGCGCCGAGGGTATGAACATGGGAACGCGCTTCATTGCGACGAAGGAAGCCCCCGTCCACGAGAATGTCAAACAGGCCCTGGTTGCGGCGTCCGAGCTCGACACGCGCCTTGTTATGCGCCCGCTACGCAATACCGAGCGCGTTCTCAAGAATGCCGGCGTCGAGAAGCTTCTGGCCAAGGAAAAGGCGCTGGGCGCGGCGCTCAAGTTCGAGGATATCATCGAGGAAGTCGCCGGGATCTATCCGAAGGTGATGAGGGACGGTGACATGGATGCCGGTGCCTGGTCGTGTGGTATGGTCGCCGGCCTGATCTACGACATCCCAACCTGCAAGGAGCTGATCGACCGGATCATGGCTGAGGCGGAAGAGATCATTCTGAAGCGTCTGGCGCGCACGCTTGTCTGAGGCGGGCGTCTCAGCCGGGACGTGTTCCGGTTCTGATCACGGCGGTTAACCCTTGCCCCGGCGGGCTGCCCGATTCCCCGGTCCGGGGATCTGGTTCGCCTCTCAGGTGTAGACAGCGCGCCGGCGTTCCAATTATGTTCTGGAGACCCATCCGGAGGGATGCGCCATGAGCCCTGTAATCATGATCGGCCCGGCGGGGTTTGACCTCTTGCATGTCGGTCTCGCGGTCGGCCTCACCGGGCTTGCCATTTACCTTTGGCAGGCCCGCCAGCGCGCCGGGTTCGAGCGCGAGGAGCTGATGCGCCTGCGGCAGCGGGAGAAGGCGCTCGAGGCTGTTACCCGCGACGCCGAGCTCAAGCTGGCTGAGACGAAGGCGCGCAGCGAGGCTGACGAGGCAAGGTTCGCCCAGATGGCGCAAAACATCCTGTCCCAGGCGAATGAACAGTTCCTGCAACTCGCCAACGAGACCTTCACCCGGCACAAGGAGGGCGCGCAGAGCCATATCCGGGAGCTGGTCAAGCCCATCGGCCTGAGCCTGGAGGAGTTCGCCCGGCGCGTTGGCGAGCTGGAGAAGGTGAGGGTGGAGGACAGGTCGGCCCTGCAGACCCAGGTCCTGGCGATCGGCGAGAGCCTGCAGCGCAACACGCAGGAGACGAGCAGGCTCGTGACGGCTCTGTCGGCGCCAAAGGGCGGCGGACGCTGGGGTGAAATGACGCTCCGCAACGTGATGGAACAGGCGGGCCTGTCGGAGCATTGTGACTTCGCCGAGCAGGTTAATGACCAGAGCGAAGCCGGGCGACAGCGCCCCGATGCCGTCATCCGCCTGCCGGGCGACCGGCAGATTGTGGTCGACTCCAAAGTGTCTCTGGACGCCTATCTGGCGGCGCATGCCGCAACCGATCCGGCCCAGGCCGATACCCACCTCAAGGCGCATGCCGCCAGCGTGCAGCGGCACGTACAGACGCTGTCGTCAAAGGAGTATCAGACTAATCTGGGAAACCGGTTTGACTATGTGGTGATGTTCATTCCCGGCGAGAATTTCTTCGCTGAGGCGCTGAAACATGCTCCCGATCTGATCGAGAAGGCAATGAACAAGTCGGTGATTGTGACCACGCCGACAACCCTCATCGCGCTGGCGCGCACGGTGGCGCATCTCTGGCGCCAGCATCACCAGAACGAAAATGCCAAGGCGGCTGCCGAAGAGGCAATGACGCTGTATATCCGCATCGGCAAGGTCCTTGAGCACATGGACAAGCTGGGCAAGCAGTTGAACGGCTCGGTAGAGGCCTACAACAGGATGGTCGGTTCCGTTGAAACGCGGGTCCTGCCGAGCCTGCGCAAGATGGAAAGTCTGAAGATCACGTCGGAAGAGACCGCCCCGGATGACCCGCAGCTGCTGGACAAGCGGGCGAATGCCGTCCGGCGCGCCCCGGAACTTGGCTTTTCGGGTCCGGAAGACCCGGGCGCTGAGTGATCCCCTGTTGACCCTCGCATAAGGCGTGCCTATCTGGCGGCCATGGCGATCCGCGAAATCCTCACTGTCCCTGATCCGCGCCTGAAGCAGGTCTCTAAGCCCGTGGACGGGCCCGTGACCGACGCGCACCGGGCGCTGATGGATGACATGCTGGAGACCATGTACGCTGCGCCAGGCATCGGTCTGGCTGCGATCCAGATCGGTGTGGCCCTGCGCATCATCGTGATGGATCTTGCCCGCGAGGGGGAAGACAGGCAGCCGCGCTATTTTGTGAATCCGGAAATCCTCGAAACCGTCGAGGAAAAGAAGCCTTATGAGGAAGGCTGCCTCTCGGTGCCGGACATTTTTGACGAGGTCGAACGCTCCGCCCGCTGCCGCCTGCGCTATCTCGATTATAACGGCAACCCCGTCGAGGAATGGGCCGAGGACCTCTATGCCGTCTGTATCCAGCACGAGATGGATCATCTCGAAGGCACGCTGTTCATCGACCACCTCTCGCGCCTGAAGCGCGAACGGGCGATCGACAAGGTAAAGAAGGCGAAACTGCGCGCGATCCGCGAAGACGCAAATTGACACGTTTCTTCCGGGGTACAAAGTCCCGCTGGCTCATTGCCATACGCATCGGGGGCGCATTTTCACTCTGGCCGGGCATGAACGGTGAGGGGGGCTTGCCAGGTGCGGTGCTGGGCTGAAGCGTGTTCGTCTTGCCTTTGCGGCGATGATGGTGTTGCGGTGCGTCCGGAACGAGAGGACCCAGCGAGATGGCCCTGCGCATCGCCTTTATGGGAAGCCCTTCTATTGCGCTCGGTGTACTCGAAGCGCTGATTGCGGCAGGCCATGAGATCGCCTGCGTCTACTCCCAGCCGCCGCGCCCGGCGGGGCGCGGCCAGAAGCTTACACCGACACCGGTCCATGCTTTTGCCGACGCCCGCGGCCTTGACGTGCGCACGCCGAGATCTCTGAAAAACGCCGAGCAGCAGGCTGCCTTTGCGGCGCTGAAGCTCGATGCGGCCGTAGTCGTTGCTTATGGCCTGATCCTGCCGCAGCCGATCCTCGATGCGCCGCGCCTCGGCTGTCTCAATCTTCACGCCTCGATCCTGCCGCGCTGGCGGGGCGCCGCGCCGATCCAGCGTGCCATCATGGCGGGCGATACCGAAACCGGCGTGGACGCCATGCTGATGGAAGCCGGGCTTGATACCGGCCCGGTCCTTGCTCGCCTGCGCACAGCGATCACGCGACAAGACACCGCCGCCACCCTGCACGACCGCCTCGCTGGCCTCGCCGCAGAGCTGGCGCCCCGGGCGCTCGCCGGTCTCGCCGATGGCAGCCTGAAGCCCATGGCTCAGACCGAAGACGCGATGACCTATGCAGCCAAGATCACCGCTGAAGACCAGCGTATCGACTGGACGCGCCCGGCTGATGAGATCGACTGCCAGATCCGCGGCCTTGCACCGGCGCCCGGTGCCTGGTGTGAGGCGGACCTTGGGCAGGGACCCGTCCGCCTGAAACTGCTGTTCAGTGAAGCGATCGATCTGCCCCGCCCGGCGCCGCCCGGGACACTCCTTGATGACCGGCTTGCGGTCGCTTGCGGGGATGGCCGCGCCGTGCGCCTCCTCAAACTCCAGAGACCCGGCGGCAAGCCACTGCTCGCGCAGGATTTTCTTGCCGGTACGCCGCTTGTCGCCGGATCCTTGCTTGCATGACGAGCTTCTTCACCCGCATTGCCAGACCGGACGATACGGACGCGATCTGCGCCCTCAGCGACGAGGCCTTCGGTCTCGCCTTCAGTTCCAGGGACGAGAGCCGTCTTATCCGCGCATTGCAGGCCGATGGCGACAGCCTCCTCTCGCTCGTTGCAGAAGCTGATAACGGCGCGATTGTCGGCCATATCGAATTCTTCCGTATCTGGATTGATGCGAAGCCCCTTGCTGCCGGGCTCGGACCGATGAGTGCGAGGCCTGGCCTGCAGAAGACCGGTATCGGCAGCTACCTTGTGCGCACTGGCCTGGAGGAGCTCGACACGCTTGGTGAGACCATCGTCTTTGTCCTCGGCCACGACAGCTACTATCCGCGTTTCGGCTTCAACACTGAAACGGCCGCGCCCTTCACCGCCCCCTGGTCCGGGCCGCATTTCCTGGCGATCCGCCTAGCGCAAGGCGGCCCCACCTCGGGCACGCTCACCTATCCCCGGGCCTTCTCAGGCTGAAAGGCCAATTGCATGCAGGTCACTGCGATAGAACTTCTGGGGCTGATCGCCGGGTTCTTCGGAACATTCGCTGCTGCGCCCCAGGCCTTCAAGATCCTCCAGACCCGCCAGGCCCGGGACGTGTCGCTCGTGACCTATCTCTTCGCCATGACCGGCGCTGTCCTGTGGGGTTTGTATGGCTGGCTGGACGGCGCGCCCAGCATTATCTTCTGGAACGGCGTCTCGTTCCTGATGTGTGCCTCGATCATCTGGCTGAAGCTGCGACACAGCCGGCCGGAGAGTTGACCGATGCGCGCCGGGCTGGCAGCGCCATTGCATGCCGCGTTACAAGCTCCTGATCGAATACCATGGCGGGCCCTATCAGGGCTGGATGAAGCTGCCGGGCATCCCGACCGTGCAGGCGGTGCTGGAGGCGGCGGCTGCAAGGCTCGATGGCCGGCCGGTCGAGGTGACCGGCGCCGGGCGCACCGATGCCGGTGTTCATGCGACGGGCCAGGTCGCGCACATGGACCTTGCCCAGGACCGGGCGGACAAGGTGGCCGACGCGATGAACTTCCACCTGCGCCCACACCCGATTGCCGTCCTGAAGGCCGAGCGTGCGGGCGATGATTTCCACGCCCGCTTCAGCGCCGAAGCGCGCCACTATCGTTATGTGATCGTCAATCGCCGGGCCGATCTGGCGCTGGAGCGCGGCCTGGCCTGGCGGGTGGCTGCCAGGCTGGACGTCGCCGCCATGCAGGCGGCGGCGCAGCGGTTGCTGGGCCATCATGACTTCACGACCTTCCGGGACGCAGCCTGCCAGGCGGCGAGCCCCGAGAAAACGCTCGACCGGCTGGACGTCGCCCGGCTGGGAGACCGGATCGAGTTCACGCTCTCGGCCCGCAGTTTCCTGCACCGTCAGGTCCGCTCGATGGTGGGCAGCCTCGTTGAAGTCGGGCGCGGGTTCCGGCGGCCGGACTGGATCGGGGAGATACTGGAAGCCGCTGACCGGAAGGCCTGCGGGCCCGTCGCGCCCGCTGACGGCCTGTACCTCGAGCGCGTCGACTATCCTGTGAGCGCCTGACGCGAAGGCAGTCTTTGCGGCCCCGGTCTTCGGGGTTAGCCTTCCGGTCAAACGATCAGGGAGAGAAACATGGCGATCGATTTCACGATTCCGGAAGACGCCAAGGAAGTGCGCGCGCGCGTGCGCAGTTGGGTGCAGGAGGCATGCATCCCCGCTGAGAAGGAAATGGCCGCTGGCAAGCCTTACAAGACCGTGCTTGGAGAGCTTCGCACCAGAGCCCGCGCGCAAGGCCTCTGGCTACCCTTCTTTCCCGTCGAGCATGGCGGCATGGGGCTAGGCCCGCTGGCCAACGCCCTGGTGCAGATGGAACTTGGACAGAGCCATCTCGGTGCGCTGTCGATGAATTCTCAGGGTCCGGATGATGCGACCATGCTGACGCTGCTGGCGCATGGCAGCGATTTCCAGAAAGAGAAGTACCTTAAACCGCTGATCAATGGCGAAAAGCGCATCTGCTATTCGATGACCGAGAAGGCTGCCGGCGCCGATGCGACCGGCATGCAGACCACTGCGGTGAAAGACGGCAAGGGCAATTATGTGCTGAATGGTGAGAAGTGGTTCTCCTCTGCTGCGACCGCCGCCGACATTGCGGTCGTGATGGCCAAGACCAATCCGGAAGCACCGCGCCACCAGCAATACTCGACCTTCATCGTTGAATTGCCGAACCCCGGCTACCGGATCATCCGCGACATCCCCACGATGGCCGTTCACGGCAAGCATTATACTGAGATGGGCGGCGGCCATGCGGAGATAGCCATCGAGAATCTGATCGTACCGGAAGAAAATCTGCTTGGCGGGGAAGGGATGGGCTTCGCCATGGGCCAGCACCGGCTCGCTTATGGGCGCCTGCGCCACGGGATGCATAATGTGGCGATGGCTCAGCGCGCGCTAGATCTGGCGACGGAGCATGTCACAAAGCGCTCGACTTTCGGTAAGGGGCTCGAAGACCGCCAGGGCGTGCAGTTCATGCTCGCCGACTGCGCCAGCAAGATTTACATTGCCCGCCTGATGCTGATGCACATTGCCTACAAGGCCGAGAATGGCCTGGATATCCGCCAGGAGAATGGTATCGCCAAGGTCTACCTCGCCAATATGGTTCACGATGTGGTGGATACAGCGATTCAGTTGCACGGCGCGCTCGGCTATTCGCTCGATACCCCGCTCGCTGCCTGGTACACGCACATCCGCTCACAGCGCCTTGTCGACGGGCCGGATGAAGTGCACAAGTGGATCACCGGCAAGAATGTCATCCGCGCCTTCAGGAAGGATGGAACGACTGCAGCCGCAGCCGGCGGGGACCTTCTCTAGTCTTTGCGGCCCAGTAAGCCGCGCAAGATCGGCCACTGCCACATCACCAGCCCGGTCAGAGCAAGGCCAGGGAAGATCACGTACTTCGTGGCATCCATGAAGAAGGGGTTTTCCACCAGCGGGGTGTAGACGTAAGCGAACAGGATCATGCCGCCGGTAATGTGCAGCCAGCGCATGATCTGCCTGGTGAAACTTCCGTCCATGACCGGCCTGCCTCTCACCGTTCCCATATGGGGCGATCCCGGGCTGTTGCCAATAATTTGTGAGAGCCGCGCTCAGCCCATAGGCGCGGCCCGCAAACCTGCTATCTTGCGCGGCGATGACCTCTGTGAACCTGCCTGCGCCCACGCTGCTGAACCAGAAGGCCCGCCCGCCCGTCTCCCGCCGGCCGGGTAAGTGGCGTATTGCCGACATCATCGATGGCCGCGCACTGCGTGTGAAGCTGACCGCTGCTGCTCTGGATAATCTGAGCAGCCCTCAGGCCGCGCGCAAGCAGGCGCTGAACCTGCTGCATGGCGCGATGTTCCGCGGCCGCCTGATTGCCCAGGAACGACTCCAGCAGGGCGCGGACGGGCTCGACACGGCGCGCCTCCTGGCAGCCGTGCAGGACGAGGTGATCCACGCGCTTTACGATTTCACGGTCACCCATGTCCACCGCGCGTCAAACCCCACTGAGGCTGAGCGCCTCGCGATTGTCGCGACCGGCGGTTATGGCCGGGGAGTGATGGCGCCCTCTTCGGATACAGATCTTCTGTTTCTGCGAGCCTACAAGGCCAGTCCGCATACGGAGAGCGTAGTTGAATACATGCTCTATGCGCTATGGGACATGGGTCTCAAGGTTGGTAATGCCTTCCGTACGCCGATTGACTGTGTGAAGCTTGCGCAGGACGATGTGACCATCAAGACCAGCATGCTGGACGCCCGCTTCATCTGCGGAGATGAAGACCTTGCATCCGACATGATGGCGCTGTTCCAGCGTGAGGCAATAAAGGGCAGGGACGCTCAGTTCATCGCCGACAAGCTTGCCGAGCGGGACAATCGCCACGCGCGCACCGGAGATGCGCGTTACGTTGTCGAGCCGAACCTGAAGGAGGGCAAAGGCGGGCTTCGCGACCTGCAGACCCTCTACTGGATTGTCAAGCATATATATGGCGGTACATCCCTTGAAGAAGTGATGAAGGTAGGTCCGTTCACGGATCAGGAGTATGCTGCGTTCGTCCGTGCCGCGCGGTTCCTCTGGACCGTTCGCTGCCACATCCACTTCGTGACCGGCCGGGCCGAGGATCGTCTGAGCTTTGACCTGCAGCCAGAGATTGCCGCCCGCATGGGCTACCGCGACCGGGAAGGCCAGCAGGGTGTCGAGCGCTTCATGAAGCGTTACTTTCTGGTCGCCAAGGATATCGGTGGGCTGACGCGCATCCTTGCTGCAAAGCTGGAGGCCGATCAGAAAAAGAAGCCGGAAGGCCTGCGCCGTTTCCTGCCTGTTCGTGCGCCCCAGCCCCTGCCGGAGGCCGGTTTCCAGCTCGAGGCAGGGCGGATCAGCATTGTTGATGACGAGGTCATGGAACGTGATCCGCTGAACATGATCCGCCTGTTCACCATTGCCCGGCGCGAGAAGAGGGACATTCATCCTGCCGCGCTGACGGCGTTGACACGCAGACTGCGCAGGATCAATGATGCGGTCCGCGAGACGCCTGAAGCGCGCGCTCTGATCCTGGATGCCCTTCTGGGCGGCGATGATCCGGGACCGACGCTGCGCCGTATGAACGAGGCCGGCGTTCTGGGGCGTGCCTTCCCCGAGTTCGGATCGATTGTCGCCCAGACACAGTTCAACATGTATCATCACTACACGGTGGATGAGCATACCCTGCGGGCCGTCGAGACGATTTCCGATCTTGAGCACGGACGGCGCGGTGTGGCCCCGCTGGCGACCGAGCTCTTCGGCCAGATCGAGAACCGCCGTGCACTGTATCTTGCAATGCTCCTGCATGACACGGGCAAGGGCAAGGGTGATCAGCAGCAGGCGGGCATGATCACCGCACGCCGCGCCTGCCAGCGGCTTGGCCTTCCAGATGACGAGACAGATCTCGTCGTCTGGCTTGTCGGCCATCATCTGGAGATGAGCGAGACGGCGCAGAAGCGCGATATTTCTGATCCGCGCACGGTCGCCACATTCGCCCGCCTTGTCGGGTCGCTTGAGCGCCTGCGCCTTCTTTATGTGTTGACGGTTGCTGACATCAGGGCCGTCGGCCCGGTCGTCTGGAATGCCTGGAAAGGGCAGTTGCTGGCCGACCTCTACCGGAACACGGCCGCAGCCTTGCGGGGTGGCCGGGCCGATGAGGCGGGTGTTCAGGGGGAGCTGGAAAGACGGGCCGAAGATCGCCGTGCCGCCATCCTCGACCGGCTCGGGGTCTTGCCGCCCCTTCTGCTGGAACTCGAAACCGCCTACTGGACAGGCTTTGACGAGGGCGACATTGCCTGGCACGCGGGCGCCCTGGCCAGAGGCGGGGATGTCGTCACCTCGCGTATGGCGCCGGAGGGCGGCGCTGTCGCCCTGCTGGTGTCGGGCCGCGACCGGACCGGCCTGTTCGCCGACCTTGCCGGAACCCTGGCGCGCCTCGGGGCCAATATCGTGGCCGCCCAGGTCTTCACGTCGCGGGGCGGGCGTATCGTGGATGTGTTCATGCTTCAGGATGTGCGCGGCCTGCCCTTTGGCGAAGGCGACAGCCAGCGCCTTGCGGCGCTCGAGAAGGCGATTGCGCTCGCGCTGGCCGGCCATCCGCCCAGGGGAGGCGTCAAGTCGCGCGCCGGGCGGCGCGAAGCCGCCTTCCTCGTCCAGCCCTCCGTGCAGATCCATGACGACATATCGGCGGACTATACCGTGATCGACCTGGCCGCCCGTGACCGGCCCGGCCTGCTGCACGAAGTGGCTGAAGTCCTGGCCGAGATGAAGCTTTCGATCCACTCGGCCCATGTCGGTTCCTATGGCGAGCGTGTATTCGATGCGTTTTATGTCCGTCCGGACTCGGGCAGCGCAAACCTCTCAAGGGACCGCAAGGAGGCCTTGAAAGAGCGCCTGATGGCGGTCCTGTCACGCGAAGAACCGGACGGCCCGCAGACGCCCGCCCGCAGGCTCCGGCGCTCACGGGCCGTGGACAGCTTCTGAGAATTCGGGAAAAGCGATCCTCATGAGCCTGGTTCGCAACACCGCCGTGCAGGCGTCACTGACATTCGCAAGCCGTCTCCTCGGCTTTGCCCGCGATATCATCCTTGCCGCCAGGATCGGGGCAGGCCCGGTCGGTGATGCCTGGGCCACTGCCCAGCAATTCCCGAACCTGTTCCGCCGCATCTTTGCCGAGGGCGCCTTTGCATCCGCCTTTGTTCCCACCTATGCCCGCACGCTGGAAGCCGAGGGGCCTGAGGCGGCCCGCGCCGTTGCCGAGGATGCGCTGAAGGTTCTGTTCGCCGCGACCGCGGCGCTAACCATCCTCGCACAGGTTTTCATGCCCTGGGTGTTGCTGCTCATCCATGCCGGACAGGCGGGTGACGCGGACAATTACGGTCTTGCGGTGCTCCTGACCCGGATTACGATGCCCTACCTCACCTTCATGGCGATTGCGGCGCTGTTTTCGGGGGTGCTTAATTCGCTGGAGCGGTTCATCCTGTCCGCCGGCGCGCCGACGCTTCTCAATCTGTGCCTTATCCCGGCAGGCCTGCTGGGCACGACGCCGCAGACGACCGCGCTTTTTGCGGCGACCGCCTTTTTCCTTGCCGGTGTCCTGCAAGCCGGCCTGCTGTGGTGGGGCGTCCTGCACCAGAAGGTGACGCTCAGCCTGATCGGCTGGCCGCGCCTGACGCCTGCGGTGAAAAAGGTGCTCATGCTGGCTGTACCGGGTACGATTGCGGCTTCGGGCACACAGATCAACATCATCGTCAGCCAGTCTCTCGCCAGCTTCGAAGTCGGCGCCAAGAGCTGGCTGTACGCCGCTGACCGTCTCTACCAGCTGCCGCTTGGCCTTGTCGGCGTGGCTGTCGGTGTCGCCATCCTGCCGCGCCTCAGCCGTGCTGCGCGGGCAGGCGACGGTGCGGCCGGTACACAGACCATGGATGAGGGGCTGGGCCTGGCCATGGCGCTGACCTTTCCGGCGGCTGCGGGTCTGATGATCGCCCCGGTCTATCTGATTGATGCCTTTTTCGTGCGCGGTGCGTTTCTGCCGTCTGATGCTGCAGCGGCCGGCGCTGCTCTCTTCCACTTCGCCTGGGGCGTGCCTGCTTTCGTCCTGATCAAGGTGCTTGCCCCGCCCTTCTTTGCCCGGGAAGACACGCGCACCCCCATGCGCTTTGCGCTGGTCTCGGTCGTCGTCAACACGCTGCTGGGTGCGGGCCTCTTTTTCTGGCTCAAGCAGGCGGGTCTGGAGGGTTTTCCGGGCCTTGCCATTGCCACGAGCGCAGCGGCCTGGATCAACGCGGGCCTGCTCGCCTTCAGCCTGGCCCGGCGCGGATGGTACACGCCCGGCCCGCGGCTCTGGTCCGGTCTGGTCCGGGCCGGGCTGGCGACAGCGATCCTGTCGGCCGGCATCTGGCTGATGCTCTGGCAACAGCCCGCGATGATTGAGGCAGCGGGTGGGTCGCGCGCGCTGGCGGCGGCGGCGACGGTTTTGCTGGCGGCAGTGATCTACGGGCTCGCCGCCCTCCTGACCGGTGCGGTCCGCCTCAGCGATCTGCGACAGGCTTTGCGGCGCTGAATAAACAGGCTAGACGCCTGCGGGCATGACCGAAAACACGCCCGCCTATACCGGCCCGCAACGCGTATTCTCCGGCATCCAGCCGACGGGAAACCTTCACCTTGGCAATTATCTGGGCGCCCTGAAGACATTCGTCGACCTGCAGGCTGAGGGCCATGACTGTGTCTTCTGCGTGGTTGACCTGCATGCCATTACCCTGCCGGTCGAGAGGGGCGTGCTGGCCGACCAGACCCGCCAGATCGCCGCCGCCTTCATGGCCTGCGGCATCGATCCGGCGAAGAGCATCATCTATGCCCAGTCCTCGGTGCCGGCTCATGCCGAGCTCGCCTGGATTTTCAACTGCGTCGCCCGCATGGGCTGGGTCGAGCGGATGACCCAGTTCAAAGACAAGGCCGGCAAGGATGCCGAGCGTGCCTCGGTCGGTCTGTTCACCTATCCGGTGCTACAGGCGGCGGACATCCTGGCCTACAAGGCGACCCATGTGCCTGTCGGCGAAGACCAGAAGCAGCATCTGGAACTGTCGCGTGATATCGCCGAGCGCTTCAACCGCGAGTATGGCGTGCCGGGTTTCTTCCCGCTGCCTGAACCGATGATCAAGGGCCCCGGGGCGCGGATCATGTCGCTCAAGGACGCCGCCCGGAAGATGTCGAAGTCGGACCCGTCTGACCTGTCGCGAATCAATCTTGTCGATGAGCCCGAGACGATCTCGAAGAAGATCAGAAAGGCGACGACCGATGCCGGCGTGATCCCGGCCACGGCCGAGGAGCTCAGGGGCCGCCCTGAGGTGGAAAACCTGGTCGGTATCTTTGCCGCCTTGTCCGGCCGGACAGTCGAGAGCATCCTCGCCGAGTTCGAAGGTAAGGGTTTCGGCGTCTTCAAGCCGGCCCTGGCGGATGTGACGGTCGCCCATCTTGCTCCGATCACGGCCCGTTACCGCGAAATCCTGGCCGATCCGGCGGTTATCGACCGCGTGCTCGCTGACGGGGGGCGCCGCGCCCATGCCATCGCGGCGCCGATCATGGAGGATGTCCGCCGCATCGTTGGTTTCTGGCGGCCCTAGCGCTTGGCCCTTGCCGGGAATGGTTGCCAGATCGTCCGGCGCAGGTCATTTTGCCTCTTACCGATTCTGGAGGATCATTGCATGCGTTTGCTGACCGGCCTTGTTCTGCCCGCTGTCCTTTTTCTAAGCGCTTGCGGCGCCAGCCAAACGGCGCCTGCGCCCGCCGCAGAAGCCGGGACGGCGAGCCCTGCCCCCCCGGCGGAAGCGGCAGCGGTCTCGGTCGAGGTGCGGGATGCCTTCATTGTTCAGCCTCCGGAAGGACGTGATGTGACCGGCGGCGGCCTGTATGCCTCCGTCTCCGGCGGTTCGCTGACGCTGATCGGTGCAACGACCCCTGCCGCCGCGAGTGTCGAACTCCATACCATGTCGATGGAAAATGACATGATGCAGATGCGCAAGGTCGACAGCCTGCCCTTGACCCCGGACTTGCCCCTCGTGCTGGAACGTGGCGGTAATCACCTGATGTTTTTTGGCCTCGGCCCGATCGAAGCCGGCTCGCAGGTTGATCTGTCCCTGACGTTCACGGACGGGTCTGGCACCGAGATCAGGGTCGATACCAAGGCAGAGGTCGTGCCACCGGCTGGTTAATGCTGCTTCTTTACTCAGTCGGGGCAGTTTTTTCTGATTTCATACAGTCCTGCCCTGTTATTGCCATGCTGGAGACCACATAGTCCCTAAAGTTGAAATCAACCGGTCTCCGGCCCAGGACAGGCTCAAACTCATGCCCTCACGGTCTGCTGCGGCAAAGCTTCCCAAAGCCTATGATGAGGACCCGCGCGCCCCGGTGCGCCGTCTCCCGACGCCGGAGCATTTCATTTCGCTTGAGAACGCTCAGCCCAGTCCCATCATGCTGGGTTTCCGAAAGGTCTGGAGACGGTTCGTCGGTTTCCTGAAAGCCTTCCTCCTGCTCAGTGTGCTGGGGGCCTATCCGGCCGCCATGGTCTATTCCAGCGCGATTGATGACAGTCCGGTTGTTTTCCTTCGCGGCGAGGTCTGGTCTGTGCCGGGTGTCGGCGTGGCCATTCACAAGATCGCCCGGGAAGTCTCGGGCGCCGGCATTGCAGCCGACCAGCCGGTCTGGCATCCGCAGAGCCGTCTCACAGCGCTGCCCGCCTGGCAGGAGGCAACTTTTGCCGGCCTGGCCGAGCATGTGACGCTTCTGTCCGAGCTGGCGGGGACAAAGGATCCCGACCCTGATCTGGCCGTTGCTGCCCGTTTGTTGCAGATCGTGCCAGGCGAGGAAGTGCGTCCCCGTCTCAAGCCGGCTGCTGAAGCCCTTGACGAGTTCGACCGCCGGGCAACGCGGGGCCTCGCGATCCGGCCGCTGCCTGAAGACACGCTGCCGAAAGAGATGGTGCTGTTCGCCAGCTGGGCCCAGAAAGACCTTTCGGCTCTGACCGACCGGATCAATGCCGAGCAGGATGCCTGGCTGGCCAGCCAGGAGGATATCACCGTCTTTTACGCTGCAAAGGCGCGCGCACATCTGGCCCATGAGCTGATCACCGCCGGCAAGGCACGGGCCTATGACATCACCGGTAATCCGGAACTCGCCGTTGCTCTCGGCCGGGCGGAGGCCGCTTGGAAGCGGGCGGCAGACCTCAAGCCCGTCTTCATTTCAAACCAGGCCGGCTCCGGCGCGATCCTGCCAAACCACCTCTCCAGCATGGCCTTCTATCTCTACGAAGCCGGGAAGGCCTCCTCCGAACTGGCGGCTCTGCTTGCGCCGGCCCCGGCCACAGAGGCGCCTGCAGATGTCGCGCAGGCGGCTGCAGACACCGCTGTCCCTTGAACTGGCGCGCCGGGCAGGCCATGTCTGCGGCTCAGAGAGCGAGGCGCCATGTTCATCCAGACTGAAGCCACACCGAACCCTGACACGGTGAAATTCCTGCCCGGCCTGCCTGTGGCCGGCCTGCATGGTCCGTTCGATTATCCCGACGCGGCAAGCGCTGCGGCGAGCCTCCTCGCCCGCGCCCTTTTCCATGTGGACGGGGTCGAGCGTGTCTTCCTCGGCGCCGATTTCGTCTCGATCAGCAAGGCGGGCGGGCGCGACTGGAAACATGTGAAGCCGATGGTGCTCGCCGCGATTATGGACCACTACATGGCCGGGCTGCCGGTGGTGGATCTCTCCGCGACGTCTGAGGACGAGGAGACAGCCTATGAGGGCGAGACGGCCGAGATCGTCAGGGAGATCAGGGAGCTGCTTGAAACCCGCATCCGCCCCGCGGTGGCGCAGGATGGCGGGGATATCACCTTCCGCAGCTTCGATGCCGAAACCGGGGTCGTTCACCTCAACATGCGCGGTGCCTGTGCGGGCTGTCCGTCCTCAACCCAGACCCTGAAGATGGGCATTGAGAACATGCTGCGCACCTATGTGCCGGAAGTCACTGCCGTCGAGGCCGTGATCTGAGCCTTTGCCGGCGCGCAGCGCTTCCCGAAACCCGATCTGCAGACAGGACCCTCCCATGGCCCAACCCGTCAACGACCATGCCCTTGATGTTCTTTTCCGCGACGCGCGCAGCCAGAACGGCTTCCTCAATAAGGCCGTGCCGCAGGTGCTGGTCCGCGCTGTCTATGATCTTGCCAAGATGGGTCCGACGAGTGCCAACTGCTCGCCCGCCCGGTTCCTCTTCGTCCACACGCCTGCCGCCAAGGCGCGGCTTCTGCCGCTGTTGAGTGAAGGCAACCGAGAGAAGACCGCGCAGGCGCCCTGGACCGTGATCATGGCGAATGACCTTGCCTTTCAGGAAAAGATGCCGAAGCTGTTCCCGCACAATCCGGGCGCGAGGGACTGGTTCAACCATAACCGTGACGAAACGGCGATGCGCAACGGGACTCTGCAGACGGCCTATTTCCTGATCTCCGCCCGCGCCATTGGCCTCGATTGTGGTCCGATGAGCGGCTTCGATATGGCCGGCGTCAACCGCGAATTCTTCGAGAGCGAGGACGGCGAAATGCAGCACTGGCGTGCCAACTGGATCTGCAATCTGGGTTATGGTGACAGGGCCGGGATCTTCGCGCGCAGCCCGCGCCTCGAATTTGACGAGGCCTGCCGGATCCTCTAGCGCGGCGGCGTTGTGAAAAGCGGCTTCGGTTACTTAAGAACGTCGCGCCCCATGAAAGATAGGCGGAATGCTCACGCTTGGTCTGAACACCGCTTTCAGTATGCTGGAGGCTGCCCTTGCGCGGGACGGCAAAGTCCTTGCTGAATGGCGTGAAGCGATGCCGCGCGGCCAGGAGCGCCGCCTTCCGGGCCTTGTGGCCGGGCTCTGCGCCGAAGCCGGCGTCGCCCTGGGGGAGCTCAGCCGTATCGGCGTCGTGGCTGGCCCCGGCAGTTTCACCGGCCTGCGGATTGGTGTTGCCTATGCGCGCGGCCTCGCCCTGGTCACCGGTGCGCGGGCTGTTGGCCTGACCAGCCTGGAAGCCGCAATCCCCGTCGGCTTCGAGGGCCTAGCCCTCGGCTGTCTGGCCGCCCAGCGCCGTCCGCCGGACCAGACCTGGTGGGTGCAGGCTGTCTGCGGGGGGCAGGGCACTGGCGACGTGGAGGAAGTGGCGCTCGAGGCCCTCCAGGCGAAGCTCGCCGGCTTCCAGGCTCCTGTTTTCCTTCAGGGCAGCGAGGCGCTCGGGCCGCTCGCGGCAGACCTTGACCTGAGGCCGATGCAGCCTTGCGCCGTCACCGCGGCTCTGAAGGCGGGTCTCTTCGATCCCGCCAGACACCCGCCCGCACCCGTCTACGCCCGCGCGCCGGACGCAACACCACCAGCGCCGAAGGTCTAGGCTCCCTCAGGCGCCGCGCTCATCGTCTCGAGCTTTGAGCCTGAGGCATAGGCGGGGCTGCCCAAGCTTTCTCGGGCCTTTTAGGGCGTTTTCGGCCCCGCGACCCCAGGCGGCTTGTCCGAGATGAACCTCCAGCCTTTTTCTAACAAGCTGGCAGATCTTCAGAGTGCCCGATGTCGCGCTTGCCTGCGGGCCGGATCCTGCAACCGAAACCGGGGAGCGCAATGCGGCTCGATACAGCCTCGGACCTGTCGGGTCCGGGGCGCCTTTGGCCACCCGCCCCGGCCAATCGCGCTGGACATTCCGGTTATTCGGTGGATCAGTTGGGGCGCTGATGGGGAGGCGGGGATGCGGCTTTCGGAGTATTCGGGCTATGACGGTCTCGCACTGGCGGACCTGGTGCGTACAGGGCAGGTGACCGCGCTCGAACTTGTCGACGCAGCGATCGAGCGGATCGAGCGGCACAATCCGGTGCTCAACGCCGTCGTGTATACGGCGTTCGATGAGGCCCGCAAGACGGCCCGGGGGCCGCTCCCCGACGGACCGTTCAGGGGCGTGCCCTTTCTGATCAAGGATCTTGGTCAGCGCGTGTCCGGATGGCCGCGAACGTCCGCGAGCCTCTATGCCGAGGTAAAGGCGGACGTCGATGACAGTGAGCTGGTCCGCCGATACCGCGCAGCCGGTCTGGTCCTTGCCGGCAAGACAAACACACCGGAGTTCGGGATCCCTGGCGTGACCCATTCGGAGCGGCTTGGCGCCTGCCGCAATCCGTGGAACCCGGAGCATATTTCGGGCGGTTCCTCGGGCGGCGCGGCTGCCGCGGTGGCCTCCGGCATGGTGCCTGCCGCGCATGCAAGTGATGGTCTTGGCTCGATCCGCATCCCCGCGGCCTGCTGCGGCCTTGTCGGCATGAAGCCGACACGGGACCGTAATCCGAATGGCGGCGAGGATGCCGATCGCGCCATCGGCTTTTCGGTTGATCATGTCGTATCCCGAACGGTGCGTGACAGCGCCGCGATGCTGGACGCGACAGGTTACCCTGAATCTGCCAGTCCGTACGCTTATCCAGGCAAGCAGCGGCCCTATCTCGAAGAGGTCAGCCGCTCTCCCGGGCGACTGAAGATTTTCTGGTCGACAGAGACGCCGAGCGGCCGGCCGGTGGCCCCCGAAATGGCCGCCGCGACGGAGCGAACGGCGGAACATCTGGAAAGGCTCGGGCATGATGTCCGCGCCCGCGCCATCGACCTGGACTGGCGGACCTTCTACCGCGCGCAGGCGCTTGTTTCAGGAGCAAACTTCGCCGCGGGGATGGCCAGGTTGGTGGAGGCCATCGGGCGTGAGCCCGGCAGCGATATCGGCCCGCTGGCCCGTCGCGGGTATGACCGCGGCCGGCAGATCAGCGGCCAGCAGGCGATGTGGGGCTGGCAGCAGCTGCGCCTGATGGGCCGCAGGATCCTGGCCGTGTTCGAGGATTGCGATGTTTACATGTCGCCGGTGCTTGGCACCGAGCCGCCGCGGATTGACTGGCTGGATCCCCTGAGCCTTGAAATCCGGGAGTATGACAAACGGTCTGCGGCGACCTTCCCGTTCACGCCGGCCTTCAACATTACCGGTCAGCCGTCCCTGTCCCTGCCGCTCTGGCAATCTGACAGCAATCTCCCGCTCGGCATGATGTTCACTGGCCGGTATGGTGACGAGGCAACCCTGTACCGGCTCGCCGGTCAGCTTGAGAAAGAACTTCCGTGGAAGGATCGTCATCCGCCTGTCTGGAACTGACATGATGGCTCGGGTCGTTTCCGGAGGAATGATTTTGCTCGGCCCGTCTGCCCCTCCTTTTCGTCACGGCCAACGCGATGGGGGGGTGCACGCAGTCGCTGAGACCCGATCAGGCTGTTCCGGGCCCGCATGCTGCGCCGGCAAGTCGGCTGGCCTGCAGGCAGTTTATGGCCGTGTCCGGCAGGCGCTGGCGCGTAGGGCTGCATGGGCCAGGCCGGACCGGTCCTGCCGATGGTGGCCGTCACGGTGCACATGGCCAGGGGCAAGCCCGGGCTAGGCTGGCCGCATCAAGGTCTTTTTGGCCCCTGACCGTAACACGGCCGGCGATTTGACTTCCATAACTGCTGATTGCATCACTGAGTGATCCTCAACCAGCGGAACGGTCGACCATCATGGCGCGCGAGACGGAGCAGGCCCTCAGGGCGCGGGCGGGCAAGGTCATCCCCAATGGCATGTATGGCCATCAGTCCATCCGGTTGCTGCCGGACTGTTTTCCGCAATTCTTCAGCCGCGCTGAGGGAGCCTACCTCTGGGACAGCGACAACAGGCGTTATCTCGATCTGATGTGCGCTTATGGGCCAAACCTGCTCGGATACCGTGAGCCCCGTATTGAGGCGGCCGTCTCCGGGCAGATGGCGCTTGGCGACACGATGACCGGTCCCTCGCCCCTGATCGTAGACCTTGCCGAAAGCCTGGTCGCGATGATCTCGCATGCCGACTGGGCGATATTCTGCAAGAACGGAACCGACGCGACGACCATGGCGATGACGGTTGCGCGTGCACAAACCCGGCGGCGGAAGATCCTGGTCGCGTCTGGCTCCTATCATGGGTCTGCGCCCTGGTGCACGCCGGTGCTGGCCGGCACCCTGGCCGAGGATCGCGCGCACCTGATCGCTTATGCGTACAATGATATCGAAAGCCTCGAAGCGGCAGCCGCCATGGCCGGAGATGATCTTGCTGGCCTGTTTGCGACGCCCTTCAGGCATGATGCTTTCCAGGATCAGGCGCTGGCTGACCCTGACTATGCGAGGCGCGCCCGCGCGATCTGTGACGCCAGAGGCGCCCTGCTGATCGTTGACGACGTGCGGGCCGGTTTCAGGCTTGCGCGCGATTGCAGCTGGTCAGTGCTGGGGGTTGCGCCGGATCTGAGCTGCTGGGGCAAGTCATTCGCAAATGGCCATCCGATCTCTGCGCTCCTCGGCTCGGACAGTTGCCGCGCCGGTGCAGGCGCGATCTACATGACGGGCTCGTTCTGGTATTCAGCGGCGCCGATGGCCGGCGCAATTGAGACTTTGAAGGTACTTCGAGAGACAGACTATCTCGAACACATGGTCCGCCTTGGTGAGCGCCTGCGCAGCGGCCTCGCCGGTAAGGCCCACGCGCACGGTTTCAGCCTGCGACAGACGGGGCCGGTGCAGATGCCTCAGATCCTGTTTGCTGACGATCCGGACCTGCGGCTCGGTTTCGGGTTTGCCGAAAACATGCTCGCCCGCGGCGTCTACATGCATCCGTGGCATAACATGTTCCTCTGCGCGGCGATGACAGAGGAAGACATCGACTTTGCCCTGACCGCGGCCGGGGCCGCCTTCGCCGATCTCGCCGCGCGGCGCCGGACGCTGCAACCTCATCCGGCCGTCAGCGCGATGTTGAAGAGCCGGGCGGCGCAGGCCTGAGGTCAGCACGGCCGTTCCTCTGTAATTCTTGTGCAGATATCTTTCGGCCCTTTCTGGCGTTCCCGGGTGAGCCGGCCGCCAGGCAGACCTTGCCGCATCGCCCTTTTGGCCCGTCAGCCGCTCTTCCCGTCAGGATGATCGCCCGCGCAGAGCGTGCATATCCGCACGCGGCGCGGCGTGCTGCGTCTGCCTACCCGCCTTTTATCAACCACGTCTCAAGATCCTCCTCCTGCGCGATCAGCGCCAGGCCGTTGGCGATCGAGACGAACTGGTCGCCGGTCTCGACTTTTGCCGCCCCGAAGCGCGCCTGGAAGCTCTCGCGCAGGGCGGGCACGTAGGACGTGCCGCCGGTCAGGAACACCTGATCGATCCTTGCCTCGCTGAGATCCGCCCTGCTTAGCGCCTGGCTGACAGCGCCCTGGACTGCCTGCACATCCTCACGGATCCATCCGTCAAACTCGGACCGCGTGATTGTCCGGTTCAGTTTCAGGCTGCCCGCCTCGAGCTGGAAGCCGGCCTCGGCCGCGTGCGACAGCTGCGTCTTGGCCTCGGCCACGGCGCGGTAGAGCAGGTAGCTTGCATCTGCCTCGAGGAAGGCAAGGAAAGCGTTCAGCAGGCCAGGCTCATCGGCTTGCCGGGCCAGCTTGCAGAGGTCCGCATAATCCTTGGTGTGGCGCATGATCGACAGCTGGCTCCATTGCGCAAACCGGCTGTAAAAGGAGAGCGGAACCGGCAGCGTCTTGTCGCCGCTGCGAAATGTGCTGCCCTTGCCGAACAGAGGTGAGACGACGTGATCGATGATCCGCTGGTCAAACGCATCGCCTGCGACGGCGATGCCGGCATGTGAAAGCGCTGCCGCGCGCAGCCGGCCGCCGCGCCGGTCAAACCGGATGACTGAGAAGTCGCTTGTCCCGCCCCCGAAATCCGCCACCAGGATCGTTGCCGGTTCGGTCAGGCGCTGGGCATAGAAGAACGCAGCCGCCACCGGTTCGTAGACGTGATGGATCCGCTCGAAGCCGAGCCGCCTCAGCGCGGTCTCATAGCGCGCCTGGGCCAGTTTCTCATCCGCCTGGGCGCCGGCAAACTGAACCGGGCGCCCGATCACAACCTGCTTTGGCCAGGGCGTGCCCGCCCGCTCTGACAGGCGCCGAAGGAAGGCCGAGAGCAGGTCCTCGAACCCCCAGGCCTTGTTGTGGATTGTCGTCGATACGAAGAGCGGGCTTGCCGCGAAGGTCTTGAACGACTGGATGAAGCGGCAGTCACCGCCGAGTTCGAGGAACTGGTCGATGGCCCAGGGGCCGATCTCCATCATCGCCCGCGCACTTCGCCCCTCCTCATCCTTCCAGAAACACAGAACCGAGCGGCAGGCGGTGAAGCTTGCATCCGCGTGGCTGAAGGTGATCGCCTCTGGCGGACCGCCGGGCCCGGCGAGCGCCGCCACGCTGTTGGTCGTGCCGAAGTCGAGGCCGAGCGTCGGGGCAGCGTTGGACATTGTCGGCTCTTGTGCTGAGGCAAAGGGCAGGCGAACTAGCAGGGGGAGGGCCCTGCGATCAACCCCGCCCGTCCGGATTGACCTGATGAGCCTTGTCCTGCGCCCCCTCACGCAAGCCGATGCCGGCGCCGCTGCCGCGCTTCACGGGCAGGGTTTTGCAGATCCCTGGAGCGCGGCCTCGATCGCCGGGCTGATCGCGCAGCCGACAGTCCTTGGGCTCGGGGCCGAAGCCTGCGGGGCCCTGATCGCCTTTGTTCTCTTCCGGTCTGCCGCCGGCGAGGCCGAGCTTCTGACGATCGTCGCCGATCCCGCCCGGCGCGGCGAAGGTCATGCCCGCCGTCTGATCAAGGCCGGCTTCACCGCGCTCGCCGCGGCAGGCAACACCCGCCTGCTGCTGGACGTCGCCGAAGACAACGCGCCCGCTCTCCACCTCTATACCCGCCTCGGATTCACCCTCGATGGCCGCCGCAAGGCCTACTACACAGCCGGGCGCCCCGCGCCGGTGGACGCGCTGCTGATGTCGCGCGCGCTCGAAGGCTAGCCGCAGCCCGGCCGGGGGCCTATAGGTTCTGTCCGTACCGACGAGTGATATCATGGCAGGCTCCCTCAAACCGACCGGCACCGCTCCGATCGAGGTTCCGAAAGAAGTTTTTGCCCTCTACGACGCCTATTGCCATGGCGAGCTTTCCCGCCGCGCCTTTTTTGCAAAACTCTCAACCTATGCCGTCGGCGGCGTCAGCGCCCAGATGCTCGCGGCCTGCGTGCTGCCGGATTATGGCCGCGCGCAGACGGTTGAAGGCGCGGCCGAACTTGCCGAGGAAACCGCCGCTTACACCTCGCCCGGGGGCGGCGGCGACATGTCCGGCTATCTCGTCCGCCCCGCGCAGGTCGCTGGCAGGCTGCCCGGCATCATCGTGGTGCACGAAAACCGCGGCCTCAACCCGCACATCCGCGATGTCACGCGCCGCGCCGCCAGGGCCGGCTATGTCGTCTTCGCACCGGACGCCCTTTCCCCGCTCGGCGGCTATCCCGGCAATGACGATGATGGCCGCGCCCTGCAGGCCCGGCGCGCGGCGCCTGAAATGATCGAGGACTTCATGGCCGCCGCAGAGTTCCTGCGCGACCATCCGTATACGAACGGAAAGGTCGCCTGCACGGGCTTCTGCTTCGGCGGCGCTGTCGCCCATATCATGGCGGTGCGCCAGCCCTGGCTGAAGGCGTCCGTGCCCTATTATGGCGGCTGGCCGCTGGCGGAAGATGCAGCCAGGGTCGAGGTTGCGCTTCAGATCCATCTTGCTGAAAATGATGCCCGCGTGAATGCGGGCTGGCCCGCCTACCAGGCCGCGCTCGACGCCGCACGAAAGTCCTACGAAGTCTACATGTATGCGGGCCTCGAGCACGGCTTTCATAATGACACGACGCCCCGTTTCAACGCCGAAGGCGCCGCCCTTGCCTGGAGCCGGACGCTGGATTTCTTTGCCAGGCACCTTGCCTGACCCGACGCTGGAAAATCTGGGAAATCTGCTTGATGTTCGAGGAGTGTCCGAACCCTTCGACGATGCGGGCCGGAAGGCTTTCCTACCATATCCCGCCTGGGCGTTGAGTGCGTCCGGATGAGCGGCGCGCCCCTCGAGATCCGCAACCGTGATGCCCGCCGCCTCTGGCTGGGGGCTCAGGGCCTCTTCGCGGCGCCCACGGGGCCGCTCGACCTCCTCGCAACGATCCGCAAGCTCGGCTTCGTCCAGCTCGACTCGATCCGCGTCGTTGCGCGCGCTCACGATCATATCCTGTGGAGCCGTAACCAGAATTACCGCGCGCCGATGCTGGCGGCGCTGCTGCGCGAGGAGCGCGCCGTCTTCGAACATTTCACGCACGATGCGTCCGTCATCCCGATGGAATTCTATCCCAGCTGGCGCCGCCAGTTCCGCCGTCTGGAGGAGAAGGTGCGCGGCTGGGAGTGGCACCGGGGCATGCACGATGAAGACGGCCGCGCCGCCATTCGCGAGCGCATCCGCGCCGAAGGCCCGCTTTCGTCGCACGCCTTTGATACGAAGATCATCGGCCCGCGCGCCATGTGGCGGCGCCCGCCACACAAGCTTTCACTCGATTACATGTGGTATGCGGGCGAGCTGTCGACGGCCTACCGTGAGAACTTCACCAAGTTCTACGACCTCACCGAACGCGTCATCCCAAAGCGCCTGCGCAGCGCCCCTGAGCTGCCGGAGGGTCATCAGGTCGACTGGCTCTGCCGCGAGGCGCTGGAGCGTCTCGCCTTTGGCACCGAGGGCGACATTCAGCGTTTCTGGGCCGCGGCGGATCTCGGCGAGGTCAAGGCCTGGACCGGGGCGCAGCGCAGTCTCGTCCCCGTCCGCATCGAGGCCGCCGATGGCAGCTGGTCTGCAGCCCTTGCGCCGGCCGACATCGAGGCCCGCCTTGCCGGCGCCGAGGCGCCGACCCCGCGCCTGCGCATCCTCAATCCTTTCGATCCCGTCATCCGCGACCGGGCCCGCCTCAGGCGTCTGTTCGGTTTCGACTACCGCATCGAGATCTTCGTGCCCGCCGAGAAGCGCGTCTGGGGCTATTATGTTTATCCTCTGCTGGAAGGCGACCGGATGATCGGCCGGCTGAGCGTCAGGGCCGACCGCAATGCTGGCCGCCTCATCGCCGAGAGAGTCTGGGCCGAGCCCGGCATCCTCTGGACGGGCGCGCGCGCGGCGCGCCTGGAGGCGGAGCTCAAGCGATTCGCCCGTCTCGCCGGCCTTGATGAGATTGTCTGGGCGGACGGGGCGAATCTGGACATTCCGGTCAGGTGAAGGCAAAAGGACCGTCATGGACCGTCTGGAAAAGCTCTGTATTGAAAAAGGCCTGCGCATGACCGAGCCGCGACGCGTGATTGCGCGCGTTCTTTCGGTTGCAGACGATCACCCGGACGCCGAGGAATTGCATCGCCGCGCCAATTCGCTCGATGCCTCGATCTCGCTCGCGACCGTCTATCGCACCGTGAAGCTGTTCGAGGATGCCGGCATCATTCAGGCGCATGATTTCCGCGACGGGCGCGCCCGTTACGAGGAACTGCCGGAAGAGCATCATGACCACCTGATCAATGTGAAGTCGGGCGAGGTCGTCGAGTTCCACTCTGCCGAGATCGAAAAGCTGCAGGAAGAGATTGCCCGCAAGCTCGGCTTCAAGCTCATCGACCACCGGCTAGAGCTTTACGGTATTCCGCTGAAGGACGGCGATTAGAGGCCGCGCCCGCAAGGGGCATTTTCGAGAAGTCGTAAGCTCTTAGCCATCCCGGATCTGACCGGGATGACCAAAGGGGCACAGCGCCTCGCGCAGGCGCGAGCCTTTCAGCCTATTGCCCGGGCACAACCTTGAAGATGCCGTCGAAGTCCTTCGTTGCGACATACAGATAGCCGTCTGGCCCCTGCACCACATCACGGAAGGAATACTCTGCATCGCGCAGCAGGTCTTCCTTGCCGACAACCTTGCCGCCTTCCAGATCGATCCGCACCAGGACGAGCCCGGCCGGTCCGTTCAGGCCGCCAATGAACAGGTCGCCCTTCCAGCCGGGATAGACGTCGCTGGTCACCATGGCGAGACCTGACGGGGCAATCGATGGCACCCAATAGGTCTCCGGCTGCTGCATGCCGTCTGCCTGGGTCTCGGGCGTGATCACCGTGCCGTCATAATTGACGCCATAGGTAATCTTTGGCCAGCCATAATTGGCCCCACGGGTGATGATATTCAGCTCGTCCCCGCCCTTCGGTCCATGTTCGGTTTCCCAAAGGGTTCCGGAGGCCGGATCATAGAAAAGACCCTGTGCATTGCGATGGCCGTAAGACCAGACCGCCGGATGGCCGGCCGCACCGTCAGCAAACGGATTATCTGCCGGGACAGACCCATCCGCATTGATCCGGATCACCTTTCCATGGGTGGTCTTCGGATCCTGCGCGAGGTCCATATACTTGTAGCCCTCGCCGATCGTCACGAACAGCGTGCCATCATTTGCAAAGGCGAGACGTGAGCCGTAGTGATAGGCTGTGTCGCGCAGGTCGCCGCGGAAGAGGTCCTCGACCCCTTCCAGAGCAGAAGCGGTGTCATTCAGGCGGCCCCGCACCACCAGGGTCGTGTTCGCTACCTCGGTGCCCGATGAGAGGGCCACATAGACCAGCCGGTTCGCCGCAAAATCGGGGTCGAGCGCGATGCCGAGATAGCCGGCCTGGCCTTCGGTCAGCGCCTCGGGCAGGCCGCTGACGGGGGAGGCGGCCCCGGCGCCGGGTGCCCAGAATTTCAGGCCGCCAGCCTTTTCGGTGAACAGGAGGCTGCCATCCGGCAGGAAGGCCATACCCCAGGGCTGCTCGGCGCCGACCACCGGCTCCAGGGTCACGTTCACCGGACTGGCGGGCAGTTGTTCGACGCCTCCCGGCGTCGCCGCAGGCTCTGAACAGGCGGCCAGCGAGGCGGCGAGGGCGAAGGCACTCAGGCGGGCGACAAAGTTCATGGGCAGCTCCGTTTCGGCCGGTTTTGTTGCGGGAAGACATAATGCGTCCTGCATTCCCCGCCAATGAAAAAGGGGCGGCCCGCAAAGGCCGCCCCCCATCCTGTCAGGCCCTGAGGCCGGTTCTTACCACTCTTTCGTGAGCGCGATGCCGTAGGTGCGCGGCTCGGTCAGGAAGATGTTGGTGAACAGGCCCGAGGAGTCGTCCGTCAGATAGGCGCCGGTGATGACTTCCTCGTCCGTGATATTCTTGCCGAAGAGGTCAATCCGGATGCCGTTCTCGTCATTGAAGAGCGAGACGTTGACATTGAGGTTGTCCCAGCTGGGCAGCACGTCCCGTTCGGTATTGTAGACGCGGCTGAAGCTGTCGGCCTGACGGTAATAGTCGAGCCGTCCCGTGAGGCCCCAATTGCCGAACGAGCCTGGCTCCCAGGTGTATTCGACACCGACATTGAAGGTCGATTCCGGAGCGCCCGGCTGAGAATTGCCGTCGAGGTTCTTAGCGTCGCCGTCAAAGGGGGTGAAGCCCGCGATGGTCGACCGCGTCCCGTCGGTATTGGTCACAGTCACGCTTCCGATCGGCGTGCCTCCGTTGAACGGGGCAAGTGCCGCTTCCAGTCCGGCGAACGCGCCAAGGCAGAGGCCTTGTGTGGCGCCCGGAGCCAGGAAGCCTGCCTGGATGCCGCGCAGCACCGCTGCATAGCCCTGAGCCGAGACGACGCAATTGCCGTAGGTTGCCGCATTCTTGAGGGTCACGAGGTCGGAGCGTCCGTTCGTGCGGTCAAGTGTGTCGATGCCCCAGGTATCCTGGATCTCGGTATTGAGCAGGCCGAGGTTGGCATTGACGATCAGGGTCGATACCGGGTTCCAGATCGTCTCGATCTCGAGGCCCTGGATCTTGGTGTCAATGTTGAAGTTCGCCGAGGTCCGGTTCACGATCTGGGTGATCTGGTAGCCTTCATAATCATACATGAAGCCTGTGACGTTGGCCTGCAGTGCGCCGCCGGCGAGGGTATTCTTCGTCCCGAGCTCGTAGGAATTGATGAACTCCGGCTCGAAAACCGGCGGGAAGAGGTTTGAACCGGCCGGCTGGGGCGGGTTGATACCGCCGCCTTTATAGCCACGCGAGTAGAAACCATAGACCAGCGTGTCTTCGGTGAAGCCGAGGTCCGGGGTCCAATCGAAGCCGGCACGGCCGGTGGTCTCTGCGAAGTTCGCATTGAGCGTGCCATCGCCGCCAAGGTCAGGCGTGGCCCCAACGGTGGGACGCGGCGCGAGAGGGTCACCGCCCGGGATTGCGCCTATCGGCGTGAACAGGAAGGTCGGGATGATGTCCTGTTCCTTCTTGTCATTGGTATAGCGCAGGCCGAGCGTAAGCTTCAGGTCGTCATTCAGGTCGTAATAGCCTTCACCGAACACGGCATAGGAATCGAGCGTGTAGGGGGAGAGAGACCGAAAGTAGTTGCCGCCGGTGCCGTTGGTGGCGCCGCCAAAAACCGGAACGCCGCCGGCGCCCGTATCGATCGGAACCAGACGCCCCGGGCCAGCAGGAATTGCACCGCCACATGCAGATGTCGGTCCACAGAAAATGGCCCCGCCGGCTGCGTTGTTGATTTGTGTCAGCGCGGTCAGTGAGTTCGACAGAACGGCATAGCCGTCTGTGGGAACCGACGGGTCAATCGATTCCAGGTCGACCTTGATGGCGCCCAGATTGAAGTTGAACGGGCCATCATAAGACGACTGAAGGCGGATCTCGTGGGTCGTCTGCTCGCTACCGCCGCCGGCGATATCGAAGGTGCGGAAGCGGTTGGAGGCGCCCAGCTGCGGGTCGTTGACCGTGCCGCCCGGGAACAGCAGCGGGTAGAGCGGGGCGAGCGCGCCTGCGAAGGCGCCTGCCGTCGCATTGAAAGTGATGGTCGGGGCGATCTTGTTGTAGTCCTCAAGGGACCGAAGCGAGGTTTCGCTATAGCTTCCGATATAGCTGAGCTTCAACGCATCGGTCAGGTCATACTCGCCCTTGAGCGTGTAGAGCGTCTGATCGGCAAAATAGGTCGGATCAAAAGCCGATTCGATATTGCGGAGGTTCGGGTCGACCGGCTGCGTGAAGGCGTCGCCATTGAGCAGGCCGGCAACGATGGCGAGGCCGCCGCCGAGGGTGGCTGCCGAGTTCACACGGTCATTCATGTCTTCCAGGGCCGCCGACCGGCAGCCGAGGGATGTTGCGAGCTGGTCTGCCGGGCCGATCGGGATGCCGCTGAACGAGGTGCGGAAGGGGTCCTTGGCGCAGAGCTGCTTGCCGGCGCGCAGGCGATTGTCGTCTTCCTCGAAATGCTCAGCGATGAAGGTCGCCCGGAAAGTATCTGTCGGCTCGAAATAGATGGAACCGCGAACGCCGTAGAGTTCCCGGCCATCAATATCTTCGCCGGTCACGGTGTTGGTCGCGAAGCCATCACGCTCCAGCTTGTTGCCGGCGAGGCGGACGGCGATCTTGTCGCCGACCGGGATGTTGACCATGCCCCGGTATTTGAGGGTGCCATAATTGCCGATGGTGACGGTGGCGTTGCCGCGCCATTCTTCCAGAACAGGCTTGGCAGTGATCGCGTTGAACACGCCGCCGGTGGCGTTACGGCCGTAGAGGGTCCCCTGCGGCCCGCGCAGCACCTCGACCCGCTCCATGTCGAAGAATTCGGCTTCGAGGAGGCGGTTGGCGCCGAGCGGCACATCGTTCTGGTGGACGCCGACGCCGGCATCACTGGACTGGGCGACGGCGTCATTGCCGATGCCGCGGACACGGAAGTTGAAGCCGCCGAAATTGCCTGCCGTAAAGGCGCTGTTCGGGATCGCCTTCAAAAGGTCGGGGCCGCCGGTGAGCTGCATCTTTTCGAGCGTGTCTTCGTCAAAGGCCGACACAGCGATCGGAACGTCCTGGATCGACTGCTCGACCTTCTGGGTGGTCACCGTGACGGTCCCGAGGCGGCGCGCATCGTCCGGCGCATCCTCTTCCTGGGCGAAGGCCGCAGGCGCAAACAGGCTCAGCGCAAGCGCCGAAGCACCCGCGAGCAAGACGTATTTCGAGTCTGTAATTCGGGTCATTCGAATTTTCCTCCCCTCGGGCCGCGTAAGCAAAGCACCGGTTTTGTTGATGATTTTCGAGCGATCTTCTTTTTCGGGACCGCTTCAAGGCTCACACAAGTCCACTCGCCTGTCCGTGTCAATTGGTCTCGCGGCGTTAGGGCTGAAAGACTTTGAAGGGGTGTCAAAAATGTGACGGCGGGTCCCGGCTGATGCCGGGCGGCTTGGCCGTTTGGTGCGAGCCTGCTAAGGCGCGCAGATGACAGCCTCATGCCCTTCTGCCCTGGTCCTGCTCTCCGGAGGTCAGGATTCGGCGACCTGCCTTGCCTGGGCGCTCGGCCGGTTTGAGCGGGTCGAGACGGTCGGTTTCGATTATGGTCAGCGTCACCGCATCGAGCTCAGCTGCCGGAGCCGCATCCGTGAGGGGTTCGCCACCACTTTCCCCGCCTGGGCAGGGCGCCTGGGGCCCGACCACCTGCTGGATGCCGGCGTGCTGAAGGCGCTCGGCCAGACCGCCATGACCGAAGATCTCGAGATCGAAAGGCTGGCCAGCGGCCTGCCCTCCACCTTTGTGCCTGGCCGCAATCTGCTTTTCTTCACACTGGCCGGCGCCCTTGCCGTGCGCCGCGGGATCGGCGTGCTGGTCGGCGGCATGTGCGAGACCGATTATTCCGGCTATCCTGATTGCCGGGCGGCGACGCTGAAAGCCCAGGAACAGACGCTGCGGCTCGGCCTTGAGGCCGAACTGGTTATCGCGGCGCCTCTGATGTACGTCGACAAGGCGGGCACCTGGGCGATGGCCGAGGCCGTCGGCGGCCAGCCGCTCGTCGACCTGATCACCGAAGACACCCACACCTGCTATCTTGGTGACCGCGCGCACCGCCATGCCTGGGGCTATGGCTGCGGCCATTGCCCGGCCTGCGACCTGCGCGCCGGCGGCTGGGAGCGCTGGCAGGCTTCGCGATGACCTACGCCGTAAAGGAAGCGTTCTATACCTTGCAGGGGGAGGGCGCCCAGACCGGCCGCGCGGCCGTCTTCCTGCGCTTTGCCGGCTGTAACCTCTGGAGCGGGCTGGCGCGGGACCGCGCCTCGGCCGTCTGCCGTTTCTGCGACACCGATTTCGTTGGCACCGACGCAGAAGGCGGCGGCCGCTTCGAGGCGCCCGCCCGCCTCGCCGCGCACGTCGCTGGCCTCTGGTCCGCCCATGCCGCGCCTGGCGGCAGGCCCTACATCGTCTGCACCGGCGGCGAGCCGCTGCTGCAGCTGGATGCGCCGCTGATTGCAGCCCTGCATCAGGCCGGGTTCGAAATAGCGATCGAGACCAATGGCACCCTGGCAGCCCCGGCCGGCATCGACTGGATCTGTGTCAGCCCCAAGGCCAATGCCCGGCTGGTTCAGACGCGCGGCCATGAACTGAAGCTCGTCTACCCCCAGGCCGAGCCCGAAGCGCAGCCGGAACGCTTTGCCGCGCTGGACTTTCAGCATTTTTTCCTCCAACCGAGGGACGACGGCCCCGATGTTTCCCACGTCGCGGCCACGGCGCAATACTGCCTGAAGCATCCGAAATGGCGACTGAGCTTGCAAACCCACAAACTGACCGGTCTGCCCTAGTGGCGGAAGGTGAGATGTTCGAGATTTCGAAGGCCGTCAGCTTCGAGGCGGCGCACTATATGGGCGCCAGGTCGGAAGCCCATCCCTATGCGCGGGTTCATGGCCACTCCTTCCGCCTCGAGGCAACTGTCGCCGGCGCGGTGCAGCCGGGCGCGCAATGGGTTGAAGACTTCGCCCGCCTGACCCGCTGTCTCGAGGCAACCGCTGCCAAGCTCGACCACCGCCTGCTCAACGAGATCGCCGGCCTTGAGACGCCGACCCTTGAACGCCTCTGCCTCTGGGCTGCCGGCGAACTCAAACCCCAGCTGCCCGGCCTCGCCCGCGTTGCGGTCGCCAGGCCGAGCCTCAACGAACGCTGCGAACTGGTCCTGACGCGCGGCTGAACGCGCGGCAGGCTGACATCCGCTGCGATGGGTCGCCCTGGCAGGGCGCGAGCCGGTCCATCTGGCCTGAAACCGGCGGACAGCCCGCCGAGCCTTGCCTCTGGCGGGGGGGCGGGTAAGGTCAGCGGGCGTCGTCGCATCTGTCAGCCTGAGAGCCCCGCTTGATCCAGCAGGTTTCTGTTCCGCTCCCGGCCGCCTTCCCGGCGGTGCAGCAGGGCCTGGAGTTCGTCTCCGTCTGGGGCCGGGCTATCCTGGACGATGCCTTCGCGCCGCGCACCCTCTGGCAGCTGGCGGCTGTCATCCTTGCGCTGGCGACCGCTTACCTTCTGTCGCGCTATCCGCGCAAACGCCTGATGGCGATGGCCGAGGCGCGTGGCCGGATCGATTTCGTCCTTCTGGCCCTGGTGTCTGTCCTGCGCATCCTCTGGCCCGTCTTCACGGTTCTGATCCTGCTCGCGGCCACCGCCCTGTTCGAGGCGGGGGGGCTGGGAAGCCGGACGCTCCACATCGCGATCAGCCTGCTTGTCGCCTGGGTCGCGGTGCAGGTGGCAACCTCCGGCATGCAGCGCGGCCTGGTGTCGAAGGCGGTCGCCTTCTCGCTCTGGTCTTTTGCGGCGCTTTACATTCTTGGCTGGCTGGGCCCGCTTGCCGGGGCGCTGGAATCCATCTCCGTCCAGTTCGGCATGGCTGAGGTCACGCTGCTGCGCCTGCTGACGGGCCTCGCCTTCGCCGCGCTCGCGCTCTGGCTTGGCTGGCTGATCGGCAACATCGCCCAGTCGCAGATGCGCTCGTCGCCGAACCTGCCGCCTTCGGTGGGCGGACTGCTCGGTCAGACGCTGAAGGGGGCTGCGATCATCATCGCCGTGATCGTGGCCCTGAACGTCCTGGGTGTCGATCTCGGCGCGCTCACTTTCTTCTCCGGCGCGCTCGGTGTCGGCATTGGCTTCGGCCTGCAATCCATCTTCTCGAACTTCATCTCGGGCGTCATCCTGCTGATGGAGAAGACACTGAAGGTCGGTGATTTCATCGAGCTGCAGGGCGGCCTCTCCGGCCTCGTCAAGGAGATCAACTTCCGCTCCACGGTGCTGACAACCAACGACAACATCGACATCATCGTGCCGAATGAGGCCTTCATCAAAAACCAGCTGATCAACTGGACACACATGGATGCCAAGCGCCGCATCCATGTGCCGTTCGGGGTCGCCTATGGCACGCCGAAGGAACAGGTCCGGAAGGCGGGGCTGGAGGCTGCCGCGGCCTTGGCCTGGACCTTTGATGACGGCGGCGAACGCAGCCCGCAGGTCTGGCTCGTGCGCCTCGGCGAGTTCCGCCTCGAATTTGAGCTGATCGTCTGGCTCACTGACGAGGCTGTCCTGCGCCCGCAGAAAGTGATGGCTGACTATGTCTGGCAGATCCACTCGGCGCTGGAGCGGCACGCCATTCACGTGCCGCATCCGCAGCGCGACCTGCACCTGAAAACGCCGGATGTGCTCAGTGTCCGGATCGACAGGGGCGATGGATTTCCTGACACCTCAGAAGCTAGCGCCGCTTCCCCGGGAGGAAGCGGCGCCTGAGAAGACCGCGGGGGGTGGGTCTTCCTAGTTCAGTTGCTGCACATAGCGGGAAGCAAAACGGCTCGAGGCGCGCCGTGCATCCTGCCAGGTTGTGATACCGGCCTGACTGATGTCGTGCTCATACCATTTATAGGCAAACGGTTCAGACGCAGCCCCGGATGCATCATAAGCAACCGCCTCGAGGTTCATGCCGCCAACGCTGACGGAGCGGAACATGTCGAGGCCCGGAGTGTCTGCGGCCTGCTTGAGTGTCGGACGCGACGGTTTTGCGTCGAGGATCGTCACCTCGATGCGGGCCGCGTCGATGCCCGCCCTTGCGATTGCGCGCTCAAGATCGCTGCGAACCCGGTCGGCCAGATATTCGCCTTCCTTTTCGCCATAATCAGCGGCAAGCTTCTCGGCGAATTCCGGAGCGAAGGACACAGTGATTTCCGCCGCCATGGCAGCCGGCGCGAGGCCGAGCATGAGGGCGGTTGCGAGCAGGAACTTCATCAGGGCACTCCTCGTTCAGACGGCGGCCCGCAGCCTCTGCTGAAAGCCGGACCGGTAGAGTTTACCCCTAACCGGCCGGATATAGAAGTCACGCCTTCGTGAGGCGGGGATCAGACCGTGTCAACGAGCACCAGTTCGGCCGACCGGATCCCTTCCAGCGTCAATGTCTCGTCGCCAGAAATCGCCGCACCGTCGCGGGTTTTCAGGAGCGCGCCGTTTAGCGTCACCTCGCCAGCCGCGACCCCGAGGTAACCATAGCGGCCTGCCGGCAGCGTGTAGGTCAGCGTCTCACCGGCCTTGATCGTCGCGCCAAGCACCTTGGCGTCCTGATTGATCACCAGGCTGTCATTCTCGCCGGTGCCTGAGGCCAGCACGGCCCATTGGCCGGAGCGGTCGGATTTCGGGAACTTGCGGGCGCCCCAGCTCGGCTTGCCGCCCCGTATGCGGGGCAGGATCCAGAGCTGGAACAGCTCGGTCGTCTCGTCCTCCCCATTCCACTCAGAATGCTCGATGCCGGAGCCGGCGCTCATCACCTGCACATCGCCTGCCTCGGTGCGCCCAGTATTGCCGAGAGAGTCCCTGTGCGTGATCGCGCCCTTGCGGACGTAGGTGATGATTTCCATCGAATCATGGCCATGCGGCGCAAAGCCGGTGCGCGGTGCGATCTCGTCATCGTTCCAGACGCGCAGCGCGCCGTGCTGGATGCGTGCGGGGTCGTAATAGTGAGAAAACGAGAAATGATAATGGGCGTTCAGCCAATCATTGCGGAACCGGCCGAGCCTTTCGAAGGGACGAATGTCGATCATCTGTTGTCTCCATGAGAAGGGATGCCGCTGGTGCTCATATGGGCAGGCCACCCCGGCAGGAAAGGGACGGGTAGCGGTATCAGCCATGCAAGGTGTGCATGAATGGCGTGCGAAGCGTGGCCCCTTGCCCCCGCTGACCCGGTCCGGCAGACCAGCGCGATGCCAACCGAATCAGGTCTCAAGAGTGCCCGCGCGCTGCTGAAGCGGGTCTATGGCTATGACGCCTTTCGCGGCCTGCAGGAGGCGGTGATCGCGGATCTCCTCGCCGGGCGCGACGGCCTCGCTGTCCTACCGACCGGCGGCGGCAAGTCGCTCTGCTACCAGATACCTGCGCTGCTGCGGGATGGCTGCGGGATTGTCGTCTCGCCGCTGATTGCGCTGATGGCCGATCAGGTGGACGCTCTTAAACAGGTTGGCGTACGCGCCGAGCGGCTCGACAGCTCGATGGATTTCAATGCCCGGAGCGCCGCCCTCAGCGCCGCCGAGCGCGGCGAAATGGACCTGCTCTATGTCTCGCCTGAAGGTCTCGGCACAAACCTTGCCGAACGCCTCGCCGGTATGAAGGTATCTCTGATCGCGGTTGATGAAGCGCACTGCGTCAGCCAGTGGGGCCATGACTTTCGCCCCGATTACCGCGCGCTTGGCCGGCTCAAAGGCCTGTTCCCCGGCGTGCCGCGCCTTGCTGTGACGGCGACCGCCGATGCGCGCACCCGCGCTGACATCCTCGCCCAGCTGAACCTGACCGATCCGTGCGTACACGTTGCAAGCTTCGACCGGCCGAACCTGATGCTCTCGGCGGAACCGAAGGCGGGCAACCGGACCCAGCGTGTTGTCGAGCTGGTCAAAGCCCGCGCCGGGGCAAGCGGCATTGTCTATGCGGCGACCCGCAGCGCGGTGGAGGACGTCGCTGACGCGCTGGAAAAAGCCGGCGTGCCGTCGCTTGTCTATCATGCCGGGCTCGATGCCGGACTGCGCGCCGCGCGCCAGCGCCAGTTCCTCCTCGAAGAAGGGCGCGTGATGTGCGCCACCGTTGCCTTTGGCATGGGCGTCGACAAGCCGGATGTGCGCTTCGTCATCCATGCCGATCCGCCCAAGACGCTGGAAGCCTACTGGCAGGAAGTCGGCCGGGCAGGCCGCGACGGGGAGCCGGCCGAGGGCGTTGCGCTGTTCGCTCCCGCCGACATGAACCGTTCGCTGCAATGGACCTATGCCAGCGATGCCCCGGATGAGGTCAAGCAGGTACAGCTGACCAAGACGCGCCAGCTCTTCGCCTTTTTCAACGGTGATGAGTGCCGCCGCGGCGCCGTGCGCCGGTATTTTGGTGAGCAGAAGGTCGACCCCTGCGGCGTCTGCGATGCCTGCCGCGGCGAGCTCGGCGCGGTCCATGACGCGACCCGCTGGGCGCAGATGGCGGTGTCTGCCGTGCTGCGCTGCGGCCAGCGGATCGGGCGCGGCCGGCTGGTGCACCACCTCCTCGGTGAGACAAAGGACGACTTCGACACCGAGCTTTCGACGCTGTCGACCTTCGGGATCGGCAGGGAGCTGGCCAGACAGGGCTGGAACCGGGTCTTCGATGCTCTGATGTTCGAAGGCCTGATCGCGGAGGGTGGCGAGGCAATGCGTCCCGTGATGATCGTCCCGGACGCTGAAATGGCAAAATCGCTCTTCCGGGGCGAACGCAGCGTAAGCCTTCGCGAGGATCCGGGCGCGCCCCGCCGCCGGGCACGCACAAGGGGTGCCGCGCGGGCGCTCCCGCCGGCCGATCTGTCGGCGCGCGACCAGCCGGTGTTCGATGCGCTGCGACAGTGGCGCACAGCTCTGGCCAGGGCGCGGGGGGTGCCGCCTTATGTGATCTTCCATGACCGTACGCTGGCGCAAATCGCCCGTGAACGCCCTTTGACGGCGGATGCGCTGCGTGAAATCAGCGGGGTCGGTGAGAAAAAGGCGCAGGCCTATGCCGGAGATGTCGCAAGGATTATGGCCCAGGCTGCCTGACGCCCCTGGGGAATAGTCAGGCACTGCCTTGACCCGGTGCCTGCGCGGCCGCACCTATGCGGTTCAGAATCCGCAAGAGTCCAGCCCCCGGAGCCCGAATGACCCGCCTCGACGACGATGACAAGGAAACCACCCCGAACGCTGCCCCGACGACCCTGATCGAGAACGCGCTGTTCAAGTCGCGGACAATTCTGCTGACCGGCGGGATCGACTTCAAGGCGGCCCGGGCGGTCTGCGAGAGGCTGCTGGCCCTTTCGGCCGAGAGCAACGACCCGATCCTGATGGTCATCTCCTCGCCGGGGGGCCATGTCGAGAGCGGGGACATGATCCACGACATGATCAGGTTCGTCTCCGCCCCGGTCAAGGTCCTGGGGACGGGCTGGGTGGCCTCGGCAGGCGCGCTGATCTATTCTGCGGCGAAAAAAGAAAACCGGTATTCTCTCCGGAACACGCGCTATTTGTTGCACGAGCCCCGCGGCGGCGTGGGCGGACAGGCCACGGACGTGGAAATCCAGGCCCGCGAGATCATCAAGATGCGCGAGCGCCTGAACAGGATCTTCGCCGAGGCGACCGGCAAGAGCCTGGAGCAGATCAAGAAGGACACTGACCGTGACTTCTGGATGAGTGCCGAGGAGGCCCTTGATTATGGCCTGGTCGGCAAGATCGTCCGCACCCGCAGCGAGATCGTCTGAAGGGGGGGGGCATTACGGAGGGCGAGGCGTTTGCCTCCCGGTAAGGTTTATGGGTGATGGTTCACGCTTAACCATAACCGGGTGTTCCTGCCTCTATGCCTGCCCGTCTCAAGGATCTCGCCCTGCCTGTCCCTCCGGTCACACCGGCCAGCACGGCGGCGGCTGCCTTTTCATTGCTACTCTCGGACCCGGCCCTCTTCGCCTTGCCGGTGCGTCTCTCGGAGGGCAGCCCGGCGAGCTACGGCCTCGTCACCCGCCTCAGGCTGACGGAGGCACTGGCCGGCCCGAACGGGCGCGATGTCTATGCGGCCCGTTCGGTCGCCCACCTTGTCGGCGCCCAGCCGGTCATAGCCTCGGGCGAGATGCCGGCGGCCCTGATCGCGAAAACGGCCGCAGAACAGTCCAGCAGCGCGCTGACCGATGGCATCATAGTGCTCGATGAGGGCAGGTATCTCGGCATCGTCTCGCCCGCTGCCCTGCTGAAGGCGATTGCGGAGGAGAACGCGGCGCGTGCGCGTTCGCAGCAGGCAGCCCAGAAGAAGCTCGATGACCTTAAGCGCCGGCTCGCCCGGCTGTCTGACTCGCGGGGCCGGACACTGGCCTTCATCGGTCACGAGATCCGCACGCCGCTCACCGGTATCATGGGGGTCGCCGACCTCCTTGAAACCCAGCTGCCCGCCGGCGAGCCGAAACGGCTGGTACGGACGATCTCACAGGCCGGCCAGCATCTTGAGCGCCTGCTGTCAGACCTGCTTGACCTCTCCCGGATCGATGCCGGCAAGCTTGCGATCACGAATCAGCCGATCGAGCTGCGCCAGTTCGCACTCGAGGCGCGCGATCTGTGGCTGCCGCAATTTGATGAGAAGCGGCTCAGCCTGCGTATCGGGGTCGCTGCCGGCGCCGAAGCCCGGATCGAAAGCGATGCCGGGCGGTTGCGTCAGATCCTCTTCAACCTGGTCAGCAACGCCATGAAGTTCACGGACCGGGGACATGTGGCCGTGACGCTGTCGACCCTGCCTGCGCCGGAAGGGCTCCTGCTGACAATGCGCGTGGCTGATACCGGGCGGGGCATCAGTGACGCGGATAAGGCGCGCCTGTTCGAGGCGTTCGAGCAAAGCGACAGTACCCATGCCTTTTCGGGCAGCGGTCTCGGCCTTGCGATTGCGCGCAGTCTCGCGCGGCGCCTCGGCGGTGACATCATCCTCGCCGACAATCCTGGCGGCGGCTGCGTGTTCACTGTCTCGCTGCCAGTCGTCAAGGCGGGTCCGCGCCTTGCCGTCGAGAACAAGCCGCCCGGCAGCACCGCGCGCTTTGAGCTCGGAGAAGTGCTGCTGGCCGAAGACCATGAGGCGAGCGCCTTTGTGATCCGCGAAGCGCTGCTGGCTGCAGGCTGGCGTGTCGAGACGGTGGGGGATGCCGGCGCCGCGATGACGCGCCTGCGCCAGCGCCGCTACCAGGTGATCCTGACCGACGTTCATATGCCGCAGGGTGGCGGGGAGGCAGTTCTGCGCGCTGCGCGCTTCGGCAACGGTCTCAATGCCCACACGCCGGTGATCGCGGTGACGGCCGATGCCAGCCCCGAACGCCGCGCCGCATGCGAGCGGGCGGGTTTTTCGGGTCTGATCGAAAAACCGATCCGCCCGCGCCCGCTGGTGGCCGCGCTCGCCGATATTCTCATGTCCGCTGGTCAGCCGAGACACGCGGCCGGCGCTTAAAACGTCCGTCCGATGAGCAGATAGGCGGACTGGCGTCCACCTTCAGAGCGTCCGAAAGCCAGATAAACCGGGCCGAAGGCCGTACTGGCAGCGATAAAGGCGCTGCCGCCGAAGTGCAGCTCGCCGGCATCGGCGCCGTCGCGGCCTTGCCAGACGTCGCCGAGCTCGGCCGATCCGCCGACAAACAGGGGCACGCCGAAAATCTGCTCGGACACGCCGATCAGCTGCCGGCGATAGATCAGCTGCGCCGTCAGGAAGTTCTCAGCTGCCAGTTCGTCCTTGCGATAGCCCGACAGGCTGAACAGGCCGCCGACCCGGTAGAGTGCATCAAGGGGCGGGACGCCGTTGAGGTTCTGACCGGCCGCCAGCGCGCCGATCAGTGTGTCAGGGCCGCGGCTGGCAGCTGAGAGCAGTGATCCGCTGACAGTCTGGAAGTCGGCATTATCGCCGATGGCAGTCAGGCCCCGGACCCAGCGGGCTCTGGCCCGGATGCCTTCCTTTGGGAAGAAGGGATCATCGAGGGTGTCAAATGCGCCCTCGGCGATGAGGCGGCCGATATCGACATCGACTTGCGACAGTGCCGCAACACCTTCGTTGAGCTTCACCCGGCCGGTCCCGATCTCGGCACCGACGCGCAGCTCGCCGGTATTGCCGAACTGGTAGCCACCATCCAGGCCAGCGAGGCCGTAGGTCAGGTCAAAGCCGCCTTGCTTGAAGCCCCGTTGCGAATAGACATTGACCGGCCGGTTCAGGATTTCGCCGCGCAGGGCTGCGAACCAGTTCTGGCGCGGATCGAGGAAGCGGAAATATTCTCCGGAGATTTCGTTAAAATCGCCGATCGTGATGCGGGCCTGGATTTCCGAGCCGTAGGCGTCGAGGACAGCGCTGCGCAAATCAAGGGAAAGAGCGGCATCAGACTCGGTGTTGAAGTCATTCTCGGCGATCAGGCCGAAGCGGACCCGGCCCGCATCCGGCACCTGATCGACCGCGCGCACGATGAGGCCCGTCCGGCCTTCGGTGGTCTCGTAGGCATAATCGACGCTCTCGAACGGGCCGAGGGCATAGATCCGGTCGAGGGCTTCATCTATCCTGTCAGTGTCGGCCGGCTTGCCCACAAGGTCGATGACTTTGCCTTCCAGAAGCGACTGATCGAGGCGCGATGCATTCTCGATCCGGACAAATCCGATGACCGGCGGCGGGCTGGTATCTGTCCCGGCATAGGTGAGCGGTGGCCGGGCTTCAGCAAGGGCAGCGATGCGCGCGGTCTCGGCCCGTGCAGCCTGGCGGCCGGTCTCGATCAGCTCGCCGCTCCGGTTGAAAGCGGCCGGGCCGATGTCCCCGGTGTCGACGCGGATCAGAAGATCTTGGCTGGTAAGGGTTGCAATCTCCGCCCGTTCGTTGGCGAGGATCAGCAGGCTGACGGTCTGCGACAGGACATCGACGAGCGATCCGATCTCGGAACCGGGCAGCAGGTTGTTCGGCGTCCAGACGGCAATCACGATGTCGGCGCCCATTTCGCGCGCCACGCTGATCGGGATATTGGCGGCCAGCCCGCCATCGACCAGAAGCCTGCCATCCATCTGCACGGCAGGGAACACGCCTGGCAGGGAGATCGAGGCGCGCATTGCCATCGGAAGTTCCCCGGAACCGAGCACGACCGCCTCGCCGGTCGCGATATCGGTGGCGACTGCCCTGAAGGGGATCGCGAGGTCATCGAAATCTTCAAGGCGGGTCCCCACCGGCGTGAACCGTCGCAGCGCCTTCATCAGCATCTGGTCAGAGACTGCGCCGGTAGGCAGCAGGATCCCTGCGGGGGAAACACCGAGCCCTGCCGTTCCGGGAAAGTCCGCCTGCTGCTGTTTCTGGCGGAAGGTCAGTTTGTCCCGTTCTGGCTCGGGCGAGAAGACGCCTGCCCAGTTCACGTCCTCGACGACTGCTTCGAGTTGCGTGCCATTCAGGCCGGAGGCGTAGAGGCCGCCGATCACGGCACCCATTGAGGTGGCGACGACCATATCCGGCCGGATGCCGAGGCGTTCAAGTTCCTGGATGGCGCCGACATGTGCCAGGCCAAGGGCGCCGCCCCCGGAAAGAACCAGGGCAATCTTCGGGTGAGGCAGATCTGCGGCAGGCGGATCATCGGCCAGCGCCGGGCCGGGCACCAGGCCAAGTCCGCACGCTGCCAGCAAGGGGCGCCAGAAACCTTGCCAGAATCCTTGCCAGAAACTCTGCCAGAAACTCCGCAAGAAACGCCAAGAGTCGTATTCAGTTATCCGCAGCATGCAGCTGTCTCCCCGGTCCGGTCTGATTAGGTGAGCTGTGCTAACATTTTATGCCGTTTCGGAAGGGATCGGGCGTCCCGGCCGCGCGCCCATGGCGGCTTATTGCCGCCCGCCTTTCAGAGACCAGAAACGCCAGGGGCTGCAGACCTGAGCCCGGGCCAGGCCCGGGCGGGGGCTGCAGGCCGATGGCCAGCTGTCCAGCCCGCCTAAGCGGCGGCTGTTTCAGCCTGGTTTTCCCGGCCGTCCGTGCGGCCTTTTGCCCAGGCTTCGAAGAAGGCTTCTTTGGTCAGGGGACGGCCGATATGCCAGCCCTGAATTACGTCGCAGCCGAACTCTCTCAAAATCCTGAGGGTACCGTCGTCCTCGACACCTTCTGCAACCACACGGATCCCGAGGGCGTGGGCCATTTCGATGGTGGAGCGCACCATGATGCGGTTGGCGTTATCGTTGGCAATCAGGCGGATGAAGCTCTGGTCGATCTTGATCTCGGAGGCCGAGAAGTCCTTCAGGTAGCTCAGGGTGGACTGGCCGGTGCCGAAGTCGTCGATTGACAGATGTATTCCGAGTTCTGCAAAGCGGGCGATCGACGCTGCGGCGATTTCGGGTGACGTCATGACCGCCGTTTCGGTCAGCTCGAAGGTCAGGAGGGAGGCCTCGGCACGCCCGCTGCGGATGATATCCAGGGCTGCGTCAACGAAGCTTTCCCGTCCCAGAAGCAGCGCCGAGATGTTGACCGCGCAGCTGACGCTACAGCCTGCAGCCTGCCATTCCTCGAGTGAGGCGAGCACGCGCCGCAGGACGAACAGTGTCAGGGGTTCAATCAGGTTTTCGCGTTCAAGCACGGGTACGAAGACAGCGGGGCTGATCGGCCCGACCGCCGGACTGTTCCAGCGCACCAGGGCCTCTGCCCCTGTCACCCGGCCGGCGGCGAGGCTGAACTTTGGCTGGTAGACGACCGAGACCTCCCCGGCGTCCAGAGCATTGGCAAATTCCGAGACAATGAACAGCGACTGGCTGGTATCGTCTGCGAGGCTTTCGCTATGCCAGAGCGAGCGAACGCCCGTCCGGCTGGCCCGCTGAGCCGCCAGGACAGCCTTGCTGGACAGCCCGAGCGGGTCGGAAAGCGGCCCCTCGACCAGGCCGAAGCAGAGCGTCGCGCGGACGGATCGCCCGCCGACCTGCAGGGGGGAGTTGAAGATCTGACCGGCTGCCGCGATCTGGATGTCGAGCGCTTCACGACTTTCAGACACCATCCGCCAGCAGAACTGGTTGCGTCCGATGCGGTAGAGTTCAGCATCTCCAAAGATGAACTTGCACCGCTGCGCGACGACGCCGATGAACCGTGCGGCCTCCTCTTCGCCAAGTATCGAGAGGATCTCGCCGAAATTCGCCACTTCGGCAACGACGACACAGACGGGCTCACCCGTGCCCTTCTGGCGCGACCAGGCCGCAAGGTTGGGATGTCCGGTTGCGGCATCGAAATACCGCTCGCGGGCAAGACGCTTCACGAAACCAATCAGATACTGGCCTGCTATCCAGGTCCCGATGAACAGGAAGGCGGGGGCGAGGTCGAGATGAGCGAACCTGTAGCGTTCTGCCGCCACGGACAGGATGAAGACCATCAGGACAAGGATGAGCGTTACGGCCTCCTTGTCCCAGCTCGCCTTGCCCCGGAACCGGGAGAAGACCGCGATCAGTGTGATTGCCAGGAACAATAACGGCCATGGCCCCAGATGCGCAAGCGCGGTGCCTGCCATCAGGGTTTCAGCGGCGAGTGCCTGCACCAACACGCCCGGTACAATTCCGAATCGCGCCGTTTCATAGCGGTCGCCCATCTCGATCGCTGTCGCGCCGACGATGACCCGCTTGCCCTTGAAGGAGGCTGCATCGAAGCGTCCTTCAATGATATCGATAAAACTAAAGGCCGGGATTGTGCTGATCTCGATGGAATGGTCGAGTTCAAAAACCGATGTCACCTCGCCGCTGGCCTGAGCGAGCAGGGCGCCGATAGAGGGTCGCGGCACGCCGTCCGTCACAGCGCCGAAGGGATAGGTGTTGACCTGGCCATTCCGGCCAGGATGGACGTTGACCGATCCGAGGAAGGCCTGGTCCCGCAGGATCCCGATCGGCAGGTTCTCATAGGCGGCCTCCGAAGTCCCCGTGCTGGCCGTCTGACGGAATGTGGGAAGGACAACCTTGCCCTGCGCCCGCGCCAGTGCCTGCGCGAAGGCGGTATCCTCGGCATCGGTCGATCTTGATGAAAAATCGATGTCGAAGACGATCTGTTCGACACCGGCTTCGTTCAGCCGGTCAACCAGCTGGGCATGATAACGGCGCGGCCAGGGCCAGTTGTCGAGGCGCTTCAGGGACCTCGCATCGATCTCGACGAGATAGATTTCGCCGCTCGCCGGCTTCGAATTGAGACCGTCCCGAATCTGCCCGAAGAAACGCTCTGCCGGCTCTGCTGTGCCGAGCAGCGCGGTCAGGACCGAGACAAGCACAGCTGCCGCGAAGATGGCAGCCTGATGTATCGCTGACGGTAACAGGCGATACGATCCACCGCGGACCTGTTTCGATTTTCCCTGCATGCTGATCACCCTTCCGGCTGTTTTCAATCGGGCCGACAGGTGCGGGCAGTCGGCAGGCAGATGCTGTCCGAAAGCGATGGGTTAATGGCAAAGCTGCAACCAAGGCCAGCCTCCCGGGCGGGCCAATCCGGTTGCCAGCGGCCCCGGCGCCGCGCCGGCCAGGCGCAGTTCCGGCCGGTCGGGATGTTTGATCGGACGGCGTCCTGCGCCGGTATGGCCGCCGCGGCTTCGGGCGGCTGCGCCGATGCGCCGCCTGAAACCGGCGTCAGGTGAAAGTGGGAGAGAGCCGAAAAGCGCATGCCGGGAGTCCGCAAACCTGTCTGACAGATTAACAGCGACAGGTTGCGATCCCTCTAACGCCGGACTTGAAGATTAGGCGCCGGGGCCGGCTGGCATTAACCAGACGGCCCCGGGCCTCAGTAAACGGCGCCCTCAAGCCCGGTCACAGGCTGATCGATGGACGCGCGCTGCCCGGCAGCCCTCCAGCGGCGATCTGCGGGGGCCAGGCCCGCCGCGGATGTCGCAGGTTGACGTACAGACGGTGTCCGGAGGGCATCCGCCAGGCCGGCGCAGACGTAAAGGTGCCTGTCGGATAAGCCTGACCGGCCGACGCCCTCGCCTCTGTCCGATATGCAGGAAGATGATGATGCTGCCTGAACCTGAACGCGTGCCAGAGGGGACATCCCGGGACGAACCGTCCTGCGGCGCTGAGCGGCGGTCCCTGACGGTCTGGTATGATGGCGGCTGCCCGCTCTGCAGGCGTGAGATCGCTTTGTTTCGGCGCCTCGACAGGCGCGGCGCGATCAGGTTTGAGGACGTCGGCCGGGCTGATGCTGCCTGTCCCCTGGAGCGCGGGCAATTGCTGGCGCGGTTTCATGCCCAGGAAGCAGGCCAACCCCTGGTTTCCGGGGCCGCAGCCTTTGCGGCGATGTGGCGCGCGATACCGATCCTGAGGCCCGTCGGCGAACTCGCCCGGAACCCTCCTGTCCTCTGGCTGCTGGAGCAGGCTTATGTCGGCTTTCTCCGCCTGCGGCCGGTTTTGCAGAAGCTGTTGCGCTGAATGGGGGGGCAGGCGCTCCGGGTGGCAGCGCTGCGTTATCCTGCGTTTAATCGTGAGCGCCGTCTCGGCTGCCGGGAGGGTTTCGGTTGCCTAGGCCGGGCAGGCTGAGAACAGGGTCGTCGATGATCCTGGCGAAGCTTTGCAGTTGAGCGATCGGCGGTGGGGGGGGGGCCGAAGGGCCGGTTTGACCTGCGACGACGAAGCGCTGCGGCCACTTACTTTGACTTTGTGACGGACGAAACCGGCTCGCGAGGAATGATACTCAGACTGGCGTTTTCGGAGCCTCTTACAGACTGCCGGAATAAGGGACTTCGAACCCCGTCTTTTTCTTTTTCCTTCAGGGTCTTAGAGGGGGTTAACAGTCAAAATTGCGAGCTGGCGCGCCAGTGAGGGTGAAGATGAGACCTTCTTCCTGATTGTCCTTGCGCGAGAAGCTGTGTGAACAAGCGCCACCCGGCAGGACCCGTAATTGTATGAATAGTTCATACATGCCATGCTCAAATTTGAAGGAGATCTTGTCATGATGCGCAAGACCATATCCATGCCTGACATCATGGCCGACTGGATTGCGGCCCGGATTGAGCGCGGACAGTTTAACAATGAGAGCGAGTATTTCCGCGATCTTGTGCGCCGGGATCAGGAAGAAGAAGCGCGCAAGGCATATCTGTATTCACGCCTTGAATCCGGCTCCGCGCAGCTTACCAGCGGGGCCTATTCCGACCTGGACTCGGATGAAGAGATCGACCGCTTGTTCGACGCTGAATGACAAGCCTTCGCGTCACCGACGATGCGCGGCGCGATCTGTCAGACATCCGGACTTACACGCGCCGCGAGTTCGGTGCGCGTCAGGCCGCCGGCTACATGAGCCGTCTCGGAGAAGGCTTCAAAGCCCTACGACGGAATCCCGAAATCGGATTTCCCATCGATCAGCTGAAGCCGGGTTTTCGCTGCTTCCGCGTTCAGCATCACGCCATATTCTACACTCAGGTTGATGAAGTCATCGCCGTCGTCGCCGTTCTCCATGAAAGCCAGCTGCCCACGCGCCATCTGGAGCGAAGGTCCGGAGACTGACAGTGCGAGAAAGAACGTCAGAACTCGCCTGCGAAGCGAATGGCGCGCCCAAGAGGATTCGAACGTGTGACCTTTGCCTTCGGACCCGATGGCAGCACGACCGAGATCTACGCACCGTTCGATCCGACGTATCTTTTCAAGCCGACCACGGTAATCGACGACTTCCTGCAGCGCGTTACCTGTCAGTTGCCTGTTCGTTCAATTACCGAATTCTTGATAGGCCAGATAAAAGATAAATAAAATCATGGTTTTGGGTGGTGGTTCGGGAGAGACTTGAACTCTCGACCTCGCGATTATGAGTCTGAAAAAGACAAAACTGCAGAAGATAAAGAAGAATAAAAACAAAGCGTTGGGGGTCGCTCGTGATCACAAACTAACACGCAAAACCGCTCAAAATCAGGGTTTGCGTGTTAGTTGCGTGTTAGTTTGGCGCGAGATTGATGAATCGCGAGGTCGGGCAAAAACGCGAATTTGGCGCCGATTCTGGCAGGTTTGCGTGTTAGTTGCGTGTTAGTTTCCGAGCCTACTCGCGGTCAGGTTTCATCGCTCATAAGTCGTGCTTTGAGGGTGACCGCCCTGCGATCCCAACGAGGCGCTTTCGTCGAAGTTCAGAAGCCGGTTTTTTCCTGCATCAATCGTCTACCGCGCGTAGGCGGCGTTACAAAAACTAGGCACTTGCATGAGAGTACCTAGAAATTGTAACATGCTCGCCATGGCCGCTAAGTCGAACAAGGATCGCGCAATTGCCCTTGCTCAGGAGCAGGGGGTCGGGCGTGCGCGCGACTTCGAGGCCCAGGGCATTCCACGGATGACGCTGCGCCGTCTGGTGGAGGAGGGCGCGCTGACGCAGCCTTCGCGCGGACTTTACCAACTCGCCAATGCCGAACACTCCGCCGAACACAGTCTGGCCGAAGCCGCAAAGGCCGCACCGTCCGGTGTTGTTGCGCTTCTCTCCGCGCTCCAGTTCCACGGGCTCACCACGCAGACGCCGCATGCCGTCTGGATGCTGATGCCGTCTAAGGCTTGGGCGCCGACAAAGCCGCCGGTACGCCTCAAGATCATACGCGCCAGTGGCGAGGCGCTCACCGCCGGCATCAAGCATCATCGCATCGACGGCGTATCTGTGCCGATCACGACGCCCGCCAAAACGGTGGCCGATTGTTTCAAGCATCGCTCGAAAGTGGGGCTCGATGTCGCGCTCGAAGCGCTCCGCGACGCGCTGCGCCGCAAGCGCGCCACCACCGATGAGATATGGCGCTGCGCCGTGGCTGACCGAGTCGCGACGGTTATGCGTCCCTATCTGGAAAACCTGCCATGACGCGGCCGCCGCTCAAAAACGTCGGCGCTTCGGTGCGCGCCCGACTGACCGACTATGCGCGCCAGCGCGGCGAGAACGCGCAGCTTCTGATGACGCGCTTCGCTATCGAACGCCTGATCTATCGTCTTGCGCAATCGGGCTACCGCGACCAGTTCATTCTCAAAGGCGCGATGCTGTTTTCGCTCTGGGCGCCGGTGCCCTATCGTAGCACCGGCGATCTCGACCTGCTTGGCCAGGACGATCCCGCACCCGAACGCATGGCCACGATATTCAAGACGCTCTGCGATCTCGCCGTGGCGGGCGATGGCGTGACCTACGAAGCCGCCAGCGTTCGCGACGAAAGCGCCCGCGATGAAGAAGACTATCGCGGCGTGCGTGTCACGCTGATCGCAATGAAAGCGAACGCACGCCTGCCAATCCAGATCGACATCGGTTTCGGCGACGCCGTCACGCCGCAGGCTACCGAGGTGACGTACCCGTCGCTGCTGGACTTCCCGTCAGCCGTCGTGAAGGCCTATCCACCGGAAACGGTTGTCGCCGAAAAGCTGGAAGCGCTGGTAACGCTCGGTTTGCGCAACACCCGCATGAAGGACTTCTTCGATCTCTGGGTCATCGCCAGAACTTTTGCTTTCGATGGAGTGACGCTTTCCGCAGCCGGGCGCGCTCATGCAGCGCCGCGCAGGAATGGGTTGATGATCCGCACGCCAGCGATATCCTGGCCGGAATTAAGATCTTCCGTGATCAATTCTTCGCAGCCGGCGCCAGCGGCAGCCGCAACGATGAGAGCATCCCAGAGCGACAACTGCGCGGATGCACGCAGCGCCAGGCCCGCCTTCAGGAGGGCCTGGCTATTGTCGACCACCTCGAAGCGGCTCCAGGCCCGGATCAAGCCGACGGCGTCATCATGGGAGATTGGGCGCGCCCGCCGTGCATGCGTGGCCTGCACGTAGAACTCCTGCAAGACCTGCACACTGAGCACCACATCCCGCCGTGCAAGATAGCCAAGCGCCACATCCTGCTTGGTCCCCTCGCCAGCGTTGAGGTCAAGGCTGTAGAGGAGGATGTTGGTGTCGAGGAAAACGCTCAAGGGTCTTGGCGATAAAGGTCGCCGCGGGGCAATCGGGCCGCGGCGTCGAAGTCCTCAATCCGGGCACGGATATTCTCTTCCTCCTGGGCAAGGGCTTCGAACCGCGCGTCACGAGCGGTCAGGTCTTTCAGGAATTGCTTGACCAGGGCGGAGATCGAGGAGCCTTGCGCCGCAGCTCTCACCCGGGCGGCGACGTAGGTTTCTTCATCAATGGCTACGGTTATGTTGCGCATGATACTATGATACTGTGAAACTGCGGAAGGATCAAGGGGTGTCCAGCGCGGCTTGGGGTGGCAGATAGTTACCGGTTCAGTAAGGGAGGCATTCGAAGAGGCAAAAAGCACCTCAAGGCGCGCGCTGGATGCGCAGACCCTAACGTGGGCTTTCCAAACCTGATCAAATATTGGCAAGCCAGCGTTGAAGCGGCTGAAAAAGGCCAAGTCGGCTCCGATCACCTGGCTCGGCGTCCGGCAAGCTCGCCTCAGTCCGGTCATCGGGACGCTGGGCCGCTACCCGGCGGGAGATCGCCGTGTGTGGACATAGGAGCGTCACCTCGCAGGCGCTGGGAAGCTGCCCCTTCGACGATCACACCGCGCGCGTATCGATCACAATGAGTTGGCCAGACTTGATCCTGCCGAGCGCTTCGAGAATTTCGGGTGGTTAGCGGACATCAGCTTTGCCGAGCGGAAACGAGCGCGTCGATCAGCTTGCCGTGAATGTCGGCGATGCTATCCGGCTCACGAGCTTCGAGGTAAAAGCCTCGGTCATAGATAATCTTTAGTTCGCCAGCGTTCGTTCGCACCTCGGCAACCATGTTGCCGAAGGCTTCAGGTGCGTAGTGCACGACCGTCAGGGCCTCGACCTCAAGGCCGACGGCTTCGAGTGCCGAACGAATATAGTTGACCGGCTCGACTCCCATGATCCCTCATACGTGATCTCTTGAAGGTCGCCTATGGGCCAAATCCGCGCTACGTGCCCCACTGTTACGCACGGCAGCGCCGCTCAAGACCTGCCGCTTCGGACTGCTCCGCCCATCAGGCCGGAGGTCGCCGAAATCAGACGGTGACACTTGCCCTGCGTCATCGATCATGGCGAAGTAAGACACATGCCGAATATCTTAGATAAGTATGAGATTCCCGATCCGGCGCTGCTGTCGCCGGGCAATGACCCAGGGATGCGTCCGTCGGCACCGCTGATCGCGTTCCGTCCGCGACCCGTTTCAGCACACGACGTGCTCGGCAAAGTTGTCCAAGAGATCAGCCCGCGTGTTGGAACGTACGGAATGGGCGGTCCCGGCTTTTTCGGTTTGCGCCTCGGTCGAGAATGGCTTGTGGTCGCCGTTTGGGGAGCATCAGACTGGATGACCGCGCGAGGCCGACATGTCGGAGACTCATTCCACGAAAATTACGGGCGCCCTCGACCTTGGTTGGCTGACTCGATTTCCGAGAACCCGGATGAGCTTTCGCCGCATCTCTTAGGCAGGACCATTTCCAGCATTGAAGTCGAGAAGCACTCAATGAGAATTGAATTCGATAACGGCTTCGACCTTACCATTGCGAAAGCACCAGATGAGCGGCCGATTTTTGAAGGCAGCAGGGAAGCACGTCGCTTTGCAGACAATGAAGACTTACGCCGTGCGGTGTTCCTCGCGCCGAGTACGGAAATTTGGGTCTAGTCCCTAGGCAACTCGGCGAATATGCGCTGCCATACATCCGACCGTATGTTTCCCGACTGGCTTGGTCGAAAAATTCACGCCATTCCACATGCTACATCTGCTAGGGCGCCATCTCGCCGACTGCAGACATACGCAACGGAAAACACTAACCTGAAGCTCATGAAGACTGCCAATCTCATCATCCCATTCGTTGGCTTCTTGGCGGGCTTCATTCCGGTTGCGGTTTGGCACTACCTGAATTGGGCGCCATTCAGTTGGACCGTTATCTCAGGTATCCTAGTAGCGGTTCTGTTTAGTTTGCTCTGGGCCACTCCCAACAGAAGTCGGCATGTGCGAATCTTCGCTGCCGTCGTCTTAGCTCTCATTGTTGTTGTTTATCTTATAGTGGTGACGTCAATTCTGAGCGCGTCCAGCTGCGGCTTCGTGGACGGACGACTGTATTGTCTCAGTACGCAGTTTTAGAAACTCAGGCGGCTGTTTAGGGCCAACGACAGTCGTAGACGGTCACCAGAGTCGTGCCATTCGCGGTCTCAACAACGGCCGTTCGGGGGGCGGGCGGGGATGCACATTGGTTGGCACCAGAGTTTGACGGCGGCGCCGGAGGAGGGACCGCTGTGGCCGCCTTCAAATACTGGGGCAGATCCGCCTCAGGTGTCGTTAATTGACCGGCCATTATTGGATGGCGGCTTTACCCCGTCTGCCCGGAAATCTTGCAGCAAAGAGGGGTGGCGCTTCAAACTGGCGAACTTTTAGGGGCCTGAATTGCGCGTGCAACGGCTCAGAACTTGCACACCGCCCGACATGGATACTGGCCCTGTTCCGTCGTGCCATTTGACGCGCGTTCGCCTCCGAGAAGCAAAGCTCAAGGCGCGTGACCGGCTGGTGTTTGGCGTGCCAGTCAAACGGTTTCCGTTTGCGCCGGGCTGTGAGCTTGTCTGCTTCGTTCCGGGTCAGATTTTCGGCTTTGTACGCTGGCGCGGAGATGGATATGGCACGCAGACCTGGCGGCTTGTGGTCTGCCAAGCGGCCGACACGGGCACTGAATTGACGAAGATTCCGGGCGTCGAACCGGCGGCGGCTTTGCTCCTCCACGCCTTCGGAAAGACCCGGGTGGTGCGCGCGCTGACTATGATCGACGCCCTCAAGAAGCAGCATGAATTGCCAGATATCGCCTCCGACTACTGGCGGCATTTGCACCTGTGCATTGAGCAGAATATCGAGCCGGATGCTTATGATGCGGCCGGCTTCAAAGCGTTGCGCATCGCACAGGAACTGCGCTCTGGACTCTAAGGCGTCAAAGGTGGTGTCAGGAGGTGCGGAAAGAGAAGCGGCGCAATGCAAGATAAAAGAAGGTGTGCCCTGTGGGCCCCTCTTCTGGTGACGCCGCTTCAGGACCGTGCGAGTCGTTGACGACTTCGGCGCGAGTCGCCGAAAAAATTCTTTGCACGGCAGATACTGCAGAACACGCGCGAGTCGTTTGGCTTGGCGCATTGGCGCCCTGTTGCATGCGTGCAAGCGGCCCCGCAGTGTGCGCACAACAGGGGAGGCAGGTGCCCTTTGAACGAGACGAGCGATGACTTTCGGCCGAGGCTTGGCCGCGTCGGCCAGGACCGCGCGAAGCTCCCGCGCAGTCTTGCGTCCTCGCTGCGCAAGGGACGCAGATCCGGCAGCACAGCGCGAAGGCGATCGGCACCGAGGGTTCAAGGCTGGCAGGGCACGCGCCGCGCCATCGTCAAGGCGCGTGTGGTGCGGCTCGGCGGCAAAGGAATCGCCCTGCAGCGCGCGCACCTGGCTTATCTCCAGCGCGAAGGCGCTGGCCGCGGCGGCGAGCGCGCCGCGTTCTACGATGGGACAAGTGATGGCGTGGATGGCAAGGACTGGCTCAAGGCCGGCGCTGAAGACCGCCACCATTTCCGGTTCATCGTCTCAGCAGAAGATGTCGAGCAGCTGTCAGACCTCAAGCCCTTCATCCGTTCGCTGGTCAGGGAGATGGAAGCCGACCTTGGCACACAGCTCGACTGGATCGCGGTCGATCATCACAACACCGATCATCCGCATAGCCACATCCTCGTGCGAGGCGTACGGGACGATGGCCGCGACCTGGTCATGGACCGGGACTACATTTCGTCCGGTATCCGCGCCCGCGCGGGCCTGATCCTGACCCGCGAACTCGGTCTCGAAACCGAGGCGGAGATTGAGCTCAAGATCAACCGCGCGATCCCGTCCCGGCGTGTGACAAATCTCGACCGGCAAATGTTGAGGCAGGCCGGTACGGGCGGGATCATCAAACTCGACGATGTTCAGCGCCGCCGGATGCACTATCGCGCCAGGCTGCAAGTCCTGGAACGACTTGGCCTCGCCGAGCGCGCAGGCGCCGGGCGCTGGCAGCTCAAACCGGGCCTGATCGATTCCCTCTCGAGACTGGAGCAGCAGGACGTCGCGCAGGCGCGCATCCGGGTGCATCTGCGCGAAGCAGGACCGAACCGCGCCGAAGGTTTCACTTTTGATCCGCAGGCGAAGCGCCGGGATGTCGTGGGCCGGGTGTTTGCGATGGGCCTCGCCAATGAGCACACCGGCACCGTCTACGCGATGGTTGATGGCCTCGATGGCCGCGTGCATCATCTCCAGCTCGCTGGCGATAAGGATCTGAAGTCCGGGGAATGGGTGAGGATCAAACCCGACTCGATCGGACGGCTGGGTGCGGTCCCGCCGCTGGGCGAGCAGGTCAAAGCAGCCGGGCGAACGATGCTCGATGAGTGGCTGGCCGGGAAGCAAACGTTCGACGCCTCACGCGCAGGCCTCGGCGCGGAGTTCTTGTCAGCCGCCCGCGACCGCCACGCCGACCTTGTCCGGCGCGGGCTCGTTCAGCCTCGCGAGCTTCCGGACGCGCAATTGCTCGCGAAGCTCGATTGGGAAGTTATGCACACCGAAGGCGCGCGCATCGCGGCAGAGAAGGGCATGGCCTATCGGCCCGCGAAGCCGGGAGAGGAGCTTGAGGGTTACTTCGAACGCGAGTTCACGAGCCAGGCCGGGCGCTTCGCCGTCGTGGAGCGAGACCGGGAGTTTTCGCTTGTGCCCTGGAAGCCGGAGTTCGAACACCGGCGCTGCACTCGAATCGCGATGACCATCGAGCGTGACTTGTCGATCAGCCGCCTGAGTCAGCGCAGCCTCGGTCTTGGCCGCTGAGAGCGGCGCCTGTCAGGCGAAAATGCTCGCGGGTTTTCGCGTGCGTTCCCGAAAGTGAAGCCTTTTTGCGATGCGCCGCGCGCTGCAAACCCACGCGCTCAAAAAAATTCTTCAGCGAGAACGAAACGCCGGATTTCGCTGCGAAATGCACGGCCTTGCTGGCAATGGCCTGTACACATACTTGACGGTCATGACGCACGAAAACGGGCGAAGCCACTCGCGCGGCGCTGATTTGACAAGCCGTGAAGACGCGCATTTCCTGATGGCGTCCATCGCCAGAAAGGCGCCTCATGAAGTCCCGCGCGATCTGCTATCTCGATGCCACGCTTGACGCCAAGGTCTCTGCAGCCGGGGCCAAGAAAGGCTGGTCAAAATCTTCCGTCATCGAAGCGGCGCTCAAATACTTCTTCTCCTCTGCCATCGAGCATGAGCGCGACGCGCTGCTCATCAAGCGCCTCGATGACATGAACCGGCGCCTCGCGCGCATGGAGCGCGACCAGCAGTCGCTGATGGAGCTCTGCGATCTCGCGATGCGCTATCAGATCGCCTACGGCCCGCGACTCTCGCCAGCCGCGATGAACCAGGCCGTCGCCGAGACGGTGCCTGCCTTCGAGTTCTATCGAAGCCAGCTCGAACGCCGTCTCGCACCGGGACGCAAGCTTCTCGGCGAGGCGCTCGCCGATGCAATCTTCAGCGAGGATGATTTTGCAAAGCCGAAATCGGCGCAGACAGAAGTCGTTCCGGGGACAAGTCGTTGAAGGTTGCTCCGCCCACCGTGAAACGCGTTTCCGGCGCCGCCTCCTTGCGCGCCCCTGATCCTGGACGGCGGGTCTGGCAAGGGCAGAAGCCGGGGCGTCCCTTGCCAGACCCGCCGTCCAGGATCATCCTTCGGGCGCGAGGCGGCTCCGGGATACGCGGGGAAGGGCGCTTCAAGATCAGATGAGCGAGCCGCCGGTTTTTTCGGAGTTCCACAAAGCGATTGCTGAGGCGCACGGCATTTCGCTTTTTGGACGTTATTCCGAAACCGATGCGGCCGCCACCTTGAACACGTCGCTTGTGTCTTTGCGGCGTTTGCGTGCAGATAGGCGCATCGCCTTTGTCCGTATCTCGCCGCGCAAGATCGGATTTTTCGGCTATCAGCTTATCGATTTCCTGCTGCAGGCCGTGGAGGAAAAATCATGCCCCGATACTCAAATGACCGGGAATTCCAGCTCGGAGACTTCTGGCTTTCCAAACGGCGCGGCTCCCAAGCTTGGTGCCGCACCTGGTTTGATCTCGAGGATCGACAGACAAAGCGCGTTAGCCTCGGCACAACGGATCATAACGAAGCCCGTCAGGCGCTGACCGACTGGTTCGTGCTGAACCACGCCAAGAAGGATGAAAAGCCCGCCGACGCGACGCTGGCAGAAGTCTTCGCGCGATACTTCGAACACTATGGTTCAACAATCCGGAGCAGCGGAAACATCCAACGCGCTTTGAGTTTCTGGCTCGACTTTCACGGCGCTGCGACGGTCGAAGAGGCCTGCCAGATGCCTCGCCAGCAAGCCTTTCAGAAGTATCTGCGCAGCGAGCGCCGTCTTGGGCCCAGCACAACGCGGCAGGTACTCACGATCGGCAAGGCGGCGCTGAACTGGACGTGGAAACGCGGAGAGATTGCGTCTGTGCCCTATATCGAACTGGTCAAGGTGCCGAAGCCGCCGCCAAAGGGGCGACCCCTTGATGTTCCGGAAGTCGCGCGGCTGATCGAGGCGTCGGAGTATCACCTTCAGGCTTTCGTCATCCTGATGATCGCAACGACGGGAAGGAACGAGGCGGTCCTCAGCCTGACCTTCGATCAGGTCGATTTTGCCAACGACCTGATCCACCTTAATCCGGACAAGCGGGAACAGACCCTGAAGTTCCGTCCGACGATCAAGCTGCCGCCGAGTCTGAAGCCGTGGCTCCAAGCACAGTCGAGGCGGTCGCGGTCCGGCCGCGTCATCGAGTTTCGGGGTGCGCCCGTGGCGAGCATTCGCACGGCCTGGCGCACGGTTCGGGCTAAGCTGGAAATGGACGATCAGGTTCAGCCCTATGGCATCCGGCACACGATGGCGCGCTGGCTGCGCAAGAGCAGCGTTCCGGCCTGGGAAGTCGCCGCGCAGCTCGGCCACAGGAGCCCCGATGTCAGCACGACCGAGATCTACGCACCGTTCGATCCGACGTATCTTTTCAAATCGACCGCAGCAATCGACGACTTCCTGCAGCGCGTTGCGTGTCAGTTGCGTGTTAGTTCGATCTCCGAGTTCTTGATCGAGCGGCTAAAAGATCAAGAAAATCAAGGCAGTGAGTGGTGGTTCGGGAGAGACTTGAACTCTCGACCTCGCGATTATGAGTCGCGCGCTCTAACCAGCTGAGCTACCGAACCGTTCGCCGCATTTGCGAAGCGGCCTGATACACATTGGGGCTGGGCCGTGCAAGCGCCCTATCCTCTGGTCTCCTGCGCCAGCTCCGCAACGTGCTCGGCAATTGACAGGGAGGATGTCAGGCCGGGGCTTTCGATGCCAAGAAGGTTGATCAGGCCGGGGCTGCCGTGGGTTTGTGCCCCTTCGATCCGGAAGTCGCCCGAAGGGGCGCCCCGGGCCACCAGTTTGGGCCGCACGCCGGCATAATCGGGGCTGAGACGCTCGAGGGTCAGGCCCGGCCAGAACCGGGAGACTTCGCTATGGAATATCTTCGCGCGGGCGGGGTCGACCCGGTAGTCAAAGGGAGGGCGGGCGTCGTCCGGGAGCCATTCGGCGTCCGGGCCCAGCTTGCCGCGCCCGGCCATATCGATGGTGAGGTGCAGGCCGAGGCTGGAGGTTGTCGGCATCGGGTAAATCAGGCGGGAGAAGGGGGTGTGGCCCTGGATGGTGAAATAACTGCCCTTGACATAATGGGGCGCGGGCAGGCTGGCGGTGTGCGGGCCCTGGATGGCGCCCGCCACCGCAATGGCATGATGACCTGCCGCATTGACCACGGTGCGGGCGCGGATGGTCGCGGGCGCGGCGCCGCCGGTCTCGAGGCGGATATGGCCGGTCTCGACGGCCCCGGAAATAAGCGGCGTGCCGAAAGCGATGGAGCCGCCTGCATCTTCAAGCTCACCTCGAAGGGCAAGGAAATAAGCGTGGCTGTCAAAGATGCCGGAGACCGGCGAGACGATGGCGCCGCTGACATTCGGGCTGAGGGCGCTCTCGATCCGGCGTGCGCCTGCCCCGTCAATCAGGCTGAGCTGCTCAACGCCATTGGCCCGGGCGCGGGAAAGGATAGTCTCCAGCTCATCCGCCTCAGCGTCACCCACTGCGACCACCAACTTGCCGCAGCGCTTTACGGTCACGCCGTGCGCATCGAGGTAGGGATAGAGCATCCGGCGGCCGTTGACACAGTGGCGGGCCTTGAGACTGCCGGGCGCGTAGTAGAGCCCGGCATGGATCACTTCAGAATTGCGCGATGAGGTGTGCATGGCGATCTGGTCTTCGGCCTCCAGCACGATGACCTCACACCCCGCCCGGGCGAGTGCGCGGGCTGAGGCGAGGCCGATCACGCCCGCGCCGATCACCACCACATCTGCCTCGAAACTGTCCGCCATGAACGGCCTGCTCCTGAACTGGACGACTTCCCGCTCGCCGGAAAGCCGCAATCGGCCTAGTATCAGGAGTAATGATCACACGCAGCCTGATTCTCGCGGCGCTTGTTGTCTCAGGGGCGCTGAGGGCCTTCGCCGATGTCGCAGGCGCGAACGCCGCGTTCCGGGCGGGGCAATATGACCTCGCCTTGCAGGAAGCCGCCGGAGAGAAGTCTGCGGATGCCCATGCCCTCCGGGCGCGGGTCATCCTTGCAAAAGTGATGTGCGCGGGCCGCGAGCCGGACCTCGCCGATATCGAGAAGGCCCTGGCGGCGGCCGAGGCGGCGTTGAAGCTGGATGCGGGGCATGGGGAGGGCCGGCTCCAGAAGGCGATTGCCCTGGCGCTCCTGACCCGGCCGATGGGCCTTTCAGAGGCCAATGAGTCCGGATACGGGCCAAAAGCCCGGGCGCTGGCCCAGGCCGTGCTCGAGGATGAGCCTGCGAACCATTACGCCCTCGGTTTCCTCGCGGTCTGGCATGTCGAGGTGCACCGGCGCGGCGGTCCACTCGGCGCGGCTGTGATGGGGGCGAGCCTGAAGACGGCGCGTGCGAACTATGCCGAGGCCGTGCGTCTTGCCCCGCAGGACGCAGCCCTGCGCTGGCAGTGGGCACGGGCTCTGGCGGCCTATGATGCCAGGACATTCCGCGCTGAGATCAAGGCGGAGCTGGAAGCAGCCCTGGCGATTGATCCGCAGACGGAACTCGACCGCGTGATGCAGGGCCGGGCAGCGAAGCTGCTTGAAGTCGTGGAGACCGGAAAGCCCCGCAGCATCGAAAAAACGGCTCAGGGACTGCTTTAAACCGTAAACTCATACATCGCGAATCACCGGAGTCCATCGGGCGGCGACCCTTGTCAGAGGCCTTATTGCAGCGACGGCGCCGAGACGGCCGCTGCGCCGGGCGCTGCCTCAACCGCATCAGGCACCTGCCTGCTGTCGCAAGCCGCTTCGAGACGTCAGCCGCAAACCACCTCGCCTTCGTAGAACGCGCCGCCGCAAGGCTCTGGATGCGATTTATGACGGGATGACCGAGAGCTTATGCGGCGGCCACAGCCTGGCTGTCAGCGGCTTGCTCTGACAGCCAGCGTTCCGCTTCGAGGGCGGCCATGCAGCCCATGCCAGCGGCCGTGACGGCCTGGCGGTATGTCTCGTCGGTGACGTCGCCGGCGGCGAAGACGCCGGGGATCGCCGTACGGGCGGAGCCGGGTTCGGTGATCAGGTAGCCATTGGCGCGCATCGGCAGCTTCCCGACGAACAGCTCGGTGGACGGGGCATGGCCGATGGCGATGAAGATACCATGGACGGGGATGTCCTGCACCGCGCCGGTCTTGACATTCCGGATGCGTGCGCCGGTGACGCCGGCGGGGTGCTCTTCGCCAAGCACCTCTTCGAGCGCACTGTCCCAGATCACCTCGACCTTGGGGTTCCTGAACAGGCGCTCCTGCAGGATCTTCTCGGCGCGCAAATGGTCGCGGCGATGGACGAGGGTGACCTTGGAGGCGAAGTTGGTCAGGAAGAGGGCTTCCTCAACGGCTGTGTTGCCTCCGCCGATGACCATCACGTCCCGGCCGCGATAGAAGAAGCCGTCGCAGGTGGCGCAGGCGGAGACGCCAAACCCCCTGAACTTCTGCTCGCTCGGAAGGTCCAGCCACCTGGCCTGTGCGCCGGTGGAGATGATCACGGCGTCGGCGGTATAGGTCGTGCCGCTCTCGCCCACGGCCTTGAAGGGCCGGCCTTCGAAATCAACGCTGAGGATATGATCGTTGGCGACCTTCGCGCCCATTTTCTCGGCATGGTCCTGCATGCGCACCATCAGGTCCGGCCCGAGGATGTGGGCCTCGCCCGGCCAGTTTTCGACATCAGTGGTGATGGTCAGCTGGCCGCCCGGCTGCATGCCGGTGACGACGAGGGTTTCGCGCAAGGACCGCGCGGCATACACGGCCGCGGTCCAGCCGGCCGGGCCGGAGCCGATGATCAGGATTTCAGCATGTCGTGTCTCGGCCATCCGGGCCTCCATCGTCTTCGATGACCCGATATGGGCTCTGGACCCCACGGTTAACGCGCTGCGCCGGCCTTCGCAATGCGGCTATGCGCCAGCCGGGCGGGCCTCACCGATCACTTCGACGGTGGCGTGGCTGGCGCCGAAGGCCCGGGCAAGGCGTTCCTTGACCGCGCGGCGCACGGGTTCGGCGCTGGCCCCGGCCGACAGGGTGACTTCGAGTGTGACCAGGGGGCGCGATTCGGTCAACGCCCAGGCATGGACATGGCTGACGGTGGCAACCCCCGGGATATGGGCCTTCAGGTCGGCGATGATCGTCGCCGCCTCGAGCCCATCCGGCGTGCCCTCGATCAGGATGTGACCTGCCTGACGGACGATGCGCACACCGCCGAACAGGGCAAGGCCGGCCACAAGGATGGAGAGCAGAGGGTCTGCGATGTACCAGCCCTGCCAGAGGATCAGCAGGGCGGCAAGGATGGCGGCGAGCGAGCCGAGCATGTCGCCGGCCACATGCCAGAGAGCGCCGCTGAGGTTCAGGTCGTGCTTGTGCCCGCCGCCCTGCAGGATGGCGAAGGCCATGATGTTCACCACGAGGCCGAGCACGGCGATGCCGAGCATCAGATCGCCCAGCACGGGAGAGGGCGAGAGCAGGCGGGTGATCGCTTCCCCTACGATCCAGAGCGCGAGCAGGATCAGCAGCACGCCATTGGTGAAGGCGGCGAGCACTTTCATCCGGCCGAAGCCGAAACTGCGGCCCGGATCGGCGGGACGCGCGGCCAGCTTGTAGCCGAGCCAGGCGAGCAGCAGCGCGCCTGTATCGGTCAGCATGTGGGCGGCATCGGCCAGCAGTGCGAGCGAACCGGAGACAAGCCCGCCGATCACTTCGGCCAGCATGAAGCCGCCGGTCAGCAGGGCGGCCAGCACGACGCGGCGGCGGGAATCGGCGCTCGTCATGTCGGCATGATGCGGCAGGTGGGCATGACCTTCATGATCGTGCGCATGGGCGAGGCCATGCGCGTGGGCATGGTCATGCGCGCCGGTGTCGCCGGGGCAGCAGGGGGCCTGATCGTAAGCGTGTTCGGTCATGGCAGCGGGGGTGGCGCGAGCGGGAGCGCCCGTCAACCGGTGCGTGATAGCATAACGTGCCTGTTCGGGCGTATGCTGCTCCTAGAAGCCCGGGGGGTTACGGGCGCGGGAGGAGATCATGGGGTTCGTGAGACTGCGCCAGCTGGTGATCGCTGCCGCCTCGCTGGAGGCCGCCGACAGGCTGGCGGCGGTGCTGGGGCTCGGGCAGGCATTCGCGGATCCGGGCGTGGCGGAGTTCGGCCTCGTCAACCGCGTCTACGCCATCGGCGACCAGTTCCTGGAAGTGGTCGTGCCGGCTATGCCGGGCGCGCCGGCGGCCCGCTTCCTCGCCCGAGGCGGGGAAGGCGGCTATATGGCGATCTTTCAGACTGATGATCTGTCTGGCGTACGGGCGCGGGCCGACGCGCTCAGGATCCGCCGTGTCTGGAACATCGACCTTCCGGACATTTCCGCCAGCCACCTCCACCCGGCGGATGTCGGCGCAGCGATTGTCTCGGTCGATGAGGCAAGGCCGGCGCCGGGCTGGCGCTGGGGCGGGCCGGACTGGGAGGTGCGCGCATCGAAGGGCCGGCTTACGGGCGCCGTAATCCACGCCGTCGATCCGGCACGGATGGCCACGCGATGGAGCGAGGTTCTGGGCGTCGCGGCCAAAGGCGAGCGGGTTGATCTGGCTGATGCAGCGCTGGAGTTCCGTCAGGGCTCGGATGAAAGAATCGTCAAGTTTCTGGTGAGCCTGCCGCAGGCTGGCGCGGCGCTGGAGCGGGCAAAGGCGCTCGGCCTGGAGGTCGTGGGCAGCGAGGTACGGATCGGGGGCGTAGGGATTATCCTGGGCGACTGAGCGGTGAAGACGCACATCTCCCATATCTCTGACCGCCGGGCACTCGCTCCGGCTTGTGCGACGAGGCAAAGGCCTGTGCGGCTGCGAGCCCAGGCAGGCAAGCCAGGGGTCTGGCGGCTGGGCTCTCCAGATCCCGGGATGACGCTGCCTGCGGCCGGCGCCTAGACGTCGACCTCAGCTTCCAGCGCGAACTCCTCGATGAAGTCACGTCTCGGCTCGACCACGTCGCCCATCAGCTTGGTGAAGAGCTCATCGGCTTCATCAGCATGTTCGACCTTGACCTGCAGGAGGGTGCGGGCGTTGGCGTCGAGTGTTGTTTCCCAGAGCTGGTCCGCATTCATTTCGCCGAGGCCTTTATACCGTTGTACCTTCAGGCCCCTGCGGCCGGAGTCGAGCACGGCGTCGAGCAGGCTCGCTGGCCCGTGAACGGCTGTTTCGCCGCCCTTCTCCTGGCGCAGCAGGGCGGGCTTTTCATAAATCTCGCGCAGGCTGGCGGCCCGCTCGGCAAGCCGGATGGCATCCTGGCTGGCGATCAGGGAAGGGGGAAGGACAGCCGTCTCATCGACGCCGCGCACGGCGCGCTGCAGGACAAGGGCACCCTCTGCAAAACGTCCCGCCCAGGTGTCTTCACCTTCCTCGGCGAGCTGGTTCATCCGCTCGGCTGTCGCCTTCGCTTCGGCCTCTCCAGCCAGGCCGGACAGTGCGCCGGCAAGCGCGGCGTGCTCGATCAGCTCTGCCGGCGCGCGCAGGGCAAGACGGCGCAGGCCGGCGCGGAAGCTGGCTGCCTGGCGTACGCGCTCGCGCAGGTCTTCGCCGGCGATCTGCGTGCCATCTGCTAGGATCAGCGTTTCACCGCTGGTGCCTTCGCCGATCAGGTAGGCCTCAAGCTCGCTATCATCCTTTACATAGCGCTCAGACTTGCCGCGCGTGACTTTGTAGAGCGGCGGCTGGGCGATGTAGAGGTAGCCGCGCTCAATGATCTCCGGCATCTGGCGATAGAAGAAGGTCAGCAGCAGCGTGCGGATATGTGCGCCGTCCACATCAGCATCGGTCATGATGATGATCTTGTGATAGCGCAGCTTGTTGATATCGAATTCGTCGCGCCCGATACCGGCGCCGAGCGCCATGATCAGTGTGCCGACCTGTTCGGAGGAAAGCATCTTGTCGAAGCGGGCGCGCTCGACGTTCAGGATCTTGCCGCGCAGCGGCAGGATAGCCTGGTTATCGCGGCTGCGGCCCTGCTTTGCCGAGCCGCCGGCAGAATCGCCCTCGACGATGAAGAGTTCGGACTTCGCGGGGTCCTTCTCCTGACAGTCGGCCAGCTTTCCGGGAAGGGAGGTGATGTCGAGGGCCGATTTGCGGCGGGTCAGTTCCCGCGCCTTGCGCGCGGCTTCGCGCGCGGCGGCCGCTTCGACGATCTTTTCCATGATCGCCTGAGCTTTCTTCGGGTTCTCCTCGAACCATTCGCCGAGCTTCTCGCCGATCAGGCCCTCGACCACCGGGCGGACTTCGGAGGAAACAAGCTTGTCTTTCGTCTGTGAGCTGAACTTCGGGTCCGGCACCTTGACCGACAGCACGCAGGTCAGGCCTTCACGGGCGTCATCACCGGAGATCTCGACCTTGGACTTTTTCGCGATGCCGGTTTCATTGGCATATTTGTTGATGATACGCGTCAGCGCGCCGCGAAATCCGGCGAGGTGGGTACCGCCGTCGCGCTGCGGGATGTTGTTGGTGAAGCACAGCACGGACTCGTGATAGCTGTCTGTCCACTCAAGCGCGGCTTCGACTGTGATGCCGTCTTTCTCTCCGATCACATAGATCGGTTCGCCGATCAGCGACTGTTTCTGCCGGTCGATATGTTGAACGAAAGCCTTGACGCCGCCTTCGTATTCGAGCGTCACGTCGTACGGTTCGGCGCCGCGCTCATCGCGGAAGATGATCTTCACGCCGCTATTGAGGAAGGCGAGCTCGCGCAGGCGGTGTTCCAGCGTCTTTCGGTCGTAATCCGTCATCGTGAAGGTCGTGGGCGAAGCGAGGAAGCGCACCGCCGTGCCGGTATAGGGCTTGCCATCGGCGCGCTTCGGCGAGGGGCCGCGCTTGACGAGCGGCGCCTCGACGTGCCCGCCGTCCACGAAGCGGACAAAATGCTCGAAGCCTTCGCGGTGGATCGTAAGGTCCAGCCAGTCAGACAGCGCATTGACGACCGACACGCCGACGCCGTGCAGACCGCCTGAAACTTTGTAGGAATTCTGGTCGAATTTCCCGCCGGCGTGGAGCTGGGTCATGATCACTTCGGCTGCCGAGACGCCTTCGGTCGGATGCATACCGACCGGAATGCCGCGGCCATTATCGGTGATCCCGGCCGAACCATCGGGGTAAAGGGTGACCGTCACGTGGTCGGCATGGCCCGCCAGCGTCTCGTCGATCGCGTTGTCCACAACCTCATAAATCATGTGGTGCAGGCCGGAGCCGTCATCGGTGTCGCCGATATACATGCCAGGGCGCTTGCGCACGGCGTCGAGGCCTTTCAGGACCTTGATCGAGCCTGCGCCATAGTCGCCTTCGCCGCCCGTTTGGGAGACTTCGGGAGCCGTGTCATCCGCCATGGCAGGTTCTTTCTCGGGTGATTCTCGTAACGATGGTGAAATATACGGGATTTACGCCCCCAAGGGAACGTCCCGAGGCCGTATTTTGCAGTGCCGAGAACATCTGAAAAAACTGTCTTAGAACAAGGTGTTCTGACGTTGATCCCAATCGGTTTGCGGCGCCCTCAGTCGCGCCCTCCGGAGGGGCCGCGCCGGGCCGGTTTCGCGCCGGGTTTGAAGCCGGTTTTCGGGCCTTTCGAGGCGCTGGGTTTTCCCTTGAAACTGCCCTTGGCGCGCGGGGCGCCGGTGGCGGGTTTCGGGCGGCCCTTGAAGGGCTTGGGGCCTCTCGAGCGGTCGTCCTGAACGTATTCGGAGGCCGAGAAGTCGCGTTCGACCGGAACTTTGTCCTTGTTGCGTTCGCGCGGCGCGCGCTCGGCGCGCTGCGGCGGGCGGTCCTTCCGGTAAGCCGGGCGCGGGGCGTCGTTCCGGCTACGCTCGCGGCGCGGTTCGGCGGGCACATAAGTTTCAGGCTCCGGCACGCCTTCGAGGGGGAAAGCCTGCAGGCTGCCTTCGAGGCGGCCGGTGTCGCCGGTTTTCTCGAACAGGCGCATGGCGCCCTGCGGCGTCAGCTCGACATGCGTGTTGCCGGAATTGATGCGGATCTGGCCGATATCGTCGCGCTCCAGGCCGCCGGCCTTGCAAAGCATCGGCAGAAGCCATTTGGGGTCTGCGTTCTTCTTGCGGCCCACATTGATGGCAATCCAGATGGCGCCAGGGATGTCAGCGCGTTCCGCACGCGGACGCCGCTCGCGTGGCGGGCGGTCCTCCCGGGCGGGGCGGTCCGAACCGGTCATCCATTCCTCGCGCGGGGCGCGGTCCGGACGCCCGGTACGGACGCGTTCCGGGCGGTCGTGCAGCGTGCGCTCGGGGCGTTCCCAATCCTGCCTGGCGCGGCGGTCGCTGGCGCGGTCATCGACATCGCGCAGGTCTTCCGGCGCCGAGCGGCCTTCGCGCTTGGTGCGCACGAAGGCAGCCGCAACGGCGGCGGCGCCATGCTGGGCGAGGAGCTGCTCAACCAGCTGTTTCTCGTGCTCAGTTGCGGGCTCGCCGAGAGCCGCGTCAGACAGGAGGCGGGCATCGTCCTGTCGGGTGATCTCGTCAGCCGAGGGTGGTTTTCCCCAACTCGCGGCAATCTTGGCGTCGCCGAGGAGGCGCTCGACCCGGCGGCGAGCCTTGGGGGCGACCAGGAGCGCGCTGACGCCCTTGCGGCCAGCCCGGCCCGTGCGGCCTGAGCGGTGGAGCAGTGTGGCCGGATCGCGCGGAAGATCAGCATGGATCACGAGGCCGAGGTTCTCAAGGTCAAGCCCGCGGGCGGCAACATCGGTGGCGATGCAGACACGCGCGCGGCCATCGCGCAGGGCCTGGAGAGCATTGGAGCGTTCTTTCTGGCTGAGTTCGCCGGAGAGGGCGACAACCGGAAAGCCGCGATTGCCCATACGGCTCATCAGCTTGTTGACGGCTGCGCGGGTAGAGCAGAAGACCAGTGCGCTTTCGGAGTCCGAATGGCGCACGATGTTGACGATGGCGTTTTCCTCATCGCCGGGCGCGACGAGCAGCGCCTTGTATTCGATGTCGACGTGCTGGCTTCTCTCGGCTTCTGTCGTGACGCGCGCCGCGTTCTTCTGGTAGCGGGCAGCGAGAGCCGAAATGCCCTTTGGCACAGTGGCCGAGAACATCAGTGTACGTCGTTCATCGGGCGTACCTTCGAGGATGAGTTCGAGCTCTTCGCGAAAGCCCATGTCGAGCATCTCGTCGGCCTCATCCAGCACCACGACGCGCACGCCCCCTGTGACAAGGGAGCCGCGCTTGATATGATCTGCCAGTCGGCCCGGCGTGCCGATCACGATATGAGCGCCGCGATCGAGGGCTCGGCGTTCGTCGCGCATGTCCATGCCGCCAACGCAGGTGGCAAGGCGGGCGCCGGCAATACCGTAGAGCCAGCCGAGTTCGCGGGCGACCTGCAGGGCCAGCTCGCGTGTCGGCGCAACAATCAGCGCCAGCGGCGAGGCGGCGGGCGCGAAGGTGTCTTCGCCCGAGAGCAGCGCGTCGGCCATGGCGAGACCGAAGGCGACGGTCTTCCCGGAACCGGTCTGGGCGGAGACCAGGAGGTCCCTGTCGGCAAGGTGCGGCAGGAGGACGGCGGCCTGTACCTGAGTGAGGGCCGTATATCCGCGTGCGGAAAGGGCGCCAGCGAGTGCGGCTGGAAGCGTATCGGGGAGGTTCATTACTGGGCTTTCGGGCGTGAGCGGGGCCTATTGGCACGTTTGGAGCCCGGCGGCTACGGCCCAGCTGTCCTTGCTGCCGGCCCGGGATAGGTAGAACGCCTTAGTTGCCGCGCTTGCCGGGGCGGTTAAGCTTCCGCTGATGAACCCGGACTGGATCCCCTTCGCGACCCGCGCCGTGCCGCGCTATACGAGTTATCCCACAGCGACAGACTTCACCGGCGAGGTCGGCGCGCCTGAAGCTGAGGCCTGGGCCGCTGGCCTTGTGCCGGATGGCCCGGTCTCGGTATATGTTCACATCCCGTTCTGCGAGACGCTTTGCTGGTATTGCGGCTGTGCCACCAGCGTGCCTAACGGCTATGCGCGGGTGGGCGCCTATGCCGCGCGCCTCAGGTCCGAGATTGATCTTTGGGCGAGGGCCCTCGGCCCGCATGGCGGCATCGGCCACCTGCATTTCGGCGGTGGCTCGCCCAACGCGCTTCGGGCGGAGGATTTTGCCGGGCTCGCGGGCGCGCTTCGTGACCGGATCGGCATCCGCCCGGACGGCGAAATCGCGGTCGAACTTGATCCGCGCAGCCTGCATGAGGGCCAGGTCGAGACGTATGCTGCGGCTGGTGTGACACGGGTGAGCCTCGGCGTACAGACGCTGGCGCCTGAGGTGCAGCGGGCGGTTAACCGGATCCAGCCACCGGAGCTTGTGGCCGGCCTTGTCGCTTGCCTCAAGGCGGCCGGTATTGGCGCCATCAATATGGATCTGATGTATGGTCTGCCCTGCCAGACGACGGCGGATGTGGTCTCGGCGGCCCGGTTTGCCGCCGAGCAGGGCGCGGCGCGCATCTCCGTGTTCGGCTATGCGCACCTGCCCTGGTTTGCAAAGCATCAGAAGGCCATTGATGAGGCGTCCCTTCCGGAACTGGCCGAGCGGCTGGAGCAGGCCTCAGCGGTGGCGGAGACGCTGGCGGCGGCGGGCTACCTGCCGATCGGCCTCGACCATTATGCGCGCGCCGATGATCCGCTCGCCCTCGCCGCACAGGAAGGGCGCCTGCGCCGTAATTTTCAGGGCTATACGGATGACCCCTGCGCCACGCTGATCGGCATGGGCGCCACTTCCGTCTCGCAATTTCGCGAAGGCTTCGTGCAGAACCTCAAGGATCGTAAGGCCTGGGCCGAGGCGATTGCCGCCGGGCGCCTTCCGGTGGAGCGGGGTATTGTGCTGACGGCAGACGACCGCCTTCGTGCCCGGGCCATCGAACGGGTGATGTGCGAGCTTAGCGTCGACGCCGGCGAGGTGTGCCGCGAACTCGGCGCACCGTCCGGCAGCCTTGAGGGTGCGCTGGACCGGGCGCGGGCGCTGCAGTCAGCGGGTCTCTGCACCGTGAGCGCAAGCCGCATCGACGTGCCCGAGGCGGCGCGGCTTTTCTTGCGCACGGTGGCCCAGTGCTTTGACGCGCGTACGCCCGCCGCTCCGCAGCAGCGGCATGCCAGGGCGGTTTAGACTTTCAGTACCTTCGCATGGTGCGCGATGTGCTCGGCCATGAACGTAGCGATGAAAAAATAATCGTGGCCGTAGCCCTCGCGCAGCCGGTAATCCAGGCGCTGGCGGTTCTTCTCGCAGGCCTCGATGAAGATCTCAGGCTTCAGCTGAGTCTCGAGGAATGTGTCGGCCGTGCCGGTGTCAACGAAGATCAGCGCTTTCGACGGGTGATGCTTGACCAGCTCGGTAGCGTCATACGCCTCCCACGCAATCGAAGCCGGTCCGAGATAGGCTGTGAACGCTTTCTGCCCCCAGGGCACGCGGGCCGGTGAGGTGATCGGCGAAAAGGCGGAGCAGGACTTGTATGTGTCGGGATTTTTCAGGTGTAACGTGATGGCGCCGTGCCCGCCCATCGAATGACCAAAGATCCCCTGGCGTGTCATGTCGGCCGGGAAATTCGAGGCAATCAGGCCGGGCAGCTCATCGGTGATGTACTGGTCCATCTTGTAGTGCTTGTTCCACGGCGCCTCGGTGGCAGTAAGGTAGAAGCCCGCACCCTGGCCCAGGTCGTAAGCCTCATCGTTCGGCAAATCGGCTCCGCGCGGGCTCGTATCCGGCGCGACGATCATCAGGCCGTGACGCGCGGCATGTTCCTGCACGCCGGATTTTTCCATCACGTTCGACCAGGTGCAGGTCAGTCCGGACAGGTACCAGAGCACCGGCACCAGTCCGTTCGCCGCCTGCGGCGGCTTGTAGACGGCAAACCGCATGGTGCAGCCTAGCCGTACGCTCTCATGATCGTGTACGGACAAAGTTCCGCCAAAGGATTTCCAGGAGGAGACGGGGGTGAGCCGGGACATGGTTTGCTTCCTCGCTGGCGGCGCAGATCTGCTGCGGCCGGTGTGTTCTCGCCGTTAGCTGGCTATCAAGTCAAGGAACGCGCATCCGGGGGCTTGCCCCGGCTATTGGCATCTGGGATGACAATTTTTTTAGGAAAGCGGGAGAGGCTATGAGCGGGTATGTGCTTTATGGCGCTGAGGTAAGCTACTTCACCGGCAAGGTGCGAGCCTACCTGCGCTGGCGGGGCGCGCCGTTCCGGGAGGCGATGGCAACCCAGGCGGTGTACCGCGACATCATCCTGGCGAATGTCGGCTGGCCGGTCATTCCGGTGTTGGTGATGCCTGACGGTAAGGTGGTCCAGGATTCGGCGGACATCATTGCCGAGGTCGAGGCGGCGGAAGGGCGCAGCCCGCCGGTCATTCCCGAAACGCCGCTCCAGCATTTCGTTGCCGAACTCCTGCATCTTTATGCGGACGAGTGGCAGACCGTGCCGGCGATGCATTATCGCTGGAACTTCAATGAAGACTGGGCCTATGGTGAGTTCGGCGCGCTGTCTGCGCCAGAGGCCTCGCCGGCCGAGCAGTACGCGATCGGCCGCAAGAACGGCCAGCGGTTCAAGGGCGCGCTGCCCGTTCTCGGCGTCCACCCCGAGACCATTCCCGGGATCGAGCAATCCTATGAGGCCTTCCTCGCCGAGTTTTCGGCGCATCTGGAAGGGCATCCCTTCCTGCTTGGTGCCCGGCCCTGCCTTGCCGATTTTGCCTTTATCGGCCCGCTTTATGCGCATCTCTACCGCGACCCCGCTTCCGGCGAGCTTATGAAGCGGCTTGCCCCGCGCGTTGCGGATTGGGTTGAGCGCGCCATTGCCGGGCAGAAAGGCGAGGGCGGGCTCGTGGCCGGCGACAGTATTCCGGCGACGCTTGAGCCGATCCTTGCGCGGCAGATGCGTGAGCAGCTCCCTGCGCTTGCCCAGACGCTTCAGCTTTTCGAGGCCTGGGCCGGGCAGGCTGGGGCTGACGCCGTCCTGCCGCGCGGGCTAGGCGAAATCGAGGTCGCGATCGAAGGCTGCCGCGGCCCGGCGCAGGCGCGGACCTTCCCACTCTTCCGCCTGCAGGCCGCCCTCGATGTCTATGACGTGATGGATATCCCGGCAAAAGCCCGGGCGGACAGCCTTCTGTCGCGTATCGGGGGGGCCGCGCTTACAACCTTTCGCCCGTCAAAGCGCCTTGTACGGCGAAAATACCGTTTGGCGCTGGCCTGACACTGGGAGCCCCGGCCCCGGGCGGGAGAGCGGGACCGCAAAATCGTTCTGCGAAAATTTTCGTCAGGCTCCGTGTGCGGCGTTCCGGCTTCGGCCAGCTGCGCCCAGGTCGCTGCGATATCTGCCGTGATGTCGGGCGTGTATCCAAGCCCCATGTGTGCCATGGGCGCCTTCAATTATGGAAAGAGTCGCAGGACCCGGTTGAACGCTGGCGCCTGCCCGATCACCCAGCGGATCGAGGTAGGTCTGCCGGTGTGTCCGGGTCCTGCCAGTCCGGGCGTTCGGCTTAGCTGCGGTGCAGTGCGCAGAGCTTATTGCCGTCAGGGTCGCGCAGGTAGGCAAGGTAAAGGGCGCCTGCGCCTTCGCCGCGCCAGCCCGGCGGGTCTTCGATCGCCGTTCCGCCCGCAGCGACGCCGGCCCTGTGCCAGGCGTCCGCCTGGTCGGTCGAGGCCATCGCAAAGCCGATGGTCATGCCATTGCCGCTGGTAGCGGGCTGGCCGTCAATCGGCGGGGTAACAAGGAAGATGCCGCCATTATGCATGTAGATGAGGCGGCCCTTCGGGTCCTTGATACCGGCTTTTGCGCCTACGGACGAAAACAATGCGTCGTAGAATATCTTTGATCTGTCGATGTCGTTCGAGCCGACCATCATATGACTGTACATGTGCATGTCCTCCGGTTGGTTTCAGTTATCCATAAACGACAACGCTGCGAATGCTCTTGCCTTCGTGCATCAGGTCGAACGCGTCGTTGATCTTGTCGAGCGTCATCACGTGCGTGATCATCGGGTCGATCTCGATCTTCCCGTTCATATACCAGTCAACAATCTTAGGTACATCCGTCCGGCCCCTGGCCCCGCCGAAGGCGGTGCCGCGCCAGTTGCGCCCGGTCACCAGCTGGAACGGCCGCGTCGCGATTTCCTTGCCGGCTTCAGCGACCCCTATGATGACCGAGGTGCCCCAGCCGCGATGGCAGCATTCGAGCGCCTGGCGCATTACGGCCGTGTTGCCGGTACAGTCGAAAGAATAGTCTGCGCCCCCGCCGGTCAGCTCGACGATATGCCCGACGACATCCTTTATGTCATTCGGATTGACAAAGTGGGTCATGCCAAAGCGGCGGCCCCAGTCCGCCTTGGATGCATTGATGTCGACACCGACGATGATGTCTGCCCCGGCCATGCGCGCACCCTGGATCACATTCAGCCCGATGCCGCCGAGGCCGAATACGGCAACGGTCTCGCCGACCTGAACCTTTGCGGTATTGACGACCGCGCCTACCCCGGTCGTGACCCCGCATCCGACATAGCAGGCCTTGTCGAAAGGTGCGTCGCTGCGGATCTTCGCCACTGCAATTTCCGGCAGAACGGTGAAGTTCGAGAAGGTCGAGCAGCCCATATAGTGCAAGACCGTCCGGCCCTTATAGCTGAAGCGGCTCGTGCCATCCGGCATCAGCCCTTTGCCTTGTGTCGCGCGGATGGCGGTGCACAGGTTCGTCTTGCCGGAGAGGCAGCTTTTGCACTGGCGGCATTCGGGCGTGTAGAGCGGGATAACGTGATCGCCGGCTTGCACCGAGGTCACGCCCGCGCCGACCTCACGCACGATGCCGGCGCCCTCATGGCCCAGCACGCTCGGGAAAATACCCTCGGAGTCGAACCCGCCAAGCGTGTAGGCATCGGTATGGCAGATGCCGGTCGCCATGATTTCCACCAGGACTTCGCCGGCCTTGGGGCCGTCCAGGTCAAGCTCGACGATCTCGAGGGGTTTTCTGGCCTCGAAGGCCACAGCAGCGCGTGTTTTCATGGGGGCTCCTCATTCAGCTCCCTGTCTAGAGCGGTGCGCGCCCGGAATCCACCTCAGCTGGCCGCACCCGGCGAGGGCGCCCGTGACGCGCTGATGAGAGGCAACGGGACGCGCCGGATGGCTTGACACAAGTTTGATTTAAAATCATATAGTTTGATATCAAACTAAAAGGGGCGCTTCATGACATCCCGGCGCGGCATGTTGAAACTGATCGGTGGGGGCATGGTCCTGGCCGCGGCGGGCGCTGGCAGCTTCGTGGCGCTGAACCAGCCCTCACGGGCAGCGCGGGAGGCCTGGCGTGTTGCCGGTCAGGAGAGCGAGTATCGGCGCCGTTTCCTCTCCTATGCGCTGCTTGCGCCAAACCCGCACAATCGCCAGCCCTGGCTGGTGCAGCTGGAAGCGGGTGATGGCCTGACGCTGTATGTCGATCTCCAGCGGCGCCTGCCGGCGACCGATCCGTTTGACCGGCAGATCACTATCGGCTGCGGCGCCTTCCTTGAACTGCTGCGCCTTGCGGCGGCCGAGGAAGGTTATGAGGCCGAGGTGACGGCCTTCCCGGAGGGTGAGGACATGTCCACGCTCGATGCCCGCCCGGTTGCCCATGTCCGGCTGCGTCCGTCCGCCAGCGGTCCGGATCCGCTTTTCAGGCATGTCCTTGCGCGTCGCTCCAACAAGGAGGTCTATCAGAACCGGGACGTTCCGGAGGCAGGCCTGCGCAGCCTGATTGCAGAAGGTGCATCCTTTGGCCAGGCCTGCGATGGCACAGGAGACACGCCGCTTGCAGCCCGGCTGCGCGACCTCACCTGGCGCGCCCACCAGACGGAAGTTCTTACCCCCTATACCAATCAGGAAAGCGTCGACCTGATGCGGATCGGCGCCGCAGAGGTGAAAGCCAATCCGGACGGGATCGAACTCGAAGGTCCAATGATCGGCCTCGGCAAGGCGATCGGTCTGATTTCGCGCGAAATGCTGGCTGATCCGTCTTCGGAAGGATTTCGCCAGGGTCTGGCGATCTATAAGGCGCTCGCCCTGTCTGCGCGCGGATTTGTATGGATCGCCAATGACAATCGCACCCGTGCCGACCAGATTGCGGCGGGGCGGGCCTATGTCCGCATGAACCTCAAGGCAGCGGCCCTCGGCCTCGGGCTTCATCCCTGGAGCCAGGCTCTGCAGGAGTATCCGGAAATGGCGCCGCTGTATGATGAGGTTCATGCCCTTCTGGGCCAGGGCAGGCGTCTGCAGATGCTCGCCAGGACAGGGTATGGCCCTGAAGTGGGCGCCACGCCCCGCCGCGGTCTGGATGCACATATGCTGAGTTGACGGCGATGCCCTCCCGACCGACCCCGCCTGCCGACCCCGCCGCGCTCTATTTCCGCCTGTTTAACGAGATCGGGATTATTGCCCAGCTCTCGGCGAGCCGGTTCCAGCGTCTCCTGCCGCATGATCTTACCGCCGCGCAGTTCAGCCTGCTTAACCACTGCGTCCGCCTGGGCGATGGCTGGAGCCCGGCCCGGCTTGCAGCTGCCTTCCAGGTGACGCGGGGCACAATGACCAGTACGCTGCAGAAGCTGGAGGCGAAAGGTTTCATCCGGCTCGATCCGGATCCGGACGATGCCCGCTCCCGGCGGGTCTTCCTTACCCCTTCCGGACGGCAGGCGCGCGAGCTCTCGCTGCAGGCGCTCGCGCCCGATCTGGGCCGACTGCCGGACGGTTTTTCCCCGGAGCTTGCCGCCGAGATACTGCCGGCGCTGGAGCGTCTGCGGATCTGGCTCGACACGCACCGTTGAGCCTTCCATGAGCCGGGCGGGGGGCGATTTGCATTAAATCGATCCCCTTCGGTGTCGGTGCGGACTTGTTCCCGATCACGGCCTGAACGACACATGCCGGCTCCAGGTCAATGACGCGCCTGGCGGATCGTTCGGCAAGGAAGGGAGCTGGTCGCCCGAAGCGCGGGCGCCGCCCTGACCGATGCGCCCTTCGGGCGTCCGGGAAATCCGGGAGGGACGTCTGCTCTTCTGCCGGCTGCCGGGCGGCGGGGTTATGGCTCCTGTACGACTGCGGACGCCTCCACACGTACCCTCTGGGCCGCAGGACCGAATGTCTCGAACAGGTAGGCATCAGTGCCTGTCAGCCAGGCCTGACCCGGCATTACAGCGAGTTCGTCAAACAGGGCCTTGCGCCGGTCGGTGTCGAGGTGTGCAGCCGCCTCGTCCAGCAGCAGCAGCGGGGCAGGGCCGCCGCCATTTACACAGAGTGCTTCAGCCGATGCCAGGACCAGCCCGATCAGCAGGGCCTTTTGCTGTCCGGTTGACGCCTCGCCTGCGGGCGCGCCCGTGGGTCGGTGGATGACATTGAGGTCAGACCGGTGCGGACCGCTCAGCGTCCGGCCGGCGGCAATGTCCCGCCGCCGGCCGGAGCGGTAGGTCTCCACCAGCCTGTCAAACAGGGTGCGGAAGTCTTCCCCCCTGGCGGCGGCCGCCTCCGCGTCGCCCTCCAGTGAGAGATCCGCTTTCGGAAAATGCCCTTCGGGCCTTGCATCGATTGCCGCCTGCAGCTCGGCGAGCACCAGCGCGCGGTTGACCGCCAGCTCCGCGCCGGCTTCTGCCAGGCGCGCCTCGATCGCGTCGGCCCAGGCGGGGTCGACATGCCCGCGCTCAAGCAGCGCGTTACGCTCCGCCAGGGCCTTCTCATAGCGGCCGGATGCGGTGCCATGCGATGGCTGGTGCGCCATCACCAGCCGGTCGAAGAAGCGTCGCCGATCAGACGCTCCGCCGCGGAATACGCCGTCCATCGCCGGGGTCAGCCAGATCAACCTCACCCGCTCGGCAAGCTGGCCCGGTGTACCCGGGACGCCGTCGATGCGCACACTCCGCTTCGATGGGCCATGCCCCTCGAGCGCGATCCCGATCTTCTGCGCCTCGTCCAGCGTCGCGGCGATGGTCCAGCCAGCGGCAGCGCCGCGGCGTGTCATCTCGCTGAGCTGCGCGCCGCGCAGGCCGCGTCCGGGTCCGAGCTGGCTGACGGCTTCGAGGAGGTTTGTCTTGCCCGCCCCGTTCGCGCCGTAAAGGCACACGGGCCGACGGTCGAGTCTCAGGACGAGGCCTGCGAAACAGCGGAAGTCTGTCAGGGAGAGGCGGGTCAGTGCAGTCATCCGGCAGCTGTCGCCTGTAAGGGCCGCGTCTGCGCGGCGCGACCCCTTCCGATGCAGATCGTGCCGGCAATGCCGGAATCTCCCCCCGGGATAGAGCGCAGCCGCCCCGGCCTGTCCCGCAGGCCTTCCAGCGGGCTGCTGAAAAGGTCACTACGCCTGCCATCAGCTGCCGCTACCCTGCCGGTCCGCCGATATATCGCCGTCTGCCCTCCAGGGCCGCAGGCGCAGCTACCGGCGAAAACAGTGAATGCTGCCGATCCCGCGAAGCTGCGCCGGCCGGGCTGCACGCGCCTACACCCGCAGCGGCATCAGCACATAGCGCGCAGACGGATCTGCCGGGTCGCGCACCAGGGCGGGCGAGGCCGGATCATTGAACATGAATTCGGCTTCAGGCGACTCGATCTGGCCGGCAATGTCGAGCAGGTATTTGGCATTGAAGCCGATCTCCATCGGGCCGGAGGAATAGATCGCCTCGATTTCCTCATTGCCGGCGCCGGTTTCGGCATGGTTCACCGCCAGCGTCAGGCGGCCCTCGGCAAGGCTCATCTTCACCGAGCGCGAGCGCTCTGCTGATACGGTGGAGACGCGGTCGACAGCGGCCTCGAAGGCCTTGTTGTCGACGGTCAGTTTCTTATCATTGCCCTTCGGGATCACACGGGCATAGTCCGGAAACGAACCATCGATCAGTTTCGACGTCAGAACGGCGCGTCCGGCCCGCATCACAATCTTGGTGTCGCTCACTTCCAGCGTCACATCATCACTGCGCCCTTCGATCAGGCGGCGGATCTCGTTGACCGTCTTGCGCGGCACGATTACGCCGCCCAGCGCCTCGCTGCCGCTCGGGGCTGTGAGTTCGGCCAGGGCCAGGCGGTGACCATCGGTTGCAACCGAGCGCAGCATGGCCTTGCCGGCCTCATCCCTCGCGACATGCAGGTAGATGCCGTTGAGGTAATAGCGCGTTTCTTCGGTTGAGATCGCAAACCGCGTCTTGTCGATCAGGCGGGCAAGGTCTTCAGCGGCGAGGCTGAAGCCGGTCGCCGCATCATTCGTCGCCATGGTCTGGAAATCGCTGGCGGGCAGGGTGGGCAGATCAAACCGCGAGCGCCCGGCGGTCAGGGTCAGGCGCTGGGTTTCCGGATTGAACTCGATCAGCACCTGCGCGCCGGATGGCAGCTTGCGCACCACATCAAACAGGGTGCCGGCCGGCGCCGTGACGGCGCCCTCGCGGGCGACCCTGGCATCGGCGGAGTCTACGGCCTCGATATCGAGATCGGTGGCGGTCAGGCGAAGCTCGTCCTTCTTTGCCTGCAAGAGGACGTTGGAGAGGATCGGGATCGTGGTGCGGCGTTCGACAATGTTCTGCACATGGCTAAGGGCATTGAGCAGGTCACCGCGTTCAATGGTCAGTTTCATCTTCGGTTGCGTCCCTCAAAGGCGCCAGAGGCGGGCGCCCCGTTCTTCCTGTTTGTCTTTTCGTATCGCCTTACGTCCGGTACAGCTGGCTCACCAGCCCGCCTCCGGCTGGAAGCGGGCTGATGAGCCTTAAACGAGTTCGGGCAAAAGCCAAGCGGTCCTGCGCGGCGCGCGCGCCCGTGTTTCAGGATTGACCGGCGTCGATCAGGTCCAGTACCGTTGCCTCGACCCGGGCGATGTCCTCGGCGAGGCGGTGATCGTCCGGAAGGGCCGACGTGATGCGCCTGAACGCATATAAAACGGTGGTGTGGTCCCGCTTGCCGAAGGCGCGCCCGATCTGCGGGAAGGACTTCCTCGTCATCGTCCGGCACAGATACATGGCAATCTGGCGCGGATAGACATAGCTCTGCATCTTGCTCGGACCCTCCAGATCAGCCCGCGCAATCGGGAAGACTTTCAGGGCCGCCTTCTTAATCACGTCGATCGATGGTTCACGCTGTTCGCCGCAGTGCCGGCGGATCACGCGGTCGAGCATCGCCATGGTCGGCACCTCGCTGCCGAAACCGGCTTCGGTATAGAGGCTCCATACGGCGCCCGTCAGCTCCCGGCCCGGGCCACGCACGCCGCCATTCAGTTTCTGGATCATGTCGTCGTCGAGACGGAATTCCGGATGGGTTGCGGTAATGAAAGCCGCAAGCCGGGTCAGGATTTCCCGGCGCATGCCGGCATCGGGCAGGCCAACCTCGACGGACGTCGCGCCCTTGATCTCACCGCGCAGCCTTGCGCCAAAGCCGGCCGTCTCGCCCGGAGGGGCATCCCCGACCAGGACAACCTGGCCACCATTGCCAGTGACTTCGCGGATATTCTGGTAGAGCTCATTCTCCGTGCCCGGCTTACCGGCAATGCGGTGCAGGTCATCAACGATCAGGATCGCGGCGGCCCGCAGGCGGCGCTTAAGGCCGCTCGTGTCACGTGCCTTGACGCCCTCCAGATAGGCCGACATGAACTCTTCCGCCGTCAGATAGACGACCTTGCGCGCCGGATCACGCTTCGCCACATCGGCTCTGAGCGCCATCGCGATGTGCGTCTTGCCGGTGCCCTGCGGGCCATAGATCAGGGTGATCGGCGTACCGGCCGGCAGGCCCGCCGCGATCCGCTTTGCCATCTCAGCAGCGATCTGGTTTGAGGGTCCCGTAACCAGATTGGCAAATGTCATCGAGGGTCCGCTTGCGGGCGCCATCCCGGCATCCATAACCGCAGGCGCCTCTTCGATGGGGGCGGTTTGTGCCCAGGGATTTCCGATGAACTCGCGCACGTCGACCGGCGCATTGCGCCAGCAGATCAGCCGGATCGTGCGGCCTTGCGGATCGAGGCCTGCCCAGAGGCGCTCGATCTCGCGCTTGAACCGGGTCTCGACGCGGTCAAGCGCCACACGATCCTTCGCAGCGAGCAGCAGCTCGTTATCGACTTCGGCAACAAGCCGCAATTCGGCAATCCAGCGTTCGAAATCCTCAGGCGCGATCCGTGTCTGCAGAACGGACTGCACATCTTTCCAAACTCTCTGCCCAGTGGCTTCGCCGCCGGGCAGATCCTGACCTTCCGAAAATACGCGAGAGACAAACAATCCGCTTCGGTCCATCACCGACCCCACTTCTAATTTTGATCGCTCTTTCCAACTCGCACTCGACGCGCCCCGGCAGGCCCCCGCCTGATACCCAAAATACTCTTTACCGGGACGATTTTTAGCTGGTAACCGGAACGTTATTCGGCACACAAATTCATTACAAGTCCCTCTTTTTTTTGAATGCCAAATTTAGCGAGTTGACACGTTTGATTATCCAAAAATGCCCAGCAGATTCATATGCTTGGAGAACAAAAATTTTTCGATGTGAGCACCCGATGACTTTTGTTCACAGAAGTTCTGTCAATCAGAATGTTCCATAATCGGCTGTGGAAATTTCAGCTTTCCCCGCTTGCTTTGCAGATTTGCCACAGAGCCCATAAAATGGCTGTAGAAACGCTTTGTGTGCGTTTGCCGGAGGATGGTTTGTGATCGCCTGGCTGCCGGCAGCGGCCAGACCCCGACCCGCCAAAAACAAAGCCCGCCAGGCATACCTGACGGGCTGCAGATCTTACTGGGGCCGGATCGCCCGGAGCGGGCCTCAGCCCATCGCCTTGACGCGGGCCGACAGGCGGGACACCTTGCGCGAGGCGGTATTCTTGTGAGCGACGCCCTTGGTCACGGCGCGCATGATTTCCGGCTGGGCAACCTTGAGCGCTTCGGCGGCAGCGGCCTTGTCGCCCGAAGCGATCGCTTCCTCGACTTTGCGGACATAGGTACGCACGCGCGAACGGCGCGCTTTATTGACCTCGGTGCGCGCTTCAATCTTGCGCACCATTTTCTTGGCTGATTTTGTGTTCGCCATCGTTAACTCCTGGAGCCGCGGGAAACTCCCGTCAGGCCGAAGGCGCGGAGATACATAAAGGGCGCGGGTGCGTCAACCGGACTTATTCCGCAAAAGCAGCGCTGCAGCCGGCCTTTTTACCGGTCCTTAAAGTGCGCGGTCCGCTTATCCAGGTAGGCCTTCATGCCTTCTTTCTGGTCATCGGTCGCAAACAGCGCGTGGAACAGGCGCCGTTCGAACTGGATTCCCTGGGCGAGGGGGGTCTCGAAGGCGGCGTTGACGGCTTCTTTCGTCATCATCGCGGCGACCCGCGGCATAGCGGCGATGGTACGGGCCAGGTCGCGCGCCTCGTCCATGAGGTCATCGGCCGGCACGATCCGGCTCACCAGGCCGCAGCGTTCGGCCTCGGCGGCTTCCATCATCCGACCGGTCAGGCAGAGTTCCATCGCCTTTGACTTGCCCATCGCGCGCGCCAGGCGCTGGGTTCCGCCGGCGCCCGGCATCACGCCAAGGCGGATTTCCGGCTGGCCGAACCGGGCATTGTCGCCGGCCAGGATGATGTCGCACATCATCGCCAGTTCGCAGCCCCCGCCGATGGCATAGCCTGAAACCGCAGCGATCAGCGGCTTGCGCGTACGCGCGGCCCGTTCCCAGTTGCGGGTGATGAAGTCCTGATAATATGCCTGCGGGAAGGTCTTGGCCTGGATTTCCCGGACATCGGCCCCGCCGGAGAAGGCCTTCTTCGAGCCGGTCAGGATGATGCATTGTACTTTTTCGTCCGCCTCGAACCGGTCGAGGGCCGCTGTCAGCTCGGTCATCATCTCTTCGCTGAGCGCGTTGAGGCTGTCCGGACGGTTCATCTGTATGATCGCAAAGCCGGCCTCGGCGTCGATCTCGGTGACCAGGGTGTTGTAGGACATAGTGATTTTCCGGATAAAAGCGATGCTGGCGCGACGCGGGCCGTCCGGCAGGTGGGAACGGCGGCGATGGGGGCAGGCGGACCTCGGGGTCGGTTTAAACTCGGCCGCCCTGTACGCCATCGCGCGACCTGAGTCACGCTGTGCGACCTTGCGTCCTGTCCAAGCTGGCGTCGCCCCTATATATCCGGTGCATGAGTGATACCTTTTCGCGCCGGGACGATCCTGAACGAAACCGCCTGGCCGGGCGGCTTGCGCGCACGGCAAAGGTTGGCGCTAACCTCTCCGGCGCTGGCCTTGCCTTCGCGGCCCAGTCCCTGTTCGGCGGCGAGGAGAGCGACCAGCGCACCGCCCGGGCGCTTGCCGGCGCACTCGGCAGGTCGAAGGGCCCGCTGATGAAGATCGCGCAGCTTGTCTCGACCATCCCGGATTTCCTGCCGCCCGAATATGCCGCCGAGCTCAGCCAGCTCCAGGCAGAGGCGCCCGCCATGGGCTGGCCTTTCGTCAAGCGCCGCATGCGTGCGGAACTCGGCCCGGGCTGGGAAGCAAAATTCGCCTGTTTCACGCATGAGGCCGCGCATGCGGCCTCCCTTGGCCAGGTTCACCGCGCAACCCTTCCGGATGGCCGGGTGGTCGCCTGCAAGCTGCAATACCCGGACATGGCGAGCGCTGTGGAATCCGATGTCGGCCAGCTGCGTACCCTGCTTGGCCTGTTCAAGCGCCTGGATGGTTCGATCAACCCCGACGCGATGGTTGAGGAAATCACCGACCGCCTGCGTGAGGAACTCGATTATTCTCGTGAGGCCAGGCACATGGCCCTTTACGGCGCCATGCTCGCGGACAAACCCTTTGTCACCGTACCGCAGCTCGTCCCGGAACTGTGCGCAGATCGGCTGATCACGATGACCTGGCTGACCGGGGAGAAGCTTTCGAGCTTCGAGACCGCCCCGCAGGAGACGCGCAACCGGATCGCCGAAATGCTGTTCTGGACCTGGTGGGCGCCGATGAACTCCTACGCCGTCATTCACGGTGATCCCCATCTCGGCAATTATCAGGTCACGGGAGGGGGCACCGGCATAAACCTCCTGGACTTCGGCTGCGTGCGCATCTTCCCGGCAGAGTTCGTTGGCGGCGTCGTCGATCTTTACCGCGCCATGTTGCACGATGATTTTGACGCAGCCTATGCCGCCTATGAGACCTGGGGCTTCGAGAACCTCTCCCGCGAGCTCGTTGAGGTCCTGAATGTCTGGGCCCGCTTTATCTATGGCCCGATCATCGATGACCGCGTGCGTTCTGTCGCCGATGGCATCCGGCCCGGGGACTATGGCCGCAGGGAAGCCTTTCGCGTGCGCCAGCTCCTGAAGGAAAAGGGGCCGGTCAAGATCCCGCGCGAATTCGTCTTCATGGACCGCGCCGCCATTGGCCTGGGTGCGGCCTATCTGCGCCTCGGCGCCGAACTGAATTTCCACAGGCTGTTTGAACTCAGCCTGGAGGGTTTTTCTGTCGACACGGTCGCTGCACGGCAGGCGGACGCACTGAAGGCTGCGGGCCTGAGCTGACCGGCCAGCCGATCCGCTGGCCTGCGGCCTTGCAGGGTCAGCGTGCCACCCGCACGCACCGGCCGCTGGCCGTTTCGCAGTCCAGCCGGTCGACATCAATCAGGTCGCCGAACGGGTTCAGCCTCGCCGGGTCGTCGACCTTAAGCAGGAGCGCATACGCCTTGCCGATTGTCTCGGCGTTCTGGAACAGGGAGAGGCTGGTGCCGGCGCACAGCGTTCTGGTTTCGCCTGCCTGCAGAGATAGCGATGAGACCCCGGGCGCGACGGCGACCCACTGGCCTTTGGCGTCATGTAAGGTGAGAAAGAAGCGCAGCTTCCGGTTTGAGGCATTGCGCGCCTCGGCGCAGACTTCGAGGTGGCGGGTGTTGTTGAGGCCCTGCTTCACGGTCTGGGTCACCTGGCCGAACTGGCCCTCGGTCACCCCGCGCGGATAGAGCATCGCGCCGAAGCGGGAATTGACAGCGCGGTAATAGGTATAGGCGGCCAATTGGCAGGCAGCGTGCTTGCCGGCCGCGTTCGTCTCCGGCCACCGTGTGTCGCAGGCGGCGCGCATGTCGTGCAGGAAGTCGGTGTCGCACACGCCCTGGTCGAGCTGGCCGGACCGGTAACAGGCATCATGGAACTTGCAGGCTTCGAGGAAGGGGCCATCAGGGACGACGGCGTCCAGCAGCCCGCGCCCGCCGCATGCGTCGAGCGGTTCCCGGGCACTGAGAACCGAGGCGGAGACTACGGCATTGTCACGGGCTCGCATGTCGGCGAGGGCGGAAGGGGCCATCAGGCCGGAGGCGAGGGCCGCAACGATCAGCGTGCGAAGCATGGCGCACACGTTTCCCGGTCTCTGATGGCAAATTCAAGGCATCCCTTGCCGTTCGCCTGCAAGCGGGTTTATCCCGGCGCCCATGACCGATGATTTCAATCGCTACCAGACGACCGAGCTTCCCCCCGGCTACACCCAGCTGGCCTGGCACCGCGGCTTTGGCCGTCAGATCGGCCCGCTTTTCGAGAAGCGCGAGAAGGGCCGCCTGACCCGTGCCTTCCGGGTCGAGGAGTATCACACCAATGGCATGCTCAATGCGCATGGCGGCATGCTGATGACCTTTGCCGACATGGCTTGGGGCGCGGCGGTTGAGAATGACGAGGACACCTGGTGGGTGACCGTGCGGCTGGTGTGCGATTTCCTCGCCGGTGCGCCGCTTGGCAGCTTCGTCGAAGGCGGCGCGGTGGTGATCGGCCGCCAGGAAGATGTACTTACGGTCGAGGGCTGCATCTGGACCGGCGACAAGGTCATCATGCGCGGCACCGGGATCTTCAAGATTATCCCTCGCCGCGACAGCGACCCGGCGCGCCAGGCGCAAGCAGCGAAGCTAAAGGCCTAGCCCCCCCTGAGGGGAAGGGCCCTCTTGTCCCTGAACATCTGCCTATCGGGCGGCGGGCGCAACGGGTCTCAGCCCTGCGGCGCCTGCTGCTTTGCGCTGGTCTTCCAAAGAGAGAACAGGATGGCGCCGCCGAGGAAGGCGACCGTGAGCATCAGCGACCATTGCGGCTCGAGATAGGGCACGAGGTTCAGCTCTTTGTAGAGCAGGAAGTTCCAGAAGATCTTCAGGCCGATAAGCACAAGCACCAGCGACAGGCCGTACTTGAGATACCTGAACCGTTCGATGGCAGCGGCCAGCATGAAGTACATTGAGCGCAGGCCGAGGATGGCGAAGATATTCGAGGTGTATACGATGAACGGATCACGCGTGACAGCGAAGATCGCCGGCACGGAGTCGACGGCAAAAATGATATCCACTGCTTCGACCATGATCACGCAGAGCAGCAGCGGCGTTCCCCAGAGCACCATCCTGCCGGTCACGGGGTGGGGTTTGCGCACAACGAAGTTGTGGTTCTCGATTCGGTCGGTGACACGCATCCGCTTCTTCAGGAATTTGAAAACCGGGTTGTCGTTGAGGTCCATGTGTCCATCCTGGTCGTCTGCGCCGGACAAGAGCATCTTGCCGCCGGTGAAGATCAGGAAGGCCGCGAAGATATAGAGGACCCAGGTGAATTCGTTGACCACGGCGGCACCCAGCGAGATGAAGATCCCGCGGAAGACGATCGCGCCGATGATACCCCAGAAGAGGACTCTGTGTTGATACTCCCTCGGCACGGCAAAGAAGGTGAATACCATGCCGATGACGAAGATGTTGTCGAAGGCGAGGGCGGTTTCGAGCAGGTAGCCGGTGGCGAACTGGATGGTCGCCTGCACGTTCAGGTTTTCCGGATCGTTATAATACTGCGGGTCCGGCTGGTAGTGGAAATAGATGTACGCCCCGAAGGCGACAGCGAGCGATGCGAAGCTCGCCCACATGATTGCGCTTTTCCTGGGTGAGATGACGGCGTCCCTCTTGTTGAGGAGGCCGAGGTCGAGCCAGAGCAGGAAGCCGATGAAGGACAGGAAGGCGCCCCATATCCAAAGGGGTTGGCCCGCATAAACGACGGTCAGGAATTCAGGCATGAGGTTCCAGTTGTCCGGATAAAGGAGGGCGCCGCGTCAGCAAAAAAATCCATGAGGGATCCGACATCGTAACTGCCGCCGCAGATACCAGAGGGGCCCGGTTCCAAGCCGGCCAGACGATAGCGGCTTGCCCCTCAGCGTCAAGGCGCACCGGGCATGACCATGCGGGCCAGGCCTGCCAGAGCGCAGGCGATCAGGACAAGCACCATGTTGGCCCCGAGCCGGATCAGCGCCGTGGCAGCGGCGGCCGCAAGGGCCAGCGCGAAGGGGTCCAGCGACACAAACGCCGGCAGGTTAATGGCCGAGCCGCCGGGAAGTTCGATCCTGGAAGTTTCCCGGAACAGGACGGCAATGGCAAAGACCATTGCGATCACGGCAATGATCCCGAAAACGGCTGCCGTAATCGAGCCGAGCATGCCTGCGGCGATCCGGTTTTGCCTCAGGCTTTCTGAAAACGGCGCGCCCGCAAAGATCCAGACGAAAGACGGCGCGAAGGTGCACCAGCTGGCCATCGCGGCGGCAAGGGCGGCGAGCGTCAGGCTGCCGCCGGCCTGCCAGCCGGCCATGAAGCCGACGAACTGGTTGACCAGCACCAGCGGGCCGGGGGTTGTTTCGGCCAGGCCCAGCCCGTCGATCATCTGCGGCCCGGTCAGCCAGCCCTCGGCCTCCACCGCCTGCTGCTGGAGGTAGGCCAGCACGGTGTAGGCGCCGCCGAAAGTGACGAGGGCGAGTTTCGAAAAGAGCGCTCCGACGCGGGTCAGGACATGGTCTGGCCCGAGCAGGGTGAAGGCGGCGGACAGTGGGGCAAGCCAGATCGCGGTCCAGGCGGCGGCTGTGGCAAGCGCGCTTCCCGCCTTTAGCGGGGCGGCTGGCGCTGATCGCGCCGGCGCTGGCACGGCGAAGCTGCGGGCAAGGCCGAAGGCCGCGGCGGCGGCGATCACCAGCGGGAAGGGCAGCTCGAACAGCAGGAGCCCGAGGAAGGCGAGCGCTGAGATTGCGAGGTCGGCGGGGGTCTTCAGCGCCCGCTTCCCGACCCTCCAGAGTGCCTCCAGGATGAAGCCGATGACAGCGGCCTTGATGCCATAGAAGAGGGCGCTGACGACCGGTGTCGTCCCAAGCGCGGCGTAGAGCCAGGTCAGGGCGAACACGATTACCGCGCCGGGCAGCACGAACAGCGCGCCAGCGATGAGACCGCCGGCAACGCCGTGCAGTCGCCAGCCGGCATAGGTGGCCAGCTGCTGGGCCTCAGGCCCGGGCAGCAGCATACAGTAATTCAGGGCGTGCAGGTATTCTGCCTCGCCGAGCCATTTCTTCTCGTCGACGAAGATGCGGTGCATCAGGGCGATCTGGCCGGCGGGGCCGCCGAAGCCGAGACAGCCGATGCGGAAGCTGGCGGCGGTAAGATCATACAGGGAAGGGGTTGCGGTCGTCATATTCAAGTCTCCACACTCCGGCCGGGGGCCATCGAATGGGGCTTGGGCGCTGACGCCTTTCCGGGCGCCCGCGAAGCCCGGTGGGCGGATGTCTAGCCGATCCGGGTGAGCGGGCAAGGCCTGCCTTTAGGCACCGGGCGGGTTGACTTTCCCGGGCCGTCTCGTGAGCTGCCCCCCCGATCACAAGACGCGCGCCGCCTCCTCATCACCCGGCATGACGCGCCGGCGAGGCACCAGCCGGTCAGCGCGACCCCTCGACGCGCCGCCTTCCCATTCCGTCCCGCGCCGTTTAAGCGGTCTCAGCCCGACACAGGATGCGACTGAACCATGAGCGACAAGGCCCCCACGCCCGCCTCCGGCAAGGATCTCGCCCGCAAGCCGCGCGGCTTTCCCGACAAGCGGGAGGGCTTCATCCATGCGCAGGCGCGCCTCGTGGACACGGTGACCGGCGTGTATCGTCAATGGGGCTTCGAGGCGCTTGATACCGGTGCGTTCGAATATGCCGACGCGCTCGGCAAGTTCCTGCCCGATGCCGATCGGCCGAATGCCGGTGTATTTGCCATTCAGGATGATGACACGCAGTGGATGTCGCTGCGTTATGACCTGACCGCGCCGCTCGCCCGCTTCGTGGCCGAGCAGGGCCAGGGGCTTGGGCGGCCGTTCCGGCGCTATGCGGCGGGGCCTGTCTGGCGCAACGAGAAGCCGGGGCCCGGCCGGTTCCGCGAGTTCTGGCAGTGCGATGCCGATACGGTTGGCGCGCCCGGTTTTCATGCCGATGCCGAGATGATCGCGATGGGCGCCGAGGCCCTGCGTGCGATCGGTATGCAGCCTGGCGAATTCGTGATCCGCGTAAACACACGGCGGCTGCTGAACGGTGTGCTCGACTCGGTCGGTGCTGAGAAGGCCGAGACCCGTCTTTCGATCCTGCGTGCCCTCGACAAACTCGACCGGCTCGGCGCCTCCGGCGTGGCAGACCTGCTCGGTGCGGGCCGCAGGGACGAGAGCGGCGACTTTACACGGGGCGCAGGTCTGGGTGCGGATGAAGTCAGGCGGGTCCTTGCCTTCGCCGAGGCAGGCGCGCCGACGCGGGCATTGACCCTCGCCAATCTTGCCCGGGCGGCCGGTTTTACCGAGGAGGGCAAGTCGGGGCTCGCTGAACTCGAGGCGATTGCGCTGGCGCTGGAAGCGCTCGGTGCGCCGGAGGAAGATGTAAGGATTGATCCGTCCGTCGTCAGAGGGTTGGAATACTATACCGGCCCGGTATTCGAGGCGGAACTCCTGCGCGAAGTGACGGGTGAGGACGGCAAGGCCTACCGTATCGGTTCGATTGGCGGCGGCGGACGGTATGATGACCTGGTGGCGCGGTTTACCGGCGAAACAGTCCCGGCCACGGGCTTTTCTGTCGGCATTTCGCGGCTTGCGGCGGCGCTTGCCATCATGGGTCAGGGCGTGAAGCTTGACGGGCCGGTGGTCGTGCTCAGCCTGGACAAGGACAATCCGGGCCTCGCGCTTGGCCTGGCGGCAGAGCTTCGCCGGGCGGGCCTGCGCGCTGAGGCTTATATGGGATCGGCCGGCATGCGGGCGCAGATGAAATATGCCGACCGGCGAGCGTCTCCGGCGGTGGTCATACTGGGCGGCGACGAAGTCGCCAGGGGTACGGTGACGATCAAGGATCTCGAGATGGGGGCCCTGAAAGCGCAGGCCATCACGTCGAATGAGGAGTACCGGGAGGCGCGGCCCGGGCAGATCGAAGTGGCGCGCGACCAGATGGTGGCGGCGGTGCGGGCGATTGTCGAGGCGCAGGCATGACACACGACGCCCTGGTGGCGGTGGCGCGCGCCGTATTTGAGGCTGCGGGCGGAACACCGGCAGATCCGGATTATGTTCTTCCGGCGGACATTCCGCTGGAGCTGTCCGGCGAGGCGGTGCGGGCAAGGCTGTGTGTGTTCACCGATAATCGCGGCGCTGAAATGGCGATGCGGCCGGACCTGACCTTGCCGGTTGCGCAGCGCGAGGCGGCGCGGCTGGAGGCGGAGGGGTCGCCGAAGACATACACCTATGCGGCGCGGGCCTTCCGGCTGCCCGCGGCGGCGGATGACCCGTTCGAATTCACCCAGGTCGGGCTGGAGCGGTTCGGCTATGCCGCGGATGCGGCGGCGGACGCTGACCTCTTCGCACTGGTGTACCGGGCGGTGGAAGCCTGCGGCGTCCAGCCGAAGGCCATCGTGACGGGTGATCTCAGGGTTTTTCCTGCCTTTATAGGTGCCCTCGGCCTGCCGGACGTGACGACGGACCTGCTGAAGCGCGCCTTCCGGCAGGAGGGCGGCGTGCGTGCGGTTCTCGATGCGCCCTCGCGCCCCCTGGACGGCGACATCCTGGCGGCCTTGGAGGCGGGTGATCCCGAGGCGGCACTGGCTGCTGTGCTCGCTCAGCGCGGTGTGCCCCTGGTCGGTGCGCGCAGCCTTGCGGAGATTGTCGAAGGGCTTAAGGCCAGGCGCGCGGCAATTGAGGCAGGTGGTCTGCCGGAGGGTGCGCGGGCTGCTTTGATGGCCCTGCGCGATGTCGATTGTCTGCTGGCGGAGGCTCCGGGCGCACTGTCGGGGCTGGCTGGCGCCTTTGGGGTGACCGGGGCAGGCGCGGCCCTGGATGCGTTTGCTGCGCGGGTTGAGAAAATCCTCGCGCTGGTGCCAGGCGCAAGGCGGACAGCCGTTTTCCGCGCTGGGTTCGGGCGGCGCTTCACCTATTATGACGGCTTCGTCTTCGAGATTCTGGCTGAGGGATTGTCGCCGGCGCAGCCGGTGGCGGCGGGCGGACGGTATGACGGCCTGATTTCCGGTCTGTCGTCGGGACGTGTTTCGGCAACTGGTATCGGCGGCGTGGTGCGTCCTGACCGGATGGTGCGCGTGCTGAGGGAGGGCGTATGAGCCGGCTGACGATTGCGATCCCCTCCAAGGGACGCCTGAAAGAGCAGACCGAAGCCTGGCTGGCGCGCCTGGGTCATCCGCTGCGCCAGATTGGCGGCGAGCGGGGGTATTCGGCAGAGATTGACGGGCTGGACGCCGAAGTGCGCCTCCTGTCGGCCCGGGAGATTGCAGAGGGTCTGATCGAGGGCAGCCTGCATTTCGGCGTGACCGGGGAAGATCTGCTGTATGATCTCGCCCCGGATGCGGGGCAGGAGTTTCGTGTTCTGAAGCGTCTGGGCTTTGGCGGGGCAGATGTCGTGGTGGCGGTTCCGCAGGCCTGGCTGGACGTCGATTCGATGTCTGATCTCGAAACGGCGGGCGCTACTTTCCGTAAAGCGCATGGCCGCAGGCTTCGTGTGGCCACCAAGTACCTTCGCCTGACGCGCCGCTTCTTTGCCCAGAGATCGGTGGGCGAGTACCGCCTGGTTGAGAGCGCCGGGGCGACCGAGGCCGCCCCGGCAACGGGTACTGCAGACGTGATTGTGGACATCACAACCACGGGCGCCACCCTCAAGGCGAATGGCCTTAAGGTGCTACGCGACGGGGTGATGCTTGAGAGCGAGGCGGCCTTCACGCACTCATTGCGCGCCAGGCTCGGGAGCGGGGCGCAGGCTGTCGCGGACAGGCTGGTTGGTGCCATTTCAGGATCAGATCACGGTTTCTGAAAAAATATTTGGACACATTCTTGACACAACTGAGGATTCGTTGCTGTCTGGTCCGGCAAGTTTCTGGGAGGAAACGCTGCAAACGGTGGAGAGGCGCAGAAAGCCGGGCACGGCGCTGCGTCTCTTTTTTTTTATTGTGGCCTGTTCGGATGCTGTTGGGCGCTGAAAGCAAGCGATCGCAGCCTGCGGCCCTGCCGGGGAAAGGCCGGGCTCCGAGGCGACAAGACGTCAGGGGGAGTCGAGGGCGTCGGAGGATCTTGGCGTCCAGAGCCCGGCTTCACGATTAACAATAATGCCATATCGAATAACGTCAAATTACATTCGTGTTATTCGATCATTGCCTGGATTAATTCGCGGTCATCCGGCCCCTTGAGTTGACTTGGCGCCGGCTGAGCCTCAAGCGTGACCGATCCCCCGATTTGCCCAATCCGCCGGAGCCGCCGCGATGCAAGAGGTCTCTCTCCAATCCGATCCCCGCCAGCACATCCTGCCGGTCTACCGTCCGCCAGAAGAAGTCTTCGTCGAGGGTCAGGGTGTCTATCTGTTTACGCAGGATGGCCGCCGGTATCTGGATTTTATTGCCGGGATTGCGGTGAACGCGCTCGGCCATGCGCATCCTGCCCTGGTTGAAGCCCTCCGCGACCAGGCCGGAAAGCTCTGGCATACATCCAACATGTTCCGGGTGAAGGGGCAGGAGGAGCTCGCCGACAAGATCTGCCGGGACACGTTTGCCGACCGGGTATTCTTCACCAACTCCGGCACTGAGGCGGTTGAGTGCGCGATTAAGGCAGCGCGCAAGTATCACTGGGCAAACGCCAACCCGCAGAGACTCGACATCATCACCTTCACCGGCGCCTTCCATGGCCGCTCGATCGGGGCGATCAATGCCGGCGGCAATCCAAAATACCTTGAAGGCTTCGGCCCGAAACTGCCGAATTTCGTACACCTGGAATGGGGTGACCATGCCGCGCTGAAGCAGGCCGCCGCCGAGCCGACAGCAGCGGCGATCTTCGTCGAGGTCGTGCAGGGCGAAGGCGGCGTGCGGGCGATGCCGGAGGCGTGCATCCAGGGCCTGCGCGCGCTTTGCGACCAGTATGGCCTTCTGCTGATGTTCGACGAGGTGCAGTGCGGCATGGGCCGGACCGGCAGGCTCTGGGGTTATCAGTGGGCCGACGGCGTCGAGCCGGACATTGTTTGCGCCGCAAAGGGCATTGGGGGCGGCTTCCCCTTCGGCGCGTGCCTGATGACCGAAGCGGTCGGCGCGCCGATGCAGCCGGGCAGCCATGGCTCGACCTATGGCGGTAATCCTCTGGCCATGGCGGTCGGCAATGTCGTCTGGGACACGATTTCGGACGAGGCCTTCCTTGCCAATGTGCGCCGTGTATCGGGCGCGCTGCAGCAGGGGCTGAAGAGCCTTGCCGACACACATCCGGACAAGATTGAAGCTGTCACCGGCAAGGGTCTGCTGACGGGGCTCCGGCTGAGGGCGGACCCCAAGACGCTGCAGTCAGCCGCGCGCGAGAACGGCCTGCTGACAGGCGTGGCGGGCAATAATGTCCTGCGCCTCGCGCCGCCGCTGGTGATCGGGGAGGCGCATGTGCGTGAGGCCGTCGCCATCCTGGACAGCACGCTGAGTGCCTGGACACCTGGCTGAAGCTGATAACCGCGTATGCTGGCTGCTGCCATTGCGGCGCCGATAACTGATACCTACCGGTGCGACGGTTAGCTGTCCCCGATGAAGAATGCGCTCATGACAAGCATACATGAACGGGATCTAACCCTGCTGGCGGGCTCGGATAGGCTTAGCGAGTATTGCTGGAATATACGCATGGCAGGTCACATGTTCTGCTCCGTGTGCGGCGTTTATCTGTTCCATCGCAAGCGGGCCATGCCGGACCATTAAGGTAGCAACCTGCATGGCCTTTAAGGTTTTGAGGCCTCTAGTACCCGGAATCATAATTGACTGATACGGCGGTTTTTGAACTTCCGTTGGC
>CAZIGV010000015.1:0-85387 GCA_964538945.1 uncultured Hyphomonas sp.
AATAGTCGACGCGCTTGCCGAGCAGGTTCTGGCGGAAGCGGCCCTGCTTGCCCTTCAGCATGTCCGAAATCGATTTCAGCGGGCGCTTGTTGGTGCCGGTGATCGTCCGGCCGCGGCGGCCATTGTCGAACAGGGCGTCGACCGATTCCTGAAGCATGCGCTTCTCGTTGCGGATGATGATGTCCGGCGCGCGAAGCTCCATCAGGCGCTTCAGGCGGTTGTTACGGTTGATCACGCGGCGGTAGAGATCATTGAGGTCAGAGGTCGCAAAGCGCCCGCCATCGAGCGGAACCAGCGGACGCAGGTCCGGTGGGATCACCGGCACGACCGTGAGGATCATCCATTCTGGCTTGGCGCCGGACTGCAGGAAGGATTCGACCACCTTGAGGCGCTTGGAGGCCTTCTTGGTTTTCAGCTCCGAGGTCGACTCGCGCAGCTCCTCGCGCAGCGTTTCAGCCAGCGATACAAGGTCGAGCGATTTCAGGATCTCACGGATCGCCTCGGCACCGATCAGGGCGGTGAACGCGTCTTCACCGAGCCGGTCCTGCGCATCCATGTATTCTTCTTCGGTCAGCAGCTGCTTCGGCTCAAGCTCGGTCAGGCCCGGCTCGATGACAACATAGCTTTCAAAGTAGAGAACACGCTCGACGTCCTTCAGCGGCATGTCGACCAACGTCGCGATCCGGGACGGAAGCGACTTCAGGAACCAGATGTGCGCAACCGGGGCCGCGAGGTCGATATGGCCCATGCGCTCACGGCGCACGCGCGCCAGCGTGACCTCAACGCCGCACTTCTCGCAGACGATGCCGCGATACTTGATGCGTTTGTACTTGCCGCAAAGACACTCGTAATCCTTTGTGGGGCCGAAGATGCGGGCACAGAACAGGCCGTCGCGCTCCGGCTTGAAGGTACGGTAGTTGATCGTTTCGGGCTTCTTGATCTCACCAGACGACCACGAGCGGATCTTCTCCGGGCTCGCAATCGAAATACGGATCGCCTCGAAAGTCGGGGCGGGCGTATTCTGGTTGAACATGTTAGCGACGTCCTGGCGCATCGGGGTCTGCTCCTTCAGGTGGGCGTTTGGAGGCCTGTTGCCCCCTGCCCTTGAAAAGTCCGGTATCAGGTTGGCCCCGCCGGCAGATCCGGATTGCCAGCGGGGCTCTCACTCTAAACTGAGGCGTTTACTCGGCGGCCACCGGCGTCTCCTCGCCGGAGCCGCTGCTGCCTTCCTCGATGAGCTCGACATTGAGACCCAGCGAGCGCATTTCCTTAACGAGCACGTTGAAGCTCTCCGGAATGCCGGCCTCGAATGTATCATCGCCGCGCACGATCGCCTCGTAGACCTTCGCGCGCCCCGCGGTATCATCCGACTTCACCGTCAGCATTTCCTGCAGCGTGTAGGCGGCGCCATAGGCTTCAAGGGCCCACACTTCCATCTCGCCGAAGCGCTGGCCGCCGAACTGGGCCTTGCCGCCCAGCGGCTGCTGCGTCACGAGCGAGTAGGGACCGGTCGAGCGTGCGTGGATCTTCTCGTCAACAAGGTGATGCAGCTTGAGCAGATATTTGTAGCCCACAGTGACCGGGCGCGTGAACGCCACGCCCGTACGCCCGTCGAACAGCCTGACCTGGCCTGACGTATCGAGACCCGCGCGGGTCAGCATGTCGTTGATGTCGTCCTCACGGGCGCCGTCGAAGACGGGCGTGGCCATGGGCACGCCATTGCGCAGGTTTCCGGCGAGTTCGACGATCTCCTCGTCCGTCTCCGGCAGCGCCTGCTGTGCACCATAAGCGGTCACGAGCGCCTTCCTGAGACCCTTCATGTCCTGCTTCTGGTGGTACTCGTCGAGCGCCTTGTCAATGATCCGGCCAAGACCGCGGCAGGCCCAGCCAGTATGCGTCTCGAGAATCTGGCCGACATTCATCCGCGACGGCACGCCGAGCGGGTTGAGGACGATATCGACCGGGGTGCCATCCTCCAGGAAGGGCATGTCTTCGCTCGGGTTGATTTTCGAAATCACACCCTTGTTGCCATGCCGGCCCGCCATCTTGTCGCCCGGCTGCAGCTTGCGCTTCACCGCCAGGAAGACCTTGACGACTTTCATCACACCCGGAGGCAGGTCATCGCCGCGCTGGACTTTCTCAACCTTGTCATTGAAGCGGGCTTCAAGCTCGCGGATCGAGGCGTCAAACTGCTCGCGAAGCGCCTTGAGCTCGGCCTGAGCTTTTTCGGACTTCAGTTCGATGTCCCACCATTGCTTTTCTGTCAGCTCCTCCAGCGCCGAAGCCGAAATCCGGCCGGGCTTGAACCCTTTCGGCCCGGCAGCAGCCTCCTTGCCGGTCAGCAGCTCCTGAAGACGCGCATAGGTATTGCGCTCGAGGATCGACTGTTCATCTTCCTTGTCTTCCTGCAGCTGCTCGATCTGCTCGCGCTCTATCTGAAGGGCGCGCTGGTCCTTGTCGATGCCGTGACGGTTGAAGATGCGGACATCGACCACCGTACCGGAATCGCCTGGCGGAACACGCAGCGAGGTGTCGCGCACGTCGGAAGCTTTTTCGCCGAAGATGGCGCGCAGGAGCTTCTCCTCCGGCGTCATCGGGCTTTCACCCTTGGGAGTGACCTTGCCAACAAGGATATCCCCGGCTTTCACTTCGGCGCCGACCGCAACGATGCCGGCTTCGTCGAGGTTACGCAGCGCCTCTTCGCCGACATTCGGAATGTCGCGTGTGATCTCTTCCGGACCAAGCTTCGTGTCACGGGCTGCGACCTCGAATTCCTCGATATGGATCGAGGTGAACACGTCGTCCTTCACGATCCGTTCGGAGATGAGGATCGAGTCCTCGAAATTGTAGCCGTTCCAGGGCATGAACGCGACGAGCACGTTGCGCCCGAGCGCCAGTTCGCCCAGATCGGTTGACGGACCATCCGCAATAATGTCGTTCTTGGACACACTGTCACCGACCTTCACGATCGGGCGCTGGTTGATGCACGAATTCTGGTTCGAGCGGCGGAACTTGGCAAGGCGGTAGATGTCGACGCCCGACTTCGATCCGTCAAGCTCTTCGGTCGCACGCACAACGATACGCATCGCATCGACCTGCTCGACGACGCCTGACCGGCGGGCAACGATGGCAGCACGGCTGTCACGGGCGACAACCGATTCCATGCCGGTGCCGACAAACGGGGCTTCCGACTTGATCAGCGGCACGGCCTGGCGCTGCATGTTCGAGCCCATCAACGCACGGTTGGCGTCGTCATTCTCGAGGAAAGGGATCAGCGAGGCGGCAACCGAGACGACCTGCTTGGGCGAGACGTCCATGTACTGGATCTCTTCCCGGGCAACCATCGTCGCCTCGCCGGCAACGCGGGCATTCACGAACTCGTTGACCAGCTCGCCCTTGGCGTTCACCGCGGCATTGGCCTGGGCGATTTTGTAGATCGATTCCTCCATGGCCGAGAGGTAGACGACTTCGCTTGTCAGCTTACCCCTCACGACCTTGCGGTACGGGCTTTCAATGAAGCCGTACTTGTTCACGCGGGCGTGCGTGGCGAGCGAGTTAATCAGGCCGATATTCGGGCCTTCCGGCGTCTCGATCGGACAGATCCGGCCATAATGGGTCGGGTGCACATCGCGTACCTCAAAGCCCGCACGCTCACGGGTCAGGCCGCCCGGACCGAGCGCCGACAGGCGGCGCTTATGCGTAATTTCGGAGAGGGGGTTAGTCTGGTCCATAAACTGCGACAGCTGCGAGGAGCCGAAGAATTCACGCACCGCGGCCACGACCGGCTTGGCGTTGATCAGGTCGTGCGGCATGACCGTGTCAATATCGACAGCGCCCATGCGCTCCTTGATCGCACGCTCCATGCGCACAAGGCCGATGCGGTAGTTGTTTTCCATCAGCTCGCCGACCGAGCGGACGCGGCGATTGCCGAGGTTGTCAATATCGTCAACCTCGCCCTTGCCGTCCTTCAGGTCGAGAATGACCTTCATCACCCCGATGATGTCTTCATTGCGCAGCACGCGCATCGAATCCTCGGCCGATTCGTACTCGCGCACGGCCACCGAGAGGCGCATGTTCATTTTCACCCGGCCGACAGCCGAGAGATCATAGCGCTCCGGATCGAAGAAGAGCTGCCCGAAAAGGGCCTCGGCGGCTTCCTGGGTCGGCGGCTCACCGGGGCGCATCACGCGGTAGATGTCCGACAGCGCCTCGAAACGGGTCTCGTTCTTGTCGGCCTTGAGCGTGTTGCGAAGCCACGGGCCGCGCCCGGCGGCATCGATGTCGAGAACCTCGATCATCTTCAGGCCATAATCGCGCATCTCAGCGATCGAGGATTCCTCAAGCGCGTCACCTGCTTCGCCGAAGATTTCGCCGGTTTCCATGTTGACGACGTCGCGCGCCAGGAACTTGCCGATCAGGGCATCGGACGGAACCAGGATGTCGTCCGTGCCACCCTCGGCAATCCGCTTGGCCTTCAGCGCGGTGATCTTCTTGCCAGCCTCAGCCACGACTTTCTTGGTCTTGGCGTCGATAAGGTCATAGTCCGGCTTGACACCGCGCCACGCATCGGCGCGGAAGCCCGTGACCCAGCCCTTCTTGTCGAGGCGGAAGATCGAGCGGGAGTAGAACTGGTCGAGGATCTGCTCGGTCGTATAACCGAGCGCGTAAAGGATCGTGGTCGCCGGCAGTTTGCGCTTGCGGTCGATGCGGATGTTCAGAATGTCCTTGGCGTCGAATTCGAAGTCGAGCCAGGAACCGCGATAGGGAATGATACGGGCCGCAAACAGGAGCTTGCCGGAGGCGTGGGTCTTACCCTTGTCATGATCAAAGAAAACGCCTGGCGAGCGATGCATCTGCGAGACGATCACGCGCTCGGTGCCGTTGACGACGAACGTGCCCTTCTCGGTCATCAGCGGTATGTCGCCGAGATAGCACTCCTGTTCCTTCACTTCCTTGACCGAGCGGGCGCCGGTTTCCTCATCGACATCGAATACAACCAGCTGCAGGCGCACCTTCAGCGGCGCCTGATAGGTGAGGTCACGCTGCATGCATTCTTCGACATCGAACTTCGGGTGTTCGAATTCATAAGAGACGTATTCGAGCGTCGCACGCTCGGAGAAATCAGTGATCGGGAAAACCGACTTGAAGACACCGCCCAGGCCATCATCCGTGCGCTTTTCGCGCGGCGTGTTCATCTGGAGGAAGGCTTCGTAGGATTCGCGCTGGACCTCGATAAGGTTGGGCATTTCGATGGCTTCGGGAATTCGGCCGAAGTTTTTGCGGATACGTTTCTTTTCCGTGAAGGAGAGTGCCATCCCAAGTTCCCATTTTGCGGCGCCTCCCGGTGGGGGGCATGCCGGAGTTTGAAACACGAGCACGCGGCGGCCTGAAGCTCAGACCGCCGCGCTGATCCACTACAGGACGGCGCCTCGCGCGAACACCGCCCGGATATACGCCATCCGGCGCTTACTTCAGTTCGACTTTCGCACCCGCGTCTTCGAACTTCTTCTTCAGGGCTTCGCCGTCGGCTTTCGAAACAGCTTCCTTCACGGTCTTCGGAGCGCCCTCGACGAGGTCTTTGGCTTCCTTCAGGCCGAGCGAAGGGACGACTTCGCGCACGAGCTTGATGACTTCGATCTTCTTCGCACCGGCATCGGTGAGAACAACGTCGAACTCAGTCTGCACTTCAGCCGCCGCCGCCGGGGCCGCGCCGCCGGCTACGGCAGCGACAGCCACCGGAGCAGCTGCCGAAACGCCCCACTTTTCTTCGAGGAGCTTTGCAAGCTCTGCCGCTTCAAGAACGGTCAGAGCCGAGAGGTCTTCGACAATCTTTTCAAGATTTGCCATGGTTTTGATTCCTGTTTGGTTCGGTTGTTGAGGTCTTTATGTTGCGAAAACGGGTGTCTCAGGCCGCGTCTTTCGACGCGTAGGCGGACACCACGCGGGCAAGTTGCGACGCCGGCGCCTGGATGACGCCCGCGACTTTCGTCGCCGGAGCCTGCAGAAGGCCGATGAGCTTGCCACGCAGCTGGTCGAGTGAGGGCAGCTTTGCGAGGGCTTCAACGCCTTTGGCGTCAAGCACCTGCTCACCCATGACCGCGCCGATGATCACGAGTTTCGCATTTTCTTTCGAAAACTCGTCAGCCGCTTTCGCCGCTGCCACCGGATCGGCAGAGTAGGCGATGGCGACAGGACCCTGGAAGAGTTCTGCAGCCTTCTCGCCGCCCGCCCCGCCCAGCGCGATTTTCGCCAGGCGGTTCTTGACCACTTTGAAGTGCGCGCCGTCCTTGCGGAGCAGGCCACGCAGCTTCGTCATTTCCGCCACGGTCAGACCGGTATAATGGGTCACGACGACCACGCCCGACTGCTCGAACACCCCTTTCAGGGAGCCGAGAGCCGCGCTTTTTCCAGCTTTGTCCATTGCGGGTCTCCATTGAGGCGTCCGGACCATCCGGCCGCCCTAGGTGTTCGCCTTCAGCCTTCCGGCCTCCAGCGCCTGCCCAGGGATTGGCCTGTCCAGCCCGCCTTTTCTGGAAAAATCCAGAAGATTCCGAACCGTATCGATGCCTCACCCCGTCTGCATAGGTGGCCCGGCGGCCCTTGGCATTCCGGTCAGGGAATGGCCTATGGTCTGTGACAGGAAACGGGAGCCCTCCGAATATATCGGCGAACTCCCGTCAAGGGGCGGCCATTAACGGTTTTTCAGCGCACCCGCAAGCCCCATCACCAGAAAAAGGCGATCCCGCTGGGTGTGGGCTAACCCGGCGTGTTCACGTTGAGCGGAAGGCACGTGCGCAGCGCTCTGCAACCGCATCCTTGATCACGTCAAGGATAGCATGATCCCATCCCTTCGAACGCATGCGTGCCGCCTGCTGGGCGAAAGCATCCGGGAGCGCCCGGGATAACTCTTTGATGCGCTCAAACAATTTATCCTTGGACACCCGCGCTGAAGCCGAGAATTTGGCCCATTCGGCGTTGGTGATCTTATCGACAGCGTACTCATCCCCAATCTTCATTGCGAGTTTGGCTCGCAAGGGATTTTGATCTCCATAAGGCAGCAAACTGATTACGTCATATAGAGGCGCGAGTCTGACGCGGCCTTCTGCGCCGATCAGAATGGAGTAGTTTTTGGCATGCGCGTCGCTTCCGACGATGAGCCAGTTGAAAATCAGCGCATCGCAAAATCTTATCACATCAGACTCGCGTTCGACTGCTGCCGGAATATGCGAGCGAAGATGCTGCAAAATGTTCAGGGGACTTGGCCCGCCCTGATTCTGGTACTTTTTCGTTGGCGGCACACTCAGGGCCTGACAGAAATCTTCCTGATGGATCCGGCTTACTTTGTTTGTCTGATCATGTCTTCGCCGGTCGTAACGCTTAACCACAATAGCGATTTGATCCCCGAAGGTGAGTATTTCTGAACTGGCAGCAGCCAGACCCACCTGCTGTGCGACAGCCAGACACAGATGTTCGTTCTCCGCAAAGCCCTCAAACTCACCCGTCGGTGGTTTGAATATATGCGTCGTTGGCGTCCGGCCACTCGGTACACCCCACCGATCTCTCGATTCGTCTCGGAGAAACGCCGTCTTCGGCTGGGCGCCCGCCAGGCTGAACTGGCCTTTATCACGCGCTATGCGCCCTGCTCCGGCATCGTTCTTCAGAAGCCTGAGTCTTTCGGAAATTGCGCTTTCGTCGAGCCACTCCACATCCTCGGAAGCGGTTGCCCCCATCAGCTGATCGCGTTTCTCCGGCAGTACAAATTGTATTGCTCCCGCGCAGTCCTCCCCCACATTTGAAAGCAGTGCAAAGGGATTGCGAGGCGATACCTGGAAATGCTGCCCCCATCGGCTCAAAGCCAGCTCGTTGTCGGGAAGCAGGCCCCATAGAAAGGCTTCAATTTTGGCGTGGCTGTGATCCTGGATCAACAACGGCATGGCCGTTGAGATCGGATAGGCTCCCTGCAGCGCCTGCCATCTCTCGCAATAGCGGAATTTCAGGCGTCCCGCATTCTGATGGATGCGTCCGACTTCCACCCCATCAAGTATCGCGATGAGTTCGGTCACTTGCGCTGGCCATTTTCAACTAAGATTTCAATTACGCTGTTGATGTCAGCCGTGATCGAATTTGCTGACAGGCTATTCTCCTGTTCTCGCTCAACTTCGTTCAACGCCATGAGCTTCAAGTTCAGTGCCTCGAATGTCTTGAGTATCGGCTCGATTTGAACAGTGGGTTTGCCTTTCTCCATCTGGATCAACCATTGCCGGCCTACGCCGGCCAGTCTGGCCAGTTCCGCTTGATTGAGTCCCCTAGCTTCCCGGCAGGCTCTTATCGCCGTACCAATGTCGGCAGGCGTGCGAAGGTGTGCCTTCATTCTTTCAGCCCTTTGGGTCTTGAGACCCTAGTATCCTAGAAGTCATGTCGCCGATCGCGCGCATTTATAAAAGTCGTCGATCGCGTACTTACATAAATGTCGTCAAGCGCGTACACAAGCCTAAAAGCGAAAAAACCCGGCCCCCGAAAGTGCGGGGGCCGGGCTTTGAACTTGAGGCTGATCGGCCTGTAGGGATCAGACCTTGGCTTCAGCCAGATCGATCGACACGCCGGCGCCCATCGTGGAGGAAAGCGAGATCTTGCGAATGAACGTGCCCTTGGCCCCTGCCGGGCGGGCCTTGGCCAGGGCGGACAGAAAGGCTGTCACGTTCTTCTCGATGTCGGCTTCGGCGAACGAGGCCTTGCCGATGCCGGCATGCACGATGCCCGCTTTCTCAACCTTGAACTCGATGGCGCCGCCTTTGGCATCCTTGACAGCCTGGGCAACGTTCGGCGTGACCGTGCCGACTTTCGGGTTCGGCATCAGGCCGCGCGGGCCGAGCACCTTTCCGAGACGGCCGACAAGACCCATCATGTCCGGCGTCGCAATGACGCGGTCAAAGTCCATGAAGCCGCCATTCACCTTTTCGAAAAGGTCTTCGGCGCCGACGACTTCGGCGCCGGCGGCGCGGGCTTCCTCGGCCTTCTTGTCCTTGGCAAAGACGGCAACACGAATGTTCTTGCCGGTGCCGGCCGGGAGGCTGACGACCGAGCGGACCTGCTGGTCGGCATATTTCGGGTCGACGCCGAGATTGACGGCGATCTCGATGGTTTCATCGAATTTCGCCTTGGCGTTCGATTTCACCAGCTTCACGGCTTCAGAGATCGAGTAGGCCTTCGTGACGTCGATCGTCTTCTCGATGGCGCGGGTACGTTTTCCTTTAGCCATGCTGATTACTCCTCAACCCGAAGGCCCATGGCGCGGGCGGAGCCAGCGATGATTTTTGCGGCCGCGTCGAGATCGTTGGCGTTGAGGTCATTCATCTTGACCTGCGCGATCTCCCGGACCTGAGCCATGGTGACCTTGCCGGTCGACTCGTGGCCCGGCTTCTTGGCGCCCGAGGCCGGCTTCTTGCCAAGTTTCAGGCCGGCAGCCTTCTTCAGCAGCACCGAGGCCGGCGGCGTCTTGGTCACGAAGGTGAACGACTTGTCCTGATAGTATTCAATCACCACCGGGATCGGCAGACCCTGCTCGAGGTTCTGGGTCCGGGCGTTGAACGCCTTGCAGAATTCCATGATGTTGATGCCGCGCTGGCCCAGTGCGGGGCCGACGGGCGGTGCGGGGGCGGCCTTGCCGGCCGGGATCTGGAGCTTGATCTGCCCCAGCAGTTTCTTAGCCATTCTGTCCTCACAACGTTGGCGAAGGGGCGGTAGTCTTTCGATCCGCCCGGTTGATATCGAGGCTCCTCGGTGCGGCTGGCAGCCTCCCGCGGAAGCGGCGCGTATGACTGAAAGCCCCCGCCCGGTCAAGCGCGCCCGCGAAAAAGCAGGCGCAGCCCAGCCGCGCGGGCTCCGGCCTTCCGGGACCCGGCTGCCTAGATCAGGGCATAGCCCCGGGCATTGATATAGGTGCGCAGCTCTTCTGCCCGGCGCAGCGGATCAGGGTGCGTCGACATGAATTCGGGCGGGCGCTGGCCTTTCGACTGGGCTTCCATCAGCTCCCAGAGGCGGACCGACTGTTTCACGTCATAGCCCGCATTGTGCATGTAATCGACGCCGAGCTTGTCGGCCTGCAGTTCATGCCTGCGGCTATACGGCAGGATCACGCCGAACTGCAGGGCGGCGCCGCCGAGGGCGCCGATCGCGGCGCCGTACTTCGACAGCTCCTCCGAGGAGGCAACGGCAATCTGTCCGGCCATCAGACCGATCTGGGCCGCCGTCGAAACCGACATCCGCTCGGCCGCGTGCTTGCCGACGACGTGTCCGGTCTCGTGCCCGAGCACGGAAGAGATCTGATCATCATTCTCCGTCAGCTCGGTGATGCCCCGGTAAACACCAACCCGGTTGCCCGGCATCACGAAGGCATTGACATCATCGGTATCAAAAACAGCAACATCCCAGGGCGCATTCGGATTGATGTGGCCCAGCTTGACCGCGCCCTGGATGGTACGGTCCCAGATGTTCAGGATGCGGCCCTTGAGGCGCGTGTTCGAGGTCTGGGGCGTTTGGGCCTTCAGGTCGCTCCAGGCCGCTGTCGCCATACTGGCAATCTGGTCATCACCGAACAGGAGCAGCTGGTTTTCGCCCGTCGCTGCATTGGTTGCGCACCCGGAAACAAAGGGAAACACACTGCCCGCCGCGAGACCCATGATGATCCCGCGCCGGGAAAGGCGCACGCGCGGGGCAGAGGCGAGCAACCCGCCGTCGAAGGTTTCACCAAATTCGATATCTCGCGACATGCGGGTCTGTCTCCTCTGCCCGGCCGATGCGCCGAGCCTAATGCGCGCCAGACGAAAAGCAAACAATCCGCCGCATCCGCGTATGCTGCCAGGTCAGCCCTGAACAGGCTATGAACGCCTTCGCGACTTCAGGCCTCGGCGGTTTCGCCGGCGAGCACGCGGGCCTGCTCGACCCAGCCCTCACGCACGATCCGTCCGGCAAAGCTCAGATACGCGTCGACCCAGGCAATGTTTTCCGGCGTCCAGACCGCAATCTGGTCAAAGTGCCAGATGCCCAGAGAATTCAGAACCTCCTGGATCTTCGGGCCGATCCCGCCAATCAGCGTGAGGTCGTCCGGCGCACCCTCAACAGGCCTTTCCAGAGCCATGGGGCGGACATGCAGCTGCGGATCCTGCACGTCTGCCCCGGCGCGCTCGTCGGCGGCCTGAAGCTGACCGAGAATGGCATCTGCAGCCCGCGGCGCCGGCCCGGGCGCGGCGACCTCTTCGGCCTGCCCGGCCGGCGCGGGGGCTGCGCCATCGCCTTCAAAATAGGCAAGGCGCCCTTCGAGGAAGCGCACGCGCCAGCGCAGGCGCGCGATCTCCTCCTCGACCGGCGGCGCTGTCGCCGGCGCAGCGGCAACCGGACCGGGCGCGGCAGGCGCGGCGGCGGCCGCTGGCAGCGGCGGTACGGCGCAGAGTTCTGCCTGCAGGGCGTCAACCCGCGTGCGCAGGTACTGGCGCTCCCAATCCCGCCTGGCTGTCTCGACCGGCACCGCGGCGGCCGGCGCCGGTTCAGCGACGGCTGCGGGCGCAGGCGCCTTGGCAAGCTCAGCCTCAAGATAGGCAACCCGGCTCTCCAGGTGGCGATTGCGCCAGGCGAGGGTCTCTTCTTCTGCCGGTCCGGCCGGGACGGTCGCAGCGCCAGGCGCCGCCCCCCCGGCGGTTGCCGCGGCCGTTTTCAGAGCATCGATTTCTGCTGATTTGCGCGCAAGTTCGGCCGTCAGGGAGTCCACCTTACGGGTGAGGATCGGGTCCACCGCCGGAGCGGCCGGATGCGCTTCGCCCGTCTGCAGCTTGCGGATCTCAGCGAACAGCTTTTCGACTTCGTCTTTCGAGTTGCTGAGCTCAACCTTCACCATGTCGCGCTCGACCACGGCGCGGCGCATCTTGCCCGACAGCAGCACTCCGCGAACCGACCATCCGACCAGCGCGGCAGCCGTGCCGGTTGCCGCAACGACGATCCACATATGCGTCATCAGCCAGGCCATTCTGCGCTCTGCTCCCGTACGGTGAATTCGGACGGCCGGTCTGAAACGGCGGCCGCGCCTGTGTCCATACCCCGGTCCGCCTCGGCTGGGCCATAGCCGATTACAGCAAGCCGCGGGCGTGCGAGTCCGGCGCGCCGGAGATAGTCTGCCAGCGCCCCCGCGCGCGCCAGCGCAAGCGCATCATCCTGCACCAGGAGTTCAAGTTCCTGTCTGGGCGGACAGGCCGCAACCTCAGCGGCGAAGGCATCCAGAGCCGCCCCGCCGCTTCGCCGGAACGCCGCACTCCCCGGCTCGAAGCCCACCTTGCCACTCGCAAGCTGGGCATTGATCCGCCCGGCGCAGGACCTCCCCTCACCCGCAGGCGCCGGGACGGCAAGGGCAGGCGTCGCCTGGCCTGCCTGCGGCGTCGCGACCATGACAACACGCCAGCGGCCTTCGAAGCCCGCCATGTCCTCACTCAGGAACTGAAGCGTGCTGGCCGGCGCCTGCCCTTCAAAGGTGAAGGCACGGGTCGCCGGGTCAAACGCCATAAAGCCGGCCGAAAACCTGGCAAAATGCGCAAGGCCGGCCCGGGCCGCGCCAACCCAGCCGCTGACGGGCGCCTCGGTGACAACCATCTCGTCGCGCACCTCACGTCCGGATTCGCGGCGGGCGAGCGACACCAGCGCGCGCCGGTCCGCCTCTGTCGGTATGGCGCCGGACAAGACAAGCTCGCCACCGATCCAGCTGGCCGACCAGAGCGGGATTCCCCGAACCAGCGCAACGCCTTCGAACGGCGCGGCAACACCGCTGATGGCGCGGGTGACCCGCACCCGCAGGCCGTCATCGATCGCAATGCCGTGCAGGGTGAGCACATGGTCCGAAAGCTGTGCGCGCCCCTCATCCAGCCTGCCAAGTTCAGCCAGGGCAAGGCGCGCAATGCCCTGCCAGTTGCCGGCCGGGGCGCCGGAGGCCAGCACCATCCGGTCCTCCACGGGGCCGCGAGCTATCGCCTCGGCCTCAAGAATGAGCTGCGCCCGCACGGCCCCGGAGGGGACATGACCGGCCAGCACGAGCCCGCCGCCAGAGGATGTCTCTGCGGTCCACAGATAGGGCCGGACGGGCGGCGCCTGAACCGCCTCGCTCCGGACCTGCGATACGCCGCCGAGGATCAATCCGCCCGGTCCGCTGCTGCGCAGGACAATCCGGGCGGCCTCGGTCACCGCGTCTTCGGACGGCGCCGCGCCGGTCAGGATCGCCATCTGGCCATCCATCCCGACGCCAGCCCAGTCGATTCCGGCGGCCTGCAGCGCGGCCAGCGCCCTGACCTGCAGGCGGGCCTCGAGCCTCTGCGCGCTCTGGGGGGATTGGTTCACGCCCCACCACGCGATAAAGGGCAATGCAAACAGAGCTGCGACACCCGTCAGGTAGTCAAGCAGGCGCACCACGTCGCTGACCTCCCGAAACCATTGTCCCTGCTCCTTCGGATGCCCTATCCGTTAACGCATCGCAAGACTGAGGCCACAGGCACACCGCCCCATGAAAAGCCCGCCAGAAACCGTCACCAGCCCTTCAAACCCGCTGATCAAGACCCTCAGAAGCCTGGAGCGGAAGAAGGAACGTGCCGAAACGGGCCTGTTCCTGGCCGAAGGCGCCCGCATCGTCGGCCAGGGCCTCGCCCGCGGCTGGCAGGCGGAGACGGTCGTGATTGCGGCAGACATGGCCGACCGGCCGCAGATCGCCGCGCTTGCCCGCAGCGCGCAGACGGCCGGCGCCCGCGTGGTTCTGGCGCCCGAACGGCTGATGTCCCGGATCACCCAGAAAGACAATGCGCAAAGCGTCGTGGCCGCCTTCCGCCAGCGCTGCCTTTCCCCGGGCGACCTGCCAGCTCCCAAAGCCGGGCCACCGCTCTTTCTGGCGCTCTACGAAGTGCGCGACCCCGGCAACCTTGGCACAATCCTGCGCACGGCCGACTGCGCCGGGGCCAGCGGGGTGATCCTGATTGGCACATGTTGCGACCCCTACAGCTTCGAGGCCGTGCGCGCCTCGATGGGTTCGCTGTTCGACATGCCCTTCGCAAGCGCCGGCTTTTCCGCCTTCGACACCTGGCGGCGCAGCCGGGGCCTGAGCCTGACGGCGGCCAGCGTCAACGCCGCGATGCGCCATGACGCAGCGCCGTTCACCGGACCTGGCGTTATCCTCATGGGCAATGAGCAGGCAGGCCTTCCGGCCGACATCGAAGCGGCGTGCGACCATCTCTGCCTCATCCCCATGCGGGGCGGCGCCGACAGCCTGAACCTCGCCCAGGCGAGCGCGATCATGATCTACGAGGCCTGGCGCCAGCGGGGCTATGCCGCATGAAGACCGAGACCCGCCTGCTCGTCGCCGATGACTGGGAAGACTATGCCCTTCTCGACAGCGGCCACCTCCAGAAATTCGAACGCTTCGGCAGCCAGACCGTGATCCGGCCAGACCCGCAGGCCTTCTGGAACCCGGCAAGACCCGTACAGAGCTGGAAAGCCGATGCCCGCTTTGCCGCCAAGGGCGCCGACGAGGACGGCGCCGGCCAATGGGAAATCCTCTCGCCGCGCGCCGCAGAGGCCTGGCCGATGCGCTGGAACGGGCTGACCTTCACGGCGCGCCGTACCGCCTTCCGGCACATGGGCCTCTTCCAGGAACACTCCGTACACTGGAGATTTGCGCAGGCACAGATCCGGGCCGCCCGCCGACCGGTGAAAGTGCTCAACCTGTTCGGATATACCGGGATGATGTCGCTTGCCTGCGCGGCGGCCGGGGCCGAGGTGGTCCACCTGGATGCAAGCCCGAAATCCAACGGCTATGGCAAGGAGAACCAGGCGCTCTCGGGCCTCGACGGGCAGACCATCCGCTGGATCGCCGATGACGCGATGAAGTTCGTCGCCCGCGAGCAGCGGCGCGCCAGCAGGTATGACGCGGTCATCCTCGATCCGCCCAAATTCGGCCGGGGTACCCAGAATGAGACCTGGCGTTTCGAGGAAGACCTGCCCGCACTGCTCGACGGCGTGCAGGCCCTCCTCAGCGACCGCCCGCTCTTCGTTATCGCCACCGCCTATGCCGTGCGCCTCTCCTACCTCGCCCTTGCCCAGACCCTGGCTGACCGGCTCTCGTCTCTTGGCGGCGTGATGGAACAAGGCGAGATGGCCCTGCCGCAGCAGGGCTGCGCGCGTCTCCTGCCGACGGCGCTGTATGCGCGCTGGCGTTCCAAGCCGTGAAGACGCGGGCTCAGGGCTCTGTCGCAGCGATGTGCACGCGCGCCCTCGCGATCCAGTCCGACCCGTCCTTGATCTGCACCGGCTGAGGCAATGCCTCGCCCTTGCAGCTCATATCCGCCGCCTTTCGGATGGACGGCCCGAAGATCGGCGAGACGTCGTCATTGGTGTCCGTCATCATCACACCGCCATCCGGCGCATAGCGTGTACGCAGACCGAGGCGCGCGGTGTCTGCCTCGCAATTGACCGTAATCTCGGGATATTCCTGCCAGCCGACATCGGAGCCTTCATACTGCACCGTACCAGGCATATAGACATAGACCAGACGGAACGTCGCCGTCTCGCCGACTTTCGGCGCGGCCGGCAGATAGGTGAAGATGGCAAAGCGCTTTTCAACCTGCTCAAGCTTCAGCCAGCCCGGCTGGGGCCCCGCATCCGGGCTGGCGGGCGTCGAAGCGCAACCCGCCAGGGCGAGCGCAAAGACCATAGCCGCTCCGGGCACCTTATTCAGTCGATTCAAGATTGCAGGCGTCATTCTCCGTATCCCCTCATGACCGCCCGAAGCTAGTTCAGATCAGGTCGAAGACGCAACCCTCCCCGGCGCCAGGGTTGAGGGCGCACGCGCGGCCGGTCTTACCGCGGCGCAGCGGGGAAGGGTCCTCGTTTCGAGGCGCAGGCCTGACCGCCCCGCCCGCCGCGCCGTCTCCAGGCGCTGCCCGGCGAAATGCCGCCTATCTGCAGCGCCCTGCAGGACGGGGAAACGGCGATCCCCAGGGCCGCCCGCAACCGCCGGCCGCTCGCCGCGCGCCTTGCCCGCTGGCGCGCCGGCTGAAGCACGATAGACTGGCAGAATGGAACCGTCCGCCCCCCCCGAACTGCGCGCCCTGGCCCGTCTCAAGGCAGGCGATGCTGCCGGCGCAGAAGCCGGGCTTTTGTCCGCTCTGGCGGCGGCCCCCGCCGGCCCCGGCCGGGCGCGCATCTGGGAAGCGATCAGCGAGGCGCGCCTCGCCCAGGGCTACGCCTTTGAGGCCGCGCAGGCCCTGCAGCTGGCCGGCGCAGCACAGGTGCCGCGACTGGCCCTGCGCCGTGCACGTCTGCTGATCCAGTCGGGCAGGCCCCCAGCGGCGCTTGCCGCGCTGGTCAGCCTGCCGTCCTCCGCCCGGCAGGGCTTCGAGTTCTGGTCATTGAAAGCCGACGCGCTGCGCCAGTCCGGCCGCTGGAAGGACGCCGCCGAGGCGGCGGCGCAGGCCCTGAAGGCCAACCCCTCCAGCCGCAATATGGCGCTCGTGCGCGCCGCCGGTCTCGGACATGGCGGCAGGTGGAGCGAGGCAGAGGCAATCTTCAAGCGGTTTACCGACTTTGCACCCGCAATCGAGCTGCACGCCGGCGCCCTCGTCGGCTCCGGGCGCACGGCGGATGCCCGCCAGCTTCTTTCCTCCGCCCTCGCACGATTTCCTGCAGATGCAGGCCTGCACCGGGCGCTCGCCATGATCGCCTGGATGGAAGGGGATACGGAAACTTTCGCGGTCCCCCTGATCGCAGCGTCGGACGCAAATCCTGCCGACCTGTCGCTCGGCCTTGCGGCTGCAGATCTGCTGCGCCGGGCAGGTCGGCATGAAGAGGCACTTGTGCGCCTTGAGCGGCTCGGACCTGCGGCCTCCTCGCCGGTGCTCGCGAGCGCCGCCGCCCTCCTCCTCTCCGCCCTCGGCCGTCATACAGAGGCGGCAGACCTTGCACGCCTGTCATCGGCCCAGGCGCCGCGCCTGGAATGGGTGCGCCGCAATGCCGCCTGCGTGCTGCTGTCTGCGGGCGCCGTAAACGATGCCCGCCTGCATTCCGATTGGGGACGCATCCTTGACCCACTGGATCAGGAATGGATCGCCATTGATGCCGTCGCACGCCGCGCCGCCAACGATGTGAGCTACCTGCAGACCTATGATTATGACCGGTTCGTGCAGACCTTCGATTTGCCCCCGCCGGACGGCTTTCAGTCCACCGAGGACTTCATTGCGGCGCTCGCGGGCCGGCTGCGGGAACTGCATGGGTTCACGAACCACCCGCTCGACCAGTCCCTGCGCGGCGGCTCGCAACTCCAGCTCAACCCCGATGTCCCGCAAGACCCGTTGATCGAGAAGCTCTTTGCTGCGCTGAAGGTCCCCATTAACCAGTACATCGCCTCTCTGGGCCGGGACCCGGAGCACCCTTTCCTCGCCCGCAACTCAGGCCGCTGGCGTATGCAGGGCTGCTGGTCCGTACGCCTCGTCAAGGGTGGCAGCCATGTCAACCATATCCACCCCGAAGGCTGGATCTCGAGCGCCTTCTACGTGGTCGTACCTCAAAGCATCCACGCCGAGAGCAATTCCCGGGAGGGCTGGATCACCTTCGGCGCCCCTTTTTTTCCGGTCTCCGGTATTTCACCAGAGAGATCCGTATGCCCGAGGCCCGGACGGCTTGTTCTGTTTCCATCCTTCATTTGGCACGGGGTAAATGCCTTCAGCGAAGACGCCGAGCGCATCAGCGTCGCCTTTGACCTCATCCCGGATTGAAGATCCCTGCCCGCATCAGGGGGCCTCGCCGGCAACCCAGCCTGGCCCGATATGCTTGTCGAAGAACGCCTTGCCCTTCGTCAGAATGATCGTCCAGTCATCTCCCTGGTCCCGGCGCAGGTAATGATCCATGCCTTTGAGTTCGATGAACTCATGCGGCTTGCCGGCCTTTTTCAATGACGCGGCCATCATTTCTGACTGCTCAATCGGCACGGTTGAGTCCAGCTCGCCATGCACGATCAGCAGCGGCATGCCCACCTTCTCGGCATTCTGGTTCGCCGAATACCGGTCAAGCTTCGAGGCGTCCTGGCTGTAGTCGCCGATCGCGTCATTCCAGTACTTGTAGGAAATGCTCTGCGTGCCGCCCTGCTCCTTGCGCACCCATTGCAGCATGGCGCGAAGGTCCGACACCCCGGCACCCGCCAGTGAACACTTGTAAAGATCGACATCGCGGAAGCTGGCGGTGAAGGCTACATAGCCGCCATGCGACCAGCCCGCGACGCACACCCGGCCGGCATCCGCAATTCCGGCAGCAATGACGGCCCGCGTTCCGTCATTGATGTCTTCCTGGATCAGCTGGCCCCACTGGCCATGACCGGCCTCGACCCATTTGCGGCCAGTGCCCGCACCGCCCCGGAAGTGGGGCTGGAAAACAAGATAGCCCTGCGCGGACCAGTAGCCTGCCATCGGATCCCCGCCCCAGGTATCGCGGGCCTCAGGGCCGCCATGCGGCAGAACGATCATCGGAAGATTTCGGGTCTCCCGGTTCGCACCGGGCGGCAGCCAGAGATAACCCCACATTTCGGTGCCGTCCGCGGCAACATAATCGAATATTTCCTTTGACGGCATCAGGACAGGGTCAACATCCGTGCGCGTCGACTGGAACCGCTCGAGCGCCCTGGCCTTGGTGTCATAGATATAATAGGCGCCCGGCTCGGCCGGGCCATCGACCATCAGGAGCATGGACCCGGTAAGGCTGCCGCCGCTGGCGAGTCGCACGTTATTGTCCTTACCGATCGCCTCCTCTATCGCCAGCCAGTGACTGGCAAGCACCGGGTCTGACGGGATGCATTCCCACTGAAAGCCCTCATAACAGGCGGCCACGATTTTCGCCGTGGCCGGATCACGCATCACGCTGAAGACGTCAAACAGTTCATGCTCGAAAACCGTCTCGGCATAAGCTCCGGTCAGGGCGTCATAGACATAGAGCCCGTTGGTATCGCGCCCGGCCGGCCGGCCACTGACGATCGCCGTCCCGGGGCGCGGGCCCCGGCCCAGCCCCTGAAAATCAGGAGCGCCATTGGCACGGTCTTCGCCGCGGAACCTGACAATCTCGACCCACCGGCCATTGCTGTCGCGCCGGCTCCAGGCTGTTCCCTTGCCGCCCGACACACCGTCCTCACGAAGCACGGGCCTCAGCTCAGAATCAAGCACCCAGTTGATCGTGCTGGAACTCCCCGTATCCAGGATCTCTGACCTGGCGGTCTGGATGTTCACCTTGCGCAGCTGCGAGCCCCCGGTCGACGGCGTCTGCAACAGGACATGATCCGGGTCATCGGCAAGAATGTCTTCAATGCTGGCGCTCACCCAGCGCGGAAAACCCTGCTCCGATGAGGGATCATAAAGAGACTTCAGGTCGCCGCCTGAAAGATCACTCGAGAGCACCCGGCTGGTATAGGAAAAGCCGAGATCATCGCTCGGCTTGCCGCGCTTGCTGCGTGAGGTGCCTTTACCTTCGACAATCTGGAATTTCTGCTGCAGGCCGAACAGCAACCGGTCATTACCCTTGAACTGAACGAAGGTGAGCTCGAGGTTCTGGTCGGCACGCGCCCGCTGGATGGGCCGCGTCGTTCGCGTCTCGCGGTTGTGCACGATGAGCATGTCGCCCGCCTCGTCCCGCAGGATACCGGCGACCGTTTTGCCATCCGGCGACAAGGTCGCCGAACGGAAGGTCTCATAGCCGACAAAAATCTCCGTGCCGGCGCGCGCGGCCTGCCCATGGGCCGCCATCAGCGCTCTGTCACTTACCGACATGGACAGGATGACGGCCGCAACGGCAAGGCCAAACTTTTTCAGCTGCACGATAAAAATCTCCCGGATGCGGTTAGATGCGAAGGTTCTGAACACAGGGATAATCGGAAGTGCGCCAGTCCCGTCAAGAAGTTTTGCTAGTGACCTGCTGCCTGGGACACGATAACAGGCCGCCATGAGCCCGCCCCAAGGACTGCGTCCTGTCCCGATCTCTGCAGACCTGGTCCGCCGCCTGCAGGCGGGACGTGAGCGTCTGGCCCGCGCAGACCTGCCAGGCGCTGCCGATATCGCCCAGGGCCTGCTGCGCCAGAACGCATCGTTTCCGGAGGCCTGGCTGCTGCTTTGCTCTGCATTGATCCGCATGGGCAGCACCGACGATGACCGCGCGCTCGCAGACGCCCTTGCCGCAATCCCGGTGACCCATCCGTTACACTCAGCGCTGGCAGCAGAACGCTCGCGCGTGCTTGCCCGGCGAGGGCGGTTCAATGAGGCCGTTGACCTGGCAAGACTGCTCGAGGCGCATATTCGCCTCTCCCCCCGCCAGCATGAGGTCCTGTCGAGTACCTACATCCTCTCAGGGCTGTTTGAGGATGGCCTGCGCCATGCCAGCATCGCTGTCACAGGCCTGGGGTTTGACCGCGCCGCAAGTTACAATCAGGCGCTCGCCCTGCGCTATCTGGGCAAACTCGATGAAGCCGTCGCCGCCTTTGAAAAGATTATCCGTGCCGCACCGGATTTTGCGCTCGCCTATTTCAGTCTGGCAGACTGTCGACGCTGGACATCCGAGCACAACCACATCGCGGATCTGGAGCAGACCAGCAAACGACCGAACATCGGGCGCGATGACAGGGCAAAACTCCTCTATGCGTTGTACAAGGAGTATAATGATACCGGCCAGCACGACCGCGCATGGAAAGCCCTGAGCGAAGGGGCTGAGATCCTGAACGCTCTGTCTCCTTATGACCTGGCTGAGCGCACCGCCTATACCGAAGCGCTGATCGCGCGCTTTTCCGGAAATCTCGCGACGCCACCGGGCGAGGCTGGCGGGCCCGTCCCGATTTTCATAATCGGACTGCCTCGCTCAGGAACAACCCTGGTGGAGCGTATCTTTTCAGCCCACCCGGATGTAACCGATATGGGTGAGACACACGGCTTCTCCCTTGCCATCCGGGACGGCGCAAGGCTCAGCCGCTTCGGTGAACTTGATACCCAGTGCCTGAAGGCCATGGACAGCCTTGACTGGCAGGAAGTTGCAAAACTCTATCTGCGCAGCCTCGATTACCGCAGGCCCGCAACTCGCTTCTTCACCGAAAAGCTGCCGCATAATTATCACCTGGTCGGCCCGATGCGTCTCGCCTTTCCGCAGGCCCGGATCGTGCATGTCCGGCGCGGTCCGATGGATTCGCTGTTTGGCGCCTATAAGGTTCTTTTCGGAGAAGGCTCCTATCTCTGGTCCTACCGGATGGAAGACCTCGTCGCAGCCTACCGGCTGTACCGGCAGATCACCGACCATTGGCGGCGCGAGCTTGGCACTGGCTTTATTGAAGTCACCCTGGAGGCCCTGATCGCGGATCCTGAGACCGAGATAAGGGCGCTTCTCGACCGGACGGGGCTGAGTTTTCACGCCGACTGCCTCAGCCCGCACATGGCCAGAGGCGGCGTGTCGACAGCTTCCAGCGCTCAGGTCCGCCAGCCGATCAACAGCCAGGGCGTGGGCGCATGGCGCCGGCATGCGGCAGAGCTTGAGCCGATGCGGCGGATGCTGGAAGAGGAGGGCTTTGTGGACGCCCTCGGCAATCCGATCTGGTAACGCCGCAACGACGCCTGCGCGCGCCGGTCTGACCTGCCGGCCTGCAGCCCCGCGGTCCCTCCGCAACCATCTTTTCAAGCCGCGCGGCCAGGCTGAACCCTGATCCTCCTGCGCAGCCTTCCGTTGACCCCGCGCCGGGCCTGCCTGCTCCGTTGCCGTCAGATCACCGTACGCCAGGTTGAAAAAGAAAGGGCGGCAGGACACCCTGCCGCCCCTCCCGTTGAAGGTTGAGAACGCTTAGAACTTCAGGCGGGCCTGGAGCGAGAAGGTCCGGCCGATCACCCACGGAGCATAGAGCGCTGCGTCGGTGTTGCCCTGATCGAGCGTACCGGTCACGGTCTGGGGCGGGAACTCATCGGTCAGGTTAGAGACCGTGCCCACGACCCGGAAGCGGTCATTGACATCCCAGGAGACGGAAGCGTCGAAGTTCGACAGTTCCGGTGCATCCTGCGGCGTGAAGAACTGCTGCTCGAGCGGCGGCACGTAATTGTGACGCAGCTGGAACATCCAGTCATCCAGGGTGTAGTCGACCGTGGTCACCGTCTTGTAGTCAGGGGTCGCCCCGCCGATGCCGGCACCGGTGGTTCCGACAATATCAAACCCGCCGGTATTCCACTCATCCGTCAGGGTCAGAAGGAGGTTCAGGCCGACAGCGCCCGGAGCCCCTTTGAAGACCTCATCGAGATCCAGCTGATAGTCGGCCTGAACGTCCCAACCCTTGATCTCCGTGACGGCGATCGTGTTGGTTAGGGTCGTGTTGACCGAGACGACCTGACCGGTTGCCGGGTCGCGGACGATCTGCTGGCAGTCGAAGGCCGACTGAGGGGTCGCGCCGCGATTGGTGTAGCAGGAGTTCAGGATCGTCTGGGCACCGCGGGAGACAATCGCATCGCTCAGTTCGATGTCGAAATAGTCCGCCGTCATGCGCAGCTGCCCGAACGGCAGGAAGTCAGGCTCGAACACGGCGCCTGCCGTGAAGGTCTCACCAGTCTCCGGCTCGAGGTTCGGGTTCCCGAAAGCGAACGCTTGAACCTGCGAGTTGGAAGCAGCGAAGGTCGGCGCCACCGAGACCGGCACGAAGCCGCCACCGATATTGCCGTTCGTGGTGCAGAATGCCGTCAGCGCAGCATTGCCCGCAGCCACCGTGGCACGACACGGATCGGTGTAGGACGGGAAGCCCTGGTCGCCGTTCTGGAAGCTTTCCAGAGCGGACGGTGCACGTACCGCTTTGTTATAGACCGCGCGGAAGCGCAGCCAGTCAACCGGGGCGTAGCGGGCACCGTACTTGTAGGACTCAACGCTTCCGATCGTCGAATAGTCCGAGACGCGGTAGCCAGCCTCGACCGACAGCTCATCGACCAGGAACATATCAGCCAGGACCGGAACGTTCACTTCGCCATAAGCTTCGTAAACGTCCAGGGTTCCATTGATGTTCTGAACGGCGTTGAAGCCCGCGATCTCGCCGCGGCGCTGGGCATCGTCAACGACCAGGTTCACCTTGTCATCGCGGTACTCGAAGCCCACAACCGTCGAAATCGGGCCGGCGGGGAGGTTGAACAGGTCACCGCGCACGAAGCCGGAGACCAGCGTCTGTTCGATCGTCTGGTTGGCCTGGACATCCGTACGCATGAAGTTCGCCATCGCGGCGGTCGTCGCCGTCGGTCCGAAGATGTCGACATTCACACAGTCCGGGAGACGGCCGGCTGCAGGGATGTTTGCACAGCCGGCAACGCCCTGAAGCAGTGCGATCCGGTTGATGTTATTCTGGAGCGTCTGGGCGAATCGGCCCTGACCCCAGCCTGCCGAGAGGTTCCATTCCCAGTCCTCGGAAATGTCACCGGCGAAGGAGACGCGGCCAAGCAGCTGGGAGTTCACGAACTCACCGGCGCGGGGCCCGATACCATTGGAGCGCCAGGAATAGGTGAAGTTCGCTCCGGGGGTCGGACGCGAGTTGAGCGCCGCCGACAGATCGGGGTGCGGATCATCTGCAGTGCCGACAATACCATCAGCGCCCGCAATCGCCGGCGAGCTGACCGGAATGGACAGACCCGTGATCGGCGTAGCGGCCAGCTGAACCTGCGCCGCGCTGCGGACATAGGACAGGAAGGTCTTCATCCGGATGCTGTCTGTGATGTCGTAATTACCGAAGGTCTGGATGCCCCAGCGCTCGGCCGGCAGGTAGATGAAGTTATCCGGCGCGAAGTTGTAGCGCGACGAACCGTTCTCGCGGATCGGCATCCGGCAGGCGCCCGAACCGAAATAAGGGGTCAGCTGTCCGGAATTGTTGAAGGACAGGCTGCCGCCATTGACTGCCGTGTTCGCGGTGGCGGGGTTACAGTCCGCATCGACCGCAGCGAAGCGGCCAGCAGTCGCCGGGTTGGTCGACAGGTTCTGGAACGGGTTGGCCGCGTTGCTGGAGATAAAGCCCCAGGGAGGGGTCGCCGAACCACCCGAAAACACGCGGGGCGTGAAACCAAGCGCCGTCATCGCCGCGAAGGCCGCGTTGTAGTCATCCAGGCTGTCGACGACGAATGCCTGGTCGGCATAGCCAACACCGCCCGTGTAGCCGTAAACGACGGCTGCCGAGGTGCGGGAATAGTCGTACTGGCTCTGCTTGACCCCGTCGCGGTTGAAATAGGACGCATAGGTCACGAGGTTACCGCGGCCATTGTCGAAGTTGCCGCCGAACAGGAAGTCTGCCGTCTCGTACTGGGCGTTGCCGTCAAAGCCGCCGCCGCCGCCGACCGTGATCTGCGCGCCCTCGTAGTCGTCCTTGAGGATGAAGTTGACGACACCGGCAATCGCGTCGGAACCGTAAACGGCCGAGGCGCCGCCGGTCACAACTTCGATCCGGTCAATCAGGCCGGTCGGGATCGAGTTGAGGTCGACCACACCCGTGGTCGAGGACCCCGGAACGCGCTCGCCATCAACGATGACCAGGGTGCGCTGCGGGCCAAGACCGCGAAGGTCGATGGTTGCGAAGTCTTCACCGCCGGCATTGTTCGACGTGACCGTGTTGCCCGGGATAACCTGCGGCAGTTCATTAAGCAGGGTCTCGATCGTGAGCGTCGCGTTCAGTTCGATCGCTTCGGACGTGACCGAGGTGACCGGGCTGATCGCCTGGAAGTCAGCGAGCGCAAGGCGCGAACCCGTGACCGTCACTTTTTGCTGGCGCGCCTCGTCTTCGGCTGCGGCCGGGGCAGTCGTTGCTACCGGCTCATCTTCCGTCTCCGTCTGCGCAATCGCCGGCAGCGCCGCGGATGCGATCATCGCACCTGCAAACACTGAAGACGTAAGAAGACGTGTCTTCCAGTTCTTCTCGCTCACCTGAATCCTCCAATGTGATATAAAAAAAAGTCCCACCCCTCACGGGCAAGCCGGCCCCGACGGACCAGACCTTGATTTTTAGTAACGATATGGGTGACGGGGTCGTCAATGCCGCGTCACGGGAAAATGTGGCGAATTGGTGCAAGTGTGACACAAAGGCATCAGTCATTGTTGCGTCTGACAGGCAGGTCGTGCATCGGATGAAGGGTCGCGCTAACACGGACCGAAATCCGCCCAACCCTATCCTCCGGAGGATGACATGAACCTGTATCGTGTGGCCGCTATGCTGGCACTTTCCCTTGCGATAACCACACGCTTCGACGCCGTGGCCGAAACCGCTCCCGCCCGGCCGACCGATCCTATCTACCAATGCGCCTCGAAAGCTGATGATGCCGAGCGGCTGGCCTGTTTCGACAAGGCCGTCGCTGACCTGCAGCAGGCGGAAACCAGCGGCAAGGTGCGCACGGTCGATATGGCCGCGGTCGAAAAAATCGAGCGCGATTCGTTCGGCTTCTCCCTGCCCTCTCTGAATGAGATCTTCCGTCGCGGGGAAACCCGGGAACGCGCAGCCAGCCAGCCGGTGGAAGAAGTCAGCCTCGCGATTGCCTCGATCAGCGTCAACCCGGTAACCCGCCGGGCAACCATCAGGCTCGAGAACGGCCAGGTCTGGGAACAGGTCGATTCCGAGGAGCTTTCGCGCAGCAAGGTACGCAAGGGCAAGCAGGCCACCATCCGCAAGGCGGCGATGGGCAGCTTCCTGATGGTGATCGATGGCAGCGGCGCAGGCATCCGCGTCCGCCGCGTCACCTGATCGGCCCGGCGCGGGCTCACGTCAGGAAAAAGCTCAGCACGACAAGGCCGGCTGCCAGCAGCGTCAGGACCGCGATTGCGGCCGTCAGCAGGAAGCCTGTGCGAAGGGCCGCGAGGAGATAGCCGGTGTCATAAGTGACGCGCAGCATACGCCACAGATAGACCGGAACTATCAGGAACCCGGCAGCCGCCGCATAAGGCGCAAAAGCCGGCAGGGCGACGCTGGCGAGAATCAGCAGCGTGCCCAGGACATAGACAAAGGTCTGGAAATGCAGGCCGGTGATGATGTGGTCATAAAAGTAACGTCTGCGGTGCCACGCATAAGAGACGGCCAGGAGCAGCGAGAAGATCGGCAGGAACAGCAGCGTGAAGCGCGGCGCCCATTCCTTCATCCGCTCGCCGAAACGCTCCTGGTTCTCGTAGACATTCGCAATCTGCTCGGCGCCGGCCAGCGCGCTCGCCAGTTCGGCCTGCGAAAGCGCCGGGTTCGCGTCCGTCACCGACTGGCGCAGCCGCTCCCGGTCAACCGATCCGTCAGGGTTGATGAAGGCGTCAAGGAAAGCGGATTGTTCGGCATCTTCCAGCGCGGCCTCCAGCGCTGCGCGCGCGTCCGGAGTGAGGCCCTCCGCTTCGAGTTGCCGGCGCAGCTCTGCAAGCTCTGCCTCATTGCTGATGCCGATGTTGAACTGGATATCGCCGGTCATTACCAAGCTGCTCGGTGACGCGTCGCCCGGCGAAAGGCGGAACGCCTCGACCCAGGGCTGGCGCTCCAGCACCGTGAACACCGTCAGGAAAAAGATCACCGAGGTCAGCAGGAACAACCGGAAGGGCGGCACGAAGCGCGCGCGCCGCCCGTCGATATAGTCCCGCGTCATCCGGCCCGGCCGCAGCAGCAGCATCGGCAGCGATCGCGAGAGACGCCCGTCGAGGGCGAACATGTCGCCCAGGCTGGAGGCCACCAGATCCCAGACCGGCCGCTGGAAATCCGCGCCCAGCTGACCGCATACGGTGCAGAACCGCTCCCCGATCCGGGCGCCGCAATTGCGGCAGTCGGATCCCCTGACCACCGGATGATGGGCCGGGCCCGCCAGCCCTCCGGCTGAGGCAAGGCCGGCTGCCTCGGCATCCTGTTCCATCAAAGGCCCTCCCCAGGGGAAACTGGCTCAGGGAGCCTGCATGCCTTCGCGGCAGAGGAACCGCGAGCGGTGGTTGTCCTTGGCATTGTCCACCCAGCCGGTCAGCGTCGGGTCAACCAGGGCCTGGGTGACCTGTACCCACATCGGCGTGATCGGGAAGTCTTCCAGCATCAGCTTCTCGGCCTCGGCGAAGAGTTGCGCCCGCTTGGCGAGGTCCTGCTCCTGGTTCGACCGGGTCAGGAGCGCATCGTATTCGGGGTTGGCGTACTTGCCGTAGTTCTGCTGGCCGGTCGTCGATTGCAGCAGGTAGAGATAATTGATCGGATCATCGAAGTCTGCGAGCCAGGCGCCGTCGGAGACTTCAAAGTCGGTCTGGCGAAGGCGGGCATAAAGCACCTTGGTGTCCTGCTTGACGATGACCGGCTGAACCCAGGGCGCGATTTCCGACCAGTTCTGCTGCGCCACCGGGGCAACCTTCGGATTGTCGCCGGTTGAGCGGTGGATAAACTCGAACTTCAGCGGCCGGTCGGGGCCAAAGCCGGCCTCCTCGAGCAGGCGCCTGGCTTCAGCCAGGCGCTCGGGACGCGGCATGTCCTTCCAGCTGACCTGAGGGCGTTCAATATCATAATTCGAGATGCCCGGCGGCACGAAGGCATAAGCCGGCTCGAAGCCGGGTGTCAGCACGTTGCGCACCATGAACTCACGGTCGAGCGCCAGGGCGAGCGCCTCGCGCACCCGCGCGTCATCAAAAGGCGCCCTGGTCTGGTTGAACGACCAGTAGGTTGTCAGCAGGCCCGGATAGGTGCGCACCCAGCCGGGGAACTTGGCTTCGAGCTCAGCCTTGCGCGGGCCGGAGAAGACGTTGTTGATGTCCAGCTCACCCGCTGCGATCTTGTTCTCATAGGCCGCTTCATTCTCGATCTCGAAATAGGCGACCCTGTCGAAACAGGCCTCGGCGGCGCCAAAACCGGTCGGGTTCTTGTCGGCCACGAGCTGGTCGCCCGTGCGCCAGTAGACGAGCTTGTACGGTCCGTTGACGACGATGTTCTCCGGCTCAATCCAGGCGTCGCCGAACGCCTCGACGATGTGCTGCGGCACCGGGAAGGTCGTGTAATGGGTCAGAAGACCCGGCAGGTAGGGCGCCGGATATTCCAGCGTCAGTTCCAGCGTCTTGTCATCGATCGCGCGCGCGCCAAGCTCTTCCGGCGGCAACTCGGCAGCGTTCACCTTTTCGGCATTCCTGATCAGCCAGAGCATCGAGGCGTACTGGGAGGCGATTTCCGGTTGCTGGATGCGGCGAAGGGCATAGACGAAGTCATGGGCCGTGACCGGTGTGCCGTCCGACCAGACATAATCGCCCAGCCTGAAGGTCCAGACCGTTCCGGTCGCGTCGACCTCCCAGCTCGTCGCCATGCCCGGCACCGGCTTGCCATCCGGCCCATCGGTGGTCAGGCCGATCAGCATATCGCCGATGATGATGTTCTCCCACTGGGCGGAAGACTTGTGCGGATCAAGCGTGTCGACCTTGGCGGAGATGCCGCGCCGGAGGGTCGGCACATCACCCGGTTTTTCCGCGCTGCCGCCTCCCCCGCCGCAGGCTGCGAGAGCCAGCGCGGCGACCGCAAGAACCGAAGAGGTGAGACGTGTGCGGCGAGTGGTCATGAGTAACGTGCTCCTGATCGTAAATGGCGTCCGAGGCGAAGTGACTGCGCCTCAATCATCCCGGATAACGAAATTTCTGGCCTCTTGCTGCCAGACACGCGCCGGATTGCAAAGCCTTAACGCGCCAAGTTGAGCAGAAGCTGAACCGATCAGGCCCGAGCCTTGATCAGCTCGAACGACGAACGCGGCGTCGGGGCCGCATCCGGTGTGGCCACCAGGCCGCGCTCGATTAGGTCGAGCATGTGGCCGAGCACGCTCATCGCGGCGGCCGGGTGCAGGCGCTGGTCAACATCGGCATACATCCGTTTCACCATTGACGGGATCGAGGTTTCACCGGACTGCAACTCAGCCAGGATCGCCGCCTCGCGCGCTTTGCGGTGGTCGGCATACTCGGTGATGAAGGTATTGACGAAGGCCTTGCCGCGCACCGCCTCGCCATGTGTCGGCCAGAGCGTCTCGAAGCCGGCGACGCGGATTTTTTCGAGGCTGCGCATGTAGGCGCCCATGTTGCCATCCGGCGGCGCAACCACGGTCGTCGACCATCCCATGATGTGATCGCCCGAAAAGCAGGCATTCTCTTCGCGCAGGCCGAAACAGAGATGATTGGCCGTGTGACCGGGCGTCTCGATCACATCGATCGTCCAGCCGGGACCATGAACCGTATCCCCCTCGCCGATGCGCACGTCCGGCGTGAATTGCAGGTCGTCCGGACTGCCGAGTTCATCTTTGGCGGTGTGGATGCCGCAATTGGCTGCATAGGTCCGGCAACCTGCCCATTCGGCCAGAGGCCCGGCCAGCGGCGAGTGGTCTGAATGTCCGTGGGTGACCAGAACATGTGTGACGCGCTCGCCCTTCAGCGCCGCTTTCAGCGCCTCGAAATGCTCCGGCAGCGCCGGGCCCGGATCGATCACCGCCACCTCGCCGTGCCCGACGATGTATACCCCGGTACCCACATAGGTGAACGGACCCGGATTGTTCGCGATCAGGCGGCGGATCAGCGGCGAGACCTGATCAACCCGGCCATATTCGAACGCGATGCCGCGGACATAAGGGATGGCCATGGTCTGGATCTGTCTCCATCAGAAAGGCGGGGGCCAGTCAACGCCGCTTCGGCGCGAACGTCTCCGCAAAGGCCCGGGCCATCCGCCGCGTTGCCCGCAGCTTGCTCCCGAGTTTCAGGGCGACCGGTGGCCCCATATCCGTCTTGTTCGCATCGACGATAAAGATCCGGCCCGTCTGACGATCGCGTAGGACATCCACCCCGCCCCAGTCGAGCCCGATTTCAGCCGCGAAGCGCTCGATCACGCGGATTTCATCGGCCGAGTAACAGGCCCTGGGCTCATCAAGCAGAACCTGGACATTCTCATTCAGGAACCGCCGCTCCAGCGGCCGGCGCTTGCGGAAAACGACAATCGGTGTTCCGCCGACCAGGCAGCAGCGCAGGTCTTCGACAAGACCGCCCGGAATCTCATTGTCGATCAGGCGCTGATAGACTTTTCCGGGCACCGCACCCGGCAGCGGCCCTTCGATCACCCGCCCGTCATGCGCGGCATTGGCTTCCGACTTCTCCACCATCCGCCCCTTAAAGGTCAGCGGATCAACCGACAGCGTCTCGCCGCTGGCCTTCTCAAACGCAGCCGCGATTCGGGATTTGGAGATGTCATTACAGGTGAAGTTGATCAGGCGCGCGCCGGCCTTGACCTCCGGCAGGGCGTTCAAGGTCTCAGTCGAATCATCGAACTGCATCACGAGATCGGCCTTTGAAACATCCTCGACCAGCTTAGCTCCGGAGACGTGCATCACCGACCAGATGAAATACCAGGGCCGCGGCTTGTCGGGGAAAAAGGCGATGGTCGGTCGCTTGTGGCCGGTCAGGCGGCGCCAGGTGCGCCAGGTCTGGACGAAGAAATAGAAACAGAACCAGGTGAACACGCTGTGCAAGAGCGAAATGTCCGGCACGATCCGAGCGCCCGTCTTCTTGACCAGGATCACGCCCTGGTCGAGCTTGAAGTCGTCGGTCCACATCCGGCCTGACATATGCTCTGCTCCCGGTTTGCCGTTCGCGCCGGCCGGTTCGTCTGAACGGGCTGACGCCTTGCACGACTTCAGCCCGGCTTCAATACCCCGTCTGCGGCGCGACTGTGTCAGCCGCCCGGTCTCACAACAGTGCGCGCAGGCCGGACAGGTCGTATCCTGCCCCGGCTGCCGCCTCGATAATGTCGTCGCCGGCGCCCTGCCCGGCATGCACGAGGGCCCAGGCCGTGATCGAGCGCGTCCCCGTCCGGCAATAGGCCAGCACCGGCTGCGGGGCCTCGTTCAGGATATGGCTCATCCGCTCGACCACTTCAGGCGTCGGCGCCCCGGAAAACGGCAGGGCGGCGAATGTCAGGCCGAGGGATTCAGCTCTGGCGCGAATCTGGCCCATGCGCGGCTGGTCGACCCCGCCTTCCCCGTCCGGGCGATTTGCAATCAGCGTCCTGAAGCCGGCCTTCGCCACCGCTTCAATATCTTCCTCGGTCAGCTGGGGCGCCACGGCGAAGTCTGGCGTCACGCGGCGGATGTCGGCCATGGGGGTCTCCTTGCAATGCAGCCTGTCGCTTGATCACTGCGTGTCACAGGCTAAGGAATATAAACGCTCCTGCCAAGCGGGCGGTGCTGTTCGAACCCATCAACCTGCCGTGACCAGAGGCCACTCGCACCCGTGTCGATGTTCCTACGTGCCTTCCGCCGGATTCCCTGGGGCTATACGGCCCGGCGGCTGCTGATCGCGATCCCGACCATGCTGGCGATCATCTCGGTCGCCTTCCTGATGATGCGGGCGGCTCCCGGCGGCCCGTTTGACGGTGAACGCAGGCTCCCGCCAGCCACCGAGCGCGCCATCGCCGAGAAGTTTGGCCTCGATAAACCTTTGCATGAGCAATACCTCGACTATGTCGGCGGCGTGCTGCAGGGCGATTTCGGCCCGTCCTACAAGACACTCGGCAAGAGCGTGAACGACCTGATCGCCGACGGCCTGCCCGTCTCGCTGACAATCGGCTTCCTGACCATGGCCCTCTCGCTGCTGATCGGCACCGCGCTCGGGATCTATGCCGGCCTCAGGCAGAACTCGGCGGCAGACTATGGCGTCATGGCCATCGCGATGGTCGGCATCTCAGTACCCAGTTTCGTCATCGGCCCGCTCCTCATCCTCCTGCTCGCCCTCGGTGCAGGCCTGTTTGCCGTCGGCGGCCTCGGTACCTATCCGGATATCGGCATGAGCTGGCACAACATGACACTACCGGTGCTGACCCTCTCGCTTGCGCAGGTGGCGATCATCTCGCGCCTGATGCGCGCCTCGATCATCGAGACGATGCGTGCCAACCATATCCGCACCGCCCGGGCCAAGGGTCTCAGCGAGTGGAACGTGATCACCCGCCATGCCCTTCCTTCCGCGCTCCTGCCGCTGGTCTCCTATGCCGGCCCGGCTATGGCACGTGTAATGACCGGTTCAGTGGTGATCGAGAAGATCTTCGGCCTGCCCGGCCTTGGCTCCTATTTCGTCGACGGCGCGCTGAACCGCGACTACACGCTCGTGATGGGCGCCATCATTGTCTATGCCGGGCTCATCATCCTCCTCAATCTCGTGGCGGACATCCTCTACGCCATACTTGATCCCAAGGTGAAGTACGACTGATGGCCGGCCTCGCCCCGATCCTTGATCCGACCGGCCGCGCTGAAGCGGTGACCCAGGCCATCCAGGGCGGGCGCTCGCTGTGGGACGATGCGCGCGCCCGCCTGATGCGCAACAGGGCGGCGGTCTTCTCGATGATCCTGTTCGGCATCATCGTGCTCGTCGCCGCCATCGGCCCGCTGGTCTGGGTGCATGATCATGAGACGATCTCTGACCGGCGCACCATCCCGCCGACCCTCGAGAACTGGCATATCCTCGGCACGGACCTGCAGGGGCGCGATCTCTTCGCGCGCCTGCTCATCGGGCTGCGCATCTCGCTGATGGTCGGCATCGTCGCCACCGTGGTCAGCCTGGTCATCGGCGTGACCTGGGGCGCGGTGGCCGGATATCTGGGCGGGCGCATCGACAATTTCATGATGCGGATCGTCGACGTGCTCTATGCCCTGCCCTTCATCTTCTTCGTCATTCTCCTGCTCACCGTCTTCGAGCGCAACATCGTGCTGATCTTTGCCGCCATCGGCGCAATCGAATGGCTGACCATGAGCCGGATCGTCCGCGGCCAGACCCTCTCGATCAAGAACAAGGAATTCATCGAGGCCGCCCGCGCCGCGGGTGTCTCGCAGGCCGGCATCATCACACGCCACATCCTGCCGAACGTCATCGGCCCGGTGGCCGTCTATGTGACGCTGACCATCCCGGTTGTGATCCTCGCCGAGAGCTTCCTGTCCTTTCTCGGCCTCGGCGTGAACGAACCCCTCACCTCCCTTGGCGTCCTGATCGCCGACGGCGCCGACATGATGGAAGACAAGCCCTGGATGCTGATCGCCCCGGCCGTCACCATGTCGGTCACCCTGCTCTGCCTCAACTTCATCGGCGACGGCCTGCGCGACGCGCTCGACCCGAAAGAACGCTAGGGCGTCGTAAGCCTGCTCAGTTGCAATTCAGCCAGCCAGCACCAGCGCGCCCGTCAACTAAGGCGGCAGGCGATGGCAGACGTCAAGCGCCAGGGCGGTAAGTGCACCCACGCCCCCGCGACGCCGTAAAACGCAAAGCCGCCGCCGAGGATATCCGCACCGGCGGCCTCTGAGTGAGAATAACGCGGAACCGGTTGCATAAGGGACGGCTTGGATAACGAACCCAACCTACGAACCCCCACTGTTTGGTGGGCCGGGCAACTGTTTCTGCCTTTCAGTTCCGGCCGGGTCCGCGGCAGGGTTATTCTCACTCCCAAGCGTGAGCCCAAGGCGGTGAGAGCCATCCCTCACGCGGGTCCGGCGATGCGGGAAGTTTTGCGTGCCCTCGGAAGCGGATGGGGCTCCGCAGGTCCAGTGCGCAAGGGGGGCTTCGGAATACCGTTCTGACGGCTCTATCCTGAAAGTCCTCATGGCCATGGGCCCTGGTCCAAACGCAGGACCCGAATGACACGGGTCACCGGCAGCAGAAGCCCTGTCCGGCTTCAGGCGCTCGCACCATCCACCCGCCAGGGCGGAAACCGGCGGTTCTTGCCCGCCGTGTAAAGACAAACACGGTTTCCGGCAGGATCGCGGAACCAGGCCTCCGTCCAGCGCCATTCCTGGCATTCCGGCTCGCCGAGTGGGTGAATGCCGTTCATGCAGCGCGCGCCGACTTCAATGAAGACATCCTTCACTTCGAAATAGACGGCTGGCCAGTCGGCCATCAGCGGTGCGTCCGCAAGATGGATCGACAGGGTCGAAGGCTCCTGGCCCTCCTCGGCCGGGCATTCGAAACGTGCATACTTCGGCGGCGAGTCGACGATCAGCTTCAGCCCGAATCGCTGCCACCAGGCAACGCTGGCCGCATAATCCGCACAAGGAAGGGTAACCTGATTGAGGCGCATTGTGTCAGAAATCTCCCTGCCAGTCTTCGTGGCCGTGGCGGACACGCAGTATCCACGCTGTCTCCGCGCGAAGTTCGTAAAGAATCACGTGACTCCGAATGGACGGACCCGAACGTTCATATCCGGTCCAGCTTTCGCCGGACTAGCAAGGAGAAATTCGGCAATCAACCGAAAAGCTTCCGCCATTTGCGCAGCGTAGAGGGCAGCTTGCTGGAGCCCAAACCGGCGAATTCCATCCCTGTTGATTACCGAGATGTCCGCCTCCGCAGCCCGCGAGAAGTCGATCTTCACGACTGCGCGGTCTTCCAGGCATCAGCCATCACTTGCTCAATCGATTTGCCGGTGAACCCGCTTACGTAGGCTTCCTCGATTTTCTTGTTCAGCGCTGCAATCTTTTGCTATTTCACCTGCTCGCGGCGGATGAGGTCGCGGATCAGGTCGGAGGCGTTGGCGTATCTGCCATCCTCGGTCTGCGCCTCGACCCAGGCTTTCATCTGGTCCGGCAGGGAGATGTTCATCGTGGCCATGACGGGGCACTTTTTCAGCAGAAATGGTGATCTATGACAAAGTCTGTCAAGAATGCAGGTTGGGTTGAGCGGAGCGATACCCTCAATCGAATTGTTCCAACACGACCAGAGGGTGGGTATCGCTCCGCTCAACCCACCTTACGAAAAAGGGCGGCCTTTGGGCCGCCCTTCGGATTGGGATCAGGTATCGAGGAAGCTTCTCAGCTTCCGCGACCGGCTCGGATGTTTCAGCTTACGCAGCGCCTTCGCCTCGATCTGGCGGATGCGTTCGCGGGTGACCGAGAATTGCTGGCCGACTTCTTCCAGCGTGTGATCGGTGTTCATGCCGATGCCAAAACGCATGCGCAGCACACGTTCCTCTCGCGGGGTGAGCGAGGCGAGGACGCGGGTGGTCGTCTCGCGCAGGTTCGACTGGATCGCCGCGTCCACGGGGAGCAGCGCCATCTTGTCCTCGATGAAATCGCCGAGGTTTGAATCCTCGTCGTCCCCGATCGGGGTCTCCAGCGAGATCGGCTCTTTCGCAATCTTCAGGACCTTACGGATCTTCTCGAGCGGCAGGCCAAGCTTTTCGGCCAGTTCCTCCGGGGTCGGCTCGCGGCCGATCTCATGCAGCATCTGGCGCTGGGTGCGGATGATCTTGTTGATCGTCTCGATCATGTGCACCGGGATACGGATCGTACGGGCCTGGTCGGCGATGGAGCGGGTGATCGCCTGGCGGATCCACCAGGTGGCATAAGTCGAGAACTTGTAGCCGCGGCGGTACTCGAACTTGTCCACCGCTTTCATCAGGCCGATATTACCTTCCTGGATAAGATCCAGGAATTGCAGGCCGCGATTGGTGTATTTCTTGGCGATGGAGATCACGAGGCGAAGATTGGCTTCCACCATCTCCTTCTTGGCGATGCGCGCCTCCCGCTCACCCTTCTGAACGGTCTGAACGATCCGGCGGAAGTCGTCGATCGGGATGCCGATCTCGGTTGCTATTTCCGTGATCTCCGCACGGACGGCTTCGATCTCCTCGCCCTTGCCATCGATCAGTCGCTTCCACTTGGCCGAGATCGCTCGGACACGTTCGGCCCAGTTCGGCTCAAGCTCGCAGCCGATATAGTTCTCGAGGAACTCCCTGCGCGGCACGCCGTGCGCGTCAGCAAGACGCATCAGCTTGCCTTCAAGGCCCATAAGCTTCTTGTTGATCGCGTAGAGCTGTTCGACCAGCGCCTCGATACGGGCATTGTTGATCTGGATCGTCTTGAGGTTCTCGACGATGAGCAGTGACAACTCATCATACTCAGACTGCGCCTTCGGCGTCAGATCCTTGCCCTCGAGGCGGCGCGTGACCAGCCGGTCCTGAAGCTTGCGGAAACGGCCGAAGCTTTCGGCAATTTCACCGAGCTTGGCAAGCACGCCCTCGCGCAGCTCGCCCTCCATCGCCGACATGGACATGGCGGCTGTGTCGTCTTCCTCCTCCTCTTCCTGCTGCTGCTGGCGCAGGCGTTCGGCTTCGACTTCGTCAATCTCTTCCTGGCTCTGGCGCTTCCTGCCCTTCACGGGCGGGGCAGGCTCGGGCGCCTTCGCCTCGATCACTTTCGGCTCCGGCGGCGGGTTCTCCGCGCCATAGGTGGCCTCAAGGTCGATAAGGTCGCGCAGCAGGATGCGCTCGTTCATCAGCTCGTCTCGCCAGACCATCATCGCTTCGAAGGTCAGCGGGCTTTCGCACAGGCCGCGAATCATCGCATCGCGCCCGGCCTCGATACGCTTGGCAATCGCGATCTCGCCCTCGCGGGAGAGGAGTTCCACCGCCCCCATCTCGCGCAGGTACATCCGGACCGGATCGTCGGTGCGGTCAGAGCCGCGCGCATTGCCTTTCTTGGCAAGGACTTTCTTGTCCTCGAGCTTGGTCAGGGCCTTACCCTGCTCCTCGGCCTCTTCCTCCGATTCAACCACGGCAATACCCATCTCGGAGATCTGGGACATCACGTCCTCGATCTGGTCCGAGCTCATGTCAGCATCCGGCAGCAGCTGGTTGATTTCATCATGAGTGATGAAGCCCCGCTTCTGGGCGCGCTTCAGGACCTTTTTGACGTCTGTCGCGTTAAAATCGACAAGGCCGGCTTCGGTCTCCTTGTCGTCTTCTCCCTCACCATCACCCGCGGTGTTTTTCTTCTTCTTTGTGGCTGTCGCCATCGTCCGGTTTCTCCCTGGCGGAGGGGCCTGCCTCGTTGCCGCCCCACGCCTGTTGCCAATCGCCCTGGCGTCAGCTGTCGCTGCGCTTGCCTGCTGCTTCGTTCATGCGCGCCTTAAGGGCCCGCCGCTCCGCGACCATCTGGTGCCTGCGCCGCCAAGCTGAAGGCGACGTAAAGGCTCCCCCGCCCGCATCATCCATGCCAGAGCCGGGGTTTTCATGGCCGGGACGCCCGGCTGCCACATACTGCTCGAGGGCGATCAGCCATTCCCGTGCCTCCGGCCCATCGGCCACTATCTGAGACGTTACGGGATATTCTTTGAGCAGACGGGCAGCACGTATAAACCCAGCCTGCTGTAAATGGGCGGTCACCCCGGCTCGGTCAATAGGCTTTCCGGCATTTGCCATGTCAAGCAGCCCGTCGCGTATCCTGGAGACATCGGGGTCCGGAAGGGCGCACGCCGCGAGTGTCTCGGCGCCGATAGCAAGCAGATAGGGACTGTCGAGCGCCCGCGCCAGAGCGCCGAGGCCACGCAGTTTGGCCGGCGCCCCTTTCCTCAGCTCGGCCTGGGCGGGCTCGCCCTCCGGGGAGGCCTGGCGCGTTGCGGACCGGCCCTGGCGGGCGCTGACCGTGCGCTTTGCGTCGCGCAGCTGCCAGAGATGGTCGCGCATCCGGGACCTGAGATCACGCTCATAGGCGGCCTTGACCCCGGAATGCCGGATCTGGCCGCAGGCCGCCATCAGCCGGGCTTCGAGACCAGCCTGACGTTCGGGCGTGTCGAGCGGTTCGGCGTCGCGTTCCCGTCGCCAGAGAAGTTCCGACAGCGGCAGTCGGCGCTCGATTTCCTCGCGCATCGCCTCCGCGCCGCGGGCGCGAATCAGGTCATCGGGATCCAGGCCGTCAGGCAACAGGACGAAAAAGACCGAGCGGCCGGGTTCAACGAAGGGCAGCGCCCGGTCCAGCGCCCTGTAGGCAGCGCCGAGGCCTGCCCGGTCGCCGTCGAAACACATCACCGGCTCCGGCCCCGCTTTCCAGATCAGGTGTAGCTGATCCTCTGTCAGCGCGGTGCCGAGCGGGGCGACGGCCTCGCCGAAACCGGCTTCGGAAAGGGCAATCGCGTCCATGTAACCTTCACAGACGATCAGGCCGCCACCCTCGCCGGCCCCCAGCGTCTCGCGGGCGGCCCTGTAGCGGTAGAGCACGGCCGACTTGTGAAACAAAGCGGTATCGCCTGAGTTCAGATATTTCGGCTTGGCATCCGGCGCCAGAGCTCTCCCCCCGAAGGCGATCACCTCGCCCCGCAAATCGGTAATCGGAAACATCAGGCGGCCACGGAAAAAGTCGAACGGCTCGGCGCCCTTGTCGCTTTCCCGGATCAGGCCGGCCGCGATAAGCTCTTCGTCTGAGAACCCTTCCGTTTTCAGGTGGGCACGGGTGCGGCGCCAGTCATCCGGCGCATAGCCCAGCCGGTGGCGGCTCCAGGCGCCGGCAACCAGGCCGCGACCCTCGAGGTATGTGCGCGCAGAGGCGCCCTCGGCGGAGCGCAGCCGCTCCTCAAACCAGCGGGCAGCCGCCTCGCAGGCTGCAATCAGGCGCTTTCGATGGTCATACGCCTCAGCCGCTGCAGGGCTTGCCTTGGGAAGCGCCATGCCGGCCTCTTCGGCCAGCTTCTCGACGGCCTCCATGAAGGAGAGGCGCTCCGTTTCCATGATGAAATTGATGACGTCGCCGCCCATGCCGGAGGAGAAGCACTTGAAAATGCGCTTCTGGTCATTGACGTAGAAGCTGGGTGTCTTCTCGGCGGTGAACGGCGAGAGGCCAACCCATTCCTTGCCCTTCCTTGTCAGCTTCACCTTACGGCCAATCACATCCGAGGGCCGGATACGGGCTTTCAGCTCCTCCACGAAGCCATCCGGAATACGTACGCCCTGAATCATCTGCTAACCCTAACGCGGACGAGGCGCGCGCGGAACGGCCGAACAGCAAAAATGGCCGTCAGCCCGTCCGGGTCAGCGCCGCACGGACCGCCCGACCGGCGCTGGAGGCCTCGATCAGTCCCGGATAGCGTTCCTTGAGCGCGGTCACACAGCGGCCAAGATCGGTCAGCTTGGAGGCACCCAGATCGTCCAAGACCTGCCTGACCGCACTCTCCAGGGCCCTGCCCGAGAGCTGGCGCGGCAGGAAGCCGCGGATAATGTCGATTTCCTCACGCTCGCGGATGGCGTCCTGGATCCGGCCTTCATTATCATGCTGGCGGGCCGAGGCCTCGCGCTGGGCAACCAGTGTCTCGAGCACCCGGCGGACATCTTCATCCGGACAGCCGGCGCCCTCGCCGCGGCCGCGCGCGCAGACATCCCGGTCACGAATGGCGCAGTCGATGAGACGCAGCGTGGCCCGCCTGGTCTCGTCGTCTGCCCGATCCGATTCGTCCTTAAGTGCCTGCAGGATCCGGGCCCTCAGGCCCATGCACGCTGACACATCTTCGCGGCCCATGCCGTCCTATGCCTTTCCACGCCCGCATCCTCAGCCGCTTGCTTGACGATGCACAGACTCAGTCCCAATAAGCTGCCAAGCTTTAGCCAGTCAGGTTAACACTCGGTCAATCCCAATCCGGCGGCGAGGGGTATTCGGTCCATGCGCAAGAATCAAGATATGGACTCAGCCACAGGCGCCCTGGCGCTGGCAGACGGAACCCTGTTTGCAGGCTACGGAGCCGGTGCGGCCGGCACCCGGACCGGTGAGCTGTGCTTCAATACCGCCATGACCGGCTATCAGGAGATCCTGACCGACCCCTCCTATGCCCAGCAGCTGGTGCTGTTCACGTTCCCGCATATCGGCAATGTCGGTGCAAACCCCGAAGATCACGAGGAGTCCACGCCGCCAGCAGCCTGCGCGGCGCGCGGGGCAATTTTCCGCGAGCCCATCACGGCGCCGTCGAGCTGGCGCTCGGCAGAGCCTTTCGGCACCTGGCTCGCCCGAAAGGGCATTATCGGCCTCTACGGCATCGACACGCGGGCGCTGACCCGGCGGATCCGGGAGCTCGGCATGCCAAAAGCGGCCATCTGTCACCAGCCAGGCGGCAGGATCGATTTCGACAGGCTGGTCGCTGCCGCGCAGGCCTGGCCAGGCCTCGACCACGCCGACCTCGCAGCGGATGTCGTTCAGGCGGCGCGGTTCGAACATACTGAGGGCCTCTGGACGCCCGCTGCAGGTCATGCCGCAATGGGCAAGGCCGAATTCCATGTTGTGGTGGTCGATTTCGGCGTGAAAAAGAACATCCTGCGCAATCTCGCCAATGCCGGGGCGCGCTCGACCGTGCTCAACGCAGACGCGGCAGCAGCAGACATCCTCGCCCTGAAGCCGGACGGCGTTGTGTTCTCAAACGGACCCGGCGATCCGGCCGCAACTTTCATACGCTCCGGTGAGATGATCCGTGAGCTGATTTCCTCAGGCATCCCGATTCTCGGCATCTGCCTTGGCCACCAGTTACTCGCTCTCGCCCTGGGCGCAAAGACGATGAAGATGGCGCAGGGCCATCACGGCGCAAACCATCCGGTGAGGGATATTGCCACCGGAAAGGTCGAGATCGTCTCGATGAATCATGGCTTTACCGTGGATGTGGCAACCCTTCCGGAAGGCGTGACCGAGAGCCATCGCTCGCTGTTCGACGGCACCAATTCCGGCCTCGCCGTGGCCGGCAAGCCGATTATCTCAGTGCAGCACCATCCGGAAGCCTCGCCCGGGCCGCAGGACAGCTTCTACCTGTTCGAGCGTTTTTCAGGGCTAATGCGGGATCATCGCTTGAGATAGCTCCGTATACTGATGCACCATTGAAAAACGGTCAGGCCTGTCTGTAATCTTTAGTTTACAAGCCATTTGACCTTCCGGGAGGTGTGAACTATAGATTACGCATGTTCGAGGTGCGCCGATCGGAAGGGTTCGCCGGGTAGCCTGGCAGGCTTCGTGACAACAATGCGCGCCTCCCGGTTGCAGCACGTATCCGCCGGATGGAGATGGGCAATTTTGCCGATGTTGCGCCGGCGGGCGAAGGCGTGAGCGAAATGCGGGTTCACGACGGTCCCGGATATCGCGTTTGCTTGGTGCAGCAGGGAACGGACATCGCGGTCTTGTTTTGCGGCGGTGACAAGTCATCGAAGGACCGCGACATAGCGAAAGCCAGAAACATGGCGAAGGAACTTTGACATGGCGCTGAAGACATCCAGGTTCGACATTAAGGGCCATCTGAAACACCCTGAAGATCGCGCTGCCCATCTCGCGGCCGCTTTCGAAGAAGGTGATACCGAATTCATCGTTCAGGCGCTGAACGATGTTTCGCGCGCCATCGGAATGACAGAAGTTGCCCGCGCGGCAGGTATTACGCGGGAAGGATTGTACAAGTCACTCGGCGAGAACGGGGACCCTAAGCTTTCAACGCTGCTTGGCGTCCTGAACGCGGTCGGGGTGAAACTTTCGGCCACCTCGGCCGCTTGAAGCCGGGGATGTGTGGCCGTTTCTTCCGTGAAGGCGTGAGCTGGGGCGAATACCACGCGGCGCTGAACATTTTGGGCGAGCCGCCGGAAAATGTCGAAGCACCGGAGGCGACCTGGAATGCCGCGCCGACGCAGATCCATCCCGTTGTGCGCCTCAACGAAGTGACGCGGGCGCGCGAGATGGTAGCGATGCAATGGGGGCTGGTGCCATCCTGGTGGCGCAAACCGCTGTCTGAAAAGAAGTTCACGACAATCAACGCACAGTCCGAAACCGCGCACGAGAAGCCGGTTTTCCGTGGCGCCTTCCGGCACAGGCGCTGCCTGGTGCCGGTCTCGGGCTATTATGAGTGGTCTGGGAACGCAAAGGCCAAGACGCCGTTTGCCTTCAAGCTGAAGAACCGGCGCTGGTTCTGCCTCGCGGGCCTTTGGGACGCGGCGCTGATTGATGGCTGCGAGATCCAGACCTTCACGATCCTGACAACACGACCCAACAATTTTACCGCCGGCATCCATGACCGCATGCCGGTGATCCTGTCGCCGGAACATTATGGCTTGTGGCTGGATCCGGCATCGGGCGATCCGACGCCCCTGTTCGAGCCCTTCACCAACGAGGACATGATCGCCTGGCCGATCGGCCATGCGGTCGGCAGTGTCCGAAACAATTACCCGGCCCTTCTCGACGAGGTTTAGCGCAGCTGGCCGCAGCGGGCTTCGTATTCGGCGATAGCAGCCGGCATCCACTGGCGGAAATTCTCGGCGCGGGTTTCGGAGGCCGGATGTGTGCTCATCCACTCCGGCGGACGCTGGCCTCTGCCAATCTCGCCCATCCGCTCCCAGAGTTCGGGAGCCTCGCGCGGGTCGTAACAGGCACGCACCAGCAGATCGAGGCCGATCTTGTCAGCCTGGGTCTCATGGTCGCGCGAGAAGGCGAGGAAGCCGCCCTGCGCAGCCACACCGAAGGCCTGCATCACCATCTGCTGCTGGCCGGCGCTCATGTCGCCCATGCCGACGGCGATGGCCATCTGGCCGATCTGCAGTATCTGCTGGGTACTCATCCGTGCGGCACCGTGATGGGCGAGCGCATGACCGATCTCGTGGCCCATGACCACGGCGAGCTTGTCGACATCCCTCACGTCGTCGAGGGAGACACGGCCATCATAATTGCCGGTGATGTCGAGGATGCCCGTATAGACGGCAACATAGCCGCCCGGCAGGCAGAACGCATTCGGTGTCGCCGAATCGATGACATAATAGGTCCAGTCGAACCTCTCGACGACGCCCGGCATGGCATAGCCCTGCGCGCGATATTCATTTTCGAGTTCGAGGGCGGCCTTCTCGAGACGCGCACCGATCTCACGCACCGTCTCGGTCAGCCTGCGAGCATCGCCGGTGCAGGCGGCGGCGTCGGCACAGAGCACCGCATTGCCCTGTTGCAGCTCACCCTGCAGGATCTGGACATAGGCTTCAGCGCCAAGCCTGATCTCCTGCTCGACCGACAGCGTGTTCAGCTGCGTCTTGCCCGGCGCGAACGGCACCTCCCTCTGATTGGCCTGCCAGTAGAAGAACAGGCCGATCAGCGCGACGAGGATAATGCCGAAACGGCTGGCGAGGATGTCGCCAAGGCCGTTGGCGCGGATGCGGGGTCCTTCCCGGTTCATGGCGTGGTTCCTCGCAATCGGACAGGCCCCATCTGTTATCCGAGCGCTCGCGCCAGGGAAAGCGGCGAGGAGCGGGTTTGCGAAGCGCGGCGCTGAACGCTATGTAACCAGGCATGAGCGAACAGACCCCTACTCCGAAACTTGAGATCCGGATCGTTCCGGTCACACCGCTGCAGCAGAATACGTCGATGATCTGGTCGACCGAGACGATGGAAGGTGTGTTCATCGATCCGGGCGGCGATATCGACCGCCTGATGGGCGCGGCCGAGCATTTCGGTGTCAGGATCGTCGCCGTCTGGCTGACGCACGGTCACCTGGACCATGCCGGCGCAGCGATGGCCGTGAAGGAACGGACCGGCTGCCCGATCATCGGGCCGCATAAGGATGACCAGTGGCTGCTCGACGAGATCGAAGCGCAGGGCGCCCGCTACGGCATCACCGATGGCAGGAACGTAACGCCAGACCGCTACCTGGAAGATGGCGATGTGCTGGAACTGGCAGGCAACAGGTTTGGTGTCGTACACTGCCCCGGCCATACGCCCGGCCATGTGGTCATCTACCATCAGGAAGGCGCAATGGCCTTCGTCGGTGATGTGCTCTTCCGGGGCTCGGTCGGGCGGACGGATTTTCCGCGCGGCAACCATCAGCAGCTGATCGACTCGATCACCGGTAAGCTCTGGCCGCTCGGCGACCAGATGCGCTTTGTGCCCGGGCATGGACCGATGAGCACGTTCGGCCAGGAGCGGATCGACAATCCCTTCGTGGCCGATGCCGTGACCGGCTATGCCGGCGCCGAGAAAGGCGAGGTAGACATCCTCAGCCAGAGGCTCTCCAAGCGCTGGACCTGAACGGCGATCTGCGACGCCTGACTCCGGCCGGATCCGTCAGCGGCTTCTTCCTGCCCGATCCGACAGGTCGGCTCCAGCAAGATCGGTGGACGCGGCCCTCTCGCCCTGACTGTCTCTGCCTTCGCAGCCCCCCGGCTGCGCGCCGGACGAATGGGGGCAAAGGCATCGCTGCTTTCGCCAGGACCTTGTCCGCGCGTGTCTGCATATCGCACGCCGCCGCAATCCTGTGCCGGCGCAACAATCGACAACAGGAGGGGGTGCCCGCACCCCGCCAGGGCAGGACCTGACCGGAATGTGTCATCGGTTGTTCGCCACCTACGCAGGCACCCGCCGGACACGACAGGGACTTTGCAGAAGCAGGCCTGTTTCACTTCCGAGACAAGAATGAATTGCGGGGCTTCGGCCAGGCCCATAAAGGCCCCGATCACCGACTGAACCGTTTCGCCGCCCATGTCCTCGGCGACGAAACCGTAGAGTTCCGGAATGGCAAAGGCTTCGATGTCGGCCACGCCTGGCTTGCCCTCACCCATCAGCAGCCCTTCTGTGCGGCAGGTACGCAAATCCTGCACCCGGGCCAGAGAGCGCATCGACGGCTGATCCGTGGCGCGTACCCAGGTCTCGAACTGCCCGGGCGTCACGCCTTGCTTCAGACTGTAAAGGATGAAGAGGTTCGGCGTGGCTGTGACGCGGACCTCTTTCACGATCCCGATGGCGGCAACTTATCCGGCGCCAGGCCCGGCGGATGGCTCTGTTTTGCCGCCAACCGAGTTGCAGGCGGGCAGAACCACGGTGCTGACTGCGGCGATGCACGCGGTGACAGGACGGCGCATCAACGGAGTCGCTTTGCTAGACAGATACCCGGCCCGCCAGCGATAACAGGGCCGGCGGGCGCATTCCATGCGTTTCGAAACACCGCAGCGCTTGCCCGCCGCCCCGACTCCCCGCTATACGCCAGCCGTTTGCCCGCCCCCCCTCAGGAGATCGCCCCATGCCGAAGCGCACAGATATCTCCTCGATCCTTGTGATTGGCGCCGGCCCGATCATCATCGGCCAGGCCTGCGAATTCGACTATTCGGGCGTTCAGGCCGTCAAGGCGCTGAAATCCGAAGGCTACCGGGTGATCCTCGTCAACTCCAACCCGGCGACGATCATGACCGATCCGGAGCTCGCGGATGCAACTTATATCGAGCCGATCCTGCCGGAGATCGTCGAGAAGATCATCGCCATCGAAAAGCCGGACGCACTGCTGCCAACAATGGGCGGCCAGACAGCGCTGAACTGCGCGCTGGACCTGCACCACGCCGGCATCCTCGCGAAATACAACGTCGAGCTGATCGGCGCCAAGGCGGAGGCAATCGAGATGGCCGAAGACCGCAAGCTGTTCCGGGAAGCCATGGAGCGGATCGGTCTCGAAAACCCGCGGGCGGCGATCATCGCTTCACCGGAGCTGCCCTCGCAGCCCGGCAAGCCGAAAAGATATGACCGCATCTCGGGCCTCAAGGCGGCCATGGATGCCATCGACGTGGTCGGCCTGCCCGCCGTCATCCGCCCCGCCTTCACGCTCGGCGGCACCGGAGGCGGGGTGGCCTACAATGTCCAGGAATATGAGGATATCTGCCGTTCCGGCCTTGCCGCCTCGCCGACCGCGCAGATCCTCGTCGACGAGAGCCTGCTCGGCTGGAAAGAATACGAGATGGAAGTTGTCCGCGACAAGGCGGACAACTGCATCATCATCTGCTCGATCGAGAATATCGACCCGATGGGCGTACATACCGGCGACTCGATCACCGTGGCGCCTGCCCTGACGCTGACCGACAAGGAATATCAGGTCATGCGCAACGCCTCGATTGCGGTGCTGCGCGAGATCGGGGTGGAAACGGGCGGGTCGAACGTCCAGTTCGCCGTCAACCCTAAAGATGGCCGTCTTGTCGTCATCGAGATGAACCCGCGCGTGTCGCGCTCCTCGGCGCTCGCCTCCAAGGCGACCGGCTTCCCGATTGCCAAAGTAGCGGCCAGGCTGGCCGTCGGCTACACCCTCGACGAGCTGGTCAATGACATCACCGGCGTGACACCTGCCTCGTTCGAGCCGACGATCGACTATGTCGTCACCAAGATCCCGCGCTTCGCGTTCGAGAAGTACAAAGGCGCAGATCCCGTCCTGACGACAGCGATGAAGTCGGTAGGCGAGGCCATGGCCATCGGCCGCAGCTTCCAGGAGAGCCTGCAGAAGGCCCTCTGCTCACTGGAAACCGGCCTTTCAGGCCTCAACGAGATGCCCTTCGAGACCGAGAATGCGCTGCGCCAGGCCCTCGGCATTCAGTCCCCGGACCGTATCCGCATCATCGCACAGGCCTTCCGGATGGGGCTCAGCATTGAGGATGTACAGGCAGTGACCGCCTTCGATCCCTGGTTCCTGCGCCAGATCGAAGACATCGTGCGCACCGAGGGCGAGATTAAGGCGCACGGCCTGCCAGACACCGCACATGAGCTGATCGAGCTGAAGGCCAGGGGGTTCTCCGACAGACGCCTCGGCGAGCTGGTCGGACAAGCCGAAGGCCGGGTGCGGGAGCTGCGCCATTCTCTTGGCGTCCGGCCGGTCTACAAGCGGATCGATACGTGTGCCGCAGAATTTTCCGCCAGGACACCTTATCTCTACTCGACTTACGAGCATGCCGGCTTCGGCCAGTCGGCGCCGGACTGCGAAGCCATGCCCTCCACGCGCCGCAAGGCGATGATCCTCGGCGGCGGCCCGAACCGGATCGGCCAGGGGATCGAATTCGACTATTGCTGCTGCCATGCCGCCTTTGCGATGGAGGACCTCGGCATCGAATCGATCATGGTCAACTGCAACCCTGAAACAGTATCGACCGACTATGATACCTCTGACCGGCTCTATTTCGAGCCGCTGACCATCGAGCACGTGCTGGAGATCGTGCACAAGGAGCAATCCAGCGGCGAGCTGATGGGGCTGATCGTGCAGTTCGGCGGGCAGACACCGCTCAAGCTGGCCGGCCCGCTGCACCGGGAAAACGTTCCGATCCTCGGAACCACACCGCAATCGATTGATCTGGCCGAAGACCGTGCACAATTCGCCGAGCTTCTAGACCAGCTCGGCATCCGGCAGGCGCCATCGCGCACGGCCCGAAGCATCGGGGAAGCTGAGCTCAGGGCGCGCGAGATCGGCTATCCGGTGATGCTGCGCCCCTCCTTCGTTCTGGGCGGGCGCGCGATGGAAATTGCGCGCAATGACGAAGACCTGCGCAGGTTTGCCGCCGAAGCGCTTATGGTTTCGGGCGACCAGTCTCTGTTCATTGACCGCTATCTCTCGGATGCGATCGAAGTCGACGTCGATGCGATCTGCGACGGGCACAATGTGCATGTCGCCGGCATCATGGAGCATATCGAGGAAGCCGGGGTTCATTCGGGCGACTCCGCCTGCGCCCTGCCACCCTTCACGCTTTCGCCGAGCCTTCAGGGACGTCTTGCCGAGCAGACCATCGCGCTGGCCCGGGCGCTGAACGTCAAAGGCCTGATCAACATCCAGTTCGCTGTCAAGGGCGAGGAGATCTACGTCCTGGAAGCTAACCCCCGCGCCAGCCGGACCGTGCCGTTTGTGGCCAAGGCGGTCGGCGCACCGATTGCGGCGATTGCGGCCAAGGTGATGGCCGGCCGTCCGCTTACGGACTTTGACCTGCGTCATGCCAACCCGCGGCGGATCGCCATCAAGGAGGCGGTGTTCCCTTTCGCCCGCTTCCCGGGAGTCGACCCGCAGCTCGGCCCGGAGATGCGCTCGACCGGTGAGGTCATGGGCTGGGATGATGATTTCGGGATGGCCTTCCTCAAGAGCCAGCTCGGCGGCGGCATCCGCCTGCCGGCCGAAGGCACAGTCTTCATCTCGGTGCGCGACAGCGACAAGCCGGGCGTCGTGGACGCCGCCCGCAAGCTTGACCAGATGGGCTTTACCCTGCTTGCCACGAGCGGCACCGCCAGCCATCTTGAGGCCAGCGGCATTCCTGTGAAACGCATCAACAAGGTCCTCGAAGGCCAGCCGCATATCGTCGACGCCATGATTAATGGCGACGTCCAGCTCGTCTTCAATACGACCGAAGGCGCCGCTTCCCTGGCCGATTCGGCATCGATCCGGCGCACGGCCGTGGCCCGTAAAATCCCCTATTTCACCACCCTTGCCGCCTCGATTGCCTCTGTTCAGGCGATCGCCAGCATGAAAACACGGGAAATCTCCGTACGCGCCTTGCAAACCGCCTGATATCGCCCCACTTGACGCGGCTGGTTTTTGAAACCACGCTTTCTGGCCGCGCAAGATGAGGGAAACTCACGATGGAACGCATTCCGATGACTGCCGAAGGGCATGCCGCGCTTCAGGCCGAACTGAAGATGCTGAAATCCGTAGAGCGGCCGAATATCATTGCGGCGATTTCTGAGGCGCGCTCCCATGGAGACCTGTCCGAGAACGCCGAGTACCACGCGGCCAAGGAGAAGCAGAGCTTCATCGAGGGCCGGATCAGCGAGCTCGACGACAAGCTGGCGCGCGCCGACATCATCGACATCAGCAAGCTGGGCGGCAAGAAAATCCGCTTTGGCGCAACGGTCACGATTGTCGATGTCGATTCTGAAGAGACGTTTACCTACAAGATTGTCGGCGAAGACGAGGCGAACGTCAAAGAAGGGAAGATTTCCGTGACCTCGCCGCTTGCCCGTGCGATGATCGGCAAGGAAGAGGGGGACGAGGCGGAAGTCTCTGCCCCGTCAGGCGCGCGCGCCTACGAGATTGCGAAGGTCGTCTACAGGTAGGGAATACGCGTCATGGGTGCGCCCACCGGGACATTGGGGCCTTCCGTCTGGGCGGCCTCAGATGGCCGCGCTGGCAATGTTGCGCAGGTTCGTGCCCTGACCCAGGCAATTGGGGAGCCCGGGCGGTGGATGCGGATCGCCCACATCCTGGGCGAGGCGCACCGGCCGGCCCCCATGGTGCTGAAGCCCGCCCCGCCCTGGACCTGGCTTCCCGCTGATCGCTGGCCGAGCCCCCTGTCAGCCCTTCCTGCGGCCAGCCGCGGCCAGTTCGCGCCGCCCTGGCCGACACTCTGGATTGCGGCCGGGCGCCGTTCAGCTGCCTTTTCAAAATTCGTCCGTGAACGGTCGGAAGGCAGGACCTTCTGCGTTCACATCCTCGACCCGTATATTCCGCCGTCCAGTTTTGACCTGCTCATCGTGCCGGAACATGACGGCCTGACTGGCCCGAACGTCGTCACGCTGACGGGATCGCCCGCGCATTTCAGCTCAGAAACTCTGGAAGAGGCTGCGCAGGCCTTTGCGCCGCTGGCGGACGAAACCCGGCCGAGCGCCGTCGTCATTCTCGGCGGGCATTCGAGGGTCCACAGGTTCACGCCGCAGGCCGCCGCATGCCTTGAGGCCCAGTTGCGCCAGCTGAGCAAGGAAGGCTGGCGACTAAGGCTGACCGCTTCGCGGCGCACGCCGGTCGACATAATCACACAGTTTCGTCAGATGGCGGCCGAAACCGGTAACCCGTTCTGGAGCAGCCCTCAGGACGGCCCCAACCCTTACCTCGCCTGGCTGCTCTTCTCCAAGGCGGCCATCGTCACGGAAGACAGTGCAAACATGCTCTCAGAGGCGGCCTGGCACGGCTTGCCCGTGCATATCGCGCCGCTTGAAGGCCGGGCCGAGAAGTTCACCCGGCTGCACGACAGCCTGATCGCACGCGGCGCGGCGCGCCGCTTCACCGGCAAGCTGGATCTCTGGACTTACCAGCCGCTGCGCGAGGCAGACCGTACAGCCGACATCATTGTGTCAAAACTGCTGGAGCGGTTTCCGGCGCCCGCTTTTGCCAGCGCCGTCAAGGCACCGGACTGGCTCAGCTGACCCTCACCGGGCCAGGCGGGGTCGATGCCTCGCCGCGGAACCGTCCGGCAAAGGTCAGATAATGGCAATGCGCGCGTCAGCCGGAAGGGCCCGGGCGATAAAGCCGCCGCCCAGGATGCGCGAGCCGCCTTCGGGATCGTAGAGCACGCCCGCCTGGCCGCGCGCGACCCCTTCCTCCGGCGCGTCGAAGAAGACGGCTGGCCGGCCATCCTCGAAACCAAGCCGGCCGGGCACAGGCGGACGCGTCGACCGCACGCGGACCAGCACAGGCGTCCCGGCACGGGCCGCATCGTCGAGACTGCCCTGCCCGAGCCAGTTGAGTTCTTCCAGCAGGAGGCCGCGCGTCAGCAACGCCTCACGCGGGCCGACAATCACCCGGCGCCCGGGGGCGTCGATCTTGACCACAAACAGCGGCTCGCCAGTCGCAACGCCAAGGCCGCGGCGCTGGCCGATGGTGTAATGGATCACCCCCTCATGCTCGCCCAGCACGCGGCCATCAATATGCCGGATCTCCCCGGGGCGGCCGCAGCCCGGGCGCAGGGCCTCAACGACCCTCGCATAAGAGCCTTCAGGCACGAAGCAGATGTCCTGGCTGTCCGGCTTGGCGGCGACCGGCAGCGCAAACGTCTCGGCCAGTTCGCGAACCTGCGTCTTCGGAAGATCGCCGAGCGGGAAACGAAGAAAGTCCAGCTGTTCGCGCGTGGTGGCAAACAGGAAATAGGACTGATCTCGCCCCGCATCGCGGGCCCGGTGGAGTTCAGGCCCGTGTTCGCCCACCGTGCGGCGGATGTAATGACCGGTCGCAAGACAGTCGGCGCCGAGTTCTTTTGCCGTGCGCAGGAGATCGGAGAATTTGACGGTCTGATTGCAACGGATACAGGGGATCGGGGTCGAGCCGGCAAGGTAGGTGTCGGCGAAATCTTCCATCACCTGCTCGCGAAACCGCGACTCGTAATCCAGCACATAATGCGGGATGCCGATCCGGTCGGCGACGTTGCGCGCATCGTGAATGTCCTGCCCGGCACAGCAGGCGCCCTTCTTCCCGATGGCAGCACCGTGATCATAGAGCTGCAGCGTGATGCCGATCACATCATAGCCTTCGGCCTTAAGCATGGCCGCCACGACAGAGGAATCGACGCCCCCGGACATGGCCGCCACAACCCGTGTCGCCCGGGCAGGCCGGGCAAAGCCAAGCGAGTTCAGGCGGCCGTCCGGCCACGTCGTATCCGGCGTCGTCATCTCTTACTCCCGCCGGGGTCAAGGCCCGGAGCAGCTGGTTCTGGCGGGGATATAGGAGACAGGGCAGGAAAAAGCGAGAGCAGGCGTCAGGCGGCACTGGCCCTGGCATTGGCCGTGCCGGCAGCGACCCAGCCCCTGCTCAGTTCGCTGGCAGGCTCGAGACGCCCCGAAAGGCCGCGCAGGGTTTCGCCCTCTGCCAGAAGGATCACACCGCCCGGGGCGAGCTGGCTGGCAAGGCTTTCAGCGGTACGGCTCCGGGCCGCGCGGACCATGCCGGAGACCACATTACGGCAGAGGATGATATCGAACGCGCCGAGCCCGCCGGCCGGTTCAAGCAGGTTGTGCACACTAAAGCTGACCCGGTTTCTCAGGGCCTGGCTGGCCTGCCAGTCGCCGGATTCGAGACGGGTGAAGTGCCTCAGCAGACGATGGACCGAAAGGCCGCGCTGCACCTCATAATGCCCGAAGAGGCCGGACCGGGCTTTCTCGCTCGATTGCCGGCAAAGATCCGTTGAGAGGATCTCGATATCGGCGCCGGGAACAGGCGCTTCCTCTTCAAGCAGCATGGCCAGGGAATAGGCCTCCTGCCCGGTGCTGCCACCGGCGCACCATATACGCACACGGCCAGGCGGCCCAGCGGCAAGGCGTTCAGGAAGCACTTTGCGGACAAGGTCTTCCAGACCCCCCATATCCCGGAAGAACCAGGTTTCGCGCGACAGGAGTGCGGCGGCAATTTCGGCGCGCAAGACCGGATTCTGCCGGGTCTCGAGGCAATGGACGAGATCGGACAGCTCTCCAAAACCCTCCCGGCGCAGGATGGCGGCAAGGCGGTGCCCGATCAGATAGGCCATAGAAGGCGGTATCGACTGGCCTGACGCCGTCAGGGCCAGGTCTGCCAGCGCATTGAAAACTTTGTCCTGCATCCGGGTCTCCGCCGCGAGGCGCTCGGCCGATCAACCGTTACCGTTAAGCGGCCCTATCTTAAGAAAGGCTTCAGATCAGGCCGACCTGCGCGAATTTGCTTTCGAGGATGTCGGCATCAAACGGCTTCATCACGAACTCGTCAGCCCCGGCGTTCAGGGCTTCGCGGATATGTTCGGCATCGTTTTCAATCGAACAGAACACCACCCGCGGGAGCTTACCATCGTCTTCGCGGCGCAGCGCCCGGAGAAAATCGATGCCGTTCATCGTCGGCATGTTCCAGTCAAGGATCACGGCATCCGGCATTGCCTGCCGGCACATGCGCAGGGCCTCGGCCCCGTCCGCGGCTTCCGTGACGCTGAAACCGAGGTCGCGCACAATCCGGGAGGCAACTTTCCTGACCACCCGGGAATCGTCCACGATAAGACAGGTCTTCATGGATTGTTTTTCCGCAGCCGTGCGCATTCAGACCTCAGAACTGTTAACAAAGTCTCACCTGAGATTTACGTTTTGCCTCAGGCCTGCGAGCGAAGCCCGGTCGCCATGAACACGACGCCGTCCTGCGTCGTCCTGGCCAGCAGGGCACCCCCCAGGCTGTCACAGTTCATCTTGGCAAACAGGGGCTGGATGTTCTCGGGGCGCCAGCCGCCCTGAGGCTCCTCGCCCGCCAGAGCCCTGGCCACATCCTCCTTCAGAACCACACGATCTCCCTTGCAGGTCAGCACGACGTTCTTGACGCCCCCCTCCTCGCGCACGCGAATGTGGATGACACCGCCCCGGACGGTCGCGGTGAGGCCTACCATCACGAGGTTCATGATCAGGCGGGCGTGGCCGAAGCCGAGTTCGGTCGCTGCCAGATCCCACTCGATGCTCGGCTTCTGGAAGCGGACATAATCATCCGTCAGCTTCCTGAACTGCTGGGTATCCGCCGTACCTGGTTGCAGGCCCATCGAGCCGAACGCATAGCGCATGAACTGCAGCGTCGCTGCCACGCCTTGTGCGCCTTCCCTAAGGGTGCGCTCGCAGTCAGCCTTCTCCTCGGCGCTGCCAGGACTGTCGAGCATTTCCAGCGACAGCGACATCGTCGCTGCCGGAGAGACGATATCGTGGCAAAGGCGTGCGGTAAGATATGCGGCGAAGCGCGCATGATCGAGGTTCATCGGTTTTAGCCCGTCTTTTGATCCAGCCATGCTGCAGAATCGGGTGCTCCGCCCGGCGTGTCAATCAAGGGCGTGTGACAGGACCGCAAGATTGCGGTCAGGAACCCGCCGGCGGGTCAATATCATCATAGCCGTGGCGGGCACTGTAGAAGCTGAGCGCAAACAGACCCGCCGAGAGGCCGAGGGTCAGCACCCCGCCGAGGATATAGGCAAACCAGCCATGCCCGCTCACGCCGGCCCCGAGGCCTTCCCAGAAATAAGTCGCGCCCCAGAGCAGGAGCCCCAGGGCGGCGGCGGCGGCGATCATCCAGATAATCAGGGTGCGTGACATACGCTCGCAAGCCTAAAGCCCGGCGCCGGCGGTGCAAGCCTATTTGCGCTGCCAGGTTCCGGATTCGTCCATGTAGAACTGTCCCGGGGCCAGCCTTTCGATCTGCTTTTCACCCGCAATCCGGGCCACCTGTTCGACCGTTGTTCCCGTTCTGGCAGCCGTCTCGGCATACACGGCGGCGCGGCGGTTATTGATGTCCTGCACCTTGCGCACGAGGGCGGCCGTCGCCGTGCCCACAACACCAAGGCGCCCGTCGATACGCTCGCCGACAATACCCTCGGCAATCGCCGCATCGATCTGCGGATCACCGGCCGAGGCCGCCGGGGCGAAGGCAAAAGCCGCAAGGGCAATGGCCAGGGTCACGAGAAAGGTTCGAAGGGCAGACATCGAAAGTCTCCTTGGATTCGCCGCTAGAACAGGTCGGGATGGGAAGCGATCAGGTCCTCGACTTCACGGTCGAGCCTGATCCGGACTTCCTGGTCGATCCTGACGTTGAGATCGATCCGGATGGGCTTGTCGGACGGCTCAATCCGCAGGGTCGGCGTGCAGGCCGATAGCGCAGCAGCGCTCGCGGCAACAAGCAGGTATCTCTTCAACGCCATAGGGCAGGCTCCTGAGGGTTCAGGTGTCACAATGCCATGACCCGGCTTAACGTCAATCGACCGGTACGTTATGTATCATTCAGGTGGCGCACGGGTCACGGGCTGCTCGGCGCCCTGCGCGTTGATAAGATCGAGCGTCGCGTCAATCACATCCTGCTGGGTGACAAGGCCGAGATTCTGTTCCAGCAGCTTGCCGAGCGGCACATCGAAGCCAATCGCAAATTCGAAGGCCTGCCCGGCGGGCAGAGTGAGGTTGTCGCCCATCGGGAGCGGATTGACGTTCTCGCCCGCCAGCAGCAGGTCCGCACGCATCTGCCCGGCAAGGTCGCCATTGATGCCGACTTCCAGTACCCTGAACCTGAGGTCGCGCAGCGCATCGAAGGCCAGACCGGCACGCGCGTCCTGACCCGATGCGGCGCCGGCCACTCCTCCTGTATAGGACAATCTTCCGCCCGGCTCATCCGCCGTCAGACGGGCCTGGCGGATCTCGACGCGGTTCTGCGTGAACAGGATGGGCAAGGTCCCGCTGACGGTGCCGGTTGCTCTTGTGTCCGGGAGCTTGATGATTTCGACGAGCTGGCCGAGATCGACGGCGTCGGCCGTCACCGCAACCAACTGATCCTGCAGGCCGCCCTCCAGAGTCCAGTCGAAGGCGGCAGCGGCGAGCGTGCCGCCAGCGAAGGGGAACGTTGCCGAATCCAGATGCAGCACGCCGCCATCAAGATCAAACACGATGCGTCCCGATTCAAGCGCAATACCTGGATTGAGGCTGCCGAGGGTCAGGAGCTGGTCGGGGGCCGTGCGCAAGTCTATCAGGTCAGCAAAGGCAATGTCGCCATTGATCCCCGTCACCCGGCCGAGGCGATTGGTCTGGAAACCGAAATCTCGAATACGGACATCCGCCGTCCCCGCAATCTCACCGCCTTTGATCGTAAAGCGCGCCTCAGCCGAAAGGCTGCCTGATGCATCCGTGAACAGACCGGTCAGACGGTCCGAGATCATGTCCGGCTGCAAGCCGCCTGGCCGGAAGGTCAACGGACGCGACACGAGCGAGGCGGACCCGTCGAGACGGATGATGTCGAGATCTGCCGCCGCATCCGCGATCTCACCTCCGGTCTTCCTGAGCAGAACCGGCGCCGCCAGCACCAGGCGGGTATCGCTGAGCGTCCCGGTGAAGTCAGCCGAGACAGGCTCATAGAGCGGGTCAGCCCGCCTGTCGGTCACCAGCACGCCGCTCCCGGTAAGCCTGCCTTCAACGCCGGAGGCGGAACCGATACCATCGAAAGAGATGGCGCGCGCGGAGACGTTCGCCGGGATCATCGTGCCGCCGAGGATGACAGCTCCCAGCCGGGCGGCGATACGGGAAGGCCCGGTGCCGGTCTGAAGATCAATCCGGGGGTCTGCGCCGACAATCGTCAGGGTACGTTCGTCCATCGTCAGCAGCACGTTCAGACTGGCCCCGCGCAGGGTCATCAGGAGCCCCTTGCCTGCCGTCCAGTCGATCGCGGCGCCGTCAAGGATCACCTCGCCCGATCCCGTCCCCATCCTGAAAGGAAGGTTGAGATTGCCAAGATCGGCAGAGCCGGCCGGCACCGGTCCCTGACGTATGAACCGGCCATTCACCGGGCAGACATCCACATGCGCTCTTTCCAGACTGATGGCGGCGATCCTCATGCCGGCCGCATCAACGCCAAGGCAGGGCGCCCCGGCAGGCTGCGCCCGCCAACCCGCCGCGTCGCGGACCGCATCCACGCCGCCCGTGACTGTCAGGCGCCCGAAGTGCACGCCGGCAGCCTCGCCCGCAAAAGAAACCTGGCCGGATGCAGACAGGATGAGTTTGCCGGGCTGGCCTTCGAGACGAAGATCGCGCAGGTCGCCGGCAAGACTGCGCCCTGCGACGATCCAGGGATCGAGCCGGAAAGCGGCCGCATCAAAACGCATCACATCGCCGCCGAGCGAGAGGGTGCGGATATCCAGCCCGGTCGATGGTGCGCCGCCGCCCGAGACCAGGACATCGCCCGAGACAGACAGATGGCCTGCGCCAGAACGCAGCCAGGGCAAGCCCTCGCCCGGCAGCATCCGCACCGAAAGACCGGAGGCTGCCAGAAACTGCGCAGCCCCGGCGGCTTCGAGCCCGAAGTCTTTCCCGTCAGCCCCGATCCTGACCTCGCCGTGCGCACCGAAATCCGTGAGCGCGTCCTCCAGCGCCGTGCGCAGGCCCTCGCCATGCCCCTGAAGGACACCTGGCAGGCTGAAGGCCGAGCCTATCCTGCGGCGCAGCGCGGGGTTCAAGGAGGCTCCGGTGACGGATACCTTGCCGTCGAACACGCCGCGCGATGACCTGCGCTGCAGTAACTCTCCGACAAGAGCGATTTCAGAGACCGACCCGGCCTCGCCGACGACGTTAGCCGCCGTCAGGACAAGCGGGCCCGAAACCTCGCCCTTACGGCCTGAAAGCTCTCCCTCAATCCGGGTGATCCCGGCTGAGTAGCCCCGCCAGCTGGCATTTTCTGCCTCGGCTTCGAACACGGCGCCTGCAAGCGCCTGACGCACCGTCTCGAGACCGGGTTCAGGCCGCAGATCGAATTCGGCGCGCCCGGAGGAGCGCAGATCCGCAACCCCCACGCCCGGGGCCGCAATCCCGGATGCGCGCAGCGACCATTCGAGCGCGGCTGGCTGGCTTTGATCAAGATCAAAGCCGGTCCGGACAAGCAGCGCGAAGTCTTCAAGGCCATAATCGAGAAAGGCCGCGTGATTGAGCCCGAGCGCCAGCTCTGCATCCAGCCGGCCATCGACAGCACGCACATCAAGGCGCGCCTCGCTGAGATCCGCACGCTGAGCCAGAAGGCCGAGTTCGCCAGGATCAAGCCTGAGGCTCAGTGTACCATTGCGGGGCAAGCTGCCCGAGACGTTCAGCGTCGCGCGGACCAGTCCGGCCGGCGTTTCCAGGAGGAGGCGCGCATCCCGGATCTCAACCGGCGGCGCGGCCCTGCCTCCATCGCCTGCCTGGACGAGGCGTTCGAGCCCGCCGAAACGAAGTCCTTCCCGGTCCAGCCTGCCACGCAGCGACAGCCCGTTAACCGTAACGCCCCTCACCTCGGGCGCAAACAGACCGCTCCAGCCGATGACAGCCATCACCTCGGACGCCTCGGCCGGAACGGCCGTGCCGGCCGACACTTTCACGGCCGAGACGGTGATCACCGAGGTGTCGAGCCGGGTGAACCTGGCATCACACCGCAGACCCTGGTCGGCACACCAGGCCGCCAGCGCCTGTTCGGCCAGGGGTTTGCGAAGCAGCCCGAGCAGCAGCGATCCGGCCAGAAAGACAAGCGCAGATCCGGCCATGATGCGCCAGGCAAGCCCGCCGATGCGGGGCTGCTGATCTGCCTCAGGGGCGACCTCATCAGGGGCGTCGTGACGCGTCACTGGATCGACCGGCTTGCTTCTTGCTTTTCCTACACCATAAAGTCCTAATCTGGCATTCAACTCCTGCGCCCTGAATTCTTGAATCCTTAAGCGGAAAAAGAGAACCTCGGAGTCTTGCAGTCATTGTGCCAGCCCGGGGGTCGGGAAGGGGCGAGTGAACGACAGGGAACCGAGCCGCGTGACGCCTTACGAAACCGCTGAACCTGCCGATACCGCTGCCCTCCCGAAAGCCGGCCTGTCGCAGGGACTGAAAAGCCTGATCGTCCTGGCCGTTCTGGGCAGTTTATCCGCGATCGCCGGCATCGTGATGGCCGGACGCACACCGGGCCCATTGTCCGAGACCGCAGAAGCGGGCGTTCCGGTTCCGCTCGCAGCCCGGCTGGTGACAGCCTGGGACGTCGTCGATGCGACTGCAACCGACCACAGCGCCGGCAAGCTTGAGCGCAACGAAACACTCACCGGCCTGCTCACCCGCCTCGGTGCCTCGCCCCGCGATGCCAGCGCCGCGCTCCACACATTGTCGGCAACCGGCCTGCTGGACAGCCGCCGGCTTCTGCCCGGCAAGACACAGGCCGAAGTCTGGCTCGAGAACGGGCAGCTGTCGGCTGTTTCCGTAAGGGCGGCAAATGATGCGAGCCTTCTGATTACCCGTGGTCCTGATGACTCCTGGAACGCGCTGCCCCTTTACGCCAAGCTCACACCCGGCCACATGCGGATCGAATCCGAAATCGAAACCTCGATTTATTCGTCTGCGCTGCAACTGGGCGCGGAAGACCAGCAGGTCGTCGATTTTGCCAGCGCCTTTGCCTATGACATCGATTTCCAGCGGGAGATCCATCCGGGCGATCGTTTCGAAATACTCTTCGAGACCTTCTATGATGAACGCGGCAATCCTGTGCGAAACGGCGAGGTGCTGTATGCCGCCCTTGACGGCAAGGCCCTGCAGAGAGGTTTCTATCGCTTCACGCCCCCCGACGACGGCGTGGCGGACTATTTCGACCAGAACGGCGAGAGCGCCACAAAATTCCTGATGAAGACGCCCATCAACGGCGCCCGTATCTCGTCCAACTTCGGCAATCGCAAGCATCCGATTTCGGGCTATACGCGCCTGCACAAGGGTACGGACTTCGCAGCGCCGACCGGCACGCCGATTTATGCTGCCGGCAACGGTACAGTCGAACGCGCAGGCCGGAATGGCGGCTACGGAAACTATATCAGGATCAAACATACGCGCGGCTATGAGACCGCTTATGCCCACCTCTCGAAGTATGCCAAAGGCATCCGGGCGGGCAAGAAAGTGAAGCAAGGCGAGGTCATCGGCTATGTAGGCTCAACCGGCGCCTCCACCGGGCCCCACCTGCACTACGAAGTCTACGTCAATGGCAAGCCGGTGAACGTGATGTCTCTGAAACTGCCGAACGGCCGGAAACTGGAAGAGACACCCGCCATGCTTGAGGCGTTCAAGGCCCATAAGGCGAGCATTGATGCGCTGCGCGCAGCCCAGGGGGCCCAGCGCGCCACAGCAGGGCTTGACGCCGGTATTGCGGCGAAGGCAGCGGCCCCGCAAATGCCCTGATCCGGCTTGCCGGGCGCACGCGCCGGCGAGGCAGCCTGCGCCCGGCGGATCTGGCCCCGATATTGCTCCTGTCATGCCCGAAGGTACCTTCTTCAGCGCATGAGGCTGACGCATGTCGATCCAAAAGCCCCAGACGCGCGCCGGCGTGCAGCGCCTTGGCTCGCCCCGTCGCTGGACTGAACGGGCGGGTGCGGCCGCTGTCATGCTGGTCATCGCGGGACTTTTCCTTATGGTCCCAGCCGAACCGGCACCGGTTGCGGCAGATGCCTTCGCAAGAATCGATTTTCGCGAACCCGTCCCAGCTGGGACCCTGACCGCGAGGAGCGGACGTATCACCGCGAACGTTACAATGGCCGACGCGCTGGAAGTCGTCGGCGCCGCCAGTGACCAGGCCGCCGGTGCAGCAGCGGCGCTGCGTGAAGCGGCGCCGACGCGTGCAGCACGCCTTCGGCCAGGCTCGCCCTTCCTCGCCTATTTTGATGAAACAGGCGAAGACGGCCCGATGAGCCTGATCGGCGTCAGTATACGGATCGATCCGAAAACAACCCTCGCGGCAACGCGCCGCGGCGACGGCAGCTATTTCGCCCATGTCCTCACCGCAAGGACCTCCGTCTCCCTACGCCGTATTTCCGGCGAGATCGAAACCAGCCTCGCCGATGCCTTGCAGGCTGACGGCGCCGCCCGCCGCCATGCCGATACATTCGCAAGCCTATTCCCCGAAGACCCGCAACTGGCCGAGGGCGGACGCAGAGGCGAGCGTTTCGATGTCGTTTTCGAAGTAATCGCCGACGAACGGGGCAACTTGCTTGAGGCCGGCGAACTGGTTTTCGCCGCCTTCAACGGAGAGCACGCCGCCGGCAGCTGGTATCGCTTCGTGCCAGAAGACACAGGCGTTCCCGAATTCTTCAACCGCAACGGCACCGCCGGCGACGCGTTCCTCATCCGCGATCCGGTTCGCGCCGGTCAGATCAGCTCGGGCTTCGGAAACCGCATCCACCCGATCACCGGCGACATGCTTCTGCATGCCGGCGTGGATTTCCGCGCACCGACCGGCACCCCAATCCGCGCCGCGGGTCCCGGCCTCGTGACCGACATGCGTTACGGCGAAGGCTATGGCTGGTTCGTGCGTATACAGCATGACCGCGGGTTCGAGACTGTTTATGCTCACATGTCGGCTTTCGCCGAGGGGCTGACACCCGGAAAAAGCGTGATGCGAGGCGACACGATCGGCTATGTCGGCTCGACGGGCTCCAGTACCGGCGCCCACCTGCATTATGAAGTACTGCGCAAGGGTGCCTATGTGAACCCGCAGACGCTTGAGCTGCCGTCAGGGCGTGACCTGTCGCGCGACCTGGAAACCTTTGCCGAGTTCAAGTCACAGCGCGATGCGATCGACGCCCTTCGCGGCGCCGGACGCGCAGACCTTGAGCCTGCGGGGCCACGCGCGGGCCAGCCCGCCCGCGCGTCCGCCCGGCTGCCCTGACGAAGCTTCAGTTCAGAGCCGACTTGCCCTTGGCGAAGCTGTTCGGGACGCCGTTGATCGACAGGGCGTCACCCTCGACATCCACCCGGATCGTCTCCCCATCAAGAATACGCCCCTCAAGCAACAGGCGCGCAAGCGGGTCCTGCAGCTCCTTCTGGATCACCCGCTTCAGCGGCCTTGCACCATAGACCGGATCATAGCCCCGCGCGGCCAACCAGTTGCGGGCAGCAAGGCTGAGTACGAGCTTCATCTTCCGCTCACGCAGCAGCCCCTCAAGGCGTCCCATCTGGATGTCTACGATGTGATCGATTTCGCCGCGGCCGAGCCGCTTGAAGAAGACGATCTCGTCAATCCGGTTGATGAACTCCGGACGGAAGTGCCGGCGTATGGCAATCATCACCTGTTCGCGGGCCTGTTGCGAAACCTCGCCCTCCTCTCCGCTCGCGAGCGCGTCGGCGCCAAGATTCGAAGTCATAATGATGATCGTGTTCTTGAAGTCGACGGTCCGACCCTGGCCATCCGTCAGGCGGCCATCATCGAGCACCTGCAGCAGCGTGTTGAACAGGTCAGGGTGGGCCTTCTCGACTTCGTCGAACAGGACGACCTGATAGGGACGGCGCCGAACGGCTTCGGTGAGCGCGCCGCCCTCATCATATCCGACATAGCCCGGTGGCGCACCGATCAGACGGGCAACCGAATGCTTCTCGGAATACTCGGACATGTCCAGCCGCAGCACGGCGGTTTCGTCATCGAACATGAAGCCGGCCAGCGCCTTGGTCAGTTCCGTCTTGCCGACGCCGGTCGGTCCGACAAACAGGAAAGAGCCAATCGGACGGTTCGGATCCTGCAGGCCAGCCCGCGCGCGGCGCACCGCATTGGAGACAGCCAGCAGCGCATCCTCCTGCCCGACCACCCGGCCACGCAGCGTCTCTTCCATCCGCAGCAGCTTTTCGCGCTCTCCTTCCATCATCTTGTCGACTGGAATGCCGGTCCATTTGGAGACCACACCCGCAATATGCTCGGCACGCACGACTTCCGAGACAAGGCCGCCATCGGCATCGCCCTGGGCTTCTACTTCCGAAATCTGTTTCTCAAGCGCTGGAATGGTGGAGAATTTCAGCTCGGAGGCCCTTGCCAGATCGCCCTGGCGCTGCGCTTCGGCCATTTCCGAATAGGCACGGTCGAGCTTTTCCTTGGCCGAGGCGGCACCTTTGAGCTTGTCCTTCTCGGCGCTCCAAACGGTCATCAGTTCGCGCGAGCGCGTATCAAGCCCGGCAATCTCACCTTCGATGGTTCTGAGCCTGTCCTGTGAGGCGGAATCCTTCTCCTTCTTCAGCGCTTCGGCTTCGATGCGCAGCTGCATCAGGCGCCGGTCGATCTCATCGAGTTCCTCGGGCTTGGAGTCGACCTGCATACGCAGGCGCGCCGCCGCCTCGTCCATCAGGTCGATCGCCTTGTCGGGCAGGAAGCGGTCAGTGATATAGCGGTTCGACAAGGTCGCCGCCGAGACGATCGCCGCATCCGAAATGCGCACGCCGTGATGGGCTTCGTAGCGGCCCTTCAGGCCCCGCAGGATCGAGATCGTGTCTGCGACCGTCGGCTCATCCACATAGACGGCCATGAATCGGCGGGCGAGCGCGGGGTCACCTTCCACATGCTTGCGGTACTCATCCAGCGTGGTCGCGCCAATACAGTGCAGCTCACCCCGGGCCAGGGCCGGTTTGAGCAGGTTCGAGGCATCCATCGCACCTTCGGATTTTCCGGCACCGACAAGCGTGTGCATCTCGTCAATGAACAAAATCACGCCGCCCTCGGCCTGCGTTACTTCCGTAAGGACCGCTTTCAGGCGCTCCTCGAACTCGCCGCGGAACTTCGCGCCGGCAATCAGGGCGCCCATATCGAGTGCAAGCAGTCGCTTTCCCTTAAGACTTTCCGGGACGTCGCCATTAACGATGCGCAGTGCGAGACCTTCGGCGATGGCCGTCTTGCCAACGCCTGGCTCGCCGATCAGCACGGGATTGTTCTTAGAGCGGCGCGAGAGGACCTGGATCGCGCGGCGGATTTCCTCGTCGCGGCCGATCACCGGATCAAGCTTGCCCTCGCGGGCGTCTTTGGTCAGGTCGCGGGCATATTTCTTCAGCGCCTCATACCCCTCCTCTGCCGTCTGACTGTCGGCTGTCCGGCCCTGGCGGAGCTGGGCAATTGCACCTTCGAGGGATTTCGGCGTCACGCCGGCCGCCTTGAGCGCCTCGCCAGCAGGATCGCCGGTCAGTCCGGATATTGCCAGCAGCAGGCGCTCGACGGTGACAAAGGCGTCGCCGGCTTTCTTTGCGCCTGCTTCCGCTTCGCTGAACAGCCTGGCGCCGGACTGCTCGAGCCGAAGCCCGCCGGCTCCAGCCCCGGAAACCTTCGGCTGCCGGGCGAGGGCGCCCTCAACCCCCTGGACCGCCAGTTCCGCGCGCCCGCCGCTCGCTCGGATAAGATTAGCGGCCAGCTGATCGCGGTCGTCCAGCAGCGCTTTGAGGATATGTGACGGTGTCAGCACCTGATGGCCGCCGGCAAGGGCCTGGGTCTGGGCGCTTTGAATCAGACTGCGCGCACGTTCCGTATACTGTTCTATATTCATGCTCTTCCCCTTTTAAAGGCAGAATGGGTGTCCGGTCCGGCCCCGCTGAGCGGCAACCGGTGTCGACGGAGATTTGGGAAGCCGCAGGCTTCTGCGCAAGCATCCACGCGCAAATGAAACGCCCCGCCGGTCAGGGCAGGGCGCGGTCATTCTGTCACAGGAGAAACCCTTAATCGCCGGACTCCGCCGCGGCCGCCTCCTCAGAAGCAAGCTTGCGACGGCCACGCGAAAGGGTTTTCATCACGCCGTCTGTTTCGGAAGTGGCAACCGGTTCAACCGGTTCACGCGGTGGGCGCGCGTCGCGGGGGGCGCCCTCCTCGCGCGGGCGATACGGCTTTCGGCCACGGCGGTAGCGCTCGCCGGAAGCGCGCTCCCCTCGGTTGTCAGAACGGTTCTCAGACTGGGCTGCATCGGAGGCCTCCGCAAGATCTCGGTCATCATCCGCATCGATCACGCGCAGCGGCTCATTATCGTCCGGCTCGTCATTGTCACCAGGGGTGCCGGCAGAGATGACTTCAGCCTCGCCGGTCTCATCATCAGCCTGGAGAGCCTCATCACCCTGCCCTCGCGAATAGCGGTCAGGCTGCCCGCGCGTATCACGGTCCTCGCGCGGACCATGGCCATGGCCGCTCCCCTGACGGTTCTGACCCTGATTCTGGCTTTGGCTTTGCGTGTGACCGCCCTGCTGCATGCGGGCTTCGTTCTGCTTGGCAACGATCCGCTGATAGTGTTCCGCATATTGGAAATAGGCTTCAGACAGGATCCGGTCACCGCTGGTATGGGCGTCACGCGCATACTGCTGGTATTTCTCAAGAACCTGCTGGGCCGAACCGCGGATCTTCACATCCGGACCAACACTCTCGAAATGACGGTTCGGATTGTTGAAGGCGTTCTGTTGATTGCCGCCTGGGCGCCTGTTGCGACCGCGTGAGCGTTTCATGAAGGGTCTTTTCCTGTGTTCGTAAACCAGCGGTCACCAGCAAGCCAAGTCTTCGAACTGCCATCTGGCTTGCCGGCGGGATTGGGGATTGGACGGATCCGTTTCCACCGAACGCGAACGCAGGCAGGATGGTTTATCTGCCGTTGCGGCAGACTGCCCCTCGCGAACAGCCTTGTACTGTGTAACGGGCGCGCCGCCAAGCAGAAAATCAGCTCGCCCGCCCGGGCGCGTACCCCCAGACGCAGCGATCATTTCCACCAAGATCAGGGCGATGACCCAAACCGGTAAAACCAGCTGCTGACAACAGGGCCTGCACCGCCCGGCGCTGGTCATGGCCGATCTCCAGAACAAGCGGTACGCCCCGCTTCATATAGGCCCCGCCCAGCCGGATGATCTCGCGGAAGGCCTCCAGCCCGTCCTCGCCGCCATCCAGCGCCGCCCCGGGGTCGTAGTCCTTCACCTCCGGCTCAAGCGAGGCGATCACCCCGGAGGCAATATAGGGCGGGTTGGAAATGATCAGGTCCGCCCTCGTCCACCCCGTCCAGTCCGACCAGGCGCCCACGAAAACGCCCGCACGCGCCGCCAGACCGCAGGCAGTGATGTTCTCCCGGGCAAGCGCTGCGGCCGCAGGGTCCGCCTCCACCCCCGTCCCCTCTGCCTGGGGCAGGTTCGAGAGCAGGGCGAGCAGGAGGCAACCCGATCCCGTTCCAAGGTCGGCAATCTGCAAACGCTCCCGGGAAGAGACAAGCGCCAGCGCCACTTCGACGACGCATTCACTGTCAGGGCGCGGAATCAGCGCCCGCGCATCGGTCTTCAGCTCAAGCCCGAAGAAGCCGGTCCAGCCAATGATGTGCTGTAAAGGCTCGCGCCGGGCGCGCCGCGCGACAGAGGCTTCGAAACGGGCCTGGATTTCGGAAGGGATGATCGCCCGGGGCGCCGTGGTCAGCACAGCGCGCGCGTCCCCAAATGCCTCAATCATCAGAAGGCGGACGTCATAGCGCGGGTTATCGATACCCGCATCTCGCAGGCGCTGCGCCGCCGCGCGCATCAGGGCGTCGAAGTCAAGCTCGCTCAGCTGCCCGCCTCCAGCGCCGCCAGCCGCCGAGCCTGATCCTCAGTTATCAGAGCTTCAATCACATCGCCCAGCTTGTCCCCGGCCACAATCCGATCGAGCGCATAGAGTGTCAGGCCGATCCGGTGATCAGTCAGCCGGTTTTCCGGATAATTATAGGTTCGCACCTTCTGACTGCGATCACCGGTTCCGACCATGCTGGCGCGGGCCTCAGCGCGTGCCGAATCGCGCTCGTGACGCAGTTTTTCATAAAGGCGGATCTTCAGCTGATCCATCGCCTTCTCACGGTTCACATGCTGCGATTTCTCCGAGCTGGTCACCACAATGCCGGACGGAAAGTGCGTAATGCGCACCGCAGAGTCGGTCTTGTTGACGTGCTGGCCGCCGGCACCCGAGGCGCGCATGGTATCGATCCGGATGTCCTCAGGCCGGATGTCAATCTCGATATTCTCCGGAGCCGGCAAGACAGCAACCGTTGCGGCCGAGGTATGGATGCGGCCCTGCGTTTCCGTCGCCGGTACCCGCTGCACACGGTGTACGCCGCTTTCCCATTTCATCCGGCCGAACACGCCGTCGCCCGACACGTTGGCGATGATTTCCTTGTAGCCGCCCGCCTCGCCTTCCGAGGCATCGACGATCTCGACCTTCCAGCCCATCAGCTGGGCAAAACGCATATACATCCGGAACAGGTCACCCGCAAACAGGGCCGCCTCGTCGCCGCCCGTGCCTGCGCGAACTTCAAGCACCACATTGGCCTTGTCGTCGACATCCTTGGGCAGGAGCAGGATCTGAACGTCCTGCTCGAGCGCCGGCAGGCGTTGCCTGAGATCTTCGACCTCCGCTTGCGCCAGAGCCGCCATGTCGGCGTCCCCCGACCCCGCCAGCGCCAGCGCCTCGTCAAACCCGCGGCGCGCAGCCATCAGCTCGCGCGCCTTCTCCACGATGGGACGAAGCTCGGAATGCTCCTTGGACAGGGTAATGATCTCTCTGGAGTCGGAGGTCGCACCCATCCGGGCCTCGACCTCCTCAAACCGGTCGATCACCTGCTGGAGGCGTGTCAGGGACAGGGAGGACATGCGCCGCCCTTTAGTCCGGTTTCACGCCGCTTGGAAGCCTCCGGCCCGCCGTCAGCCCGCAAACACCCGGAGGGCCTCCCTGCCGGTGAGGATGAACAGGCAGGCCGAGCCGAGCACGAAGGTCAGAAACCGCAGCGGAATGATCCCCAGCAGGACCTGAACGAAGGAGTGCACCACCCGCAGCCCGACATATGCCCAGGCGAGCGCGAGCGAGACGGGGTCGGCCCCGCCGGTCAGCGCGATGAAGACCATCAGGGCGTAGAAGATCACCGGCTGCTCGTGCAGGTGATTGTAATTGTCGGCAGCCGCACGCACCGGCCCCGGAAGGACCGAAAGATCGAGGTCCGGGTGCGCGCCCTTCATCTCGATCCCGGCCTTCTGCATGGCCGGGATACGGGTCACATACATCCAAAACCACATGACACAGGTCCAGATCACCAGCGCCAGCATAGGTTTGAGGAATTCGGTCATCTCCATGAAACTGCCTCCCAACGGCCTGACTGACGCCTACTCTACTGGACGCCCTCTCGTGTTGGCAACTCGGCCGGCGAGGGCGGGGAGACCTGACCCGCGTTGAGGAAAGCGACAAAGGCCTCAATGTCGTCATCTATGATGCTGTGCCCGCCCGGCCGCAGCCACCAGACCAGGCCGTCTGCGGGATTGAACGTGCGCATGCTATCGCTGCTGAGGCCGGGCAGGCCATAGGCCTCCCACATCGGACTGGCGGCCTGCGCCGCCCGGAAAGCCGAATTCGGGTCAGACCATACGTCGCGGCGGGCATTGCCCAGAAAGACCCGTCGCGGCGCGATAAGTGCCAGCACCAGATGCTGGTCAAACGCCAGGAGCTCGGGGTTTTCACCATACCTGCGAGCCCCCGGCGCGAGCCAGTGCGGATAAGTTTCAGCCATCCGCTCCAGCCGCTCGCCGGTGCCTGAGCGCGACAGCGACGCGCCGGCAAAACCGGACTGGTGGACAATCGCGGCCTCAATGCGCGGATCCCAGATCGCGGCAAGCAGCGCCGCCTTGCCATGGCGCGAATGGCCGATGATCGAGGTGCGGCGCGTATCGACCCGCGGGTCGTCCTCGAGCACGCTTATGGCGGCCGAGTAGGCAAAGGCCCAGGCCATCAGCGTACCTGTCGGGTTCACCCGGGCGTCGAGGTCCGCCATCGCGCGCGGCGCCCGCTGCGCGCTGTCGGGAATAAAGTCGCCCGCATGGAAGCTCGCATAAACCAGACCGGAATCGATATACCATCCCACCGGCGCCTCGGCGATATACTCGCCAAACAAGGCCGACACGAGCGCGCTGGCGACCGGACCGAAATCACCCGGCGTGCACACATCGCCGTCCTCGCTCCTCACGGGCTCACCCGGGAAAACGGCACAGTTGGAGCTGAACGTCTGGCTCAGCAGGAGGGGGCGGGCGAGCCCATCGGCCGGAAACGCTGCCACCAGCTGGAAGCCACGCGCACCCTCGCCCCGCCCGATCAGAATATCGAGCGCCTCGAGTGTCCCGCGACCCTCCAGATAGTCCGGATTGATCACCCGCCAGTCGCCGACCTGGACCGGCAGACCCCGGGGCCAGGGACCATAAAGGGTATCCTCAAGCAGCTCCATGGCCCCGGCCCGGCCTTGGGGCGTCATCAGACGGGGTATGTCGAGGTCGGGGGTGGCCGCCGGCTTGTTGACGGTATCGAGGCTCGCATAGTTCAGTCCGAGCATCGTGCAGCTGGAGGCCACAAGCAGGGTCAGGCCCGCCAGCAGGGCAAGGCCGATCCACTTCAAAACCCGGAACAACATCTGGCCCCTCCCGCTTCTCATGTGCGGCGCAGCGCGAGCGGTTTCTGGGCCTCAGGCACAGCCTTCGCAGGTGCAGCTTGCATCGCCGTGCGGGCACGATAGCGTGTTCACATGCAGATTGTCAGCGCCCTTGTCGGAGTGATCCTTGGCGGCCTTTGCGGGCTGGGCACGGCCCTTGCGGCGGGAGGGATCTTCGGCCCAGGGCTCAGCCTCGGCGGCCAGATCAGTGCTTCCGACTGGACAAGCGACTGGACCATCGGATCGCAGGCCGCCAATCCCTGGACACGCGCCCGGGTCGCCCGGCACGGCCTGCTCGCGCTGACAAAGGAAGAAGCCGTTTACTTCACCCGCTCGGGCGATGAGGCCGGCGAACGACTGACCGAGGCCTGCACCTACAAGGTCAGCGGCGGCGCCATGCCCGCTCAATGGTGGTCGGTCACGCTGTATAATTCTGAAAGCTACCTTCCGGATAACACAGATAACGCGCTCTCCTACGACCTTACGGACGCCTCGCAGTTTGCTGCGCGGGATTGGTCATTCACGATTGCGCCAGAACCTCCCCCCGAGGGCGGATGGGTGTCCAGCCGCAGGGCCGGAACATTCGACCTGACGCTTCGCCTCTACAAGCCCACACCGGAACTGATCGCTGATCCCGAGACGGTCCTTGCGCCCCCGCGCGTGACAAAACTTGGCTGCGGGGAGAAGAGCTGATGCGCTCTGTAATCGGCGGCCTGATCGCCTTCCTCCTCGGTTTCGCCGCACTCCATCTGATCGTGCTTAACGCCCTGCCCGGCTATATCATGTCCAAGGCGCGCGACCGCCTGAGCGATTCAGGCCTGCCCATACATAGCTGGCGGATGAGCGAGCGCGTCACACCGCAGACGCAAACGATTGTGCGCCCGTCACCGGACCTCGCCTATGCCGTCTGCCTGATCGATGTTTCCGCAGGCCCGGTCACATTGACCGTGCCAACCTGGCCGGAGTACGGATCGCTCTCGATTTTTGATGCGTCGACGAACAATGTCTATTCCGGATCGCTCGACGCCCGGCTTCCCGACGCGCCCGGCATCCGCCGCGTCCTTGTCGCCCTGGCCAGTCAGGATGTGCCCTCGCAAGAAGGCATCGACGTGGTGAAGGTGAACAAGCCTGAGGCACTTGCCCTCATCCGCCGCCTTGCGCCCTCCCAGGGCCTCTATGATGCTGCCGCCGCTCTGGTCCCGGTCAGCGCCTGCGGACCTGCCTGACCTTCACCCTGCCGCGACTGTACCGGCCTCGCGCTCTGCCTTGAGCCGGGCGGCCCGATCCTCAACCAGCCTGACAATATGCTCGACCATGTCGGCATTGGAAACATTATGGTCTGCCCGTCCGTTCACGAACATCTTTCCGCTATCCTTGCCGCCACCGGTAAAGCCAAGATCCGTCAGCGCGGCCTCGCCCGGTCCGTTCACGACGCAGCCGATGATCGAGAGTGAAATCGGCTCGCAGATATGCGCCAGGCGCTTCTCCAGCGTCTCTACGGTGCGGATCACATCAAAGCCCTGCCGCGCGCAGCTCGGACAGGCGACGATGTTCACGCCCCGGGTGCGCAGGCCGAGCGACTTCAGCATCTCGAAGCCGACCTTCACCTCCTCTTCCGGCTCGGCCGAAAGCGAGACGCGGATGGTATCGCCGATCCCGGCCCAGAGCAGCGCGCCCATGCCGATGGACGACTTGACCGTACCGGTACGAAGGCCGCCAGCTTCGGTAATGCCGAGATGCAGGGGCGCATCGGTAGCCTCCGCCAGCAGCTGGTAGGCCGCCACGGTTAGGAACATGTCCGAGGCCTTCACCGAAATCTTGTATTCATGAAAGCCAAGATCGTCGAGGATACGGGCATGGTCGAGCGCGCTCTCGACCATCGCATCGGGACAGGGCTCGCCATACTTCTCCAGAAGGTGGCGTTCGAGACTGCCCCCATTTACACCGATCCGGATCGAGCAGCCATTGGCACGCGCCGCGGCGACGACTTCCTTCACGCGGGCCGGCGAGCCGATATTGCCAGGGTTGATCCGCAGGCAGGCCGCGCCAGCATCTGCCGCCTCGATGCCCCTCTTATAGTGAAAATGAATGTCGGCCACGAGCGGAACCGGGCTTGCCTTGACAATTTCATACATCGCCCGGGTTGAGGCCTCGGTCGGGCAGGAAACGCGCACGATATCCGCGCCCACTTCGGCTGAGCGGCGGATCTGATCGATCGTTGCGCCGGCGTCTTCGGTCGGCGTATTCGTCATTGTCTGGACGGCGATCGGCGCATCGCCCCCGATCAGCACATTTCCCACACGGATCTGGCGCGACTTGCGCCGGTCGATATTGCGCCAGGGTCGGATCGGATTGTGGCTCATGCAGCTATTCAGCGCCTTTTCGGCTTCCTGTCAGCCCCCCATGTGGCGCCGGGGGGCGCCCGGGTAAAGGCCTAGGGCGCGGTGCGGCCCGGCAGAGGCCGCGGCGCGACCTCCGCAACCGGGGGCGCCAGCGCCTCGGCTGCACGCACCAGCTGGTCATCGACGCTGACTGAGAAGACCTGCGCCCCCTCCGGACCCAGAGGGCCGACCCGCACCTCACCGACGCGCCATTCGAAGGCACCGCCATTACGGGCTGAAACGGTCCAACCGGCTTTGAGGCGCGGGAAATACCCCTCACCCAGGGCCATCGTGCGGCTGAGAAAGATCGTGCCGTCCGCGCCGCGCACTTCGAGCCAGCCCTGGCGGACAGCAACGATTTCAAGCGGCAGGTCGCCGGGAAGGGCCTTGTGGCTGGCCGTATCGTCAAACAGGCTGTCGCGGGCGCCGCTGACCGCGACAACGGTCGGCGACACAACATCTTCCGGTGCCTTATTCATCAACATGAACGCCGTCAGGCCGCCCGCCGCAAACAGGATGACAGCCCCGGCTGCGGCCGCAAGGACCGGCAGATGGCTCTGTGTCCTGCGGATCTGGCCGATTTTCGGGACCGGCGCGGAGGTCTTGACTTCCTCAACTGCACCGCACTCGCGCGTATAGCGCTGGACCACATCCTGCTCGGGCAGGCCAAGATACTTCGAATAGGCAATGAGATACGGTACCAGATAGCCACGGGGGATCGTCTGGAGCTCCATCCGCTCGATCGCCATCAGGAAGTGTTCACGGATCAGCGAATGCTCGGCGATCTGGCTGAGTTCAAGCCCGAGAGCTTCCCGGACGCGGCGCAGGACCTGTCCCATGCGAACCGCTTCGCCCTCATACAGTCCCGACCTGAAAAGCTCATCTGCACGCTCGCGGCGATCATACGCCTCCAGCTTGCGCGCCGCTTCCGGCGAAATCGGCATCACATTTGAACGGATCGCTGCGCTCTCGTCCGCCCGCACTTTTTCCTCAGCCTGGCTGTCTGCCGGTTCAGGCGATACGTTCTGTGCCATAGTCTACCAGTCTCACTGACCTATGCGGCTTGCTGAGCAAATCGGCGCAAGAAGCGGTCCAGGGTCACTCTAGGTTCCCAAACCTGCCGCCGCAACACAGTCTAGCCGTCGCCTGTGTCAATACCATGTTCGGCCGCGAGTGCTAAGACTTGGTTACGGAACGAACCGTTCGGCTTATCCAACCGCTCGAAAAGACTGGCCCGGAAAGCGTTAAGATCAACCCGGCGGAGCGCCTGCTTGACCGGACCGATCGCCGAAGCCGCCATCGAAAGGCTGGTATAACCCAGGGCCGCAAAGCACAGGGCAACCGGCGCAGATGCCGTTGCCTCACCGCAGACCGACAGCCGGACATTCCCTTTCTGGCACGTTTCGGCCACCATCCTGAGGAAACGCAGCGGCGCCGGGTCAACCAGATCATAACGCGCGCTGACCGACGGTGTCATGCGGTCAGCCGCAAAGAAGAACTGCAGCAGGTCATTGGTGCCAACGGACAGGAAATCCACTTCCCCGATCAGATCCTGGATGGAGAAGCCCAGCGCCGGGGTCTCCAGCATGACCCCGACTTCGAGCCTGGACGGCGTCAGGCCGGTCTGTAGCTGGCTCCATTGGACCTCTTCCAGGAGCAAGGCCCTGGCCTCACGATACTCGGCCGGAACCGTGACCATCGGGAACATAACGGTCAGGGGCCGCTCCCCGGCCGCACGTACGAGCGCGCGAAGCTGGCGGCGGAACAGGCCCTTATGGTCAAGCGCAAACCGGATCGAGCGCCAGCCGAGCGCCGGGTTTTCCTCTCGCTGCAGGTTGAGGGCGGGGAGTACCTTGTCGCCGCCAAGGTCGAGGGTGCGGAACACCACGGGCCGCCCGGCCGCCTGGTCGAGCACACGCTGATAAAGCGTGATCTGGTCACCGAGCCGCGGCAGGGTTTCTGACACAAGGAACTGAAACTCAGTGCGAAACAGCCCAACCCCATCCGCTCCGGCCTGGTCCAGCATGTCGAGGTCGAGCTCGAGACCAGCATTCAGCATCAGCGACACACGTGTGCCATCCAGCGTCTCCGCCGGCAGCCCCTTCAATGCCGCATAGCTTGCCTGGCGCTCTGACCTGAGGCTGACGCGGGCCTTGTAGGCATCATAGACCACATCATCCGGGCGCACATGCACTGTGCCCTCCTCTGCATCGACAATGATGTAATCGCCCTGCTCGATGCGGGTCGTCAGATTGTCTATGCCGCCGATCGCAGGGATGCCCAGAGCCCGTGCGACGATCGCGGCATGCGAGGACGCGGCCGCCTCTTCCATCAGGATGCCCTTGAGGCCGGCCTGCGCATATTCCAGCAGTTCCGCCGGGCCGAGGCGGCGGGCGACCAGAACATTCTTGTCACCGGCGATCTTCGGCTTTCCCTCGTCCCCGCCGAGCACGCGCAGAAGACGGTTGTCGAGGTCTTCCAGATCGTGCAGGCGTTCTCGCAGATAAGGATCGCGTGCACTCTGCATCCGCGCCCGATGTTCACGCCTGGCCCGGTCGACCGAGGCCTCGGCCGAGAGACCGGACTTTATGCCTTCATGCAGCTTTTCGGCCCAGGACGGATCGTAGGCCAGCAGCCTGTAAGCCTCCATCACATCGCGCGGATCTTCCCCGAGCGCCGCTCCGTCGATCAGCATCATCCGGTCGATCGACCCGCGCAGTTCGTTCAGCGCGAGATCCAGCCGCGCAGCTTCGGCAACCTGATCGGCGGCAAAGAATTTTGCCGCCGGAACGACCGGGTCGTGCAGCAGCGCCCGGCCAAAACCCAGCCCCTCACAGAAGACCCGCCCCCGCAGGTTGCCAGGTCCGGCGCCGCGTATCCGCCGATCTGCCGGCGCCTGCGTTTCTGCAACAAGGGTGAGCGTATGGACAATTTCGGCCAGCACCATGGCGATGGTCTGAAGCGTGTCGATCTCTTCCTCGCGGTAGGTCCGCTCGGTCTTGTTCTGAACGACAAGGACACCGGTGACACCGCCCGTCCGCAGGATCGGCACGCCGAGGAAAGCGTGGAAAGGGTCCTCCCCCGTTTCCGGCCGGTAAGAGAAGGAGGGATGACGCGGCGCGTTCTCGATGGCGATCGGCTCTGCGGTACGCGCGACGAACCCGACGAGGCCTTCGTGGACGGCCAGACGTGTCTTGCCCACGGCCTCCGGCTTCAGGCCTTCGGTCGCGATCAGCAACATGGCGCCGTCATTTTCCCGCAGATAAATCGAGCAGACGTCCGCCACCATGGTGGAGGCAACCAGGCGCACAACGTGATCCAGCCGCGAACGCGTGTCGCCATCCTCCGCCATCACTTGGCGAAGGTTGTTCATCAGCAAGCGGGTGGCCGGCAGGTTGTGGGGCATGCTCTCCCCTTGCGGGATGCGGGTTACTCGGCGTCGAGACCGAACGCAGTATGAAGAGCGCGCACGGCAAGCTCTGTATAGGGCGCGCCAATCAGGACGGAAATCTTGATCTCGGACGTGGAGATCACGTCGATGTTGATGCCCTTTTCCGAAAGTGCGGTGAACATCGTTTCAGCAACCCCGGTATGGCTCTTCATGCCGACACCGATGATCGAGATCTTGGAGACGTCGCGGGCAACTTCGAGCCTGTCGAAGCCGATCTCGTCCTTCAGCTGCTCCAGCGTCTCCCTGGCGAAGGGGCTGTCGCGTTCGGTGCAGGTAAAGACCAGGTTTGCCTTCGAGGCGTCGCGCGAACTCGCCTGGACGATCATGTCGACGTTGACCCCGGCCTTTGCGAGTGCGGAGAAAATCTTCGCCGAGGAGCCCGGCCGGTCGGGCACGCCATAGAGCGTGACCTTGGCTTCATCCCGCGAATAGGCGACGCCGCTTACAACCTGCTTTTCCACGATCTCTTCCTCTGCGCAGACAAGGGTTCCGGGGGATTCCTCGCCGGGCTTCACAAAGCTCGACAATACCCGCACGGGAACGTTATGGTTCATCGCCAGCTCGACCGAGCGCGTCTGCAGCACCTTGGCGCCGAGCGAGGCCATTTCGAGCATCTCTTCATACGAAATCCTGTCGATCCGGCGGGCCTTCGGCACCATCCTCGGATCCGTCGTATAGACACCGTCCACATCCGTATAGATGTCGCAGACCCTCGCGCCGAGGGCCGCCGCCACAGCCACCGCGCTCGTGTCCGACCCGCCCCGGCCGAGCGTCGTGACCCGCAAATCATCTGTCACGCCCTGAAAGCCCGCAACGACGGCGATCTCGCCGCTGTCGACCGAGTCCGGCAGTGAGGAATCGTCAAAACCGAGAATACGGGCGCGGCCATGGCTGCTGTCGGTTTTAAGGCGGAGCTGCCAGCCGAGCCACGAGCGGGCGCGCAGCCCGCGGCGGCGAAGCGCCAGCGCCAGAAGGCCTGACGTGACCTGCTCGCCCGACGCAACCACCACGTCATACTCGTCATCATAAAGGTGGCGCGGCAGGTCCTTGCCGGCGGCCCCGTCCGCCAGTGCCACCAGCTTGTTGGTCTCGCCCGACATCGCCGAGACAATCACGGCCATCTTCTCGCCCCTGGCAGCCCGGGCCGCGACGATCTCCGCCACATTAGCAATCCGGTCCAGATCGCCGACCGATGTGCCGCCGAATTTCAGAACTGTACGCGCCATTTCGCCCCAACCGGCTACCTGCCCCGCCAGGGGCGTCCTATATCGGCCCCTCTAGGGTAAACTGGGCCCCGGATCAAACAGGATTGCTAAACAATGGCGAGAACAATTGACGCGTCCCTCGAGCCGCCCGTGACACCGAGCATTGATCCGGCCGAAGTGGCCAAGTTCTCAGCCATGGCAGCAGACTGGTGGAACCCCAGCGGCAAGTTCAAGCCCCTGCACCGGTTCAACCCGGTCCGCCTGAAGTTCATCCGCGAGACAGCCGAATCCCATTTCAGCCTTAAGCGCGGCGCCCTGAAGCCGCTCGAGGGCCTGCGCCTGCTCGATATCGGCTGCGGCGGCGGCCTCGTCTGCGAGCCGATGGCAAGGCTGGGCGCTTCGGTGACCGGCGTGGACGCTTCGCAGGCCAACATCAAGACCGCCCTCACCCATGCCAGCGAACAAGGCCTGAAAATTGACTACCGCGCCGGCACGGCTGAAGGGCTGCTGGCCGCGGGCGAAACCGCCTTTGATATCGTTCTCAATCTCGAAGTCGTCGAGCATGTGGCCGACCCGGCCCGGTTTTTGGCAGATACCGCACGCCTCGTCCGCCCCGGCGGACTGATGATCGTGGCCACGCTCAACCGGACGGCCAAGGCGCTCGCCACGGCCATCATTGGCGCCGAATATGTCCTGCGCTGGCTGCCGCGCGGCACGCATGACTGGTCGAAATTCGTGACGCCCGAGGAAGCTGAAACGGCGCTCACCCTCGCCGGGATGAAGCCTGAAGCACCCATCGGCGTCAGCTTCTACCCGCTTTCCGGCCAGTGGCGGCTGACCGGTGATGCGTCGGTCAATTACATGATCGTCGCGCGCCGCCCGGCGCCGTGACCGAGCTGCCTCCTCCGGGCCAGATCCTCGCCTACCGGATCGCGGATGCCGGCGCCTCTCCGGAGGGGCTGAAATGGCAACCGAAGATCGGCTCGCGTGGCGGCGAAGCGATCGGCCGCGGGACCCGTGACCGTTTCCTGCCGCTTCTCGAGACCCTGTCCGCCGGTCCGCTGGCTGAAGACTGGGCTGCGCGCGGGCCCGCAGGAAGGCTTGCCGCGTTCATTCTGCCTGATCAGTGCAGCTGCAACATCTTGCGCAAATCACCGCGCGCTTTCGCACAGGACCGCCTGGCGCTTCATCTTTGCAGGGAGGGAGTTGAGGCGCGTGAGGATCAGGGGCAGTCTGAAACCGGGCGCGTTTTCTTGTACTTGCCACTTGAGCATTCCGAAAACCTGGACGATCAGAACCGCGCCATCGAACACGTCACCGCCTTACATGCCAGCACCCGGCCAGGCTTCAGCGACTTCACAAAGCCCACACTGGATTAGGCTCGCCAGCACCAGGACGCAATCCGCCAGTTCGGACGCTTTGCGCATTGCAACGCGGTCGTTGGCCACACGAGCACGGCGGAGGAACGCGAATGGCTGGCCGAAGGCAGCGGGTTCTGAAGGTGCGCGCATTCAGGCGGGCATCGGTCCAGCCCAGGCATCTGCGAGGAAGCAGGGCCTGGAGTACGCGATCTGCGCTGGTGGACAGCAATCAGGGCTGGGTATCGATGGCCGGCATGGCCACCCCACGCTCAGACAGCCGCCGGGCCGTCTCGGCCTGAACGGCACGCGTCAGCGGATAGCCCCGCGCCAGCCAGCCTGCAGAGACATAAAGGATGCCGGGCAAAAGGCCAAACACGAGCACGAGACCAAAGATCGCCTCTTCCGAATTTTCCGTCCCCGGCTGGAAACCGGCGACCTGTCCGACCAGAAAATAACCGACGCCAAAGGCCAGGCTGGAGCCCACCTTGTTGAAACCGTTGAGCAGCGAGTAGTAGAGGCCTGCCCGGTTCTCTCCCGTTCCGGCAGCCTCGGCCTCGACGATATCAGCGGTCATGGCGCGAGACAGAAAGATCGGCGCACTGAACGGAACCCCGGCGATCAGCGAGGCAAGCAGGAAGAAGGGGAAGCTGCCGGTGCCTGCCAGTAAGATGTATGAAAGGAAACAGACCCCCGACATAGTGACCGCCGCAAAGTAAGCGGTACGCTTCTCCGTCCGGTTCGCCAGCCAGAGCCAGAAGGGAAGCGCAATTACGGCCGAGATGAAAAACAAGACCAGCGCAGCACTGGTCTGTTCACGCGATGCACCAAAGGCGTAAGCGGCCACGAACAGGTAGTTGGAAGCGGTTACAGAGATTGCCGTAGCTCCGAGAAGCTCCATCGTCAGCAGCCGGCGGAACATGGGCTCCCGCACAGCACGCACAATCGGCTTGAATTCGAATTTCCGGATATCCTGAGACGCACCGCGCAGCGGCGGGTCTGGTACGAAAACACACGACAGGGCCGCTGACACCGGCAGGGCGATGATCAGGATCCAGCCCATCACAGCCACCTGACCGAACGCGTCGGTTTTCATACCCATCTGGGCAAGGATCAAGGGTACGGCCAGCAGGAACAACATTGACAGTACTGAGACGATCTCCGGCCACAGGAAAAGCCTCGAGCGGTCGTCATAATCCACCGAGATGGCCGGCACCCAGGCGGCGCGCGACATCTGAAGCAGCGTGGTGCCCACATAGAACACCAGCATCCACCAGACGAAATAGGCGACCCCCGCACCCTGCGGCGGCATGTAGACGAAATAGGTGGCGATCACCAGAACCGGAACGGACAGAAGGATCCAGTGGCGCACCCGGCCGAGGGGGCTACGATAGCGATCCACCATGTAACCCATCAGCGGGTCTGTGAAGATGTCCCAAAATCTTAGAAGCATGAAGAGAAGACCGGTCAACTCCAGTCCGAGACCGACTTCATGGGCATAGAGCGGCGCAAGATACACCCCCAGAGGAAGCCCGACCCCGGCAATCGGCACACTCAGGGTCGCAAAGGCGAGGACGCGGGGCAGCGAAAGGCGTTTCAGCGGCGGGGTTGTCATGACCGCCACACTGCCGCGCACACGGGTGACGGCCAAGCGATTTTTTTGACGGCGGTCGCTTGACGCGGCACGCGGCGAACGCGCACCCTGCCAGTGCGACACTACCGGGAGGCCAGAAGGTCATGATCCGAAAACTGCTCATCGGTCTGGCACTTGTCCTGGTCCCGCTTGCGGGCCTGATCGGCGTGCTGGTCATCAATACGCTGAATTATGGTGCCGCTACGGTCGGGGGACGCGTGGCCTTGCCCGAGCCGCCGCCGATCTCGGCCAAAAGAGGCGCCGAAAACCTTGCCGCCGCCATCCGCTTCAGGACAATCACCCTCGCCGCAGGCGACCCGCGCCCCGGTCAGGACGGCGAATGGCTCGCCCTGCAGACCTGGCTTGAGGCGACTTACCCTGGCGCGCATGCCGCGATGCAGAAGGAACGCGTCCCCAACACGCTGACCCTGCTCTACACATGGCCGGGGTCTGACCCTTCGCTCAAACCGCTCCTGCTGATGGCACACCAGGACGTTGTACCCGTCAACATCGGGACCGAAAGTGACTGGCAAGGTGAGCCCTTCGCCGGCGAGATTATCGACGGCTATGTTTATGGGCGCGGCGCCATCGACAATAAGGGTTCACTGGTCGCCCTCATGGAAGCAGCCGAAGCCCTTGCCGCTTCCGGCTTCAAGCCGCGGCGCACCCTGCATTTCATGTTCGGGCATGACGAGGAGGTGTCCGGTTCAGGCGCGCAAGCCGGTGTGGCACTGCTCAAATCGCGCGGTGTAGAGCCCGAATTCGCCCTCGACGAAGGCTTCATGATCGTCAACCCGTCGCCATTGACCGGCAAACCCATGGGCTTCATCGGGATTGCCGAGAAGGGCTATGTCACGCTCGATATCATCGCGACCGGCGAGGGCGGGCACTCATCGACGCCGCCGCGCGATTCCGCCGCCGTGCGCCTCGCCCGCGCGGTTGTTGCGCTCGATGACAACCAGATGCCGTCTGACCTGACGAAACCTCCCGTTTCGGAGATGTTGCAGTCGGCCGCACAGGACATGCCCTTCGCCCAACGCCTCGCCTTTGCGAACCTCTGGCTGTTCAAGGGCATGATTGACGATCAGCTCGCAGACGTCCCCGCAGGCAACGCGATGATCCGAACAACCACAGCACCCACCATGCTGACAGGCTCCGCCAAGGAAAACGTGCTCGCCCAGCGCGCCACTGCCACAGTCAACTTCCGCATCCATCCGAACGATACCGAAGCCGACATCATCGCCCATGTAAAAGCCGTCACATCCTCAATAGAGGGCATTGAAGTCGAAGTCGGCAGGAATGGTATCCGCGGGGCGGATGCCTCGAACGTGTCGCCCACGGATAATCGAGGCTATGCTGTGATCGCCAGCGTTTCAGAGGCCACCCTGCCCGGCGTTCCGGTTGCACCCGGCCTTGTCCTCGGCGCCACCGATGCCCGTTATGCCGAAGCCATCACTCCGAATGTCTATCGCTTCGCGCCTTCGGTCCTGACACCGGATGAGCTGACCGGTTTCCATGGCACGAATGAGCGCACCAGCGTGGAAAACATGGGCCGCCTCGCACGCGGCTATGCCCAGATCATCCTCGCAATGGACGCGCCGGAAGAGTAGTCAATTCAGCGGCCCGGTTACACGCGAAATATCAATCGTGTAGTGCCGGGCGCAAAACTGGCAGTCGATCGACAGATTGCCGTCTTCTTCGACCAGTTCGCGCAATGACGCGTCCGGCATCTGACTGAGCGTCGAGACGAGCCGCGCCTCACTACAGGTACATTGATCGAGGACCGCCGTGCCACTTTCGAGCGCTACGCCCTGCTCATGGAACAGGCGATAGAGAAGCTCGGTCATCGGCAGCTGCAGATCGATAAGCTCGCCGTGTGACAGGGTTGCAAAAAGAGCCTCGGCCTCGCGCCAGCCTTCATCGGTATCACCGCGCGCATCGTCGCCCGCAATCCGCTGCACCAGCATACCGCCAGCCGTCCAGAGGCCGCTGCCCGCTGAACGCTCAACCGCCAGCCGGATGCGCGATGGCACCTGCTCGGACATTGCGAAATAGTCCTCGGCACACTGAGCGAGGCTGGCCTTGTTGAGCGGGACGATGCCCTGATAGGGCTGAATGGCGGGATTGTCCTGAACCATGATCAGGCCCAGGCGCCCCGTGCGCCCGAAGAGCTGTGGCATATGCGGCACGCCGCCCTTGTTCACGCGCTCGAGATTGGCCCAGCCCTCGGCATCATAGCGGGCATAACCGCGCAGGTTACCACTTGTGCTGTATTCACCCACCAGCAGCGTCACCGGCCCGTCGCCTTCTGCCTGGACCAGGATCTTGCCCTTGAACTTCAGGGACGCGCCAACCAGCGCCGCCAGCGCCACCGCCTGGCCGAGGATCTCTGCCAGATGGCGCGGATAGTCGTGCCGGTCGAGGATTGGCGAGATGCTCGCGCGACCCATCCGGACGCAGCAGCCGCGGATTGGCCTGCCCTGAACCTGGAAGGTGGCGGCAAAGTCACCGGTCTGGTGCGGCATCTGGGTCATGGCAGGCCCCTTGAGGGAAAGCTTTCAGACGGGGGCATGTGGCAGCGCACATGGCCCGGGGCAAGGGGCCTGCTGAAGCGGCCTCATTTGCCGAGACACCAGCGCAGGATCGCCTTCTGGGCATGCAACCGGTTCTCAGCCTCGTCCCAGACCAGGCTCTGCGGCCCGTCGATTACTTCGGCGTCTACCTCCTCGCCCCGGTGGGCCGGCAAGCAGTGCAGGAAGCGCGCGCCCCCGGAGGCAAGCTCCATGAGCTCCTCGGTGACGGCAAATGCCTCGAGTTCCTCAAGCCGTCGCTCGGCATCCAGGTCGCCCATCGACACAAAGGTATCGGCGATCACTACATCGGCCCCGGCGACGGCCTCCTCGGCCGTGCTGAACAAGTCGATGCGCCCCTGCAATTCGGCGGCAATCTCCAGATCCTCCTCGTCCGGTGCATATCGGTGCGGCGTGCCGATCGCCAGCGAGAAGCCGAACTTGGGCGCCGCATGGATGAAGCTCGCGCAGACATTGTTGCCATCCCCGACCCAGGCCAGGCGCGCCCCGCGCAGCGTCAGGCCATGCTCCTCCAGTGTCATCAGGTCCGCCATGATCTGGCAGGGGTGCGAGCGGTCCGACAAGCCATTGATTACCGGCACGCCGGCCGCCTCGGCAAACGTCTCGATATCAGCATGATCCTTCGCCCGGATCATCACCGCATCGACATATCGCGACAGCACCCGAGCCGTATCCTCGATCGTCTCGCCCCGGCCGAGTTGCATGTCCCCCGCCGAAGTCGTGATCGATGAACCACCGAGCTGGCGCATCGCCATATCAAAAGAGAAACGCGTACGCGTCGAAGCCTTCTCGAAGATCATCGCGAGCGTGTGGCCCTCCAGCGGGACACCCGGATCAATCCGGCCCCTCGGCCAGCCCGCACGGGCCTTCTTCATCCGGTGCGCCTGATCGAGGATCGCGCGCAGATCGCCGGCATCGATCATCCATAGGTCCAGAAAGTGGCGGATATCCATAGGCCCTGCCCCGCAAAATCAGCGCGCCGCTTAGCGCGTTCCGGGGGCAATGTCATTAACGGCCTGAACGCAGATCACGGCTCCGCCTTCGCCGGACCCGGCTGGCGCCCCGGGCAGAGACCGGGGGCCCGGGCTATGAAACGCGCGATGAAACCGGCACGCAAAGCGCCCCGGCGACCATCAGGCGCCAGACCAGAAAGCCCTCGCCCCGCAGCCCCCCAAGATGGCGCACACTACCCGGCTTGCCCCGGAGCGCTTTGGGCCAGCCTTTGCCCCTGCCCGCCGCGGGCGCCGGTAGAGCTGAAGCGATCGCCAGGCCAAGCGCCGCTGCGAGCTGGGCGGACTGGACAGTAACCACCGCCGGCCTGCGCACAGATTGTCATTGCCGCGCAGGCCACCGCCGCTTATCTAGCCGCCTCGGCCGCACTGGCCTAAGACAGGCCATCCCCTTCACCCCCTCCCGGGAGCTGCTCACATGGACAAGGTTCTCATCATAGGCGCCGGCGCGGCCGGCTCGGTCGTCGCCAAGAAATGCGCGATGGACCGCGACACCTTCAGGCACATCACCCTCGCCTCCCGCCGCATCGAGAGCTGCGAGAAGGTGGCGAAGGATTGCGTCACGCCCATCGAGATTGCCCAGGTCGACGCCGATAATGTGGCCGCCACTACGGCCCTGATCAGGCAAGTCAAACCCGACCTCGTGATCAACATGGCCCTGCCCTACCAGGACCTGCCGATCATGGATGCCTGCCTCGAAGCTGGCGTGAATTACATGGACACAGCCAATTACGAGCCGCGCGATGTCGCCAAGTTCGAATACGCCTGGCAGTGGGCCTATCAGGAACGCTTCAGGAACGCGGGCCTGACCGCGATCCTCGGCTGCGGCTTCGATCCCGGCGTCTCCAACGCCTGGTGCGCCTATGCGCAGGAGCACCTGTTCGACGAGATCGACTTCATCGACATCGTCGACTGCAATGCGGGTGATCATGGCAAGACATTCGCCACAAACTTCAATCCGGAGATCAACCTGCGTGAAGTCACTCAGGACGGCAGATACTGGAAGAACGGCGAGTGGATCGGCATACCCGCGCTCTCGATCATGACCATTGTGGACTATCCGCAAGTCGGCCCGCGCAAGTCTTACCTGATCTATCATGAGGAAGAAGAAAGCCTGGTGAAGAATATCCGAGGCCTGAAGCAGATCCGCTTCTGGATGACCTTCGGCGACGCCTATATCAAGCACCTGGAAGTGTTCAAATCCATCGGCCTCATCAGCCTCGAACCGATCAAGCACAAGGGCATGGATATCGTGCCGATGGAATTCCTGCGCGACCTGCTGCCGCCACCCTCCTCTCTCGCCCAGAACTATACCGGCAAGACCTCGATCGGCGTGATCGTCCGTGGCCGGAAAAATGGTAATGAGATCGCCAAGATGCTCTATAATGTCTGCGACCATGCCGAGACCAACAGGGAAGTCGGCGCGCAGGCGGTCAGCTACACGACCGGCGTGCCTCCCGTCTCCGGCGCGGCCATGTTCTTCCGGGGCATCTGGAAAGGCCCGGGCGTCTTCAATGTCGAGCAGTTCCCATCTGCGCCCTTCCTTGATGACGTCGCGGTGCGCGGCCTGCCGACGACGATCATCGACATCGGTCCGGGCGACCAGGATGCGTTGTTTGAAGTCGTGACCTGAACGCTCAACGCCCGAGCCTGGGGACGAAAGCCGGGATCAGGGGCGGCAGGGGTTTTCAATTTGGAACGGGTCCCGGCTCTCGCCGGGACAAGCGGAGGAAAGATGGCTTCGATACAGACCCCCTGCTTTGTCCTCGATATCGCCCGGCTCCGGAAAAATCTGGAGACGGCCAGGCGCGTACGCGAGGAGGCCGGCTGTAAGATCCTGCTCGCCACCAAGGCCTTCGCCATGCCTGCAGCCTTTGCGATGATGCGCGACTATCTCGATGGCACGACCGCCTCGGGCGAGTATGAGGCGATCATGGGCCGTGAGGCGTTTGGCAAGGAAGTCCACGTCTACTCACCCGCCTACACGCTGGACGAAGTGCGCCGGCTGACTGAAGTTGCCCAGCACATCTACTTCAATTCCGCTGAGCAGCTGGCCCGCTTCGGAGATATTGCGCGCGACGCCGGATGCCATGTCGGACTAAGGGTGAATCCCGGCTATTCAAACGCCACGCTCGGCGGCGATCTCTACAATCCGACTGCACCGGCCAGCCGCTTTGGCGAAGTGCCTGAAAAGCTCAGCTCTGTCGACTGGTCCGGTGTCGACATCTTCCATGTCCACGCCCTGTGCGAAAGCTTAGCAGAAGGCTCGGTCGGCCTTATCGAATACGTCTCCGAACACTTCGCGGCCTATATCGGGCAGGTCAGAGCCGTGAACTTCGGCGGCGGACACTTCCTCAACAAGCCCGGATATGACGTCGACGCCCTGATTGCCGCCATCCGGACGTTCCGCGCCCGCTTCGGCGCCGAGGTAATCCTCGAGCCCGGCGCCGGCCTTGTCGTCAACACCGGCGAACTTCACGCCACCGTCCTTGCGCTGCACTGGAACACCATGGACCTGGCCATCCTCGACGCTTCAGCCTCGACCCATATGCCCGACGTGCTGGAAGTGCCCTACCGCCCGGAGGTGATCGGTGCAGGCCAGCCGGGAGAGTATCCGCACACCTACCGTTTCGGCGGCAATACCTGCATGACCGGTGACATCATCGGCGACTACGCCTTTGCCAGGCCCCTCCAGCCCGGCGACGAAGTGATCTTCACCGACCAGATGCACTACGCCTTCGTGAAGACGAATACGTTCAACGGCACGCCGCTCGCTAACCTGGCGATCCGCTGGGAGGACGGGCGCGTCGAGCAGATTTCGGATTTCGGCTATGACGAGTTCCGCCGCAGGCTGGGCCGGTAGACCTTCAGACTTCCAGAAGCGGCGGCGCCCTGTCGTGTCCGAGGGAGGGAATTCGCCTGCGCGCCGTCACCGTCTCCGTCAGATCAATCTGCGCAAGGATTATGCCCGGTTCGGTGCCCTCTGCCTCGGCCAGCACCTCGCCCCAGGGCGAGACGATCAGCGAATGTCCGAATGTCTCGCGCCCGTCCTCATGCCGCCCGCCCTGCGCCGGAGCGATCACGAAACACCCGGTCTCGATCGCCCGGGCCCGCACCAGCACATGCCAGTGCGCCTCACCGGTCACACGGGTAAACGCCGCCGGAACCGTCAGGATCTCGGCTCCCGCCTGCGCCAGCCTGCGATAATGCTGGGCAAAGCGCACGTCATAGCAGACCGACAGGCCCACCCGCCCGAAGGGCGCCGCTGCCAGCACCGCCGCCTCCCCGGGCCGGTAAGCTGCAGACTCCCGGTAGATCTGCCCGTCGCCGACATCGACATCAAACATGTGGATCTTGTCATAGCGCGCGATGATCCCGCCATCCGGCGCGATGAGAAAAGAGCGGTTGGCAAATCGCTCATCCTCTTCCAGCGCAATCGCCAGAGAACCAATGAGCAGCGTCACGCAAAGCTCCGCGGCCAGCGCGCGCAGCACTGGCAGGCTCTCATCCTGCGCCTCGCGTCGAACCCTGGCGCGCGCCATGCCGGGCCGGATATCGAGGAGGTTCGTCATCTCGGGCGTTGCGATGAAGCTCGCGCCCTGAGCGGCGGCCTCGCGGATAAGCGCACTCGCAGCGGCGATGTTCGAGGGGGCCTCGGTACCCGAGCGCATCTGAACACAGGCGGCGCAGATAATGGTCATGACACCCTCGGCCCGTGCCAGAAGGCCCGCTCACCCTTGGCTTTTACCGTCCCGATCTTGCCCTGCGCAGCGCGCAGGTCAAGACTAG
>CAZIGV010000016.1:0-51561 GCA_964538945.1 uncultured Hyphomonas sp.
CCAGCATCGAAGACGCGTTCAAGGACGCCGATGACCTTGATCCGGAAGAGCGCGGCGATTGGGATGAGGTCCAGAACTACATCACCGCGATCCGCTATGCGATCGGCCGGCTGGAGGAGTTGCCCCTCTGCAACCGGCTCCTTCGCGAGACGCACAGCGTCCTGCTGCAGGGTGTGCGCGGCGCGAACAAGCATCCGGGCGAGTTCCGCGCCAGCCAGAACTGGATCGGCGTCAGCCTGCGCAACGCTGTGTTCGTGCCGCCGCACCATCAGCATGTGCCGGACCTGATGACGGACCTTGAGCGGTTCCTGCACGACCGGGAGCTTCGCGTTCCGCCGCTGATCCGGATCGCGACCGCCCATTACCAGTTCGAGACGATCCATCCCTTCCTGGATGGCAACGGCCGGCTCGGCCGGCAGATGGTCTCACTTTACCTCGCTTCGGAAGGACTGCTGGCAAAGCCCGCGCTCTACCTCTCGGACTATTTCGAGCGAAACAAGACCGCCTATGTCGATTACCTGATGGGGGTGCGCGAAGGGCATCATATGCGAAACTGGCTGATCTTCTTCCTGCACGGCGTCGAGGAGACCTCGCGTTCTGCTGCCGGCGTGTTCCGCGCAATCATTGCGCTCAAGGAGCGGATCGAGCGGGAAGTGCTGCCGCGCTTCAGCACGCGGCGCCAGGACAATGTCCAGAAGCTGGTACGCCAGCTCTACGCGCGCCCGGTGGTCGATGTCAGCTATGTCGCCAAGCTGGTTGAGAGCACGCCCAACACGGCATCTGCTCTCATCAATGATCTTGTTGCGGCCGGCGTTCTGGTTGAAATGACCGGCCAACGCCGCAACCTGTCAACGCCGGGATAAAAAGGGGCCATTTGCCGGCTTAAAAAGGGGCCAGTCAGGTTCGATAAGAAGCCCCGCATCCGAGGCTGGTTTCTTGCGCCTCGCCGGCTGGCTGGCCGGAGCTAAGCGGAGGCCAGGCAGCCGGTGAGGCGCTGGCAGTTTTTCGGATCCTATTTCATGCGGTGCCTCCGTTTTCCGGGGTGGATCGCTTCTGGCGCTTGCGGCTCGTGGCGAGCCGGAAGCTGTCGCCGTTCAGTTCGAGGATGTGGATGTGGTGCGTGAGCCTGTCGAGCAGGGCGTTATGGGCCGCAGCGACATGGCGTTGTCGCCAGATGCGCTCGACCGGCTCGCCTCGCGCGAGCTCCAATCGACCGCCCACCGGCTGGAGCAACAACTCGGGCGGCCCGTGCTCACGCAACTCGGCGCGCATGTCGAAGGCGTATACGCGCGCCGGATCGACCTCGCCCAAGGGCGCTACGCCCTTCTGTGGCAGCGCGAGACGGCGCAGCTTGTGCCCTGGCGGCCAGCGCTGGAGCAATTCGCAGGACGGCATGTGCAGGGCGTGGTTTGCGGCCAGTCGATTTCGTGGGGGCTATGGCGGGGGAGGACGCCGGGGCTTCCGCCGATGTGAGCGACGACACCTATCGCAAGCGTTCGGCGCGGGTGGTGACGAGATTGGCGAAGCGCGTGAGGTCGGCCTCGGATAGTCCCGGCATCGCGATCTGCGCTGCGACGCTGGATGCTGAGTCCGCCACGGCGGCCGCAAGCTCCTTGATCCGCCTGCGCACGAAGGGCGCCGCCAATCCGACATCGGCAGCGAATTTCGGCCATGTGGAATCGTCGATTTCCTCCAGCGTGGCGCACTTTGCGATCTTCATCGAGAGCTTCGGCGAAAGCTCCGGATACGCTACGGTCGACAGGAGATCATAGAGCGGCGCGAGCGTGGCCCCATCCGGCCCGTAGAGCAGGCTGTAGTTCTTTCCATGGGCGTCGGCGTTGCCGATGATGAGGTTTAAGATTGCCGCGTCGAACAGCTTCAGCACTTCGACCGCCGGCCGCGTTGCAACGCGGCGCAGCATGTCGAAACTCGTCTTGAATGTTGGCCCGCCTTCGGCCGCGTATTTGTTTTCCGGCGGAATGCCGAGCGCCTGACAGAAATCCTCCTGATGCAGACGGACCGTTCGCCCGTCCGCATTCAGTGCGCGATCGTAACGCGTGACGAGCAGGAAGCGGCGATCCGCCACGACACGCGCCGCTGCGGGCGCAACGGAAAGCCCCACTTCCGCCGCAAGCGCCATTGCGAACGCTTCATTCTCCGTCGTGCCGGGAAAGCGCTCGATCGGCGGCTTGAGGATATGCGTCGTCGGCTGGCCAGGCGCGGGCAAGGCGATCCTGCCATCCACGAGCACGACGGGGACCTTGCTTTGCGCGCCAGCGAGCGAAAGCCGCAACCCGTCTTTACCCGCCAGCAAGGGCCGCGTCGGCAAATCGTCGACCAGAGCGACGAGCGCGTTGTCGCCGAGAGATTCATGCGAAGTCCGCTCCGCATACACTGGCGGCGTCTCGCCCTCGGGCCAAAGCGACAGCGCGCCGGCGACATCGCCGCCTAGCGCGCGCAGCAGCGCGAAGTCGTTGCCTTTCGAGAGGCCGAGCGCGCGCGCTACGGCGTCGCGCTGCCCTTCTTCGGGCAGAAGACCAGCAAAGAAGGGACGGCAAGCGCGGCGATTGAACGTCTCTGCCTGCTTAGGCAGGGACGCCGAAAGCTGAGCTGCTCCAGCGTCGGTGAGCCATGCGGGATCGTAGGCAAAGCTCATGTCGCCGTGCTCGTCGAGCTTGAGCGCGCCGACGAGCTTGCGTTCCCACCAGACAGAGAGCGTCGCCTTCATCGCTCGGCGCCCGGCCGTTCAACTAAGACCCTAAGCCCAAGCGCAGCGGCGACCGCCAGCGCCTTGCCGAGATGGGTCGTCTGCTTTCCGCTCTCCAGATCCACGATGAAGCGCACGCCGACACCTGCCGCACCGGCGAGCTGATCCTGCCGCAGGCCCTGGGCCTTGCGAGCGGCGCGAATGGCGGCTCCGAATTCCTCCGCGGTCACGACTGTCTCCGCATTCCCGATCGGGAAGATAGGGCCCAATTTACCGAAGCGCAACTGCAATTTTCCCGATCGGGCAATTTTGGCGCTCGGTCTGCCTACCTAGGCCGGCAATTTCCCGATCGGTAATTGCGACGCCTTGGAACCTAGCAATCATGGATCATTGGTCCACGATTGTAGGGATGAAGCCCCGTCTAATTCAACGCCGCTGGCTTCAAGCCTCCCACGGATTGACAAGCTGGATGCCAAGCCCGGCGAAATCGCCAACGTTGCGCGTCGCCAGTTCAAGCCCATAGGCAAGCGCCACGCCCGCAATCTGCAGGTCCGCCAGCTTGTTCGGAATTTGGTGAAGGCCGAGACCTTGGGCTCTTGCCTGGACAAGCCCTCGGGCCGCCGCTTGGGCGGCCGCCGTATCAAACGCGTAGACCCTGCTGCCAAAGCGCCGGACCGTGCGTGCGATTGCGTTTTCCAGAGCATCCTTGCGCCGACCGGCGTCGAGCAGCCCCGCTCCTGCTCCGAGCTCGAAGATCGTTATGCTCGAAATTGCCGCGTTGGGGTGGTTCGCATTCAGCCAGCTCACGACGTTTTGCGAGGGCGCCGGTTTCAGCACCTCCGAAATAACGTGCGTATCGAGCAGGATCATTCCAGTGGCGCCGATCGCGCGGGCGCAGACCGGAGCAGGTCCAGGGCATCGTCGAGGTCAAAACCTGGCCTGGAGATCGCCACCAGCCAGTCGCCAAAAGGGCTCGGCGTCGTCCGGAGACTCAGCCTCTTCGCGGGCCAGCTTTTCGAGCGTGTCGCGCAAGTCAGCCTTAAGGCTTTTGCCTCGCCGCTCAGCGCGTAGCCGTAGCAGCTCCTCGGTGGCTTAATCGACCTTGCGGATCAGAATATCGGCCATCGCTACCTCTCGTGACGCATTGATATCACGATAACATCGCACCCTCAATGCTCGGTTGGCCGGTCGAACAGGAACGATCTACGCGGTTCACGTCCGCGTTTGGGACTCAAACTTTCCTGTACTCAAAATACGATTAACCTTTGTTGATGTCGGCACGGAAGTTGGGTACCGACACTGACCTTTTCTCTGCACCTGTTCCATGCAATTTCAAGCACTTAAAGGCGACCAATCCTGGTTTCCTCTTCTGGGCACCAACGAACCACCCAAACCCCGATCTGCACTGAAAGCACGTGGCGCCCGATCGGCACAGGTCATCGCGGCCTGCATTTGCCCGTTCGTCGATGCCTTTTCGGGGCTTCAGTGAGTTTGCTTGAATATCTGTTCTGATAGCGAGTGCGCCCTTATCAAGAGGGCAGTTTGCGAGTGTTGGCTTCAGCGTTCCAGAGGCAATGCTTGCGCCAGCTTGGCGGGTGCTCCGCAGCACAGGCTTCGCAGCCCGGTGCATGATGGCGTGCGGCAACGGCATCATTTGGCGCAGTTGCAGACGAGGCTGCGTGTCGATTCGTGATCAAAACGTCACCAGAAACGAGAATATGTGGTGAAAATGCAACAAACCTGGCACTTAAATGCAACGAGAGTCCCCGCTGCGCGTTGCGCCCTGAACCCTCCGCACCCTAAGGTGTGACCGGTTAAAAGACTAATCGCGGGCTTTGCCCAACTTTCAAACTCACGGAGCGGATACTATGAAGTTCAAGGCATTCCTTCTCGTTGCAGCGGCCTCAGCCGCTGTATCTTCGGGAGCTTCGCCGGCACTGGCGCAGGAAGACGCAGCTGCGGAAGACGCCCGCACGCTCGAGACCGTTGTCACTGTCGGTACGCGCGTCGCAAACCGGTCGGCGCTCGACACCGCCGCACCCGTTGACGTCGTCTCGGCAGAAGCCATCCAGAGCATCGGTGTAGGCGAACTGAACCAGTCTCTTTCGGTCAACCTTCCCGCCCTCAACTTCCCGCGCCCTGCGCTGGCTGACGGCACGGACTCGATTCGCCCGGCCGCTCTGCGCGGCCTCGCGCCTGATCAGACACTCGTCCTGGTCAATGGCAAAAGACGGCACACCGCCGCGCTGGTGAACGTCAACGGAACCATTGGCCGCGGTGCCTCCGCGGTCGATCTCAATACCATCCCGAATCTGGCCGTTGGCGGCGTTGAAGTCCTGCGTGACGGCGCGTCGGCTCTGTACGGCTCGGATGCTATCGCCGGCGTGGTCAACGTCCGTCTGCGCGAAGCAAGCGAAGGCGGGGCAATTGCGGCCAGCTATGGCTGGCGCGAGACGGAGTATACCGTACCGGTCATCACGCCCACAACCGCGGGTGTCCCGAACCCGGGGCCGGAAACCTCGCGCAAGCGTTCTGATGGTCACACCTACACCATCGCAGGCTGGAAAGGCCTCAGCCTCGGAGAAGCCGGCTTCCTCACCGTCACGGGGGAATATAAGGACCAGCGCCATACCCGGCGCTCGGGCTATGACCACCGCCAGCAGTATCCCGGCAGCCAGCCTGCCGCCGAAGCGGAAATCGGCCGCTTCAATGCGTGGACCGGCGAGCCGGAGCTCGAGCAGTTGAGCCTGTTTGCCAATGCGGGCTATGATCTTGCGAATGGCGCTGAACTCTATGGCTGGGCCAGCTTCCAGGATCGTGAAACGATCTCAGCCGGCTTTTTCCGGCGCGCGCTGGATGATCGCAACACCATCCAGATCTACCCAAATGGCTTCCTGCCGAAGATCAATCCGACGACAACAGACTATTCAGCTCTCGGCGGTATGCGCTTCGATGTTGCTGGCTGGGAAGCGGACGCTTCCCTCGGCTACGGCTCCAGCAAGATGGAATTCCAGATCATCGACACGCTGAACCGGTCTCTGGGCACGGCCTCCGGAACGTCGTTCGACGCAGGTGGTTTCGAGCACACCCAGCTCGTTGCAAACCTTGGCTTCGTCAAGGGCTACGCCATTGACGGGCTTGCCTCCGATCTCAACGTTGCCTGGGGCGCAGAGGCCCGCCGGGAAAGCTATGAGATCTTCGCCGGTGAGCCGGATTCCTATCGCAATGGCGGCGTACTGCTGCCAAACGGCTCCGCCACCGCATCCGGCGCTCAGGTCTTCCCGGGCTTCAGGCCTGAGAATGAACTGGAAGAGGATCGCACCGCGGTCGGCGTCTATCTCGACCTTGAAGCGAACGTCACCGATGCGTTCCTGGTTTCGGGCGCAGTTCGGGGGGAATCCTATTCGGACTTCGGCGAGACCCTGACCGGTAAGCTTGCGGCTCGTTACGATTTCAACGACGTCTTTGCGCTTCGCGGCTCCATCCAGAACGGTTTCCGTGCGCCGTCGCTGCAGCAGCAGTTCTTCACGACCACATCGACCAACTTCATCAATGGCATACCGTTCGACATCACGACCTTCACGGTCGATGATCCGATCGCGCGGGCTCTCGGTTCGGAAGACCTCGATGCGGAAACCTCGATCAATTATGCGGTTGGCGCTGTGTTTCAGTCGGGCGCGTTCAACCTGACTGTCGATGCCTATCGCATTGACGTCGAGGACCGGATCGTTCTGTCTGAAAACCTGACCGCTCCGAACGTTCGTGCTTTCCTTGTATCGCAAGGCTTTATCGGCGCTGGCGGCGGACGCTTCTTCCTGAACGGTGTTGATACCGAAACGACGGGTGTGGACGTCATTGCAAATTATGCCTTCCCTGAGACTGAGATCGGGTCATTCTCGGCGACCCTGGGCGCCAACTTCAACAAGACTGAAGTGACGGCGATCCCGGCCATCCCAGTCCTGACAGGACTGACCCCGCCGCCTGTCCTCTTCGCGCGAACCAACATCCTCACCTTCGAGGAGGGGGCGCCTAAGGACAAGTTCACCGGTCAGTTGAACTGGGAAAACGGGCCCTTCGAAGCCACGCTTCGTGCGGTGCGTTATGGTGAGGTGCTTGTGCCGTCCAACACCCCCTCACTGGACTACACGCTCAGCCCGAAGACGCTGATCGACCTCGAGGCCCGCTATACCTGGAACGATCTTGTCACCCTCTCGGTCGGCGCCGACAACATCCTTGACGAATACCCGGATGCGGCGCCATTCGGTCTTAACTCGACAGGTAACACGCCGTTCTCGACCTACTCGCCGTTCGGTTACTCCGGGCGCTTCGTCTACACCCGGGCAACGTTTAACTTCTGATCCGCATGATGCGGAACTTAATTCAGCGCCGCCTCCGAAAGGGGGCGGCGTTTTTCGTTCTGTGCTGGCGAGGCAGGCCGGCGCATGCAAACCGGCTCGATCTCTAGAGGCTTGTTTCTGTTCGGATGAATGGCCTTATCTGTCTTCAGCCCGATGCCTTCAGGCACAATGAGGTCGCAGGCCAATCCGATCGCCAGGGGCGGCAAGGATGATATAGGAGATCTCCGCAGAATGAGATCGCGCCCTTGCCGGCACGAGGGCGTCCCGATGAAGAGGCGAGCGCTCTTTCTGGGCCGAGAGGCAGATGGGAAGGCCCCGGTAGGCCTCTGCTCCGGACCGGGCCCGAATGTTCACCTGGTTGCCGCGATGCCGGCGATCTTTAGGGAGGGGCAGGGGGTTTCCTGCGGCCTGGTTGTATCGGCTGTTCGTTCAAGGGCAGCGCGCGCGCATTCGGTATCTAGTTCCTGGATCGCCTCAAACTGATGCAGGAATACTCTTCCGGTCAGCTGTCCGAGGAAATCGGTACGTTTGAGCCGGTCCATGACCGGGCCTTTGACTTCCGAAAGGTGCAGGGTGACGCCAGCATCCCTCAGCCTGTGATTTATGGATTCGAGGCTCTCCAATCCGCTGGCATCAATCTGGTTCACGGCCGGACACATCAGGATCAGATGCTTCAGGTCGGGGCGGTTGCTCAGGATGCAGTAAACGGTGTCTTCAAGGAAACGCGCATTGGCGAAGTAGAGGCTCTCATCGATCCGTATCGTGACGATGTGATCGGGCATAACCACTTCATGCCGGTTGACGTTCCTGAAATGGTGGGTGCCCGGGACTTGTCCAACCAGCGCAAAGTGCGGGCGGCTCGTATTGTAGAGATGGAGCAGCAGGGAGAGTATAACACCGCTCGTCACCCCAATCTCGACGCCTGCGATCAGAGTAAGAACAATTGTCGTCGCCATCGCCGCAAAGTCCGTCCTGGAGTATTTCCAGACCGTCCGGATCGCACCAAAATCGACCAGGGACAGTACGGCGACAATGATTGTTGCGGCCAGAACCGCTTGCGGCAGGAAGTAAAGGAACGGCGTCAGAAAGAGAGTGGCGAGCGCGATACCAACAGCTGTGAAGGCGCCAGCCGCCGGCGTCTCTGCCCCCGCATCGAAGTTGACCGCAGAGCGGGCGAGGCCGCCGGTTACCGGATACCCGCTCGACAGGCCCGCGGACAGGCTTGCTGCGCCAAGGCCGATGAGTTCCTGGTTCGGATCGACCCGCTGGCGGCGTTTCGCGGCGAGTGTCTGGGCAACGGAAACGGACTCGACGAATCCGATCAGACTGATCAGGGCTGCTGAGCCCAGCAATTGCATCCAGATATCGGGATTGAAGGCGGGCATGCCGAGCGCGGGCAAGTCACGCGGCACGTGGCCAAGAATCCTGACCCCTTGCTCATGCAGCCCAAGAGAGGAGACGATAATGATGCTTACGGCTACCGCAAAGACAGGGCCTGCGCGGGCGATCAGGGCGGCCAGCTTATCTCCTGCCCCGAGCCGCCTGACGAACGGTTTCAGGCCCTTGCGAGCCCAGAACAGGAAAGCCAGTGATATGGTCCCGATCAGAAGGGTCGGGAGATTTATCGTATCGAGACCGCCGCCGATGGAAATCATGAGTTCAAGCAGGTTGTGACCGTCAGCGCTGATGCCGAGAATGTGCTTGAGCTGTGATGCGGCGATGATGATGCCCGAGGCCGTGATAAAGGCAGAGATGACCGGATGGCTCAGGAAGTTTGCCAGAAACCCCATCCGGAAAAGTCCAAAGGTCAGCAGGATAAGGCCGGACAATACGGCCAGGATCATCGCCGCTTCGATGTACTGCGCCGTGCCAGCTGCCGCTATTTTACCCGCTGCAGCCGCTGTCATCAGTGACAGGATGGCTACAGGGCCAACGGCCAGTGTCCGGCTTGATCCGAATATAGCGTAGATGATCAGGGGAAGGATTGATGCGTATAGTCCGACTTGCGGCGGCAGGCCCGCAAGCATGGCATAGGCGAGCGATTGCGGGATGAGCATGATCGTCACAATCAACGCCGCCAGGAGGTCGTTGGTCAGTGTCTCCGCCTTGTAGGTGCGGCCCCAGTCGAGGATCGGAAAGTAGCGGGCCAGGCGAGCAGTCATCATGTCCATACCTGCAGGGGTTCTTTGGGGGGGGTAGAAGTCCAAGGTCAGGCCACCTTGACAGGCGCCTCGTTGGCCAGAGCCGGTTGCGCCTCATGATCCGACGGCCTGTGAGGCAAGACCGCCGGCCGCGCGAGTGTTTCATGGCCCTTGAGCATCATGTCGAAATAGATGCCCGGCAACATCTTCTCCTTCAGGAACCATGCGGCCCGGGTCGGCTTCGTGCCATCCAGTATCCATCCGGGGATTGAGGGATCAAGCTTACCGCCATAGGCAAACTCTGCCAGCACGATCTTGCCGCGCGCCACCGTCAGCGGGCAGGAGCCATAGCCGTTATACACAGCCGTCGGCGCCTTGGCGTCGATCACGCAGAGGACATTGTGAGCGCAGACCGGAGCCTGCTTGCGTATTGCGGCCGCAGTCTTAGCGTTGGGTGTCGAAGCGGCGTCGCCGAGAGAGAAGACATTTCCGTATCTTGTGTGTTGGAGTGTTTCGGGATTGACATCGATCCAACCGGCAGCGTTTGCGAGCGGGCTGTTGCGAATGAAATCCAGCCCTGTCTGCGGCGGGCAGACATGGAGCATGTCGAAGGTCCTTTCTTCGCGGTTTGTGTTGCCGGCTCCATCCTTGATTTCGAACCAGGCTTTCCTCGCCGGGCCATCCACAGCCACCAGTGTCTCATTGAAGTTCAGGTTTATGTTGTACTTCCTGACATACGCCATCAGCGCGGGAACATAGTCTTTCACACCGAAGAGTACGCCGCCCGAATTATGAAATGACACATCAATATTCTTCAGAGTCCCCCGGCGCCGCCAGGCATCGCAGGCAAGATACATCGCCTTCTGAGGGGCGCCGGCACATTTGATCGGCATCGCCGGCTGAGTGAAAAGTGCTTTTCCGCTGCCGAGGGACTGAACCAGTTGCCAGGTATAGGGCGCCATGTCGAACAGGTAGTTTGAGGTCACGCCGTTGCGGCCGAGTGTTTCCTTCAACCCGTCGATTGCTTCCCAGTCGAGCTTCAGGCCGGGCGCTGCGATAAGGACGCGGTAGCCGATCGCCGTACCGTCCTCGAGAACAACTTCATTCCGCTCCGGCTGAAACCGGGCACAGGCGGTACGAATCCACTTCACACCTTTTGGTATCAGCCCCTCCATGGCGCGAACGGTGTCTTCCCGTCTGAACACACCGCCGCCAACAAGGGTCCAGCCGGGCTGGTAATAGTGTTCCGATCGCGGATCAAGAATCGCGATGTCGAGGCCTGGGCGGCGTTTCAGGAGGCTTGCGGCCACTGAGATACCTGCTGCGCCGGCACCGATGATCAGTACCTCATGTGCGGGAGCCTTCCCGGTGCCAGTAACAACAGTCTTGTCGCGCGCCTCCAGGCGCGGGCGAAGCGCAGTGAGATCATATCCTGCCGCACCTGCCGCAGACAGGACGGCGTCGACCGACAGGTGGCCAGCCTGAGCGAGCGCCCAAAGCGTCACGGAGCGGGCGCCGGTCCGGCAGAAGGCAAGCGCCGGCGCCGGCATGTCCCTGAGCGCACTGGAGAACAGGCTGACGTCTTCGTCGGATAATTGTCCGGGGATGATCGGAATGTAGCAGGCCTGGAGACCATGCCGGCCTGCGGCAGCAGCGATCAGGTCGTGCCCGGGCTGGTCATCGCTCTCGCCATCGGGGCGATTGACGATGATCGTCCGGAAACCCCGCGCGGCAGCGGCTCCGACATCCTGCGGGCTGAGCTGGGGCGAAACCGAAATGTCCGGAGCGAGTTTCCTGATGTTCATGGCGGGTCTCCTCCGCTGTTCGGCCTCAAAGCGCGTTGATCGGAATTTTCATATAACGCTGGCCATTGTCTTCGGGCTCCGGCAGCTCGCCGGCACGCATGTTGATCTGTACGGAGGGCAGAATCAGCTTGGGCATGGCGAGGGTGGCGTCCCGGGCCGTACGCATCTTGATAAAGTCATCGCGCGACGTCCCTGACTTGACGTGGATATTGAGCTGCTTCTGCGCACCGATGGTCGTTTCCCAGATATACTCGTCCCGGCCAGGCGCCTTGTAGTCGTGACAGAGGAAAACGCGCGTTTCGTCAGGTAGTGCGAACAGCTTCTGGATCGAATCATAGAGCGTGCCCGCATCGCCGCCCGGAAAATCACAGCGCGCGGTCCCGAAATCCGGCATGAAGATCGTATCGCCGACAAACAGGGCATCTCCGATCAGGTGGCTCATGCAGGCAGGCGTATGACCGGGCGTATGAATGGCCCGGGCGTCCAGGCTGCCGATCTTGTAGGTTTCGCCATCCTGGAACAGGTGATCGAACTGGCTGCCATCGGTATGGAAGGACTGACCTTCATTGAAGATCCGGGCAAAGACTTTCTGGACGGTCGAGATATGAGCGCCGATCCCGGTCTTTCCGCCGAGTTGCTGCTGAATGTGCGGCGCAGCCGTAAGGTGGTCAGCATGCACATGTGTGTCGATGATCCATTCGCAGGTCAGGGCCTGCTCACGAACGAAAGCAATCATTCGGTCAGCAGAGTCGGTCCTGGTCCGGCCAGAAGCCTGGTCGAAGTCCAGGAGGGAATCAACAATCGCGCAGACCTTTGTTTGCGGGTCTGCGACAACATAGCTGATCGTATTGGTGGCTTCGTCGAAGAAGCCGGTTACCCTGGGCTTATTCATTTTCTGGTCCTCTTCATTTCAGGAAACGGGGCGGGCAAAGACGCCGTATCCGCCCGGGCGATGTTTCTGTGGGGTCGGGTGCGCAGGCTGTTTTTGGGGCAGGTTTCTGGCCTGGCCGAGCATGACGGCGCAGACGGCATCCACCATCTCCCGAAGACGCGGCACGTCGGCCAGTTGATAGAATACGACCTTTGATTCCCGCCGGGTTTGTACGAGACCCTCCTCGCGGAGCTTGCCCAGTTCGCGGGACAGACGTGGCTGCTTGATCCCGAGTGTATCTTCCATGTCGCCGACCGACATTTCCCGGTCTTTGAGCTGGCAGCAGATCATCAGCCGGGCGGGGTGCGCGAGCGCCTTCAGCAGGGCAGTCGCTTCGTCAGCGAGTGGCGCGAGATGGGCGGTATCAGGCGTCAAGCTGCGCCTCCGATTTTGTATAGTACCAGGCCCCGCCTGCGAGCAGGGCGCGCTGATCGGCCTCTGCCTGGTCGATTGGCGGGGGAAGCATCGTCGGGGCGCCGGGCAGCCAGCCTTCCGGGGTCGCTACCAGATCGCGGTCTGAAACCTGCAGCGCGCTGAGGACACGCAGGATTTCGTCGACCGACCGTCCGACATTCATGGGGTAATGGATCATCGCCCGAACAAAGCCCTGCGGATCGATGAAGAAGACCGATCGAACTGCTGCGGTCGTCGCCGAGCCGTCGTGAACCATGCCGTAAAGGCGCGCAACCGTCATCGAGATGTCTTCGATGATCGGGAACGTGATCCGGGTGCCAAAGCGGGCCTCGATGTCCTTGATCCAGGCGATATGGGCATGAAGGCTGTCGATCGATAGCCCAAGCAAGTCGGTATCAAGCGCCCCGAAACGGCCCGCGGCGTTCTGGAACGCCAGAAACTCAGACGTGCAGACAGGCGTGAAGTCAGCCGGATGGGAAAAGAAAACCAGCCAGCGGCCGCGATAGTCCGACATGCGGACGATGCCCTGGGTCGAGCGGGCCTCGAAGTCAGGTGCCGCCTCGTCGATGCGGGCTCCGGGAGGTGGTGCGGGCCTGGCGGCGTCAGGAAGCGTCATCGGAACAATCCTCTTGATATTTAGAAAAACATAAAATACGAAACTGTCAATTGAAATACGTAAAATGATTTAAAGGAGGATCACCTTTGACTGAGTTTACACCTCTGAGTGCCGCCATCGGCGGGGCATTGATCGGGCTGTCGGCCGTCATGCTGATGGCGTTGAACGGAAGAATTGCAGGGATCAGCGGCCTTTTTTCCGGCGCCGTCTTTGCGCAGGCAGGGGACCGCGCCTGGCGCATGTTCTTCCTTATCGGCCTGGTTGCCGCGCCCCTGATCTACTCGCTGTCTGGCCAGGCGCGGCCCGCATTTGAGATCACCAGCTCCCTGCCGATGATCGTTCTTGCCGGGCTGCTCGTCGGGTTTGGCACGCGCCTTGGATCGGGCTGCACCAGCGGTCACGGCATTTGCGGGATGTCGCGCCTGTCCCTGCGATCAATGGTTGCCGTCGCGCTCTTCATGGCGTCGGGCGCGATTACGGTCGCTCTCGCTAAGCTCGCAGTAGGAGGCTGACATGGGAAAGAATATTTCAGCCCTTCTGGCAGGGCTTGTTTTCGGGCTTGGGCTGGTGGTTGCAGAAATGACCAATCCGGCCAAAGTTCTCGCCTTCCTGGATGTGTCGGGGCACTGGGATCCGTCCCTGGCATTCGTGATGGGGGCTGCTTTGATCGTCACGGCGGCGGGTTACAGGCTCGTCTGGAAGATGCGTCAGCCGGCCTTCGGCACGGCGTTCATTGTACCTCAAACCAGGGAAATCGACCGGCGTCTGGCAACGGGCGCGGTCCTGTTCGGTATCGGCTGGGGGTTGGTCGGCCTCTGTCCGGGGCCTGCCATCGCGGCGCTCAGCTTCGGGGGTGCGCCAGCCTGGGTTTTCCTTGGCGCCATGACGGCCGGTGTGGCGATGTTCGACCTGTCACCGCTTGCGCCCCGCCGAGGTCAATCCGCGCCGGCCGTGTGAGCGCTGCCGTTTGTGAGTCGCGAGCGATAAGTTCATTCAAGAGGATCAGATGATAACGTCGAAGATGTTCAAGTCCGCAGCATCGATCGCGGCCGCCTGTGCAGCTTTATCCGAAACCGCGATTGCGGGGCCGGAGAAGTTTGTACCCGGTGCCCAGATCGAAGGGTTCGGCCGGTATGCGCCTATCGCAGACCCGGCCCTCACGCCGGATGTTCAGTTCAAGATCGCCTATGATGTTGCGAGCGCCGCTGAGGCGGGCAGGATTAATCGCGGGATTGAAAACGCGGCGCGTTTCCTCAACATGGTGACGGCCGCCGGTGTTCCGGCGGAAAATGTGAAGCTCGCAGTGATCGTGCATGGCGCGGCTGCGGCAGATCTGCAGCGTTTGTATGCTGACGGAAAGCCCAACCTGAATGCGGCGCTTGTGGAGGCGCTTATTGCCGAAGGCTATCCGTCCAGCTATGTGGTCAGACGGCGGCCATGCGCGATGTGGACTCTGCGAGCCTGGTTCCCGGCGTGACTGTTTCCCTGTCGGCGATGACCGCTCACGCACGGCTCCAGCAGGAGGGGTATACAATCAATCCCTTCTAGTGGGCTCCTCCATCTCGTCAGCGTAACCAGTGACCCTTCTCCGGTTCTGTCAGCAACACCAGAGAAGATTAAGCAGGTTCTTGCTATACTCCCCCCCGTGTGCTGCTGAGCGGTCGAACGCTCTCCTGAAACCCCTGTCCAGCCAGGGGTGGAACCTTAGACCGGCGGCTCTTTGGTGTAATGCGCGCACAGCGTTTCAATCACATCGCGTGCAATTCCTGCGCTGCTTCGATAGTAAATTGTCTGGCCATTGCGGCGACTGTTCACAAGTCCTGCTGCGCGCAGTTTCGAAAGGTGCTGTGAAACAGATGATTGCGACTGTCCGGTCAACTCGGCGAGTCTGTTGACGGGCAATTCTCCTGAGTTGAGGGCGCAAAGGATCATGAGCCGCGTTTCGCTTGCCATGGCTTTCAGCATACTGGCCGATTCAGCAGCCCGGCGGGAAACAAGTTCGATTGCGCCCGCAGTCTCAAGCTTCGATCGCATCGGGAAGGCTTTCTCCTTTTTCTGTGAGGGACGGGCTTGTTGCAGTTCTCTCGGGCAACCAGTCCGGCCCTCTCAAGGCAATATAGATGGCAGGAATTACCAGAACTGTAAGGGCTGTCGAGGAGGCGAGGCCGAACAACAGTGATATCGCAAGCCCCTGAAAGATGGGGTCGGTCAGGATGACGGCAGCTCCTATCATCGCGGCCAGCGCCGTCAGCAGGATGGGTTTGAACCGGATGGCGCCTGCGTCGAGCAGAACGTCCCGCAGGGGTGTGTGATCATCCGTCTTGTGCCGGATGAAATCCACGAGCAGGATTGAATTGCGCACGATAATGCCAGCAAGGGCAATGAAGCCGATCATCGATGTTGCCGTGAAGGCGGCCCCGAACAGCCAATGGCCGACCATTATGCCTATCAGTGTCAGTGGAACCGGCGTCAGGATGATCAGGGGTACGCGAAACGTCCCGAACTGAGCTACGACGAGAATGTAGATCCCTATGAGGGCGACGCCGAAGGCGAGCCCCATGTCGCGGAAAGTGACATAGGTCACCTCCCATTCACCGTCCCAGAGAAGGCTGGTGTGCGTTTCATCTTCCGGCTGACCCGAGAGGCGGACCGACGGCTTCGTGAGACCTTCTGCGGTCCAGTCGAAAGCCTTTATGCGGGCCTCGATCTCGAGCATCCCGTAGATCGGTGCTTCGAAACGCCCGGCAAGTTCGCCGAGAACCATGTCGGTAAAGTGACCATCGCGGCGGAAGAGGGTCGGCGATCCCTCTTCTTCTCGAAGCTCGACAAGTTCTCCAAGCTCGGCTGGCGTCTCATCCGTGCCGGCGAGACGGCGGGGGATGGGCGTAGCGGCCATCTGCTGCGACCAGCTGCGTTCAGAGCGCGGAAGATTGACGCGAATGTTGAGCGGGTCGCGGCCTTCGCCGCGCGGCGAGACGCCCACCGTCTGTCCATGAAATGCCAGATTAATCGTATCCAGAATATCCGACTGAAGCACGCCGGCGTCTGCAGCAGCGGGTTCATCGATTCCAAAGGTCAGTCGCGGCGCGGACTCTCCAATCGAATTGTCGACGTCAACAATGAAGTCTGTCTCTACGAAAAACTGTTCAATGATGGCCGCTGTCTTGCGGCGGACTTCGGGCGCCGGGCCGTATATCTCCGCCATCAGTGTCGAAATGACGGGCGGACCGGGGGGCACTTCAACGACTTTCACGCGCGCGCCCTCGGGCAGCGGTACGGCTGACACGCGTTCGCGCAGTTCCAGCGCAATCTCATGGCTGGCGCGGCTGCGCTCCTCTTTCTCGGTCAGGTTCACTTGCAGATCGCCGAGTTCAGGGCTGGCGCGGAGGAAATAGTGGCGCACGAGACCGTTGAAATTGAACGGCGCCGCCGTCCCGGCATAGGCCTGGATTGTCTTCACTTCCTCAACCGGGGCAATCGCATCGGCCAGGGCGAGGAGTGCCCGTTCGGTATCTTCAAGCGCGGCGCCTTCCCGCAGGTCGACGATCACCTGAACTTCAGACTTATTGTCGAAGGGAAGAAGTTTGACCGGGACAGCCCGGCTGACAAAGAAAAGCAAGGATAACAGCGTCGCTGCTCCGACCGCGATCAGGAAAAACCAGGCGTTCCGTCTGGATGCAACAATCGGTGCGGCCACGCGCCTGTAGAAGCCGCTCAGGCGTGTCTCGCCGGCATACGCATGCTCTCCCCCGTTGGCGGGCGCGCGACTGACGATCTTCATCATCAGCCATGGGGCAATGCCTACCGCAACGAAGAATGAAAACACCATCGCCGCCGATGCGTTTGCTGGAATAGGCGCCATATATGGCCCCATCAGCCCGGATACGAACATCATCGGTAATAGCGCCGCGATCACCGTCAATGTTGCGATGACGGTCGGGTTACCCACCTCGGACACTGCATCGATCGCCGCTTGCGTGCGTCCGCGGCCATCATGCATCGCCCAGTGGCGGGCGATATTCTCGATAATGACGATCGCATCGTCGACAAGTATACCGATGGCGAAGATCAGCGCGAAGAGGCTCACCCGGTTGATGGTATAGCCCATCATGAGAGAAGCGAACAAAGTCAGCAGGATCGTCGTCGGGATAACGATCAGGGTGACCAGTGCCTCCCGCCAGCCGATGCTGAACGCGATCAGTACAACAATCGATACGGTTGCCAGCCCAAGATGGAAGAGCAGTTCATTGGCCTTATGGTTCGCCGTCGCGCCATAGTCGCGCGTTATCTCCACGTTCACGCCCTCCGGTACCAAAGGGCCCTTCAAGGCCTCCAGCCGCTGAAGGACTGCCTCGGCAACGACGACTGCATTCGCCCCGGGCCGCTTGGCAATTGTCACGGTCACCGCCGGTCTTGCGTCCAGACGCCCGGATTCATCTGCCTGGATCGTCCAGACGCGGGAGTCCGTCTCAGCGCCGGTCACGCGGACATTTGCCACATCGCTGAGGTAGACAATCCGCCCACCGGCGCCGCGCAGCTGCAGGCGCTCAAGCTCATGCACCGCGTTAACGCGGTCACCAGCCTGCACGATCAGGGACTGGCCTTCCTGATGCGCCCGGCCTGAAGGCAGCGCGGCCGCGGCGGCCGTGACACTCTGAACCAGAGTTTGCAAGGAGATGCCTTGCGCCGACAGCGCTTGCACATCCGGTTCGATCCGCAGTTCAAGCGGCCGTCCGCCGATCACATCCGTCAGGCCGACATCCTTGACCTTCGTCAGTTCGGTGCGCAGCTCGTCCGCGACCATCCGAAGCGCCGTGTCGTTCCATACATTGCCGGTCGAGGCATCCGGCGAGAGCGTCAGTGTAACAATCGGGACATCATTGATTCCCCGACCCACGACGAGCGGCATCGGTACATCGTAAGGAATGCTGTCCAGGTTTGCCCTGATTTTCTCATGAACGCGCAGGATGGCATTGTCCGCATCGGTGCCAACGGCAAACCTGGCAGTGACCAGGGCGCTATCATCGCGCGTCTGGGAATAGACATGGTCCACATCCGGGATCGCCATCAGGATACTCTCGAGCGGCTTGGTGACTTGCTCGACGGCATCTGCTGCCCGAAGGCCTGGCGCCGACACCATGATGTCGACCATCGGCACGGATATCTGAGGCTCCTCTTCGCGCGGAACCGACAGCAGGGCGATCAGGCCAGCGGCCAGGGCCGACAGGAGGAAGAGGGGCGTGAGCGGTGAGCGGATTGTTGCGCGCGTGATCGCGCCGGAGATATCGGATTTCATCTGGGTGGCTCTGGCTTCTGGATCTGGTCGCCGGGTTTGAGCCCTGAGAGGATTTCGAATTCTCCGGCGGCGTCCACCAGCGGTGAAGCGAGCGCAACTGGCGCATCGATAAAGCGCCCGCCCACTTTCACCCGTACAAAGTCCACGCCGAAGCGGGTAGAGACGTAGTCCCTGGGAACGCGGATTGCGCGGCGCTCTCCGACGGGCACCAGAACGTCTACCCGCTCACCGAATAATGCCGTCAGGCCGCCTTCAACCTTCGCATCCGCGACGACGGCGCCTTGCTTCAGCTCAGGATAGATCCTGATCACAGTCGCCGTGCGAATACCGTCCGAGCGGGAGGGCAGGCGTAGCGGGATAGCCTCTCCTTGCGAAAGCGTGGCTGCATGGCGCTCAGGCAGGGCGAGACGAACCACGCCGTTCACGGTCGCGAAGCTTGCCAGCACATCGCCCGGAGTCACGACAGAGCCTTCTACGACGGAGACATCTGTCACGTACGCGTCGGCAGGCGCCAGGATGCGACCTTCCGTCTCCAGGGCTGAGAGAGCACGCCGTTCAGCCTCGGCGCTTGCGAGGCTGCGTTTCAGAACCTCGAGCGACGTCTTTTCTTCGTCGAGCCGGGCGGGTGGATAGAAGCCCTGCGCCAGTAGACTTTCATTGCGCGCGATGTCGGTTTGCGCCTGCTTAACCCGGGATTTGAGGCCCTCGATGTTCGCGCCAAGCGCTATCAGCTTAGGGGGCAGGGTGCTGTCCGTGACAACCGCCACCAGGTCGCCAGCTCTTACAATTTGTCCCTCGACGACATTCAGGCGTGTTACAATTCCCTGAAGCCGCGACCGGGCTGTCGCCGTGTCGCCCGCCTCAATGCGCGCTATGACGGGCCGGTAGTCTACAACAACCGACTCTTTGATGGTGATCGTCTGGGCGTGCACGATCGATGGCAGGGCTGTCAGCATGGTGATCAGGAAAAGTCCGATAGCCCATTCCTTTCGCGCGCTGTCTGTCTGGACAGAAGCGCACGGCATGCACGCCGGCGGTCTGCGATCCGTCGTCGGCCTCGCCATGTTTTGCATTGTGCGCTCCGCCAGAACTCTGTGTCTTTCTCCGCTCGATAGATCGAAACAGTTCCGTAGGCGTCGCAATGCGTAACCTTACGTATATTATGAAAAGATAAAGTAACGTATGTCCGGTTTTCCCATCAGGAGACACTGATATGGCCAGGGTAGTCATTCTCGGCGCAGGCCTCGGCGGCGTTGTCGCCGCCTATGAAATCCGAAAATCGGTAAGACCCGAGGATCACGTAGTCGTTATCAACGAGAACCCGTTCTATCAGTTCGTGCCGTCGAATCCCTGGGTGCTCGTTGGCTGGAGGGAGCGCGACGATATCGTCGTCGATCTTGCGAAGCCTATGAAGAAGCGGCGCATCGAGCTGATCGTCGGCAAGGCCGAAAAAGTCGAGCCGGACCAGAAGCGCGTGCGTCTGTCGGGTGGTCAGGAAGTTCCCTACGACTACCTTGTGATCGCAACCGGCCCTGAGTTAGCCTTCGACGAGATCGAAGGGCTTGGGCCGCAGGGAGTTACGCAATCGGTTTGCCATATAGACCACGCCGTCCAGGCGCACACCGCGTTCGAGGCGTTCTGTGCTGATCCGGGCCCGGTGATTGTCGGCGCCGTGCAAGGCGCATCCTGCTTCGGTCCCGCCTACGAAACCCTGATGATCATTGAGACCGAGCTGCGACGTCGCAAGATACGCGACCGCGTACCGATCACCTATGTTACGTCCGAGCCGTACATCGGCCATCTCGGCCTCGACGGTGTCGGCGACACGAAGAGCCTGCTCGAAAGCGAACTACGTAAGCGTCATATCAAATGGATTACCAACGCCCGCGTCGTGAAGGCTGAGCCCGGCAAGATGACCGTGGAAGAAATGGCGGAGGATGCAAGCGTGAAGCAACTCCACGAGCTGCCGACGAAGTTTTCCATGATGCTGCCGGCCTTCCGGGGTGTTGATGCCGTTCGGGGCATTGACGGACTTACCAATCCGCGCGGCTTCATTCTGACTGACAAGCATCAGAGAAATAAAAAGTACCCTGAGATCTTCGGGATTGGCGTTTGCATTGCAATCCCGCCCATAGGCAGGACGCCAGTCCCCGTGGGTGTACCGAAGACCGGTTTCATGATTGAGTCTATGGTCACGGCAACCGCCGGCAATCTTGGTCAGATCGTGAGGGGCGAAGTGCCGACACACGAAGCGACCTGGAACGCTATTTGCCTTGCCGACTTCGGTGATAAGGGCGTGGCCTTTGTTGCCCAACCTCAGCTTCCTCCACGCAATGTGAACTGGTCCGCTTCCGGTGGCTGGGTCCACACCGCGAAAGTCGGTTTCGAGAAATACTTCATCGGAAAGGTTAAAGCGGGTGTGTCGGAGACCTTCTACGAAAACGCCGTGCTCGCACTGATCAAGACCTACAAGATCAAGCCGGTTTGAGAGGTGATCCGTGAACGAAACGGAAGGCAGAATGATCCTTTGCCTGGCATGCAGCGCAGTGAACCGGGTGCCCTATGGCAAGTCACTCGCAGCGGCCAGGTGCGGCCGCTGTGCCCAGGGGTTGTCCACACCTGAGCCGGTTGACATTACATCCCGGCAACTGGCTGACCTGCAGTCGAAAGACACCGGAGCATTTCTGCTCGACGTCTGGGCGTCCTGGTGCGGGCCCTGCAGGATGATGGCACCGCACTACCAGGCGGCCGCTGCAAAACTGAACGGCGATGTGCGCTTTTTCAAACTCGATTCCGACCAGAACAGGGACGCGGCGGCCAGTCTGCAGATCCGCGGCATTCCAACGCTCCTCGGCTGGAGGAACGGCCGGCTGATCGCCAACCAGCCCGGCGCCCAGACCGGGGCAGGGCTGGAAACCTGGATCCGGCAATCCTTTGCACTCGCCTGAACTCCAAACCCTCTGACACGGAGCCTTGCCATGAACCTTGATCGCGCTGTCCTTGCCTTTGGCGGACTGGTTGTTCTGCTGAGCCTGACGCTTGGCTACTTCGTATCGCCCTACTGGTTCCTGCTCACCGCCTTTGCGGGGCTGAACATGCTGCAAGCCGCCTTCACCGGCATCTGCCCCGCCGCCGTAATCTTCAAACTGATTGGCGTGCAACCCGGACACGTGTTTCGCTGATCATCCGGGACTTGGACCCGCAGACGTCTGGCTGAGGGCCCGAGAACACCGCGCGCGTCGTGTTTTACGTAGTGCCCGGTCTGCTGAGACAGAAAAGGTCCGCCGGCAGGGAGAGGGGGGGCCTGCCGGCGGAGAGTTACGTCCGGCGACTAGCCTCGCCGAACGGTCCGTGGACGCCGACTGAAACGCTGCTGCGCCAGTCTTAGCCGTCGTAAGTTCAATCGGTCGCGGGAGCGCTGTTCGGGCCGGCTGCTCTGAGTCGCAAGCGGTCCGGCAAAATCTGCCCGCGTATTCACGTTATGCGCTCCGGAGATCAGCCTGCGAGCGGATTGCACGCAGCTTCCGGCGCCGTCGCCAGGCCCGCCGCTCGTCTGCGCTGAAGCGCACAGCTCGGTTCATATCTGTCTGATGGCTCTGAATGGTCAAAACTCCGGCGCTGCCAACGCCATCGCCGCTTTTAGTGAGGAAGGTCATTTCCGTCTCCTGGAGGCGAACCGCGTTTCGGTTCTGACGGGTAGCTGGGTCTTGAACGTGCATAGTTCCAATCTAACTATCTTTTTGTATCAATAGAAAAGGACTATGAAATGCGGCCCACGCTCCGGCAGATGCAGTACTTGATTGCCATCGCCGATACCGGAAAGTTCGGAGACGCAGCCCGCGCGGTCAATGTCAGCCAACCGAGCCTGTCGGCCCAGGTTGCGGAGATGGAGGCGAGCCTGGGTGTGCAATTGGTGGAGCGATCAAGGCGCGGCGCCATGCTGACCGCGGCAGGCGACGAACTCGTCCGGCGGGCGCGCAATATACTGCGCGAAGTCGAGGATCTGAAGGCTGTCGCAAAGTTTGGCCGAAGCGCTCTTTCGGGACGCCTCCGCCTCGGGGTTCTGCCGACGGTCGGGCCTTATCTGCTGCCGCTTGCCAGCCGGGAGTTGCACAAGCGCTTTCCGGACCTGCGTCTGAGTGTGCGCGAAGAGCGGACGGTCGATCTGGACGAGCACCTTCAGGCGGGCGATTTTGATACGATCATTTCCTCGCCGACCGATCATGAGAACATTCATCACGAGCCGCTTTTCTCAGAGCGCCTTTACGTCTGTGCGCCCGCTGAAGATCCCCTGTCTGCCGGGGAAGGGCCTGTTCGTCTGAAGGACCTCGAGGGAAGGTCTCTGCTGACCCTCGGGCAGGGGCATCGGCTGAATGCCATTATCCAGGACCTGGCGGCTGCCTCGGGGGGCGTGGTCAGCGCGGAGTATGAGGGAACAAGTCTGGATGCGATCCGGCTAATGGCAGAGCTTGGCGCTGGTGTCGCGATCCTGCCCAGCCTGTATGCGCTTTCCGAGGCAAGCAGGGACCGGGGGCTTAATGCGCGGGTGATCGACCATCCCCTGGCCCGCCGCGAGGTTTCCCTGATCTGGCGCGACACCTCGCCCCTTGAGGCGAGCCTGGTCGGTTTGGCTGCGCCGCTTCGTCAAGCCGCTGAAGAGGTCCTGCGCAACGAACGCGATCGCCCGACAAGATAGTTTTGTCCTATATGTCCAATTTGATCATACGATTGGTTTCTGCGGAAGCCGCCCCGTTAAACGCCGGCCAGACCCGGGGAGCCAAACCCTCGGGGAGCAGGAGCCGTTCACCATGGATATTGCTCTGGCAACTCTGCTGTCGCCGATTGTCCTGTTCTTCCTGCTTGGGCTGGCGGCCGCGCTTCTGAAGTCTCAGATGACGATCCCGGAAGCCTTTGCCAAAGGCCTGGCGATCTACCTGATGATGTCGATCGGCCTCAAGGGCGGTGTCGAAATTTCGAAAGGCGATCTCGGCTGGGATGCCGGGGCGGTCATGGTCTGCGCCGTTGCTCTTTCCTTTCTGTTGCCACTGATCGCTTACAGTCTGCTGCGCCTTACGACCCGGCTCAATGAGATCGACGCCGCTGCGACCGCCGCGCATTACGGTTCCATTTCGATCGTCACCTTTGTGGCGGCCGGACAGGCGATCAGCGCAGCTGGGCTCCAGACATCCGGATACCTCGTCGCTGTCGCGGCTCTGATGGAAGTCCCTGCAATCATCTCTGCCCTGATTATCGCAAATCGTGGCCAGGCGAAGTCGGCCTCGGTTGCTGGATCAGAGCGGGGCGAACTCGCGCGTGAGGTATTGCTCAACGCGTCGGTTGTCGTGCTGCTTGGGTCACTGATTATCGGATGGATCAGCGGCGAAGAGGGCATGGAGAGGGTCGCGCCCTTCTTCGTAGCCCCGTTCCAGGGCGTGCTCTGTCTTTTCCTGCTAGATATGGGCCTGTCTGCTGGCAGGGGACTGCGAAATGGCTGGCGACAGCTCGGCCCGGGTACAGTTGCCTTCGGTCTTTACATGCCAATGATCTCAGCCATCCTGGCCTCGGTCGTTGCCTTTCTCAATGGCATGTCGGCTGGCGATGCCGCGCTGCTCATCACACTGGCCGCCTCGGCCTCCTACATCGCTGTTCCGGCAGCCATGCGTCTCGCTCTTCCCAGGGCAAAGCCGTCCATTTACCTCACCTTGTCTCTCGGTATTACCTTCCCGTTCAACCTGATCATCGGCCTTCCCATCTATATCTGGCTGGCAAGGTCCATTTCTGCAGGAGCCGTCTGAACCATGCACACGCGCCTTCGATTGGAGTTGATCATTGAGCGTATGGCGGCGAAGCGGGCTTGCAGCGTCCTCGAAGTTGCAGGGTTGACGGGCTACACCGTTCTGCCTGCCCTCTCCGGTTTTGGCGGCGTGACGCGCTGGAGCCGCGATACCGACATGTCGGCATCAAGTGACATGGTGGTGATCATTTCGATCGGCGCAGAAATGCAGGTCCGTGCCGCTCTGAGTGAGTTGCAGGGCCTGCTTGGCAGCCATATCGGTGTTCTGAGTGTAGGCGAAGTGCAAGTGCTCAGGCCCGATCGTTTCTGAGCTGCCAGAAACCCCGCCAAAGGCGCCGCCACAGCACAGTGGCAGCGCCCCGCGGTTCAGAAGTCAAAGAGGTCAAGCAGCCGGGACTTTCGTTCCATTCGGCCCTGGCGCCTGATGGCATCGTCTTCGTCTAAATCATCGGTATGCTGGCGAAGACGCGCCCTTGAGGGGATCTCCTGAGCCGCATCTTCCCGGATGATCGCAACCAGCTTTTCGAGTTCGCCGCGATCAAGCCAGATGCCGCCCGATGTCGGACACACGTCGATTTCGATGCCGTATCGCCGTATCGTGCGCATCGCGGCTCCATCTATCGGAGAGTATTGGAGAGGCATGTTTCAGGTTCCTTCCTGCTGATGCGGTAATGCGCCGGAGATCGGGTGTGAGGCGGCATAGGGCGCTGTCCAGTTACTGCGCCGCGAGGCTGTGGCCGTCTTGCGCTTCTGACGGATCGCTTCCCGGATCCGTTCGCGGTACGCCAGGCGTAGTTTCTTGAGCCGCGTTATGTGAAGGGAATCTGGCAGGGGTGACTTCATCGCTTCGGCGATGCGCCGCTCAAGAGCGGCATGGCGTTGCGCCAGGGCATGGATGTAGTTGGATGACACGGCATACTCCTCTTGTCTGTTGACAGGAGTACCGGCGCGCGCAGCTCTGCATCTCTTGCTTCATGCCTGCACCGGATATCTCCCGGTGCGGTCCGACATCGCAGCTGTCTCGACAATCGACTGACAGCTACCAGAGGGGCCCGGTCCGCATGTCAGACAGATGGAGCTGCACGTCGTATTGTGCAAGTGTCTGCTTGCCGGAGGTGGCATAATTCGGGGCAAATTTGATCCGGGCAGATGCAACTCACTAATTGTGGGTGACCGCTCGCCGGAATGGAGAACCCATCTGCTCATCGGCACGATCTTAATCAGAAGGCGGATGATAACAGCATGAAACGTTGCGGCTTGATCAGCGCCTTCAGGTACAAAACAGGCATGGGTGCCGCGTTCCGGCGCCAGCAGGTAAGGCTGCCCGCGCCGGTGTCGTGCCTCTCGATCGGCGCCCGCGTGATCCGCCAGGCAACAGATGTCGGCTATGACGGTGCCAGCGCCTTCCGCGCCATGGTCCAGCTTACCCTCGGCGTCTCGTCCGGCCGCTTCTCCTTGCGAGCCTTTTAACCCGCTCCGCAGCCCCCGTCCGCCCCCCCCCGCGCGGGGCCTCAGCGTGCTGGCCAGCCGGCCCGTTGTCTCGAGTGGAGGTTTGAGCTTGACAGCCAAACCTGATCAGAAATATCGTAAAACAATAAAACCTTTCTGTTTAACGGGGAATCGTAATGTTGCAGATTGCTGGCCTGACCCATGTTTATTCGAATGGTGTTCGCGCCCTCGACGATGTTAGTCTTGAAATTCCAGCCGGAATGTTCGGTCTTCTTGGTCCCAACGGGGCTGGCAAGTCGACGCTCATGCGGACCATCGCGACCCTGCAGAGCCCCGGCGGTGGTCAGATCCGTTTTGACGATATCGACGTTCTCGCTGAGCCGGAAAAGCTGCGCCGCACGCTGGGATACCTGCCGCAGGATTTCGGCGTCTATCCACGCGTCAGTGCCCGCGAAATGCTTGACCACATGGCGATCCTAAAAGGCTTCTCGAAGGCCTCTGAGCGCGCCGAGATCGTCGAAGGGCTCCTGAACCAGGTGAACCTCTGGCCGGTCCGAAACAAGGCAATCGCCGGCTTCTCCGGAGGCATGCGCCAGCGCTTCGGTATCGCCCAGGCCCTGATCGGCAGTCCGCGGCTGATCATCGTCGATGAGCCGACCGCTGGTCTCGATCCCGAAGAGCGTAACCGCTTTCTCAACCTGCTTGCCGCAATTGGCGAGGGGGTCGTCGTGATCCTCTCCACCCACATCGTTGAAGATGTCGCCGATCTCTGCCCCCGAATGGCTATCCTCGCCGGCGGACGCATTGTTGCCCAGGGTGCCCCGCGCCACCTCACCGAGGCCCTGCGTGGCCGGGTCTGGCGAAAGCAGATCGCGCGCACGGCGCTGGAGGAATACAAGCAGCGCTTCAACGTCATCTCCACACGCCTCGCAAGCGGCTCAACGCTGATCAACGTCCTCAGCGACAAGGCGCCGGAGCCGGATTTCATCGCAATCGAAGGCAATCTCGAGGATGTTTACTTCTCGACCCTCGCCGCCACCCGTACCGCCGCCTGACACACGGAGCCGCCCGATGTTTGCTTCCGTCTCAGAGTTCGAAGCCCGTTACCAGCTGCGCAATCCCGTTCTTTGGGTGAGCTTCGGAATATTCTTCCTTCTGACGTTCGGGGCGGTCACCGTCGACCAGATCCAGATCGGCGACACCTCGAACATAAAGCAGAACTCGCCTTACGCGATTATCCAGACCGTGTTTGTTATGAGCCTCTTCGCGCTGTTCGCCGTTACGGCCTTCGTCGCAAACGGCGTGACCCGCGACGATGATACGGGTTACGGACCCATCCTGCGCGCGACGCCGCTCAAGAAAGCGTCCTACCTTTACGGTCGTTTCACGGGCGCGTTTATTGCCGCCGCCATTGGTTTCCTTGCTGTTCCCGCCGCGATCCTGACCGGCTGTGCTATGCCATGGCTCGATCCGGAAACCCTGGGGCCGACCGACCTGGCAGATTATGCCTTTGCCTATGGCGTGGTCGCGCTGCCCACCCTGTTTATCTTCGCCTCCATGCTTTTCGCGCTGGCGACGGCCACCCGCTCGATGATGGGCGCCTATCTCGGCCTCATCGCCATCATCGTCGGCTGGGTCGTCAGCGGTATCCTGCTCGATCAGCCCGGCCTGCAGAATGCCGCCGCCCTGCTTGACCCCTCGGGCTTTGCCGCGCTTGAGCGTCAGATGGAATACTGGACGGCAGCAGACCGCAACGCGCGCCTGCCGGAACTGACCGGCACCTTCCTGCTGAACCGTGCCGTCTGGTTTGCCGTTGCGCTGGCTTGCCTTGCCCTCGCCTATGGTCTCTATCGTCCCGGCACGAAGAGCGCCAAGGCCCTGAAACCCGAGAAGGCCAGGGCCGGAGAGGCGGGCCCCCTGGCTGCAGCCATCCAGCCTGGCCGCAAGGCAAGCTTCACGGCAGCCACCGCGCGCCATCAACTGTGGGCGCGGGCGGTATTTGATATAAAGGCAGTCATCACCAGCCCGGCCTTCTTCGTCCTGCTCGTCATCGGTCTGTTCAACGCGTCCGGTGCCCTCTGGTTTGCCAACGAATTCCGCAACACATCGATCGAGCCCGTCACCCGTCTGATGGTCGGTGCCTTACAAGGCGCCTTCGGCATTATCCCGATCATCGTCGCCGCATACTATTCCGGGGACCTTGTCTGGCGCGACCGCGAGCGCCGCATGCACGAGATCATTGATGCGACGCCACTGCCCGACTGGGCCTTCGTGCTTCCGAAGATACTGGCCATCTTCCTTGTCCTTGTCTCGACCGCGCTGGTCGGCGCCCTTGCGGGCATCGCTGTTCAGGCCATCAAGGGGTATGGCGATTTCGAGCTCACCGGTTACCTGCTCTGGTGGGTAATCCCGATGACCATCAGCGCAGCGCAACTCGCCGTTCTGGCCGTCTTCTTCCAGGCCATATCGCCGAACAAGTTCATCGGCTGGGGCTTGATCGTGATCTATCTGATCAGTTCGCTGACCCTCTCCAGTCTTGGGTTCCAGCATAACCTCTATCAGTTCGGCGGCAGCCCCGGCGTTCCCCTGTCCGCCTTTAACGGCATGGGCCACTTCTGGATTGCCCGAACCTGGTTTGATCTCTACTGGGGCGTCTTCTGCATCATCCTCGTGATCGCGGCCTATGGTCTGTGGCGGCGCGGAGCAGAGATGCGCCTGATGCCTCGCCTTCGCCGTTTCCCCCGGCGGATGGCGGGAGCCACCGGCGCCGTACTGGGCGCCTCCTTCGTCGCCTTCGCGGGCCTCGGCGGCTGGATTTTCTACAACACCACCCTTCTTAACACCTACCAGTCCACGCTGGCTGCGGAGGCCTTGCTGGCCGACGCGGAGAAGGCGCTCGCCCAGTTTGAGGACATGCCTGGTCCGACGATCACGCATGTGACGCTCGATGTCGACCTGCGCCCCAGGACCCGCACGGCAACGACGCGCGGAAGCTATGAAATCGTCAACCGTACCGGCGCGCCGCTGGAGCGCATGATCGTGGTCTGGCCGCAGGATCTGACCGTCGAGGCGTTTGATCCTGGCGCAGCAAAGGTGGAACAGGAATGGCCGGAATTCGGCGCCACGCTCTGGGCGTTTGACCAGCCGATGCGGCCTGGCGAAACGCGCACTGTCAGCTTCAGCGCGCGTTTCGGCCGCCCGGGCTTCACTAACAGCTCAGGCCAGTGGCGCGTGATCGGCAACGGCACCTTTATTGATAATTTCGAGCTCACCCCGGTCCTCGGTGTCTCCGAAGGCGCGTGGCTCAATGATCGCGCCAGGCGCCGCAAGTTCGGCCTCGATCCCGATCGCCGCCCGGCCAAGCTCGAGGACGCATCCGCAAATAGCAAACACTACCTGCGCCCTGACAGCGATTGGGTCACAGCGGATATTACGGTGCATACCGATGATGACCAGATCCCGATCGCGCCCGGCTATCAGGTCTCTGAAGAGAAGGCGGATGGCCGGATCACGCGCCGCTTCCAGACCGAGGCCCCGATCCAACATTTTTTCTCCATCCAGTCGGCGCGGTATGACCTGCGCACCGCCCGTGTCGAGACACCAACCGGCCCGGTGAAACTCGAAATCTACCATCATCCCGAGCACACACAGAATCTGGAACGCATAGAGACGGCGATGAAGGCCTCGATCCGGATCTTCTCGGAGCGCTTCTCGCCCTTCCAGTTCCGCCAGATGCGGATTATCGAATTCCCGGGCTATGCCAGCTTCGCTCAGGCCTTCGCGAACACTGTTCCGTTTTCGGAGGATATTGGCTGGCTGCAGGCAAACAGGGACCCCGACAAGATCGATCTGGTGACCTTCGTGACCGCCCACGAGATCGCCCATCAATGGTGGGCCCACCAGGTCATCGGAGCAGATAAGCAGGGTGCCACCATGCTTTCGGAGAGTTTCTCCCAGTACGGTGCCATGCTGGTGATGGAAGATCTGCTTGGCCCGGAGCAGGTTCGTCAGTTCCTGAAGATCGAGCTCGACAGCTATCTCACTGCGCGCGGTGGAGAAGTCGTCGAGGAGCTTCCACTGATCCGTGTCGAGAACCAGGGATATATCCATTATAATAAAGGTGCGCTGGTGATGTACTTCCTGCGCAACGAGATAGGAGAAGATGTGGTCAACCGTGCGCTTCAGCGTCTCATCGCCGAGTATGCCTTCAAGGCAGCGCCCTATCCGTCCAGCTCGGATTTCGTCCGTATGCTGCGCGAAGAGGCAGGGCCGGCCCACCAGGACCTGATCACCGACCTGTTCGAGAAGATCACGCTCTATGATGCCAGGACCACTTCGGCAACGCGTAAGCCGCTGGCGGAAGGCGGCTGGGAAGTCACGCTGACCATCGAGGCCAGGAAGCTCTATGCCGATGGCCTTGGCAAGGAAACCGAGGCCGACCTCGACGAGCCTTTCGAGATCGGCGTATTCGCGCGCAAGCCAGAAAGCCGGGGGTTCACGCGGGCCGATGTCCTTGCCTTCGAACGCCGCGCCCTGAAGTCAGGTGTCCAGACGGTAACAATCGTTCTGCCAGCTGGTGCAGAACCGGCCTTCGCAGGTATCGATCCTTACCTGAAGCGCATTGACCGCAATGCCGATGACAATGTTACAACCGTGAAACCGGCTCAGGCCGACTGAATGAACCTGCAGAAATCCAGGGGAACCCTGTGATTCGTTTCTTTCAGGTGCCGAAAGTGGCGGAAACAATGGCTTTCTGCCCTCTGTGGCAAGGCGCAGCCCGGTATGGTCAGAGCCGCGCGCGCTTTCCGGCAGCCGGTTAAAACAAGGGTTTATCAGGCATTAACGCCGTCTTTGCTGCCGTCGCCGCATCGCCGGCTGCGCGCGTGACACTTGCGGAAACGTCAAAGCAAAGATAATGCAAAACCTTGTCTGGATGTTCACTCGCAACGACAAATACAGCAAGCCGACATTCAATTCTGCGGTTCGCTTCCGTTCTCACTGTCTTAGAAAAGGATACTGACATGGCCCTCAGACTGAAAACCGTAAAGAAGGCCCCCGCCGCCAAGGCCCCCGCGAAGAAAGCGCCCGTCAAGGTAAAGCCTGCTGCCGTCAAGAAGGCGGCCCCGAAGGCTGCGGCCGCCAAGGCGGCTCCGGACGTGCTGACCCTCAAGCACATCGCCGCCGAGATTTCGCAAGCCCACGAAATGCCGAAGAAGCAGGCTGAATTGGTTGTTTCCGATTTCATTGACCGTATGGGGGGGCATCTGAAGAAGGGTAAGAAGCTGCGTATATCCGGCCTCGGCATTCTTCAGGTTCGCTCGCGCCCAGCGCGCAAGGGGCGCAACCCGGCGACCGGCGAAGCGATCAAGATCAAGGCTTCGAAGAAGGTCGCGTTCCGCCCTTCGAAAGACCTGAAAGACCGCGTTCTCTGAGCGCCTTCTGAGCAACGAGGTCCAGCGCCCGGTCAGCATGGCTGCATGATCGGCATCTGACCTGGAGCCTTGAATCATAAACGCCCCGGCCGTGCGCCGGGGCGTTTGTCGTTTAAATCCGTGTAAGGATTATGTGCCAGCGCGTGCAGGACGGCGGGCGCGGCTTGAGGTGCCTGCCTGGCCCGGGCCGCTCCGGCGCTGCCCGCCATGTCCGGCGCGCTTGCTGTCAGAGGGATGCTGGAACTGGCCACCCCCTTGGCCGGCAGCGCGCTCGCCATTGCCCTGTGGACGGCGTTCGCCATGACCGCTGCTGCGCGGCTGACCCTGTGGCCTGCGGCTTTGCTGCTGGGGTTTGCGTGATCCGCGGTCATCGGCTTCAGTCTCGCCCGCCGGGCGCGGTGCCAGTTTCGTGCCGATCAGTTTCTCGATAGCGCGCAGGTAATCGCGCTCATCTTTCGAGACGAAAGAGATCGCCACGCCTGTTGCCCCGGCACGTGCGGTGCGGCCGATGCGGTGAACGTACTGCTCAGGTACTTCTGGCAGGTCGAAGTTTATGACATGGGTCAGATTGTCGATATGAAGACCGCGCGCAGCAATATCGGTCGCAATCAAAACGGCAACCTTGCCAGCCTTGAAAGCATCGAGCGCCCGCTCGCGCTGCGGCTGGCTCTTATTGCCATGGATTGCCACCGAGTCGATGCCAGTATTGGCTAATCTGCGTACCACCGCATCTGCACCATGTTTCGTTCGTGTAAAGACGAGTACGGACTTGACTTCCGGTTTACGGATCGTCTCGACAAGTAGCGCCTGCTTTTCGCCCTGATCGACGAAGGCAATGCGTTGTTCGACCTTTTCAGCAGTAGTCGCCGGCGGCGCGACGGCGACTTGGGCAGGATCCTTCAGGAACTGTTTAGCCAGTTCGGCCACGAGCTTTGCCATTGTGGCGGAGAAAAACAGCGTCTGGCGCCTGTGCGGCACATGTTTCGCAATCGCGCGAAGCGCGTGGATAAAGCCGAGGTCCAGCATCTGGTCTGCTTCGTCGAGGACAAGGACTTCTACATCCTTGAGGCCGACCGCACGCTGCTCGATCAGGTCGAGCAGGCGTCCGGGCGTCGCGATCAGGACATGAACGCCGCGCTCGAGCTTGCGGATCTGCGGGCCGATCTTGGCGCCGCCGCAGACCATTGCCACGCGAATGCCGAGGCCTGCGCCGTAGGTTTCAAATGAGGCGGCGATCTGGCCGGCGAGTTCCCGGGTCGGGGCGAGCACCAGCACGCGCGTGCCCTTGTGCGGCGCCGGTGCCTGGTTGCGGATGAGTTTGTCGAGGATCGGGGCTGCGAAGGCGAGCGTCTTGCCGGTACCGGTCTGGGCAAGCCCGATGACATCGCGGCCTGACAGGATCAGCGGGATTGCGCCGGTCTGAATCGGGGTGGGGGTGGTATAGCCTGCGCCGGTCAGCGCAGCTTCAAGGCGCGGCGCGAGGCCGAAGGATTGGAAGTTTGTCATCTTGTCTTTCAAATATGCTTTGCGCCCGGCGCGACTTGGTCGCGCGGGGGAAGGGGTTCTAACGACCCGCGTGAAGAAGGGCGCCCTGGGCTGAATTCGTGTCTGTAAGGAGGGCCTCGGACAGGGCGGATAATCCGCCGCGCCAGCTCACGCTATCCCCGCAAGGCCGCCAAGGCAGCCCAGACGGGCGGCTCATGAGCCTTATTCGCCGTAAAGTCAAAGGCTTTGATCAGGTTGTAAGGGCGCGTGTCTCTGCAGGAGCCCCGTCTGCCACACGTCAAGAATTGTCGCGAAGATGAGAATAAACTGTCGTATCCACGTCACGATATAGGCGTAGCGCCCCGTCACCTTCGCAGGTGCAACAGGAGCCTCCCATGAAATCTGCCCTTTACAGCGCCGTCTCCGCGCTCGGTTTTGCGTCTCTCTCCCCGGTCATGCTGGCTCAGGGAACGGATGAACCCGCCCTCGTACAGAATACCGTCACCGTAACAGTCCAGAAACGCGAGCAGGCTCTGAAAGATGTGCCTGTTGCCGTCAGCGCGCTTGATGCTGAGTTCCTCGACAATCTCGGCCTTGATGAATTCGACGCCGTTGCCCGCTTCGTGCCGGGCTTCGAGGTCCAGGAACAGAGCCCCAACAATCCCGGCTTCGTGATCCGCGGCATCACCTCAGATAGCGGCGAAGCCAATATCGAGCCGCGCATCGCCGTGTTCCAGGACGGTGTCTCGATCTCGCGTTCGCGTGGTTCCATCGTTGAGCTGTTCGACATGGAGCGGATCGAAGTCGCCAAGGGGCCCCAGCCGACGCTCTTCGGCCGCGGCGCGCTGATCGGCGGGGTCAACATTATCCAGGCCAAAGCCCAGTTCGATTTCGGCGCCAGCCTAGAAGCCGGCATCGGCAATTTCAGCGAGCGCTATGTCGATGCACATATCACCGGTCCGATTACCGGCGACCTGCTCGCCTTCCGCCTGGCTGGACGATACCGCACGCGCGACGGTTATGTTGAAAGCCTCAATCCGAACGAGGAGGATTTCAACAGCCAGGATATGTCGGCTGTGCGCGCATCCCTCGCCTTTGTCCCATCGCAAGACATGCGCTTTGACCTAATCGTCAACTATCAGGAAGACTCGCCCTCCGGTACCAGCTTCAAGTCCGGCCGCTTCGCGCCGGTGCCCGGAGCTTCGACCGACGCCTGGGACCCAGCCAACCTCAACACATTCGGAAACTTCCTCGGGGGCAAGAAGCTTGGCCTCGAGCGGAAGGTCTTCTCTACCACGCTGCTCGGGCGCTGGGATATCTCTGACGCATTCTCGCTGAACGCGATTACGGGTAATCGTAGCTTCGAAAGTCTCGAGGTCTTCGATCCGGATGGCTTCGGCCTTCCGCTCTTGATCTTCGCTGAAGATGCAGAAGGCGACCAGTTCAGCCAGGAATTCCGTCTCAATTATGACAGCGGCGATCGCCTGCGCGGCTTTGCAGGGATCAGCTACACCAACGAAGATGGCCGCCAGAATGTTCCGCTCACCTATGATGAGCGCGCCCTGCAGGCCTTCCTTGGTGGGTTGATCGTCGCGCCAAATGCTCCGGACGTCTCACTTCTGCCGGGTATCAACCTGAACCCGCGAGCTGGTGGATTGCGGCTCAAGCCCATTCATAACGAGTTCTTCGCTAACTCCGGCAGGACAGAGGCCATGGATGTCTTTGCCGATGCCAGCCTTGATCTGACCGAGCGTCTGGAACTGACCGCCGGTGTGCGCTTCACCCGGGAAGACAAGACGACCGGTATCGAAGTGGGTAACCTCAATGGCCCGTCAAACCTTACCTTTGGCGGCGTCTTCGTCACCGCCCCGACGCCGGCTGCGCCGAACGCCAATGGCCGTGCCCGTCTGACGCAATCAGATGAATTCGACGGCATAACCTGGCGTCTCGCGGCGCTCTATACCCTCACCGAGGACTGGAATCTCTTCGCCAACGCCGCCCGCGGGCGGCGCCCGGAAGTGATCACGGCCTCAACCACCAATGCTGCCAGACGCTTCTCGACGCTGCCGGCCGAAGAAGTTGACAGTTTCGAAGTCGGCGCCAAAGGGACCACATTCGGCGGGCAGATGGCGCTCGATGCTTCGCTATTCTATTATGACTATCAGAACTTCCAGTCCTCGATTGTGAACGCCAGCGGCCAGATCGTGCCGATCAATGCCGGCAATGCCTCAAGCTACGGCCTGGAGACCCAGGCGACCTGGACCCCGATGGAGCCAATCGCGATTGTTGCCTCCTATGGCTTCAGCCGCGCGCGTTTCGACGAAGAGGTGAACGGCACGCCGCAGCAGTTCGGCGGCAACCGTCTGCGCCTGTCACCGGACCACACCGCGTCGATTGCGGCAGTCATCGACATCGATACCGGCCTTGGCACGCTCCGCCTCATCCCGAGCTATGCCTGGCAGTCGCAGGTCTATTTTGACAATACCGAACGCGACCTGATTTCCGAGGAGGCCTATGGCCTGCTGAACGCGTCCGCGGAGCTGATCCTCGGGAACGGCTTTGGCATCGAGGCCTACGTCACCAACGCGCTTGACGAGGAATACCTGATCGACGCCGGCAATACCGGCGACGCATTCGGTATTCCGACCTTTATCGCCGGAACACCGCGCTTTTATGGCCTGCGCCTGAAGAAGGATTTCTGATCCACCCGTCGCAGAAGCAATCAGTCTCAGGATGAGCCGCGCCGCGTCCGGTTTACGGGCGCGGCGCTTGTCCTTGGCCGCTCAGCCCAGGCGTAGCCCGTCTTCGACCCATTTCAGTGCGACTGCGCGGGTGCCGATCCTGGGCTTGCCGGGCAGTTGGCTGAGGGTGGGACCAAACAGGCCCAGGCCAATGGCGAGGATGACGCTGATAAGCTCGGCGTCCTCGATGCGTGCCTCGCCGGCCCGGTCTGCGCCGATATTCTGGCGCACGACCGTCTGTACGGCCTTGCGTTCGCTGACGAGCCGCTTTTCCTCTCCGGTCATCTCCAGCCGGGCGGCAAGGCGGGCGGGGCCTTAAGGCATCAAACAGGTTCTGAAGCGCCGTGCCCCGGGCGGCGGGCGGGTCGGCGGGCACATCCATCGACAAGAGGCAGGAGAGGAGTTCGGCGATCATCCTTTCCATCAGGCCCAGGCTGACCAGAAGCCGCCCGCCGCCCGTGAGTATGTTCTCACGCGACGCGTCGGGAGAGCGGCGGATCCGGGCCGCGGGCTTCGATGGCGGTGTCAGCCGCTGGTCGACATTTTTATCAGTCAATGGCATGTGTATTTTTGTCAGATCGAGACCAATCGCCCAATTTTCTTCCTGTCAGCAGGATTCGCCCGATGACCACCGCCCGGACACCCGAAGAGCTGACAATCCTGCCCCGCGACCTGCATTTTGACGTGGCCACCGCAAGGTCCGGCCACTGGCTCGACGGCGACCCGGTCGCTACCGCCGTGATGAACGCCCTGTCGCTGACCTTCCCGGATGGCGAACGCCTCTTCATGGACGCGGTGCGCGGCTACAAGGACCAGCTCACAGGCAGGCTGGCGCAGGCGGCGAAAGACTTCATCGCCCAGGAGGCCATCCACTCCCGAGAGCACATGATGCTCAACAAGATGATCGACCCAGACAGGTATCCGGTCGACACGATTCAGGCAGAGATCCGGCGGCGGATCGCTTTTGCGCGATCGCGCGGGCCGATGGGCATGCTGATATCGACCATCTGCCTTGAGCATTTCACGGCCATGCTCGCTGACATGTTCGCCCAGCATGACGACATGTTCCGGAAAACCGACCCTGCGCTGCGCGATCTCTGGCGCTGGCATGCGATGGAAGAGACAGAGCACAAGGCGGTCGCCTATGATGTCTTCCTGGTTGCCTCAAAGGACTGGCCTGCCTGGCGGCGCTATGTCCGCCGCTGCGTGGCCATGCTGCTGATCTCCTATTTCTTCCCGCGCAATATCACCGCCTATGCCGCCTCGATGCTGGTCGCAGATGGTTATACGCCGCAAGCGGCAACCCGGGCCGTGAAGCGGTTCCTCTGGAGGGACCCTGCCTTCTTCGGGCGGGGCTGGAGGATCTGGATCACCTGGTTCAAGCCTGGTTTCCATCCCTGGGACCATGACAACCGGTCCCGGTTGGCGCAGTGGCAGGCCGAGTTCAATCAGGTTGCGGCAGAATAAAGGCATCTGATCCAGGCCTCTGGACAAACCGTTCGGACGGCTCAACTCTGCCGGAGGGGTGGGGATCGAGGCCGTTCAGCATGAAACCCTCCTGGTTACGCCAGACCCGTGCCTTCCTGTCAGCTATCCTGGCAGCCAGTGCGGCCGGACTTCCATCGCAGGCGGAGGTGATGGCGCCTGACGTGGCCGCTGCACCTGTGATCACGCGGCCGGCTTTTGATCTGCCGCTACGGCCCGGCGAGCGGCTCTTGCAAACGGCGGATGGGGCCTGTTCCGTTGTCGTGTTCGCACCGCATGAAGAGCGCTATGAGCGCTTTGCCGCCTATTGGAGCAAGGCGCAGTGGATCGGGGACTGCCGTTTTGGCCTGGTACACGGTGATGGCCGGATCGTAGCCGTGGCCGGAAACTGGACGGTGGATGCCTCGATGCTTTACGGCACTGAAGTCGGTCGCTCCGAGGTCGCTGTCATTCCCTCCGGACAGGCGGGCGGCCTGAGCTGGAGCCCTGCGTCGGACACGCTGAACTATTTCTCCGGTGCGGCTTTCAGCGATTCCGGATCCGTTCGCTACACCATCCGCCTCGATAGGGAGCCGTTGGGTGAACTCGAACTCGGCGAACTGGGGTCCGACTGGTACGGATCAGACTATCTGGAGCGATACACGTTCGACACGTCCGGCCGGGAGACGGCGATGAGCATCAGCATCTGGAACCTGAATACCTATTGTGGCCTGGGCCTGCCGGATGAATTCAAGCGCTTTGAAAAGGAAGTGAAGAAAGCGTGCAATAAGAGCACGGAGAAACTCGTCCTCATCCGCCGCGAAGGCTTTGTTGCTGACCTGTGGTCAGAGCGGCCCATTACCTGGCTGAAGTCCTGCCCCGTCAACAAGGCAAGCCGGTTGAATGATTGCGGGCAGCTTGTCGAAGAGGCGCTTGGCAAGGAGGGCGGGCAACTGGAGAAGCTGCTGACCGAAGGCGACAGTATCGCCCGCCGGGCCGCGGAGCAGGAGATCATCAATCGGTATGCCGATCTGGAGGCAAGGTTTGGCGAGGAGAAGCTCAGCGCTGAGCCGCTGACCCTGCATGATCAGGCTGTTGACTAACGATCCAGCACGATGATCCGCTCGTCCAGCGCCTGTACGGCCTCTTGCGGCGTGGTGACATGGACCAGGGCTGAGCGAAAATCTGCCGGGATGAAGCCGCCGTCGATGATGCGCTCCAGCAAGTCGAAGAAGGGTTGCCAGAAGCCGTCCTCATCGAGAAAGGCCATCGGCTTGGCGTGAAGGTTGAGGCGGGCCCAGGAGAGGATCTCCACCGCTTCCTCCAGCGTACCAATGCCGCCGGGCAACACAATGAAGGCATCGGCTTCCTCGAACATCATCATCTTGCGGGTGTGCATGTCATCGACGATGCGGTGTTCCACATCCGTGAAGATACGCTCCTTCTGCAGGAGGAAACGGGGCATGATGCCAAGCACTCCGCCGCCAGCCGAATGCGCCGCCCTGGCACAGGCGCCCATCAGGCCGACCCCGCCGCCGCCATAGACGAGGCGGATGCCGCCCCGGGCAAGTTCCGCGCCCAGCCTCTCGGCAAGCCGGATGTAGGTTTCATTGACCGCGTCCGAGGCGCCGCAATAGACGCAGATCGAGCCTAGACGGGGGGGCGGGGGGGCAGTGCGTAAAGTATCCATGAGCCTGAAATTAGGCTGCGTCGGAGGTGGCCGCCAGCCTGTTTCTCAGCTGCGGTTTATCAGATGTCCGGCTTCCGGTTCGCGCCGATCCGGTTCATAGGATCGGGATGAGCTTTTGGATTGTGAACGCAGCCATTTCCGGGCGCCTCAGCGCGGCGGTATCGCAAATCGCGCGCCGCGTCGTGTCATTCTGCGGACTCTTCCTCGCTGCCGCGGGTTTCGCGGATGACCGTCGCCTGATTGTCGAACGAGACGGGCAAAGGCCGCCGCCCTGTTCGAGAGCATCCGCCGTCCCCGCCGGCCGGCAGCGGCGTCACTTCTGTCCTTTACCGGTTCGCCAGCTGGCAGGAGCCTGTTTTCGCCATGATCTTCAGGCGAGGCGATCCTCACGTCTGATGCCGGCGGTCTTTCTGCTCGCTGCCCTCTCTATGTTCGCCTTTCCAGGCCTGGCGCACGCGCACGCCGTTGCCGAAGGTGACAAGGGCTACATTCAGGAAATCACGGGCCTTCACATCCTGGCGTTCATCTATCTCGGCGCCAAGCACATGGTAACGGGCTATGATCACATCCTGTTTCTTCTGGGCGTGATCTTCTTCCTGTACCGGATGAAAGATATCGCCATCTATGTGAGCCTGTTTGCCATCGGCCATTCGGCCACGATGCTGGCGGGCGTTTTCTTCAATTTCGGAATCAATAGCTACATAATCGATGCCATCATCGGCTTGTCGATCGTCTACAAGGCACTCGACAATCTCGGCGCGTTCCAACGCTGGTTCGGATTCCAGCCGGATCCAAAAGCGGCCACCCTGATCTTCGGTTTCTGCCACGGTTTCGGTCTCGCCTCCAAGATCATTGATTACGAGATTTCTCCTGATGGTCTGTTGCCCAACCTTCTTGCCTTCAATCTGGGCGTCGAGTTCGGCCAGTTTCTGGCTCTCGGCGCGATGCTGATTGCGATGGGCTACTGGCGCCGCACAGCCGGTTTTATGAAGCACGCCTATACGGCCAATGTGCTGATGATGACGGCCGGCTTCGTGCTCGCTGGGTATCAGCTGACCGGCTATTTTGTTTCCTGAGAGGATCGCTATGTATAATTCCGACCTTCCCTCCCGCGCAGACCTTCCGTCCACGAAGCAATTGGTCTCCTCAACCCTGCTTGCGGCGGGCGTCGCTGTCGTCATTCTGGTTACGGCCGTCCTGCCTGCGGAATACGCCATCGATCCGACCGGGGCCGGCCGTGTCCTGGGTCTCACCCAGATGGGCGAAATCAAGCAGCAACTTTCCGCTGAGGCAGAGGCCGAAGCCGCCGCTGCAGCGGTGACTGAAGAGAAGGCCGTGGCCGGCGAGGCGGCGACAGCGGACAAGGTGGACCTGCCGCCGGCTGAACCGCCCAATGCATGGCGGGATGAAGTCACCCTGATGCTGGCGCCGGGCGAAGCGGCGGAAATCAAACTGAAGATGCAGGCGGGGGAGACGGCCGGCTATGCGTGGACGGCGAAGAGCGGGGTGCTGAATTCAGACCTGCACGGCGACGGCCAGGGCGGGCAGGCAACATCTTATCGCAAGGGCCGGGCGGAAGCCTCTGACTCCGGCGACCTGACAGCGGCATTCGATGGCTCTCATGGCTGGTTCTGGCGCAACCGCGGTGATGCACCGGTCGAACTCATTCTGCAGGTGAAGGGGCAGTATGCCGAGATGAAGCGGGTTCGCTGAACGCAGAAAGCTGAAATCTCGGGGAATGGGTTCCGTTTTCGGATGTTCCGCGCCATATGGCGTGAATGAGACCTCCTTCGCCTTCGCCTGAGCAAGCTGACAACCACGACCGGATCGAGAGTGCGGATGGGGGGCTTTGGGCCTCGATCCTGCGCATTCTGAAGCTGCTATGGCGGCCGGAGCTGGCCAGATGGCGCCCGGTGATGGTACTCGCCGTGCTTCTGACGCTCGCGGCGTCCGTGCTGGAGGTTGTCTCTCCGCTGGTGCTGGGCCATGCGATCAACCAGGTCGCCCCGGCCGGGAATGGCGGCGGGTTCATGGTCGCGGCGATGTGGCTTGTCTATGGATTGGTCCTGCGGTTCGCGGCGGCTGGCCTGCCGCAGGCGAGGGACTGGCTTTTCGCGCCGGTCAGCCAGGATGCCCAGCGCGTGGCGAGCGTCGATGCCTTCGGCCATGCCCTTGGCCTGTCGCTTAACTTCCATCAGACGCGCCGCACCGGCGCCCTGAACCGGGTTATTGAGCGCGGGGCGGGGGCAATCGATTACCTGATCCGCTTCCTGGCCTTCAATATCGGGCCGACACTGATCCGGCTGGTTCTGGCTTCGGTCGCGCTCGGGCTCGCCTATGATTACCGCCTGTCTCTGATCGCGGTCGCGACGATTGCAATCTACGTCGTCTGTACGGTGATCATCACCGAGTGGCGGGTACGCCAGCGCCGGCGGATGAACGAGGCGGACACGCATTTCCGGGCAACCTCGGTCGACATCCTGACGAATTTCGAGACCGTCAAATCTTTTGCGGCCGAGGCACGCGAGACCAGGCGATTCGACAAGGCCATGGGAGAGTACAACATCCATTACGTTGATACAGTACGCAGCATGTATGTGCTGAATACGGTACAGGCTCTGGTGATGAACCTCGGCCTGCTGGCGGTGATGGTCTTGTCCGCCTGGAATGTCATCGACGGCAAGATGCGGATCGGTGACCTCACGGCAGTGATGCTGATGCTGCTGTCACTCTATGCGCCGCTGAACATCCTCGGCTGGGCCTGGCGCGAGATCAAGCAGGGAGCAGTCGACCTCGAAAAGCTGCATGGCCTCGTCGGCATGCTGCCCGAGGTGATGGACGCACCGGGTGCGAAAGTTCTGGCTAAGCCTGAGGGGCGGGTGACCTTCGACAACGTCGCCTTCAATCATAAGGGCCGGTCTGTCGGCGTACAGAATATTTGCTTCGATGTGCCAGCGGGGCGCAAGATAGCCTTCGTTGGAACCTCCGGGGCAGGGAAATCGACCCTTCTGAAACTGCTGTTCCGGTTCTATGATACAGATGCGGGCCGGGTGCTGATCGACGGGCAGGATATCCGCGGCGTGACGCAGGAATCGCTGCGGGCCAGCCTCGGTCTCGTGCCTCAGGATGTGGTGCTGTTCAATGATACGATCCGGGCGAACATCGCCTATGCGCGGCCCGGAGCGAGCGATGAGGAGATCCGAGATGCGGCCCGGCGGGCACAGCTCCTCGACTTTATCGAGAGCCAGCCGGACGGGTGGAATACCCGTGTCGGCGAGCGCGGACTGAAGCTGTCAGGCGGCGAGAAGCAGCGCGTCGGGATCGCCCGGGTGGTGCTGGCTGACCCCGCGATCCTGGTGCTGGACGAAGCCACCAGCGCGCTCGACAGCGCGACCGAGGCGGCTGTTCAGGAAGCGCTCGACGAGGCTTCGGCGGGCCGCACCACACTGATGGTGGCGCACCGGCTGTCGACGGTGATCTCGGCCGACGAGATCCTGGTTCTCGAAGCGGGACGGGTTGTCGAGCGCGGTAACCATGTTAGCCTGCTGGCCAAAGGCGGGAAGTATGCTGATATGTGGCAGAGGCAGGCGCGTAGAACAGATGCTGCACTGGCCGTGACCTGACTGAGAGCCGCCCGGAAAGGAGCGAATGACATGGCCGATGAGATCGAGCGCCGCTCCATGCCGTGGCTGAACGTCGTGTTTGACTGGGAAGGCGTGGCCGCCGCGGCTGCCGCTTTCCTTGCGGCGCTGCTGCTGGGCTGGATATGGGCACCGCTCTTCTGGATCGGCTTTGCGGCGATGGTTGCGGCATTGGCGGCCGGACGCTGGTCGCGCCGTTCCCCCCCGGACATTGCCGACGGGGTGGTGGCCCCGTGTGACGGGATCGTGCTGTCGATCGAGCGCACCGAGCCCCCGACTGCCCTCAGGCTTGCGGCCGAGGATACGGTCCGGCTGCGGATTTCTTCCTCACCTCTCACCAGCAATAAGCTTTACACTCCGATCGCCGGGGGCGTCGACCTCATCAGCCTGTCGCAGGGAGAGGCGAATGTGCCCGTGGCATTCCGTCCGGATGATGACGGCCTGACGCGGGCCTATGTCACGTTCGAAAGCGCCGGCGAGCAGGCGGGCCTTGCGCTCGCAACCGGAGGTCTGGGGCCTCGTCTCGAACTCCTCGTGGAGACCGGCGATGTGGTGCGCCTCGGACGCGCTTTCGGCACCCGCAGGCTGGGAGGCTGGTGCGATCTTTTTCTGCCCGCGAGCATGGCTGTGATGGTCTGGCCCGGGCAGACACTGGTGGGCGGTGAGACGGTGATCGGCCGGTTGCGTCCGATGGCAGACGACGCGTTCGGCGCCGAGATTGAAGACGTAGCCCAGCCGGAGCGCAGGCATGCGGCGGCGCCGGTTGCAGAGCCTCCGGCGGCGACCGCGACGGCGCAAGAGGGCGCCGCAGAGGATGAGGAGTTCTTTGACGATTATCCGGAGCCCGGCGAAGTCTCGGCCCCGGAAGACCCGGCCGCGATCTTCGCGCGTCTGCGGGAAGCGGCGCGCAAGCATGGAGAAAGCGATTGACGCGGCTGTATCCGCCGATGAGGGCTCTTGTCTGGGTTGAAAAACAGCCTCTCAGGGCTTCTTTCCTCACCCGGCTCAAAAGCGCAGGTCAGAAGGTTCTGCGTCTCGTAATCGCAGTAACTTTTGTTGCTGCGATCGGCGTCAATGGATCAACACAGACGTGCCCGTTTTCCCAGGAGAACGGGTCAGACTACCTGGCTATGGAGCAGGCAATGCTTTCAGGCGACCTTGCAACCGCCCGGCGGCAGGCAACCTCCCTGACGGCCAGAAATCTGAGCGAATGTGAGCACAAGGCCTTTCTTCGTCTGAGTGCATGGTTGAGCGCGACCATCGGAGACGAGGCCGGGGCAGCCCGTGCACTCACATCCTATATCGAAATCGCCGGCCCGGATGAGCCGGACGCGTCCGCAGCCAGGGTGGCCTTATCACGGATGTCAGAAAAGCAGGGCCGTGATCCCGGAGCAGATGCGGAGGCCCTGCGTCCAGGCACAGTTGATCCATGACCCGGTCTCGGCCTGCCACCCCAAGGGTGCCCTGATCGCGTATCAGGCGCCTGCACGCCGGGCTTGGGCGGGCAAGTTCAATCCTCCTCAGGTGGCTGGTTGGCATTCATCCAGAGGAAGAGGGGGCGCAGGGGGATGACCCAGCCGAAACCGGCCGTGATGTAGAAGACGAGCTGAAGCCATCCCGAAGCCTCCGTGATACCGGAGCCAATCGTCGCGGCGCCCCAGACCCAGAGGGCCATGAAGGCCAGCATCAGCAGAATGGCGACAGGTTTGCGCATGGCGTCTTGGCCTCTCGGGGGCTGGTGCGACTTCGGTGCCACTTGATCACCTGTCGTCCTGAGTGATCTAGGCAACATGACAATAAGTGCAATTTCCCCCGTTGCCGCACGCTGGATCCGTACCTGGCTGATCGTGCTGGGGCTTCTGGTCTATGCGACCGTGCTGGTCGGCGGGGCGACACGGCTGACGGATTCCGGCCTGTCGATTACCGAATGGCGCCCCGTGACCGGATCGCTGCCGCCCCTGACTGCAGAGGACTGGGCGTCGGAATTCGACAAGTACCGGGAGACGACCCAGTACAGGCTCCAGAACAAGGGCATGAGCTTCGCCGAATTCCAGTTCATTTACTGGTGGGAGTGGGGACACCGTCAGCTGGCCCGGTTCATCGGGCTTGTCGCGGTGCTCGGCTTTGCCGTGTTTGCCGCCCGGCGCTGGCTGGGTGGCGGGCTTGGCTTGAAACTGGCGGCGCTCATCGCCCTGGGCGGGATGCAGGGAGCGATCGGCTGGTGGATGGTGGCGAGCGGGATTGGCGATACCGACCGGGTGTCCGTCGCGCCCTACCGTCTGATGACGCATTTCAGCCTCGCTCTGCTCATCCTCTGCTTCATCACCTGGCTCTGGCTCTCGCTCGGGCGGGGTGGCCGGGTCGAGGCGCCAAAGCGGGCGCGAGCGGTGGCAGTGGGCCTTTTATCACTTGTGTTCCTGCAGATGGCGACGGGCGCGCTTGTGGCTGGGCTTGATGCCGGACGAACATATAATGACTGGCCGCTGATGGCCGGGGAGCTCGTGCCCTCGCACTATATCCAGGCCGATCTTGGCATCCGCAGTCTCTTCGAGGGACGCGCGGCAACCCAGTTCAATCATCGCCTCCTGGCCTACCTGCTGTGGGGCATCAGCCTCTGGGCGGCCTGGCGCTACCGCGCGACAGCCCTGGCGCAGCCCTTCGCGGTGCTGGCAGCTCTGGTCAGCGCCCAGGCGGTCTGGGGAATCCTGACACTCTTGAACGCCGCGCCTCTGATGCTCGCCCTGGTGCATCAGGGGCTCGGGGTGATCGTGACCCTGGCGGCGGTCTATCTGGCCTGGTCAGCGTCCGGTCCAGTCACTCGCCCGCCGGCTCCAGCGTGATCTCGCTCGGGTCGATGAACACGACCTGATGCGCTCCGCCGGATGTCTCACCGGCGACCACGACCACACCGCCAGGATATCCGCCGGCCGGCAGGGTGCCGAGGGCGGTAATGGCGGTGGGGTTGCGAGGCGCCTCGATCGTAATCCCGTCCCGGACCGCCAGATCCGTGTTGGTGAGGCCGTAATCGGTCGAGATCTGGATCGGCTTGCCCGTTTCAAGCGAGAGAAGGGCTGAGACCTTGCCCCGGCTGAGAGCGGCAGCGTCGGTGGCGGCTGAGGAAATCAGCTCCCCGCCCGCGAAGACGCAGGAGGTGATGGGAATGGCCGACGGGGAGGAGGCTTCGGGTGTCCAGGCAAGGTCGCCATTGTCTTCGGACAGGAAACCGGTCGTCAGCTGCATCGAATTGGACATCGTCCAGTAGGCGATACGGATCAGGCCCTGCGGCCCCGGATCGCCGGTACACAGACCCTGGACCGCACGGTCCTCGGGAATCGGAAGGTCAATCTGGGTCGGGGCCATCAGACCGGGGCTGTAGATATAGCCCTGCAGGGTGCCGGCATCGGTAACCCCGGGGAAGAGCGTGATTTCGGTGCCCCCGATGGTTGCCGAGCGGCCGTCGGCGATGGCTTTCAGCCGGAAGAGGGACGGCTCACCGATCCGCTCCCCCTCCATGTTGAAGAATTCAAGGCCGCCGCGCTCGAAGGCCACTGCGAGGATCGCGCCGCCGCCGGACGACATGGCGACATCCCTGACAGGGCCGGCAAGCGCGCGTGTTGACCATACGGCGGGAAGCTCCAGACCTGACGCAGTTGGGGCAGCTGCCGGGGGGGCTTCAGGGGCCTGATCGCCCCGCGCACAGGCCGCCGCGCCAAAAAACAGGATCGCTCCTGCGGCCGCGTTGACAAAGGGAGAAGCGGCGACTAAACGCCAGCCCTTAATTTGCATTCCTGGAACTCCGAAATTGAGAGGCTCTGAGCAGAGCAATGAAAACTTATAACGCACCAGTTGGCGTAGAAACAAAGTGGGTCGTGATCGACGCGACAGACGTCGTCGTCGGACGCCTTGCTTCTTACGTCGCCAAACGTCTTCGCGGCAAGCACCGCCCTGACTTTACCCCGCATGTTGATACCGGCGATCACGTCGTCGTGATCAACGCGGACAAGGCCGTGTTCACCGGTAACAAGCTGGCCGACAAGGTGTATTACCGCCACACCGGCTACCCGGGCGGTATCAAATCCACCACGGCAGGTAAGATCCTCGCCGGACGCTTTCCCGAGCGGGCTCTCGAACTGGCCGTGAAGCGCATGATGCCGCGTGAAAGCGCCTTGTCCCGCCAGCAGTTTGGCAAGCTTCGTATCTATGCCGGTGCGCAGCATCCGCATGTCGCCCAACAACCCGAGTTCGTCGACTTCAAAGCGATGAACCGCAAGAACTCGAAAACGGCTTGATCCCTATGACCGATACTGCCTCGTCCCTTAAAGACCTTGCTTCGATGACCGGCGCGCCTGCGCAGAAAGTCGTGGCCAAGGCCGAGCCCAAGATCGATGCCCAGGGCCGGGCTTACGGCACCGGTCGTCGCAAGTCTGCCACGGCGCGTGTGTGGATCAAGCGCGGTACGGGCAAGATCACCATCAACGGCCGGGACCAGGAAACCTATTTTGCGCGCCCGGTGCTGCGCATGGTCATCGCCCAGCCGCTTATCGAGGCGGGCCGCGCTTCGGAGTTTGACGTGATCTGCACGGTCAAGGGGTCTGGCCTGATGGGTCAGGCCGGCGCCGTACGTCACGGCATATCACGCGCGCTTGTCGCCTTCGAGCCGGGCCTTCGTCCGGTGCTCAAGCCGTTCGGTTTCATGACACGCGACCCGCGCGTGGTCGAGCGCAAGAAGTACGGCAAAGCGAAAGCACGTCGCAGCTTCCAGTTCTCGAAGCGCTGAGCCGCGAAAAGAATTTTTTATTCTCTGGCGGGCGCTTCGGAAACGAGGCGCCCGTTCTGTTTTAGCCCCTGACCCCAGAGGAGTGGGTGCATGAAGCCCAAAGTCTTCATCGACGGCGAAGCCGGGACCACAGGCTTGCAGATTGCGTCGCGGCTGAAGGCGCGCGGCGATCTTGAGCTTCTGTCGATCGATGAGGCAAAGCGGAAGGATCCGGACGCGCGCGCAGCGGTCATGAAGAAAGCGGATGCGGTGATCCTCTGCCTGCCGGACGAGGCCGCGCGGCTCGCGGTAAGTCTCGTCGAGAACCCGAATACGGTAATCATCGATGCCTCAACCGCGCATCGCACCTCGCCGGGCTGGGTGTATGGGTTTCCGGAAATGGACAAAGGCCAGCGGGCAGCGATTGCTGCCTCATCACGGATTTCCAATCCGGGCTGCTATCCAACCGGTTTCATCGCGCTGGCGCGCCCGCTCGTGGCAGCGGGCCTGCTTCCGACAGACTGGCCGGTGACAGTGAATGCCGTGTCCGGATATTCTGGCGGCGGAAAGCCGATGATCGCCGAGTTCGAAGAGCGCCAGACCGAAGACAATTACCGTATCTACGGGCTCGGCCAGATGCACAAGCATCCGCCAGAAATGAAGAAGCATGCGGGCCTCGCGCGGCTGCCGATGTTCATGCCGGCAGTCGGGCGGTTTGCGCAGGGGATGATCATCGAGCTGCCACTGGTCCTGTCGGCGCTGCCGAAGAAACCCGATCGGGCGGCGATCCACCGCGTACTCGCCGGTACCTATGAGGGCGAGCAGTTCGTACAGGTTACGCCGCTTGCGGATGGCGACGCGTTGAAGACGCTGGGCGCTGAGGCCTGCAATCACACCAACAGGCTGGAGCTGTTTGTGTTCGGCACGGATGAGCAGGCGCGGCTCGTCGCGCGTCTCGACAATCTGGGTAAGGGCGCATCGGGGGCCGCTGTCCAAAATCTCAACATCGCGCTGGGGCTTGATGAAAGCGCGGGGCTTCTGGCCTGAAGGCTAAAAGACCGGCACGCGAGCCGGCTCAGCCAGGCGGCAGCTTGATGTCTGCCAGACGTACCCGGGCATAGCTGCCGGGAGCGGCGCCGAGGCCCATATCCTTGGGCTGCAGCGCGGCGATCTTGCGGCCGGATTTGGGCTTGAGCCAGTCCCACCAGGTGGGCCACCAGCTGCCAGGCCTTTCCGTTGCGGTGGTCAGCCATTCATCGGCCGTGGAGCCGAGTTTGCCCGGATTGGTCCAGTGCTGGTATTTCTTCGCGTCCGGATGATTGACGACGCCGGCAATATGGCCGGATCCTGAGAGGACGAAGGTGGCGTCGCCGCCAAACAGCCTGGCCGTGCGAAAGACGCTTTCATAGGGGACGATGTGGTCGTCTTTCGAGGCCTGCAGCATCACCGGGATCTTAATGCTGGCCGGGTCTGCTTTCAGTCCGAGTACGGTGTATTCGCCATTGGCCAGCTGGTTCTCGGCATAGAGTTCCTTTAGATAACGCTTGTGGACCGGACCCGGGATATTGGTCTGGTCGGCGTTCCAGTAGAGCAGGTCGAAAGGGCGAGGGGGCTTGCCGAGCATGTACGTGTCGACAACATAGCGCCAGACGAGGTCGATCGGGCGAAGCCAGTTGAACGTCTCGTACATTTCCTTTCCGGGCATGATGCCGCCGTGATCGGCAATGATGCCGTAGACATAGTTTCGGCCGGGGCCGTCGGTGAAGACCTTAAGGTCCCCGGCAAGCTCGAAATCCGATTGCGAGGCAAAGAAGGTTGCAGAGGCGATCTTGTCATAGCCGCTGGCTGCCATGTGGGCGAGGGCAGAGGTGAGCAGCGTACCGCCGATGCAGTAGCCGACGCTGTTCACCTGCTTGGCGCCGGAGGCCTGCAGCGCGGCCTCGACGGCTGCGTAAATGCCCTTTCTGACATAGTCGTCCCAGTCATAATTCATCGTGACCTTGTCTGCCGAGCGCCAGGAGACGACAAACACGGTAAGCCCGCGGTCAACGAGCCAGCGGATCATCGAGTTCTCTTCGCGCAGGTCCAGGATGTAGAACTTGTTTATCCAGGGCGGGAAAATGAGCAGCGGCTTGGAATAGACCTGAGGCTGACTCGGGGCGTACTGGATGAGCTCCATCAGGTCGTTGCGGAATACGACTTCGCCAGGGGCGGTCGCGATGTTGACGCCGACTTCGAAGGGTGTTTCGTCGGTCTGGGAGATATAGAGCTTGCCGTTGCCCTTGCGCACGTCCTCGCGCGCCATGCGCAGGCCTGCAAGGACGCTCTCACCCCCGCTTTCGATAAAGGTGCGCAGGGCCTGAGGGTTGGTGCCGAGGAAATTCGTCGGCGAGAGGCTCTCCGTGAGGAGCTGCATGAAGAAACGCGCACGCAGCTGGACGGCCGGATCGAGGCCCGTCGCCCGATCGGCAAGGCTGTTCATCCAGCGGGAATTAACCTGATAGGCCTTCCGGATGAACCTGAAAGCGGGGTTCACCTGCCATTCGGGGTCCGAGAAGCGCTTGTCCTTCTCCTTGGGCGCCTCCTGAGAGAGGGTCTCGGTGATCATCTCCTGCCAGAGCGACATCCAGCCCTGCATCAGCTCGAAATTGGCCTGCATCAGGGCTGCAGGGTCGGCGGCGAGGCTGATGCCGACCTTCTGGAAGGCGTCGGAAGCGCCCATCGGGTCGCCCTGGGTAACGGTGCCGAGGGGGCCGGAGCCGGTCATGATCTCGGTCATCAGGGCCTGGGACTCGGTATTGGCGAGCGCCAGGGTGGTCATCAGGATCTGCCAGCGCATAGGATCCTGCGCCGCCATGAGGGCAGCCAGAGGCTGGTTTCCTGTTGCGGGAGTGCCGGCGCTGCTCATAGGTCCTAGTTTTGCCCCGTTATTCGCGCTCATCTATCCATCACAATGTTTGTCATTTAATGAGATTAACCATGAAAAACACGGCGATTCTTCTGTGCGGCGTGCCGCTTTTGCTGGTTTCCGCCTGTACGGCGTCGTTTACCAAGGCCCGCGCCGCCATCAACGACGCACCGGAATGGTATGAGGCCCGCCGGACGGAGATCCGGGGGGAGGGCTATCCTGAGATTTCCGATATCCCCAGGCTGGCGTCCGACTGGAGGCCTGAAGCCGGCCTGAAAGCGTCCGGCCGGGACCTGAGGCGGCTCAAGGCGCTGTTTGACAGCGCCGAGCGGGCGCAGCCTACCTCCCGCGGGGCAGACGGAATTGCGGAAGTTGCCGCGCAGCTGCGCGAAGCGTTCGGACCGGATCTGCCCCCGGCGGATTTTTTGACCGAGGCCGAGATCGCAGCGATCCGGGCCAGTTTTGATGTACCGCGCGTGACTGAAGGCGTGATCACCCCATGATGAATAAAGATTTTCACAAGATCCGGCGTCTGCCGCCCTATGTGTTCGAACAGGTAAACCGGGCCAAGGCGGCGCTGCGTGCCAAGGGCGCGGACATTATTGACCTTGGCATGGGCAACCCGGACCAGCCCACGCCACAGCATATCGTCGACAAGCTGGTCGAGACGGCGCGCAGGCCCGACGTGAACGGATACTCGGCCTCGCGCGGCATTCCGGGGCTGCGGCGTGCTCTGACGGACTATTACAGGCGCCGGTTTGACGTGAAGCTCGACAAAGACCGGGAAGTGATCGTCACGCTCGGTTCGAAGGAAGGCTTTGCCAACCTGGCCCAGGCCATCAGTGCGCCGGGTGATGTGATCCTGGCACCGGACCCATCCTATCCGCTGCACCATTTCGGCTTCATCATTGCAGGCGCCTCGATCCGCGGCGTCCCGGCGCACACCCCGGAGCAGTACCTCTCCAACCTTGGCCGCGCCGTGCGCTATTCTGTTCCCCCGCCGACCGCCATGGTTCTCTGCTTTCCGTCGAATCCGACTGCGGCGGTTTGCGATCTCGACTTCTACAAGGAGGCCGTAAGCTTCGCGAAGAAGCATGATCTCTGGATCCTGTCGGACCTTGCCTATAACGAGATCTATTTCGACGAACCGACCCCCTCGATCCTGCAGGTGGACGGGGCGAAGGACATCGCCGTAGAATTCACGACCATGTCGAAGACCTATTCGATGGCGGGCTGGCGGGTTGGTTTCGTAGCCGGTAACGAGACGCTTATTGCGGCGCTGGCGCGGGTCAAGTCGTACCTTGATTATGGTGCGTATACGCCGATTCAGGTGGCGGCAGTGGCTGCCCTCGACGGGCCGCAGGACTGTGTTGACGACCTGCGTAGGATATACCGTACACGGCGCGATGCGCTGGTCGACAGCTTCACGCGGGCCGGTTGGCCTGTGCCGAGCCCGCGCGCCTCGATGTTTGCCTGGGCGCCGATCCCCGAGAAGCTTCGCCCTCTCGGCAGCCTCGAATTCTCGATCCAGCTGATCAATGAGGCGCATGTGGCCGTCGCCCCCGGCGCAGGCTTCGGCGAGCATGGGGATGAGTATGTGCGCATCGCTCTGGTGGAAAACGAGCAGCGCATCCGCCAGGCGGGACGCAATATCCGCAAGTTCCTTGCCGCTCATGGTGTCAAGGAAATCAAGCCGGTGGCAGCCGAGTAGGTCCCAGGGTCCCTGCCGGAAAGCGCCATTGGGCGCCCATCCTTCGGTTACCCGGGAGACGGCCGTCAGTGAACTCCGGACCGCGCGCGCCGGGATCGGGTTGCAGACTTTGCCTGACGGCTGGTCGGTCCATTCCTGAAGCGCCAGGTGGCCGGGGGGCGGGTGGGGCGGTGCCCGGGCCCCCGGCCCGGGACGGGTGAACGCCGATCCCCCGGGGGGACC
>CAZIGV010000016.1:51571-85110 GCA_964538945.1 uncultured Hyphomonas sp.
TCGTTGGGGGCGGGGGGGGGGGGCCCCCGCGCGCCGGCGCGGGGGGGGGGGGCCGGGGGGGCGCGGCCCCCCCCCCCCCCGCCGCTTCACGGATGAACGCAGATCCCCGGGGATCACGATTTCTGCCCGGCGCTGCGTCGCCTTTCCCCGCCGGTAAGCCCCCCGACAGGCCGTTCGCGAGGTATGAGGCCGGCGGTATTCTCTGCCGGGCCCGATCGCAGGGTTGCGGGCTTCCCCCGGGGGCCCAAAACGGCTAGGCAGCCGCCGAGCGTTCAAATTGCGTAAGGGGCCGCCCCATGGGGCCGTTGAGAATTGGAATTGCCGGACTTGGCCATGTTGGCGCCGGGCTGATCGAGCTGGTGCAGCGCCAGGAGCGGCTGAGGCTGCCGGGCCGGGTCGAGATCGCGGGCGTCAGCGCCCGCTCGCAGAGCCGCAACCGGCCGGTGAATACCGATAGCTATGCCTGGTTTGATGATGCCGCGACGCTGGCGGAAGACCCTGATGTGGACGTATTCGTCGAGCTGATTGGCGGCTCTGATGGCCCGGCAAAGTTTGCCGTGGAGTCAGCGCTCAAGGCGGGCAAGCACGTGGTGACCGCCAATAAGGCGCTTATCGCCAAGCATGGCATCGCACTGGCGCAGCTTGCGGCCGAGAAACAGGTGGACCTCCTGTTCGAGGCGGCCGTAGCAGGCGGGATTCCCGTCGTTCGTGTCCTTCGCGACAGCCTGGTCGGCACAGAACTGCAGCGCGTGTCCGGCATCCTGAACGGCACCTGTAACTTCATCACCTCGACGATGCTTGCAACCGGGCGCTCGTATGACGAAGTACTCGCAGAGGCGCAGAAGCGCGGCTATGCTGAGGCGGACCCGGCGCTCGATGTCTCAGGTATGGACGCGGCGCACAAAGCGGCGATCCTTTCGGCGATTGCCTTCTCGGCGGACCTTGATTTCTCAAAGGTAGAGGTGCGCGGAATCGAGGAGATCGGGCTTCTGGACCTCAGCCTTGCCGACCGGTTGGGATTGCGCATCAAGCTGATTGCCGAAGGCGTTATGACCAAGGCGGGCGTCGTGTGCCGTGTGGAGCCAATGGCGCTGCCGCATGCGCATGCACTGGCGCGCGTCGATGGTTCGCTGAATTCGGTACGGATCGAAGGCGACCCGCTGGGCGCGGTCGTGCTGACCGGCCCGGGTGCAGGTTCCGGCCCGACCGCGAGCGCTGTGATGGGCGATGTGGCGAAACTGTTCCGCCCGGCAATCCGAAACGCCTTTGGCCGGGCGCAGCATCACGTGGCACAGCCCTTCGTGAAGGCAGATGCGTCTGAAGTAGCGCCCTTCTTCCTCCGTGTTCGACTGGCTGACAAGCCTGGCACGCTCGCCGCATTGACCGAAGCACTCGCCGAGGAAGGGGTCTCGGTCGACAAGCTGCTGCAGGATTCGGCCGACGAGAGCGGCGCGAGCCCGGTGGCGGTGGTGACGCATCGCTGCCCGCGCGCCCAGATGCAGGCCGCTGTCAGCCGGATCGCGAAACTGTCCGTCTCAGTGGAAGATCCGCGCCTGATCCGGATCGAAGCGGTCAGCTGATTGCGTCGCGTAAAACTTATCTGTCCCGAATGTCTATCCCTGGAGAGAGTATAATGAAAAACAAGCTGCTGACGCCGGGCCTTGCCGATGCGATGGTGCGCGTGACCGAGCTGGCCGCGATTGCGGCTTCGAAAGAGGTCGGCCGGGGTGACGAGAAGAAGGCAGATGCGGCCGCCGTTGACGCGATGCGCTCGGCGTTCAATGAGGTCGAGTTCAAGGGGCGCGTCGTGATTGGCGAAGGCGAGCGCGATGAGGCGCCGATGCTGTATATCGGCGAGGAGGTTGGCACCGGGAATGGCCCGGAAATCGACATTGCGCTTGACCCCCTGGAAGGAACGACGCTGACGGCGAAGGCGATGGCAAATGCGCTCGCCGTGCTGGCGATCGCGCCGCGCGGCGGACTGCTGTATGCGCCGGACACCTACATGGACAAGATCGCGATTGGTCCGGGCTATCCGGACGGGCTGATCAGCCTTGAAGCGTCGCCTGCCGACAACATCAAGGCCCTGGCGAGGGCGGCCGGGCGCAAGGTCGAAGACATGACCGTATGCGTTCTGGACAGGCCCCGCCATCAGGACATCATCGACTCGCTGCGCTCGGCCGGCGCGCGCATCTCACTGATCACGGATGGCGATGTGGCAGGCGTGATCGCAACCACCGACAAGGCGACCGGTATCGACATGTATCTCGGACAGGGTGGAGCGCCGGAGGGCGTTCTGGCGGCGGCAGCGCTGAAGTGCGTAGGTGGACAGATGTTTGGCCGGCTCGTGTTCCGAAATGATGACGAAAGGAAGCGCGCGGCAAGAACCGGCATAACCGACTTCGGAAAGACCTATGCTCTGGATGAGCTTGCCTCGGGCGATACGGTGTTCTGTGCGACCGGCGTGACCAACGGGACTATGCTGAACGGCGTCCTGCATAAGGATGGCCGCGTTCATACCCATACTCTGGTCATGACGTCCACGGACGGTATGGTGCGATATGTACGCAGCGCGCGGGTTGTCTGAGCCCGCCTGCCGCCTTTAGCCTTACGAGTGAGCGGGTATCAAAGGCGTTTTGCCAATACGATATCATCGAAGAGACGCTCGCCAACCTGAAACTTCCTGGTCCCGGCGAGCGTGAAGCCCTGCTTGCTATAGAAGGCAACGGCACGGTGGTTTTCCTGGTAGGTGCCGAGCAGGAGGCGTGGGGCCCCGCGCGCTCGGGCATCTGCTTGCGACGCTTGGAGCAGGGCGGCGCCAATGCCGGTGCCGTGGAAGCGCGACAGCGTATAGATCCGTTTCAGCTCGATATCGCCAGGTTCAAGCGGTACAGGCAGGTCTGGTGGGCAGTTGAGGGCATAACCAATGGGAGCGCCCGTGGCCGCGTATTCGGCAATCCAGAGAGCCGATGCGGCATCGGCGAGGTATTGTTCGTACACCGCTCGTGAATGCTGGCGGGTGCAATGCGCAACCATTGAGGCACCGTCAATATCGTGCGGGTAGCTTTCGATGAAGGTGGCCACGCCAATATGGCCGAGGCACTCGGCATCATCCGGGCCGGCGCGGCGAATGCGGAATTCAGACATGCCGGGTCTCGTGCTGCGACAGCAGGTCGTCGATGGCAAGGATGGCCTGTGGCAGGCGCGTTTCCCATGCGCCGGTGATCAGCATGTGGGGGGCGCCACTGGCGCCGATGAGCTCGAGGAAGCGGGCGTGCATCCATTCCCGGATCTTCTCACCGTCGCGCACGCCGTCCTGCACGAAGGGCACGTCCGGAGATGCGATCAGGTAGAGATCGACCTGGTCGCGCGCGCCGATGGCGTCGACATCGGGATGGCGTGTGCCGGCATAGCGCTCGAACCAGGTAGCGGTGGCGAAGGCGTTGGTGTCGCAGATCAGCACGCGGCTTGCGCGGGCAGCGGCCTCGTTCTCGCGGCGCTGCTGTTCCTCGGCGATGTGGATGAACTCGTCGTGCGTCCAGGCGGGCGTTTCGCCGGGCGGGGTGTTCTGTGCGGCGATCTTGGTTTCCCAGTGCTCGCGGCCGTATTCGGCGACCCAGACGGTATCGTAATGCTCGGCGAGTGCCTGGCAAAGTGTGGTCTTTCCTGTCGATTCGGCGCCGATCAGGACGATACGGAGGATTCTGTTGTCGGCCATGTCTTCACTGATTTTTGCCAGGCGAGCAGCCCCATGACCGCCATGCAGAGGAATATGCCGTAAAGGAGGGCTGTCAGGTTGAGTCCGCGGGAGATGTAGAGAGGTACATAGATCACGTCAGCCAGAATCCAGAGATGCCAGCATTCCAGCTTCTTGTGGCTTTGAAGCCATTGGGCAGAGAGGCTGATCGATGTGGTGAGCGCATCCCAGAACTTCGCCGCGCCGCCGAGCTTTCCGAGGATCCACCAGAGCAGGCCGGTGGTGGCAGCGATGAGGAGGGCGATCAGGGCAAGTTCGCGTGCAGATGTTCGCCGGACCCGCAACGCGGTGCGGTTCTTGCCGCCGAAGAGCCAGAGATACCATCCGGCTAGGTTCAGGCAAAAATACACAACCTGGAGACCAGAGTCCGCATACAGACGGTATTCGTAGAAGATCCAGGCATAGGCGGCGACATTCAGCAGCCCGAGCGGGAAGTTCCAGATACTCTGTCGCACGACGAGCCAGACGCAGATGACCCCGGTAATGAAGGCGGCGGCCTCGAGGGGGCTGGCTGTCTTGGTCGACCAGGCGGCATAGGCGATGGCGATGGTCGCGGCGAGCAGGGCCACGGGGAGGACAATGATTTGCAGGCGCCCGGAGGAAACATCTGGTGTCATGCGTGTCCGCCTCTGCCCCGGTCGTCCCGGCGAATGCCGGGATCGCGTCCTTTCAGGTCCTGAACGTCTGGAGCCGGATCCCGGCTTTCGCGGGGGTGAGCGGCGGATGAAGGCGGCAGGCTTCAGAGCCTCGACATCGTCTCTTCGAAGTTGCGGGCGACTTTCTCGATGAAGCCTTCGGTCGTAAGGTAGCTCTGATCCGGGCCGACGAGGAGGGCAAGGTCCTTGGTCATGAAGCCTTGCTCGACTGTTTCGATCACGACCCGTTCGAGCGTCTGGGCGAACTTGCGTACCTCCGGTGTGGCATCCATCCGTCCGCGATGGTCAAGGCCCTGCGTCCAGGCAAAGATCGATGCAATCGAGTTGGTCGAGGTCGCCTCGCCCTTCTGGTAGTTGCGGAAGTGCCGGGTGACGGTGCCATGGGCCGCTTCGGCCTCGACGGTGTTGCCGTCGGGAGAAAGCAGTACGGAGGTCATCAGGCCGAGCGAGCCATAGCCCTGCGCCACTGTGTCGGACTGCACATCGCCGTCATAATTCTTGCAGGCCCAGACATAGCCGCCCGACCATTTCATGCACGACGCGACCATGTCGTCGATGAGGCGGTGCTCGTAGGTGCCCTTGAAGGGGGCGAACCTGTCCTTGAATTCAGCGTCCCACATTTCCTGGAAAATGTCCTTGAAGCGCCCGTCATAGGCTTTCAGGATTGTGTTCTTGGTGGAAAGGTAGACCGGCAGCTCGCGCTGCAGGCCATAATTGAAGCAAGCCCGGGCGAAGTCGCGGATCGACTCGTCGATATTATACATGCCCATTGCGATACCCGCGCCGGGGAAGTCGTACACGTCCTTTTCGATGACCCTGCCGTCATCTCCCTGCCATTTCATCGTCAGCCGGCCCTTGCCGGGGACGAGGAAGTCGGTCGCGCGGTACTGGTCGCCGAAAGCGTGACGGCCGATGATTACCGGCTTGGTCCAGCCCGGCACGAGGCGCGGAATGTTCGAGATCACGATCGGCTCGCGGAAAACGACGCCCCCAAGGATATTGCGGATCGTCCCATTGGGCGACTTCCACATTTTCTTGAGGCCAAACTCCTCAACGCGCTGCTCGTCCGGTGTGATGGTCGCGCACTTTACGGCGACCCCGTATTTCTTGGTCGCTTCGGCGGCGTCGATGGTGATCTGGTCGTCGGTCGCATCGCGGCTCTGGATCGAAAGATCATAGTATTTCAGGTCGATGTCGAGATAGGGAAAGATCAGCTTGTCCTTGATCACCTGCCAGATGATGCGGGTCATTTCATCGCCGTCCATATCGACAACAGGGTTTTTGACCTTGATCTTCGCCATATTCTGGAATCCTTGCGTTTAAACGGTTCGGCCCGCGCTATAGCAGACGCGGGACGGGCGTCAAAACCGGATATCCCATGGCCCAGACCCATCGCCCTGCCATTCTCCTGCATTCGCCGCAGCTGGGCGAGAATATCGGCGCGGCTGCCCGGGTGATGCTTAATTTCGGCTTGACGGATCTGCGCCTGGTCTCGCCCCGGGACGGATGGCCCAGCGCTTCGGCGCAGGCGATGTCGGCAGGAGCACTGGGGTCGGGTGTTGAAGTCTGCGTGTTCGACACGCTCGAGGCCGCAATGGCGGACCTGACGTTTGCTGTCGCGACAACGGCGCGGCCGCGCGGCATGGAGAAGCCGGTGCTGGACTCGCCGGGCGCGGTAGCGGCGGTCATGGAAAGGGGCGGGCGGTGCGGTGTGCTGTTCGGCGGTGAGAAATCCGGCCTGCCGAACGAGGCGGTGTCATTGTGCGATGTGATCCTGACCTATCCGGTGAACCCGGCCTTTGCCTCCCTGAACCTTGCCCAGGCGGTCGGCGTATTCTGCCATCAATGGGGCGCCGCCGAAGGCCTGGGCGGCCGGTTTGCCGGCAAGGATGAAGGTGTGGGAGCCCCGGCAAGCCGCGGGGAGCTTACCGCTATGTTCGAGCATTTCGAGGCTGAGCTGGACCGTGCGGGCTACTTCTACCCGCCGGAAAAGACGCCAGTAATGATCAATAACCTGCGCAATGCGCTGATCCGTGCTCAGTGGACGCAGCAGGAAGTGCGCACGTTCCGAGGGGCGATCAAGGCGCTGACACTGGGGCGCGGAAAGGCCCGGGTGAAGCGGGAGGACTGAGACAGCGGGCCGGGGCTGTTCTTCTCGCCTCGCCGCTGCCCTGACTGTCGAGGCCGTATCATTGCCCTGTGCTGCCCCCCGGGGGGGGCAGCACAGGGGTGACCGGTCGGGATTACCTGCCCTTCCAGACCGGGGCGCGCTTTTCGATAAAGGCGCGTGGGCCCTCTTTATAGTCTTCAGTGTTGATAATGCTGGCGAAGGCTGTTCCTGAATCCTTCCAGAGTTCATCATCGGTCTTGCTGGTCGCAGCGATGGCAACGGCGCGGCTGGCGGCGACGGCGAGCGGGGCGTTGGCAGTGATACGGGCGGCGAGCTTCATCGCTTCGTCGATGACCTGTGCTTCGGGCACGACCTTGTTGACCATGCCGAGCTCGTAAGCACGCTGCGAGGAGAGCGGATCACCGGTCAGGATTGCCTCAAGGGCAACCGCTTTGCCAACCTGGCGAGGCAGGCGGAAGAGGCCGCCGGCGCCCGCGACGAGCGAGCGCTTGACTTCAGGAAGGCCAAAATTGGTGTCGTCCGCAGCGATGATCATGTCGCAGGAAAGGGCAATTTCAGTGCCGCCCGCGAGGGCGGAGCCGGTAATTGCGGCAATCAGCGGCTTTGTACGTTCGCGCCGGGCGATGCCGGCAAAACCGCCCTTTTTGGTCGACAGGGCGCCGCCATTGCCAGCTGATATTTCCTTGAGGTCGGCGCCCGCGCAGAAGGCCTTGCCCACGGCCGTGAGAATACCGACCCAGACCTCAGGGTCTGATTCCATCTGGTCAAGGGCGGCTTCCATGGTCTGCGCCATCTCGCCATTGATGGCGTTGCGCGCCTCCGGACGGTTCATGGTGATGATGGCGACATTGCCTTTCTTGATGTATTCGACGGGCATAGTGGCGGTCTCCCTCCTGCGGTTTATGCACCCGAGCTAAGAGGCTTTCCGCTACGTCGTGCAAGCGCCCCTCTTGCCGGACGTTGGGGCAAGGGGGAGACTCTCTTTATATGAAACTCGACCTTGCACCCGAATATGAAGCCTTTCGCACCGATGTCGCAGAGACGCTGGCCAGGAACGCCCACCTTGCGCCGACGTCCGAGGACAAGGGCTACAGGAATGCCAGACGTATTGCCTGGCAGAAACTGCTGATCCGGCAAGGACTGGCGGCACGGACCATTCCGAAGGAATATGGCGGCTATGGTGCCGAGCCGGACATCCTGAAAGCGCGGATCATCGCCGAAGAGTTTGCGCGCAGCCGCATACCGGGGCCGATGGCAGGGCAGGGCATATCGATGCTCGTGCCTACCCTTCTGGAGCTGGGAACCGAGGCCCAGAAACAGGCCTATATCCGGCCGACCATCGAAGGCGAGATGATCTGGTGTCAGGGATATTCCGAGCCAGGGGCGGGATCGGACCTTGCGGCCCTGCGCACGTCGGCGGTCGAGGACGGTGATCACTATATCATCAACGGCTCGAAGATCTGGACCTCGACGGCCAAACAGGCCGACATGATCTTCTGCCTTGTGCGGACCGATCCCACAGCGAAGAAACATGAGGGGATCACCTATATTACCTTTCCGATGTCGACACCGGGCATCGAGGTACGCCCACTGCTGGACATGACGGGCAGCGCCAATTTCAATGAAGTTTTCTTTACGAATGTCCGCGTACCGAAGAGCGGTGTGATCTATGCACCGAACAAGGGCTGGCAGGTGGCGAATGCCACGCTGACGCATGAGCGCGGGATGCTTGGCGATCCCAACGCGACTAAGGCACGGTTCATCGAACTCGTCACCCTGATGAAGGCCGAAAGAGTCAACGGGCAGCGGCTGATCGACAATCCGCTCCTGCGTGACAGGCTGATGAAGCTGCAATCGGAAGTCTATGCGATGCAGGCGAACGGGCTGCGCATCATGACAAGTCGACTGAAGGGTGAAGGCGCAGGGCTGGCGGGGTTGATCGTCAAGCTGAATGGCTGCGACCTCAATCACGAGATCGCACGCCTTGCCATCGATGCGCTCGGCGAACTCGGCATACTCTATGAAGGCGGCGATCATCTGCGCGCGGATGGCAGCTGGCAGTGGCGCTACATGTATGATCTCGGGCTGATCATCGGCGGCGGGACGGCTCAGATCCAGAAGAATATCATTGCGGAGCGTGGGCTGGACATGCCGCGCGAGCCGAAGCTGGCGAAGGGATAAGCGCCGTGGAATTTGCACTTTCCGAAGACCAGCGCCTGCTCCAGACGAGCCTCAAGGGTGTGCTCGCAGGGGCCGCCTCGCTCGACCAGATCCGCAGGATTGCCGCCGGTGACGCAGAGGCGGCCGCAGCGCTCGAGGCTGCGCTGGCACAATTCGGGCTCGCCTGCCTGATCGTTCCGGAAGAGGCGGGCGGGCTGGGGCTTGGGGCCTTGGAGGCCGTGCTGGTGCAGGAAGCGCTTGGCTATGCGATTGCGCCGTCGCGTTTCCTCGCCTCGGCCCTGGCGGCAAAAGCGCTCGCAGGCAATTCGGCGCTGACGGGGGGGGTAGCGTCGGGTGAGGCCGCCTTCGCGCTGGCGCTTACGGAGCTTTCTTCCCTGAGAGATGGTGCGGGCATCGAGCTCAAGGCGGGCAAGCTGACCGGAACGGCCCTGCTGGTGCATTCGGCGGAGGGGGCGACGCATTACCTTGTGGCGGATATGTCAGGCGTGTTGCACGCGGTCGAGGCAAAGGGCGCAGCAGTCCAGGTGATGCCCACAATAGACCGGACACGGATTTTCTACGAGGTAACATTCACGGGTGCGTCGCCGATTGCCAGTATGAGACCTGGCCCGGAGTTCATGGCATTTGCGCGTTTGCTCGTGGCCAGCGATACGCTGGGTGCTGCACAGGCGATGATCGACCGGGCTGTTGCCTATTCGGCAGAGCGTCAGCAGTTTGGCCGTGTGATCGGCTCGTTTCAGGCGGTCAAGCACATGTGCGCCGAGATGGCTGCGAAGCTGGAACCCGGTCGTGCGCTGATCTGGCATGCGGCGCATGCCCTGGACATCGGCGATACCGAAGGGCCGGTAATGGCAAATCTCGCAAAGTCGTATCTGGCCGAGGCCGGCACCTTCATCGCACGTACCGCGACCGAGGTGCATGGCGGGATGGGTTTCACCGATCTTGTCGGTCTTCACTACTGGTACAAGCGGATCGGCGCGAACCGGCAGCTGTTCGGTTCGCCCGAACAGGCGCGCGAGACGGCGGCCCAATTGCAGGGCCTTCTGGCCTGATACGGCCCGGGCCCATGCAGCGTGTCTTGCCGCAGGCGTGTTCAAGCGCATAAAGGTTTTTCATGCGGTGCAAGCACGTCTGGGCCGGAGAGGTCCCTCACCGATCCGCCGGACTGCTGAAGCGGCAAACTCGCGCCTGACCCAGCTTCGCAGGCAGAAGCAAGCCAGTGCGGCTTGTCATTTCTGGCGGCGCAGGTCACTAGAACCCAGAAAGTCCGCACCGATGGCAGGTTGCAGACACGGGAGACTGCCCATGGCCGACATCCTCGAGAAACTCGACGCCGCCGCGCGCAAGGCGCCGCTGGTGCCCGTGATCGTGGTCGATGATGTGAAGCAGGCCGGGCCTCTGGCAAAAGCGCTTGTGAGAGCCGGAATAACCCTTGCGGAAGTGACCCTGCGCACGCCGGTGGGCCTCGCCGCAATTGCAGCGATGAAAGCTGAGGCGGAGGATCTTCTCGTCGGGGCGGGAACGGTGCTTACGGGCAGGGATGTCGACGATGCGCTGAAGGCGGGGGCAGAGTTTCTTGTGTCGCCCGGCATGTCGCCCGGGCTGCGCGCGGCGCTGCAGGGCCGGGAAAGCATCATGATTCCGGGTATCGCCACGGCCAGCGAGGCCATGAGCCGGCATGAGGAAGGCTTCCGGCGCCTGAAACTTTTCCCGGCCTCGATTGCCGGAGGGGCGCCCGCACTCAAGGCGCTGAGCGGGCCGCTGCCGCACCTCAAGTTCATGCCGACCGGGGGCATCATAGAGGAGGACGTGATAACCTATCTCAGTCTGCCCAACGTGTTTGCCATCGGTTCCTCCTGGATCGCCAGCCAGAAGGATATTGCTGAGGGCAACTGGGCGACAATTGAGGGCACCGCCCGCAGACTGCTCGCCCGGACCGAGGCGGTCCGCTGAATGAGCGCCCGGCCCGGCACAAGAAGTTGCGACAAGTCGGTACCTCAAGGCAGGGCGCGCCCTGCTTGACGGTTCCGGCAGCGCCCGGGGCTTGGAGGGTATGGCCGGGTGCGTGCATTCGAGGATGAGCTCTTCTCCGATGATGGGTTTCGAGGGCGAGGGCTGCGATGCTTTCGGTTCGTTTCGCGGCGCACTTGAGCGACCCATTTCAGGTCAGGTGGCCGGCAGGTCGAGAACGTCCCTCGTGACCTGGTCGACGGCCGTGACGCCGGTCAACGCCATTGAAACTGAAAACTCATCATGCAGCGCCTTGAGCTGACTGAGGAGCCCGGCCTGACCGGCACCGGCCAGCGCGTAGACCCAGGGGCGCCCGATCATGGCGGCCTGACCGCCGAGGGCCAGAACTTTGAGGATGTCCTGGCCTGAGCGCACGCCCCCATCCATGATCAGCGTGGTCTGGCCTGCGACTTTTTCGGCAATGCGCGCCAGCATCGAGATCGAGGAAGCCACACCATCGAGCTGGCGTCCGCCATGGTTGGAAACGATGATGCCATCGGCGCCGCGGTTAACGGCCTCGACGGCATCCGGAGGGCTGAGAATGCCCTTGATGACGAGGGGACCAGGCCATCGCGACCGGACCCAATCGAGATCGTTCCAGCTGATCGATGGGTCGATCGAGGCGTTCGCCCAGGCAGAAAAGTCTGCCGGGGTGGTCGCGTCCTTCACATAGGGCGCAATGTTGCCGAGCAGATGCGGTTTGCCGCCGAGGCCGACATCCAGCAGCCAGCCCGGGTGCATCGCATAGGAGATGAGCCCTCTGCGCAGGCGGGCCCAGGCGCCGCCGCCGCCGCTCATCGTATTGCGCACGTCCCGGTAGCGGGTGCCAATGACAGGCAGGTCAACGGTCAGAACCAAGACGGATACGCCGGCCTCCTTCGCTCGCCGGATAAGGTCTTCGCAGGCTCCGCGGTCCCGGATCATGTAGAGCTGGAACCAAAGCGGGCCCGAGCCTGCAGCGGCCGTTTCCTCTACAGAACAGACCGACAGGGTCGAGAGGCAATAGGGCAGGCCGCAGGCACCGGCCACTTTGCGGGCGGCGGCTTCGCCCCGCCGCGCCATCATCCCGGACAGGCCGACAGGTGACAGGGCGAGTGGGAAGGCTATCTCGGCGCCGAACAGATGCGTCGCGGTTGATCTGACAGACACGTCCCTGAAAACTCGCTGATGCAGGGTGAGTCTCTCCAGGTCCCGCACATTGCGGGACAAGGTGATCTCCGAATAGGCACCGCCATCCAGATAGTCGAACAGGAAGCGGGGCAGGCGCCGCTCGGCGAGGCGCCTGAAATCCTGAACAGAAGCAGGGGCAAGTGACAGTGTTGGCATTTCCGAGCACCCTACCGACAATCAAGCTGAACGACCCCGCATCACCTGGCCTGGCCCGGCGGCATTTGCCTCGTCTGGTTACCAGGTTACGCAGACGCACAAGGCCCGGGGCCGGGCCGCAAAAGGCGACGCCGAATGGCTCTGTCTCACACTGACAGACCTCGGCGGTCCTATGCAAGCGATTGCGCAGTCGCGCAGTGGCGGGCGACGACGTCTTTTCTGACCGCCCGCTCGAAGGCGGGGCGCTCGCGGCGCACGGACGTTTCTGCCAATCGGGAGTGCGGCGGCGTGCTTGCCGCTAGCGGCCGGCAGCTGGGCCCGCACTCAGAGGACCTCCGTCCCTGCCCCCCCTTGTTCGCCCAGTCCCGTAGCCGTTCGAGCGCAGGAAGTGCAGCAGGATCAGCGGTTTCGCCGTCCCGGCGCTCCTTTTTTCTTTGCCCTGTTTTCTTTGCCCTGTTTTCTTTGCCCCCCTGCCGACGCCTGCGTCCGGGGGCTGACTGTTCAGCTCAATCCTTTTTAAGCCGGATTGGACAGATTTATGCCCGGGTCAAAGGGCAGCCTCGGTTTCGCAAATCAATAGAGTTCGCGCCTGAGTAAACTCCGTGTTAAAGCTTGCCTGCTCAACTGACACTTATGTCAAGTCCGGAACCCATGCTCCCTGCTGATAGCCGCGTGTTCACGTCTCCCGTCCGCATGGCGCCGAGACCGCGCGACGCTCTGGCTGAAGACCATGGCGACGGCAAATGGCCAGTCTGGATTCGCTTGTTAACCATCATCGGGCTCAGCATCGGTCTCTGGTCGCTGATCATCTGGGCGGTCGTCTCCGTCTTCGGATAACCCTCTCCCGCGCAGGTGCAGATGGCCTCTGGCCTTGAGGTGCACACAGGGGTCTGCATAATAGGTTGCGAACCTGCGGCGGCGCGGTCCGAAGCCGGAATCTCATCGTCAGGCACCATCGGGGGACGCGCATGCCAGGAAAGCTATTGGTCACAGGCGGGGCAGGTTATGTCGGCAGCCATTGTTGCCGCGCTTTCGCACAGGCGGGCTGGCAGGTCACCGTGTTCGATAACCTGTCGACAGGCTGGCGCGATCTTGTGAAATGGGGGCCGCTGATCACGGGTGACCTTCAGAAACTGCCTGACCTTGAGGCCGCATTCGATCAGGTCAGGCCTGATGCCGTTGCCCATTTTGCGGGCTCAGCGCTGGTTGCTGAATCGATGCGCGAGCCGGGCATCTACTACTACAACAACACGATGGCGACGCTGAACCTGCTTGAAGCCATGCGCCGTCACAGGACAGGCTACCTGATTTTCTCATCAACCTGCGCCACCTATGGGCAGGTGAGCACCGAGGTGATCGATGAGACACATCCTCAGAACCCGATCAATCCCTATGGCACCTCTAAGCTTATGACCGAGATACTGCTGCGCGATTATGACAAGGCGCATGGTATCCGCTCCATTCCCCTGCGCTATTTCAATGCTGCAGGCGCCGACCGCGATGGCCTGACCGGAGAGCGGCACGCCGAGGAGACACACCTGATCCCGCTGGCGCTGAGGGGGGCTTATGATGAAGGTTACGCGTTCACCATTCACGGCACTGATTTCGATACGCCAGATGGCACAGCCATTCGCGACTATATCCACGTCGAGGATCTCGCCGAGGCGCACCTGCGGGCCCTCAATGCGCTTGAGAAAGGCGCAGCCTCGGCGGCCTATAATCTCGGCACTGGCCGTGGCACCAGCGTGTCCGAAGTTGTGATGGCGGTCGAGCGTGCGACCAATCGCAAAATTCCGCGCCGTTATGGACCGCGCCGTCCGGGCGATCCGGCGCGCCTGATTGCCCTCCCGGACAAGGCCAGACGAGAGCTCGGCTGGGTCGCGTCACGCTCGGATGTGGATAACATCATCCGCACCGCGCTTGCCTGGCATGAAGCGGATTGGGAACGCGAGCGGTCCCGATCCGGGCCCTGACCGTTACAGGCTGAGCGCTGCAGGGCAGGGTGTCAGCGCGTATCAAACTTGTCTGCCTTGCGCTCCCCTAGCAGCATGCGCTGCTCCAGTCGGCGCCGCAGCGCGGCATAATAGGCCTCCAGGAAGGCCAGATCAGTCTCCCCCTTGAGGCTCGTCCATCCAATCCTCGCACGGATGCGCCCCGCTACCTGGGATTTGACGTCCATCGTGGACTGACGAAGCACGTCTTCAAGCACGTGCAGCTCGTGGATACCGTATGCGTCGGCCTGCTGCGGTGTGAATACATAGCGCGAGGCCGTTTCCGGCCGCGCGGCAGAGGAGGTGATATCTTCCATCAGCTTCGCCTTGGGCGCCTTGATCACCCACGTGCCTGCGATCAGATCGCCGATGCGCATCTTGTCCTTGTTGAAGATCGGGAAGAGCAGAAAAACACCAGACCAGATCAGGCCGAACAGAGCCAGCCAGGCGCCGGACGGATCGCCACCCATCAGCGCGAACTGGAAGGGCAGGCCGATCTCGATCTCGCGGATGAAATTGCGCGCCAGTACCGCGTTTGCCGTCAGCCGGCCCCCATCGCGCGCGGCGACGCGCAGACCAAGAACGCGCTTGCCAGGCGTGGCTGCGCGCTGGCCGATTTCGAACAAGATGTAATAGAAATTGCGGACGAAGAAGAAAAAAACCAACCAGAACGCAAAGGCGATGTTAGCACTGCCCGGATTGAGCGCGCTTGAAACAAAGTTCAACCCGAAAAATGTCGCGATGACGATCGCCCACTGTATGGCGATGTCGATCATAAACGCCCCAGCGCGCTCAGAAGCGCTGCCAAGCTTCAGCTGGATGGCAGCCCCTTCCGGGGTGATAAGGCGGCGGACGCTCTTTGCAACCCGCATTTCCTCGACCAGGCGCGCGCGCCTTTGTACCGCCGCCTCCATGCTGATGCCGGGGCGGCGCGACGTGTCGACGGGTCTTACGGGTGCTTTGCTCATCGCGCTGCGTCCTTGCGCGGTACGTAGAAATAGATGAGCCAGATGAGGAACGTGCTGCCGGCAACAGCAAAGCGAACGGCATCCGAATTGATCAGCTGGCGGCCGAAGCCCTCAAGCAGGGCGGCTATGATCAGCATCACGACACAGCCCATGGCAATGGTCGCTGCACGCTGTCCGGCCAGGCGCGCCGAGGCAAGCCGTGTGCGTCCGCCGGGAAAAGCGACCGCGCCGCCGATAATGAAACCGGCTGCACCCGCCAGCACGATGGCGAAGAGTTCCGTGACGCCATGGATCATCAGCCAGCCGGTGAACTCGGAGCCGAGGCCCCTGTCCCAGAAAAGGGCGTACATCGAGCCGATCATCACGCCGTTATAAACGAGCAACCAGGCTGTCGGAACGCCGAAGGCAAAGCCCAGCGCGAATGCAAAAAGGGCGATCTGAGCGTTATTGTTGAAAAGGAAACTGGAAAAGGCCGCCAGCTGACCCTCTTCGGCGTCACCGGGCTGCGTATAGATCGTACTGCGCAGGTATTGGACCGTCGCATCCGGATTGCGCCCGTCGAAAAAATCTGCCGGACCATGGAACGTCCAGAACCATTCCATGTCCTGAAGGCAGAGAAAGAAGGCGAGCGCCCACCCGCCGAAGAAGAAAAAGGCAGACAGCAAGGTCATCCAGACCGACTGCCTGACGGCTCCAGGCCAGTCCCGCCGCAGGAACTGCATCATCCGCTCTCCCAGCGTCGTGCGGGCGCCGTAAACGAAGAAATACGAGCGGGTGCACAGGCTTTCGAGGTAAATGATCACGTTCTGGTCGAGTGAGATCGAGCGCGCGACGGAAAGGGACGAGACGGCTTGCCGGTAAAGCCTCGGCAAGGCGAGCATCTGCTCGTCGCTCAGTGTCTTCACGCCGCCATTTTCAGCCTTGGTGAGGATCAGGTCCAGCCGCTTCCAGTCGGCCTGGCGTTCCTCCCGGAAGCGATAGGATTTAAGCAGGTCACTCAAAGCATATCCCTCTTCTTGATCTGCAGATAACGCGAGACAAGTTCGGCGCCGAACTTTTCGGGCGTCGTTTCGATAATCTGCACGCCCATCCGCTGCAGGCGCCGGAACACGATATCGCGCTCGGCCAGCAGTGTGTCCGCGATTACCGCGCGGGCGACATCCTCGGCGGTATCCGGCGCGGCGTCGGCCATCTGTGCAAGGGCGGCGTCTTCGAAGGTGGCAAACAGTACCAGGTGGCGCTCGGTCAGCCGCTTGATGTTCTCCAGCATCAGCTCAGCCGAGATCGTATCCACGAAGTCCGAAAAGATGATGATCAGACTGCGCCTTTCCAGCTGGCCGGCGAGGCTCGACAGTGCGAGGGTAAAGTTTGCTTCGTCCTCGGAATAATCCATCTCGGCGACGATAGCCTGCGCCCTTGGGAAGCTGCTGGTGCCCGTCAGGAAACCGCTGCTGGCACCGGGACGCGCGGCAAAGCCGTTGAACATTGTCCGGTCGCCATTGCGCAGCGACACATAGGCAAGCAGCAGGCCGGCCGTGATCGCCTGGTCAAGCCTGGGCAGGCCGGCCAGCGGCTCGCTCATCAGGCGTCCGGTATCGAAGGCGAAGACGATATTGTGATTGCGCTCGGTCTTGAACTCCTTCGCGAGGAGGTGGCGGTGGCGGGCCGAATGCTTCCAGTCTATGGCCCGCCGGTCCATGCCGGAGGCGAACTCGCGGAGTGCGTCAAACTCGCTGCCATCGCCGCGATCGATCTGTGTCTTGATGCCGAAGGCCGCATCGCGCGAGAACATCCGGATCGCTTCGTCGCGCACCCAGCGCACGTTCGGCGTCACCGGCACGTCGATGTTCAGCGGCTGGATATGCCGTTTCTGGATCAGGCCGAGCGGGCCCCGCCAGCGGCTCCACAGCTTCACCACTTTCGCACGTCCGCGCCGCAGCGGGGTTACGCTGAATGTATGCGCGCGCATACGCCCGTCCCAGCCGCGCAGGCCCTGCGGCGCGTGCGCGCCGAGCAGTTCGTTTGTCTCGATTTGGATCTCGATCCGCTCCGGCAGGGGCCCGGCAGCAAACTCCAGTTCGATCTGAAAATCGTCTTGCCCCCCCACATAGAGCAGCGGCGGCAGGCTAACCCTGGCTGAATAGTGACGCATAGCGGCGCCCAGGAGCGTGTCGACGACAATCAGCGCCCCGACGCCTGTGATCCATCCGGCCGAGACGATCCACAGCTGCGGCGCCAGGAGCGCGATCGCCAGCATGACCGGCAGGCCAAGCAGCATGAGGAAGACTGCGCGTAGGGTTGGCGAAATCACCGCGGCGCTGCCGTCTGTTCGATAATGCCCAGAAGGGTTTCCTCCGTTGTCCGCCCCTCGATATCCGCCGCCGGCGACAGAAGTACACGGTGACGCAGCGTCGGCAGGGCGAGCGTCTTTACATCGTCTGGAATCACGAAGTCGCGGCCATCCAGTGCGGCGCGGGCACGCGCTGCGGCCGCGAGCGCTGCGGCCGCCCGCGGACTTGCACCGGTTTCGAGCGCGGGACTGCTGCGGGTCGCACGCACAAGGTCAACGATATAGCTTATGATGTCGTCATTGATCCGGGCCGCGGCCACGGCCTCGACTGCGGCATTCAGCTCCGCGGGCGAGATCACGGGCTGGATCGCGAACCCTTCCGGCGTATTCATACCTGTGCGCAGGCCATGCTGGGAGACGATCTTGATCTCCTCTTCGCGGCTCGGATAGTCGAGCGTATGCTTGAACAGAAAGCGGTCGAGCTGAGCTTCCGGCAGCGGATAGGTGCCCTGCTGCTCGATCGGGTTCTGGGTCGCGATCACTGTGAAGCGCGGGTTCAATTCATAGCTGACACCATCAATCGTGACCTTGCGCTCCTGCATGGCTTCCAGCAGTGCGGCCTGGGTCTTGGGCGGCGTGCGGTTGATTTCGTCGGCGAGGAGGATATCTGTGAAGATCGGGCCCTTGGTCAGGGTGAACTGGTTGGTCTGGAAGTTGAACAGGTTGGTACCCAGAACATCTCCTGGCATCAGGTCAGGCGTAAACTGGATACGCCCGAACTGCAGTGCGATCGCCCTGGAGAAACACTGTGCCAGTAGCGTCTTAGCTGTTCCTGGTGGACCTTCGAGCAGGACATGGCCGGAGGAAAACAGGGCCACCAGAAGCAGGTCTACGGTCGCGTCCTGGCCGACGACGGCCTTTCGGACTTCGGTCCGGATCTGGTCGGCAAGGTTTCGGATTTCAGCTACGCTCATGTCGTGTTCTCCTGATGATCTGCCTGCGCCAGCGATAGAGTTCACGTGCCTTGGCGAGCAGGTCGTCGCGGCCTGTTGCGGGCTCTTTCAGCTGCGCTTCTATCTGTGAAAAGATACGTCCGGTTTCCGGGTCTGGGCCGAGACGGTCAAACAGGTCCGAGACCTGGGCTTCATTCAGCGTTCTTGGCGCGCCGATTTCCCGGGCGAGGCGCCTTCGAACGAGCGCCAGGAAACCGGGTGCCATCCTGGCCTCGCGCCGCGCCATCGTAACCAGGCCGGCCGAATTGTCGGCCAGCGCCTGCTTGCCCAGCGCTATCGCGCGCGCCTCGGAAACCGGCGGCCCGAACCGTATCGCTGCGGCCCAGCCCAGCAGCAGTGCCGCGGCCAGGGCCACCAAGGTTGCGCCAATGTAAGGCGCGCTCAGCAGCATCTTAAGAAGGTTTTCGGACCGCACGAAACCATGCAGCGTCGCGTCCAGAAGGATCGGTTCGTCACTGTCATAGCGAAGAAAGTCGACAAGCTGGACGGCAAAGCGCGCATTCTCTCTCCGCGCCAGACCAAAGGTATTGAGCATGTCGGGGTCGCTGAGCAGGTAGACACTGCGTCTCTCGTCATACGCGAGCAGGGCGCCGGCATCCGTGCCGATGATCGTTTCAAGCGACGGGTCCCTGACCAGCTGCAGGCGGGTGTCCGGTTTGATCGCCGTGTCACCGAAGGGCGTCTCTATCCTGCCTGGTGCTGTGACCCGGATAATTTCCGCCTGCGGATAAACTGTACGCAGGCTGTCATTCAGGTCGCGGGCGTCAATAAAGCGTGTATCCGCCTGGCGGGATGGATTCAAGGGATCGGTCCGACCCGACCATTTTGGCAGTACGGCCAGCGTCGTTGGCTGAAGTCGCTTGTCCTCCAGCACAGACAGGCCGCCATTTCCGGGGAGGGTAAGAATCAGCAGGCCTGTGCTGCGCGACTCCAGATTACTCTCCAGTCGGGAGACTTCGACCGGGTAGTCCATCGCCTCGAGCAGGCGCACGAGACCATTATAACCGATCGCGGATGTAGAATACGGATGCTCACCCGCCTGGTTGCGGTCGCGCAGTTCAGGCGCCCAGCCTGCCATGACCAATACCGCACCGAATGAAATTGCCGCGACAGTAATGAGGATCGCCGCGACCCGCGCAGAAATCGGTGAGGCGGAGGCAGACATATCGTTCACGTCCAACCCTCGCCGAAAGCAAAGGCTTGATAACTCCTGCGCGCTTCCTGCCAGCCATCTGCATCCACAGCGCGACCGCCGAAGAAACTTCGTTCAACGATCAGGATGATCGGGGTCAGTGCACGCCGAGCCCGGTCGGGCAGCCGCCCGAGGCTCGCTATTTCACGCGCTGTCAGTGACCGGGGCACGCCGCCTTCCAGTCGCTCCTGAATATCTTCAATCGACCGGAACAGCAGCAGGTGAACCGCTTCGGCAAATCGTTCCGCCTTTGCCAAAGCATCTGCCTCTTCGAGAAGCAAGCGCGCCGAGGCGGCATCCGGGCGGATATCGGCCAGAAGGTCATCTCTGGGCTGATCTTTCGGCTGACGCCGGCCGCTGAGGCGCAGCCGGATGGCCTCGCCGAACAGGAAATAGAGCAGGCCTGCCACGACAAGGCCGGCAGCGATCCAGAAAATCACCTGAAACAAAGGACCGAGCGCTTCCAGGAACCGGCCGAACGCTTCCAGCCAGTCCGGCGGCGGGTGAGGCTGTGCCGTCGCGATCTCCTGTTCCGGACGCATCAATTGCAGCTCGCCATCCTCAAGATAGCCCGAATGAGCCGTGTCCACCCGGTCGAGGTCGGTCTCCAGAGGCACGTCATCGGCTGCCTCATCCGGCGCCGCTTCAAACTGCACGTCAAAGATCGGCGGCGAGAAGCCGCCTTGTTCAGACACTTGCGCATGGGCCGGGGCATATCCCGTGACCGCCCCGTACAGGGACACAGCCGAAGCAGCCAGAGGCGTCCTCAAGCCAAGCATCAGGGACTGGCCTCCTCACGAATCCGCACGGTTTCCGGCGCCCGCAACTATTTCAGAGGTCGCCGTCCCCTTCAACGGGCACTTGCGGTGATGTCGTGAGCGAGGCTACAGGCCGGGAATAACAGCAGAAAGACAGGATATGGACAAGGCAGAGGCGTACCGACAGCTGGCACAGGAAATTGCGAGCCTTGTGGCCGGGGAGACGTCCGAGACCGCCCGCTATGCTACTGCCGCGTGCCTCATGGCATCGGCTCTAAAGCCGCGTTTCTTCTGGACCGGCTTTTATCTGGTTGACCCGCTGAAGCCGCAGGAGCTCGTCGTGGGCCCCTATCAGGGTACGCTGGGCTGTCTGCGCATCCCTTTCGGCAAGGGCGTGTGCGGCCATGTTGCTGCCACTCGCGAGCCGATCATCGTGCCGGACGTTCACACCTTTCCGGGCCACATCGCTTGTGACTCCGCTTCCAACTCCGAAATTGTCGTGCCCGTGTTCCGCCCGGACGGGTCGCTTGCCGGCGTGCTGGATGTCGACTCGACCGAGTATGACGCCTTCGATGAGACCGATCAGGCCGGCCTTACCGAAATCTGCCGGATCCTACTCACCGCCTGAAAACAGCGCGGTTGTCCCTTCGAGGGCTTCAGGGGACGGCGGCGGAGGGGGTTGCGGCGGCGGGCCAGCCATCAGGGCAATGCGCGCAAGCAGGGCCTCTTCGAGAATATCGAGCTTGCGCGCGCGCAGGCCTTCGATCGGCGCGGGCGTGGCGTCAAGTTCCATCCAAAAATCGCGATCCGGCTGGGTTGCCGGCCAGGCGGGAAGGCCCTCCGCGTTCGGGTTGCCAGTCTTCGCGAAACTGGTCCAGTAGGCGACCATATAGTCGGTCAGCTTCCGGTCGCCCTCAGTCAGCTGCATTCCGGGCAGGTGGCTGTCGAACACAAAAGAGATCTCGGCGGCATGGAAGGCGCCGATCGTCTGCTTCTTCGATGGCGGCACGCGCGTGAAATGATAGAGCCAGGTTGGCTCGCCTGCCTGGGCATTGCGTTGTCCGACAAAGCGCATGTGTACGCCGAAAAGGTCATCGCCCAGCATGTCGGCTGCGCCCTTGTCCCATGTCTCCTGAGTGTCCATTCCATACAGCGCCTGCAACGCTTTGGCCGGATTCTGCCCGAACACTTCCGCGAGTGCCGCTTCACGTTCCGCCAGCGTGCCGGTGATCTGTGGCCGCAGGATCGTTGGCGACTGGAAGTTGTCATAGAAAAGCGACCCCTCATCGGCATTGTATCCTGCAAGCATGGCGACCTTCGGTACATCGCCGTCACGGAATGCGGCGCCGATCTGGCGGGGGAGCACCTTGCCGTCCACGACGGGCAGGAAATATCCGTTGAGATCGCTGCGCGCCTCCGAGCGCGACACAATGGCGGCCGCCGGAATGGCACGCAGCTCTTTCGCCGTCGCCCCGGGCGGGGCCAGCGAAGAGAGGAATTCGGCCCCGGCTTCCTCGGCACTCAGGATACCCGGGAAGGCCGAACGTTTAAGGTTCAGCGCGTTGCCGGTGCTGGCCCCGCTCTGCAGGATGACCTTGTCGAACAGGCCGTCTGCCGCAGGCAGTGCCATCAGTTCGGTGATTGATTGCGCGCCTGCGCTTTCGCCGAAAACCGTCACATTTTCCGGGTTGCCTCCAAACGCCGTGATGTTGTCGCGTACCCAGGCCAGCGCTGCGGCCTGGTCGAGCAGGCCATAATTACCTGACGTACCCGTCTCTTCGGTCAGCGCAGGATGAGCAAGATAGCCGAAAGGCCCGAGCCGGTAATTGATCGTCACCAGCACAACACCTTTTTCAACCAGGGCGTTGGACTGGTAAACGCCTTGTGAGCCGGCGCCGTACTGGTGTGCTCCGCCATGGATCCAAACCATGACTGGCTGAAGTGCCGTGCCCTTGAGATTGGCGGTGCGCACGTTGAGAAAAAGGCAGTCCTCAGACTCCGGCGGTGTCTCCTGCGCCGAAATCGCAAGGCGCGCTGCGGAGCGCTGAAAGAAATTCAGGCCGAGGCCCTCAATGATCTGGCTGACAAAAGAACCGTACCGCGAACGCGGCTGAATGCATTCAGGTCCGAACGCGCGTGAATCGCGGGAGTTGGCGCCCCATTGCGGCGGCGCGCCCGGCGCAGACCAGCGCCTGGCCGAGGCGTACGGGATACCATTGAACACCCGTATATCGGGATTGTCGTGGTCAATTCCGCCGATCACGATGCCCTGATGAATCCGGACCGGTTCCGAAATCTCCATCGGCTTGGGTGAAGGGCGAAAGGTAAACCATCCATAGACGGCCAACGCCGCCAGAAAGACGAAGATCAGTAAAATCAAACGACGCATTGGCAGCTTCCCCGGGCCCGGCTGCCGGACCTAAAACAGCTTGACCCGGCAGTCACATACACTTTGCAGGCTTTCAGAACCTCAATTCGTCAAGCGCGGCAAGGGTTGCTGAGACCAGATCGGTCACCGGCTCGATCCCGCACGCCATCCGGATGAAACCTTCCGGTACCGCGTCACCCCAGCGTATCCGGCATTCCGCACTGGAATGTACGCTGCCGAAACTTGTAACCGCCGCCAGGAGGGCATGGCGTTCGATGAACGCCTCTGCGGCAGCCCTCGTCGGCAGGCAGAAGCTGACAATCGGTCCATAGCTTTTCATCTGCCGGCGCGCGACGGGATGTGCCGGGTCAGCCGCGAGCCCCGGATAGCGCAGGCCCGTGATACGCTCATCGCCCGAAAGTGCCGTTGCGACGGCCAGCGCATTCCCATTCGCCCGGCCCGTCCGAAGCTCCAGCGTCTCAAGGCCGCGGTGCAGCAGGTAGGCATCAAACGGGCTAACCAGCGCGCCCGCCAGCCGGCGCCAGCTGCGCACCGGCGCCATCAGCTGGGTGCTGCGACTTGCGACATGTCCGGCCAGAATGTCGGAATGCCCGGCCATCGCCTTGGTGTCGGCCATGATCGTCATGTCCGCTCCCAGATCAAGCGGTCGCTGGCAGAGCGGATTGGCAGTCGTGTTGTCAGCCACAAGGATCGTCCCTGCCGCCCGCGCCTTCGCCGCGACTGCAGCGATATCGCACACGTCCAGCCCCGGATTAGAGGGGGTCTCGATCAGCGCCATCCTGAAGCCTGTGAAGTCCGCGTCGGCAAACGCCGATGTCGCAACAGTCTGCACGATGACCCCCATCGGCTCGAAATGTTCCTTCAGCAGCGCCCGCATATTGTAGTAGCCATCGGAGTGGACCAGCACACGGTCGCCCGGCCGCAGGTGCGCGAAGAACACCGACGCCATCGCCGCCATGCCTGATGGGAAGAGCGCGACGTCCGAGTCCTCGAGCAGGGCAATTTCAGCCTCGACTTCCTCGACTGTCGGATTTGCGTTGCGGCCGTAGAAATGCGTACCGTCCGGATCGCCCGGCTGGTGAAATACGGAAGAGGCGATGATCGGCAGCGCCAGCGGCTCGCCTTTGGCAAGCCGTTTTGAGCGATGATGCAGCAACCGCGAGATCGGTGAATATAAATCAGTCAAGCAGCGCCGCTCCTTCCCCGATCAATCCCCGAAGCATCTTTTTACCACCCGCATCGAGCGCGTTCCAGCCCGTGCGCAAGGTCTCCAGACACTTCGCCTGGTACCTGAACACGCCCTGCGAGTAGTTATACCCCCCGAGCATGACCTCAAACGTGCCGGCTCCCGCCGCCAATGCATCGGCATTGGCTTTCAGGAAGGGCAGGTAACTGTCGCCCGCCTGCGCCAGCAGGGCTGTCACCGGCGTCTGCGCGAGCGCGTCTGGTGCGCTGAGCCACTCGCCCTCTAGCCCGCTTGCATCATCCGCCAGGTCCAGCCAGCGATAGAGGTAAGGCGTCTCGGCCCGCAACCAGGCCATCGGCGTCGGATCGACACTCATTACCTTCAGCTGCCCGTAAAGTGCGAGATCGGCCAGCGATATGCGATCACCAAACAGGAACCGTGCCGGCCCGGTCGCCATCGCCTCCAGTGCCAGGCAGGTCCGTTTCCAGTTCGCCTCGATCACCGGCATCGTCTCCGGTGTGCATCCCACGAGCGGCATGCGCGAAATCTGCCGGGCCCGGATGTTCGCGGCCATCGCTTCGACGCCCGCTCTCCCGGCATTCGGCAGCGAGTCGAACATGATCCAGTTGGCACACCATTCCTGGTCCTCCGGATAGGTCCAGCGATAATGGAACATCGCTTTCATGAACCATTCGTCGGCCATGTCCTCGATCAGCAGGCAGGCATAGCGCAGCAGCGGGTCCGCCGGCACGAGCGCCCGCCCTTCGTCTTCCAGCGACAGCAGGAAAGGCGTCGAGTCATTCGTCCACGAACCATCTGGCTTACGGATCACCGGGATGACCTGCGCCTTGACGTTTGGCATTACGCGCGCCCGGTCCTCAGCGGTCATGCCCGTCCAGGTATGTGGCAGGCGCTTGGCCCGCATCGCCGCTCTTACTTTCAACGAATACGGCGATCCCAGGGCGCCATAGACTTCATAATGGCTCATGTCCTTTCTCCTCCTACCCATGTCGGACGCGTCACGATCAGCTCCTGGCAGAGCAATCCGGCCTCCCGGTGGCGCGCCATCTCTTTGTAGTCTTTGTGGTTCAGCGTCGCGATGAAGGCCCCGCGGTTGGGGAAGTGGTTGACCAGCACCCCGTCCCAGTCCCCGCCGCCGATAAAATAGCGCTCCGTATCGCCCAGAAGCAGCGTTGCGCCGCCCACTTCCTTCATCGCTTCTGTGAAGGCCTGCGAATACCGCGCATAAGCCTCGCGCCCGCTGATATCGCGCCCGTACTCTGGCGCGTCTGGAGGATACGCCGCCTTGATGCGGAATTTCAGCAGGTTCACCTGCGCCACCGGCCCGTCATGCGGGTCATCGCGGAAGGCGCGGAATTGCGCGGCAGTGGGCTGGAATGCGGGCATCAGTCAGTCTCCTTGTCCAGATGGCGATCAAGGAACGCCATCCGTGTGCGCATCAGGTGTACCTGAAGGGCCTCGCCGCGAATGCCGTGGCGCTGCCCGGGATAGGTCATCACATCAAACACCTTGCCCAGCTTTTGCAGTTCGGCCATGATCCGCGTCGTGTTGTCGAAGGTCACGTTATCATCCGCCATTCCGTGGATCAGTAGCAGGGGCGTCGACAGCTTCCCGAGCTCCGGTAACACGCTGCTCTTCAGGTAGCCGTCGGGATTGTTCTGGGGCGTGTCCATGTAGCGCTCGGTATAGAATGTATCGTAGAGCGACCAGTCGGCTACCGGCGCGCCGGCCACCGCTGCCGCAAACGTGCCTTCCGGTGCCGCAAGGATCGTTTTCAGCGTCATGTATCCGCCATAGCTCCAGCCCTGAATTGCAATCCGCTCAGAATCCACGAAAGACTGCGCCTTCAGCCAGGCCACGCCCTGCAGCTGGTCGCGCACTTCTGCGTCACCCATGTTGCGATGGATCGCATCCTCAAACTGTTTTCCCCGGTTCTCCGACCCGCGATTATCCAGCCGGAAAACGATATACCCTCGCGAATTGTAGAACACATCCGTCAGCGGCCCCCAGTCCCGGTTCACGGTCTGCACCCCAGGCCCGCCATACACTTCTATGATCACCGGATAGCGCTTGGAGGGATCAAAATCCCTCGGCTTCTGGATCGAGTAATACAGCGTCTGCCCGTCCTCGGCGGTCATTGTGCCAAAGTCGGGCGCGGTGTGGGTGTTCAGATAGGGCGCATACGGATGAGACGGGTCCAGCCGGTTTTCCTCGATCCAGCCGATCAGCGTCCCATCGATCCGGTAGAGGCCCGTCTGTGGTGGGTGATCCGGGGAAGAGGATGTGCCGACAAAACTTTGTCCATCTGGCGCAACGGTCACAGACCATGACTTTCCCGGTTGCGTGAGGCGCACGGGCGGGGTTACCTCTGACACCGGATATTCGTCGGACAAGCCGATCCCGAAGTCCGCGCTGTAAAGGTGCTTCTCAAGCGGCGTATCCAGAAACCCGGTGAATAGTACCGACTTTGATTTCAAGTTTACCCCTTCGATCTGACTGACGGCCCATTCGCCTTTCGTAAGGGCGCGCAACAGAGCCGTATCCCCGCCAGGACCCGACAGGTAAACGTGCCGAAAGCCAGTCGATTCCGACGTCATCAGAAACCTGCCTTCGAGAACCTGGAAGCTGTCGGATAAATTCAGCCAGGTATTGTATCTCTCCACGAGGGGCGACCAGACGCGCCAGGGCAGTCCGTCGCTTCGCACGTGCCTGATCTCGGTCTGCGCCCGGTTCACATCCTGGAAAATGACCGAATTCCCGTCGATCCAGTTTACCCGTGCCAGATAATTGTCCGGCCCGAACCTGCCCAGTTCATGCGCCCGCGCCTGATCCAAAGCCTGCGCGTACAGCGTCACCAGAGCATTCGGCCGGCCTGCGCGCGGATAACGCTGTTCGATCACAGTCACGGCATCGGCGGCAATGTCAAAGCGCGAAATGATGTCCACCCCGCTCTCGTCAACCTTCGTATAGGCAATGTGGCTGTCGTCCGGGCTCCACCAATAGCCGGTGAAGCGGCGCATCTCCTCCTGAGCGACAAATTCAGCCACCCCATAGCGCACCGCATTGTGCGGTTCTGCCTCCGGAGAAATGCGCCGCTCGGTCCCGGTCGCAATCTCGATCGCATAGAGCGCGCCGTCCCGGATGAAGCTCACATGCTTTCCGGCCGGGGAAATCTTCGCGTCGTATTCGAACGCGTCCGTGCGTGTCAGTTGCTGCGTCGCCGCCCCGCCTGGCCCCAGCGTTACCAGATGCAGGTCGCCTCCTGCCGGCACCAGCAGCAGGTCCGCCGTGCCCCAGTCATAGTCGGCAATCCCCCGGATTCCCGCAATACGCTTGCGCTCGCGCAGTGCCTTTTCTTCTTCGGAAAGTTCGGCGTCCTCCGGGTCGACAAGAGACGAGTCCACCAGCAGCGACTGTGCGCCCGTCGCCACATCGAATTGCCAGAGGTCAAACCGGCTCTGATCTGTCGGCCGCGGCTTCAGGAAGGTCACGCGTTTGCCATCTGGCGAAAACTGCACGCCGCGCGGGCTGGTGCCGGAAAGGGCAGGCGAGGCGTAAAGCCGTTCGAGGGTCAGCTTGGAACTGGAGGTCATGGGGTCCTGAGCAGCAGGCTTCGGCGGGGCAGCGCAGGCCGACAGCGCGAGGGTGGCAAGGGCAAAAGCGAAAAATGTGTGAGCCATGGCTCCGGACATTAGCGGCGATTCCGCGCCCGTCGACCTGTTTGCGGTCGGCCGCCCCGATGCCAGCCCTCCAGATTTTTCTTCCATTCCGGCCTGCCGCCATGCTTCACTCGCACCGGCGCAGTATCCGGCGACCTGTCCGGACCCGGGAGGCCCCATGTTGAGAGCGTTGCTTCTGGTCATATCCGGCCTTTCGGTGTTGCTGCTGGGAGGGTTCTGGTGGCTGTTCCTGGCGGACTCCTCTGCTCCGGCCGATGCCCCCGGCCTGCTGGTTTTGGAAGATTGGCGTGCCATGATGCCGGACGACCCGTCCCAGCTGCCCACCGAAATTCGAGTGCTCGAGATCGGCCGTGACAAGGCCCCCGGCTTCGCTGCCCGCGCCGGCGGCTTCGGAACAGACTGGAATACCACCTATCATGCCATACAGATTGTCTGGCCGGATCGCACGATGATCATCGACGGGGCGATCGATGCCGAGACAGCCGCCGCCATGAAGCAGTCCGAGGCCGACTGGGCCTTCGAAGCAGCTGCTTATGACGCGCTGCTCGCTGCCATGCTGTCCGCGCAAAGCGTGCTGATCACCCACGAGCATCTGGACCACGTGATGGCCCTTGCCCGGCACCCCGATCCGGTCGCCCTTGCGCCGAAGCTGCTGCTGAACGCCCCCCAGATCGCCGCGCTCCCCGTCTTCGCCAAGGGTAGGCTCGACCCCGCCATCTCGGGCCTGGTCCCCCGCCTTGACGGCAGCGTCCAGCAGGTCGCCCCCGGCGTCGTTATCATCCCGGTGCCCGGCCACACGCCCGGCAGCCAGCTCGTCTACATCCAGCTGCGGAATGGCCGCGAGACCCTGCTGATCGGCGATGTCGCCTGGACGATGGACGCCATACGAACCCTGACGACCCGCCCGGTGCTCACCCAGTACGCCGTCTTCGATCCCGATGAAGACCGTACCTCGGTGAAGGCCCAGCTGCGGGCCCTGTACGACCTGATGCAGGCTAACCCTGATCTCGCAGTGCTTCCTGCGCATGACAGCGTCCAGCTGGCTGAACTGATCGCCGAGGGCAGGCTGCAGCAGGGCTTCGCCGACTAGCCCGCCCTCCCGCAGGCGCGGCCCTCACCTTGGCGCTTGATTTCGCGGGGGCAGGGGGCCTACACCGCAGGCAAAATCATCCATCCCCGAAAGAAGAGTGTCCAATCCCATGGCCGGTCCCCAATACGTTTTCCACATGCAGGGCCTCACCAAGGTCTATCCCGGCGGCAAGAAGGTGTTCGAGAATATCCACCTGAGCTTCCTGCCGAATGCCAAGATCGGCGTCGTCGGTGTCAACGGATCGGGTAAATCGACCCTGCTGCGAATCATGGCCGGCCAGGACAAGGATTTTGTCGGCGAGGCCTGGGCCGCCGAGGGGGTGAAGGTCGGCTACCTCCCGCAGGAGCCGAAACTCGATCCCACCAAGACCGTGTTCGAGAACATCGCCGCGACCTGCCCGGAAAAGATGATGGTCGACGCATTCAACGCCATCTCAGCCCGCCTCGGTGAGGAATACACCGATGAACTGATGGAACAGATGACAGCGCTCCAGGAGAAGATCGACGCAGCCAACGCCTGGGACATCGATTCCAAGATCGAGATGGCCATGGAGGCGCTGCGATGCCCGGACAATGACGCAGACGTCTCCAAGCTCTCAGGAGGTGAAGTCCGCCGCGTTGCCATCTGCCAGCTGCTCCTGTCGAAACCCGACATGATCCTGATGGACGAACCGACCAACCACCTCGATGCCGAAACGGTTGGCTGGCTGCAGAACTTCCTGATCAACTTCCCGGGCTGCGTGATCCTGGTCACCCACGACCGCTATTTCCTCGACGACATCACGAACTGGATCCTTGAGCTGGACCGCGGCCGCGGCGTCCCCTTCCAGGGCAACTATTCCGGCTGGGTCGAGCAGAAGGCCAAGCGGATGGAGCAGGAGGCGCGTGAGGACGTTGGCCGCAAGCGTACGCTGGCCAAGGAACTTGAATGGGTCCGTTCGGGCCAGAAGGCACGCCAGGCGAAGTCCAAGGCCCGTATCAATGCCTATGAAAAGATGGCTGCCGAGGCCGAGCGCGAAAAGGTCATGACCTCGCAGATCCGGATCCCACCTGGCCCCCGCCTTGGCGGTGTCGTGCTGGAAGCGGAAGGTCTCAGCAAGGCCTTCGGCGACAACGTCCTTATCGAAGGCCTGAGCTTCAAGCTCCCGCCCGGCGGCATTGTCGGCGTCATCGGGCCCAACGGCGCGGGTAAATCAACGCTGTTCAAGATGATCCTCGGTCAGGAAAAACCCGATAAGGGGGCCCTGCGCGTCGGCGAAACCGTCAAGATAGGCTATGTCGATCAGAGCCGGGACAAGCTCGACCCGAACAAGAACGTCTGGGAAGAAATTTCCGGCGGCACCGATGTCATTGACCTCGGCGGCGTTTCCGTCATGTCGCGCGCCTATGTCGGCGCCTTCAACTTCAAGGGCACTGACCAGCAGAAGAAAGTCGGCATCCTCTCAGGCGGTGAGCGCAACCGCGTCCACCTCGCCAAGATGCTGCGCGGCAGTCACAATCTGCTGCTGCTTGACGAACCGACAAACGACCTCGACGTCGAAACCCTCCAGGCCCTGGAAGAAGGCCTCGACAACTTCCCCGGCTGCGCCGTGATCATCTCGCACGACCGCTGGTTCCTTGACCGGATGGCCACCCACATCCTCGCCTTTGAAGGTAACAGCCATGTCGAATGGTTCGAGGGCGATTTCTCATCCTACCTCGAAGACAAGAAACGCCGCCTCGGCGAAGACGCCGTCAACCCCAAACGTCTGAAGTTCAAGAAGTTCGCGCGGTAAAGAATGAGGCAAACCCGGCGGGGGCGACCGGCGGGCCGGCTGAGCCCCTTGCCAGCCGCCATGGGGCAGATACCGTCTGTGAACATCGCAGCTGGGAGCCATATCATGAAAAGTCTGTCCTCCGCGGTGCTCGTCGGGATTGCGCTCGCCGCCTGTTCCTCGCCGCCCCGGGCGCCGGTTACAACTGCCTCAACCGGCGCCCTGCAAGCGCCCGCCGCGTCCCCGGCCGCCGGCTATGAGGCCGCAGGTGTCCTGGCCAGATCTCTGCCTGAAATATCTGATGCCCTTGCCGCCGGTGAGATCACCTCCGCCGCCCTGACCCGGTCGTATATCGACCGGATCGCGGCTATCGACGAGGCGGGCCCGCGCCTTCAGTCCGTGCTGCAGGTCAATCCCGATGCGCTCTCCCAGGCCGCCGCCAGCGATGCCCGCCGCGCGGCAGGCGAGCCCCTCGGCCCGCTTGACGGCATACCGATCCTGCTCAAGGACAATATCGAATCCCTTGATCCCATGCCCACGACAGCAGGATCCCCGGCGCTGATTGACAATGTCACCGGCCGGGACAGTCCCCTGGTAGCAGGCCTGCGCGCCGAAGGCGCCGTCATCCTCGGCAAGACCAATCTCAGCCAGTGGGCCAACTTCCGCTCTAACGGATCGCTCAGCGGCTGGTCTTCGCTAGGCGGGCAGGTCCGCAATCCGCACATGCTCGACCGTAATCCCTGTGGCTCGAGTTCCGGCACGGGCGCCGCCATCGCGGCCTCGCTCGCTGCAGCCGGTGTTGGCACTGAAACCAATGGCTCGATTATCTGTCCGTCCAACGTCAACGGTCTGGTTGGTCTGAAGCCAAGCCTGGGCCTGATTCCGCAGGCCGGAATCATCCCGATTTCGTCCAGCCAGGACACGGCCGGGCCGATGACGAAGACGGTGCGAGGCGCTGCCATGCTGATGAATGCTATGGTTGAGGGCGATACGGACTACACGGCCGGGCTTTCTGCAGACGCCCTGAAAGGGGTGCGCATAGGTGTGCTGCGCGATGCGCAAGGCTCGAATGCCGACATTATCGAGCGCTTCGAAGCATCCCTCGAGGTTCTGAAGGCGCAGGGTGCTGAACTGGTGGATGTTCCGGCTGTCGATCTGCCCCCGGACTTCTGGGCCAGCACGCTGCTTGTCCTGCAGTACGAATTCAAGGCGACCCTCAATCAATACCTGCAATCGGCGGCCCCGGGCGTGAAGACGCGTTCGCTGGCAGACCTCATCGCCTTCAATAAGGCGAACGCAGACCAGGAGTTATCCCTTTTCAACCAGGATATCTTTGAGGCATCTGAGGCCAAAGGTCAGCTTACGGACGAAAACTATATAACTGCCGTCAGGCTGATCCAGTCGGCAACGCGCGAGCATGGAATCGACAGGCAGCTTGCGCAATTCCGGGTTTCCGCGCTTGTCGCGCCGTCCGGGCCGGTTTCGCCCCGCGTGGATGCCGTTAACGGCGATGTGTGGCCGGAATGGGCCGGTGCAGGGTCATTACCCGCGATTGCGGGTTATCCCAACCTGACGGTCCCGATGGGGGATGTTCACGGCATCCCGATCGGTATTTCCTTCATGGGTGCCAGGAATGCTGACGCCGCCCTTCTCGCTTATGGTTATGCTTTCGAGCAGGCGAGCGGCGTACGCCTTGCCCCGCGCTATCTGACCAGCGCCGAAGCCCGGCCCGAGATCGCAGCCGCGATGATCCGCCAGGACTGAGTGTCTCAGGCCGCAGCGTCTGCAACCAAACCGGCCTGCGCCATCGCCTGATCTGCACGTTGCTTCAGTTTCGCCGGGATGACAGTGCGGACGCAGCCTTGCAAACCCAACCGGCTGCCCGAAGGGGGCGGCACATGTGCTGTATCACATCTCGCGCGCCCAGCTGCGCACGTCCTCGACATAGATCTCCGGCACTTCCATCGCAGCGAAGTGGCCGCCCTCCGGCAGCTCGCTCCAGCGTGTGAGATTGTAGGCCCGCCCCACCCAGCTCAGCGGCGGTGCCAGCATATAGAGTTCTCCCGGGTAGCTGGCAAAAGCGGTCGGCGTCTCGCAGCGCTGACCCTCCGCCAGCTGATTGCCGCCTTCCTGAAACAGCGCATTGTAATACCAGACGCTTGTCGCGATGGTATCGGTGACCAGATAGATCATCACATTGGTGAGCAGCTGATCGCGTGTGTACACGTCCAGCAGGCCGCGGGTGCGCAGGTCGCTCCAGCCATGGAACTTTTCCAGAATCCAGGCGGCCGTGCCCATGGGAGAATCCATCAGCGCCATCGCCAGAGTCTGCGGCTTGGTCGCCTGCTGCATCAGATAGGCGCCTTCCGCCTGCATCTTTCCGGCCGCCTGCGCCGCCCAGGCCGCTTCCTCAGGGGACTGAGGAGCAGCGAGCGCAGGGCGCAGGCCGATCATGTTGAGATGAATGCCCCGGCAGCCGCCCTTGCCAGGGCCGTGATTGACGCCGAGCCAGGACGTCACCACCGAGCCCCAGTCACCCCCCTGCGCCAGATAAGAGGTATAACCGAGACTTTCCTGCATCAGCTTGTCCCAGAGCGCCGCGGTCGCCTTCTGTCCGAGCGGTGAGGCCGGCTTAGACGAAAAACCGTAGCCCGGCAGAGACGGGATCACGAGATCGAAGGCATCTGCCACCTTTCCGCCGTGACGGGACGGAAAGGCCAGCGGGCCGATAACCTGCCAGAATTCGTAAATACTCCCGGGCCAGCCATGGGTAATCAGGAGTGGCCGCTTGCCTTTGGCCTCACCCACGACATGCACGAAATGGACGGTCTGACCGTCCACCTGCGCCTCGAATTGCGGCCAGCGGTTCAGCTCAGCCTCAGCCGCACGCCAGTCATAACGCTCCAGCCAGTAACGCTGGAGATCCTGCATCACCGGTGTCGACATACCATAGGCGAAGCCCTGCTCGTTCGCCGGGGGAGGAAACCACTTATAGGCTTCAACGCGCGCCCGGATCGCAGCAAGTTTCTCATCCGGAACATGGATGCTGAATGGTTTTGGCGCGGTCATGGCGTTTCCTCACTTTGGGAAACCCTAGTACCCGGAATCATAATTGACTGATACGGCGGTTTTTGAACTTCCGTTGGC
>CAZIGV010000017.1:0-3710 GCA_964538945.1 uncultured Hyphomonas sp.
CGACCATCGAAACGCCGAAGGGCAGCGGCATCAGCGCGTCAACCCGGGCATTCTCCTCCGACCAGATATAGCGCTGGGTCGAGGTCCAGCCGGTTCCGCCATATTTCTTCGGCCAGGCCGGCGCAGACCAGCCCTTGCGGCCGAGGATCTTGTGCCAGGCGACGAACTGCTCGCGGGTCAGGTCCTCGCGGTTGCCCATCCCGATCAGTTCCTTGGGATAATTGTCGCGGATGAAGGCGCGCACTTCATCGCGGAACGCGATCTCTTCAGGCGAAAAATCGAGATTCATGGTGGCAGATCCTCCGGTGAAACTGGGTGACGATCGATGGTCTCTATGTCAGTGAAAGCCGTCGGATGGCAAGGTGACGCGAACGTAAGCGTAAACTTTGCCGCAGCCGACCCTGCGTCAGGTCGGCGCAGGCCTGGCAATGAACGGCGCGCAGGCCGTCTTCAGAACGCCGATCGCGGTCGCAGAGCCGAGCCCGCCGCCGGTCTGGAACCGGAGTTGCAGGAGCGGCGCCAGGCCGATGCGCTCCAGCGCCGCCTCATGCGCCGGGCGCTGGGTGATGTGCGAGGCCAGGCAATGGCTGACGGCAACCGGCGAGACCGCATGCACGACACCGGCCGCTATCGTCGTGGCAAACCCGTCCAGCACCACCGGGATGTTCTGGTGGCGGGCCGCAATGATCGCCCCGACACAGGCCGCCAGCTCACGCCCGCCCAGACAGCAGAGCGCCTCCAGCGGATCCGACAGGTGCCCGCGGTGCAGGCGCAGGGCCGCGCTGACCAGCTCAATCCGCCGGGCCGACAGGCCGGGCGGCGTCTGGGCGCTCGGACGCACCCAGTAATCGGGCGAGCCGCCATACAGCGCGCAGGCCACCGCCGCCGCCGCCGTGCCCACCCCGGCGCCCGAGACCGCAACCGCCAGGAGGTCCGGCTGGTCCTCGACCGCCTCGAAGCCGTAGGCAATCGTCGCCGCGCACTCCCGCCCGGTCATCGCCGCCTCCTCGGCGATGCTCGCCGTCGGCCGGTCAAGGGCAAGCTCGAACACCCGCACGGTCGCCCCGGCCTGCGCCGCGATCGCCGATAGCGGGGCGCGTCCCCGGGTCAGGGCGTCGATATGGGCCCGCGTGTCGGAATTGCTCGACAGGGACACACCGGCATCGACAATGCCATGGGCGCCGGCAAAGATCGCCAGCGTCGGCTTCTCAATGCGCGGCGGAAACCGGCGCTGCCAGGCGGCCAGCCACTCGGCGGCCTCACCGAGACGCCCGAAATCCCCCTCCCGGCCCATGCCCAGCAGGGCGTCATGCACCTGGCGGGCGCAGGCCGGATCGGGCGCGGCCGGCTTCAGGATCAGGTCCCGGACATCCGAAAGGGGAGACTTCTGGTTTGCTGGGTCACTCACGAGGCATCACGTCCTGCGCCCTTGATCTGCGCAGCCTTCCAAATCTCAATTTATCCGGGTCCGGTCTGGCAACGGCTTGTTACACCGTTTATGCGACACTTGCCTCAACAGCCAAACCCCTATCCGCTATAGACATGAGCCCCGAGCCGATAAAGTCCCCCTGTATCAAGGTCTGCGCCGTCGACGGCCAGACCGGCTTCTGCCTCGGCTGCGGACGCACCCTGCCGGAAATCGGCCGCTGGGTGCAGATGGGCGCGCAGGCACGCGAAGCCGTCCTCGCGCGCCTGCCGGAGCGCATCGCCCGTCTCAGCGCGCTCGGAAAGCGCTGAGCCGTGTCCGCCCGCAACGCCTTCCTGGTCATCCTCACCGCCCTCGGCCTCGCCCTGCTGGTCGCCTTTGTCGTCGCCCCGCAGGTTGAGGAGGATACCGCTGCGCGCCCGCCCGCCCTGCTGGCGGCGGCAACCCCGCAGCCGGCCGGGCCGGCGGCGGGGCGCGCCGCCTTTATCGACAAGGACACGGATGGCCATTTCTGGACCCATGCCGATGTCAGCGGCACCCAGGTCCGGTTCCTGGTCGATACCGGGGCCAGCATCGTCGCCCTGACCTATTTCGATGCCCAGCGCCTCGGCCTGAAACCCGAAGAGCTGAACTTCGATGCCGAGATCCGCACCGCCGGCGGCAGCGTGCTGGGCGCCTATGTCACCCTCGCCAGCATTCGCATCGGCGAGGTCGAGGTTGAAAATGTCGACGCCGTCATCCTGCGCACCGAGCTTGAGCAATCGCTGCTCGGCATGAGCTTCCTCGGCGAACTTTATGCCTATGAAGTGCGCCGCGGGCAGATGATCATACGCCAGTAATCGGCTTGCCGTCCGGGCCCTTGCCGACCCCGATTTCCCAGGCAAAGCGCAAGTCATCCCCCGCCCAGCGCGCATAGGCAACCCGCCCCTCCAGGCCCGCCGCCTTCATCAGCGCCCGGTACCAGTTCTCCACGCCCGCATCGAGCTTGTGCGGATGCACCCCCCATAACAGGCAGGCCTGGCGCACCCGGTCATCCTGGATCGATCCGTAGAGGATCGGCTTTGCCCCCCGCACCCGGGAGAAACGCGCCAGCCGGTCAAACGCCCCGGTGCGCAGCGCCAGCGCCGCCGCCCCTTCCGCCTCTGCCATCTCGGTCGCCGTCTTGGCGATGACATCAATCGCGCTCGCCTCCACCGCCGTCCCCTCGAACTGCAGCAGCGACCGGCGGTAATCCTCGGCATTCTCGGTTGCACGGATGATCCGCGACATGATCGCCACCGCCGTGGCCGGATGCCGGCCAACCGCCGTCTCCGCCGACAGCATCACCGCATCGGCCCCCTGATAGATCGCCGTCGCCACATCCGAGGCCTCCGCCCGGGTCGGCGCCGAATTCTCAATCATCGATTCCAGCATCTGCGTCGCCACAATCACCGGCCGGCCGGCCGCCCGGGCCGCCCGGATGATCCGGCGCTGGATCACCGGCACCTCTTCGGGGGGATACTCGACCCCGAGATCACCGCGCGCCACCATCACCCCGTCCGAGGCCTGGATGATCTCGCGCAGCTCGCCGAGCGCCGCCGGTTTTTCAAGTTTTGCAATCAGCGGTGCCCGGCCCTGGATGACCGCCTTGGCCATCGCAATGTCCGCCACCGACTGCACGAAGGAGAGCGCCACCAGGTCCACCCCGATCGACAGGGCAAATTCAAGATCCGCCCGGTCCTTGTCCGTCAGCGCCTTCACCGGCAGCGCCTTGCCGCGCACCGTAAAGCCCTTCCGGTCGGAAATCTTTCCCGGCACATCGGCGCGCACGCGCGCCGCCTTGCCGGCCGCGATCACCGTGAAGACCAGCTTGCCATCATCGACCAGGACCGTGTCGCCGACCTCCAGCTGGTCGAGGATCGCGGGGTGCGGCACCGGGATCGTCCCGGCGCGTTCGGTGGCCTCAGCCGCAACCAGAGCATATTCCCCCTTCCAGGCAAGCTTCATCTCGCCGCCCGGGAAACTGCCGACCCGCACCTTCGGACCCTGCAGGTCGGCCAGCGCCGCCAGCGGCCGGCCGACCAGGGCCTCCACCTGGCGCACGATCTCCAGCGTTGCCCGGTGATCGGCATGGCTGCCATGGGAAAAATTCAGCCGGAACACATCCGCGCCCGCCTCGGCCAGCGCCCGGATCTCCTTCAGCGTCCGGCTGCGCGGGCCCAGCGTGGCAACAATCTTGGCATTCTCGCCGCGCAGGCGGGGTCTGGGCATCCTGGTCTCCCGGTTGTCTGGCCTTTGTCTGGCC
>CAZIGV010000017.1:3810-71552 GCA_964538945.1 uncultured Hyphomonas sp.
GCGCAGGCGGGGTCTGGGCATCCTGGTCTCCCGGTTGTCTGGCCTTTGTCTGGCCTTTGTCTGGCCGTCCTCTGGCCGTCGTCTGGCCGCTGGCAGGCTTACGCGATCCGCGCCCGGCTCGCCAGAGCCGGTGCAGGAACTCCACAGGCAAGGCCCCGGACCGGCCAGATTCGGCCAGATCCGGCCAGATCCGGCCAGAATCGGGCCAGATCCGAACCGTCGCGGCGACGGGGCCTGGCCTGTCCCGGCCAGCGGGCGAGGGCGTTCCGGCCTCTGACTTATGCCTCGGCCAGCACGAAAGGGTCATAATTGAGCACCGGCGCGAGCCAGCGCTCGGCGGTGCGGATATCCCAGCCCTTGCGCCGGGCATAATCCTCAACCTGGTCACGCTCGATCCGGCCCAGCGCAAAATACACCGCGTCCGGATGGGCGAGGTATAGTCCGGACACGGAGGCGGCCGGGCTCATCGCATAGCTGGAGGTCAGCGAGACACCGATGTGTTTCTCCGCATCCAGCAACCTGAACAGCGTCGCCTTCTCGGTATGCTCGGGCTGGGCAGGATATCCAGGCGCCGGGCGGATGCCGCGATAGGTCTCAGCGATCAGCGCCTCGGTCGTCAGCGCCTCATCCGGCGCATAGGCCCAGAGCTCGCGGCGAACCCGCTCATGCATGTATTCTGCCATCGCCTCGGCAAACCGGTCGGCCAGCGCCTTGACCATGATCGAAGAATAATCATCCCCCTTCGCCCGGAACGCCTCGGCCAGCGCGTCAGCTTCCGGCCCCGCCGTCACCACGAAGGCACCGATCCAGTCCTCGCCTTCGGGCGCAACAAAATCGGCGAGGGCATAATTGGCCCGCTGATTGTCCTTCTGCATCTGCTGGCGCAGGGTGAAGAGCGTATCGCCCGTCTCCAGCCGGATGTCATCGCCCACGCTGTTGGCGCCCCAGAAGCCGATGACCGCCCTGGGCCTGAACCAGGCCTCGCCGATCAGCTGCTGCATCATCGCCCCGGTATCGCGCCACAGGCCGCGCGCCGCTTCCCCGACGACCTCATCCTCCAGGATCTGAGGGAACCGCCCGGCAAGATCCCAGGCCGAGAAGTAGGGCGTCCAGTCGATGTAACGCGCCAGGGTGGCCAGATCGATCTCATCGAACCGGCGCGCACCGGTAAAAGTCGGCCTCGGCGCCGTATACGTCTTCCAGTCCGGCCGGAACGCGGCCCTGCGCGCCTCGGCCAGCGCCAGGCGCGGCTTTGGCGGACCCTCCTTGCGCGCCTCACGCATCCGCTCATAACGCGCCCGCGTCTGGGCCACGAGCGCCGGCCGGTCGGCCGCGTTCAGCAGCGCCGAGACCACGCCCACCGCGCGGCTGGCATCGGCGACATGCAGCACCGGCGCCGAGCGGATCACCGGATCGATCTTCACCGCCGTATGCGCCGGGCTCGTCGTTGCCCCGCCGATCAGCAGGGGCTGGGTCATGCCGCGCCGCTGCATCTCGCTGGCGACATAGACCATCTCGTCCAGGCTCGGCGTGATCAGGCCGGAAAGGCCGATGATATCCACCCCCTCCTTCACCGCCGTATCCAGGATCCGGTCGGCCGGCACCATCACGCCGAGATCAATAATGTCATACCCGTTGCAGGCCAGCACCACACCGACAATGTTCTTGCCGATATCGTGAACATCGCCCTTCACGGTCGCCATCAGCACCCTGCCATTCGACGACGCGCCCGTCCCCAGCCGCAGCTTTTCCTCTTCCATGAACGGCTCGAGCCAGGCCACCGCCTGTTTCATCACCCGCGCCGACTTGACCACCTGCGGCAGGAACATCCTGCCCGACCCGAACAGGTCGCCGACGACATTCATGCCGTCCATCAGGGGCCCTTCGATCACATGCAGGGGCCGCTCTGCCGCAAGGCGCGCCTCTTCCGTGTCCTGATGGATGTATTCCGTAATGCCGTGGATCAGCGCATATTCGAGGCGCTTGTTCACCGGCGCCTCGCGCCAGGACAGGTCCTTCTCCTGGGTGCGGCCCTTCTGGCCCTTATAGCGCCCGGCAATCTCGATCAGCCGGTCGGTTGCGTCCGGGCGCCGGTTGAGGATCACATCCTCGACGCGGGCGCGCAGCTCCGGCTCGATATCATCATAGATGTCGAGCTGGCCGGCATTGACGATGCCCATGTCCATGCCGGCCGGGATCGCATGATAGAGGAAGACCGAATGCATCGCCCGGCGCACCGGCTCATTGCCGCGGAAGCTGAAGGAGACGTTCGAAAGCCCGCCGGAGATATGGCAGCCCGGGCACGTCTGGCGGATCACGCGGGCCGCCTCGATGAAGTCCAGAGCATAGCTGTTATGCTCCTCGATGCCGGTCGCCACCGCAAAGATGTTCGGATCGAAGATGATGTCCTCAGGCGCAAATCCGACCTCCCCGGTCAGGATCCGGAAGGCACGCTGGCAGATCTCGATCTTGCGGGCCGCGGTATCGGCCTGGCCGGCCTCGTCGAACGCCATGACCACAACCGCCGCACCATAGGACAGACAGGCCCGGGCCTGCCGGATGAAGACCGCCTCGCCCTCCTTGAGCGAGATCGAATTGACGATCCCCTTGCCCTGCAGGCATTTGAGGCCGGCCTCGATCACCTCCCATTTGGACGAATCGACCATCACCGGCACCCGCGCAATATCAGGCTCGGCCGCGATCAGGTTCATGTAAGTGGTCATGGCGGCGACGCCGTCGAGCATCCCCTCATCCATGTTGACATCGATGATCTGCGCGCCGTTCTCGACCTGCTGGCGCGCGACCTCGACGGCCTCGCCATAGCGCCCGTCGGTGATCATCCTGCGGAATACCGCCGAGCCCGTCACATTGGTCCGCTCGCCGATATTGATGAAGCTCCGGGAGGAAGCCTCTCTGCTCATTGCCTTGCCTTTCCCGCATCCGGCGGCCAGTTTCCATCCGCGACCGGCGTCAGTGCGTCCACGGACCGGTTATACCAGTAGATCCAGGCCGTCTCGCCCGTCGGCGCCCCGGCATCATCCCTGACGAGCGTCCTGACCCGCAGATAGACAGACGAGGCCGGGTCCTCCGTCACGCCCTCAAACGCGTCCATCGCCGCCACGATGCCGGCATCGCGGACCTGCCAGCGCACGCCGTGGCAGAGCTGATCGCCGGCCACCACCCCGGGAAACCCGCCGAGATCAAACATCCGCCCGAGGAAACGGCACGGCGCGCCGAATGCGCCCGCCTCGGCAAGACCGAGCCCGGCCGGCTGGCCCGCAGCCCCCTGCTTCAGGAGACCGTAGAAGACAAACAGCTCGCCGCTCTGCACCGCCTCGGGCATCACGAAGCCACTTCAAACGGCTCGAGCCCCGAAAGGCGCAGCGCCGGGGCCCGCACGGGCACCGCGCGCGGCGCCTTGCCAAGAGCCGCGCCCGCAATCGCCGTGATATGCGCCGGCGTCGTGCCGCAGCAGCCGCCGAGGATGTTCACCAGCCCGCTGCTGGCCCACTCGCCGAGATGCCCGGCCGTCTGGTCCGGCGTCTCATCATAGGCGCCGAAGGCATTCGGCAGCCCGGCATTCGGATAGGCGATCACGCGCGTATCGGCGACGCGCGAAATCGCGGCGATATGCTGGCGCATCAGGTCGGCGCCGAGGGCGCAATTGAGACCGATGGCCCAGGGCCGGGCATGACGCACCGAATTCCAGAAGGCCTCGGCCGTCTGCCCGCTGAGGGTGCGCCCGGAGGCATCCGTGATCGTGCCCGACAGGATGACCGGCAGGTCAATGCCCGCCTCGGCCCTGAGGTCGATCAGCGCCTTGATCGCGGCCTTGGCGTTCAGCGTGTCGAACACCGTCTCGATCAGGAACATGTCGATAAAGGGGGCCATGGCCCGGGCCTGGGCCGCATAGGCTTCGCGCACCTCGTCAAACGTCACGTCCCGGTAGCCCGGATCGCTGACCTTCGGCGACAGGGAGAGCGTCTTGTTGGTCGGCCCGATCGCGCCGAGCACGCCGCGCGGGCGGCCATCGCGCGCCTCCAGCCTGTCGGCCACCCCGCGCGCGATGCGCGCGCCCTCAGCGGCAATCTCGTCGGCAAGCGCTTCCATCCGGTAATCGGCCATCGCGATCGTCGTTGCGCTGAACGTGTTGGTCTCGACGAAATCGGCGCCCGCCTCGTAATAGGCCTCATGGATCGCCGCGATGATGTCCGGCCGGGTGAGGTTCAGCAGGTCATTATTGCCGCGCAGCGGCGAGGCCCAGCCGGCAAACCTCCGGCCCCGGAAGTCTTCTTCACCAAGCCCGTAGGTCTGGATCATGGTGCCCATCGCCCCATCCAGGATCAGGATACGCCGGGCGGCGTCCGCCTCGAGCCGGGCAAGCCGCGTCTTGATGTCCACAGGTCAGGCCGCCTTTGCGGTTTGAGGCTTCAGGCCGAGCAGCCGGCAGGTCGACAGCGCCAGGCTTGCCCGGTTCAGGGTGTAGAAATGGAAGTCGCGCACGCCGCGCTCGTGCAGCTTGTGGCAAAGCTCGGCCGCCACCGTCGCCGTCACCAGGTCGCGCGTCTCGTCATCTTCCTCAAGGCCCTCATAAAGCCGCTCCAGCCAGTGCGGCACGCTCGCCCCGCACAGGCCCGCAATCCGCTTCAGGCCCGCAAAGTTCGGCTGCAGCATGATGCCCGGCACGATCGGCAGGGTCACACCGCCCGACCGCGCCCGGTCGAGAAAGGCAAAATACACCTCCGGCTCAAAAAAGAACTGCGTGATCGCCCGGTCGGCGCCCGCCTCCTGCTTGGCCTTCAGAAAGGCGATCTCGGCCGCCCAGCCGCGGTTTTCCGGATGCAGCTCCGGATAGCAGGAGACCGATATCTCGAAACGCGCGCCATCTGGCCCGGCTTCTGGCCCGGCTTCTGGCCGCAGCGCCCGCAGCCCGCGGATCAGGTCGACCGAATCGAGGAACCCGCCCGGATGGGGCTCATACCTCGCCCCCATGCCGGCCGGCGGGTCGCCGCGCAGGGCAACGATATGCTTCACCCCTGCCTGCCAGTAGGCCCCGGCAATCGCCAGCACCTCTTCCCGGGTCGCCGAGACACAGGTCAGGTGCGCCGCCGGGCGCAGCGATGTCTCCGCAGCGATCCGGCGCACCGTGTCATGGGTGCGCTCGCGCGTCGAGCCGCCCGCGCCATAGGTGACCGAGACAAAATCCGGCGCCATCGGCTCCAGCCGCTTCACCGTATCCCAGAGGCGCGTCGACATCGCCTCGCTCTTGGGCGGGAAGAATTCGAACGAGACGCGCAGCGGCTCCGGAATGCGGTCAGCTTGTGTCAGGGCACGGATCATGCGGCTCTCGCCTTGCTCAGGGCGGGCCGGGTTGCCCGCCAGATATTGACTGTCAGACCGGGCGCGCCCGGCTGCGGAGGATCGAAGGCGCGCGGCGCCTCGAGGCTGAGGCCCGCCCGCCCCGCCCATTCGGCCAGCGCGTCATGGCGCACCCCGAGCCGGCGATGGCCCTGCTCGGCCCGCAGGAATTCAAGGTCATGCGGCGCAAAATCGATGACCAGGAGCCGGCCGCCCGGCATCAGCACCCGCCCGGCCTCGGCAATCGCCTCTCCCGGCGCGTCCAGATAATGCAGCACCTGGTGCACGATCACCAGATCGGCCGAGGCATCCGCGAACGGCGCCGCCGTCACATCGCCGAAGCGCACCCGGCCATTGCTGACCCCGGCCCGCTCCAGATTGGCGCGGGCAACGGTCAGCATCCGGTGACTGAAGTCGATGCCCTCTGATTCGCCCGCCCGGCCCGAGAAGAGCAGCAGCATCCTCCCGGTCCCGGTGCCGAAATCGACCAGCCGGCGGAACGGCCCCGGCCCGGCAAGCTCCAGCAGCGCCTCCTCGATCGCCTCATTCGGAAAATGCAGCGCCCGAAGCGAGTCCCAGGTCTCGGCGAGGCCCGAGAAATAAGCCTCCGCAGACGCCGCCCGCGCCGACATGACCGCGCGCAGCCGGCCGCGATCGGCCTCGAAGGCCGGCGTATCCGGGCTGACCTGGGCAAACAGCTGGTCGAGAAAGGCAAGGCCCGCGCCGCTGCGCGCAGCGCGGTAGAAGACGAAAGCGCCCTCCGGCAGCCGCTCGGCCAGGCCGGCCTCGGTGAGGCACTTCAGATGATGCGACAGGCGCGGCTGGCTCTGCCCCAGGACCTGGACCAGCTCCCCCACGGAAAGATCGTCGCGCCGCAGCAGCGCCAGGAGGCGCAGCCGGGTCGGCTCACCGGCCGCTTTGAGTTTGTCCAGGAGGTCATCAAGGGAGGTCATGCCAGAACGTATAAACATCCATTTATATGATCTGGCAAGTTGTTCCGGCCAGCCGATCTTCAATCCCTGTTGACCGCGCCGCCAGACAAACGGCCCGCCCGGACGAGGCCGGGCGGGCCGCTTCTGTCTGCTGCGCCCGGTCGGGGCGACCCGTCAGGGCGTCGCGATCTCCGGCAGGCTGAAGCCGACCGGCGCGCCCGGCCCGAGATCCAGGCCAAGGAAGAACCAGCCCATGGTCAGCGCAATGCCGGAAATCAGCAGCCAGACCGAATAGGGCAGCATCAGCGCCGTCAGGCTGCCAAGGCCGAAATCCTTCTGCCAGCGCTGGGCAAAGATCAGGATCAGCGGGAAGTAGACCATCAGCGGGGTGATGATGTTGGTCGCCCCGTCGCCGACCCGGTAGGCCGCCGTCGCCCCTTCCGGGCTGACACCGAGCAGCATCAGCATCGGCACCAGGACCGGTGCCAGCAGGGCCCATTTGGCACTCGCCGAACCGACGAACAGGTTGAGCAAACCGGTGAACAGTACCAGCAGGCCGAGCACGACCGGCAGCGGCAGGCCGCTCGCCTCAATCGCATTGGCCCCGTGCACGGCGCCGATGAAACCAAGGTTCGACCAGCCGAACATCGCCACGAAATGCGCCGCGGCGAAGGCCAGGACAAGGTAATAGCCCATGTCCTTCATCGCCTCGCTCATCATGCCGACAAGATCGCGGTGGCCGCGGATCGTGCCCGCAGCGGCGCCATACGCCCAGCCCGCCAGGAGGAAGATCAGGAAGAAGGCCGCCACCAGCGACTGGTAGAGCGGTGCAAGCCTGGCATGGACCGAGCACTCCCCGGCCGCCATCGCGTCCGCAAGGCAGGCCTCTTCCTGGATCAGCGGCGTGCCAGGACCGACGGTCATGAAGACCCAGAGGGCAATGACGGCCAGCGCGGCCAGCCCGGCCCGGCCGAGGCCCCTGCGCTGGGCCGCGTCGAGGGGCCTCTGCTCGTCCCCGAAATCCTTTGCCTGGGCCTCGGTCGGCGTCCATTTGCCCAGCCGCGGCTCGATGATCCGGTCGGTCACGAACCAGATGATCGGCAGGTAAAGGACCAGGAGGGCCGTGATGAAGAACCAGTTGCCGGCAATGTTGACACTGAGGCCGTCCACCAGAGCGGAATTGTCCACCGCCTGCTGGGTGATGCCGAACAGGAGCGCGTCGAGCTGGCCAGGTGTGAGGTTCGCTGAAAAGCCGCCCGAGACACCTGCAAAGGCCGCCGCAATCCCGGCGATGGGATGGCGCCCGGCAGCGGCGTAGAGAATGGCCGCGAGCGGGATCAGGACCACATAGCCGGCATCCGAGGCATGGTTCGAGAGCATCGCGATCAGCGCGATCACCGGGGTCAGCAGCGCGGTCGGCGCGCCGCTGACCGCCGCGCGCATGCCGCTGGCGAACAGGCCGGAGCGCTCGGCCACACCGGCGCCCAGCATCACGACCAGCACATAGCCGAGCGGATGGAAGTGGGTGAAGGTCTTGGGCATGTCGACCCACAGACGCTGGAGATTTTCAGGGGAGAGCAGGCTTGCGGCCGCAACCTGCTGAGGCGAGCCGTCCTCATTGACCTGGGTCGGGTGGAAGGCCGACACGCCCGTCAGGGCCGCGACCACCGAGACAGCGACAAGGATGAGGATCAGATAGAAGAACAGGAAGACCGGATCGGGCAGCCTGTTGCCCGCCCGCTCCACCAGTCCGAGAAACCCCTTCTGCCGCCTCGCCGCCCCAGCATCCGTCATTGGCCGTCTCCTCAAATCGCCGCACCGAACTGACCCAAGGACGCCGCCGAAGGCAAGCGCTTTCGCAGGAAAGGCGAGGAAGGCGGGGCTGAAGGCCTGAGCCGGCCGGTTCAGGCGAGCGCCTCGCGCAGGAGCTCAAGGGCCTCGCGGGCAAACCGGCGCATGTTTTCAGGCCGGTCGGAAAGACCGGTCTCCAGGCTGCGGGAGACTTCGAGCCTTCCCGGGCCGGCGAGGGCGACTGAGGTATGGCCGGCCGCGTCGCCATAGCCATTGCCGCCCGGGCCGGCCGCGCCGGTTTCCGCCAGGCCCCAGTCGGCCTCCAGCCTGCCGGCGATCGTGCGCGCCAGGAGGCGGGCATAGGGCTCGGTTGAGGAGCGCATCCCGCCGAGGTCTTCGCGGCTGAGCCCGATGAGGCCGCGGAAGGCCTGCGGGGTGTAGATCACCCCGCCGCCCCGGTACCAGGCCGAGGCGCCGGCAACCGCAAGGAGGGCCGCAGAGATCAGTCCGCCGGCGGAGGATTCGGAAATCGCAACGGTCTGGGCGCGCGCCTTCAGGCGCGCGCCGATATCCGTTGCCAGGGGCAGCAGCGACTGCACAGGCTCAGTCCTTGCCGCCGATCCACTCAAACTGCGGCTCTTCCCACCACGGGAAGAAGTCCGGCATGCCGTCCGAGACCTTCACCGGATAGACGGGCTGGCGCTTCTCGAGGAAGCTCATCACGCCTTCCTTCGCATCCGGCGTCTTGCCACGCGAATAGATCGCCGCCGAATCGACGATATGGGCCTCCATCGGGTGGCGGGCGCCGAGCATGCGCCACATCATCTGACGGGTCAGGGCATTCGAGACCGGGGCGGTATTGTCGGCGATCTCCCGGGCAAGCGCGCGGGCCACCGTCATCAGCTCCGCCCTGGGAACAACCCGGGACACAAGCCCGCCGGCAAGAGCCTCAGAGGCCGGGAAGACCCGGCCCGTATAGCACCACTCAAGCGCCTGCTGGATGCCGACAAGGCGCGGCAGGAACCAGCTGGAGGCGGCCTCAGGATTGATGCCGCGCCTGTTGAAGACAAAACCGAAGCGGGCAGTCTCGGAGGCGATGCGGATATCCATCGCCAGCTGCATGGTCACGCCGATGCCTACCGCCGCGCCATTGATCGCGCCGATCACCGGTTTCAGGCTCTGGAAGATGCGCAGGGTCAGCCGGCCGCCGCCATCGCGCTGGACGTCCTCCTGCGAGGTGCGGCCCGTCTCGCCGTCCCCGGCGCGGGCGTCATAGTCAAAGGTCTTGGCCCCGGCCGAGAGGTCAGCGCCGGCGCAGAAGGCCTTCTCGCCATGGCCGGTGACGATCACCGCCTTCACAGCGTCATCCCGGTCGGTGATGTCGAAGGCCTCCATCATCTCGTACATCATGGTGCCGGTGAAGGCGTTCATGTTATCCGGACGGTGGAGGGTCAGCGTGGCGACGCCGTCCTCGATCTCGAGAATGATTTCCTTGAACTCTTTGGGACGCGCCATGTGTTTCTCCGGGGCTTGGGACTGATGCGCGCGAAGGGAGCCCGTCCGCCGGCATCCGTCAAGCCTTGCCCCCGGGGCGGACCGGGGGGTGACGGCGGCGCCATTTTTGGCTAGCGAGGCGGGCCATGGATATCTCCGAGCTTCCCCCGGTCACCACGCTTGCGGCGCCCGTCTTCGTGCTGGCCGTTGCCGCCGAATGGTGGGCGGTGAAAACCGGACGGGTCGCCGGACAGTATGAAACCCGCGACGCCTTCGCCTCGATGGCGATGGGGATCGGCAATGTCGTGGTCAATACCGCAACCGGGGCCGCCGCGCTCTGGATGATGATGCTGGCCTGGCCCTACCGGATCGCCGAAATCCCGTTCAACGCCTGGAGCGGGCTGGCCGCCTTCATCCTGTATGATTTCGTCTATTACTGGAAGCACCGGTTTGCCCACCGGATGCGCTGGTTCTGGATGGAGCATGTGACCCACCACTCCTCCCGGCACTACAATCTGACGACCGCCCTGCGCCAGCCCTGGTTCGGGCCCTTCACCGGACTGATCCTCCTGGGCCTGCCGATGGTGTGGATCGGCTTCCACCCCTATGTGATCGCCTTCGTCGGCGGGCTGAACCTGCTCTACCAGTTCTGGATCCATACCGAGGCCGTCGGCCGCATGCCCGGCTGGTTCGAAGCCGTCATGAACACGCCGAGCCATCACCGCGTCCACCACGGCGTCAATCCGCGCTACCTCGATGCTAATTATGGCGGCGTGTTCATCCTCTGGGACAGGATGTTCGCAACCTTCGTGCCCGAGCTCGACCAGGAAAAGCCGGTTTACGGAATTGTCCGGCCGGTCGGCTCCCATAATCCCTTCATCATCGCCTTCCATGAGCTCGCCGCGCTGGTGCGCGACTGCGCTGAGGATGGCCTGCGGCCCGGGCGCTGGCTCCGGCGGGCGGTGAATGCGCCGGGCTGGAGCCCGGACGGAGCGCACCGCCGCTCCGCCGAGCTGAAGCGCGCCTATGTGCAGGCCCATCCCGACCAGGCCGGAGAACCCGGACTTCCGAAATAAGCGCAAGGCACACAGCCGCAGGGCGCCGGGGCGCCCTCCCGCCGCGTCAGTCGTGGACAGGCCGGCACGGGGCGTTAGAGATAGGGGCCCGGCTCCGCCCCCTCCTGAAAGGCTTTCGCCAATGCAGCTGCTCCCGCCCCGACTGCCCACCCTGCTTGCCGCCGCGCTTGGCGTCCTGCTCTCCGGCTGCGCCCCGGACGCCGCCCCGCCCGCGCCGCAGCTGCCCGCGTCCGACAGCGCCGCGATCGAGGCCCATATGGCCTATCTGGCTTCCGACGAACTCGAAGGCCGCGAGGCCGGCACGCCGGGCTATGACCTGGCCGCCGAATATGTGGCGGCCGAGTTCGCAAAGATCGGCATCGCCCCGGCCGGCGATAACGACACCTACTTCCAGGAGATCACCTTCCTGCGCTCTGTGCGCGCGCCGGACGGACGGGCCCTGGAGGTGCGCGACGCCGCCGGCGCGCCCCTGGCGCTGACCGAGAACGTCAATGCGGTGGTCTTCAACTCCCTGCGCGGAACCGAAACCACGGCCGAAGGGCCCGCCGTATTCGTCGGCTTCGGCATCGAGGCGCCCGACCTCGGCCGCGACGATTTTGCCGGGCTCGACCTCAGCGGCAAGGTCGCGGTCATGCTCGCAGGCACCCCCAAAGGCATCCAGAGCGAGGAGCGCGCCTTCTATGGCAGCCGCAAAGCCAAGAACCTCTCTGATCGCGGCGCGGTCGGCGTGATCAGCCTCGAGACGCCCACCTCGCGCCGCGTCTATCCCTTCCAGCGCCTGCTTGCAGAGGGACGCCTCGACGGGGCAAGCCTGTCCTGGCTGCAGGCAGACGGCGCCCCCTATTCCAGCGCGCCCAACCTCGCCGCATCCGCCCAGGTCTCTCTGGAGGGCGCAGCGCTCCTGTTTGCAGGCGCGCCCGCCCGCTGGGAGGACGTCATCGCCGCGGCCGAGGCCGAAGGCGGCGCCGTGCCCGGCTTCGACCTGCCCCTGACCGTCTCGATCCGCCAGCGCTCAGTGCATGACCAGGTGGCCTCCTCCAATGTCATCGGCATGATCGAGGGCAGCGATCCGGCGCTCAAGGATGAAGTGATCCTCATCAGCGCCCACCTCGATCATATCGGTATCTCGAAAACGATCGAGGAAGACACCATCAATAATGGCGCGCTCGATAATGCCAGCGGCATCGCAACCCTGCTCGACGCCGCGCGCATGCTCAGGAACGGCCCCCCCCTGCGGCGCACGGTGGTGTTCATCGCCCTGACGGCGGAAGAAAAAGGCCTTCTCGGGGCCCAGTACTTTGCCATGAACCCGTCCGTTCCCGGAACAATTGTCGCGAACGTCAACCTCGACATGCCGGTCCTGACCTATGACTTCACCGATGTCATCGTCTACGGCGCCCCGCGCTCAACCATCGCCCCGGCGGTCGAGGCGGTCGCCGCCGAAATGAACCTCGCCCTCAGCCCCGACCCGTCGCCCGAACAGGGCTTCTTCACCCGGTCTGACCATTTCCGGTTCGTCGAAGCCGGCATTCCCTCAGTCTACCTGACACCCGGCATGCAGAATGGCGGCGAGGCGGCCAATGCCGAACATCTGGCGAAGAACTACCACCGCCCGTCCGACGACATGTCGAACGCCCTCGACTTCAATGCCGCCGCCCGTTTTGCCGAACTGAACGCCCGGATCGCGCTCGCCCTTGCCAATCAGGACGCGCGCCCGCTCTGGAAGAAGGATGATTTCTTCGCCCGCCAGTTCAACGGACCCATGGAACCCTGATCCAGACCTGAACCATCCCCCGGAGGAAACCCATGCACCCCTGTCATCACGCCAAGTCGCATCCTGACAAGCCGGCGATCATCATGTCCGGCTCGGGCGAGGTGATCACCTTCAGGCAGCTCGACGAGCGCTCCAACCGTATCGCCCATGCCCTGCGCGCGGCCGGCTGCGCGCCCGGCGACACGATCGCGATCTTTGCCGAAAACTCACCGCGCTATTTTGAGATCTGCTGGGCCGCGCAGCGCACAGGGCTCTATTATGTGGCCATCTCCTCGCGCCTGACGACACCGGAAGTCGCCTATATCCTCGAGGATTCGGGAGCGAAACTGCTGATCGCCAGCGCCTCCAAGGCGGCCGTCGCATCCGACGTCAAAGCCGCTTCAGGCCTCGCCCATGCCTGGTCGATCGACGGAGCGATCGAAGGCTTTGCCGAAATGGAAAGCCATGTCGCCGGCTTCCCGGCAACACCGGTCGGCGACGAGATGGCCGGCACCGACATGCTCTATTCCTCCGGCACCACGGGCCGGCCGAAGGGCATCCGCCCGGTACTCGAGCGCGGCCTGCCGATCGATGCCGACAATGCGCTGATCCAGATCGCGCGCGTCATGTCCGGCGCCAGCGACCAGTCGGTCTACCTCTCGCCTGCCCCGCTCTATCATGCCGCGCCGCTGCGCTGGTGCATGGCGTTCACCCGCCTCGGCGCAACCCTCGTGATCATGGAGAAGTTCGACCCCGAGGACTATCTGCGCCAGGTCGAGACCTGGAAGGTCACCCACTCGCAGCTCGTGCCGACCATGTTCGTCAAGATGCTGAAACTGCCCGAAGAGGTGCGCAAGGCCTATGACGTCTCAAGCCTGAAGTTTGCCATCCATGCCGCCGCCCCCTGCCCCATTCCGGTGAAGGAGCAGATGATCGCCTGGTGGGGCCCGGTGATCGACGAATATTATGCCGGCTCAGAAGGCAATGGCATGACCTGGGTGAAGAGCGCCGACTGGCTGACGCATAAGGGAACGGTCGGCCGGCCGGTGCTCGGCGAGCTGCACATCTGCAACGAGGACGGCGACGAAGTGGCCGTCGGCGAGGAAGGCCAGGTCTATTTCGGCGGCACGACCCCGCCCAATTACCATAATGCGCCGGAGAAGAACCAGGCCGCCCTCAACCCGAAAAACCCCGGCTGGTCGTCGCTCGGCGATGTCGGCAAGGTCGATGCCGAAGGCTTCCTCTACCTCACCGACCGCAAGGCGTTCATGATCATCTCGGGCGGGGTGAACATCTATCCGCAGGAGACGGAGAATATCCTCATCACCCATCCGAAAGTCGCCGACTGCGCCGTGATCGGCGTGCCGGATGAGGAGTTCGGCGAAGCCGTGAAGGCGGTGATCCAGCCGATGCCCGGCATTGCTCCCTCAGAGGAACTGGCGGCAGAGCTGATGGCCTACTGCCAGGCAAACCTGTCCAGGATCAAATGCCCGAAGAGCATCGATTTTGACCCGGAACTGCCCCGCCACCCGACCGGCAAGCTCTATAAGCGCCTGATCCGGGACCGCTACTGGGGCAACAAGGACAGCCGGATCGTCTGAGGGGCCGGCGGCGCGCGCCTGGCGGGCGCCCGGCTTGTTGCGGCCCCGATTTCAGCGCATCCTCCCTGAACACCCGGGGAGGAAAGAATGGTCAGCCGCGCAGATTTTCCGAAGGACTTCGTCTGGGGCGCCTCCACCGCCGCCTACCAGATCGAGGGCGCCCATGACCAGGACGGGCGGGGCCCCAGCATCTGGGATGCGTTCAGCGCCGAGCCCGGCCGGGTAAAGAACGGCGATACGGGCAATGTCGCCTGCGACCATTATCATCGGTATGCTGAAGATGTGGCGCTGATGAAGGCGGCAAACTTCACCGCCTACCGCTTCTCCGTGTCCTGGAGCCGTGTGCTGCCCGAGGGCCGGGGCCAGCCGAACGCGGCGGGGCTGGACTTCTATGACCGGCTGACCGACGCGCTGCTCAGCGCCGGCCTCGCCCCCTGGCTGTGCCTCTATCACTGGGACCTGCCGCTGGCCCTGCACAAGGCCGGGCTGGGCTGGACGAACCGGGAGATCGTGCCGCTGTTTGCAGACTATGCCGGGCTGCTGGCGAAGCGGCTCGGCGACCGGATCGGCCACTGGGCAACCTTCAACGAGCCGAACATGTTCACCATGCTGGGATACGGCGCGGGCGTACATGCGCCGGGCATGCGTGACCGGGAGGCCTGGCTCGACGCGGTCCATCACGTCAACCTGTCGCATGGCGCGGCGGTGCGCCGCCTGCGCGCCGACCTGCCGGCAGGCGCCAGGATCGGCTCTGTGCCGAACCTTCAGCCGGTGCGCCCCGTGACGGACACTGAGGCCGACCGCGAGGCGGCGGTGAAGATGGACGCAGCGATGAACCGGGCGAGCGCCGATCCGGTCTTTCTGGGCCGGTACGACCCGGTCACGCGGGCCTGGATGGGCCAGCGGGTCCGGCCGGATGATGAGGCGGCGATCTATGCGCCGCTCGACTGGCTGGGGCTCAATCACTATTCGCCGCAATACGCCGCGGCGCGCGCCAACGCCTTCGGATTCCGCTCGGCAAACCCGCCGGAAGGGGCCGAGACGACCCTGATGGGATGGCACGTCTCACCCGAGGCCTTCCGCGAGACGCTCACCGAGACATCGCAGCGCTACCGCCTGCCGGTCTATGTGACCGAGAACGGCATGGCCGATGAGGCCGGGCCGGACGCGGCGGGGCGCGTCGAGGATGACGCACGCGTCTCCTATCTCAGCCGCTACCTCGGCGCCGTGGCCGAGGCGCGCCGGGCGGGCGCAGACGTGCGCGGCTATCTCGTCTGGTCGATGACCGATAATTTTGAATGGGCGATGGGCTACGGGCCCCGCTTCGGGATCGTGCATATCGATTACCAGACCCTGAAGCGGACGCCGAAGGCATCCTACCACTTCCTGGCCGCGCTCGCCGGCGCGGCAGGAACGCCCGGCCCCTGACCGCCGCCCCCGCGCCGGCCGGACAAGGGCCGGATCACCCGCGGGGGCCGCCTCGCGGCGGCTTCAGGCTGAAAGTGGCCTGGTCCTCTGATCGTCCGCACACAACCATTTTAAACCCGAAAGGCAGCTTTACGGCCGCTCCGGGTTCAGGACGTTCCCGGCGCCGCAAGGGGCTGAGGGGCGGGACCTCTTTACAGCCTGACACCCAGGCGTAAGGGCAAGGCTGAAACAAGTTGCCGTTTGCCTGACAGCACCCGCCGCCCTGATACGCCCGCGTTCCTTCCTGAGCCGCTCAGTGACGCGCCGGGCGGCTTCGACACCGCAAGGCCTGGCGCTGGCATTGTCAGGGCAACTGAGCTTAAGCGAGGTGACCCCCGCGCAATAGCGTTTGGGGATGCGCCGGAACGTGGTGCGTCGCTTCAGTGCCAGAACCGCTCCTTACTTAACCGGCGGCGTGACCAGATCGAGCGTGGGAAAGTAGCTGGCGACCCGGGCTGCGTCGCGGGTGAGCAGGCGCATGCCGGTTATGGCGGCATGCGCACCGATGAAGAAGTCCGGCAACACGCCTGTTCTCAGCCCACCTGTCCGACGATACCTCAGAAAGGCCTTTCCTGCGAGAAACAAGGCCGACCGGGGAAGTTCCGCCACGGGCAGGCCTGCATCCGCCAGCAGCCGGTCGAAATCTTCGATGCGCGCATAGCCAACCGATACCTCGGAATAGACGACCGGGTTGATCAGCACAGGGCCGAGGCCAGCGGCTGCATCAAGATGGCGCAAGGACCATGCCCCCCAGACCGGATCATCCGTCACGAGGTCGAGCAAGACGCTGCTATCAACGAGTGTGCCCGTCACTCTCCCTCACCGCGGGTCAGGGCGAGGATCTCCTCGGTGCTCAATCCGGCATTTGCTGTACCGCGCAGGACAGCAAACCGGCTCGAGCGAGGGGGGGCAGCTGGCTCGGGCTCTAGGAAGGCCCGCCCATCTTGATCCATACGGAAACGGATCTGGCTACCCGGACGCAGGCCCAGGTGATCGCGCACATGCTTTGGGATGGTGACCTGTCCTTTTTGGGTAAGCCGTGTGGGCATGACGGTAATCCTTACTTGCCTGGACGAAGTAATACTTAATCATCCCGGCCCGATATGTCGAGCGGCGGGAGCGCCCGGCCGAGCCGCCCGGCCCCTGATCGCCGCCCCCGCGCAGGCTTCAGGCTGATCGGCTAAAGGGAGACCTTCGCGCCGCAGGCTGAAGGAGGTCTGGTCCTGCGAAACGGCCTGCCGGATCCCGCCTTTCGCCGGGACCTGCGCTTTGCCGGTGATGGCCATCCCTTCAAGTCCTGACCAGACAGGGTCTCTTAAGCCGAAGACTGTTCACGGCTGATCTGACTAAGCTGACATGGCCGTAAACGGGAGGCGATGATGCGACAGGTCACCATTCACCATGCCAAGACCCAATTGTCCCGGTTGATCGAAGCCGCAATGGCAGGTGAGGAGACCGTGATCGCCAAAGGCGACACGCCAATGGTGCGCCGGGCGCCGCATTGGGTCCGGGACCAGACCTCCCGGAGCCGGCGACAGAGGAGGATCTCGCCGCCCGGGAAGGCCAGCCAGGACGCGGTGAGGCGCCCCATGCGTGACCGCCGTCCTGCCCGATAGGCAGGCACGGACCTGGAGTTTGTCTTCAGACAACCGGCTGTCACCCGCCGCGCAGACAGAGAGTGCGCAAGCCGAACGGGTGCTGGTCAGCCCGATCAGCTTTTTTAGAAATCTCTCAGACGGTCCGGCTCGGAAAATGGCCTGAAATGGCGCCCTTTGTCAGGCGCCTGGACGGGCTTCTGTCAGAGCAGGGCGGCATGCCAGCGGCGTCTACACCCGAGATTTGCGTGCGGGCGGGATTGATGGACTGGGATCACCGCGACCCCTTCGACCGGCTTATCCTCGCCACAGCGCAACTCATGAACGTCTCCCTCATCTCCGCCGATACGGTCTTCGACGGCCACGTCGCGCGCATATGGCAGGGCGCAGGCACGGCCCTGATGACCAGCCCGTGCCTGCGTCCTGAGCCGCTGAGCTGAAGGCACAGAACATCCCTGCCTGAAGGCCCGGGCGACCACCTCCGGATCACGCAGCGCCGGTTCCCGGGAAAGGCAGAGGGCGCACGGTCTCTGGCAGGCCCGGATGACAGCCCCCGCTGACCGTTCAGAGGAGCCACCCGTCCGGGTTCTGAACCGGCGCGCCCTGACCGAGCGCCCTCAGCCCCCGGCCGATCCGCAGCATGTACCAGGCCAGGCTTGCAATCAGCACCAGGACGCCGATCAGGACGTAGGTCAGCAACAGACCGGCCGCGATATAGAGCACGCTTTTCCAGAACAGGCTGACCTGGTTGGCATAATGGCTACGCACCGCCTCCTCCCCGCGCGTCCGGGCAAGCCAGGCCAGACCGGCAGCGATCAGATTGAGACCCGGCAGGAGGAGCCCGAGCAGCAGGCCCCAGTAAAGGAGGCGGGCATGCCCGGCCGTGCCGGGCCGGACGGAAAAGCTGAACGCAGTCTTGAGGTCCAAATCGGTCTCCGGGAGCGGCCCGTCACCCTCGCGGGGCGCCGGGCCGGCGTCAACTGCCTGCCCTGACCCATCGTAAACCTTGCCGAACCCGCCCGGGCGCGCCAGAACAGTCACCCGTACAGACACGACGCCTTTACAAGGAGGACCCCATGGCCGACCCCCGCAGAATTGCCTATGCCGATCTGGAATCGCTCGCCGGCCAGGAAGTCGGCGTGTCCGACTGGCACCTGATCGATCAGGACCGCGTCAACCTGTTCGCCGACGCCACCGGCGATCATCAGTGGATCCATGTGGATGTCGAAAAAGCCACCCAGATGATGGGCGGCCCGATAGCACACGGCTTCCTGACCCTCTCACTGCTGCCGATGCTGGGCGCCGAAGTCCTGCGCGTCGAGGGCGTCACCCGCGGCATCAATTATGGCTCGGACAAGGTACGCTTCACCAATATGGTACCGGTCGGCTCACGCGTGCGCCTGCGCCAGAAATGCCTGTCGGTCGAAGCCAAGTCCGGCGGCAAGCAGATGAAGATGGAAGCCACCGTCGAGATCGAAGGCAAGGACCGCCCGGCCCTGGTCGCCGAGTCGATTACCGTTCTCTACGGCTGAGACAGACCCTATATTGGGGGCGCACAGGACAAGGAGCGCCCCCGATGCACAAGGCCAAGATTGAACGCACCGACGCCGAATGGCGCGCGATCCTCGATCCCGAGGCTTACCGGGTCGGCGTCAGGGATGGCACCGAGCGGGCCTTCACCCCGGGTAATTACCAGGACGAAAAACGCGCCGGCATCTATCACTGCAAGGGCTGCGATACCCCGCTCTGGTCGTCAGAGCACAAGTTCGACTCCGGCACCGGCTGGCCAAGCTACTGGCAGCCGATCGATCCGGCCAGCATCGCCACCTCGACCGACTATAAGCTGATCTATCCGCGCACCGAATGCCACTGCGCAACCTGCGGCCTGCACCAGGGGCACGTGTTCCGGGACGGGCCGCCGCCGACCGGCGAGCGCTGGTGCATCAACGGCGCGGTGCTCAATTTCCGCCCCTCCGAATGAGGACCAGGCAGGCCCCGCCGGCGTCATCGCGCCTGATGCCCGTCGATACGCGCAGCCCCTGATGCGCCGTGCTGCCCCTGTTGCCGGCCTGGTAGCCGCCGCAACCCTGTTAACCGGATGTATGATGACCAGAGACACCGCCGAGCCCCCGAGCCTTCCGGCTGCTCCAGCCCTGCCGGCGCCGCCTGCGGCCGCCCGCATCGATCATGAGATCACCCAGCTCCGGCGCACCCGTAATGACCCTTACAGCTGGCTGAAGGACGAAAACTGGCAGGAGGTGATGCGTGAGCCATCCCTGCTGAAGCCGGAAATCCGCAGCTATCTCGAAGCGGAGAACGCCTACACGAAGACCCGCCTCGAAGACCCGACCGCGGCGCTGCGCGAGACGCTGCTGGCCGAGATGCGCGGGCGCATCAAGGAGGATGACACGGGCGTGCCCTCGATCGACGGGGACTGGGCCTATTACACGCGCTTCCGCGAAGGCGGCGAATACGCCCTCTATGCCCGCCGTCCGGCCTCGGCCGCCTTTGATCCGGCCGCTCCGGAAACCCTCCTCCTGGACGGCGACGCCATGGGCGCGGGCAAGGACTATTTTGCCTTCGGCGATATCGAGCCCTCACCCGATCACCGCCTCCTGGCCTATGGCATCGATACCAAGGGCAGCGAGTATTATGAGATCCGTGTCAAGAACATCGAAACCGGTGAAGATACCGGCCTGGTGATCGCCGGCGCCTATGGCCCGTTTGAATGGAGCGCTACCGGCGAGGCCATCTTCTGGGTAAAGCGCGACGAGAGCGGCCGGCCATGCGCGGTCTACCAGCGCAACCTCGCCAGCGGCCTGGATACGCTGATCTATGAAGAAAAAGATCCCGGCTTCTTCGTCGGCCTCGAGACCAGCGAAAGCGAAGAGGTGATCTTCATCACAACCGGCGGGCACACGACCAGCGAGGTGCACTGGTTCCCGGCCGGTGAGCTCAGCCCCCGCCTGCGCACCCTCGCCCCGCGTCTGGCCGATAATGAATACGCCGTCACCCACTGGGACGGCCAGTTCTACATCCTGACCAATTATGGCGGCGCAGTCGATTTCAGGCTGATGCGCGCCCCGATGAGCGCGGCAAGCCGCGAGGACTGGGAGGAGGTGATCGCCCACCGGCCCGGCACGCTCCTGCTCGGCATGCATGCGCAGAAGGACTATCTTGCCATCATGCAGCGCGAGGCCGGCCTGCCCCGGATCGTGATCCACAGGCGCGGCATGGCCGAAAGCCATGTGCTCAGCTTCGAGGAAGCCGCCTACGACCTCGGCCTGGACGGGGGCTACCCGTATGACGTGCCTGTGCTGCGCTTCGATTATGCCTCGCCGACCACGCCCGACCAGGTGTTCGACTATCACCTCGAGACCCGCGAGCGCGTGCTGCGCAAGATGCGGGAGGTGCCCTCCGGCCATGACCCGGCCGATTATGTCGTCGAGCGGATCGAGGCGCCCTCCTGGGACGGCGCAGGCGTGCCCGTCACCCTGCTGCGCCGCCGGGACACGCCGGTCGATGGCACCGCGCCGGTCCTGCTCTATGGCTATGGCGCTTACGGCATCACCATCCCGGCAGACTTCCGGACGGGCCGTCTCAGCCTGGTCGACCGCGGCTTCATCTATGCCATCGTCAATCCGCGCGGCGAGATGGCCAAGGGCTATCAGTGGTATCTCGATGGCAAGCTCGGGAGAAAGACCAATACGTTCCGGGATTTCGTGGCGGCGGGACAGTACCTGGTCGACCAGGGCTATACCGCACGCGGCCGGCTGATCGGCCAGGGCGGCTCGGCCGGCGGCCTGCTGATGGGCGCAGCCGTCAATCTCGACCCGTCCCTGTTCGGCGGCATCATTGCCGCCGTGCCCTTCGTCGATGTGCTGAATACGATGTCTGACGAAAGCCTGCCGCTGACCCCGCCGGAATGGCCCGAATGGGGCAATCCGCTCACGGACGAAAAGGCCTATGACACGATCCTCGCCTACAGCCCGTATGACCAGGTGTCGCGGCGCGACTATCCCCCGATGCTGATCACCGGCGGGGTCACCGATCCGCGCGTCACCTACTGGGAGCCGGCAAAGTGGACGGCGAGGCTGCGCCATGACGCGCCCGATGCAGGCCCTTATTTCCTGCGCATCAATCTCGACTCGGGCCATTTCGGGGCCTCGGGCCGGTTTGAAGGCCTGAAGGAGGCCGCCATAGACTATGCCTTTGCCCTCGCCGCGGCCGGCAGGATCGACGCGGTCAACCTCTCGGGCGCGGATGAGCGCCCCTCTCCGGCTGGCGGGGCGAGACGCTGAGCGGGCTCGGGCCGGGAGCGCCGCCATCCTTGCCCTCCCGCACGCGCGGCCAGCCGTGGCCGCACCCGGCAGGCTCGGACAGGCCAGGGAGGCTTTCCAGGCCGGAGGACCCTATGCCGCTGAGGGCGGCCCGGATCATCCTGTCCGGCCAGTGGTTCAGCAGGCCCGATCCCGCCCCGGCACGCCTGCCGCGTTCCCGCGGACCGCGCGACACCGCCTGCGGGATTATCCCGGTTGCAGGCCCGGTGGGCTTTGCCTATACAGCGCGCTCGGTCGGAGCGTGGCGCAGCCCGGTTAGCGCACTAGTCTGGGGGACTAGGGGTCGTGGGTTCGAATCCCGCCGCTCCGACCATTGTTTTCATGTGTCCGACCCGGACACATAGGTAAAAGAATGTTCCGGAGAGATAGGTTACACTTTCGCCCCGAACGGGTTGTCGACAGTCTGTAATGTCCTTGCCTCGAGATCAACGTATCCGAGGTCATGTTGCATGAACGAGACGAGCCAGATGCCGTCATCAACCTCCCTCAGGCCGACACGCTGACCGGCGAGCACGGTGGAGATGTTGATTTTCTTCCTGTGCATGCAGAGCCTGCCGCAGGCGGTGATCAGGGCGTCGTGATCGTGGAACGGGTAGTCGATGTCGGGCAGGCCGCTGAACGGTCGGGGTGACGGGGTATAGACCGTCGCCGGGCAGGCCATGGCGAGGCCTTCATGGGGGCGTTCAGTGTTGAACTCCCGGATGAAGTGATCGAAGCGGTCCTGCTGCTGGAGATGATTTGCGGCGGTCGGCTTTTTGGTCTCATTCTTCAGGGTGAGATGCATGCGTTCATGGCGACCGTTCTGCTGGGGATGGCCTGGCCGGATGCGCTCGATCGCATTGCCAAGCCTCAGCCACCAGACCGAGAGACGGGAGAGATTGCAGAGGCCATTGGGGCTGGCAAACGGCACGCCGTCGCGCGCGTCCTTGTCTCGGTCAGGCGCATCCGGTTCGCCATGGCGTCAGGTCATCCCTGGGCTGTGGAGTGGGGCCAGGCTCACCGGCGACAAATGCATCGCCTGAGAGCCCCCGCTTCGCCCTTCCCATCAACAACCGAGATCACAAAAAACCCACCCGACACCGCCAGACCCGGCCGGTGATCGGACAGCCCTATCCCGCGCCGCGCCGTAAATCTTCGATCACGCATCCGTCCGGAAATCGAACTCGATTCCGGACCAATGTGAGAAATCCGGGTTAGACGCTTTGTCTCTGCGACCTGATCGGCGTTCGCAAGCCGTCGCTCCAGATCAAACGAATAGGTGTCCGGCGCGCCGGCGTTTATCCAGAGATAGGCGAGCCAATGAGCGTAAGAAAGCGTAAGGTCTTCGCGCCAGCTGCCAGTATACTGATGACAATTAAAAAGTCCGACGTGAGTAATAGCATTACAGACTGACCGTAAAGTACGGTAAAACCGGGCAAATCCGCGACCTGCCAAAGGCCTTGTTGCTTCGACTTTAAAAAAATGACGTATTGTTCGTTATGAACGAACAAAAAGACATGCGCCTGAAGAGCCTGCTCAATACCTTGCCGCCCGGCTTCTATGTCGATAGCAGGGGGCTGACGGCCCGTGGCGTGCGCCGGTCCTCCACCGCCGACTATGTCCGTTCAGGCTGGCTGCGCCATGTCGCACACGGCCTTTACCAGCGTCCAGGTACGCCACCTCCCGGGATAAAGCAGGACTGGCGCGTCCTCGTCCAGTCAATGCAAACGATCATGAAGCTTCCCGTCCATGTCGGCGGAATGACTGCGTTGCAGCAGCTGGGCCACCGCCACTATCTCGCGCTCGGCGGCAGCGAGCCGGTCTGTCTGTATGCGCCCCGGTTTCCGGGCTGGCTCGATCAGTCGCTGGTCGTTGCGCCCCTGCACCTGCGCAGAACGGGACTGTTCGGCGGTGCTGATCTCGGCATAGACGAGACCAGCACATCTTCGGGCGAAGCTGACGGTCCGCGCCGGGATGGGTGGGACTGGTCGCTGCGCCTGTCATCGCCCGAACGGGCGATCCTTGAGGCGCTGGACGAGCTGCCGGACCAGGAGAGCTTTCATTGCGTTGATGTCGTCTTCCAGAGCCTTGTCAATTTACGTCCGCGCCGCCTGACGGCGCTGCTGACCGCCTGCAAGTCGGTCAAGGCGAAGCGTCTGTTTTTTGTTTTCGCCGAACGCCACGGCCACGCCTGGTTCAAACATCTCGACCGCGAAAGCATCGACCTCGGCAGCGGCGATCGTTCGCTGGTCAAAGGCGGACGGCTACATCCGGTCTACCGCATCACGGTCCCCCATGACCTTTTGAACGACAGGGAAGAAACGGCCAGTGGCGGCTAAGATTTATGAGGATCAGGTCCGGCTGCTGGTCGCCGCGCTCCCCTTCGTGGCGCAAGAGGCGTGCTTCGCCCTCAAGGGCGGCACGGCCATCAATCTCTTCTACCGCGATCTACCGCGCCTGTCGGTCGATATCGATCTGACCTATCTGCCGGTCAAAGACCGCGCAGAAAGCCTCGCCGACATCAATGCTGCGCTGGGCCGCATCGCGGATGCCATCGAAGCCAACATCCCGCGCTCACCGCATCCAGCCTGGCGGCGGCGGTGAAACGCGCATCCTGCTCCGGCAGGGGGCCACCGAGATCAAGGTGGAGACCTCGCCCGTGACCCGCGGCGTGGTCAATGAACCCCGGCAGATGCGCGTAATGGAAACGGTCGAAGACCGCTTCGGCTTTGCTGAAATGCGTCCTCGCCCTCGAGGATCTGTTCGCGGGCAAGATGCACGCGGCGCTCGACCGCCAGCATCCCCGCGACCTCTTCGATATCAAACTGCTCTGCGAGAATGAGGGGCTGACCGACGCGCTGTTCCGGACGTTTCTCGTCTATGTCGCGAGTTCTCCGCGTCCGCCCCACGAGCGCCTGCGTCCCACCCGCGCGCCGCTCGAAGAGTTGTTCACGAAAGAATTCGAGGGCATGACAAGAGGCCCGGTCAGTCTTGACGATCTTGCAGCGGCGCGCGAACGCCTGATCGGCGATATCGCCACCCGGCTCGACGAGAGCGTGCAGCACTTTCTGCTGTCGCTGCACGATGCGGAGCCGGATTTCGCTGCCATCGGCCTGCCCGATGCGGGCGCCCTCCCGGCGGTGCGCTGGAAAGTCCGGAACCTCGCCAGGCTGAAGCAGGACAATCCCGACAAGCACGCAGAACAGCGAGCGCTTCTCGACAATCTCTTCCGGCAATCCTGAAAAACTGGCATTCAAGCGAGAGCGACCAGTGGCCGCTCCCGCTCGGAGTGCTTACCCCCCCGACGAGCCGGAGACGGTCAGCCCCGCCGCGATCGCGTCGCGCGCCTTGGCGACAAACTCGAGGTCATCCTCGATTTGGGAACCGTCGGATTCGCCGAAGAAGAAGCCTGACGTGGGCGGCAGCAGCTTCGTGTGGATCGGCTTCAAGCCGGTCGAGATCGTCTTCCGTCAGCTGCAGGTTGACACAGTTGAAGCGCTTGGTCTGCCTCCCGGAAAGTGGTCCAGTATTTGAGTCAGTCCCGGCTGCGATTATGGAGTTGAGACAAGGACAAGAGAGCCAAGCCTGAAGAGATCATTGCGAAGCTGCGGGAGGTAGAGGTTCGCCTGGCCCGGCGCGGCACACGCCCCGTCGCGCCGCACGATCAGCGCACGAAATGGGCCTGCATCTTTGGCGCGATCTGCCCGGCGCGCGGTACCTGCGCCGGGCTGGTTCTGCCATGGTGCGATACCTTTGCGATGAACCTGCACCTGGCCGAGATCAGCAAAGCGGTCGCCCCCGGTGCACATGCCGTCATCCTCATGGATCAGGCGGGCTGGCACACCACGCCCAGACGCGTTGTGCCAGGCAACATCACCCGCCTGCCGCTGCCAGCGAAATCTCCCGAGCCCAATCCGGTCGAGAACATCTGGCAGTACATGCGCGACAACTGGCTCTCAAATCGCGTGTTGACTGACTACGAGCCGATCTTTGCCCTATGCTGTGAAGCCTGGGAAAAGCTCGCACAGCGACCATGGAAAATCATGTCCATTGGTCTCCGGGACCGGGCTCATGGATGATGCTCAGCGCAGGTTGGTATAAGTCGCATTCGCGCCCGGGACCGGGCGCGAATGCGACTTATGGAAAACCGGACGCAAGCTTGACGGTCAAATCTCAAAGCAGTATATACACGTATATCATGTAGTATGGACCCCATGACCGTCGCACGTAGCCGAACCTTCAAAAGCGGGAACAGTGAAGCCGTCCGGCTTCCGAAAGACGTGGCTTTCGGTGACGGGGTCGAACTCATCATCGTGCGCTCCGGCGACGTGATGACGCTCTATCCGGCCCGGATGACCGTCACCGAGATGCTGAGCCGGTTGCAAGCCCTGCCAGTGCCGCCTGAGATCGAAATCCGCGAGACCGAGCCCCTGCCCGAACGGAACGCGCTTTAATATGGCCTTCATCATCGACACAAATGTTGCGATCCATCTGCGCGATGGCGATGCAGGCGTGACGAGACGGCTCGGAGAAATCGGCGACGGCATTCTGATGTCGATCATCACCCGGGTCGAACTGGAGGGCGGTGTGTACCGGGTTCCGCAACACGCCGCGATCCGGCGTGCGCGTCTCGATGTCATCATTGCAGCCATACCGGCGCTGGCCTTTGACGACATGGCGGCCAGATTCTATGCGAACATTCTCGCTGAGGCGGGCTATTCGAGGCGGAAGATCCTTGACCGGATGATCGCGGCGCAGGCGCTGGCGCACCACGCTACGCTGATCACTCTGAATGCAGAGGACTTCCGGGACATTCCGGGACTGGGTTTACTGGACTGGAACTGAGCCCCCCCCGGCCCAGACGCCGGCCGATCTGCCCTCAAGGCACGAAAAGCTAACCCCGATGCTTCTCCGCGGCAGCACGACCGTTTTGGACTGTCCGCTTAGCCGCGGGGGGGGGGTGGGCAGAGAATAAAGCGGCGCCCCTTCTTGCCTGTGACCGGGGCGAAGCTTGCATGGATTTTCCTGAGCCGATCTGGGGGTCTGCGAGGGTGATGGAGACGTATTCGCGCCCCGAGCCTCTCGCCTTGCGACGCGATGTGCGCGGGGGTCTTCGCCGAAGCCTCGCCGGAGAACATCCGGTCGTCGGGCTGGCCTTCGCCTGCTTTCTCAGCGTTCTTCTTGATACGGATCACAGCGGACAAGCTCAGAATCTCGAGGCCGCCTTCGAAGCCCGTTTGGGTTTCGGTTACAGATCCGAGTACGTTGGCCACGGGGGTCTCCTTTTCGTTTCCTTGGCTGTCTTGCGGTAACCCCTTGTTCCCGTCGACGCCGGACCGAAAGGCCAGCTTGTGACGGGACTGAACCCGTGAGGGGCGCAATGCAGCGGAGCACCGGCCCGACAAACAGCCCTGCCATGTGAGAAATTGGTGCGGCCGTCAGAAAGACCGGCGCTCGCGGCAGGGGAAAATTTGCCAGGATACAGGCCAAACCTGCAGACAATTCGCGATGTGTCCTCACGACACCCTTGGCGCGACCAGATGTGCCTCCGGTGTAGTTCAGAGACGCCACATCGCCCAGGTACGACATATCAACCGCCGAATGTACACTCGGCTGCGCCGCTTCAAGCAGATCAGATCCGATTCCCGCTTCACCAAGCGAAAAAATTTTCTTGAGCGATCCTACGCCGGCCAATTGTGCTGCACGATCGCGATAGCGATCAACATCGATCAGCAGAAAAGACGCCTCGGTGTCTTCGATCTGGTTCATATGATCCTGAAACGATCCTGAGGGATGCAAAGGCGCGGTGATGGCACCAAGCGCGTGGGCGGCAACCCCAGCGCACCATGCTTATATACGATTGCTCGTCAGACCGGCGACAACATCGCCTCGCCTGACCCCAGACAGGGCCGTCACTCCCTGTATTCGACCAATCAGATCGAGCGCGGCTCGGTATGTCAGGCTCTGCGTACCAAGCCGAAACGCAACGCGTTCCGGATACGCAGCCAGCGCGCTGAGGATCATCCTTGTCGACGTGAGGTATACCTGCCATGCCTGTGACTGCCCCCTTAAGCCAAGCGATGTGACCCCTCTGTCACTTCCTCCCCGTCGCCGCGCACTGAACAACCCTAATCCCTCTAACCTTCAAAGCACTGGTTAAGAAAGCTGAGCACTTTCTGGCGTGTCTGCGCTTCTTCCTCGAGCTGTGCCGGCGTCTTTTCTCCGCGCCCGGAACGTGCGCCAAAGTCACCCTCGCGCCCCCAATAGAAACCATGCAGGCTCTGCTCAAGCGTGAGCACTTCCGCCGGATTTCCGGCGGTACTAAGCCGTTCAATCAGCCCCTGCACAAAATCATGCGGCACCTGCTCATCGGCGCGGCTGGTAAGAAGCAGGACACGTGCCTCTATCCGCTCTGCGTTCTCTTCGACCGAATGATCCCTCAGAAATGCCACATAGGCAGATGAGGTTTTTTCGGCCGCGCGTCTGACAGACGCATGCAGCCGGTCTCGGGCGGCGGACATCCAGGATTGCGCGCGCGCCGAGGCTTCAGACCACGGCGCCTGTGACAGCTCTCCTTCAAAAAAGACAACAGGATTGGTCAGAAAGGGCGAGCCGGCTACGACGCAGTCCATCGACTGAGGAGACAGGATCGACGCTCTCAGGGACAGACGCCCCCCATTGCTGCCACCGAATACGGCGACCTTTTGCGGATCGACGTCAGGTAGCTTCCGGGCGAAGGCTACCGCATCAACAATGTCGGTCTCTTCTGCACCGAACCAGGTATCCCGGAAGTCAGGCGCGAGAATGACCCAATCCTGCTGATTAAACATCTGGACGGTCGGACTGTCGCTGTCGGGGGCGGCCAGATCGCGCATGACATCGATCGGCCGGTCTCCAAGCCCGCCGTGAACGGTCAGCAGGACAGGGTAACGCCCCGGTATAGCTGGCCGGGACACGACCGCGCTCAGTTCGCGGCCATCACGCACCCTGATCGAAATTTCTTCGACCCGTCGTTCGAGGCTGACTGCAGGTTGCCCAGGCGCCTGAGCCCGCGGCATCGCCGAACACGATGCGAGCATCAAGGCAGCCACTGCAAGAGGAGCGCCAACCCGGATCGCGTGCGGCGCATGCCGGCTCAGCTGATTTAAACTCCAAAGGCTCATTCTCTTAACTCCTGAAAATCGGCATGATGGTTGGCTCAGACCGACGCTTAACTTGTGCGCATCAGGTTCAGTCATGCGCCGGCGGATTGTCTTTCAGGAAAGCCCAGATGTAGTCGGCGCCTGAAACCTCCTGGCTTGAAATACCCGAGAGCCTCGCCCGCCGCGGATCACTGGCGATACGCTCAGCTTCGCCCGGCAGCCTGTGACCACCCCCCACGACCGTCATAAGCTGCACAGGCGCGGCGCAATCCAGACCGATGTCGAGCTTGATGCGTGTTCCATCATCGGGGGCGCGGTCTGCCCATTCAACGCGCTGAAAATCGCCTTCGCGGCAGCCATTGCGCGAGGCCCAGTATGATAAAGTTGCCGGTGCGCCAATAACCTCTCCCCTATCATCTCCCGAAATGGCGGCCACCGGCCCTCCACCGAACGGCATGAGCCGATCCGCATCTCCGGCAATGAGCAGCACGGGTAGCGCACGAACAGGTCGACAACTCTGGCTCAACGGTTTCGGCAAGCTTGCGGAGAAACTTGCAACACCGGCCAGGCGATCTGAAAGCTCACAAGCCAGACGCAGGGCCATCATGCCGCCGTTCGACCCGCCCGTCACGTAGATGCGCGTCGGATCTGCAATGCCCTCATCGACAAGATAATCTATCATCGCACGGAAGAACGCGACGTCGTCAGCGCCGTCTCCGCGCCGGATCAGGAACTCTGTCCCTCGCCCGTCATTCCATCCTTCGCCTCTCCCGTTCGGATGCACAGTTACAAAGCCCTCGCGCGCTCCGATATCCTGAAATCCGAAGCGCAACGTCACCCGGCCGTCGGCGGTCGAGCCTCCATGCAGGACAAAGAGAACGGCCCGCGCCTCGGCGCCCGGACTTTCAAGACCGGATATCCAAAAAGATCTCAGCTCCCCCGCTACGTCGATTTCACGCTGCTCGAGCGGAAGATGCTGAACGGGCGTAGCGGCCGCCAAAGGGCTGGCAGGCGAGGAACTGCAGCTTGCAGACAGCGTCATCGCCGCCACAGATGTTACTGCCAGGAGGAAGGATAGGCCGTTTCGCATCACGACTGTCTGTTTCACACTGCCAGGTTCTCCTGCCTGACCAGGCCAGGCAGGAGATTTCCGGGCCGGTCTAGAACCTGTAGCCGAGGGTAATGCGCCAGGTCGCTGGCTGGTTCTCTTGTGCATTGAACGCCTGACTTCCGGGCGAGATGTTGAAGTAGCTCTCATCGGTGATATTCTTTCCGCTGAGCACCAATCTCCATTTCTCGGTTTGAAGCCCGACAGACGCGTCGAACAGATTCACGTCATCCATGAGGTTTGTGTTTTGCGGGTCTTCAAAGCCGCCATACTCGCCCCGCCAGCTTGCCATCGATACAAGATCGAAACCGCCCCCGACGGGCAACCGGTAGATCAGGCTTGCCGCGGTCGTCGACTCCCGCAGACGCTGCAGCCTGCGCCCATCGATCGAAATCGTTGTGAGTGTCGTTGCCGGATTTGATTGCGCATTCGAAAAAATCGATCCGCCCTCATACTCTCCGTCAGCCCATGAGAAGCTCAGACGCGGTGAAAGCACGCCTCCCGCGAAGTCGAAACGCGCGCCAAGCTCGCCATCAATCCCGAGCTGAACCGAATCGCCAACACTTCCGAGGACACCGACATTGCGCACAGTCCCTGTCGCCGCGGTTCCGGCAAAGACAGAGTAGTTTACAAGCGTACCTTCCTTCTGATTGAGATACGCGTTGATGTTGTACCTCAAACTCCGCCCGATACGTCCGCGGATACCGGTTTCATAACCCGTGACAAACTCTTCCTCATAAACCAGGGGGATGGCGATGCTGCTCACTCCATCTCCCGGCTCACCCAGATCGTTGTTAAAGCCACCGGCTCGAAAACCGGTTGCGATGCGGCCGAAGAGATACTGATTATCCGACCATTGCCAGTTGAGGGAGACGCTGGGTGTCCAGCGATCAAATGTCTCGGAGGCATTAACCGTGCGCGTCAGCCGTTCATTCGCGGTCGTTGCCGGATTGTCGAGCCTGAAGATGTTATCGAGCGCAAAGTTCTTCTCATCTTCACTGTAGCGAATATCGACACTCGCCTGAAGATCGTCGCTGATCGCCCAATTCAGCGCGGCGTAGGCCGCGTGGGAAGTATCATCGATTCCCGACTCTTCAACCCTGTAGGTATTGCGCGCCACTGTTTGAATTTGCGCGAGTGTACATGTGGGAGCCACTGTGCAGGCAGTCGGCAGAACACCGGGTACGTCACTCAGCCCTTCGAATACGTTGTTCCTTATCCCGTCTGCAAAACGCTCAGTACCAAAATCGGAATCGACCTTGTTGTACTCGATGCCCACAAGCCAGTCGATTGCCCCATCGCCTGCGGAGAGCAATCGAAGATCCTGGGTGAACCGCTCAAACTCCTCTGATCCAAGCGCGACCGTCGGAACAAGACGTGCATTTTTGTTGTTACCGAAAGCGTCCACTTCTGACTGGGTGACAGCATCCCGGCGACGCTGCGCCGACGTGGACTGAAGGGTTACCCCTCCCAGATCCCATGACATCTCGAGGATATTCGTTTCGGTGATGCGGTCAAAAAAGCTGGCGGTGTCAACCGGCTTTACGAAACGACCCACCGAATAACCCGACGGCGCCCCCGGGGGGTTCACCGGCGGGTCATTCTCCGGGAGGATCTGACTGAAGGCAATGACGTTCGGGCCGAACTCGTCAGCGCGCTCAAGCAAGAGGTTCAGATTGAAATTCTCGGTCGGCTGCCAAGCCAATTGCGCCCGAAGCGCAGAGCTTTCCTCAAGGTCCAGAACTTCGCCGGTGATCGAACTGGTATAGAATCCGTCAGACTGATCGACGGCGAGCGCGCCAAGCCTGATCTGCAGCCGGTCTGTAACGGGAATGTTGACGATCGCCTCGCCGCTCGCTTTCTCGTTTGTTCCATAAGCAAGCTCCACCGATCCTTCGAATTGATCGGTTGGCTTCTGCGAAATGATGTTGACCGCGCCGCCGAGCGCATTTCGACCGAAAAATGAACCCTGCGGACCGCGAAGAACCGTCACCGATCCCACATCGAAGAAGTCAACAGGAACAAAGTTACGTCCTCCGGCATTGCCGCCCGGCACAAAGACCCCGTTTCGATAAAGTCCCGAACCGGTTTCTGCATTGTTCTGCCGCGCAGCGCCTTCACCGCGAATCAGGAACTCATCATTGAAGCCCGAACCATTATCGATGACGTAAAGACCGGGCGTGATCCGGGTAAGATCCTTACCCGACCCAACACTCAGATCCTGGAGGTACTGGGAATCGAAAAAGCTGATGGACGAAGGAACGTCTTCCAGTTGTTCTTCGCGCTTGCGAGCGGTGATGATGATCGTATCGGCAACCAATTCGGAATCGACACCATCCCCCCGCTCTGACGGGTTGGCATCCGCCGCCTGATCTGGCGAAACGCCCTGGGCAAGAGCCGCACCCGAAACGGCACTCAGAGGCTCCATGCACAACGACATAAGCAGCCCAACTCTTATCACAGACATAATCATCCTCCCGTCTATGGACGCCGGAAACTGGCTTCAAACTCGGCGCTTTCTTTATATGGTTCGTTCTAGTATCATTTAAAAACCAGGGTCAAGCGCTTATTGCGAGCCATCCGGCCAGTGGGAGAAAACTCGTGACACGATCGACACCGCCACCAACGGCAAGGGTCACGCACCTCAAGAAAGGCCGCCCGCCGCGCGAAGAGGCGAGCGCCCGCCGCCAGGAACGCACGGAAGAATTGCTGCGCGCATCGGCAGTCGTTCTCGAGCGACAGGGGGTGCGCCACACCTCTATGGATGCACTGGCTGAACAACTCGGCATCCCCAAGACCGTGCTTTATCGCTATTTCGGCTCCAAGGATGAGATCGTCCGTTCCATTCTCCAGCGCATCCTGAACCATTGGACCGGGCTGCAGACGCAACCCTGGAAGGGCCTCAGTCACAACCTGCACCAGGTCATTGCGCTGGCACGCGCCAATCAGAGCGAGTTCCTCTTACTGGCCCGGCACAGCGCGACCGACCCGGATCTGCGACCCTTTTTCGAAAGCCTGCACTCCAGTATCGTCGAGCGCACTGACAAGCTGCTTGAGATATCCAGCCCCTCGATGGCGGCAGACAAGGTTATCCGGCAACTTTGCTCCCAGGCGGTCACCGGGTTCATGATCGATGCCGTGCTCTGGTGGATAGAGAATGGCGACAAGCAGCGAGATGATGACTTCTTCCGATGGGCGCGTCAGTCCCTCGACACGCTCTACCGCCAATGGATGCCCGATTCGGACTGGCGCCCCGCGCGACGGGACAACAGGGTGCCTTAGACAAAGGCTCTGTGAAAGCCGGGACCTCACCCCTCCAGATAGAGCGGCGAGGACGCTTTCAAGAAGGCCTGGTTCAAGGTCATCTCCGCAACCGGGACACCCTCGCGCATCAGACGGCTCCTGATCCACATGCTCTCCGTCCGCGGCGTTTCCGTCAGGGCGATGATTTCCCGCGTCAGCTCGTACGCCTCGCCTGGAAAAAGCGGCCCTGCCAGGACCCTGATCTCCTGATCGGCGAACAATCCGATGGCAGGCTGTGAGACGGGAAAAGGATCTTCCCCCGCAACATACTGACACAGCACGCTGATCATCTCCACGGGCATGACAGGGCGCCCCCAGGGCGTCTGTGCCCCTTCCTCGTACCAGGAGGAAGGCTCCGTGATCACCCGTAACTTCTGCCGCAAAGAGAAGGGATAAAGCGCGCCGAAATGATCATCAAACCCCATCACCACCGAACGGGCTTCTGTCCGCATACCGACTTGCGCTCCCGCAAGTATACGCGCCGAAGACAGAGAAACCGATCGCTTCAGTTTCGTGTAGACCGGCGAACTGGCATCGCTTTGTCTGCCCGACGCACGACCTTCCAGAACAACCGTGCCATCTTCCTTCTTCAGGATAATATCCGCGTCCATATCGCCTTCAGGCGATATAGTCGCCTGTACCGCCTCACCCTCATAGCTTGGGGATCGGTAGTTTGCAGATATCATCCCGGTTTCAAACCAAGAATTCCCCCACACATGATAGAGTAACGGCGCCAGCTGGCTGAAGTGCGTCGGCCCCTCAATCGTGCCGCCGCGAAATCCAAGCCTCTGCGCGGTCGCGTCATCATGGATCGAGGCGCCTGAGTTATAGGTCTGCTCGATCAGAAGGTTCGCCGGTCTGCGCCATGGACCCATCCGCTCCCGATCTGCGCCGGGCGCCACAAAGATCTCAGTAGGAAACACATCCGACACGGGCAGCCCTTTCCAGAAAAACAGACAAACTAAGCACGCTCAACCGGCGGCAGACGATAGGCTCCGTCAACGAGCGCGCGCGCAGGCCGGTAGGCACGCAATATCAGCGCGAAAGGCCCGCGAGGACATGGAAGCCAGTTCGCGCGCAGGCTCTCGCCCGGATCGTCAGGGCTGATCAGGATCTCCAGCCCACCTCCTGAGGAGAACTGAAGGCCTGCAGTGCGGTCTCCGATCATGAATTTCTGAAAGGGGTTATCGAAGAAGAAGAGCTCACCACTTGGCAGAGCTTCATAGAGCGACAGCGACCAGAACGCTTCAACCGGCGGCGTGCCCCCTGCCGGAAAGGATATCCGGTAAGCCGCGCGCCCGTCAAACGTGGCCTTGTCCTGCACTCCAGATGCCCGCATATACATTGCTTCTGTTGAGGGAAGCGCGCCAAGGCCCCAGCTCGCTATGGACGCACGATAGAGGTAATCTGTGCCAAAGTCCCCGATGGCTGGCCTTGGGTAGATCCAGCCCTCCTCAGACCCGGCCCCATCGATTATCCGATCAATATCCATTCTGGCCGCAAGAAGCCCTTCTTCGGCCGCATACATCAGTGCAGCACCGGGTGCCGCAAGCGCCGTCCTCGACAGTCCGGCAGAAGTCCATGACGCGACAAAGGGCCCATCCGCCTGAGCAGGAGGCGCCTCGGTCTCGAGCAGACGCAGTATATCCGCCAGCTGAGCGTAGGCGGGCGCTTCGCGAGCTGCTGCCGGGTCCGGCGCGCGACCGGCTGGCCCTGCGATGCTTAAAGTATCCTGTACGGCATGAGCACCGGGCAAGTCATGTTCGCTGAGCACCAGAGTGCGCGCCTGCGCCCATACCCACCATGTCGGAGCACGCACCTCGCCTTTGCCGGGCATCACATCTGGTGGCACCAGGATGACTTTATGCACATTGCCCGATGCGGCGCGCGGGCTCAGGACGTAAAAATTATTGGAGAACATATCGAGGAATGCGAGCGAGAAGTAGCGGTCACCGGTTACCGGCACGTCGACCTCGACAGCCCCCGCCCTCAGATCGATCCAGGCCGATGAATAAAGCGTATCTGCATTGGGTGTTGTGACATGTCTTGAGGCGGCCGAAGCGAGTCGCCTAACATGCCGGAAGACGTTGGGCCGGGGGCCGAGGGTGCGGTCTCTCGCACGCGCCATCTCTAAAACCGGCAGTCCGTACAGAAACAAGTTACGGCACGCCGTGACGGCATCGGAACTGCGAGCACGCGGCGGCCCCGAAAGGCATCCGGGCAAGAGACCCAGACTGAGGGCAGCGGCCAGAAGACTGCGCCGGCCAACAAGCAGTTCATCCATAGGCGCCAGGATCCTTCACTGGATTCGTATAACAATCTACATATAAGATTATAAATGTCGACACTTTATCAGGGCGGGCGCGGCGAAGCCATCCTGAGAAGCGGTACCCCCCCGACGAGGCCAAGGCGTCAGCGCCGGCGACGCTTTCCCTTGAGGACGCCCGGCGCTTCGGACGCCGAACGAGGCAGAACCTCGCTCAATTCAACGGCACGCTTGACACCTTCGGCGTGCATCGATCGTGCGGCACCGAATACAGCCCCGCTTTGACGAGACTGGATCGCTTTCAGAAGCCGCTGATAGCCACGCAGATCAGCGTGTCGCATATCCCGTGTGGCAACCGCCAGGTGCCCAAACAATTCAGCCGGACCAGAGCTGAGATTTTGGATCATCTGGTTCAGCTGGGGCATACCGGATATCTTGTAAAGGCGCGCCACGAACTTGTCCGTTGCCACCTGAAACTCCCGGGCACTGCAGTCAGTCTTTGCAGCCAGGGCTTCAAGATCTGCGACAGCGCGCTCGAGACCTGCAAGATCGGACGATGACGCCCGTTCGCCGCAGCGCTCAGCCAGAAGCGCAAACAGGACCTCCCGGATAGAGAGCAGCTCCTTTATCTCTGCGTCGTTCAGGGCAACGACGAAAGCACCCTTTTGCGGAACAATGCGCACCAGCCCGGCAGACTCCAGTAATCGCAAGGCTTCCCTCACAGGCCCGCGGCTCACACCGAACCGGGACGCCAACTCGATTGCGCTGAGATGATCCCCGGGCCGTGCCGACCCTGCCCGGATCAGCGCCCTTATCTCTTCGGCAATCTGAGGGGGGCTTCGATCCTGCTCGCTCACCTTTTCACTCTCCATCTCATGCAGGAACGCCAACTTTGCCTCCCCATAACATCCGACAGGCAACGCGGCCAGAAGCGCGCTTGACTTCATTGTAAAGTGTCTACCTTTATAATTTAATATGTCGACTATTTAGAGGTGACCGAGATGCTTCTCCAGGAACTTGAGTTCCTTGCATTCGACGTGCATGGCGCAGAAGACCTCCTCAAAGCTGGCCTCTTCGCGCATCTCGATCGCAATACCCTCAGCGGCGCCATGCAAGCCGCCGATCGTCTTGCCCGAACGTCATTCGAGCCCATCGCGGCGCTGGTCGATCAGGAAGAACCTCAGCTGATCGGTGGAAAAGCCGTCGCGTCGCCAGCTTTGGCCCGGCCCCTGCGTGATTACGCCGACCTCGGTTTCCTGGCTGCAACATTTCCCAGGGAATGGGGCGGCCTGGATGCACCGTCCATAATCAACGGGGCGAACATGGCCCTGTTCGGCGCAGCATGCACACCCGCTGCAGGATACCTTTTTCTGACCACGGCCGCTGCCCGGCTGATACTGAACTTCGGCAGTGACACCCAGAGATCAGTCTACCTTCCGCCAATGCTTGAAGGACGCTGGTTTGGAACCATGTGCCTGAGCGAACCACAGGCCGGGTCATCCCTCCAGCAGATCACGACCCGCGCCTTCCCAACCGCAGAGGGTGAGTTCCAGATCAAGGGTTCAAAGATGTGGATCTCGGGGGGGGATCATGACCTGTCCGAAAACATTGTCCATCTCCTCCTGGCCCGTATTGTCACAGACGGAGAACCCAGCAAATCGCTATCCTTATTCATCGTTCCCAGGCAACGGCCGGATGGCCATGAAAACGATGTGACTGTCTCTGGCCTGAACAGAAAACTTGGACACAAGGCGACGACCAATTGCGCCCTCAGCTTCGGTGAGACCGGCGCCTGTACAGGGTACTTGCTGGGAGAGCCGAACCAAGGTCTTCGGCAAATGTTCCAGATGATGAATGAGGCACGCGTCGGCGTGGGCACGACCTCGGCGGCGACGGCTTATGCCGGGTACAGATATGCAGCTGCCTATGCCGCCGAGCGCCGCCAGGGTCGCCGCCCCGACACCCACACCCCGGCGCGTCTCATTGAACACCCGGACATTCGCCGCATGCTTCTGGAGCAGAAGGCGATTGCGGAGGGCGCCCTGTGTCTCAGCCTCCGCGGCGCCTGCCTGATCGACCAGATCCGCATTGCCACCGATACTCATGAACTTCAGAGACTTCAGGAGCTCCTCGATATCCTCACGCCACTGATAAAATTATGGTGCGCGGAACGGGGCCTGGAAGCCAATTCTCTGGCGATCCAGACGATGGGAGGAGCGGGCTATGTCCGCGATCACCCGGTTGAGCGATTGTTTCGTGACCAGCGGCTGAACCCCATCCATGAGGGAACGAATGGTATTCTCGCCATTGATCTGCTGATGCGCAAAGCAAGGCAGGGCCGCGGCTTGAGCCCACTTTTTGAGGCCATAGAAGTCGACACACGGCATGCATTGCATCACGAACCCACCCTTGCCGATGCCCTGCTGTCCGGTATGGCGACTGTCCGCCAGTGCATCTCGAAGGTAATTGAAGCAGACACCGATACAGACCGTTTACTGGCATTCGCCTCTCCGATCGCCTTGATGCTCGGCGATATGGTCGCCTCCTGGCTGTGGCTGGCCCAGGTGCGAAAGCTTGCAGGCAGGAACGATCCCTTCGCAGAGGGCAAGCGCGCCGCAGCCGCCTACATGGTCTGCCATATCTGGCCAAAGTCGCTGGCACTCGCCCCTGCGATCAGGGCAGGCGCAGCCCCCTACCTCCCAATCGAAGAGCGCGCACACTAGGATCACGCCTTCCGGCTGCGGTCTCGCCGCGCCCCGGTTCCAACTGTACGATGGCTTTGCGATCACCGGCATCGGGTGCGTCTGCAAACCTCAGTGAACGCACTTAAGTGAACAGGCTTACAGGAAAGATCGCCACTCTTGCCGATCAAGACCGCGGCGCGATGAAAGGGCGTCCTGGCATGCGCTCACCAGAAGGAAACCTGCGTTTCCCGGCTGCCGGCTCGGTCATGGCAGATCACGAACTCATTTCACCGGCGAGCCTGGATATTTCTAAATTCCGTAATCGGCAGAACCCGCAAGCCGGGGACCAGCCCTCTCTTGCTGGCTTCCTGTGCCGGGCGAAGACGAAGGCGCATAGAGGCGCCTGTGTTTGCGCCCGTGGCGAGGACGGATTCAGAAGCGGCAAGGATTAAGCCTGCGCCTTATTGCTCATGGAAAGAAATCCTGCCGCATTGGAACACTTGCAGTGTCTGCCCTGGCGGCCACGCAGGTGGCTGCATCTCACCGCTCCATTCCTCATATCTGCGCTGCAGATCGGCGACGACCTCACGGCGCGCAAAGGTCTGAGATGACCGCTCCTGAGGATCCGCCGACAGGTCAAAAAGCCAGGGAAATGCCCCGGGCCTGGTATTTGACAGGAGCTTCCAGTTGCCTCTCAGTACGGCAAACTCTGAACCGGTTCGCCAGAACAATGTCTCATGAATGACCTCCCGCGCACGCGCAGGCTGCATCAGCGGCGTAAGATCTGATCCATCATAGTCACCGGCAGATGTGATACCGGCCGCCGACAGAAGCGTTGGCGCAATGTCAAGATGCGAGACGGTCCGCTCATCGCTTCGCCCCGCTGGCCAACGCTCCGGCCAGCTGATGATGTAGGGCACCCTGGCGCCCCCTTCAAAATAGCTGAGCTTGCCACCGGCCAGCGTGTTGCAGTCGGAGACGCCCATATAAGTTGCCGCGCCATTATCAGCGGTAAACACAATGAGGGTGTTGTCGGCATCCGGCGAACGCTCGACGGCATCGAGAACCTCACCGACACTGCGGTCAAGCGCGTGAACCATCGCCGCGTATACCCTCTGAAGCGGATCTTCTATTGCAGAAAACCGGGCCAGATCGGAATCCAGGGCCTGGAACGGTGCGTGCGGGGTCAAGTGAGCCAGATAAAGGAAGTATGGCTGGCCCTCGGCGTTTTCAATGAACCGGACAGCCTCTTGCGTCAGCTCATCGGTCAGGTACCCCTCATCACGAGTGAGGATTTCAGGCTGGCGCCCGTCGCCGGCCGTATCGCGCTGAACCTGAACCCAGTCCACCTTCCGCTCGAAACTGCGCTGGCCGACATAGGGCGCTGGTAAACTTGTTGTCCCGGGCGTGCCCGCGCGCACATACGCTGTCTCGCCGGACAGGAAACCATAAAAGTAATCGAACCCGCGCGCCGTTGGAACGCGGTCCGGTGACGCGCCGAGGTGCCACTTGCCAATCGCCGCTGTCCTGTAGCCAGCCTCCCGAAGATCACCGGCAAACACCCGCTGGGACGGCGCAAGCCCGCCTCCCCCGCCATCAGCGCCCTCAGGCGTTAAAAACTCAAACCCGTGGCGCTGCTGATACTGCCCGGTCATCAATGCTGCACGCGAAGGGCTGCAAACCGACGCCGTCGCGTACCCGCGCCGGAACAAAACACCCCGGCGTGCCAGACGATCAATATTCGGTGTTGGAACAGCGACGGAACCGGCTCCGTAGGTCGTTAAATCGGCAAGACCAAGATCATCCGCGACAATCAGAATTATGTTCGGTCTTTTGTTGCCGACGTGCACCTGGCCGCTCACCGACGAGCAGCTGAAGGCAAACACAGCTGAGAGGGCCAGAAGAAGGAATTTTCGCATAGCACCTGCTCCAGTCACACCCCATCCCCGCGCATTTATATGCCATCACATTGACAATAAAATGTCTACACTTTATGCGGTTAGGCGAGTTTTCTGTCAACGGGTCGTCCCTGTGCACGCTGATGTCATCCGTCTAACGATCCTATGGGTACCGACCGCATGCTCCACGCCTGGAGACCCCTCATATTCAGGCCCTCAGAACTGCAACCCTTCGAGCGCGCAGACAAAGGCTGACGCTGCGAAGGGTGCCTGGATACCCATTCTCGGATCAGATCGTCACCCGGAAGACGGGCCGCGCACCGACGTCCGCACGCCGGGCTTCCGGATTGACCCGCATAAAACAACCAACGCCGACTTTGAACGAGTTGTTGAAGCAACAGACGAGCTCACAACTGCGGAACGGAACCATGCAGGCGGCGCTGTTTTCAGCAGCACCGAGCGGCGCCTCGACCCGACTGCCGACCGGCGCAAGCCTTTCGGTGCCGCCGGCCGGCGGGCACAACCAGATCACCCTGTCGCCCAGGTCCCTTATCAAGACGCGCTGGCCGACGCCCGCTGGCGGGGGCGCGACCTGCCGGCAGAGGTCGGGGGAAGAAACCGCGGCGCACGGGGGTCTTGCTTATGCTAAAGTCGCCTCGGGCTCATCGCTTCGACTTGAGGATAACCACCCCGGCGCAAATCGCTGGAAGGGCATTTTGCCGGCTCCGAATACTGATGAAGACGTTTTCCATGGACTTGCCCCGATTGGGTACTTCTGCGCGAATGCCCAGGGCCTCTACGATATGACAGGCAATGTCTGGGAGCTCACAAGGGATAGCTGGAGCCTTCGTCCGGAGGCGGACAAGTCCACAGCTGCGGCGGCAAAGCGGTCGGCCGCCGCAGGTGCGGACACCATCAGAGGCGGTTCCTGGCTTTGTGCCGATAACTTCTGTTGTAACAACCGCCCCGCAGCGCGTCAGGTTGCGGATCCTTCCATGGGCACGAAACACATAGGTTTCCAAATCGTGAAGCGCGCTCCAAACACATCTCATCAAGACCCGGGAGACCCATGATGCCAATGCTTGAAAGCGCGTGTTCCAGACTCATGAACCGCCTCATCGTGTCCGTTTCACGTCTGGCAGTGGCGACTTCAGCGGGCATCATCAGCGCATGCGCGTCCTCCCCGGCGTCGCAGACCATCATTCCTGCGCAACCGTCTCGTCCCAATGTCATTGTGATTGTCGCCGACGATCTTGGATACAATGATCTGAGCGCTTATGGCGGCAAGACGCCAACGCCCCATATCGACAGTCTGTCTGCTGAAGGCGTCCTGATGACTTCAGGTTACGTCACGGCAGCCGTCTGCGCTCCCTCGCGTGCGGCCCTGATGTCGGGCCGCCAGCAGACCCGTTTCGGCTTTGAGTTCAATCCCGTCGGGCGTGACAGGACCGGCGGCATGTCACTCCAGGAGACCACGATCGCCGAGACCATGAAGTCTGCCGGCTATCGCACAGGCATGGTGGGCAAATGGCATCTCGGCGAAGCTGAGGGTTACCGGCCACTGGATCGGGGTTTTGACAGTTTCTTTGGAATTCTGGGAGGCGCGACGCCCTTTCTGACACAGATCGGTCCAGATGATCTGCATGTCGTCACAGCCGAAGATCACTTCATCACCCGGGAGCGGTTTCCGATCCTCGATCAGGAAACCCCCGTTGACACCGGCCAGTACGTGACGGACTGGCTGACCGACCGCGCGATCGACTTCGCTGGCCTGTCTCAGACCCAACCTTTCTTCCTCTACCTGGCCTATACCGCGCCGCACACGCCGCTCCAGGCCCCGGCAGCCTATCTTGAACGGACACCCATCGGCACATCCGATAATGAACGGGTCTATGCCGCAATGCTGACGTCACTCGATGATGGCATCGGACGGCTCACGGATTACCTGAAAAGTACCGGTCAGTTTGACAACACGCTTATCATTTTCCTCAGCGATAATGGCTGCCCCAGCTACGTTTCCTGTTCGAACGCGCCGCTCAATGGATGGAAAGGCTACCCGTGGGAAGGCGGCATCCGCGTGCCATTCATCCTGAGCTGGCCGGATCGCATCGCGCCTTCCGCGAGTGATGCGCCGGTCAGCTCTCTGGACATCGCTGCGACAGCAGCAGCGGTAGCCGGCGTTGACCATCCCGGCGCCGAAGGAAAAAACCTCGTTCAGTTTCTGGAGGCTCCCGCGTCGGCACAAAACGAACGTGCCTTGTTCTGGCGCTTCGGCCCAAACCGCGTCGTCAGATCAGGCCAATGGAAACTCATCACCGTGAACCGTTCAGCAGACGAGGGCGGGGGCGACGAACTTCAGCGCTCCCGCTTGCCCGACGGGACACCCGCAGCCGTTTCCGCCCTCGGCCAGTGGACATTTCTGTATGATCTTGCAACCGACCCCGCAGAACGCTTTGATGTCTCGGCTGAGCATCCTGAGGTCGTCGCCGAATTGCAGCGGCAGTGGGAAGACTGGAACGAGGCGAACGTAGACCCTCAATGGACGAGCCGGCGGAGTGTTCGCGGCGTTGTGAATGAAGCGCGTATTGAGCTATTCAACTAGGAGCGGCCGTGTTTGCCCCTTTTTCTCCAAGACAGATGTCACGGCGCGTCATGCTCGCAACTCTGGCAGCTCTGGGTGCGTGCGCGTCAGCAGGCGATTTCAGTGCATCCCGGCGGCGCGTTATCGATACACCCCGGGGACCGCTTGAAGTCTATGATGATGGTCCTTCGGGCGGCGCACCACTGGTGCTCCTGCCATCTCTGGGACGCGGCGCAGAAGATTTTGATCAACTCACGTCAAAGCTGACGGCCGCCGGGTACAGGGTCATCCGTCCCCAACCTCGGGGTATTGGCGCATCGCGAGGTTATGACTTTGATCCCACCCTCGCTGACCTGGCTGACGATGTCATTCTCGCCGCACAACAGGCCAACCTCGCGCCGTTCGTTGTCGTCGGGCACGCTTTCGGCAACCGTGTTGCGCGGATGATCGCTACCCGAAGCCCGGAACGCACGCATGCGCTCATCCTGCTTGCGGCGGGCGGCAAAGTTGCGATGGTGCCGGAGATCGAGGAGGCTCTCATTCGCTCCTTTGATCTCAGCCTGCCTGATGAGGAGCGGCTCGCTTACGTAAGCCGGGCCTTCTTTGCGCCAGGAAACGCCCCTGAAGCCTGGCGTAATGGCTGGTACCCGGACGTTGCGGAGATGCAGATTGGCGCAACAGAGCGTACCTCGGTCGATGATTGGTGGCTTGCAAACAGCCTTCCCGTTCTGGTCGTGCAGCCTATGCAAGATGTTCTGGCCCCGCCCGAGAACGCCGAAATTCTGAAACGTGAAGGCGGGGACCGCGTGCGCATAGCCTATATCGATCAGGCGGGTCACGCATTGCTGCCAGAGCAGCCTCAGAGGCTCGGGGAGACGGTTCTGAACTATCTGAGGGAGATAGATTTTTAGGCTCCCCCGGCAGGCAGGCCGGGGCTCATACTTCGCTGGCAAAGCCGATTTACCACAAACCGTTTCCGGGCGTGCCCGCAATGTCAGATCCAGAGCCCGACAGCATCAATCGGGCACACGATACTGAAAAGCCCCTAAGCGCCGGAAGCTCCTTTTTGCTCTGTTACTTCATTCCTCTGATCCGCCGGCCTGCAAAGAACGCGTGAGGGGAAGTATCCGGTCAGGCGCCCGGATGATTTTAACAAGCCGGCACGAGGCCGGAGAGTGGGCACACAGCCAGAAATATAGCCCCCCCCGCCTGACTGCTTACGAACGATCAAGACCTGATGACGATCCCTATTGCGAATGTATAACAGCGCTCTCCACCGAACGCACAGGCATCGATACAAAAGACGAGGCCGCAAGGTCGCTCAAAAAGTTATCCAGGTTTTAGCCCGGATTTCTCACATCGGTCCAGAATCGCGTTCGATTTCCGGATGGATGCGTGATCGAAGATTTACGGCGCGGCGCGGGATACGGCTGTCCGGTCACCGGCCGGGTCTGGCGGTGTCGGGTGGGTTTTTTGTGATCTCGGTTGTTGATGGGAAGGGCGAAGCGGGGGCTCTCAGGCGGCGGTTAGTCGCCTGTGCGCATGGGCCCACTCCCTTGCCCAGGGATGAGCTGTCGCCATCGCGAACTTGATGCGTCGCACCGAGACAACAATGCACGCTCCAAGCTTCAGGAGCTTAAGCCGTATCGTGCCGCAGGAGGCGGCGGCGAACTCAAGTGTCGGCAAGCCCGATCCGGCGCAGAGCGCAGATCAGAACATAGGCCATCGACGCGAACCACAGGCGCAGCTGCTAGGCGCGCTCATTGCCTCCCGAGGACCGGTTGATCATACGCGTCGGCGTATGCGTTTTCGACTCCGGGCAAAATGGATACGACATCGGAGTACACGCCCCAAAAAGGTGTTTCTCGCAACTCCTCGACGATGGCCTGATAGTCGCCCAAGCTCTCAGTCTCCCAGACGATGACGTCAGTGACTTCGGCAGCGTAGAATTCTGTATCGAAGAAGCGCATCCGCACTGATGGATGCCGCGCCAAGATCGGCTCGATCGCTTCACCCAAGAACGCAAACCGCCGCTCAGGCGACAGCGCCAGCCAAGCCGAAGTTGTTTTGACTTGCATGAAGATCGTGAAGGTAACCGCTTCACGGGGCTCCGCGGCGGCAACTGCTGGCGTCGATCCCCGAAAACGGCCGCGCCAACGGCGCACAGAAGCTACCGTGGATGCGATCCTGGAGGCGGCTGCTCGCATTTTGGAAAGCGACGGGTTGGACGCGCTGACCACAAACGCCGTGGCAGACCGCGCGGGAGTGGGTGTGGGGTCGCTCTACCAATACTTTCCGGGAAAGACCGCGCTGCTGGCGGAATTAATCCGCCGCGAGCGAAGCGCACTGCTCCGCCGGATCGCCGCGATCGCCGCCAAACCGGCGTCGAACCTTGAGGCTGATGTTGCCGCCTTTATCGACGCGGCCGTCGCACACCAACTCACCCGCCCGGCTCTTGCTCGCGCCCTCGACTTCCTTGAGCCGACGCTGCCGATCGATGCCGAGTCTTCAACGCTGAATGCTAATCTCGCATCTATCGTGTCAGCGTTCCTGATGCGACACAACGTGACCGCACCCGAGCAAGCGGCCCGCGATCTCATTGCACTGACAAAAGGCATGGTGGACGCCGCGGGCATGATCGGAGAGACCGATCACGCGGGTCTTACGTCTCGGGTAACCAGAGCGGCAGTCGGCTACCTACAGCGATGAAGCAGGATTCACTTTTTGCGTGAACGCCGGATGCGGGCCATCGGACCTGCCCACTTCAGATTTTTCACGACGGGCTTGGCCGCTCAATTCCCGCCGCCGGCAATGTTGCGACTGCTAAGGCGCGATGTCGCCGAAAGTTGCCTTCTGGCGTGCAGTCAGCATGGGAGTGTCGGAAATTTCGTATGAAGGGCTCCATACTGCGATTTAAGGAGATATCGCATGGCCTGACACAGAGCCCCCTCTATCCCGGGCGCTGTCCTCGACCAATTGCTGTTCCACCTGGTTGCGAAACTTTACCAGACCAACTCGATCATCGTCACGACCAACTTGGACTTCGGACAATGGCAAACCGTATTTGGCGACGCGCAGATGACCCCTGCACTGCTCGATCGGCTTACCCATCATTGCGACATCACCGAGACTGATCATGAAAGCGGGCGGCTGAAGCTTCGCTCCGCCCATAAGCGCCGCTCTCAACCAGTAAAGCGGGAAACCCCGCCCCCAAACCCACACCCGTTAATCCTTGATCAACCAATGCGGGCCCGGACTGCACTCGCACGCTGCGCTGCGCATGGTTCCGCGCGCTCGCGCGTCCTCCTGAAAGGGGGTCCCTTTTGGAAGCCGTTTGACACCTTCGGGCGCTTGAATATCGAACCTATCCCACTGCGAAACCACGATCGCGCAAGGCGTTTGCACGCCTGCTTCACGGCGTTGCGCTTCTGCATGAATGCGCCCGTTTCAGGATTTGGACTTCGCGCTTCTCCAACGCTGCCCATCGGGGGGCGGCTCTCGAAAAGGAGAAGACCATGAAACTCATCACTCGATACGAACTCGCCGCGCGCCCCACATCCGAACTGCGGGGGCTGCTGCGTCAGACCTTCGACGCTCTGGCCGCGTGCGCACCGCAAAGCGCAGAGCGCCGCAACGCCCTAGCGTGACTTGAGAACATTCAGGCGGAGCTGGGTACGCGGTCCGATGGGCCGCGACAGTCGCGCCAAAGCGTCGTTTCTGGCCCTCAAAGCCACATCACAGACTGATAAAATAGTGGTATTTTGATCTGCTTTGTGGCACAATGAGTATAATGATAGCACTTTTAACCGCCACTAAGGCCCAGGAGAAGCTCGCCAAAAACGTCCAGGCGCGTCGTCTAGCCATCGGCCTCACTCAAGCCGGACTCGCCGCTCGCTCCGGCGTTCCCCTCGGGACCCTGCGCAAGTTCGAGCGCACCGGCGCAGCCTCAATCGAGACGCTCTTCAAGCTTTTGATGGTCGTTGGCGGACTGGATCGCATGGTTGACGCCAGTGCGCCGGAACAGGCTGAGTTTACCTCAATCGACGAGGTTCTGGAAGCGGATCGCAAGCCGTCGCGCAAGCATGGATGGCGCACATGAGCCTCACGCCCGTCAGCTCCGTCAATGTCATTCTCGACTTCGGTGACAGCCCGCTGCCGGTCGGGCGGCTCGCGATCCGAGAGCAGAAGATATATTTCGAGTACGACCGCGCCTTCACCGCGCACGGGCTGGAAATATCGCCGCAACGCCTTCCTCTCCAACCAGGGCTTCGCAGCTTCGATCCCGTCCTGTTCGAGGGCTTGCCAGGCGTATTCAATGACAGCCTTCCCGATGGCTGGGGCCGTCTGTTGCTTGACCGCGCCATGCGCGCGCAAGGCATCCTTCCCAGCCAGGTAAGTGCACTCGATCGGCTTGCCCGTGTGGGAAACGGTGGCATGGGCGCGCTGATCTACAAGCCGGACATGGGGCCTGAACTTGCGGGCGGCGACATCGATCTCGATCTTCTGGCCGGTCAGGCTCAGAACGTACTGGAAGGTCAAGCTGATGACGTCCTTGCCGAACTCATTGCTCTCAATGGCTCGTCGGCGGGCGCGCGCCCCAAGGCGCTGATCGGCTACAACGCCGCCACGGGCGCAATCATCCACGGCAGAGCCATTCTGCCCGGGGGTTTCGACCCCTGGCTCGTCAAATTCTCCAGCACGCAGGACGGAGCGGATGCTGGAGCGATCGAGTACGTCTATGCACTGATGGCAAAGGCTGCGGGCGTCGAGATGACTGAAACGCATATTTTTCCGGCCCGAACGGGCGCGGGATATTTTGCGACCAGACGGTTTGACCGAGACGGAGCATCACGCCTGCATGCACACACGGCGTCAGGCATTCTGCATGCGGATCATAGAACGCCATCGCTCGACTATCAGGACCTTCTGGCGTTGAGCGTGATTATGACGCGGGATATTCGCGAGGCGGAAAAAATGTTCCGTCTCGCCGTATTCAACGTGCTCGCCCACAACCGAGACGATCACGCGAAGAACTTTACCTTCCTGATGAACGCGCAGGGCGAATGGCGGCTCTCGCCCGCTTATGATCTCACCTTTTCCGGCGGCCCGGGCGGCGAGCAGACCACGATGGTGATGGGCGAAGGAAAGAACCCTGGGGTCTCGCACCTCACCAAACTGGGCGCTGACGCCAAACTTCCAAAAAAGACGGTGCAGGACATCATCGCGCAGACGCTTGAGGCGCTCGGGGGATGGCGCAATCTCGCAAAGGCGCATGGCGTTCGGTCGGCGAATATCAAGCTGATCGAAACTCGGATAGCGAAAGCCGCCTAGTGTCCCGTCTCAGAAATTACCAGCCACTTTAGCGCTGATCTGATTCTGATTGTTCTGAGCACAGATTCGGAGCGACATATGGCACGGCAGACAGTAGCGAGCGAGATCACCCTCACGGATGAGGAGCGCGCCACTTTGGAGCGGCTCCTGCGGCGCCGGAAAGTTTCACGCGGCGAAGCGCAACGCGCCGAGATCGTGTTGCGTGCCGGCGACGGAATGAATAATAGCGAGATCGCGAATACGGTCGGCGTCACGCGGCAGACGGTGCGGGTCTGGCGCGAGCGTTTCGCCAGGCATCGCCTTGATGGCCTGGGCGACGAGCCACGTTGCGGCGCGCCGCGTAAGATCGGCGATGACCGGATCGAAGCGATCGTGGTCAAGACGCTCGAAACAAAGCCCACTGATGCGACGCACTGGAGCACGCGCGGCATGGCGAAGTCGTCGGGTGTTTCAACGTCGACGGTGCACCGGATCTGGAGAGCGTTCTCGCTGCAGCCGCATCGCAGCGAAACGTTCAAGCTCTCGACAGATCCGCAGTTCGTCGAAAAGGTGCGCGACATCGTCGGACTTTACCTGAGCCCGCCGCAGAACGCGCTCGTCATCTGTGTAGATGAAAAAAGCCAGATACAGGCACTTGATCGCACGCAACCGGTGCTACCGATGCGCATGGGGCAGGTCGAGCGGCGCACACACGACTACGACCGTCACGGCACGACGACGCTGTTTGGGGGCTTCATCGCGGCCGTAACCGGAAAGACCGACGTGAAGGCTGGCTCGGTGATCGGCAAATGCGTGCCGCGACATCGCGCGCAGGAGTTCCGGGCGTTTCTTGCCGAGGTCGAGCGCAACGTGCCGAAAGACCTCGACATCCATATCGTCATGGACAACGCATCGAGCCACAAAACCGAAATGATCAAGCGCTGGTTCGCCAAGCGTCCACGCTGGCACGTGCACTTCACGCCGACATCCTCATCATGGATCAATCAGGTCGAGCGCTTCTTTGCCCTGCTTGCCGACAAACAGATCAAGCGAGGCGCTCACCGGTCGGTGAAGGTTCTTATCGCAGACATCATGCACTTCATCGCAAGGCGAAACGATGATCCAACGCCGCTGCGCTGGACCAAGTCGGCAGACGATATCCTGGCTTCAATCGAACGCTATTGTCAGCCAACTCTCGATGTTCAAGCCGACGCCAAACTCGGTGGATAGAAACTTCCGAATCGGGACACTAGTAACAGCCCGCCAGCGTCCGAGGTGACAGCGCCGCCGTCAAAAGAGGCAACGACTTTGCGCTTTCCCGCTCTGGAAAAACCAAACAAATCGCGGCTACACCCTGTCTGCATCGGGGAACACCTTTCGCTCTGCGCTTTGACTTTGTGGCAAAACGAAATTCTCAGAGTTCGAGCCCCGATGCACCCCCTATGTTTGAGAAATCCGGGCTAGCTCTCTTTTCGTCTTCTCAGGCAAGACAGACATCCCCGTCCGAGCAGAGATCCAATACAGCGGCGATACGATATCGCGCGTCCAGGTGAGATAAGACCCCAAACCATCAGCTGGGCATCGAAAGCCAGGAATTCAGAAACCCGGATACCACGACCCCGTCTATTTTACCGTGCACGAACGAACCTCGCCAGGGCTTGCCGTAAATGTCTAAGGTATAGTGATGTCGCTCCTCGAACCGAAATTTCGAAATCCGGCCATCGGCCGCGGTCATTGACACCTCGCGGACCAACTGGGGGCGGTTGAAATCTGCGCCGTTATATCCCGTTACGCCCTGTGGACTGATCACATAGCCGCCGGACGAGTCGGGTGTCTGAAGGAACGTCGCAAATACGCCCTCGCCCCATAAAGAGGCATAGACGAAAGGGGTCACAAAACGCGGTTCTGTCTGCTGTTGCTCATGCCACTGACCCGGCCCCTCCAGATTCAGGACCCTGCCCCTGATATTTAACGCTGCAGTGGCGCGGCCAAAAACTTCGGCGCGGCCGGGGATCAGCCCTTCGTAAAGCTCAGAGGGCGAAAATGTGACCTCGACCTTAGTGGCCGAGCTTGCATTGCCGACGAACCTCATCCTGCCCTGTACCGGCTGGTTTACTGCTCCGTCTCGCACAAAGCTAATCGAAGCAGCTGCAGACCGGGCAGCATAAGAGGCCTGCGCTGCGCCAGGCAAGACAGAGGCTCCCCCCTGCCAGGGCACTGCGTTGTCGGCGATCTGGATAAACTCTCCGTCTATCAAAGCCGCAACCCATAGCCATGCGACCCCGGCGTCAGGATACTGGCAAAGTCTGATCGACAGAAAGTTTTTACCCGCAGGGTCTGCGAGAGAGACCTGAACCGACTCCGAATAGATTGAAATGCCCTCGAGCGGCAAGTGCTGCGCTACAGGCTTCGTCCGCGGCAGCCCCGCACAAGCGGTGGCACTCGCCGCAACAAGAGCTCCAAGCACCTGTCTTCGCCGCCACCGAGGCACTTGCCGAGGTAAGCCTTCCGATGACACGGACGATGTTCCCCCCGCGCTCATCTCTGTCCCGATCGCCGCCCTGCTGCCGGTTGCTTCGACACAGTCCGCGTCAGCACTGCAGAAAACCTTGTCCGTGGCACCGTTTTCATTCTGCCGCCACAACCCTGAGAGGCGGCGGCGCCCAGCTTCCATCAAGAATGGGCTCCCGCGGGATATAGGCCCGGAAGGATACCACAAAAGGCCCGTGCGGCGCTGGTAACCAGTTACCCACAGCCCCCTCCTGAGGCTGATCCGCCTGAATCCTGATAACGATGGAACCGTCCGCTTCCGTCTTGAGTCCGCTGGACCGATCACTCAACGCATACCGCCGAATCGGATTGTCGACGAGGAAAAACCGGCCATCCGGTTCTTCAGAATACATGGTCAGCGACCAGAAGGCATCTGCCGGGACCCCTTCAGGCGACAACCGAAACTCATAGGCTTTGTTGCCATCAAGCAGATCACCGTCTGCATCATGCGACGCGCGGAAGTATGCAGCCTCATCGGCCGGCAGGGCTGCGAGCCCCCAAAGCGCAATACTCGCCCGCAGTTCATCATTGTCTCCGAAATTTCCCACTTCAGCCGGCGAAGCCCGCCAGCCTCTGCTGGTGACCATCAACGCGTCTGAGCTGCGGCGCAGCTTGTCGATCATACCAGGCAGGCGCGCGCTCCAGGCTGCCCGCAAGGGCTCAGACATGGCTGACCATGCATCAGGGTCGCCCGGCTTTATGCCAGCAGGCGCAAAAGCTGCGGCCCGCCGCGCCTGCCCGATGCCCGTGGGCGATCGTCCGAGCATTTCGTTGACCGCCGCTATGAACAGGGGGGCGTCCGGGACAGATACCGCGGCAGTTAAAGTCGGCCTGACCGGCCCCCGGCCTGCTACCGGGGCTAAGCTGATCTGTGCCTGCACGCGCTTTGCCGCTTCCAGATCTTCAGGCCCCGCAACAAGTGTCCGGCCAAGCATCCAGACATCATTGGTATCCGACCTGATGAGCTGAACGCCCTCCGGCACCTCGCCGCTCCATTCCGGTCCAACGATCCAGGCGCGAACGCTGTTTCCCTTTGTGGTCCGGGTGCCGAGCACCGCGAAATTATCGGTGAAGACATTCATGAAGGTTATCGAATGGTACCGGTCGGTTGCTTCGGGCGTGACCACTTCCATCGGGCCGCCCGACAGCTCAAGGAATGCGCTTGAATAGAGCGTATCGAGATTGGGCGCCGTAACAGCCCGGTGCGTATGATCAGACAAGATGGTGCGATGACCGAGCGTGTTCCTGGGGCGGCCACGCTCGGTCGCATCAAAAGCAGTCCGGGTGAACTCATAAACAGCATATCCATAAAGAAACGCCGGCTCGATCAGAGCCAAATCATCGCCGCCCGGCGGCTCGCCCGGATCAGCAAGCGGCGCAGCGCTACTGGCGCAGCCGACCGGAGAAAAAAGTAAGGCAGCGCTACCCGCCCCCACCAGAAACTCTCTGCGCCTCATGCAATCTCTTCCTCCAGGTTCCCGACTTTCTGCTTATCCGCTCCCGAAGCATCACGTTCAGGCAGCTTGACCTTGGTCTTTTCTAATGTCTTATTGTCGACAATTTCAAGAGCTGAAAGAGCGCGCTTGCGCATTAGGGGAGCAAAAATGAACAACCATTTTTTCAGACATAGCGCCTTACTGGTGGGATCCGCATTGGTTGCGCTAGGCGCCGCCTCAGGCAGTCAGGAAGCGGCCGCGCAGGAGGCCGGAACTGGCGACGAGCTTCGTGTCGGAACCGTTATTGTTACCGCGACGCGGCGGGATGAAGATGCTCAGAGCGTGCCGGTTGCGGTAACCGCCATCAGCCCGACTGAACTTGAAGACTCGCTCATCCGCGACACGAACAGTCTCCAGAAGCTTGCATCCTCACTCGTGATTACGGTGTCAAATTCCGAGACGACGGGCGGCGTACTGAGAATACGCGGTGTCGGCACAGGCGGCCAGAACCCGGGTCTCGAAGGCGCCGTTGGTGCATTCATAGACGGCGTCTACCGTTCGCGCCCGGGGCAGGCCCTTAATGACCTTCTCGACGTTCAGCAAATCGAAGTCCTGCGCGGACCGCAGGGTACATTGTTCGGCAAGAACACTTCTGCTGGCGCTATTGTTGTCAACACCAGCGCCCCCGAATTCGAGTGGGGCGGCAAAGTCCTCGGCGGATTGGGAGACAATGGCCAGCAGCGCTTTATGGCGTCTGTCACCGGACCGATCATTGAAGACAAGCTCGCTTTCCGTTTGTCCGGCATCACAAACCAGCGTGACGGTTTCATCAAAGACGTGAACTCAGGGCGGGAATACAATGACCGCGACCGGTTTACCGTTCGCGGACAACTTCTGGCCGAGCCGACGGAGGATGTATCCCTCCGCCTGATTGCCGACTATACTGAAAAGAGCGAAGCCTGCTGTGCGGCGCCCTACGTGCTCAATGGCTCGCGCGCGGCTTTGATTACCTCTCTCGGCGGGACCGTGTTTGACCCGACCCAGGAAGATAACTACCTCGTCGCGACTGACCGTGACCTGCGCACGGATGTCGAAGAATTTGGTCTGTCCGCACACCTTAACTGGAATTTGGACTCTGCGGATCTGAAAGTCATTGCAAGTACAAGGTCCTTCATAGCCGCCCGCGATGCAGATGTTGACGGAACGGATCTCGACCTGGCGCGACTGAATAATGAGCGCTCGAAGGACAGGCTGAACACACTTGAAGCAACACTGCAGGGCGAGACCGGCAAGCTGGACTGGCTGGTCGGCGCCTATGGATTCGAAACTGACTTCAACAGCCCCCAGGAGCAGGTCATGGGCGCTGATCTTGGGCCGTTCCTTGCCCGTTTCTCCACACCGCCCCGCGCAATCTCCGGGCTTTATCCGGCCGGTAGCGGAGATCTGCTGCGCCGTTTCTATCAGACCGGCAGCGGCTGGTCCCTGTTTACCCACAACTCAATTTCTTTGACAGACAAGCTGACGGCGACCATTGGCCTGCGTTATCTCGAAGAGGAAAAATCGGGTGGCGGACAATTCGTCATCCGGGCGGCGCCCTCTTGTACCTCGCCGCTGGTGCCAGCCGGCTTGCGGGTCTACTGCGCCGTCCCGAATTATCAGGCTGAGTTCAAGGATGACGCAATGACCTATACGGGCGCTTTGTCCTACCAGGTCACGCCGAACGCTATGAGCTATGTCGCCTATAGCAAGGGATACAAAGCCGGCGGCATCAGCCTTGACCGCGCCGCCGGACAGCGCTCTTCGCAAGTCTTCCGTCCTGAAGAGTCCGAGAATTATGAACTCGGCATCAAAACGGATTGGCTTTCAGACACGGTGCAGGTAAACGCAACCCTCTTCCGGCTGGAGTTCAAGGATTTTCAGAGGAATGTCTTTACGGGTACGGAAACGCTCCTTTCAAACCAGGGGGAAGTTCTGTCACAGGGCGTCGAGCTCGAAACGAAGTTCCGGCCAGTCCGCGGTCTCACCCTGAATGCTTCCAGCACCTTTGCCGATGTTCAGTATGGTGAGGATGTATCAGATGCAGCGATTGCCGGCCGGCAGCTTAACGCAGCTCCCAAGTGGACGGCTCAGCTTGGCGGGGCGTACACGCGGCGCCTGACCCAGAACATGGCATTTTTTGCCTCATCGAACGGTCGATATCAGTCCTCTACAAGTACTGGCGCAGACCTTGATCCCCTTAAAGCTCAGGACGGCTACACCCTTGTTGATGGACGCGTTGGACTCCGCTTCACCGACCAGGATGCACAGATATCACTTTGGGGCACGAACCTGACTGACGAGCGCTACCGTGTCGTGACGTTTAACTCGACCCTTCAAGCCGGGTCACTCCAGGCCTATATGGGCGAGCCAAGGTTCTGGGGTATCGAAGTCTCAAAAAACTTCTGAAACAGGACGGCTTGGCGCACCCGCAGAAAGGGCAGGAAGGCATCAGCGCCTGGCTCTGAATCATTTTCTTCCGAAACTGCCCCTGCCTCAAGGTCCTCCTTGAGGCAGGCTTTTTCAGGAAAGCCCGGGATCTTTACGGTGCGGAGCGCACCCCCCCGGACTTTGAGGACTTTGAGGTCTTTGAGGTCTTTGAGGCTGACACAAAAAGGCTCAGAGCACTGCCGACTTACAGAAGTCAGCGACCGATCCTGCAGGGACCGGGAATTTATCCTCGCGCTGATGACTGTCTGGCGCGAATCACACGCATCGGGCCTCAGCCTGACATGAGCCTGCAAGACGCGACCGGCAAGCATGGTCGCAGCTGCTTGCAAGCTGCGTCACGGCCTGCCGGCTCCGGGAATAAAGCGACGATGCCTGCAGCGCGCCGTTCGGGGGCGCAGACCCGGCTCACGGGCGCCTGTTATACGGAAAATCAGCGAAATCGGAATGTCCTGGCTGCACTGAGGATCGTTTGATCAGCTGCGAGGCGACCATCACCAGAGCAACCGGGCCCCTGAAGCATGAACAGGTCCGCCCAGAGAGTTGGGCTGTCCCCCAGGGCACCCCAAAATGAGACAGGATTTTCTGGCTTCGCACCGTCGGCAGGACGGCAGAGCCTGAATATCGACGCCTGTTGCCAGTCGTCAGCATCGGATGGCCCGCCATGCCCGCAGAACAGAGGGCGAGCGTTCTTTCTGGTGCAGACAATTTTGGTGCGCTAAACATCAAACGTGAACCAGATATACCAACAACTGAAGCTCAACCTCCTCGCGCGGTTGATCTTCAATCCGGACCGGCCCCCGGGTAACATCGAAGAAGACGGACCAGAGCGACCCTGATACCTATTCCTACCGTCCCTTCGCGCCTGGCGAGCGAAAGCCGAGTTTCTGAAAGAACCGTTGAATACCCGATGAGCCAGGACCTGAAGACCCAAACTGAGCGGACCCTGAACATGACTGTATCCCGGTATTCTAGCAAAAGCGACGCGCGGACCAAGTCCCCAGGAAGAGGTGACGCGACCCCTCGCGTTGGCGCCGAGTTTATCGCAAGGGAAACTGCGCGGGCGATCGAACGCGGAGAGTACAGCCCGGGCCAGAGACTTCGCGAGCAGGAAATTGCCGACCGGTACGGGCTTAGCAGAGCGCCGGTGCGGGAGGCCCTGCGTCTTCTCGAGAGCCAGGGGCTTGTGGTGATTGAAGCTATGCGGGGCGCCCGGGTGGTGCACTTCAATGAAGCAAGCTTTCACGAGATCCTGCTTATTCGCTCTGCTCTTTCTTCCGTGATTGTCGAGCTCGCAGCCGCAGCACCCCCGAGCAGGTTGAAGAATGATTTTGTGGCCCAGGCAAAAGGACTGCTCGAGCAGGCGACGGGCGATGCCGATGTAAAAACTGTCTACCAGGGCGTACGCAACCACATCCGCATGCTTGCCAAGGTGTCCCCATCCACGCGCGCAAGCTCAATGATGCTCGGTCTTGGGGCTGGACGAGAAGCCTTCCAGATGCGGGCCCTTCGAACCAAGTCTCGCCGCATTCAGGTCGCCCGCAACTGGTTGAAACTCGCCACAGCAATTCAAGAGGGCGATACCAGATCAGCCGTTCGAACCATACAGAAGCTCTATGAAGAGTCTGCGGCATTTCTCTTCAAGGAAAACGACGCGTCCCGCCAGCCAGATTGACGCGGCATTCTCCCGGCTGGTCTCCCGGGGATTACTGCAGCCATTCTGCTGCACTTTTTATTGTCGACAATTTTATCGGCCCCGACTAAAGAATCCGCAACGCCGGTTTCGTTGAAAAGGGAACTTTGCGCAATTCTCGGCTGCTACCCGGCAAAAGGACGCATCATGCTCACAACATCGCTACTCAGGTTATTGCCGGTCCTCCTCCTTGTACTGGCACAGGATGTCACAGCTTCTGCGCAGACGCTTTCCGGAAAATACTCAACCGGGCACATCGAAAGTCACCAGATCCCGGCACCGGTCGCCATCAGCGTTTATACGCCCCCTGGCTATGACCCGGATCGCATCGCGCCCTACCCTCTTCTGATACAGTTGCACGGCGGAGGCGGCTCGAACAAAAACCTGGAAAGCATGGCCGTACTGCTCGAACAGGCGATTACAACCGGACTGATAGAACCTGTCGTCTCGGTTATGCCGTCTGCAGGTCGTTCATTTTATATGGACTTTAAAGACGGGTCCGAAAAATGGGAAACATTCATCACGCAGGATCTGCTTGCGTATATGAGAGACAATTACAATGTCGTGCCAAGCCGCGAGGGAACGCTGATCACCGGCATTTCAATGGGCGGGATGGGTGCGATCAGGATCGCTTTCAAACATCCTGACAAGTTTGAAGCAGTCGCTGGCATGGAACCCGGCATTGAGCCATCGCTCGATTTCAAAGGCCTGCGCCTGCGCGATACCTTCTGGCGGGCGCCGAGCCTGTTCGCCGAAATCTATGGTGACCCTGTTGACGAGGCTTACTGGGCCGCGAACAATCCTGCCACCATCGCAGCACAGGACCCGGGGCGGCTTTCGGACCTCTCCATCTACATTGAGGCCGGAGACCAGGATATGTTCTTTCTTCATCATGGTACGGAGTTTCTTCACAGAATCCTTTTTGACGCGGGTGTCAGCCATGAGTACCGCCTTGTGAAGGGCGCCGAGCATGTCGGCCCATCGATTGGTGCTCGGTTCCTGGACGCAATGGGCTTTCTGGGCCGTACGCTCGATCCGCCAGTCTGGATCAATGACGAGGTCGAAAGGACCCGGAGAATGGTTGATAAATTCAAGGAACGCGCGGGCTACCCTGTGGAGCCGCACGATCCCCGCTTCATTCGGGTAAAATAGACCTTAACAGACGCGTATCCTGTCCAAATCCGGATACAGATAACGGCCTCGTTAAGCCAGACGAAGCAGCGTCGATCGAACGGCCCTCAGAACAGGCAGGACGAGTTCCGGACCGGTCTTGTCAGCCAGATCCATGGCCGCATGGTGGAACCGGTGGGCGCCCAGTAAACCAAGCGCTCTGGGATAACCCGCAGCAAGGATCTCGCCGAGTTCACCGCCAACACCCGGTTGCGCCGGATAAGGGACTTCCAGACCGGGCAATCCCGCGAACGTGTCCCGCAATGTCGGGATAAACATCTCGCTCGCAACCAGGAAACGCTGGGGGTCGGCGCTGTTCAGTGGGTGAAGCTCGCCGCCTATTTCATGAAAATCCCGGGCTGCGAAGCCAGCACCCAGATGGAACCAGAGCCTGGTGTCGGCTGGAGATGGGGCGCCGTGGGCGAGTACATGATGGCTGCCAAGATTGTCATACTCGTGACCGCTATTGACCAGGAAGGTCCAGGAGCGGCCCGGGAGGATCTGCGGAAGCGTCCGGGCGAGCGCACAGAAAACCGCGATGCCAGGGCCGCGTTCTGCCATACACGGCCCCCAGCCGGATCGCGGCGTTGAAATCACGATCCTCGGACCCGGGTCGTTCACCTCTGCGATCAGGTTGAAGGCCGGGCGTTTGCCTCCGGCTCCGTCGATAATCAGCTTTGCCGCGCTACCGCTCCGGGCAAGGGAGATAAGGGGCTGCGCATCCTTTGGTCCCATGACAGCGAGGGGCTGAGGATAGGCTGGCCCCTTAGGATCGGCGTTAAGCGGTATAGGCTCGCCGGAGGGCCCGGTCGTGATCAGCAAAACTGCAGCTGCCCCGGCTCTCGAAACCGGCTCAATCGCCGCCTTAAGCACCGGGTTTGCGAGTTGAGAGTGGCGCTCATATGGCAGCACCATAAGAACGATAGCGCCCTCAGGGTCGACCAGCTCATCGCCTGGTCGCCAAAGCCGGAGAGGCCCTTCCACACCCAGAGGACCCGTTGGAACGACGATGCCCTGCGGATAGACCGGCACCTCAACTGACGCCGTGCGAACAAGAGATGTCACAGGCTCAAAAAATGGCGTCTCAAAAAATTGCCGGCGGACAGCAAATCCCTGCTGCTCAAGCATTGCTTCAAGCCATTCGCCGCAGGCGATATCACCCGGACCACCTGAGCGCAGGTCACCAAATGTTGCCAGCTTTTCGAGAGCATCGACGACTATGCGCGCATCATCCGGAGGGTCGGAATCACCGGTCTCGGAGCCTGAGCTTGCGCTCGATTCAAGGGATGTGCAGGCGCCTGCGATCAGGGAACCGCCCGCAACCAGAAAACCCCGCCTCGTCGCACCAGCGCTCCACCCGCCATTGGTCATGCTTGCACCCAGTCATCCACTCTGTGTCGATCGTAATGCAGCGCATTCATTGTCGACAATCGAAAAATAGAGCTGAACTGCATTGCAGCCCGGCTTCCGGTGCTCCGGAGCAGATAGGCGCACGAAGCTATGCCAGTCGATACAACAGATTGCGCGATGATCACGGCAGGTATCACCCGTCAGGTCCCTTAGTTTCAGGACACTTTCCTGAGGCCAGGACCAGGTCTGGCTCCGGGCCCCGGGCAGGGAGCAACCCGCCGTAAATTCTGACGGCAGGTTTCGCGCAAACCCTCAGACCAGGAACGGACGAACGCCTGATCGTTTCAGACACCGTTCTTAAAGCCCTTCAGCGCCGGGATGAGACGAACGATTTCCCGACGCGGTCACTAAGCTGGCCTACGCTTACGGACAAAGGACCTAAGGCCAGACAGGCGCCCGCGACCGCCGCCAGCGGCGCAGCCCGGGTCGCGGCCAGGAAGGCTGCAGAAGACAGGCTATGACGGACCCTGCGGCATCAGGATGCCGAACCCGGTGTCAGTCGGTAGAGCCCCTCGGTTCGCGTCGCGTAATAAATCGCACCGCCCGGCCCCGGCGTCAGGGTAAGTCCGAAGTTGCGGGGAAGCCCCGTGATCTGGGCGAGATCTTTTCCTGTTTCCGCGTCAAGCCAACGGCAAACTTCCTCAGTATGAACCGGTACGCCGTCATCGTCATAAGTGACTTGTCCGATGTCGCTGACAATCAACACACGGCGCGCCCCGCCGAGGGTCAGGAACGAGCCCGTCCGATATGGCCGCTGCCACGCGACGCTCGGCCCCTGGACGGCATCAAAATCGATCGCCGCGATACCTGAATGCGCGTCACCGACATAGATTCTGGAACGTGACACATCCACGGTCGGCTTGGATGGCATGAAGGAGAATTCGGTACGATCGCCGAAGGGTGTCAGCCGCCACCGCATTTCGCTGTTCGCCTGGGAAATAATCGACAGCGATAAAGGTGCTCTCGCCGGGATCGCATTGTCCTGCACAACCACATAGTCACCAAACCCAACCACTGCTGTTCCCGGCGTGGCCGAGGGGCCCCGATATGGGACCGGCCCCCAGCTGCGATCCTGTTTCAGCGCCCCGCGGGAATAAATCAGACGATGAACACGATCCGCGCCGGCGAGATAAACATATTCCTGATCTTTCCAGGATACACAGCTGACGCGACCTCCTACGAACTCCGGCGCGACGCCCTGCCACAGAATCCGGAGAGACCCGGGGTCAACGATCACAAGGGTCGAAGATGGCAGTCCCTCAACGCCGCACTGCACAAGCGCACGGTAACCTTGAGAGGCGCAGTCGAGCTTGCGGTGATGGGATTTCAGAATGATCGCGCCGTCGCGCGCGGTCACAAAGCCGTTATACGCTGTGATGTTTCGGCCGAAAGGCGCAGGTAAATCAAGAGCACTGACGATATCGCCGGTGGCGGGATCAATTTTGACAAGGCGTGAGCCGCTCACGGCGAAGACAAAACCTGAGCCATGGACAGCGACCCCGCCCGGATAGATCCACTCGTCCGCAGCCGGCTCGCTCAGGGCAATGCGCCTGAGGGGCTCCATGGTGCCGGGCCTGAACATTGTCACACTTGGTAAGCCTGCCGACACGACACCGCCGATGACGCCGTGAAGTGCGAAACCACGTTCACTGGACGAGAAGGCCGCATTCCAAAGACCCGGCAGATCGCTCAGCTTCTGGACGCGTGCTTCCTGTCCCGGCTGGGAAAAGGGTTGAAAACCGGGAAAGTAACCGGTGCGCGCAGAGTCATGATGCTCGAAAGACCCCATCGCTGAGGACCAAACGGGGTCTGACGGCGCCAGGAAACTATATCGCGTTGTGCATCCCACCAATACGGACGGAAGCGCTGCGCAGAGAGCTCGTCTTGTTATGCTCATTTCGTTAGCCCCGCGGTTAAATGGAGAATGAGTGACGATAGTTTTGTGAATTGCCGGAGGTTCGCCAGGAAGGCGCGCCCCAGACGGGGCAGGCGCTCGCCGGCAGCGGGAAGAGGCGGGTGAGGATCTGAATTTTCGAACTCTCTTGCCGTTACGCTATACTGAAGAGACCATTTGCCGCCATGCACCTCCATGGACCGAACGCTCTCTACTCTGCAGCCTGCTGAGCGATCACTCTGCAGCCTGCTGATTGAAGACAACAATTAACACGGATAAAAATTGTCGACAATATGATAACGTCGCACAGGTCCAGACGCCTGTGCAGGCCAGAACAAAAGTGTGCTGTTTCCCGGCTGAGAAGACAGAGCTCCGGTTCGCGGAAATGCCCCCGCCCCCCGAGACTGCCTGCTTACACCCCGAATCGCAGGCGACGTGAGGAGGCCCGGAATCTCAGCCGTGTTTATTCACCCCCGACGGACGCTGCTTCACCCCCCCTTCCCAGGCTGCCCAACCTGACTCCGAGAGCCCATGGAGCGGCATCGCAAGTATCCGATGGCACCTGCATAATTTGGCGTGGGACCGGGGCGGTTTGCACGAGCAACATCGCAATGACCTTGCGTCCGTTGGCCAGATCACGGGGCGGCGAAATTGTCTTCACTTTAGACGGTTTAAGTCTACACATACGTTCAATCCCTGCCTTTCCAGCGACGCCGTCGGCAATCGACCCTCAAAGCTTAGGAGATCTTCTCATGGACCAGCGCCAAAAGACCCGCAGTTTGCTCGGGCTGATCCTGGGCCTTGTCGCCCTGTCCGGTCTTGGCGGCTGCGGCGGAGGAGGCGACGGATTGAGCAGCGGGACCGGCGGCGGGGGAGCAGCCCCCCTGCCGCAGATCGTAAGCTTCAGCGCCCAACCCGCAACCATCACCCCGGGACAGAATACAACCCTGACCTGGTCGGTCAGCGGCGCCGCCACCCTCAGCATCGACAACGGCGTTGGCGACGTCACAGGAACCTCCAGCCGGACCGTAAGCCCCGCGGCCACAGCGACCTATGTGCTGACCGCACGTAACACCACCGGAGCTGTCACCGCCTCAGCCGTCGTCACCGTCACGCCCCCGGGCCAGCCCTATCCTGTGGGCCTGAGCGATGCGTCAATCGACGTCGCAGGGGTCCGACGCGACTACCGCGTGCATGTGCCCACAGTGTCAGCCCCCCCAAAAGCCATCGTCCTTGTGTTGCATGGCGGCGGCGGGGCCGGTCTCAGCATCGCAAACACCGGCGCCCACCCACTCTCGGTGTTCCGTAGCGTCGCCGATCGTGAGGGCTTCGTCGTCGTCTATCCGGGGGGCCTGCCGGGAGCCGATGGTGAGCCAGCCTGGAATGATTGCCGTTCCGACAATCAGCTGGCCTCATCCGCAGACGATATTGCATTCCTCGACGCCCTGATCGACCGCCTGCGAAGTCAGTATGGGCTGCCCGCGTCGCAGGTGTTTCTGTCCGGCGGGTCGAACGGCGCCCAGATGACCTTCGCCTACGTTACAGCCCGCGCCGATGCGATCGGCGGTGCCGCCACCTCCAACGGCAGTCTTCCCCTCAATCCGAAGCCCGGCACCTGCAGTGCCACCCCGGCGCGACGCATCCCCCTTCTCATGACCCACGGCGTTGACGATCCCGCCATGCCTTATGCAGGCGGCTGCGTCGCCAATGTCGGGGGCGGCTGTGCGCGCGGCCGGGTGATCGGAGCGGAAGCGACCCGCGATCGCTGGCTTGCCCTAAACGGCCTCGCAGGCGCCGTGCCGCTCACGAGCATCGTGAACCTCGACACAGGTGACGCCGGCCCCGCCAATCGTTTCGTCTATGCGGGAACCGCACCCGTCGAGTGGTGGCGCATGGACGGCGGGGGCCATCCCGTGCCCAGCCGCAGCGTCCTGGTTCCGGAGACGCCTGCGAACGGAAAACAAAACCGAGACGTGGAGTTTGCAGAGATCGCATGGTCCTTCTTTAATGCGACGCTGGCCGCCGCCCGCCCCCCGGCGACCGGCGCCCTTCAGACTGCACGCACCTACAGCGCAAGCGTTGGCGGCCAGACCTTCCTCGTCATGCACAATGGCCAGATCCTCGATGAAGCCTACGATAATGGAGGCGCCCCCGACCGGGTACAGCTGCTTGCCAGCGGTACCAAAGGCTTTACAGGCCTCATCGGCGCCCTCGGCGCAGCGGACGGACTTTACGCCCTCGATGAACCCGTGTCCGAACGCGCGCTCACGGAATGGCGCACAGACAACCTGAAGTCCCAGATCACCTACCGCCACCTTCTGACCATGACCAGCGGCCTGGAGGAACTCAATGATCTGGCAGGATGGACCGACTATCTGCAAGCGCGCGCCATTAACCCCCCTGGCGACGTCTTCGTCTACAGCGGCGACCCGAATATCTTCGGCCTCGCCCTGGAGCGTCGGCTCGGGGGTGAGAGCGTCACGGACTATTTCAACAGAAGGCTGTTCGCACCCCTCGATATGACCTCGGTGCGATGGGCGACCAACTTCGCCGACGGCCGGCCGCAATTGTCGGGCGGGGCGTACGCCACCGCACGGGACTGGGCGAAGTTCGGGGAATTCGTCCGCCGCTCCATCGACGGCTCATGGACCGGCGCTGCGCTCATCCCAGCGCCCGTGTTCGATCAGGTCCTGCAGGGCAGCCGCGCCCATCCGGCCTACGGCTTTTACTGGTGGCTGAAAGAACCCGTTCCAAGCAACCTTGCTGCGACGATCGACGCCAACAACAACAACCAGTTCACCCGCCAGATCAAACCAATCATCGACGAACCCCTGGTTCCGGATGATTTCGTAATGCTCGCCGGGGCCTACGGACAAAGAGTCTATGTCATTCCATCGCGGCGGCTGACAGTGGTCCGAAACGGCCCGGCCTTTGAAGTCGGGTTTGACGATCGGGAATTCCTCACCCGGCTCCTCGCACCGCCCTGACCCGGCCGCCACGCGCCCGGACCCAGCATGCCGCAGGCGCAGCCAGGCGACCGATACAGACGCGGCTCCGAGACCGGCTCTGAATTGATATCTTCGAACCCTGATGGAACGCTACCACCATGAGGTCTGGAAATTCGTTTTGTGACGGGAGCTTGAAGTCCGTGCTGAGGCATGCCTCAGTACGGACGGCCCATTCTGGTATGTAACGGAGTTGCGAGACAGGCATGGAGGAAAGCGAACGGACAGGCGCAAGGATACGCGGCTGAGGCGGTCTTGGAACAGCTGATCGCGCACGCCCCCGACGAGATCGCCTCAGTTTTCGCCCGGGCCTTCGGGCGGGTCGGCCGTGTCGGTGAACTTAATCGTCCAGCGGCTCGAGCCGTGCCAGCAGGGTGATCAGCGATTGCGGGGCTGCCGCCTCAAGGATCAGCCTTGCGCCCGCGCGCCCGAAGCGCTCCGTCAGCGAATTTCCACCACTCCAGTGGACGCTACCAGAATTTTTCTGCGATCTCCTGCGCCCCCTGCTTTCGCAGCTTGGCCGGTGTGATTACGAGTATGCGTCTGCGGCCTTCCGTCCACTTCTGCGCAATCCCGGGGTCCGGCTTCGATGGTTTTCCCGAGCCCCACCTCGTCGGCGAGGATTGCCCCTTTCGAGAGGGGGGATCTGAACGCGCAGAGCGCCGCCTCCGCCTGATGCGGGTTGAGATCGGCCTGGGCGTCCATGAGAGCGCCAGCCAGCTTCCCGGCATCCGCAACAGAATGCCGCCTTCTCAGTTCGTGAGCGAAGAGCCTGGCGTGGGACTCGGTCGTCAATCCTTGCGGCCCCCCTGCTGTTTCTCAACCTTGCGCTTGATCCAGCTTGCAATTTCCTGTCGCTCAAAGCGCCACGACCCTGCGACCTTGAAGCCGGGAATTTCGCCCGCCAGGGCAAGCTTGCAGGCGGTCTTCTCGTTGATCTTGAGAAGCTCCGCCACTTCCCGGATCGTCAGAATTTCGTCGGCCATGCGCCCGCCACGAGTCGGTCCTGGTGAAGTATACGCAGGATCAGAGAGAATCCGGGAAGAATCCAGCGGACCGTATGGGGGACCTGAGGGTAAGCCATCTGGCGCATAGCCAGTCTATACGCCATCTATGCGCCAGATTCTGGCGCATAGAGTTGATAATGGCGCATAGATGTGGTTTAATGATGTATAGAGCCCTATGCGCCCAGAGTGACCAAAATGGCTAAACCCGTGCCAGCCAAAGAACTGACCGCGATTGAGGAAGCCGTGCGCGGCCAGCCTGGCGGGGTCACGCTCGGGCAGATCGTGACAGCGCTCGGCAACCGGATTCCGCCCCGAACGCTTCAGCGTTACCTCCAGCAGTTGACCGGGAGCGGACGCCTTGTCCGGAGGGGCGAGCGCCGCTGGACAAAATACTACCTGCCTACAGAAGTCGAGACCGCCGCCGAGACGGGCGCGCTTCCTCTGTCCGGGGGCGGCGAGGACGTGCTGGCCTATGTCCGCCAGCCCGTCGAGCGCCGCAGGCCAGTCGGGTACAACCGGACCTTTCTGGATACATATCGCCCCAACATCAGCGCCTATCTCAGCGACAAGGAACGGGCGCATCTGGCAAAGGTCGGCGCGGCGGAAAGCAGCGAGCAGCCTGCCGGCACATACGCAAAGCAGATTCTGAACCGGCTGCTGATCGACCTGTCCTGGAACTCAAGCCGCCTGGAGGGAAACACCTATTCGCTGCTCGACACCAAACGGCTGATCGACTTCGGCGAGGAAGCAGCGGGCAAGGAGCGGCTTGAAACGCAGATGATCCTCAACCACAAGGACGCTATCGAATTCCTGGTCGGCACGGCCGGGGAAATCGGGTTCAACCGCTACACCGTCCTCAATCTCCACGCGATGCTGGCGAACAACCTGCTGGCCGATGAGGCGGCAGCAGGACGGCTGCGTTTTATCAGCGTCGGGATCGAGAAGTCGGCATTTCACCCACTCGAAAACCCCGCTGTAATCCAGGAGTGCTTCGATCAGTTGCTCGCAACGGCCTCAGCCATCACCAATCCCTTCGAACAAGCGTTCTTCGTGATGGTGCAGCTCCCGTATCTCCAGCCGTTCGACGATGTGAACAAGCGGGTCTCGCGCCTTGCGGCAAACATACCGCTCATCAAGCGCAACCTGTCGCCGCTGTGCTTTACGGACGTGCCGCGCCAGACCTACACGCAAGCGATCCTTGGCGTGTACGAGATGAACCGTGTCGATCTGCTCAAGGACGTGTTCATCTGGGCTTATGAGCGCTCTGCAGCCCGATATGCTGCTGTGCGTCAGTCGCTTGGCGAGCCGGACCCGCTGCGGCTGCGCTATCGCGATGCCTTGCAAGCCATTGTCGGTGAGGTCGTGCGCCGTCACATGGATCGGCGGACTGCCGGCGCCCACATCGCATCCTGGGTGGCGGAGAACATTGACGAGGTCGACCGGGAGCGCTTCCGGGAAATGGCCGAGCGCGAAATTCTTGGCCTGCACGAGGGCAACTTCGCGCGCTATCGCATCCGGCCTTCTGAGTTCGCCGCATGGCAAGCGGCGTGGGCAGCGAAGGCAACTTGATCCCGGCAGACACCCTCATGCGGTTAAGCGGGGCACCGCTTGTGCATGGTCCGGTGCAGGGGGAGAGGCAAATCTCCTGGTCATGCTCGTGGGTTCAGGGGCGCGAAAGCTCCCGACGGCATCCAATCCGCGCAGGGTCGGGCTCCATGCAATGGTCGGGGTTCCAGGCATTTATAAGATGCCATTGATTACCCGCAGGTCGTTCACCCGCGCCACCCCGCTCGGCTTGTTCGCCAAAGCGGCGTCTGCCGCCCAGAAATCCGCCCTTGGGCACGGAACTGACGCCAGATGCATCATGGGGCGCTCGCGCGGCGGACTGACGACCAAAACTCACGCTGTCGTCGACGCCAGCGGTTTGCCGATTACGCTCAAGCTGACGCCTGGCCAAGACCGTGACGGCAGAAGCGGCGGCGCGCCAAAGCCTGCATCAAGCCGATGCCGAACCGCATCAAACGATACAAACCACGACGCGCAACCTACAATCCGGCCGAGCGTTTCTTCAACCGTCTCAAGCCCTTTCGCGCCATCGCCAAAAGCTTCGGAAAAGAAGCCGCGAACGACCTCGCCCCCGTCAAAATCGCTTCCGCAAGATTGTCGATGCGGTTTATGGGTCGGTGACCTAGACTTTAACCTATGGTGCAGCGACACCGTGATACTCACGCATGCGCTCAAGAGCGCGCCGTAGGCCAGTAGATTGCAGGAACGCGACCTCGTTCTTGTCGCGCAGCGGACCGGTCACGACGCCGGTTTGGCGATAGAAGATGATCCCGCTTGGCGCGCATGGACCGGTGTTCGGAAGCCGGAACGCGAACGCATGCGCTCCATTGAACAGTGCGCCGGCAGGTCGGCTGAGACTCTGGTTCCAGTCATCAATCATCATCTTGATCCGCCAGCCGTCATGTTGCGTGCGATCGGCGATCTCGCGCAGCAGATCGTGCGTGCTCAAAGCGTCATCGGCCGCACCACCGCGCAAGTAGACGTTCATTTGGCTATGGCCATCGATTGGCTGCCGCGGGTTGAGCACGATGGACGATGCGTTGTTGCCCCACGCGCCCGCCGTCCCGGTGCCGACATAGCGGTGGCTCTCATAGATCCAGCGCCCCTCGGCGTTGAGGCGTAGCGTGTTGAACCGGATCTTATTGGACTGGTCCCGGTGCGTCTCGCAGGTGACGAGGATCATCTTGCCGGTCAGCGTGTCGTATGCCGCGCCGATTTCGATATCGCTGCGAAGCGCCTTTGAGCCGTTCATGATCTCGTAGCTGGCGCCGCGCTCGATATGTGGAAGCGGGCGCGCTGCACCCAGCGGCGCGCGGATGGCGTACGTAGATTTATTCCACGTGACCATCCATAGGCGATCCGTTGAGGAGACCGTCAGCCGGGTGGTTGGCGCAGCTACGCCTGGAATTGTCGGCGTGTTCTGGAGCTGTACGTTCCGGGATGCGCCTTGAACGGGTCCGCCCGCGAGGACTGCCTGACTGACCATTTGGTCGAGGTCGACCGCTTCCGCGCCGCCTTCGCCAACACCGCTCGTTGTCGTGTTGAAAAGCGTCACGAACGCAAGACCCGCCACACCGGCGCGCGCGCCGGAAACGCAGGCCACCGCGAGGCGTGCCGTAACGCCGCCCAAAGCCTCCTGACGCCCGCCCGAAATCTCTCCGGCGGCGACGTGGGCTGTCCGGCTGAGGTTTCGGCGGCCGAGGGCGTCGGTTTACCGCCTCCGCAGCGCCGTTTGAGCCCGTTGCCCCCGCCAGGGCTCAGACGTCCTCAAGTTCAAAGGTAAGCCCCGCCTGAGCCTCAAGCCGCCGGATCAGTGTGTCGCCCATGAGCGTCGCAGGTGTCCAGAAGC
>CAZIGV010000018.1:0-70530 GCA_964538945.1 uncultured Hyphomonas sp.
GCCTCAAGCCGCCGGATCAGTGTGTCGCCCATGAGCGTCGCAGGTGTCCAGAAGCCCCCTGCGGTACTTGCGGGCACATCCCTGGCGAGGCACACGCCAGCCTGCGCCAGCATCTTCGCGGTCGAACCATACCCAGGGTCGCGGTCGCCCGTGACGCGGCAGCGCAGCGTGTCGCCGTCCGGCGTGGTCCCCAGGAAAACCAGATCATACCCGCCATTGAGCTGTTGCTGTTCGCTCGGTCCCTCGCCGGGTTTCGGGAGGATGTGGGTCTCCAGCAGCCAGCGCAGGGGCGGGACGACGAGCCCTGCCATCATACCCGTCATGCCCCAGCTGATCGCACGTGCCATACGTTTTCCCGCGCCGCCAGGACCGGTCACCATCGCTTCTTCATACCGGAAGTCGGCGCCATAACTTTTATCGCTCAGGGCGTTGGAGCGATGCACAACACGCGAATTGATACCCGCCATGATGAAGGGCGCGATCCAGCTTCTGTAGTCGTCGTCATAGGCCATTTTCACATCGTGCTGGCGGGCAGAAAAGCCATGGCCTGGCGGGCACAGACTATACGGGTCCTGCAATTGCCGTCGCAGCTCGGCGTCACCGGACGCCTCCTTCACCATATTGATCATGCTGGCGATCGTCCCGCCAGAGGCACCCCCCTTGATCTTCGCGACCCGCATGTTGATCCGGTTGCACGCCTGACCGAACCGTTTCACCGCGTGACGCTGGAGAAAATGGACACCGAGATCAGAAGGAATGGAGTCGAACCCGCAACAGTGCACGATCCAGGCTCCGCTCTGCCGGGCCGCGCTTTCGTGACGCTGCTGCATCCTGCGGATCCACTGGGGTTCGCCCGTGAGGTCACAGTAATGCGTTCCCGAGGTCGCGCAAACCCGGACCAGCGTGTCGCCATAAAGCGCGTAAGGGCCCACGGTAGATGCGACAACTCTGGTTCGTGCGCACAGGGCCTGCAAGGCGGCTTCGTCCTGCGCATCGGCGACGATCATTTCGATGCCGGACAGGCCAATACCGTCGCTGAGCGACTTCAGCTTGCTTTGCGATCGTCCCGCGATGGCCCACCTGACTGACCCGTCACGGAATGTCTCATGCATGTAGCGGGTCATGATCTGTCCTACGAAGCTCGTTGCTCCGTAGACGACGATGTCAAAAGTCTGCTCTGTCATCTGGGTCTCTGAAAGGCGCGGGGTTAGCGACGGGGCGGCGGGAAGCCGGCTCATCAATGATCGACGAAAAACGTCAACCCCGCACTATTGAACGCCCGGCGGCCGAAAGCAAACGCACCCGTCTGCTCCGCTCCGGGGGGTTAAGCAAAACGCCGGTACCGGCGCAGCCCGCCTGTGGCGGTTCTGGCTCCGTCTCCCGTTGATCGCGTCACCGCTGGGTTCAGGAGGCAATTCCGGAGATACCCATTGGCGGCATTCACCGCGAGGTTCGGGTCGCAAACGGGACTCGACGTCGCCTTCTGTCCCGGGTTCCGGCACCCATCCGGTACAGAATTTCAGTACCGAGACAGCTCTGTCTCGCTCGCCCGTTTCGTTCAATATCAAGCACTTAAAGGCGACCCGTCCTGGTCTGCTCATCCCGGACAGGATTAACAGGCGCAGTTTGATCTTCAGAGGTTTTCCGGGCGGCCCGGCGGGCTGAGGGAAAGTTATGCCAGGCCTCGTCACCCGGATACGCCGGACGGCGCCGTAGCCGTCTCATCCCGCGCCGTGTATGGGACCCGCATGGCAAGTTGGAAACACCACATTGTCCTCGATGTCGAGGCAGACGGCCCGTGTCCGGGCCTGTATAACATGATTTCGTTCGGTCTCGTCTGTGTCGGGGATCCGGCCATGAGCTTTCTCGGCGAGGTCGCTCCAATCCTCGATTCCCCCGGGATCGCCAGTGCGCGACAGGTGAGCGGCATCAGCTTTGAGGATCAGCAGAGATTTGCCAGGCCGGACGACGTCATCAGCGCAGCGATCCGGTGGATCGCCGCACGCACCGGCGACCAGCGGGCGATATTCTGGTCGGACAATCCGGCTTTCGACTGGCAGTACTGGAACTATTACTGCCACCGCTTCGCCGGCCATCATCCGTCCGGCTTCAGCGCGCGCCGGATCGGGGACCTGGACGCGGGCCGACGCAGCCAGCCGCTCAATACCTCCGCCTGGAAGAAGCACAGAGCGACCCTGCATACGCATAATCCGGTCGATGACGCCCGCGGCAATGCCGAAGCGCTCCGCCGGATCCTCGAAAAGATGGACCAGTCCCTGGACGGCTGACCCGGCCGGAGACCGTCGCTTATGGCCCGGACGAGCCCACGCCCCTGCCCTCCACCGCGCCCGTTCACACAGGCTGGTCCCGGCCTGGACCGGCAATGGCGATACACGTCCCTGGCCCGCGGATCCTGCGGGACGTGCCGGGCTGCGTCCCGGCGCCGGCCTGCAGGCCCTCACCTTGCGGGAGAGGGGTTAGCGAACACTCCCCCGCCCGGATCGGGGGGTGACGCCGGTTGGCAATAGACCGGGAAACCCTTATCGCATCCTCAGAAGCCTCGCCGCGCCTGGCTTCCAGACACAGCCCTTTCACGGCGCGCCGCAAGGCAAGGTCGAAGCGTTGAGGGGGCTGAGTGAAACCCGCAGGCCCCTACCCAGGCTCAAACTTCCGGAAGGATGTACCCGCATGCAGCCCCACCCCGCGAGCAAGACACCGGCGCGCCGGAATGCCCTGATGCGTTTCCTCGACGGGGTCGAGTGGCTGGGAAACCTGCTGCCGCATCCGGTCACGCTGTTTGCGATCCTGGCCGTCGCCATCGTGCTGCTTTCAGGACTGCTGGGAGGGATGGGGCTGGCGGTGGAAGACCCGCGCCCGGCCGGTGCGCGCGGTGTGGCCGAAGACGGCATGATCCGAGCGGTCAGCCTTCTCAACGGCGATGGCATCCGCCGGATCTTCACCAGCCTCGTCACCAACTTCACGAGCTTCGCGCCCCTGGGCGTGGTCCTCGTGGCGATGATTGGCGTCGGCGTTGCCGAGAAATCCGGCCTGCTTTCGGCAGCCGTCCGTTCGATGGTCCTGTCGGCGCCGCGCCATATGGTGACCGCTGCGATCGTGTTTGCAGGGGTCGTGTCCAACACCGCCTCCGAAGTCGGCTATGTTGTGCTGATCCCGCTCGCAGGCGCGATCTTCTACGCCCTGGGGCGCCATCCGCTGGCGGGCATGGCAGCCGCCTTCGCAGGCGTGTCCGGCGGCTATAGCGCAAACCTCCTGATCGGCACGATTGACCCGCTGCTGGCAGGCATCACCCAGGAAGCCGCCCGCCTGATCGATCCTGACTATGTCGTGCTTGCGACCGCGAACTGGTATTTCATGGCAGCCTCGACCTTCCTGATCACCGCGATCGGTTCACTGGTCTCGATCTTTATCGTCGAGCCCAAGCTCGGGCCCTATGACGCCTCGCGCGCAGACCCGGCCATTCTGGACGCGCGGATGATGCAGCCGCTCAGGCGCGAGGAGAAGAAGGGCCTGCTCTGGGCGGGGATCGCCATTTTCGGCGTGTTCGCCCTGATGGCGCTGACGCTTGTTCCGGAAGGGGGCGTCCTGCGCAATCCCGAAGACGGCAGCCGCATCAACGCTCCGTTCTTTGGCGGCTTTGTCGTCTGGATCCTGATTTTCTTCGTCGTCTCGGGCTATGCCTATGGCCGGGCCGTGGGCACCCTGAAGACGGACCGGGACGTCATTGATGCGATGGCGGCGGCGCTCGCCTCGCTCGGGCTCTATATCCTGCTTGTCTTCTTTGCGGCGCAGTTCGTGGCCTTCTTCAACTGGACCAATCTCGGGGCGATCACCGCCGTCGCAGGCGCCCAGTTCCTCGAAGACACCGGCATGACCGGACCGCTGGTCTTCTTCCTGTTCATCCTGATGTGCGCGGTGATCAACCTGTCACTCGGCTCAGCCTCGGCGCAATGGGCAGTGACCGCGCCGATCTTCGTGCCGATGCTGATGCTGATCGGCTATTCCCCGGAAGTCATCCAGGCGGCCTACCGGATCGGAGACTCCTCCACCAACATCATCACCCCTATGATGAGCTATTTTGGCCTGATCCTCGCCTGGGCCACCCGGTATGACAGCAAGCTGGGCGTCGGCACGCTGATCGCGATGATGCTGCCCTATTCGGTCCTGTTCCTCCTGTTCTGGTCCGGCTTTTTCTTCCTCTGGACGTTCGTCCTCGGCCTGCCCGTAGGGCCGGGGTCGCCGACCTATTACGCGGTCTAGGCGCTGAGAGGTCGAAGCCGGGACCGGCACGGGGTGACGAACATTCACACTATCTACCCCGCGCCGGAGGTCATTGAGACGATCGGCATGCCGTTATTGTTGCACGGAGAGGTGACCGACCGGCATGTCGATATCTTCGACCGCGAGGCGGTGTTCATTGACCGGATACTGTCACGCCTGATCGTGGACTTTCCGGCCCTGAAGATCGTCTTTGAACACATCACGACACAGGAAGCCGCGAGCTTTGTCGCTGAGGGGCCGGCAACGCTGGCGGCGACCATTACGCCCCACCACCTCGACTTCAATCGCAACGCCATGTTTGATGGCGGCATCCGCCCGCACTTCTATTGCCTGCAGGTCGCCAAGCGCGAGAACCACCGACTGGCGCTGCGCAAGGCTGCCACGTCAGGATCCTCAAAGTTCTTCCTCGGGACGGACTCTGCCCCGCATGCGGTCGGGGATAAGGAGTCGGCGTGCGGTTGTGCCGGTATCTTCAGCGCCGCTTATGCGCTCGAAAGTTATGCTCAGGTCTTCGAGGAGGAAGGTGCGCTGGATCGCCTTGAAGCCTTTGCCTCCGAAAACGGTCCCCGCTTCTATGGGCTTGCCCTCAACCAGGACCGGATCGTCCTCGAGCGCGCGCCCCAGTCGGTCCCCGCCCGCCTGAGTTTGGCCGGAACGCAGATCGTCCCTCTGCATGCCGGTTCTGTTCTGGCCTGGCGTTTCGCCGGATGAGGCCGGTTTGCGCAGAAGTCGAAGCCAGCCGCGGCTGTGCCATTCCGCAAGGGGCGGGGCCGGGACCCCTGAGACAGGCTTCCGGCCCCCTCATCTGGTCCCCTCATCTGGCCCCGTACGGGCCACCGGCGCTGATCCGAACCGGGCGATTTGCACAGGTTGCACGAGGCGCGGCAGAGGCCGGCGGTGAGGATTACGGGTTGCAATACGGGCAATGCGCCGGATCTGCCTCGGACAGTCCGTCTGAGCGGGGCGCCGGCAGCTCGTTATCGCAGACGAAACAGCCCATGACCTCATTCAGCACCCAGTCCGTGGGCCCACCACACCAGCTGCAGGGCAATCCTCGCTCGGTGCGCTTCACACCCCAGCCGGGCGCCCTGCAGGACGGACATGCCTGGCTGAGGCGGCCTGCAAACTTCTGCGCCAGCAACCCGATCGACTGCATGCGCCGGGGATTGAAATGCGCGCGCATGTCGGTCTGAACGAAGGCCAGGCCATCGCCGGAGAGACGCGCCGCCCCTGCGACCGCGTCCTCCAGCGTCCTGAAATCCTGAAGGCCTTTCTGCACATGGCCCGGGGCGCCCGTGTTTGGCCGCACGATCAAGGCCTGCTCAGGAAAGCCGGCAGCGCGAAGACGGTCTTCTATATCGCCAAGGGACCTCGCCTCCCAGCTGGCATAGGAAGGCGACAGATCGAGACTGTGCTCCGTCGCGACAAGGCCCGTCTTTGCGTCAATCAGCACCAGCTTCTCAAGGCCAACCGGAACAAACGGCATTTGCGGGTGCGGCCCGAAACTGCCCTCACTCGCAATCGCGAGATCGAGACCGGAGCGTGCCAGGCCATACCTGGCCTTGGCAATAAGCGCATCTTCCATCGTCCCTGATCGCTCGACCTCACCTGAAAACGTTCCGAACTGATCTGTATCAAGATGACCAGGGACTTCGATATCGATACCGAGGATCTGTCTGAACGCCGGACCGATCGCGCGTTCCTTTCCGTGCATGGTGGCAAGGATTGCGCGGCGACCGGAAAACGGAGACTTATTGCTTTTCATCAGATGAATTCCCCACGCTCTGGGGGCACGCGCCCGCCCGGGTGCCGTCCGGCAACGGGCCCGCCCGTCTTGCTCCAGGCTAACCGACAGACTTGCCTGGGGCCAGAGCGGGCAACGGCTGAGGCAGGTTCACACCCCGCTCGACCAGCCGTCGCGAGCCCTCATCACCGAGGGGCTGTTCAGGGCCGGTCCGGCGCCTGTTTCACGCCTCCGGGGCCAGCTGGGTTGCTTCAGTGCAGCGCTTGAGAGGGCCGGTTGACCCTGCCGGTCCCACGGCCTGTGATCAGAGCAAACCGGCCCCGTTCTCCGGCCGCCGGAGCGCAGGGGCGATCGCCGGCCTCGGCGTTTCGCCTGAACCCCTGAAGCGCAGCAGGAGGCAAAGCTGACCTCCGGCCTCCGGGCGTTCAGTCGTGCAGGATTGAAGGTTTTCGTCGATCATGGATGAGACGCCCCCCCTCCGTCCGCTTAGTTACCGCCTGGATTTCAGGCTAAAAGAGAACCGGAGACAGGCGCTGAACAGGACAGGACGTATCCGGCAGAGCGCAGGACAGCGATCATCGCGGAGATGCCGGCGCCGGATGAGCACGCCCGTCTTCAGCCCCGGCACGCTCCTCCCGCCGCAAGGAAAACAGGCCGTCTGCCACACCGTCAGAATCAGGAGACGCTTCTGTACGCCGGTCCGCAGCCTGACGCACATGCAGCCCCCGAAGGCTCTACGGCGCGCGAGACGTCTCGCGGCGCGGCCTGAGACGGCCGCGTCAAACAGGACGGAACGCTCAGAGTATTGCCCCTGGCAGGACGCACATCACCGGCGCAGACCGGACCGGTTCATGGCACCGGCCTGGCTGGCCGGAGCGCGGCGATGACAGCAACCAGCCAGAAGGCGGTGATGAGATGATAGGCATGCCAGCTCACACCCGGGTCCAGAAGCGGCGACCGGCGCACCAGAAGAATATTGGGCGCCATCACCGCAAACCATAGGGCCAGCATCCGACCGCGTTTGCGCCCGCCATCCGCAGCCAGGAGGATTACGCCGGCCGCAAGCAGGCCGAGAAAGACCAAGCCGCCCCATGCAGCCGGCTGGAGCGCGGCAAGGCTCGCAGCCCCTGCGCCTGTCAGGACCACCCAGAGCGGCAGCGACAGGCCGCGCAGCCGGGCCATTTCTGAGACAATCAGAACCAGCCCGGCCGCTCCGCCGGCCTGCGAAACAAGCCGGTGAGCCGGAGCAAATACGTCATCCGCGCCTGAAGCGATCCGAACAATGCCTGTCAATGCCGCCAGACCATAGAACATCACGCCGACCGCGCCGGACACCCGCCGGTTCAGCCACAGGCGATGCGCGCCCCAAACGGCGGCAATACAGATTGCGATTTCTGACATCACATAATGCAGAGGCATGGCCAGCCTGCCTACTCAGCGGGCACCGATCGCGCCCGCTGGGGCCCCCGGCGGCGGACAATCCCGGCTGCCCGCATGATCGACTCGCTGGTCTGGCGCGACCCGTCATGGCTCCATCCCGGCGGGGCAAAGATGTAACGCAGTCGTTGTGCCAGGGTCAGCCCCGGCTGGAACACATCGCGCGCGATCGCCACATACTCATGGAAGAGGACCTTGATCGGGTTATAGGTCCCGACATTCCTGACCAATCCATATGCAGGCGGGTCAGCTGCTTCCTCGGCGACAAAGGTCCCGAAAAGACGGTCCCAGATTATCAGTGTGCCTGCATAATTTGCATCGAGATAGCGGGCATTTGCGCCGTGATGCACGCGGTGATGAGAGGGTGTGTTGAAGACGGCCTCGAACCAGCGCGGCATCTTGTTGACGGTCTCGGTGTGCAGGAAGAACTGGTAGGTGGCGTTGAGAACGCCGCAGAAGGTGACCAGCAGGGGATCAAACCCGATCAGCACCAGAGGGATCTTCAACAGCATTGTCCCGGTAAAATGCTTGGTCCAGGACTGCCTCAGGGCCACCGACAGATTGTACTGCTGGCTCGAGTGATGGACGATGTGCATCGCCCAGACCCAGCGGCAGCGGTGAGCGATCCGGTGGTGAACGTAAAAGCGAAGGTCATCGAGCACAAAGCAGAGCGCAAAGGTCGCCCAGGTGACCGGTATACTGGCCATCTGAAAAGGGGTCGCAAGCGAGAGCAGGCCGAAGGTGATGAAGGCTGTCAGCGCGTTGGCAGGCCCGCTGGCCAGACCGAGAAACACCCCCAGGAGGCTGTCCTTGGCGACATAGGTTCCCTTCGCCCGGAACACGAAGATCGCCGCCACTTCGACCGCAATCATCGTCAGAAACAGGCCAATCGAAATCAGCTCAATCGGAAGGTCCATAGCCTGCTGGACACTCATGGGATCGCTCCTGTCTTACGTCCGGAGGGTGCGGGAGGTCAGGGCGGATCACAATTGAATAATACTCAGGTATTATGTACCAGATGGAACATGTCTTTTGACCTTGTCCTGGTCCGCCGGTTTGAAGCGGTATGCCGCCTTGGCAGCTTTTCGCGCGCTGCCGACGCGCTCGGCCTGTCCCATTCCGCCATGACAAAGAGCATCCGCAGCCTTGAGGACAGCCTCAATGTGCGCCTGATCGAGCGAACGACCCGCGCCCTGGCGCCGACCCCGGCCGGGCTGCGCCTGCTCAGCCGCGCCCCCGACCTGCTCGCGCACTCCGACGACGTCATCGCCGCGATCTGTGCCAGCGCCCTCCAGCTCAATATCCTGTGCGGTCCGGTCATTCCTGATGCGATTGGCCAGCGGGCCCTGCTTGATTTCCGCTCGGATCACCCCGAGGTACATGTGGCGCTCCAGGTGATGGCACCCGCGCTCGCCGTTGAGCAGCTCATGCGCCAGCGGGTGGACCTGCTCCTGTTTCACGAAAATGTGGTGCGCGATCTCGAACACAGACCGTCGCTCAGTGTCCGCAGGATTATCTGCGAACCCTATCTGGTCCTGTTCCGGCAAGGCCACCCGCTGGCCGGTACAGACGGCGCGATCGCCACCATGCTCGGCTATGACTGGGTCGTTCCGGGTTTTGACAATCTGTTCCAGGAGGGGTTGGCACGCGATGAGCGCGACAGGCTGCAGCGCCGCGGTTTTCCAAAGTACCGGATCGCCAGCCTCAGCGCCTGCGCCGACATGGCCGAGTGCAGCGATCTGCTGACAGTCGTCCCGGCATCGGCCGCCGCAACCCTGATGGCAAACCGTCAGCTGCAGAGCGCGCGGCTGCCCGGAACAGCACGGTTCAGCGTCTGCGCGGTCACAATGGCCGACAGACCCGCATCGACCTACATCACCGGTTTCATCGAAGCCGTCACAAGGACGGCGCCCGCGCCCACCAGGTCGGCTGAGCCTTAACCCGCACAGGCCCGCCACGTGCGTGCACGCGCTTCACAACCGGGCGGCTGACCGGCAGCCCCTGCCACATCGGCGCGGCCGCAGACAGGCCAGCGGCGCCCGGCGGCGCCGGTTCAGGCCCGCCGCACCGGAGAAGACAGCCGGGACTGAGACTTCAGGCCGTGATCCGGGCGCGGGCGGCGTCGATGCGGCGCTTGATGCTGGTCAGATCCGCCAGGACATCTTCAAGGCGCGCCTTGCCGGACGGCCCGGCGAAGGCCCGGGCAAGGCCGGCCTGCAGGTCACGCGCCGGGCTGGCCGCTGGCAGGCCCCCGGCCGGCGCGAGCAAAACCGTGCCGGCAAGGACCGACCCGATCCCCTGCTCTGCCAGAAGGCTTCTTGCCCCCTTCAGCGTCATGCCGCGCTCATGCACGAGCTGGCGGATGGCGCGCAGCGCGTCCATGTCCTCCGGGCGGAACATCCGTCGGCCATCCCCGCGCTTGACCGGGCGGATCTCTTTCGGAAACCGTGTTTCCCAATAGCGCAGCACGTGCGTCTCAAGACCCAGCTCGGTCGCCGCCTCACCAATCGACCGGAAGGCCGTGCGCGACTTCTGAGTATGGGCTCTGAGGGCGGTCATGGGAATGTCCTGATCCGGTTCAGTTCCGCCCGACCAGCGCCTTCAGCATCGGCGAGGGACGGAACGTGACGACACGGCGGGCCGCGATCGGGGCCCCTTCTCCGGTCTTGGGATTGCGCCCGTCGCGGGCCGACTTCGAACGCACGACAAAATTGCCGAAGCGGGCGAGCTTGACTTCTTCCTCATGCTCGAGCGCTGCGCCGATCCGCTCCAGAGTGCGATCGAGAAGGTCGGCTGACTCCTGGCGGGTGACGCCCACTTCGCGGATGATGGCGTCGATGACTTCAGCGCGGGTAACGGTGTCGTTGCTCATATGCCTGCTCGCCCCTGATCAAAGCTTACGCACGGTATGTTAACGGATTCCTAGCGCCGGGGTTAGCAAAATTTCGCCGGCGTGCGCTTACAGGCGCATCAGGCTGGCACCCCAGGAAAACCCGCCACCCATCGCCTCACAGAGAATCAGGTCGCCCGGCCGGGCACGCCCGGTCCGGACCGCATGATCCAGCGCCAGGGGGATCGAAGCCGCCGAAGTGTTGGCATGCTGGTCGATGGTGATGATCACCTTCTCCTCGGGTATGTCGAGCTTGCGCGCGACGCCGTCGAGGATGCGCTTATTGGCCTGATGCGGCACAAACCAGTCAATGTCGGCCGAGGTCAGTCCGGTCTCTTCCAGCACGGCTTCGATGGCGGCCGAAATATTGGCAACCGCATGCTTGAAAACCCGGTTTCCCTCCATCCGGACATGACCGATCGTACCGGTAGAACTGACGCCGCCATCGACATAGAGCAGGTCGGCCTTCGAGCCATCGGTGCGGATATGATGGGTGATGATGCCTTCATCGGCCGCAAACGCGCCCTCCCGTGCCTCGATCACCACCGCGCCGCCGCCATCGCCGAACAGCACGCAGGTGCCCCGGTCCGACCAGTCGATGATGCGGGTGAAGGTTTCGGCGCCGATCACGATTGCCCGGCTGAAGAGGCCCTGGCGGAGCATCGAATCGGCGGTTGCAAGCGCAAACAGGAAACCCGAACACACCGCCTGTACGTCGAAGGCGGCGCCGCGGGTGACGCCGAGCTTGAACTGGACCGCCGTGGCCGTCGCCGGAAAGGTGCGGTCGGGCGTCGTGGTCGCCAGCACGATGAGATCAATCCCGGAGGCGTCCACCCCTGCCGCGTCCAGCGCACGCCGGGCGGCGGCAGCGGCAATGTCAGAGGTCAGCTCCCCTTCGGCCGCAATATGGCGCTGGCCGATGCCGGTTCGCTCACGGATCCATTCGTCCGAGGTATCGACCGTCTCGGCAAGCTGCGCATTGGTCACGACCCGCTCGGGAAGATAGCTTCCGGTTCCGAGAATAAAACTGCGCCGCGCCATCCTCAGTCTTCCTTTCGATCCCTGCCCGCCGCCATCAGGCCGCAACCCCGCCGGTGCCAATCCTGGCGAGATTGACCGCGATCTCACCCTGGAAATCGCTGGCCGCCAGATCGGCCGCCATCTCGCAGGCCCGCGCAAAGCCGCGCGCATCGGCGCTGCCATGGCTCTTTACCGAAATGCCGCCAAGACCCAGCAGGACCCCGCCATTGACATTGCTCGGATCCATCAATGATTTCAGCCGCCTCAGGCCGCTCATCGCCAGCACCGCTCCGGCCTTTGCCGGAAGGCTGGAGGTGAACGCGTCGCGCAGGTGGCTCGCCAGCATCCGGGCGACCCCCTCGCCGGTCTTCAGCGCGACATTGCCGGTGAAGCCATCGGTGACCACCACATCCACCGCGCCGGCTGAGATGTCATCGCCTTCGATGAACCCGCGATAATCCAGATCCAGCCCGGCGGCGCGCAGCCAGTCATGCGCCTCGCGGACTTCCTCATGGCCCTTCATCTCTTCCGAGCCGATATTGAGCAGCCCGACCGAGGGCCGGGCCATGCCCAGCATCGCCCGCGCGAAAGCCTCGCCCATGATCGCAAAAGTGACGAGCTGGCGGGCATCGGCTTCAACATTTGCGCCGACATCCAGCACGATCGTGCGCCCGCGCAGGGTGGGCCAGAGAGCCGTCATGGCGGGGCGGTGGACGCCGTCCATCTTGCGCAGGATCAGCATCGAAATGGCCATCAGCGCGCCGGTATTGCCGGCAGAGACCGACGCCGCGGCCCGGCCCTCCTTCACCGCCTCGACCGCATTCCACATCGACGAGCCCTTACCCCGCCGGAGCGCCTGGCTGGGCTTCATGTCGCTGGTGATCTTTGCGTCTGCATGCACGATCCTGGCCCGGCCCTCCAGCCCGCCCCGGCCGGCCAGCAGCGGGGCAAGCTCAGCCTCGTTGCCATGCAGGAGGACCTGGGCGCCCGGACGGCTGGCCAGGAATTCGGCAACCCCGTCGATGACAATGCGCGGGGCATTGTCTCCGCCCATGGCGTCTACCGAAAGCGTCTGCGAGGGGGTCATCCTGTCCTGAGCCTCGTGAATGGCCAGAGTCTGAAGAATTCTGCGTGGTTTAAGCGGCGCCGGGAGGCGTGGCAACGGGCGAGATGCGGCGGGCTCAGGCCGCCGGCCGCGGCCAGTCCAGCCGGCCGGCAAGCACCTCGCCGTCCGCCAGCCCCTCCAGACCGGCCTTGAGCGTCAGGAGCTGGCCGGCCAGGGCACCGGCGCGCTCCGGAACAACCAGGCCATTGCGGACCAGGATGGCGGCCACAGCCTCAGCCCGGCCAGCCTCCTCAGACGCCGACAGCGCTGCAAACAGCGCCTTGCCCAGTCCCGCATGGGTCTCAGCCAGCTTTCGCACCTTGCGGGCAATCGAATGGTCGCCCACGCCCTTCTCGCGGAAGGCCGCATCGAAACCATCCAGCGCGAGCCGGTCGATCAGGCTGACCAGACGGGCCGGCTCGGGTCCCGGAATCCGGCTGAGCCTGACACAGACCAGCGCGGTCATGACGGTGACCATCGCCGCGCGGCCTTCGAATGTGTCGGCAACACCGCCCGAAGCATAGACGCCAGGCTGAAGCGCCTGGCGCAGCAGCCCGCGCCAGGCCGCCTCGGCCGCCTTCCGGCGCGCCGCCCGGCGCCCGAACCAATTGCCCGAAAATGCCGTCAAGAGTGCACTCCCATGCTTGCCAAGCCCGGTTACCTGCCGCTAGTTCGTCCGTCAAAGCGGATCCGGAGCGACGCCATGCGTAAAAGTGCCATACTGGCGGCCAGCCTTCTTGCGCTGCCCCTGACGGCTTGCCTTACCCCGGCCCGCGATTTCCACGGCTACATCCCGGACGAGGTGCAACCCTATGACATCCGGCCGGGCGAAGATACCCGCTCCACAGTCATGGCACAGCTCGGCTCGCCCTCGACCGAAGGCCTGTTTGATACCCGGACCTGGTTCTATGTCTCCGACGTCCAGGAACGCCTCGCCTTCTACAAGCCGAAAGTGGCCGAACGCAGCATCACCGCGATCCGCTTCGGCGAAGACGACAAGGTCGAGGAAGTGCTGCGCTACACAGCCGCGGATGGCCAGGTGATCAGCTATGCCGCCCGGGAAACAGCCACGCGCGGCCGCGAGCTTGGCCTGTGGGAGCAGATCTTCGGGTCAGTCAGTTCCGTGCGCCTGCCGAACTCGGACGAAGCGACCCCGGACAACCCGACCGGCCGGCGCCAGTAGGATCTGAAAGCAGCGCAGACAGCCCTGATGAAAAACCCCGGAACCGAGGTTCCGGGGTTTTCCTTTTTATCCGTGTCCGGACGGCTCAGTGGCCGGCCAGGACCGCCAGCATCAGCAGCGCCACGATGTTCGTGATCTTGATCATCGGGTTGACCGCCGGGCCGGAGGTGTCCTTGTAGGGATCGCCGACCGTGTCACCGGTCACGGCCGCCTTGTGGGCTTCAGAGCCCTTGCCGCCATGATGGCCGTCTTCGATGTACTTCTTGGCATTGTCCCATGCACCGCCGCCCGACGTCATCGAGATGGCCACGAACAGGCCGGTCACGATCACACCGAGAAGCATGGCGCCAACCGAGGCAAGTGCCGGTCCGGCCCCTGCAATCAGGTAGATGGCAGCGAACAGGATGATCGGTGAGAGCACCGGCAGCAGCGAGGGGACAACCATCTCCTTGATCGCCGCCTGGGTCAGGATGTCCACGGCGCGGCCATAATCGGGCTTGACCTCACCCTTCATGATGCCCGGCATCTCGCGGAACTGACGGCGGACTTCCTCGACCACCGACTGAGCGGCCCGCCCCACGGCCATCATCGACATGCCGCCGAAGAGGAAGGGCAGCAGGCCGCCGAACAGGAGACCGACCACGACATAGGGATTGGCGATCGAGAAATCGACCGTCACGTTATAGAAGAACGAACCTTCGACAGCGCGCTGGCTGAAATACTTCAGATCTTCCGCATACGCCGCAAACAGCACAAGGGCCCCGAGACCGGCAGAGCCGATCGCATAGCCTTTCGTGACAGCCTTGGTCGTATTGCCGACAGCGTCGAGCGCGTCGGTTGTCTTGCGCACGTCCGAAGGCAGCTCCGCCATCTCGGCTATGCCGCCGGCATTGTCCGTCACCGGGCCGAACGCATCGAGGGCAACGATCATGCCAGCCAGGGCAAGCATGGTAGTGGTTGCGATCGCGATGCCATAGAGGCCGGCGAGGTTATAGGTCAGAAGGATGCCGCCGATGATCGTCAGCGCCGGAAGCGCGGTGGCTTCCAGCGAAACGGCCAGACCCTGGATGACGTTGGTGCCGTGGCCCGATTCGGAGGCTTTCGCGATCGAGCGGACAGGACGGTACTTGGTTTCCGTATAATAGGCCGTGATCACCACGATCAGCAGGGTCACGAAAAGACCCGCCACGCCGCAGGCAAACAGCTTCCAGCCGGTGATGGCTGCCCAGTCGCCGGTAACGCCGTCGACGAGGCCGAGCGTCTCTCCTGCCCCGTCCAGCGTGCCGGCAAGACCGCCCGGCAGGACCGTCTCGATGGCAAGCGCCAGACCGCCGACCGAGAGCACGCCGGTGACAATCAGCGCCTTGTAGAGCGCGCCCATCACATCTGTGGAGCCCTTGGAAAGGGTGGCAAAGAAGGTGCCGATGATCGAGGTCACGATACAGACCGCGCCGATGGCGAGCGGCAGCATCATGATCTCGTTGATGTAAGGCATGGTGGCAAAATAGATGCCGCCGAGCACCATCGTGGCAACCAGCGTCACGGCATAGGTCTCGAACAGGTCGGCGGCCATGCCGGCGCAGTCACCCACATTGTCCCCGACATTGTCGGCGATGGTGGCCGCATTGCGCGGATCGTCTTCCGGGATACCGGCTTCGACCTTGCCGACCATGTCGCCGCCCACATCGGCACCCTTGGTGAAGATGCCGCCGCCAAGACGGGCGAAGATCGAAATCAGCGAAGCGCCAAATCCGAGCGCCACCAGGGCGTCGATGATCATGCGTTTCTGGCCCTCATCGGTGAGCGACAGGCCCAGCGGTCCGGTGAGCAGGCCATAATAGCCCACGATGCCCAGGAGGGCGAGACCGACGACGAGCATGCCGGTGACGGCGCCCGATTTGAAGGCCATCTGAAGGCCCTCATTCAGGCCCTTGCGCGAGGCTTCGGTCGTGCGCACGTTGGCGCGCACCGAAACCAGCATGCCGATGAAACCCGCCGCGCCAGACAGCACGGCGCCGATGACGAAACCGAGAGCGGCCTGCCAGGTGAGCAGAGCGACGAGCACAATCGTCACGCCGACGCCGACGACCGCGATCGTGCGGTACTGGCGGCTGAGATAGGCGTTGGCGCCCTCCTGGATCGCCTGGGCGATCTCGATCATCCGCGGATTACCCGCAGGTGCCTTCATGATTGAATTGATCTGCCAGTAGCCATAAGCGATCGACAGAAAGCCCGCACCGAGTGCGAGTAAGTACCAGGACATTGGTTTTCCTTCCTAACCCCTGAAGCCTGTCAGCCCCTGAGATACGGGGCTGCGGATGCCTTTTTAACGACGGTTCTGCCTGCCAGCGGGCCCCCTGAGGCGCAACCCGCCTCGCTTCATGGGCGAGTGGCGGACATTCCCATGCTACCATGCTCGAAGCCGATGGTTTCAGGCAGGTTAACGCGGCTGCCTTCTGACAGGGCGACCAGACCGGCCTCCGGCCGGATCCGCCCCACGCGCGAAATCCTCAGCCCCAGCCGGGCCGCCCCCTCCAGCAGCGTCCGGCTTGCCTCCGGCGGGGCGGCAAACAGCAGCTGATAATCCTCGCCCCAGGTCGACAGATCGATCTTTTCGGCGAGGCTGGCCGCGCCGCCGGCGAAGGGAACCGAATCAAGATCGATCTCTGCCCCCTGCCCCGACGCCTCGGCCAGTGACCGCGCATCGCCGAGCAGTCCGTCTGAAATGTCCATGGCCGCCGAGGCAAAGGAAGCCAGCAGCCCGGCCGCTCCGGCCACCGGCAGCACAGGCGTGTGCAGCGATGCAATCCACGGGCTGTCCGTCCCGGCCTGGCATGCCAGGAACCCGCGCCGCGCCCCGCCGATCTCGCCGGTGACCCAGAGCTCATCGCCCGGCTTCGCCCCACCCCGGCGAACCGGCCGGGGGCCGATGCAACGACCGGTCAGCGTCAGCGAGAGGAACAGGCCGGAGGGGCTGGAGACCGTGTCCCCGCCGATCAGCCCGGCCCCCCAGGCCGCAAGCTCGTCGCCGAGCGCGGCGGCAAACTCAGCCAGATCGGCCTCGCCGCGCGCGCCGGGCCAGCCAAGGGTCAGCAGCGCTTCAGCCGGCTCAGCCCCGCTCGCCAGAATGTCCGACACATTCACCCGGACCAGCTTGCGCGCGAGGCCGGCGACCGGATCGCCGGCGAAGAAATGGACGCCCTCCAGCATCGCATCCGTGGTGATCACGACCGGGCCCGGCGCACAGGCCAGCTCAGCCGTATCATCGGTCAGGCGCGCCGCGCCCGGCGCGGCCGCGAGCGGCGCGAAGTAACGGCGGATCCAGTCGCGTTCGCTCATCCGGCGCGCATTCGCGGGGCCGGGGCGTCAGACGCCTTCACGGCCGATGGCGTAGAAACGGTCGCGGCGCTGGCGGCGAAGTTCAGCCGGTGTCAGCCCCTCCAGGTCACGCAGCGCCGCCTCCAGCGCCTTGGCCGCGGCGGCCATCGCGCGCTGCGGATCGCGGTGCGCCCCGCCGACCGGCTCCTTGACGATGGCGTCGACAATCCTGTGCTTCAGCAGGTGGGCCGCCGTGATGCCCATCGACTCGGCGGCTTCCTTCGCCTTCGAGGCGTCGCGGTAGAGGATCGAGGCGCAGCCTTCCGGCGAGATCACCGAATAGATCGCATGTTCCATCATCAGCACCCGGTTGGCCGCCGCGATACCGATCGCGCCGCCCGACATGCCCTCGCCGATGATCAGCGTGACAAAAGGTACACCGAGCGACAGGCCGCGCTGGGTGCCGCGGGCAATCGCTTCAGCCTGCCCCCGCTCCTCACCGCCCTTGCCCGGATAGGCGCCGGCTGTGTCCGGGAAACTGAGGACCGGCATGGAAAATTTCTCGGCAAGGTCCATCAGCCGGACAGCCTTGCGATAGCCTTCCGGATGCGCCATCCCGAAATTGTGCTTCAGGCGCTTCTCCGTGGTGCGGCCCTTCTCATGCCCGATAATCACAACCGAGCGGCCGCGAAACCGCGCAAGACCGCCAATGATCGCCTCATCATTGCCGAAATGCCGGTCACCGGCGAGCTCCTCGAAATCCTCGAAGATGGCCGCGATGAAGTCCGAAAAATGCGGCCGCTCCGGATGGCGGGCCACCTGGGTGATGCGCCAGGCGTCAAGATCGGAATAGATCTGCTTCAGCTGCCGGGCCGATTTGGTCTTCAGCCGGGCCAGTTCCTCAGTAATCGCCGGGCCGTCCTTGCGGGCAGCCATGGCCTCGAGCTCGGCAATCTTATTGTCGAGTTCAGCGATCGGTTTTTCAAATTCAAGATAAGTCGGCATGCCCGCTTCGTAGCAATCTGCAGGCCCCTCGCCTAGCCCGAAGGCGGCAGGGTTCTGCCGAGCATCACGACCGCCGGCAGCATCAGGACGCCCAGAAGGACGGGAAACACAAAGAAAATCAGGGGCAAAGTCAGCTTTGCCGGCAGAGCCATGGCCTTTTCCTCGGCATAGAGGATGCGCCGCTGGCGCATGTCCGCAGAGAAAACGCGCAGGGTCTGGCCGAGACTGGAGCCCATTTCCTCGGCCTGGCGCAGCATCGTGGCAAGCGAGCCGGCCTCCTCGAGCGCCAGCCGGTCGGCAAAAGCGCGCCACGCTGTCTTGCGCGCCCGGCCGGCCCTGAGCTCCAGCGACAGGGTGCGCATATGGCCGGCGATGACCGGGTGGCGCAGCTCCAGCTCCTCGCCCACGCGCTGGACCGCCATATCCAGACTGAGGCCCGCCTCCACGCAGGCGACCATCAGGTCCATCATGTCCGGAAAACCGAGCGAAGCGGCCTGTTTGCGCTTTTCGATCCGCATATCAAGGAACATGCCCGGCGCGGCGAGGCCGATAAGAGCCAGCAGGATGGAGGCACCGACCGGGGCGATTTTTGGAAGGCCGTCCAGATACGGCAGCGAAAAAAAGAGCGCGATCTGCGGAATCACCACGCAGACAAAGCGCGCTGCGAAATAGCGCGAGACGGCATTCGGCTGCGTGAAGCCTGCAAGGTTCAGCTTGCCGCGCACCGCATTGACCTCCTCACCCTCGGTCGGCGCGGCATTGTCGGGAAGCTCCATCAGGGCGCGCCCGATCAGGCTGCCGCCGCGTCTGCGCGGGCTGCCTGCATCCGGATTCCGGCGTTCCAGGCGGCGCCGGACTTCCTCGTCAGCCTTCCGGGTGCGAAGGAAAGACACGACACCCGGAATCGCAATGAGCATCGCCAGAACGAACAGCGCGACGGGCAATACCGGGCCTGAGAGGAAAGACATGCTCATCCTGGCCGCATCACATCTTGAAGTTGATCATCTTGTTCATGACGATATTGCCGATGATCAGCCAGACGAGCAGCCCGGCGAAGCCATACTGGATCAGCGGATCGTCGATCACGTTGCCGTAGAATTCCGGGCGCAGCATGTAGATCGCACCCATCACCAGGAAGGGCGCCGAGGTCAGGATCATCGCGGACGTGCGCCCTTCCGATGAGGCAGCGCGCACCTTGAGGCGCATCGTCTGACGTGCACGGATGGTTTCGGTATTTGCCTTGAGAAGTCCGATAAGATTGCCTCCGGTCTTCTCGCCTACGCGGACCGTGGCCGAAAACAGCTCAATATCCGGATCACCCGTTCGCTCCGCCATCCGCTGCACGGCGTTGGTCAGCGACATGCCGTAGGACACCTCGTCTGCCGCCATGCCGAACTCGGTACCGATCGGATCAGGCATCTCGCGCGCCACCAGCGCGACCGCCGTCGCGACCGGGTGTCCGGCCTCAAGGCTGCGGCAGACAATCTGCAGCGCGTCCGTCAGCTGCTTCGCCAGCTTCTTGCCGCGCTGGGCAGCAAGATGCGTGATCAGCACAAGCGGCGCAAGCACCAGCACCACGACATACACCGCAACGGCAAACCACACGCCGCTCCCGTAATACCACGCCGCCCCCGCCGGGATCAGCGATCCGGCTGCCGACATAGCAACCCACCTCAGCGGCTCGAACTTCAGCCCCGAGCGTACGATCAGCTGGTTCAGCCAGCGAAGCGACATCGCAAGATTGCCCTCGCGGTCGAGACCGCGGCTCTTGCGCAGCTCGATCATGGCCTCATTATTTGTCGCATACCGCTCCTTGAACTGGAGGCGGCGGTTGACGATGCGCTGTGTCTGCGCGTTCGAGACAAGTCCAATCACGGACTGGATCGCCATGAACACCGCGCCCATCGTCATGATCGCCGGGATGATCAGCGAGGCATCAAAGCTTTCAAGAGCCGGAAAGCCAGGCACGCGCGTCCCCCTTATCAGAACTTGCCGGCGGGATCGAACAGGCCGGCTGGCATGTGCACGCCGCGCCGCTCCATCTCATCAAGGAATTTCGGACGTATCCCGGTCGCCGCGAAATGCCCCAGCACCTTGCCATTCTCCGCCGTGCCTGTCCGCTCGAACCTGAAGATTTCCTGCAGCTGGACGACCGAGCCTTCCAGACCGGTGATCTCGGCAATCGAGACGACCTTGCGCGAGCCATCCGACAGGCGCGTCGCCTGTACGATGAAATTGACTGCCGATGCGATCTGTCCCCGGATGGCCTCCTCGGAAATCTTCAGGCCGCCCATCATCACCATCTGCTCGAGACGCGTCAGCGCATCGCGCGGATTATTGGCGTGGATCGTTGCCATCGAGCCTTCGTGGCCGGTGTTCATCGCCTGCAACATGTCAAACGCTTCTTCCGAGCGCACCTCGCCGAGGATCACCCGGTCAGGCCGCATCCGGAGCGCGTTCTTTACAAGCTCGCGCTGGCGGATCTCACCCTTGCCTTCAATGTTCGGCGGGCGGGTTTCCATCCGCGCGACGTGCGGCTGCTGCAGCTGCAGTTCGGCGGCATCTTCGATCGTGATCAGGCGCTCATCCGCATCGATACCCGCCGACAGCGCGTTCAGGAGCGTCGTCTTGCCCGATCCTGTCCCGCCCGAGATCACCGTCGAGGCGCGACACTTTACTGCCCCCAGGATGAAATCTGCAACCGGGCGCGGAATGGCCCCGAAACCTACCAGATCGTCCATCTTCAAGGGCGACTTGGAGAATTTCCGGATCGAGACCAGCGGGCCGTCAATGGCAATTGGCAACACCGCCGCGTTGACGCGGCTGCCGTCCAGCAGGCGCGCGTCCACCAGCGGCTGGCTTTCGTCGACGCGCCGGCCCACTGCCGCCACAATCCGCTGAACAATCCGCAGCAAGTGATCATTGTCCGCAAACCGCACCGGGGCCAGCTGCAGCTTGCCATGGCGCTCGACATAGACCTGCTTGCAGCCATTGATCAGGATGTCCGAGATGGACTCATCCTTGAGCAGCGGTTCGATCGGGCCAAGGCCGGTCATCTCGTCCATCACGGCGTCAGCAAAAGAGGCTTCCTCTGCCGAGGACAGCGCCATCTGTTCCTTGCGGATGATCTCGCCGACGATGCCGCGCACCCGGCGGCGCATCGTCTCATCATCCATCTTATCGAGGGCGGAGAGGTCGAGCTCGTCAATCAGCTTTGCATGGACGCGAAGCTTTGCATCGAGCAGACCGAAGCCAGCCGATTCCGGCTTGGGGCGGATGCCGGGCGCTGTTCCGGCAACCGGTGCGGCTGCAGAAACCGGCTCCTCCTTCTTGACAGCGGCGGTAAATCCGAAACGGCTCATGCGCGTGCCTTCCTGCCTGACTTTGTCGTCCGGGCATCTGCGATCATGCCCTCAGGCGCGAACCTGCGAACCATTGCATTGACATCGACGACAAGCGCGCTCTTCGGTTTCACGCTGGCAATCGGCTTGCCAAGATTGACCGCCGTGCGCGCCGCGTCCCAATCGGACGTGATGGTCACATCAATCTTGCGATCGATTGCCCTCTCAGCCTGATCCACCGGGACCCCGGCAAGGAACTGTTTCTTCTGCAATGTCCGGTTCAGCACCAGGCGCGCCTTGCCCGCGTCCGGGCGCAGCGCGTCCACATCCCGGCACATGTCAGCGGCAGCATGCAGGCTGGGCACGGTGAGCTGACTGACGATGACCGCCTGGTCCACTGCCGTCATCACGGCCTTTGTCCACGGCATCATGTGGCGCGGCATGTCGAGGATCACATAGGGAAACGCGGCGCAGGTGACGTCCAGAAGGCGCAGGATAGCCGCTTCGCTCGCCAGTGCATCCGCATCCTGGTTACGCGGCGAGGCGATGATCGCGACACCGTCCTCATGCTGCCAGCACCAGGCTGCGAGCAACCGCGCATCAAGACGCTCTGGCGCCGCCGAGAGCGCCTGAAGGTCAAGCTTCGGGACAGCTTCGAGCAGGGATGCCGACATCCCGTCGGCGAGGTTAAGGTCGACAAGGCAGACCTTGCCGGGCCCGACGATACGCGCCAAAGCGAACGCGCTTTCAATCACCAGTGTCGAGACGCCGGCTCCGCCCACGGCGCCGCGAAACGCCCAGCAGACAGAATTGGCCGGGCTGCCCCTGGCTTCGGTTCGCGCTTCAGTGAGGCGCGCGCCAGCCTCCATGACATCGCCTGCATCGGCCGAAACAGTCAGCACGTCCCAGGCCTCCAGCTTCATCAGGGTCCGGACCATATGCGCCGGCAACTGGTCGGAGATGACGATAACAGCTGTGGACGGCCGCTCGACCGCAAGCAGCAGCAGCAGCTGGTCCCAGCCGGCCATGCCCTGCTCGATCAGCATCAACCCGCCGCCATGACGCAACAGGATATCCGGCACAGCCATTTGCGACAGGTCCTGCACGTCCGGACAGATTGCCCTCAGCGCATCGATCCGGTCGGGACGGGTCAGCACGGCGATCGACGGCACAGTACGCCCCGAAGGCGCCTCCGGCAGTCGGGATTGAAGATGGGCGGAGGACTGCATTATTCGCCGCCACCGGTGCTGGTGCCGGGAGGCTGCCTGGCCTCGCCTTCGTTGAGCGCTTTGATGGCATTGACGGCCCGCACGCCGGAAAGAGTGTCCACCGTTTCTGAGTTCGGCAGGCTCACATCACGGCTGGCCTGCTGCGCCACATTCGAGCGGTTCGCATCGCCAAGCAGGAAGCGGTCCTGCGCGTCTACCGACGCACACGCACAAAGAATTCCGGACGCCATCAGAAAAGTCAGTTTTATGGTTTTTTTCATGACAATCAGTTCTCTGACATGTTTGTTTCAAGACCGGTCGTCTTTCCGAGCAGGAACAGCTCGCTCTCGGACGGCTCTGCAAAGGCGTCCAGCGGCGAGGCCACCTGGTCCGGATGCGGCATAGGCTGCACCAGGCGCGGCGTGACGATGATCACCAGTTCGCTCTCGTTGCGCTGGAAACGCTTGGACGAGAACAGCGAGCCAAGGATCGGCAGATTGCCGATCCACGGGGTCTGGCGCACATCATTTGAGTAATTGTTCTGGAGCAGCCCCGCAACGGCAAATGCCTGCCCGTCATGCAGCTCCACCGTCGTATCGGCCCGGCGCACCGAGATGCCCGGAATCTCGATGCTGGAGGTACGGATGCCATTGGCCCGGTCAATGAAGGAGACTTCAGGACGCACACGCAGGTTCACCAATCCGCCCCCGAGCACTGTCGGCGTAAAGTCAAGGCTGACGCCGAACCTCTTGAACTCGACGGTGATGTCATTGTCCCTGCTGGCGACCGGTATCGGGAACTCTCCGCCCGCCAGGAAATTTGCCGTATCGCCCGACAGCGCCAGGAGGTTCGGCTCCGCCAGCGTCCGGATGATGCCCTTTTCCTCAAGCGCAAGGATCTTCAGGTCGATATTCTCGCCGCCGAGATTGGTGAACAGCGCGACCGTCTTCGCCGCCAGGCCCGACACGGTGCCGGCATCCGTCGTGGTCTGAAAATCATTCGCGTCGACGCTGTTGCCAAAACCGATCTCACGCATCGCGCTGCGGCTTGCTTCCAGGAAGCGCACTTCCAGCATCACCTGCTGGGTCTGCCCGACAGACAGCCCGTTCGCCACGCCGCCCGGCACATACCGCTCGGCCACCTGGAGTGCCATTTCGGCCGCCGCCGCGGTCGTAACGCGTCCGCCCAGGAACACACCTTCATGGATAGGATGCACCTCGATCGGCTCGCCCGGCAGCAGCCGCTTCAGGTCCGCGCGCAAGGCCTCGAGTCCCAGCTTCACTTCGACTTCGATGAGCTCCGCGATCGCACCGGCCGCATTGTAAAGGAGCACTGTCGTCGTGCCCGGATGCTTGCCGCGCAGGAAGAAGGAACGGTCAGACGTTGCCATCGCTTCGGCGATTTGAGGATCTGCAACAACGATCGTTGCAAACGCCGCGTCGGCTTCGACCACGGCAGACTGCCCGCGCGGCACTTCAAGCCGCTCTGCGCCGTCTGCGGCGGAGCGCTGGGTCCAGGCTGAAGCCGGAAGCGTCAGGCATAGGCACGCCGCTCCTGCGGCCAAAAGATGTTTCAGGCGCATCAGCGCATCTCCCCCGTCGCCGTTTCCGTCCGCGCGATCGGCGCAGACACTTTGACATCCGTTTCGCCGTTGATCACACGCACCGTCGTGTTCACCGGCGCGCGGCGCATGATGGACGACCCGGCTACGCGCTTCACTTCGGGCCTCTTTTCCGGAGTGATCGCGGCGACCATCGCCTGCTCATCACGGCTGATCAGGGCAAGGCTGAGCGCACCGCGCTGGCTCTCCGCGCCAAGCGCGAGCGCTTCATCCGGGGTCACTTCCAGCGTCACGGTCTGCGACGGCCTGGCGCCTTCAAGATTGGCATCGAACGTCTGGTCGACCGCCAGCACTTTCACATGCCGCAGCACCGGCCGCGCCAGGCTGTCGGCTGAAACACGCCCGCAGTCCAGGCGGCTGGCGCCATCTTCGGGAGACTTGAACGCGTTGACGTCCACCCGGTCTCCCGGCAGCACGAAGCCCGACACGCCCGTTTCATTGTGCACGACAATCGAAACCGCGCGCATGCCCGGCGTGATGGCCGCCGCGAGCGTCAGCACCGGCCCCTTGGTGTCGATCTTCGCCGCCAGCAGCGGTTCTCCGGGCACCATCAGCCCGCGCGCGTAAGCCTTCGGGCCAAGTTCGGAAACTTTCTTCAGTGCGCCCTCCGGCACGGCCCCCGCCGGCCATTCGGTTGCCTTGAGCAGTTTCGGATCGATGAGCGCGCCCGGCTCCACCGTGGAGGTGGTCACCAGTACGGTCGTCATCTCCATCGCGGGAACAACACTCGCCTGCGCGACCGGCGCCTCACCGGACATGAAGGCACGGCCGACGAAGATTGCGCCCGCGCCCAGTGCGACCGAGACGGCGAGGCTGATGAGCGGTACCGCTTTCATTGTAAATGCTCTCCTGGGGACAGCGTCCGGCTGTCTTCAGTGTTTAGGATTAACGCGCACGGGATAAAGTGGGTTGAAAGCTGGCGGGTAAATCTCGTCCGGAGCCGGAACATGCCGTTAACCAACCGGACGGCGGGTTTCCGCCGGGTCCAGACCTGATCTCCGAAAGCCAGGATGCCGCGCAATTGCAGGAGGAGCCGGGGTCAGGCGCGCAAGACGAGGTCCGGTCTGCCGGCCCTCTGCCGCGCCGGCGTCAGCCGCCAGCCGTCAACAGCGCCGGCTTCTGTGTTAAGCCTTCGGCCCTCTCCCGCCGGCTCCGGCAAAGCATCCCGCGCCGGCCTATGTCCGTGCACCCCGCGCTGGCGCTTCAGGGCGGTCCGGTCCAGCTGCGCAGATCCGGGAAGTCATGCCGGCGCGTCCATATGTTTACCTTCTCGCGGCACGCCGCAAACCGGTCTCAACCGGCACCGGCATGCACGAATAAAGGCCCCGGCGCCTGCGCTTCATGCCGCGCCGGCAGCGATCTCAGCCAGGTCAGGCGGTGTTTCATCACAGGCTCCGGCCGGCCGATGCACCGGCTGAAGCGTCTCCTGCCCGCCCTCCATGATCCGGGACCGCGCCTGGCGCGCGCCTTACCGCGCCCGCCTTGCGCCTCGATCATCAGCTGCCCGTGATTGCCGTTCAGCGTCACCGGGCGGGACGGAAACTGCGCTGCGAATCGCATCAGGTCATCGATCGCCCGGCAGGAGACCGGGGCCGGTCCGGAAACACGTCCCGTGCCTAACCGACCGCCTGCCGGCGCACCCGGCGTGAATGTCGCCCTGTGGCGCAGGAGACGGGTGTGTTCATCCGGGCGCCCCAGGCATGCGGCCGGCCCTTAGCGGGCCAGCCTCAACCGCGCTCCGAAACGATGCGCGCAAAGTCAGCCGTATCGACATTTCCGCCGGTCACCAGCACGCCCACACGTTTGCCCTTCAGCGCCTCCGGCAAACGGTGCAGCGCCGCCGCCAGCGCCGCCGCGCCGCCCGGCTCGGCCACGATCTTCAGATGCCGGAACGCGGCGCGGACCGCGTCGCGCACATCGTCATCACTCACCCGAAGGCCACCCGCGAAAAGCCGCTTGCCGATCGCAAAAGTCAGATTGCCCGGCTGGGGCGTCAGGATCGCATCGCAGATCGAGCGCGTGCCCGGCGGATTGGCCAGGATCATGCCCGCTTCCAGCGACCGGGCCCAGTCATCATGCGCCTCGGGCTCGGCTGTCCATATCTCAGTCTCCGGCGAGAGCTGCTCGAATGCCAGCGCCATACCCGAAATCAGCCCGCCCCCGCCCGTGCAGCAGATCAGCGCATCAAGCCTCTCGCCTGCCGCCTGCATCTGGCGGGCAAATTCGAGCCCGGCCGTGCCCTGGCCGGCAATGATGTGGGGATCGTCATAACTGGGCACGACAATCGCGCCGCGCTCGCGTGCAATCCGGTCACTGATCTCTTCGCGGCTTTCGGCGCCGCGATCGTAGAGCACGATCTCGCCGCCATCGGCGCGCACCCCGTCGATCTTGATCCGGGGCGCATCGGACGGCATCACGATCACCGCGGGCATGCCCATCCGCTTCGCCGCCCGCGCCACGCCCTGCGCATGGTTGCCCGAGGAAAACGCCACGACGCCCGCCCTCAGCTCGGCAGGCGAGAGCTGCGCCAGCCGGTTGGTCGCCCCGCGCATCTTGAAACTGCCGGTCACCTGCAGGCATTCGGCCTTGACAAAGAGGTGCGCCCCGGCGGCAGCGTCGATCGCTGCATGGCTGAGCACGGGCGTCTCGCGCACATAGCCGCGCTGGCGGCCGGCTGCGGCGAGCACATCCTCGAAGGTCGGCAGGCAAAGCGTCCCGGTCATGCGCGCCTGTCTATCCGCCCCGCGGCCGGTTTGAAACCCGAAAACCTGACCAGGCCGGGTTCAGAGGCCGGCAGCGATCTGCTTCACCAGCCCGCGTGCGAAAGCGGACGTGTCCGGATTATCGAGCGCGTGCGCCAGCACCGCCTCCAGATAGCCGGTTTTGTTGCCGCAGTCATGCACACTGCCCTCGAACTCATAGGCATAGAAGTCCTGGATTTCCATCAGCCGCGCCATGGCATCGGTCAGCTGGATCTCGCCGCCGGCGCCCGCACCCTGCTGTTCGAGCAGGCCGAAGATCTCCGGCTGGAGAATATAGCGCCCGGTGATCGCAAGGTTCGACGGCGCCTGCCCGCGCGGCGGCTTCTCGACCATGCCGGACATCGCGATCAGTCGCCCGTCACGGGACTTCGGCGCAATCACGCCATAGGCGCAAACCCGCTCCTCCGGCACCGGATCAACCGCAATCACATTACCACCGACCTTGCCAAAGGCATCGACCATCTGCTTCAGGCCGGACGGCTTTGCCTTCACGATGACGTCCGGCAGCAGGACGGCGAAGGGCTCATCGCCGACAATATCGCGCGCGCACCAGACCGCATGCCCGAGGCCGAGCGGCGCCTGCTGGCGCACGAAACTCGCCCGGCCCGGCGGCAGGCGCGAAGCCTCCACGTCGGCCAGGATGGCGGTCTTGTTCTTGGCCTTCAGCTGCGCTTCCAGCTCATAGGCGTGGTCGAAATAGTCTTCGATCGCGCCTTTGCCCCGGCCGGTGACGAACACGATATGCTCGATCCCGGCCTCGATCGCCTCGTCTACGACATACTGGATGACCGGACGGTCAACGACCGGAAGTAACTCTTTCGGGATCGCCTTGGTGGCGGGAAGAACCCGGGTGCCGAGGCCTGCCACCGGCAGCACGGCTTTCCTGATATGCATGTCGATGCTCCTGATTGCGCCTCACCTACAGAGGCCGCTTCTGGCTGTCCAGCCATTCGCCGGCCCGCCCGGCGGCCGGTTCAGAGACCGGTATTGAGGCCGGCATTCAGAAAGGCGGCGGCCAGCCAGGCGGCGACCAGGAGCGTCACCAGAAGGCCCAGAGAATGCCAGCTCCAGCTGCCTGTCCTGCGGGTGAGTTCCCTGGCAAGACGCGCCTGCAGGGCCCGCGCCGGCGAAAACGGCCTGCGGCCGGCGACTGAAGCCGCATCCCGGATGTGGGCGGGCCTTGCCGCCGCCCCCTCGGATCCGGCCTGACCTGTCTTCTTTTGACCCACCTGCATGGGAGCCTCCTCGTGCCTCTGGAGACCAGCTTAGCCCTTCAGTCCTAAGCCTTGGCTAACGCCGCCCTGAATTCGCCGGACATCGCTGAGGACCGAGCGGTGCACGCCGAACACACCCGCCAGCACCTCCTGCGACAGCGCCTCCGGCGTCGGTCCGTCGGCGACCTTGCGCCCCCGGTCCATGACCAGGGTGCGCCGGCAGAACCGCGCCGCCAGGTCGAGATCGTGCAGCACCACCAGGACCGCCCGCCCGCCCGCCGCCTCACCGGCCAGGGTCGCCATCAGCGACAGCTGGTGGGCGATGTCCAGCGACGCGCAGGGCTCATCCAGCAGGAGATACCGGGCCGGGCTCGCCAGCAGCCGCGCCAGGTGTACCCTCGCCTGTTCCCCGCCCGACAGGCTCTGAAACGGGCGGCCCGTCAGATGCGCCGCATCGGCCCTGACCAGCGCGTCCAGGACCGCCGCCCGGCCGGCGTCTCCCAGCCGGTCAAACCCCTGCGGCGCATCGACAAACCGCCCGAGCGCCGCCACGTCCTCGGCCCGCAGGTTCCAGGCGACCGGCCGCGACTGGGCCAGCCAGGCCACACGCCGCGCCCGTTCGGCCAGGCTCAGCGCCCCGGCCGGACTGTCATCGATCCGGACCTCTCCGGAAGAGAGCCTCAGCCCCCCCGCCAGCGCCCTGAGGAGCGTGCTCTTGCCCGCCCCGTTCGGGCCGGTCAGCGCGGCCATCTCCCCCGGCGCGAGATCAAACGAGACCTCCTCGATAACCTGCCTTCCCGACAGGCGCACCGACAGCCCCCGCGCAGCGATCATGCCCCCGCCCTCCCCAGACGCGCCGCGATCCAGATAAAGACAGGCCCGCCCAGCAGCGCCGCCGCCACGCCCAGCTTCAGCTCCTGGTCAAACGGCGCCGTCCGCACCGCCAGGTCCGCCCCCGTCAGGATGATCCCGGCCAGCAGGGCGGACGGGGCGAGCAGGCGCTGCGGATCATGCCGGACCAGAGGACGGATCACATGCGGGGCGACGATGCCGACAAAACCGATCATGCCCGCAATCGCCACACTCGCGCCGGTCAGCAGCGAGGTGCCAGCAATCACCATGAGGCTCAGCCGCCTCGGATCCGCCCCGAGGCTCAGCGCCGTCTCCTCGCCGAGGCTCAGCACGCGCAGCCCCGGCCCGGACATCACAACCAGCGCCGCGCCGGCCAGCCAGACCGGCGCCGCCAACAGCACATCCGCCCAGGACCGGTTGGCCACCGATCCCATCATCCAGTTGACCAGGTCGGCGAGGCTGAAGGGATTGGGCGCAAGGTTCAGCGCCAGCGACATCAGCGCTCCGGCAAAACTCGACAGGCCAATGCCGATCAGCAGGAGCGTCACACTTCCCGCTCCGCGCAGGGCCGAAAGGCCAAGGATCAGCGTCGCCGCGCCGGCGCCCAGGATGGCGGCAACAGGCACAGCCAGGCTGGAGAGCGCGGCAAAGCCGAAGAAGATGGCAATCACCGCCCCCAGCGCCGAACATGCCGACACGCCCAGCACGCCCGGCTCGGCCAGCGGGTTCTGCAACAGGCCCTGCAGGGCGGCGCCCGCCAGGCCGAGGGCAGCGCCGACACAGAAGGCCGCCGCCGCGCGCGGCAGACGGATTTCCCAGACGATCACCCGCGCCCCCTCCTCGCCCTGCCCGGCCAGGGCCGCGACTGTCTCCCCAAGCCCCAGAGGCGCCGTGCCTGCCAGCGCCGAAAGAGCAAACAGCACCGCTGCGATCAGCCCAAGGATGAGGTTTAACCGTCTCATGGCCCCGGCTCCAGGCTCGCCGCGACCGCCGCCGCCTCATCCGCCAGGAACCAGTCGGCGCAGGAGACGCGCGCTTCCTCAAGATCGATCACCTGCGCCGCCGCCATCAGCCGCGCCATCACCGGATGACGCGACACAGACCAATGGTCGGTTGCATCCCCCTCAAAACCAAAGAAGGCCGCCAGCACCCGCTCCGGCGGCCTCAGCACCAGCAGCTCGAGTGGCAGGCTCGTCCAGCCGGCCGCGCGGTTTGCATTCTCCAGCCCGGCATGCGCCATCAGGGCATCAATCACCGTGCCCCGGCCGGCGCTGACGCCGCCAGGCGTCACATACAGCGCCGGCCGCCCGGAGCCCGGCCGCGCGGCCGGCATCGCCGCAATGATCGCTTCAGCCCGTGCGTCCTGGCCAAGCTCGCCGGCCACCCCCCGCAACAGGGCGGCCGCACCCGGAATATCGACCGCAGGGCCGATCTCAACCGTGCCAATGCCAAGACGCCTGTAGAAGGCGAGCGCGCGCGCATCCCCGCCCCAGCTGCGCAGCACGATATCCGGCTTCAGGGCGATCACATCCTCCGCCGCCGCCCGCACCTGCGCAATACCCGCCGCCTTCCCGCGCAGGTGGCTGAAGGCCCGCCCGGAATCCTTCGACAGTGCCAGGATCTGCGACCGGTCGGCCAGCGCCAGCGCATACTGGTCGGCGCAGTAATCGAGCGAAACAAGACTTGGCCGGGCCGGCGCCGCCTCAGCAGAACCGGCCAGTCCGAGAGACAGAAGTCCCGGACACAGAAAACTGATCAGCCAGCGTCTCACCTGATCTTCAGCCCCACGAAGACGCCTGCGCCCGGGCCATTATAGCCAAACACGTCAATCGCCGTCTCGTCCAGCAGGTTCGACCCGCGCAGGGTCACCGCGATCAGGTCCGTCAACGGATATTCCGCCGTCAGGGAGACGAGCGAATAGGCATCGAGCACCGCACGCCGGGCCGGGAAGGGCCCGAAATCGAAATCGCCCTGCTCGCCGACATGATCAACCGCCAGCCCGGCCCGCAGGCCGTCCTCGCGCAGCAGCCAGTCCGCAGCCAGGGACACCGTCCGCTCCGGCACCCGGATCTCGTCTGCCCCCGTATCATCCTGCGAATTGAAGAAGCTCGCCTGACCCGAAATCACCAGGTTCGCCCCAGCCTGCCAGCGTCCTGCGAGTTCCACCCCGCTGCGTTCACTGGTGCCAGCCCGGTTGCGCGGCGCCGAGGTGAAATCCGGATTGAACGCCGTGAAGATCTCATTCTTCAGGTTCGATTCAAAATAGGTCGCCGAATAGCCGAAGCGGCCAAGCGTCTGCTCCCAGCCGATTTCCCAGCTCTCCGCCGCCTCCGGCTTCAGGTCCGGATTGCCGGTGAAGCTGCCGGGGAAAAATCCGAACAGTTCCGTGAAGGTCGGGTTCTTTACACCCGTGCCGACCGAGGCCCGCAGGCGCCCGCCCGTGCCTGCGAGCGCATAGCCTGCCCCGATCCGCCAGGTCGAGGCGTCATCGAAACGGCCGGCATTATCATCATGGCGAACCGAAGCGGCGAGATCGAACGGGCCTGCCGCGAGCGCATACTCGGCCGCAATCGCGAGCGCATCGAAAGCCTCCGACGCATTCGTCAGGCCGCCGAAGCGGCTGTCCTGGCGGTGATAGGTTTCGCGCTCGAAATCGACCAGACCGGTCAGCCGGTGGCCGCCCCTCCTGTATCCCGGTGACCAGCTCAGCTTGGTGCGCGCACCCGTCGCCGTGTCCGTCAGCGCGCCGCCGCTGAAATTCTCCCGGTCAACCTGGTTATAGCTCGCGCGCAGGACATGATCGATCGGCCCGCCGGCGCCGCTGAGGGCTGCGCCCACCAGGCGCTGGCGGGCCTCGGTACGCTCGTCAGTGTCGTTGAGCAGGCCATCGAAATCACTGTCAGAATCGAAATCCGACCCCGCCCTGCGCGCCAGCCCGATCAGCGACAGCGACCAGCCTGGCGTGAGATCAAAGGCAGCCAGGGCGAGGCCCGACAGCGCCTCAGAGCCATCCGCCTGCCCGCCCGTGCCGGACGTATCGACCCCGTCCGTGGCGAGCCCGGAGAGGACCGCGCCCACCTTTTCGCCCTGCCAGCCGAGCGCGCCGTTCAGCGAGCCGAAGCTGCCGCCCTCGGCAAACCCGGTCAGTCCTGCGCCGCGGGCTGGCGAGACCGACACGACGCCGCCAATCGCATCCGATCCGTATACGGACGAAGATGCGCCCCGCAGCACGTCGATCCGGCCCACAGGCAGCACGGTCAGCAGGCCGAAATCCGTGTCACCGTTGACCGGATCAGACACCTCGATACCTTCAAACAGGACAAGGGTGTGGTTCGCCTCTGCCCCGCGAAAGCGTACCTGCGTCAGCCCGCCAAGGCTGCCCGAGCGGGAAACAGCAGCCCCCGGCACAGCACGCAGCTGGTCTGCCGGGTTCGGTGAAAGCCGCACCGCGAGGTCTTCCCCGGTCAGCACCGTCAGGGAAACCGTAGCCCGGTCGGCTTCGACCGGGCGCAGCCCCGTCACCTCGACCGGATCAAGCACACGCGCTTCATCGGCAAACGCACAGGATACGCCCGACGCCAGCGCCGGGGCGCCAAGCAAAATCAGCCTGAGGATCATCTCCGCAGCTCCTTCATTAGCCGGGAGCACACGCCCCGCGGCCGGTTCATGACATGTCGCATGAACGGAAGGCGCCCCTCCGCAGCCCAACGCCTGGTCCCGGGCGGGGAGCTAACGACGGCGAGAGGCAGGTCTCCTGGCTCTGCGGATCGGCGTCCTGAGGCGGCCTTCCCGGTTTCCCAGTGGCGTATGGCCCCAAAACTCCCCGCTGACAGTTACGGGCATAGCGCCGGATTTCCACCGGCTTCCCTTTTCACCCGGGTTTGGCCCGGGCACCTTTCGCGTGGAAAGAGTGTAGACCGCCCGCCGAACACCCGCAAGCCGGTTAAAGGCTGCTGAGCAGATGCCCGCCATCCACCACGATCGTGGAGCCGGTCATATAGCTGCCGGCCTCGGACGACAGCAGAAGCAGCGCGCCGTCCAGTTCCTGATACGCCCCGAACCGGCGCAGCGCGATCCGCTTGCGCATCGCCTCACCCGCCTCGGAGTCCAGATAGGCATCATTGATCGCGGTCTTGTAATAGCCCGGCGAGATGGCGTTCACCCGGATGCCGTAGCGCGCATTCTCCAGCGCCATGTGCCGCGTCAGATGGTCGACGCCGGCCTTGGAGACGCAATAGGCCGTGGTCATGTACTGGGTCCGGTGCGCCGTGATCGAGGCGATATTGACGATCGCGCCCCTGATCCCGGCCTCGATCATGGCATTGGTCGCATGCTTGCCGACACGCCAGACGCCGGTCAGGTTGGTGTCCATCACCGCGTTCCAGTCTTCCTCGCTCTGCTCGCGAAACCACCCCTCCCGCGACATCCCGGAATTGTTAATGATAATGTCGCAGGGCCGCCCCAGCGCCTCCCGGATCTCGGCGAAAGCGCCGCTGACCGAGCCCTCGCTGGTCACATCCAGCTCAACCGGCAGGGCCTTGCCGCCGGCCGCCGCAATCTCGCCGGCCACCTCCTCCAGCCTGTCCATCCGGCGCGCCGCGACCACCACGTCCGCTCCTGCCCCGGCCAGAACGCCCGCAAAATGCCGCCCCAGACCGCTCGAGGCCCCCGTCACCAGGGCCGTCCTGCCCGCCAGACTAAACATGTTCATGCCTCAGACCTCCAAAATAACAGTTGCACCGCGAAAGGTTTAACCTAATTCAGGCCGTCATGAAGATATCAGTGCTCAAAGAACGTAGAGCCGGTGAAACCCGCGTTGCGGCAACCCCGGAGACCGTCAAGAAGCTCGTAGGCCTCGGCCATACGGTGACGATCGAATCCGGCGCAGGAAGCGTCGCCGGATTTCCTGACAGTGCCTTTGCCGAGGCCGGCGCCGCCCTCGCGGACGGCCCCGCCGCCGCCGCGGCCGGCGCAGACATCGTGTTCAAGGTCAGACGGCCGGAGCCGGCCGAGATCGCCGCCCTTCCCGAAGGCGCCGCCCTGATCGCGCTGATGGAGCCCTTCGCCTACCCGGCCGGGGAAGTCGCCCAGCTGAACGCGCGCCGGATCGCGGCCCTGTCGATGGAGTTCACCCCGCGGATCACCCGCGCCCAGTCGATGGACGCGCTCTCCTCACAGTCAAACCTTGCCGGCTACCGCGCCGTCATCGAGGGCGCCCAGATTTATGGCCGCGCCCTGCCGATGATGATGACCGCCGCCGGAACCGTTGCGGCCGCCAAGGTCTTTATCATGGGCGCCGGCGTGGCCGGCCTCCAGGCGATCGCAACCGCCCGCCGCCTCGGCGCCGTGGTCACCGCCAATGATGTGCGCCCCGCCGCCAAGGAACAGGTCGCCTCGCTCGGTGCCAAATTCATCGCGGTCGAGGATGACGAGTTCAGGGCCGCCGAAACGGCCGCCGGCTATGCCAAAGAAATGTCGGCAGACTACCAGGCCAGGCAGGCGGCGCTGACCGCCAGCCATATCGCCAAGCAGGACATTGTCATCACCACCGCGCTGATCCCCGGCCGCGCCGCGCCCGTGCTGGTCACCGAGGAGATGGTGAGGTCGATGAAGCCGGGCTCGGTCATCGTCGACATGGCCGTCTCCCAGGGCGGCAACTGCCCGCTCTCGAAGCCGGACGAAGTGGTCGATGTCAGCGGCGTCAAGGTCGCCGGATTCTCCAACCTGCCGGCCCGCCTGCCGGCCGATTCGTCCTCGCTGTTTGCAAAGAACCTCCTCGCCTTCATCCCGCTGATCACCGGAGAGGGCGCGGCGCTCAATCTCGATACGGACGACGAGATCGTCAAAGCCATGCTGCTGACCCGGGGTGGCGCCACCGTCAGTGAGAGGCTCAAATGATGAAACGCGCCCTGTCCATCCTCGCCGCCGCGGCCCTCGCCCTGCCGGCCCATGCAGAGGCCGGTGGCATTGAGCCCACCGTCTTCCTCGCAGCCATCTTCGCGCTCGCCTGCTTCGTCGGCTATTATGTCGTCTGGTCGGTCACGCCCGCCCTGCACACCCCCCTGATGGCCGTCACCAACGCCATCTCCTCAGTGATCGTGGTCGGCGCCCTGGTCGCCGCGGCCGCGGCCGGGCTCACCGCCGAAGGCTGGGTCGCCAAGATCCTCGGCGCCGTCGCCGTAATGCTCGCCAGCGTCAACATCTTCGGCGGCTTCCTCGTCACCCAGCGCATGCTGGCCATGTATAAGAAAAAAGGGACCTGAGCCGTGGAACAGTTCCAATCCACCTGGGCGCCCCTGCTCTACCTCGTCTCGGGCGTCCTCTTCATCCTCGCCCTGCGCGGCCTCTCCAGCCCCGCCACCAGCCAGAAGGGCAACCGCAATGGCATGATCGGCATGACGATTGCCGTCGCCACCACCATCGCCCTGCTCTGGGACCAGCTTGATCCCACAACCTGGGCCCTGATGATCGGCGCCGTCGCCATCGGCGGCAGCATCGGCGCCTATATCGCCCGCAAGATCCCGATGACGGACATGCCGCAGCTGGTTGCGGCCTTCCACTCCCTGGTCGGTCTCGCCGCCGTGCTCGTCGCCGCTGCAGCCCTCTATGCACCCGGCAGCTTCGGCATCCTCGGCATCACCGGCATCAAGACCGCCTCACTGATCGAACTCGGCCTCGGCTCGGCCATCGGCGCGCTGACCTTCACCGGCTCGGTCATCGCCTTCGCCAAGCTCAACGGCAATATGAGCGGCTCGCCGATCCTCCTGCCCGCCCGCCACCTCCTCAATATCGGCCTCGGTGCGGGGATCGTCGTCCTGACCGGCGTGCTGATCGCCTCCGGCGGCGAGGCGCACTGGGCCTTCTGGGGTCTTACCGTCCTCGCGCTGATCCTCGGCATCACCCTGATCATCCCGATCGGCGGCGCCGATATGCCGGTCGTCGTCTCGATGCTGAACTCCTATTCCGGCTGGGCCGCCGCCGCCCTCGGCTTCACGCTCGGCAACTTCGCGCTGATCATCACCGGAGCCCTCGTCGGCTCCTCCGGCGCGATCCTGTCCTACATCATGTGCAAGGGCATGAACCGCTCCTTCATCTCGGTCATCCTCGGCGGCTTCGGCGGCGAGGATGCCGCGGCGGCTGCCGGCGGCGCAAAGGTCGACCGTCCCTATAAGAAGGGCTCTGCCGAAGACGCGGCCTTCATCATGAAGAACGCCTCCAAGGTCATCATCGTGCCCGGCTATGGCATGGCGGTGGCCCAGGCCCAGCATGCGCTGAAGGAAATGGCCGAAAAGCTGAAGGCCGAAGGCGTCGAAGTCAAATACGCCATCCACCCCGTCGCGGGCCGGATGCCGGGCCACATGAACGTCCTCCTCGCCGAGGCCCAGGTGCCCTATGACGAGGTGTTCGAGCTTGAGGACATCAATTCTGAGTTCTCCGCCTCGGATGTGGCCTTCGTGATCGGCGCCAATGACGTCACCAACCCGGCCGCCAAGACCGACAAGACCTCGCCGATCTACGGCATGCCGATCCTCGACGTGGAGAACGCCCGCACGGTGCTGTTCATCAAGCGCTCGATGGGTTCAGGCTATGCCGGGATCGAGAACGAACTCTTCTTCCACGACAACACCATGATGCTGCTCGCGGACGCCAAGAAGATGGTCGAGGACATCGTCAAGAACCTCTAGGCGGCCATCCTGCGCAGCAGGAGAAGGCGCGCCGGCTGGACCCCGGATTCCGGTGTATTCCCGGAAAGGAAGCCAGTCGCTGTCGATCCGCCGCGCTTCGCCCGCCAGCATAGGAATGTCGCCCGGAAGCAGCCGCCAACCTGGCCTGAAGGCTGATGAGCTGAGGTCATGCTTCCGGAGCGCTGCGGTCGCTGAGGGCTTCGCGCGCCGGCCTGAACCACGCCAATCACGAAGAACGGATCCGCCGGAAAACGCCTTTAACCTGCAGCGATTGTCCCCGGCGGTACGCGGCCCGCCTTCGCAGGCCAGCCGGTCAGGCGCCCGCCCCGCGCTCGCCGAACACAACGATCTTGTTGTCCGCATCATGGCCGATATCAGCGCGGCCGAGATAGGCAATCGCGCTGCGCGCGCACCAGTCCTGCACGATCTCCTCCTCACTCCTGCCAAAGTCGATATCGTTCACCGGGATCGCCCCGCAGCGGCCCAGCCGGATGCCCGCGACCTTCCTGACCTCCGGGTTCGAGGTGATCGTGAACATCATCCGGTCGAGCCGGTAGTGATACTCGCCCACATCCTCCAGCATCAGCACATGACCGGTGAGATCCGGCAGCCAGCCGGTCCCGATCAGGCTGGCCAGGACCGAGATATTGAACGCCGCATACCTGCCCGGTGCCCGCGCCGCCGCATCGATCCCTTCCCCCTCATCGCTGCCCGTCAGGAAGGCGAGCGACCGGCTGACCGCCGCCTCGCCGCCCTCGCGCAGGATGTCCGCCGGCATCGGCCCGTGTACGACCCGGCCGATGCCGCCGCGGGCAAGGCCGGCCAGAAGGCTGCCCGCATCACTATAGCCCAGATAGGTCTTGGCCCGCGCCGGCGGCCCGAGACGGCGCAGGGCAGCATCGAGGATCCGGCAGGCGCCATATCCCCCCCGGGCAAACCAGACCGCATCCAGCGAGGGATCATTCGCAAAATCCTCAAACGCCGCCGCCCGCGCACTGTCCGGCCCCGCAAAATGCCCCTCCCGCAGGAAGCATTGCGGATGAAACACCAGCTCCGCGCGGCCTTCCGCCAGCGCGATCACCCGCTCTGCGAGCCCGCGGTCAATCGCCCGGCCCGGCCCGACAATCCCGATGCGCGTCCTCAGTTGTGTCATCCAGGTCTCCGGGGCAAAGGCTGTGTCAGGGCAGAATCGTCGCTGGAACGCAATTATGACACAGGCCAATCGCTATTTCTTCTGCGGCATCGGCGGCTCGGGCATGCTGCCCCTCGCCCTCATCCTCCTCGACCAGGGCCATATCATCGAAGGCTCCGACCGCTCGCTCGACCAGGGGCGCACGCCGGCAAAGTTCGACTATCTGCGCGGGCGCGGCATCCGCCTCTTCCCGCAGGATGGCAGCGGCGTAACCAGCCCTGAACAGGTCGTCGTCGCCTCCGCCGCCGTCGAAGACACCGTGCCCGATATCGCCGCCGCGATCCGGGTCGGCGCGAAGCGGATGAGCCGGGCGGACCTCTTGTCCGCCCTCTTCAACGCCGCCCCCTTTGCCATCGGGGTCGCCGGCACCAGCGGCAAATCAACCGTCACCGGAATGATCGCCTGGATCCTCCATCATGCCGGCAGGAGCCCCACGGTGATGAACGGCGCGGTGATGAAGAATTTCCGCACCCGCGAGGCCCTGTTCTCAAGCTCCCTCGTCGGCACCAGCGGCCTCTTCGTCTCGGAAGTCGATGAGAGCGACGGCTCCATCGCCGCCTATAATCCGCGCATCGCCGTGCTGATGAACATCGCGCTCGACCACAAGACGATGGACGAGCTGCGCGCCCTGTTCGCCGGCTTTGCCGCGCGGGCAAAGGAGGTCGTGCTGAACCTCGACAATGATGAAACCGCCCGCCTCGCCGCGGACTTTCCCGGCGCCATCACCTACAGCCTCGCTAACCCCGCCGCGCGCCTGTCCGCCGGAGAGATCGCTCCGGCGCCGACCGGTATCAGCTTTACCGTGCACGAACGGTCATCCGGCGCGTCCGCCGCAATACGCCTCGCCGTGCCCGGACGCCACAACGTCTCCAACGCCCTGGCCGCGATCGCCGCCGCCCTGACCTGCGGGGTCACACTGGAGGAGGCGGCCCGCGCGCTTGGCGAATTTACCGGCATCGCGCGCCGCTTCGATATCGTCGGCACGGCAAACGGCGTCACGGTCATCGATGATTTCGGCCACAACCCGGACAAGATCGCCGCCACCCTGCGCACCGTGAACGCGTTTGCCGGCCGTGTCCTCGTCATGTTCCAGCCGCACGGCTTCGGCCCGCTCCGGAAGATGCGCCGGGAATTTGCCGCCTGCTTCGCCGATAATCTGGGTGCAGAGGATATCCTGCTGATACCGGAACCCGCTTATTTCGGGGGCAGTGTTGACCGTGCCGTCTCCAGCGCGGACCTTGCCGCCGACATCCGCGCGCTGGGCAGGCACGCAGAGGCCCCCGGCGACCGGGCGGCCTGCGGCGCGCGCCTCCTCGAGCTCGCCCGGCCAGGCGACCGGATCCTCGTCATGGGCGCACGCGACGATACGCTGACCCTCTTCGCGCAGGAGCTGGTGAACCGCCTGTCCGGCGAGACCAGGCCATAAGTGCGCCGCTGGCCTCCTGACCTATAATCCCGTCCAACAGGCCGGGGTCTGTCTATTCGCCCGCCCCCCTGCTGGCCGGCATGTCAGCCGGACGGCGCATGCGCGCTTCGCGCCCGATACCCTCAGACAGGCTCTGCAGGATCAAAGGCCGGGTAGTGAAAGCAGCCTTGTTCATCACCCTGTTCGCACCGACCCCTTATGCCGGAACAGGGTCTGCAGGCGTCTGGCAGAAGGCGGGGCCAGGGCCGGCGCCTGTGCCGGGCCGCGAGAAACCGCTATCGGCGGCAGGCCCCGACCAGAGAGCCTGCGGGGTGGCCGGCGCAGCCGGGTTTCATCGGCAGGAGGGATGCCCCCTTTCAGGCGGGGTCAGAGGCAGGCTTGCATCCGGCCGCGTGTTCAGCGCACCGGCAAAGGCGGCGGGCGCCCGGGTGTCTGTGCGGGCGTTTGCGCGGGTGTCTGCGCGGGCGCCTCGCCGATGAAACCGCCCAGCAGCCCGGCCTGAATGTCAAACGCCGCCGTGCCGGGCGCCACCAGCTCGACATGCCCGGTCGCCGGCACCACGATCAGGCGCGCCCGGTCACCTGCCGCCCCGGCCTTCAGCGTCAGCGCCTCCCCCAGCCGAGGCGGCGCAATCCGGTCCTCGCTGCCATGCACGCTGACAAAAGCCGTGCCCAGGGGCAGGAGGCTGGCCGGCGAGGTATCGCTCAGGGGATCTGGCCGCTCCGGCGTCGGCGGGCCGGTCAGCTGGTCATACACCGCGTCCAGGCAGCCCGGCAGCGTCACCGGCCGCGACGCTTCGAGGTCAGCAAGCCCGCCCGAGACGACAACGCCCCGGAAGGCCAGGGGATCGCGGACGCTGAGCGGGCTTGTCTCAGGCAGGCGCGCGCGGGCCGCCAGCCAGAGGATCAGGTGGCCGCCCGCCGAATGCCCGATGCCGGTCACGCGGCTGAGATCAAGGTTGAAGGCCTCTGCCTGGCCGCTGAGGGCGTCCGCGGCCGCGCTGACATCGAGGAAGGTGCCCGGATATCCCCCGCCAGGCTCATCGACGCCGCGATACTCGATGTTCCAGACCGCCCAGCCCTGCCGGCGCAGGCCGTCCGCCATCCAGTCCATCAGCGTCCTGTCGGCGATCGATTTCTGCCAGCATCCGCCATGCACCATGACGACCACGGGATGCGGCCCCTCGCCGTCCGGAAGCCAGAGATCGACCAGATCGCCGGCCCCCTCGCCCCAGCGGATCTGCCGGGACGCCTGCGGGCGCGGCCGGCTGGTAAGGTCGGCCCAGCTCATCAGCCTGGCCGCCTCCGGCGCCGCCCCGGCCGCCTCTGCCGGCGCCGCCGGGGCGGGCGCCGTCAGCTGCTGGCAGGCCGCTGACAGGAGGAGCGCGGCGATCGCCGCCTGATGTTTTCGCATATCCTGCTCCCTTGCCGTCCGGCCCTTCGGGGCTAGTGTCGCGGGCTTCAGCCAGAGAGGCAAGCCAGGCCGATGCCGTTCCCTCCCACCTGCCGGGCAGACGCCTGCGCGCTCGACCGGAGCGATCCCCTCGCGGCTGCGCGGGAGGCTTTCGAGCTGCCGGAAAAGACCATCTACCTCGTCGGCCATTCGCTCGGCCCGCCGCCGAAATCGGCCCGGGCAAAGGTCCGGGCCGCTGAGCAGGCCTGGCGCGAAGACCTTGTCCGCAGCTGGAATTCTGCAGGCTGGATTGACCTTGCCGAGCGGACCGGCGCGCGCATCGCCCGCCTCATCGGGGCGCCGGAAGGCAGCGTGATCATCACCGACAATGTCACCGTCAACCTGTTCAAGCTCGCCTCGGCGGCGCTGACCCTGTCGCAGGCCCGCCACCTCTCGGTCGAGGAGGACGAGTTTCCGACCGACCAGTACATCGTCTCCGCCCTCGGCCAGCAAAGCCGCCTGGCCGTCCACCGCCTGGCGCCCGGCGGCGGCCTCGACGCGCTCCGCCAGGGCGGCGTGCTGGTCAAGAGCGTCGTCAGTTACCGCTCGGGCGAAGTGGCCGATATCGGCCTGCATGAAGAGGAGGCACGCCGCCACGGGGCCGTGATCGTCTGGGACCTCAGCCACGCCGCCGGCATCCTGAACCTCGCCCTGGAGGCTGACGGCGCGCGGCTGGCGGCAGGGTGCACCTACAAATATCTGAATGGCGGACCGGGCGCGCCCGCCTTCGCCTACGTCGCCGGCGAGATCGCCGCGCGCGTGACCTCGCCCCTGCCCGGCTGGATGGGCCATGCCGCCCCCTTTGCCTTCGACGCCGCCTATACGCCCCGCGAAGGTGCCGCCCGCTTTGCCAGCGGCACGCCGCCGATCCTGTCGCTCGCCGCGCTCGACGGCGCACTGGAGGCGATCTCAGGACAGGAGATGAGGCACCTGCAGAGCAAGGCCGCAAACCTGGGCGCGATCGCGGTCGCGCGGGCAAAGGCCCTCGGCCTGGAGGTCCTGTCCCCGCAGGAGGCGGCAAAACGCGGCGGCCATGTCAGCCTGCGCCTCGCGGACGGCTATCCGGTTGTACAGGCCCTTGCCGCCCGCGGCGTCCTGGCCGATTTCCGCGCCCCCGATACGGTGCGCCTTGGCTTCTCGCCGCTCTTCCTCAGCTACGCCGAGGTCTGGGACGCGGCGGACGCGCTCGCCGACATCCTCAGGACACGCAGCTGGGACCAGCCGGCCTTCCATGCCCGCGCGAAAGTGACCTGATCAGCCGGGCAGAGACCCGCTCCAGCGCGCGCCGAGCTTTGACCGGACCAGCCCGCGAACCGCCTCATACTGGCTGCCAAAATCCTCGGCCGCGAGGACAAGATCCCCGACGCCGCCCGTCTGATACCTGACCAGCCCGGTCGCCAGCCGGTTGAGGCCCGCCAGCAGCGGATTATAGACGCTGAAAACCGTGTCCGGATCCTCGAGCGACAGGACAATCGCCGTGCCCGTGCGGGGGCCGCCGATATGGCTGGATCCGCCGGTCAGCAGCCCGGCTTCGGCCCCGCGCGAAATCTCGCTCCACCTGATCCAGCCCGGCGACAGGTCGCCGGGCTCATAGATGAAGCCCTCCTGCGTCGCGATAAAGAATGGCAGGTTACGTACGGCGCGCAGCGTGAAGACAACCAGCAGGAAATGCGCGGCGATGTAGAAGAAGATCAGCGCCAGCAGAGGCTCGAGGTCCCAGCCGGCCGGCGCAGGATCGACCAGACCCGGAATAAACATCATCGCATTGAGACCCGCCACAAACACCAGCGCCCCAAGCGGCAGGAGAAAGCGCGTCGCCAGGCGCGGCGGATAAATCCGGATCAGCGGCTTGCCGAATTTACGCTGCTGGCTTGCCCTTGAGAGCTCGTTCAGCAGGAACTGCCAGATCAGGGCTGCCAGGACGATGAAGAAGAGGCCGAGCACGATGAGGGCAAAAGGATCAACCGCGCGGTCGAGCGAGCCCCAGACCAGACCGGTCCAGTAGCGCTCACCGCTGAAGGCGTCGGCGAGGAAGGCCAGCAGCATCAGCGCCGCGACCGGATAGAAAATCCATTGCAGCCACCGGATGATGGTCAACTGGCGCTTGTTCAAGTCCGTCCCCCTGCTGACGAGGCTGCGATCATACCGGGATTTTGGCACCTGTCGATGAAGGCGCCATGAACCGGTCCGGCCAGATCCTGTCCCAGCCTGCGGGCCCCCGGAAACTTATACCGGACACGGATACAGCGCCGCGGCAAAGGCCAGCCTTGCCAGATTGACCGGCCCTGTTATTGGCACTAAGTGTGCCATAATCACAGAGGCAGGCAGGAGACGAAGGCAGGTGCAGATTCTCAGGACACCCGAGGCGCGGTTCGCAAACCTCTTCGAGTATGATTTTGCCCCGCATTACCTCGAGATTTCAGGCCCGGACGGCGCCCCGATGCGGATGCATTATCTCGATGAGGGCCCGCCCGGGGGCGAGCCCGTGCTCTGCCTGCACGGCCAGCCCTCCTGGAGCTATCTCTATCGCCGGATGATCCCGCGCCTGACAGCTGCCGGCTACCGCGTTCTGGCGCCCGACCTGATCGGCTTCGGCCGCTCCGACAAGCCTGCGGCCATGCAGGATTATACCTATTCCGGTCATGTCGGCTGGCTGAATGACTGGCTCGCGAAGCTGGACGTCAGCGGCCTGACGCTGGTCTGCCAGGACTGGGGCGGGCTGATCGGCCTGCGCGTGGCGGCCGACCAGATCGGCCGGTTCCGGCGCCTCGTCGTCGCCAATACCGGCCTTCCGGGTACGGCGATGATCTCAGACGAGATGTCGGCCTTCCTGGCACAGATGTATCCGATGGTGCCGGTGCCGGACGCCGCCCTGGTGCGCGAGCAGTTCGAGGCCGGCGGTCCGGGCGCCTTCCTCTACTGGGTCAAATACACCAGCGAATCGCCCGGCTTCTCGGTGCGCGACGTGTTCGGCCTGCTCTCGGGCATCACCGACGCGCGCATTCTGGACGGCTATGTCGCCCCCTTCCCGGATGACCGCTTCATCGCCGGCGCGCGGGCCTTTCCGTCGCTGGTGCCGCTGATGCCCCGGCACAAGGACGAACGCCTCGCCAATGACCGCGCCTGGAGCGTGCTGGAAGCCTTCCAGGGCCGCACGCTGATTGCCTTCAGCGACGCCGACCCGGTGACCAGGGGCGGCGACGCCGTCTTCAGGGCGCGCCTTCCGGGCGCAGATTGCATCACCATCCGGAATGGCGGACACTTCCTGCAGGAAGACCAGCCGGATGCCTTTTCAGAGGCAATCATCGCCTTCATGCGGCAGGGATAAACAGGAACGGGGAACAGGCCATGAAACGGATCGTGCTGATCATCCTTGCGATCATTCTGGGCGCCGGCGCGCTCGCCTATGTCAAGCGCAAGGACATCATCCTGTTCCTTGTCACCCGCGCCGACCGGCCCGAGATCGCCCCCTACACACCGGTCGCCTGGCAGGAGGGGCCCGCAACCGCCGCCGAGGCCCCCGCCGACCGGGCGCCCAACATCGTGTTCATTCTTGTCGACGACCTCGGGATCAATGACCTGTCGACCTTCGGCGGCGGGCTGGCGGGCGGGCGCGTGCCCACCCCCCATATCGACGCGCTGGCGGCCCGCGGCGCGATCTTCTCCACTGCCTATTCCGGGACCGGCACCTGCGCACCCTCGCGCGCCATGCTGCTGACCGGGCGCTATCCGACGCGGACGGGCTTTGAATTCACACCAACCCCGAACGGCATGGGCCGCATCGTCACGATGTTCGCCAATGACCGGGACAATGGCCTGCCGGACGTCGTCTTCAACCGGCAGGCCGCCGATGCGGCGCCCGACTTCCAGCAGCAGGGCCTGCCCGGCGAGGAAGTCACAATCGCCGAACTGCTCAAACAGCGCGGCTATCACACCGTGCATATCGGCAAATGGCACCTCGGAAATGAAGGCGGCTTTCATCCCAATGCCCAGGGCTTCGACGAAAGCCTCCTGATGGAAGGCCTCCTGCACGCCCCGGCCGATGAACCGGGCATCGTCAATGCCAGGCTCGACTTCGATCCGATCGACAAATTCCTCTGGGCCCGCGGCGATTTTGCAACCTCCTATAACCGCAGCCCCGTCTTCGCGCCGGGCGGCTATCTGGCCGATTACTGGACCGACGAATCGCTCAAGGTGATCGAGGCCAACAGGAACCGCCCCTTCTTCCTCTACCTTGCGCATTGGGGCGTGCACACGCCGCTGCAGGCCACACAGGAAGACTATGACGCGGTCGGCGACCTCGCGCCCCATCACCTGCGCGTCTACGCCGCCATGCTGCGCTCCCTCGACCGCAGCGTCGGGCGGATCGTCGAAAAACTCGAAGCCGAAGGGCTCGCAGACAATACCCTGATCGTTTTTTCCAGCGATAATGGCGGGCCGGGCTATATCGGCCTTCCAGGCATCAATGACCCGTTCCGCGGCTGGAAGCTGACCCTGTTTGAAGGCGGCATCCGCGTCCCGATGTTCGTCAGCTGGCCGGCCCGCATCCCTGCAGGCAGCCGGATCGACATACCCGTGGCCCACATCGACGTGATGCCGACCCTGGCTGGCGCCGCCGGCGCGCCGCTGCCGGCCGGCGTCGAGATCGACGGGCTGAACCTCCTGCCGCTCGCCGAGGGCACAGGAGGCATCGACCGGCCGGACGATGCCCTGTTCTGGCAGAGCGGCTATTACCGGGTGGTGCGCGCCGGGGACTGGAAGCTGCAGGTCGACGCCAGGCAGCAGAAGACCTGGCTGTTTGACCTCGCCGCGGACCCGACAGAAGAGACCAATCTCGCCGGCACGCGCCCCGACAAGGTCGCCGAATTGCAGGCCCTGCTGGAACGCCATCACCGGAATGCCCGCGCCCCGCTCTATGCCTCGACCACCGACGTGCCCGTCGCCATCGACAGGACAGGCGGCGAGAAGGTCGGGCCGGGGGAAGAATACATCTGGTGGCCGAACTAGTGGCGCGCCCGGCCCCGCCCGCCGGTAATGCCTCTCGCAGCAGCAGGCTCGCGGCCTGGGCTCTCAGCCTCGTCGCAGCCGGCACGATCATCCCGGCCCTGATCCATATCGGCCTGCCGGATGGCGGGGCGGGGGTGATTGCCGGACTGGACCTGTCAAAGGATGGTGAGACCATTATCAGCCTGTTTGCCTGGGCCGGCACGACACAGCTTGTCTGGGGCCTGATGCTGATGGCGATCTCACTGCGCTACCGCTCGCTGGTGCCCCTCGCCCTCGCCCTCCTGCTGCTCGAGCGGTCGCTGCACGCCTTTAACATGTGGGGACCAAAAGGTGCGCACCTTGCCGGTGATCACTCCCCGCCAGAGGCCTGGGTGACGCTGGCCAGCCTGCCGGTACTGGCCCTCCTCCTGGCGCTGTCACTGCGCCGGGCCTGAGGCCTCTGGCGCGCCGTCCCGGACGATGCGCAGGCCGATATGGCTGGAGGAGAAGTCACGCTCCTGGGGCTGGCGGGCCTGGGGGCGGTAGCGACGGCAGAAATTGTCCGCACACAGATAGGATCCGCCCTTGATCGTGTGAGCACGCTCATCGAAGGGGGTGTCGGTCCATTCCCAGACATTGCCGATCATGTCATAAAGTCCGATCCGGCTCGCCGGGAAACAGCCTACCGGTGCGCGCCCGGAAAAGCCATCGGCCGCGCTGTCAGTCAGCGGGAAGAAGCCCTGCCATGTGTTGGCCAATGGCTCCCCGGACAGAGAATAGGCAGCCGAGACAGAATTGTCCGGATCCGGAAGACCGATGGCGGCTGCATACTCCCACTCTGCCTCGGACGGCAGGCGCCCGCCCGCCCAGGCGGCATAGGCGCGCGCGTCAGCCAGCGAGACATGCACCACAGGCTGCAGGGCGCGGCCCTCCAGATCAGACCCCGGGCCTTCCGGCGCCCGCCAGGTCGCCCCGGCGACCAGCTGCCAGGTATCCGCCGGGCCAGCGCGTTCCGCCGGCATCCGGAAGACCGCCGAGCCCGCCGCCGGGCCGCCGGCGGCCGCGCTGCGCTCGGCATCCGTGACATAGCCGGTCGCCTCGGCGAAGCGGGCAAACTCGGCATTGGTGACCTCATGCGCCAGCATGCGGAAGCCCTCGATGTGGAGCGTCATGCCGGAAACCTCCTCCGGATAGGCCGGGTCGGCGCCCATCCGGAACCGGCCCGCCGGGACATCAATGAAGGTGCCGAGCGCCGCCTCCTGAAGCCCGCAGGCCGGTGCGCGGCCTGCGGCGGGCGGCGCTTCCGCTGGCCGGGCGCCGCAGGCCGACAGGAGGAGGATTGCCGCAGGTATCAGTCTGCCAGTCATGGTCCTACAATCCGCTCCAGCATCAGACGGAAGGCCGCGCCCGCCGCCTCCGGCGAGAGACCGCAATCCTGGCGCAGGCGGCGCCAGGTCTGGAAGCTGACCGCAGTCTCGATCGCCGCAAACAGGATGGGGTCGCATGACATCTCTTCCGGAAGGAGCGCGGCAAGGCTCGCCCGCTCGATCAGCAGACCACGCCGGTATTCCTCCATCAGGAAGCGCGACTGGAAGCGGCGCAGATTGGCTGCGACGCGCACCGCCATCACCGCCTCATAGATCGCGATCCGGCGCCCGGCATGTTCGGCGAGCCGGCCGCGCCAGTCCTGCGCCTGCAGGGGGGCCAGGACCATCGGCAGGATCTCGCCGGACATGCGCTCGGCCATCTGGGCGAACAGGCTGTCCATATCCTCAAAGTGACGGAAGACCGTCCTGAGGCCGACCTGGGCGCGTTCAGCGACGCGGGCCGCACTCGGGCTCATATCGCCTTCCCGGATCAGGCTGAACATCGCCTCGATGATCTGGGCGCGGCTGCGCTCGCTGCGCTGGCGCCGGCCATCGGAGGGTCCGGGCTGATCCGCCGGCACAGGCTGAGGCGTCCCGGCCCCGGTCACGGAAGGACCTGCCTGCGTTCGACCTCACCAGCCCCGGCGGGCAGGACATAGACAAGGCCGTCCTCGGCGACCTCCATCGGACCATCGAAAAGGGGCTTTGCATCCTTCATGAACAGGGCGTTCAGCGCACGCTGCGGCAGGGGAGGAACCGTATGATAGAAGACGAGGCGCCCGGCCCCGGCATCCTGCGCGGCGCGCGCCGCATCAGCCGGCGTGGCATGATAGTCGAGGATATCACCCAGGATCCTGGCGAGGCCGGCGCGGCCCGCCTCGCCTGCGGCCGCCTGCATGGCCAGCACCATGTCGGCATTCAGCGCGTCGTGGAAGAGAAGGTCCACACCCTGCGAGACGGCGACGAGATTTGGCGAGTAGACGGTGTCGCCGCTGATCGAGACCGAGCGGCCCCGATAGTCGACCCGGTAACCGAAAGCAGGCTCGACCGGGGCATGGTCAACCCGGTAGGCGGTCACGCTGACCCCGTCCTGATCATAGAGGACGGCCTGGCCGCCGGGGCCGGCCGGCAAGGCGACCGGCACAGGCGCGCCGCCCGCGCCGGCCGGATTGGCGATGCCCGGCCCGTGATGGGCCGTGCGGTAGAGACTGTCGATGCGGTAGGCGGCATTGAAGCCGCCGACAACCTCATCCACACCGACCGGGCCATGGACCGGCAGCGGCGTATCCCGCCCGCCATTGATCCAGGCCTGCATCAGAAGCTCGCCGAGGCCGTCGATATGATCAGAGTGCAGATGGCTGAGGAAGACCGCGTCAAGCTCACCGACCGGATAACGCATCCGCAGCAGGGTGCGCACGCCGCCGGTGCCGGCATCGAAGACCAGATGCTGACCGCCCGCGATGACCGCGATACAGGGGCCGGCGCGCAGGGGGTCAGGCATCGGCGTGCCTGAACCGCAGACAAAGACGTGAAGGCCGTCCGCCTCGCCGCTGGCGGGAGGACGGGCGATATTCTCCTGCACGGCCCGCGCGAACAGCTGCTCGGCGATCTGTATCCGGAAGACCGCTGCGCCCGCCAGGGCGACCAGCGCAGCAACCGCCAGGGCGGCGAGGACCCAGACAAGACTACGCATCGCCCCTAGCCTCCGGCTTTCTGCATCAGCTCAAGAAAGGCAGACGAGACCCCGCTTGCCGGCAGAACGGTTTCGATATTGAGCTGGCCCTTCAGGCCGGCAGAGCGGTGGACAGCGATTTCGCGCCATTCCTCGGACAGCGACATGCGCACCATGGAGGCGCGGTCCGGATACATCGCAATCGCCACTTCGTCCCAGAGCTCCTCGACCTGGCCAAGCGCCAGGAAGGTGACATCGCCGGCAAAGATGCCGCGGCCGCCGAACTTCGGCAGCAGCTCGGTCACGGCGCGGCCATAGATCATATAGGCCTCGCGCCCGCTCATCCCGGGATTGCGGCCATCCTCATACTCGGCCTTCTCCTTGAACTTCAGCAGGTTGACCATGAAGATCGGACCATCAGGGCCCTTTTCCAGCATCGCCTGAAGGCGCGAGGGATCGGTCGGGAAAACTTCGTTGACGACATGCATCTTCATTCCTCCTTGTCCGGACTATCCGGCAGTTCTGATCAGTTCTTCTTCCATCAGCCAGAGCCGGTCCTGGCCCCAGGCAATGACATTGCCGACGCGGAAGCTGGGTACACCCCAGACGCCCAGCGCCATCATTTCGGCGCGGTTGGCCTCGGCCTCGGCGCGCCAGGCCTGCGAGCCGAGCTCATGGCGCGCGCCGGACCAGTCAAGCCCGGCCGCCTCGACGATCCGCCGGAGGCCGGCATCGCCTCCCGCATCAATGCCCTGTGACCAGACACCGGCGAGGAACGCCTCGCAGAACTCGAACCCCCGCCCCTCAGCCCGCGCCCAGGGCAGCAGGGCATATCCGCGCTCGACCGGCTTGCCGACAGGATCAACAATCCGGCCGAACGGGACGCCGAGACGCCGGGCCTCGCGCGCGGTGTCGAGCGTGATATAGCGGCTCTTCATCCGGGGCACCGGCAGCCCGCGCATGACCATCGGCAGAACGAAGCGCAGCCTGAGCTCTGCGCCATACGCATCCGCCAGCGCCCGGGCCCGGGCCGCTGCAATATACGTGTACGGACTTCTGAAGGAGAGATAGTAATGCAGCTCCGCCGGTGCGCCCCGCGGGGCGCGGGGCGCCGCGGCCAGCGGGGGCGGCTCAAAGATCACGCCTTCACCGGCGTCCGGCCTGCGGGCGCCAAGCCCTGTCAGGCGCGCCTCGAGATAGTGCAGCCGGTCGAGCCCCCAATACCATTCGCCGGCATAGTAGAACGTAGCGCCCAGATAATGGCCGAGCGCTTCGCGGCGGGCGGAGCCGGCGGCAAGGCGCGCGGCAAGACCGGTCTGGACCGCAGGCGTATCCGGCAGGCTGCCCGTCCAGGCGGCCTCGCCGATCGCGGCCGCAGCGGACACGAAGCCTTCCTCATCAATCGCCGCCGCCAGGCGCGCATTCGCCAGGGCGGCCTGGCCGGGCGAAACCGGCCTGCCCGGATCATCGAAGCTGAGGCCGGCGCGGCGGGCGAGCCGGGCGGCGTCCTGGCGGGAATAGGCCTCCAGTCGCTCACGCTCCGGCGCCGCCCAGTCCGGCGGCGGGGCGGTGAGGTGGACCTGCAGGCGGATCTGATAACATCCGGCGAGGCGGCCAAGCACCTGGGCGCAGAGATGCGAATAAGGATCGGTGACGTCGTGGAAATACTCCACGCTGTGGGGCTGCGAGGCGGCGCGGCGTCTGGCTTCCTGCCGGGCCCGGTTGCGGTCCAGCCGCTGCTCGCTGGTGATCAGACCGGCAATACGCGAGACGAGGACGGATTTGAGGGACAAGGGACACCGATCCAGTCAGAAAAAGGCGCGCCGGGACGCCGCGCCGAGGATTATGGCATCTTAAGTGCCATAACAAGCCGGACGGCTCAAGCCAGATGGCTCAGGCCGGGCCGCTCAAACTCCCCCCGGCCGGCGGCGCCGCCACAGCCAGAGACCGCCGGCGATCAGGACAAACAGAGCCGCACCGGCGCCGATCAGGAAGGGACGGTAGCGCTCGGCCTGCCGGGCGAGCGAATGGCGCGTGACCTCGTCGAGCGAGTTATAGCCTTCCGGCACTTCCAGTACGCCGACGCGCCGGCTGTAGGCGGCATACTCAGCGCTCAGGTCCTCAAAGATCTCAGGGAATTCGGCGCTGAGATCCCTCGTCTCGCCCGGATCCCTCGACAGGTCATAGAGGCGCCAGCGTGCATCGCCGTGCGGGCGCTGGTTACGGGTGAGCTTGTAGTCGCCCTTGATCACCGCCGCATTGCCGGACACCTCGATCACGATCGCCTCGCCGGGCCCGTAAACCGCCCCGGCCTCGCCGGTCAGCAGCGGCACGAGGCTGCGCCCGGTCATCGGCCTGGCGCCGGCCAGCTCAGCCGGCGCGCCCGCCAGCGCCAGCAGCGTCGGGGTGACGTCCGACACATGCGCCCGGGCCTCGATGCGGACGCCCGGCACAAGGCCGGGGCCGGACATGATGAAGGGCACGCGAATGCCGCCCTCCGAGCCGAGGAACTTGAACTTGTCATGCGGCGAGGCCGCCGCCATTGCCCATTCCGGTCCGATGAAGCCCCAGCTGCCGGCCTCCCCCATGCCTTCAAGGCCGGTATGGTAACCGTTCAGAGCCATCCAGAAGCTGAGCCGCGGATCGTTATCGCCGCGGGAGGGTTCCGGACCATTGTCAGAGGTGATCACGAAGACAGTGTTCGCGAAGGCGCCGGTGTCTTTCAGGTGGTCGACCAGGCGGCCGATATGATGGTCCATCGCCTCCAGCATGCCGGCATTGGCCTGCATGCGGGCGGCATAGAGACGCTGCTCTTCGGCCGGAAGCGATGACCAGGGACGCAGTGTCTCCGGCATGTCGGCAAGGGCGGCGCCCTCCGGGATGAAACCCAGCGCCTGGGCGCGCTCCCAGCGGGCCTGTCGCAGCGCGTCCCAGCCGGCATCATAGGTGCCGGCATAGCCGGCGGTGAATTCGGGCGGGGCCTGGACCGGAATGTGTACCGCCAGGAAGGCGAGATAGGCAAGGAAGGGCTCGCCGGCATCGGCTTCGCCAAGATAGGAAATCATCCGGTCAACAATGAACTGCGAGGAGTAGAAATCCTCCGGCAGCCGGGCCGCCCTGCCATCCTCGAACCACGGGGCATCCGCGTAATAGGGCATGTAGGACTTGTCTTCCCAGTTATCGGCGCCGGAGGCGTCGAGGGCAAAGGACCGGTCGAAGCCGTGCGACACCGGCAGGTCGCCGTCGCCGCTGCCCAGATGCCACTTGCCGGTCATCAGCGTGCGATAGCCGAGCGGCTTCAGGCGCTCGGCAAGCGTCGCGACCCCCGGCTCGAGACGCATCGTATAGCCGGGCTGACCCTCATGCTCCCTCGGCAGGACTTCCGGAATCGTCGCAACGCCCGTCTGGTGATTGTCGAGGCCGGTCAGCAGCATGGCCCGCGACGGCGAGCAGAGCGGCGAGGTGTAATAGCGGGTGAACATCGCGCCATCTGCGGCCAGCGCGTCAATATGCGGCGTGCGCGCCTCGCCGCCATAAATGCCGAGATCCATGAAGGCGGCGTCGTCGATGACGATGACCACGAAGTTCGGCCTGTCAGGCTCAGCCCGCGCCGGAAGGGCGCCCGTGCTGAGACCCGCAAGCGCAAGGGCTGCGATCAGCCGCTTCATGTCGTCCTCCCCGGCGCGGCTCTGCCTGCCACTGCCGGGCAGGTTCAGGGCCAGATGTGCCCTGAGCCATGACGCCTAAGCGCGCCCGGATCAAGAGCCCAGAGGCTCGGGCCAGAGTCTCGGGCCAGAGTCTCGGGCCAGAGGCTCGGGCGAAAGGCTCGGCCTCACGCGCCCCCGAACAGGCGTACCGACTGCTCGATCGCCAGTTCGATGACCTTGTAGCCGAACACGAAGAACAGGAAGCTGTAGACACTGCCGAGGACCGCCCCGATGATCGCAAGGACGCCGTCGCGCTCGATCATCGCAAGCGCGATCAGGCCCACCGCGACGCCCGGCACGCCATTGGTGCCCGGGCCCGGAATGGCAATGATCGAGGCAAAGACCAGGATGAAGACCGCCAGCACCGGTTCGGCAAACCGCCCCGCAAAGATCTTGAGGCGCGGCTTTGTCAGCGCCTCGACCCGGCGCAGCCAGGGCAGCAGTACGCGCGTCATCCTGCGATAGGAGGCGATGCTGATGGTCTGGGTCCGGAACCGCTTGGGCAGCCAGGGCCGGCGATGGCCGGCAATCATCTGGAAAGCCAGCAGCGCGATCGGAAGCGCAAAGGCTGAGCTGACACCGACCAGGAAGGGAATCAGCGCCGGAATGGCAAACAGCATCAGCAGGATCCCGAAGGCGCGCTCTTCCAGCCCGTCCAGGATGGCGCCGATCGAGATTTCGGTTTCGTCGGCGAGGTCGGCGATCTGCTTGAGCACATGCGAGGCCGAGCCATGCAGCGCATCAATGCCCCGCGAGGCCGGATTGTCCTGCTCCATCCGGAAGGACAGGTCCTCCGGGGCTGGCTGCGCCTCCCGGCCTGAAGGCGCGCCTGCTTCACTGTCCGGCAATCCTGGCATTCGCGACAATCCTGGCATTCGAGACTGGCCTGCTGGCCCCCAATTGCCCGGAAACATGACTTTTCCAAGGTCGCCGGCGCGGCCTCACGCAACAAGACTGGCCGGGCGGCCAGGTGTCCTGACTGGAGGAAGTAGGGCGTCGACCTGCACTCGTAAAGCGGGTGCCGTGAATTGAGCCGGAATGTTGGAAAGGTGTGTCCGGGATACCGCAAATGCCGCCGGCAGGGTGCGCCAGGCGTGCGGAAGTGCTAGGAGGCCGTCATGCTGCGCCTGAGCGAACTCAAACTGCCCCTCGACCACGCCCCGGAAGACCTGCCGGCAGCGATCGCCAGCCGTCTCGGCATCGAGCGCGGCGAGATCGTCAGCTGGCGCGTGTGGAAACGGGCCCATGATGCGCGTCGCAGGTCCGCCATCCTGAAAGTCTATATCCTTGACGTCGAGGTGCGCGATGAGGCCGCCCTGCGCCGGCGCCATGCCGGTGACCCGCAGATCCTGCCCACACCCGACACCGCCTATCGCCCGAAAGCCCCGGCGCCCCGGCCCGGCCGGCTGCGGCCTGTCGTCATCGGCGCGGGCCCCTGCGGCCTGTTTGCCGGGCTGATCCTTGCCGAGATGGGCCTCAGGCCGATCATCCTGGACCGCGGCAAACAGGTGCGCGAGCGCACCCGGGATACCTGGGGCCTCTGGCGCCAGAGCCAGCTCAACCCGGAATCCAACGTGCAGTTCGGCGAGGGCGGCGCAGGCACCTTCTCGGACGGCAAGCTCTACAGCCAGATCAAGGATCCGCGCTTCCTGGGCCGGAAAGTCCTCACCGAGTTCGTCGCAGCCGGCGCGCCGCCGGAAATCCTCACCGAAGCCCACCCGCATATCGGCACCTTCCGGCTGGTCACCATGGTCGAGCGCCTGCGGGCCAAGATCGAGGCCCTGGGCGGCGAATACCGCTTCCAGCAGCGGGTAACGGATGTCGAACTGGACCGCGCCCCGGCAGGCGGCTTCAGGCTGCGCGGGGTGCACCTGCAGTCCGGCGAATTCCTCGAAGCCGGCCAGGTCGTGCTCGCGGTCGGCCATTCTTCGCGCGACACCTTCGAGGCACTCTACCGGCGCGGCGTGCATATCGAAGCCAAGCCCTTCTCAATCGGCTTCCGGATCGAGCATCCCCAGTCCTGGATCGACCGGGCGATGTTCGGGCCCTCCGCCGGTCATCCGGACCTCGGCGCAGCCGCCTATTCCCTGTCCCATCATTGCCGCAATGGCCGGACCGTCTACAGCTTCTGCATGTGCCCGGGCGGAACGGTCGTCGCGGCCGCCTCCGAGCCGGGACGCCTCGTGACCAACGGCATGAGCCAGTATTCGCGCAATGAACGCAATGCCAATGCCGGCTTCGTCGTCGGCATTTCCCCGGCCGACTATCCGGGCGACACCCCGCTTGCCGGAATCGACCTGCAGCGCGACCTGGAAGCGCGCGCCTTCGCGGCGGGCGGGCAGGACTATTTTGCGCCCGGCCAGCGGGTCGGCGACTTTCTCGCCGCCCGCCCCTCAACCGAACTCGGGCCGGTCATCCCGAGCTACCGGCCCGGCGTACGCCCGGCTGATCTGGCCAAGCTGATGCCGGACTATGTGATCGAGGCGATGCGCGAGGCCCTGCCCGTATTCGGGCGCAGGATACCGCGATACGATGACGCCGATGCGCTGCTGACCGGGGTCGAGACGCGCACCTCCGCCCCCATCCGCATCACCCGCGGCCCGGACTACCAGAGCCTCAATGTCAGGGGCCTCTTCCCGGCCGGCGAAGGCGCCGGGTATGCGGGCGGCATTCTCTCGGCCGGGGTGGACGGTATCAAGGTGGCCGAAGCGGTTTGCCGCGCCCTCGCAGAGACCCCGCCCGTCAGCGCCTGAAGGGGGCGGCCCCCGCGGGCATCCGCAGGCGGGGCCTCAGCCCGGCCTGAGCCGGCAGGCGATCATCCGCGGACCCGTCGGGGCCGCGCTTGTGAACAGCCACCAGAAAGGCCTTCATGCCCTGACCAGGCAAAGACGGGGTGTGTCTGACCGGGTTGAGCAGGGCGCAGATGACGCCCCGCTGCCTGCCCGCTTCCCGGGGGGCGCAACCGCCCCGGGCGGCGCGGCGCCGTCAAGACCCTTTACAAAACCGGGACTCTCATCAAGGCTGCGGTTCCATGATGCCGGACAGTAACCCGGTATTCTGAAACTGATCGGAGCCTGATGATGAACGACACACCCCAGCTATCGGTAGATCCCAACACCAGAGGCAACGCCAACCTTGTCTATATCCTCTACCTCGTCGGGATCGTGGTGGGCATCACCAGCCTCGTGGGGGTGATCATGGCCTATGTCAGCAAAGGCAAAGGCGATGCCTTGCTCGACTCCCATTACAATAATCAGATCAATATCTTCTGGAAGGGGCTGCTCTATACCGTGATCGGCATCGTCCTGATGGCCGTTCTGATTGGCGTCCTGATCCTTCTGGCAGCCTTGATCTGGTACATTATCCGCTGCGTCAAAGGCATGCAGGCGCTCTCCGCCGGACAGCCGATTGAAAACCCGGGCAGCTGGCTGTTCTGACGGCCGCGATCGGGGCACGAGCGCAAGGTCCGCCATCCCTGCCGGCCTCTGTTGCAGCGCAGCGGTGCTGACTGACAGGCGAACCCTGTACGGCCCGCCTTAAAGGACCCCTCGCCCGCCTTCCGGGCGAGGCCAGCGCCAGGCTGAGGCCGCGGCGGTCACAGCCTCACGCGCGCCTCAAGCCGGGGGCCGGTTCTCGGCGCAATCTCGACCACGTGTTCCCCGGCTTCGTCACGCCAGACCTTCGCCGCATCGTCCCAGCGCCGCAGATCGCACAGCGGAATGGTCAGGCTGACCGTCTTCTGCTCGCCGGGCCTCAGTGTCAGCCGCGTGAACGCCCGCAGCCGGCGCACCGGGCCTTCGCCAATGGGCGGCCGGCGCACGAAGGCAAGCACCACCTCGTCTGCCTCCATCACCCCGGTATTGCGCACGCTCACCTGCACCTCAAGAGCCGCCGGCGTGCGCCTCACCCTGAGGGCCCGGTAAGCAAACTCAGAATAGGACAGACCGTGCCCGAAGCCGTAGCGCGGCGTCCTGCCGGCCCGGTCCATCAGGGTGTAGCCGTGATAAGGCCCATAGGTGATCGTCTTCGCTGCCGGATCGAAGGGCGGATAATCCGCCGCATCGGCCGCCACCGTGAAGGGCAGCCGCCCGGACGGTGAGATCTCGCCGAACAACAGGTCTGCGAGGGCCGCGCCGCCCTCCATACCCGCATAGAAGCTCTGAAGGATGGCCGGGCAGACGCCGTGCCAGTCTTCCACCATCACCGCTGAGCCTGCCACGATCACGACCACAAGCGGCTTGCCCCCGGCCGCCGCGGCCGCAGACCTGATCATGGCGATCTGATGCGCCGGCAGGGCGAGCGAGGCGCGGTCCCCGCCGATGTCCGGTCCCGGATTTACCCGCGACTGTGCCCGGACGAGCGCCGCCAGGGCGGGGTTGTCGATCTGCCCGAGATCGATGCCCCCGCCGGGAACATACTCACCCTCGTCCTTATGCGTATAGCCTGCCAGGATGACGACCGCGTCGGCGGCCGCGCAGGCCCGGGCTATGGCGTCCGGCTCGTCCTCATGCGCCGTCAGCACCGCCCCGGCGCCGAGCCGGCGGCGCAGCCCCTCAGCCGGCGTGATCACATAAGGCGGGTGCACGCGCGAGGATCCGAGATCGCCCGTATTCTCGAGATCCGCCAGCGCGCCAAGGACCGCGACCACCTTCACCTGGTCCGGATCAAACGGGAGGGCCCTGTCATTCTTGAGAAGCACGGCGGCCTTGTGCGCCGCCTCCCGGGCCAGCGCCCGGTGCGCGGGGCCCGCCACCAGGCGCTCATCATAGGCCTCGAGCGGATCTTCAGCGCAGGCCAGACGATACTGCACCGTCAGGATCCGCCGGCAGGCGGTGTCGATCACCGCCGGGTCTACCGTTCCGGCCTGGACGGCCGCCAGAAGATGCGCCCCGAACACCAGGGGCTCGGGGTTCTCCACATCCAGTCCCGCCCCCGCCGCATAGACATGGCGCAGGCCGAACACCCAGTCGGAATGCACAAATCCCTCAAAGCCCCACTCCTCGCGCAGGATAGTCGTCAGAAGCTCCCGGTGCTGGCCGCAATACTCCCCGTTCCAGCGATTATAGGCGCTCATCACGCTGAGGCATCCGGCATCGATGACCTTCCTGAAATGCGGCAGGTAGACCTCCCGCATCGTCTGCCCGTCGCAGCGCACATCCACGGTAAAGCGCGCATTCTCGATCGAATTGAGCGCAAAATGCTTGACGGTGGCGATCACGTTATGGGTCTGCAGCCCGGCGGCGAGCGCTGCGCCCATCTCACCGAGATGGCAGGGGTCCTCGCCATAAGTCTCCTGGGCACGCCCCCAGGCCGGGTGGCGCAGGAGGTTGATGCAGACCGCCCCGGACAGGGTGCAGCCCTGGGCCCGGATCTCGATCGCCATGGCTTCACCGATCCGGCGCTCCAGGTCGGTGTCGAAGCTGGCCCCGCGGCCCATCGTACAGGGAAAACAGGTCGACGAGCCCCGCGCCACGCCGCGCGGTCCGTCGGTGAAGTAAAGTGCCGGCACGCCGAGACGCTCAATACCGCTGCCGGCCCGGTAGGGGCTCGCCCCCCAGCGGCGCCCGGCCTCAGCATAGGCCTGGAAGAAGCCGCGGCCCGACATCATCGCGATCTTTTCCTCAAGCGACGCCGCCTCAAGAACCGCCTCGACAAGGGCAGCGATCTCGCCGGGCGCTGCGCCCTTCTTCGGACCAAGCGAAGGCGGCTGAGGCGGTTCGATCATGGGCAAGGGCTCCGGCTACCAGACGCCGGCACTGTGAACGGACGCAGAGCGTTTTGCCAATGACTTTTCAAAGTGCCGGGGCCGCCTGCGTGAACCCTCAATCAGGCCAGGACCCCGACACGCGCTTCAGGGACCAGGACGGGCTGTTCTCCCGGGCTCAAAGCCCGGCCCCTTCTCATGATCGCCGGCACGGCCCGCTCCGATCCTCCCGGAACGGAGGGTTTTGCTGCAGGCCCGGCTTTCCCCGCCAGCCTGCCCTTACCGGGCGCAGGCCCATAAGACGAGCTCGGCGGCGCCGCCATTCGCATCCTCGTCGAAGGCCGCCGCGTCGCTGACCCCTCCGCCGCTGATCCCGATCACACCCGAACGGGCAGCATTAATGGCTTCGGGCAGGCGGGTTGCGGACAGGGTATCGTCCGTCCATGCCCAGACCCCCTGATCGATCCGCTGCATGAGTTGCCTTGCGGCCACCGCGCCATTGACGCTGAAGGTCACTACCAGCGTGTCGGATCCGGGCTCGGTCACCGGCGGCCTGGACGGAAGCCAGAAGACCGAGACCGAACGGCCCTGATCGCACCCGTAGAGAAAGCCCATAGGGCTCATCTCATAGCGCATGCGCACGCTGGAGGTCTCCGGCTCCGCGAAAGGGTCGCCCTGCTGCAGCAGGACCCAGCCCGGCGGGCCCGCCAGCTCAGTGGCCTGCTCCTGCCGGGCTGCCGCGACCGGGGCGGCGCAAACGGCAATCAGCAAAACCGAAAGGATGCGCTGCATCGATCAGCCCCCGCGTCTCATCAGGCGGCTTCGCCTGCCCTGGTTCCCCGGGACAGCGTTATCCAGGGCCATCTTGGGGTCAAGTGTGTTCATTTTTAAGATCACCCCCGGATGCCTGAGGTCTTTCCCAGCCAGGAAAGACGGATCAGCCCAGCCTCTGATCCGGCAGTTAAACAGGCCGCTCAACGGGCCGGCATCAGCGACCCTGTTGCCGGAAAGAGGCCCGGGACGCCGGTGCTGCCCCCCCAGAAGACCAGGCAGACGGGCGGCGACACACAGGCTGACAGGCAGCCGATCTGCGAGCCGGACCGGGCGCCGGGCCGGAGCGGGCGAGCGGCCCGGTCGGCGTGCCGGCTCTCCCTCACCCGCACGGTGTATGCGGACCAGGGGGTGCGGCGGCCCCAAGCGCGGCTCGCCTCAAACCGGACTTTCGTGAGATGCGTAATCGCAATCTGGTGAGAAAGGCGGGCTGGCGCCGACACATCCCGGCCGGATCGTGTCCCGCTAAGTGGTGTCGCTGACGGTTAGCGAAGTCGCCCGCGCAGCGCTTGTCCGGAGAGCTGGCGGAGCGGGCGACTTTGCGGGTGGTCATCGGCGATTTCCGGGTAGGGTCTGGTTGCAACACCGACCTTCAACTGGAGAGACCGCCGATGACCAATGACAGGATGAACCTGCGCACGCTTGTGGAGAAGAGCCCGGATGCCGGTTTGCTCCGCGAAATGATGGGCTTTGCGGCCGAACGCCTGATGGAACGGGACGTCGGCGCGGCGACCGGCGCGGCGCAGGGGCTGTTACTTCCCCTCCTTTCTGGAGCCGCGCCGGATGGCCGAGAAGACGCTGACGGCGGTCATTCAGGAAGCCTATGTGCAGGGCATCTCAACCCGCTCGGTCGACGATCTTGTCAAGGCGATGGGGATGAGCGGTATCTCGAAGAGCAAGGTCTCGCGGCTCTGTGAGGGTAAGGCGGATCACAAATCGATCGAGGATCGATTTCCCGCCGCACGATGAGAAGGTGCAGGCCTTTCTTGAGCGCCCCATCGAGGGCGATTGGCCGTATATCCGGATCGACGCGACCTGCCTGAAAGTCCGCCGCGGCGGGCGGATCGTGTCTGTCGCCGTGATCATCGCGGTCGGCGTCAATACAGATGGCCGCCGCGAAGTGCTGGGCATGGAGGTCGGCACATCTGAGGCCGAGCCGATCTGGACCGGGTTCCTGCGCAGCCTGACCCGCCGGGGCCTTCGCGGGGTGAAGCTGGTCATCTCGGATGCGCATCCTGGCCTGAAGGCAGCTGTCTCGAAGGTGTTGTGCGCGACCTGGCAGCGTTGCCGCGTCCACTTCATGCGCCATGTCCTCGCCCATGCCGGCAGGAGCGGCCGGCGCATTCGCCGGGAAAACGATCCCCCGGATCGTTTTCTGGCCCGGCTCATTCTCGGCCTTCATCGCCGCAGCCTTCGCCCGGGAAACACCTCAAACCGCCAGCCAGCAATGGCGCGCTGTCGCCGATGAGATACGCCCGAAAGTGCCAACACTCGCGGCGATCATGGAGTTTGCCATTGGAACGCCATTGGTCCGAGAGACAATGGCAAACGCCGGGCCTGATGGTCTGGCCTACATCTTGCTCCCGGGAGAACACCGCACCAGGCTGCACTCGGCCCATCCGATCGAGCGGCTCAAGGGTGAGATCAGGCGGCGCACCGACGTCGTCGGGATCTTTCCAGACGATAAATCCATCGTCAGGCTCGTCGGCGCACGCCTGCTCGAACAAAACGAGGCGTGGGCCGTCCAGCGCGCCCGGTACATGACACCGGAAACGATCAGCCAACTGAGCGATGATCCCCTCGTCAGCCTGCCAGTCGCGGCGCGCTGACCAATCCGGCCCCGCCGGAAACGCCTGACCATGGCCGGTCAGTTACACCGCGGCCTGGGACACGATCGGGCCACGCTATGCCATCGCGCCGGGGCCGGAAGGTCCGGCGCAGAAAGCTGCTTTCGCAAAGTCAAGGAAGTCGCAGTGAGGCTATCGATCCCGGCACGTCATGGCCAGAGGCACCCGCGCGCCGGGCTGCCATCACATCGAGCGGCCAGCGCAAGGGCGAGGTCACGCCGTCATCGAACGCCCGCCGCGCGAAGTCGGTCGATCTCAGCCCGTGCGCCATCAACGCCATAATAAGCCGCACGCCGGTACCAGCACATTGCTTCATTCAGATTTTGTTCGGTGCCGATTCCGTGTTCCAAGGCATTTGCCAGGGTTTGCATAGCCGGCGGATAGCCTGTCCGGGCCGACTGATGGACGTAGCGGAGGGAAAGGCTGTGATCTTGTCCGCCGGATGTCCTGCCTTCCAACAGCAAGTACCCCGTAATGTAGTCTATGAGCGGGTGTTCCATGTTATCGCCGCGACGTCCCCAAGCTAAGGCCTCCTGATGATTGATCGGTCCGGGGCCGTAAGTCAGGACTTGGACCAGCGCCGCTCTGGCACGGATCAAGCCCGCCTCGCTGGCCGATCTGAGCTTTGCCAGCCCAGACTCTGATGCGCCCTGCTGTATGAGAGTAAGGCCTTCAAGATAATCAATATCAGCGCGTTCCAGGGCAAGGGTTCTGCTGTAGAGTTCATCGACATTTTGTCCCCGGCTTTGATACAGGTCTATGAGGCGGAAAGCTTCGGGGAAATTGGTTTCCAGGCCAAACAGACCTTGTCCATACATCACGATCAGGGCTTCGGACGCCGCCCGCCATCTTGCGCCGCCCATCGTCTCATTGGGCAAGTGTTCCGTCCGCTGTATGACAGATTGATAAAGCGCAGCCGCGGTTGCCCAGTCACGATGATAACCGTTACCGCCCCATGTCAAATCGACGGCGATGCTAAGCGGGTGCTGGCTGACATCGGACTGTAACGCCAGATCAATTTGCGCCTGCGACGGCGCAGCCGCAGGCAGGTTGGTGCATGCATATTTTGGCCCATCGGCGAGCGCCCCCGCCGGCGCGGCGAGCAAGGACGCAAGCGATACCAGGGCGCCGATCCCGAGGTGTTTCATGCTTCGCATCCTGAACTTTCTCCAGGCCTTCGAAATGCCAGAGACCCTGACTCTGCGTTTCGCGAAAGCCGCGGCCTGACAGCTGCCTGATCGCAATCATGGTGCCAAACCGGACGTCCACAGACAAGAGGGAACCGCAGGATGACTTATCCCCTGCGGTCGCCCTGCAGGGGCAGCCCACATTGATGTCAAGCGCATCACGCACCACCGGCGCATGATCGGTCCGGTGAGGTCGCCGCCGCGATCATGTCCTCCTCAGCCCTCCGTCAGCTGATTTCCGCCGCTCCAGTGAGCGCTGCCGACGCGAAAGCCCATCAGAGGCTCACGCCTGCCGGCATCCATCCTCCAGCTTGTATCGACAATCAGCTCCTGCTCAGATCTCAGCCAGGAACGTGACCATTGCTTAATCCTTATACCGAGTAATCTACCCGGAAGAGACCACGTACCTGCTCCGCGGGTAAGTGCCGGAGCCCGAAAAACTCATATCAGGTCACCAGGCTGGTGGCCGCAGAATGTAAAAAGGTAAAAAGGCCAGAAGGTAACGCTTCCTACGGAAGCGTCCTCGCAAGGCGGAACCGCAGAACGTTGACCCGGACGCCGGGCGAGTCCCCGCTGCGGACGGCGGAACGCAGGACCTGCGGGGTGCTGTACCACGAGCCGCCGCGGTCCACGCGGGAAGAGCAAGAATTTTTCGTGAACGCAGAGCCATCCGATGGCTGTACCGAATACCACTCAGAACAGTCCTCTACCCACTCCCAGACATTACCATGCCTGTCGTGAAGGCCAAAGGCGTTGGCCGGGAAGGAACCTGCAGCTACCGTCTTTTCCCGGTATTCACCCTTTACCCCTGACCCATAGGTGAAATTGCCGTTATAGTTCGCCTGCCGCGTCGAAATCGTCGAGCCCGCATGAAACGGCGTCGTCGTCCCCGCCCGCGCCGCATACTCCCATTCCGCCTCAGACAGGAGACGGTACCGGTCCGAGCGGCCCGTCAGGCCCGTCTTCTGATTAAGCCAGGTCACATAGGCCTGCGCATCCTCCCAGCTCACATTCGTCACCGGACGGCTGCCCTGGCCAAACCCGTCATCCGCCGCCGCACGGCAAGCCCCCGCAGACACGGACGCAGAATACTCCCTCGACGTCACCTCATACCTGCCAACCGCAAACTCATATCCAATCCGGACACTCCGCTGAGGGCCCTCATTAGGACCCCGCTCGTCTCATCATAAGGCGAACCCATCGTGAAACTCCCGCGAGGCAGAACAACCATCTCAGGACCCTCGCCCGGGCCAGAGGTAAAACCATCCCGGAAAACCGTCCCGGGGGCTCGCGCCGCAAGCCGCTCAATCTCTGATATCCTCTCGCGCGCCGACGAAACATAACGACCCGAACCATGCGCAAGGATGTACGCTTCATACCCAGGCTTCGTGTTCACCCGCTGCGCCGAAGACCACGCCTCATCATCCCGGCGATTAATCTCCTCACGCGCCAGGCGTGCATAAACCATGCATCCGGCATGCGAACGCTCATACGATAACAGCGCCTCAGCGCCGCTGCCCGCGCGAACAACCTCCCAGTCCCGGCGCGCGCCTTCACACACGTCAACAGGTGCAGGCGCCGGATCGATTGTCCCGGCACGCAGGACCGGGTCGGAAAGCGTTCGGGAGAGACGGAATCCCCAATCATTGGCACGGCCAAATGCAGGATACCTGCTTCGGTTTGCAGACCGCAGACCCAGCGGTTCATCGCGCCAGGAGCCGCCGCGCATCACGCGGTTCTGGCAATCACTGGCTGCCAGAGATGACCCGTTTGTCGGAGCTCCCACATAACTTTCGGCATGGCAATCCTCGACCCATTCCCAGACATTTCCATGCATGTCAAAAAGTCCAAACGGACCTGCGTTGAATTGTCCGACCGGCGCCGTGTTGATCCACTGGTCACGCCCGGACGCAAGACCGGAACAACACTGATCAGCGCCGTAATTGGCATACTCCCGGCTTGCACCCTGGCCCCAGGGGAACGCACTCGTCGTGCCGCCGCGCGCCGCATACTCCCACTCGGCCTCCGAGGGCAACCTGTAGGCACCCCTCGTGCGCCCAGTCACATAGTCCGCATAGGCTACCGCATCAGCCCAGCCGACGTGCATCACCGGGCGCCGGCCCCTGCCCCAACGGTTATCACCGCCTCTGAAGTTGACGACTTCATTGTCGCAAAGGCGCTCTGCCACGCACGCTTCCCACTCCGCCCACGTCGTCTCAAACCGGCTCATCGCAAAACGGTTCACACGCACACGCCGCTGCGGGCCTTCATCAATGTGACGCCCTGCCTCCGTCGACGGACTGCCCATCTCGAAACTGCCCGCAGGTATCACAACCATCTCGGGACACTCTTCACACTCCCGGAACAACGCAAAATCAGGCAGGGTCGCAGGGTCAACACCGATCACCGGCGCACGTGTCGAGGCAGGCGTCGTGCGCGCGTCCAGGACCTCTGCCTGCGCGGGCAGTGTTGCCACTGCAAGCCCCACGGCCAGAAGTGCCGCCGCCGCAAGAGTGCGGACAGGGCCGGAGTGTGAAAGCAGTGTGATCATAAAAGACCCCTCAAGACTGGCGCGGTACTTGCCACAGCCGCAATCTGTGTAGCGGTCTTTAGGGCATTTCTTTGGCTACGTAGCGCCGCATTCCCGGCGCGGGAACAGACGTGCGGCGGCGTTCGATCAGCCCCTCTGCGGCCTCAGGCACGAGACGCGCCCCGTCCAGCATCAGGCGGCCCGCCGGGAGCGCCGCGCGATAACGCCGGCATCCCCGCAATTCCGAAATCGCCGGCAACTGTCCGTCGCCCTGGTTTCCGGGACAGAGGGCTGGCGGATGTCAGGCGGGTGCGGCGTATGTTTTGCGCCGCCGCGCCGCCGTGAACCCGCTGCCTGAAGCCAGGAATGCCGACCTCATCACCGGGGCCAGGGTTGCAGCAGCGGCCCGCTCACCCTGCGCCTGGGCACCGATGGCGGCCCGGGATTCAAGCTGCGCCGTGAGGCGGCGACCCGCTGGTTTTACGTGGGACGACGTATCCAAACACGCCTCGCGATTTTGAGCTGCAGCCCTTCAGACCAGAACCGGTGAGGGTCCAAACTCCCGCGCCTGGACTTCCCAGCGCCTGGGCCAGACGTTAGGTTGCCGTGGTGCGAACGCCGCTGAGACGTTCAATCGGTGAACATCGGTTTGACAATCCCGGCCCAACGGCAGGGCGACAGTCCCGGAGAATTGCAGGTGATCATGTTAAGGGCTCTGGTAATGGCGGCACTGCTGGCGTCGGCGGGCGCGGCAACGGCGCAGGACGCTGGTCGCAGCAACTTCGAGGCAGGCCAGCAGGCCTACTTTCAATTCGAATATGACAAAGCCGTTCAATTGTTTCGGCTGGCGGCTGAGCAGGGAAATGTGGATGCCATGCTCAAGCTTGGCCATATGTACACCTTTTCCGATATGCACTTCCTTCCGACGATTTCGGGCGAGCCTTATCGCTGGTATCGGATGGCGGCCGATCGGGGCAATGCGGAGGGCCAGTACGCAGTGGCCTGGATTTACCAACACAATAATGGCGCTGAAGCAGTTCGTTTTTACAGACTGGCGGCCGATCAGGGCCACAACGCCGCAATGTCCTCTCTTGGTTACTTGTACGAAACCGGCCGGACGGACCTTCCGATAAACCATGCCGAGGCCGCGCGCTGGTATCGTATGGCGGTGGACCGGAACCAGGACGCGAATAGCTGGGAGGCACTAAAAAGGCTTTACGCATGCGGCCGCTCCAATCCGCAGGTCTATGCTGAAGGTTTGCAATGGTATCGATCACTGGCGGATCAGGGCGATCCACGCGCTCAGACGATTCTCGGCGGCTATTACGAACAGGGTGGACCAGCGCCATGCTTACCGCGCGATGATACACAAGCTGTGCGTTGGTATCGGATGGCGGCAGAGCAGGGAGAGTATGTGGCGAAATATCGGTTGAGCCACATGTACCTGAACGGCCTTGGCGTTCCACAGAACGCCGCAGAAGCCTTAATGTGGTGCGATCTTGCCTTACAGCAGGAGCCCTTAATACACTGGGATTATCCGGAAGAGGTGAGGTGCGACGAACACAGAGACAAGCTGACAGAGGCCCAGAAAGCCGAAGCCGGGCGAAAACTGCTCAGCTTTACTTATTCGGGAGCCACATCGGCGCAGGATGCGTACGAAAGGGGCGCGCGGGCTGAGGAGAGGGCTCAAAAGTCTTCGAATGAATCACACTTGGCGTTCCGCTGGTTTCGGACGGCGGCCGTTCAAGGTCATGTGTTGGGTCAGTATAGGCTTGGCCGCATGCATGAGTGGTCAGGTCTCACAGGTGCCTATGATGAAGCCGCGCGCTGGTATCGGATGGCCGCCGAGCAGGGAAATGTGGACGCCCAGTACTCACTGGGCGACATGTACCTAAGGGGTCGGGGCGCAGACTTTCCGCAGAACGCCGCCGAGGCCGTGCGCTGGTTCAGACTGGCAGCCGATCAGGGTGATGCGGATGCGCAGAACGATCTTGGTGACCTGTACGCCAAGGGTCTGGGCGTTCAACAGAATGACGTCGAAGCCGTGCGCTGGTTTCAGCTGGCCGCCAATAACGGTCTTGCAGGAGCCCAGAAGCATCTCGCCGACATGTATGCCGGTGGCCGAGGCCTTGTTCGTAACGATGCCGAGGCCGCTAAGTGGTATCGGCTGGCGGCCGATCAGGATTATGGACCAGCGCAGTTCAGGCTCGGCTTGATGTACGCCGACGGTAGAGGCGTTTCGCAGAACTTTGTCGAGGCATACAAATGGGTAGAGCTGTCGAAATGGTCGTATGAGTACGACGGGACAACCCATGAGCGGCTCCGCGATCAGATGACACCGGCCCAGATCGCCGAAGGAAAGCGTCTGGCCACGGAGCGTGCGGCGCAGCGTGAAAGGCCTTAGCCTCAAGGGTCCAGGGGGCATCCTCCCTGAAGTTAATCGGCTTGAAAACCCGGCGTCTGCGTCAAGCATCAACGCCGCAGAAGTCCGGGTTTCAAGTCGCTTGTTTTTGAGGAAGATGACCGGCGGGGCTGTACCCAATCAGATTTACGACGACGTCCTGGTTTCTGATCAGGCGGACACACATCTGGCGTCTACCCGCCGGCAGCCAGGGATCCCGGCCGAAAGTCTTGGCCAATGATCGCAGACCGGGCCGCCGGCCCGGGAATGGGACGTGATCACCGGGTCCCCGCTGCTGCGGGTTCACAGGAGCTCCAATACAGTCATCTTCGCCGGATCGACCACCGGGGTTATCGGGCTGGCTCAACCGAAAACCGCTTCGCACTCTTCAGGCCACCGCCTGGTTCTCTTTTACCGGGCGCACCAGATCGCCTGCTCTCAGTGCGCGGCAGTTACCCGGCGCGCAAGTCATGCGAACATGTGTCAATCGGCGCGCAAAATTGACCCCTTACCGGCGTCCAAAATAGACCCCGCCTGCGCTGTGGTCGCTGGCCGAGGCCGGTGCAACTTTTTCAAACGGGTGGAACCGGCCTGGGCCAGCGGGCGGCGTGGCGCTCAGGCCCGGTTGTTGAACCGCCAGATGTTTTTTCTGTCTCGATGATTTCGCAGTGGTGCGTGAGCCGGTCGAGAAGTACGGCGGTCGTCTTTGCATCGCCGAACACGGTCGGCCACTCACCGAACGCGAGGTTGGCGGTGACGATGATCGAGGTACGTCCGTAGAGTTTACTGATGAGGTGGAACAGCAGCTGGCCGCCAGCCTGAGCGAACGGCAGTTAACCGAGTTCATACCTTTGGTGCGGCGGATGAAACCGGTCGGGTCATCTGCCGCCGCCCGCCGCATTACGTCTTCATCGAGGCTCAGAAACCACGCCCTCTCCCCGGCAATCGCGCGCACCAGCGTGGACTTACCCGACTGGCGCGGACCCGCGACCGCCACCACGCGGGTATCCTTCAGCGCCTCGCGGATGCCAGGCTCGATGAAACGCGGATACATAGGGCCTCCATACAGAACCGACCGGACAAGCACCCCAAAAACGGGTGCCCAGATACCAAAAAAAGGGCGCCGAAGAGCCGTAAAAACGGGCGCATCCGCAAAAACCGCGCGACGCAGTCGGCCCGGAACGCCGCCAAAAGGTCTATATCCGACAATGCAAGGTCCAGCGGTTCCGGGCTGGTCCCAATCCTGCCTTCCACCTCCGGAAGCATCCGGGAGCCCGCTGTGCGGAGAGGCGAGTTGTCATTCCAGGAAGAGGAGCGGTTCTCGCGCCTTTCCGAGCTGCCGGAAATGCTCGAAGGCCTTGGCGTCGGCATTTCCGTCGCCTCTGTCATGGAGGCGCTCGCCCGGAATCTTTTTGCAGGCGCTTTCGATCCTCCGGACAAAGCCGCAGCCCCGGCACGATATGCCTATCACGCCTGGCCAAGCGTACAGACACTGGCCGTCTCGGTGATGACGCTGATGGGCCAGCGTCTTCTGAAGCACGGCTGCTCCGAGTTCAGCTAAAACCGCTATCGCCACGCTAGCCGCCGCCAGGCCGCGTGGATGCTGGCACAGGCAAAGCGTCTGCCGATTGAAGCGCGCCATTGCGAAACCCCGGCCGGCGCTGGACGCGATCTGCGACGCCCTCGTCGAGTTTCCGATCAAACGCTTCAGCGAGCCTGCCCGCGACCTGCCCGGCCAGGTCATGGTTAGCAGGCGTCTCATCTTCGAATGGTGCAAATGTGCAGGGCTGCTGCCTGCCGATGAGAAACTGCCCGAGGGCTTCGGCGATGGCCGCCGCAAGGCCGAGCCGAGCGTTTCGGACTGCTGTCTGCTGATTGCCGTTGAGAATTGACACTGGGAGGGCAGAAATTTCCGCTATGTCCGGCGACATCAGGAACTGCCCCCTGCTGGTTTGAAGTTGAAGAGCTGGCTGGAGCCGAAGCGGCCTTTTTCCCTCAGGCGATAGCTTTCACCGCGGATGGTGATGATGTGGGTGTGGTGAAGGAGGCGGTCGGGGATCGCTGTCGCTGAGACGGGGTCTCCAAAGACGACCCCTTGCGCCAACCGCGCCCCGGGCGCGCGCAGACCCTTGCGGTCCGCGCGCCCGAAGCGCTCCGTCAGCGAATTTCCACTACTCCAGTGGAGGCTATCCGGCCCCGCCCAAAAGCCTCAACACGCCGTGCCATCCGAACCTCCGCCTGCACACCCGCCTCCCCGGAACAAACCGGACAAATCGTGTGATACGGAAACCGGACATATCGCGTGTCACCGACAAGGCGCAGCTGGAAAATTGACAGAAGCGCCTCAGCCCAGTATAGTTTAAATCACTACTTTTGAGGCCGCGATGAAAACCATAAGCGCCAGCGAAGCGAACCGGCAATTCTCAAAGCTCCTGCGAGAGGTCGCGGAGGGCGAAGATGTGAGCATTGTCTCGCATGGCCGAACGGTCGCCAAAATCGTTTCCGCCGCGAATGAGACAAGGGACCGTGAAATGGCACGCAGCTCCCTTGTGGCGAGGCTGTCGCGCCAAGCTGCGACCGGACAGCGTGACTGGACGCGCACAGATCTTTACGATTAACCAGCATGCGGGTCGCGCTGGACACCAATATCCTCGCATATGCCGAGGGCATCGGGGATGCAGAGCGGCACTCGCGGGCGCTCAGCCTGATCAGTCGTCTGGATCCGACAAGCACGGTCCTGCCGGCTCAGGCGCTCGGGGAGTTGTTCCGGGTTCTGACCAGCAAGGCGAAACGACCGCTGCCGGCGGCCCGCGATGCGATCCTCAGCTGGTCTGACAGTTTCCCGGTGGCGGACTCAACCTGGAGCAGTTTCCAGATGGCATTCGAGATCAGCGCCGCGCATCAGCTTCAGATCTGGGACGCTCTGATCCTGGCCGTCGCCGCCGAGGGACGTTGCCGTTTGCTGCTGTCGGAGGATTTCCAGGATGGCTTCTCCTGGAATGGTGTGACCGTCGTGAACCCCTTTGCACAAGAGCCGTCATCCCTCCTGGAGAGGTTGATGTCGTGACCCGCAAGCACGTTCAGAAAGGTAACTGCCTATGAAGAGGTATCGGGTCACAATTGACGTCTCTGCGCCAGATGCGTTCCCTCAGGGAGGGTTCGATGCTTATCGCGTGGATGCAGCGACCGAGGCCGATATCGCACGCCACATCGCCGAGGATGAGGTCGAGGCAGCTCAAGATGCGGCGCGTTACACGCGCGAGGTGCGCGAGCGTTTGGGGCTGACGCAACAGAAACCTGCTGACCGGATCAATGTGTTGCCCGATCGGCCCGGGTCGCGGCACGATATCGCCCAGCCACAGCCTCCGGAAGCGCGTCTCTCGTTCCCCTGCTGATCCGCCTCATGGCTGTCCCTCGAGTGAAAGTCTCTCGGCAACGATCCTAATCATGAAATGGCAGAATTTTCAGGAACAATTCAGGCGAGGCAATGCGACATGCCGCATGACCACCGCAAGTTCCTCATTGCGTTTGAACGCGGACAGCC
>CAZIGV010000019.1:0-61236 GCA_964538945.1 uncultured Hyphomonas sp.
TGCCCGTTGGAACTGCCAGAACGGACGCTTTTATTGCGATCAATCCCCTGGAGCCTGTTACGGCGTCACGATCGGGAACGGCTCCGGCGGCGCCGGCGGATCCAGAACGCCCAGAAGGGTCGCTGCCGCCAGGGGGTCGCCTTCGATTGTTAAGGCTCCCTGCCTGACGAGTTCGGCGGGTTTCTGGCCGCCGAAAATCATGCCGACGAAGGCAGGCTTGGAGAGGGTGAGCGTTGCGGCCGCAGGCTGGCCCCGTCCCGCCTCGTGAACCAGGACAGAATTGCGCAGGCTGACGAGGCGCGTTTCCCCGAGGTCCGTGAACACGAAAGCGAGGCTCACCGATTTGCCTTCCGCCAGCGCAGGATCGACCCGGATGGCCAGCATGTCGAAGACCTGCTCGACCGAAATGACCGATACGACATCCGGTGACAGGGCCGTAATCGTGGCCGAGGCCGGATTGGCCCGCGCTTCTGCTGCGCCGGTCAGATAGATGTTGCGCCAGAGCGAGCCTTCAGCCTGATAGCCCATCTGCTCGAAGGACCGGGCGAGGATCTCGCGGGCATCCCCGTCGGTGTCATCGGCGAAGACAATATGGCTCGCCACCTGCGCCGACCAGCGATAATCGCCGGCGTCAAAGGCCTCACTGGCAATCCTGAGCGCCTTTCTGGCGCCTCCCATGGCGGCAACATAACGCTTTGCCGCTTCTTCGGGCGGCCAGGGGTTCAGATTGACGGGATTGGCATCGTACCAGCCGAGATAGCGCTGATACACGGCCTTCGAATTATGGGCCATGGTCCCGTAATAGCCGCGGTTATACCATTTCGAGCCCAGACTGTCTGGCAGCGCAATCACTTCAGCGATTTCCTCGGCCGTGTAACCCCTGTTCATCAGACGGACGGTCTGGTCGTGCAGATACTTATAGGCATCGCGGTGGAAGCCCATGAAGCCGACGATCTCATCCTGTCCCCAGCGCGGCCAGCCATGCGAGACGAACATCACGTCGGTACGCGCACCAAACAGGCGGATGGACTCGGTAAGATAGTCTGCCCAGGCCTTGGCATCGCGAACCAGCGCGCCGCGCGGAGGCAGCACGTTATGCATCGTTGCATTGGCATTCTCTGCAAGGCAGAGCGCCCGCAGGTGCGGCAGGTAGAAGTTCATCTCCGAGGGAGCCTCCGTGCCCGGGGTCATCTGGAACTCGATCTCGATGCCGTCGATCACCAGCGTCTCGCCGGTCTGGGTGATCGTCCGTGTCGGGGCGATCAGGCTGAAGGTTCCGCTGGGCAGTCCGGTGCCGATGCCCGCGCCGCCCTGCCCGGCGGGTCCGGGTGTGAGGCGCGTGCCGAACTGGTAGTTAGCGCGCCGGCTCATTGCGGGGCCGGCAATCAGGTTTTCGCTGACCGCGTGCTCCATGAAGCCGGCAGGTGCGATGATCTCGACGGTCCCGGCAGCGACGTCGGCATCACGCACAATGCCCTTCACGCCGCCGAAATGGTCGCCATGGCTGTGCGTATAAATCACGGCATGGATGGGCCTGTCGCCAATATGCTCGCGCACCAGCGACATGGCCGCCGCTGCGGTTTCGGTTGCCGTCAGCGGGTCGACGATGATGTAGCCGGTCCGGGTTGCGATGATGCTCATCACCGAGAGGTCGAAGCCGCGGACCTGCCAGAGGCCCGGGGTGACCTCGAACAGGCCGTGATTGTTCATCAGGCCGAGATGACGCCAGAGGCTGGGGTTCATCGTTGCCGGGGATTCGCCTTCGGCGAAGTCATAGGCGGCGGCGTCGAACACGACGCGGCCATCTGCGGCGCGGATCCTTGTGTCCGACAGGGTTGCGATAAAGCCGCGGCTGGCGAGGTCTGCCTCTGATCCGTCGCTCCAGGGCAGGCCTTCGGAGAAGGCCTCATTGGCGGCAAGGGTCGCCGGTGTGGCGGCCCCGCTGGCGGCCGGGTCCAGCCTCTCAGCGGACGTACACGACACGCTGACGAAGGCGGCCGTTGCCGCAGCGAGGGTTCTGATCATCTGGTCCTCCCAAGGGGTTCCGGCCTGTTATCCGGCGCATTTTCTGAGCAGCCTAACCCGCTTCCGGCCGGGCGCAAAGCCGGGCAGGAAGGCTCTCCCCGCGGCAGTCGGCTCTGGCAGGACTGGACGCTGCGGCGCAGGGCGTTCTAACTGGCGCCCATGCTTACCGGACCGACCTCTCACAGCTATATCTCGCAGCGCCTGCGCCTTCACTATGTCGACTGGGGCAATAACGATGCCCCGCCCCTGCTCCTGGTGCATGGCGGACGCGACCATTGCCGCAGCTGGGACTGGGTTGCCGAAGAGCTGCGAAAGGACTGGCACATCATCGCACCGGACCTGCGCGGGCATGGTGACAGCGGCTGGTCAGGGGATGGAGACTACTCCCTGCGGTCCTGCGTCTACGATCTCGCCCAGCTGATTCACCAGAAGCATCTGGCTCCGGTGACGATTGTCGCACACTCGTACGGGGGAAACATCGCCCTGCGCTATGCGGGCATCTATCCGGAAAATGTGCGCAAGCTGGTCGCCATCGAAGGGCTCGGCCCTTCCCCGCGCCTGCTGAAGCAGCGCCTGGGTCAACCGATCGGGCAGCGGATGCGCGACTGGATCGAAGCCAAGCGCGCGGCGGCCGGACGCAGCCCCAGGAAGTATGCGACGCTGGAAGAAGCCTATCAGCGCATGAAGGAAGAAAACAGCTACCTGACCGATATACAGGCCCGGCACCTGACCGTTCACGGGATCAGCCAGAACGAGGACGCCACCTATTCCTGGAAGTTTGACAATCATTTCCGCGTGATGGTGCCCTATGACATGCCGCAGGAAGATGTCGAAGCCCTCTGGAGCGAAGTCGCCTGCCCGACGCTCCTGCTCTACGGCGCCAACAGCCAGGCCTCCAACCCGGCGACTGACGGGCGTATCCGGCATTTCCGGAACGCTGAGGTGAAGGTCTATGAAGCGGCAGGCCACTGGCTGCATCACGACCAGTTCGACCGGTTCGTAGCCGAACTGAAGGCCTTTCTCTGAGACGTGTGCGGCGCGTCAGGTGACCTGCAGGCGGCGATAGCTGCCGCGGAAGTAAAGCAGGGGATCGCGGCGCGGATCAGATACGGCGCGCACCACTTCACCGACGAGGATGATATGGTCGCCGCCATCATAGAGCTGATGCCGGCGGCACTCGAAACTGGCGAGCGCGCCCGGGAGCAGCGGCGCGTCATGCACGCCCCGCATCCATGCGATCTGGGCGAAGCGGTCTTCGCCGGGCTTCGAGAAGAGCTGCGAGACCGGCTGCTGGCCGATATGCAGCACATTGACACCGAAATGTCCGGCCTTCTCCAGCGCCTTCAGGCTGCCGGACGAGCGGGCGATGCAGACCAGCAGGAGCGGCGGATCGAGCGAGACGGAGGTGAAGGAATTGGCTGTCAGGCCGACCGGATCACCGTTTTCCTCAAACGCCGTGACGACCGTCACACCGGTCGCAAAACAGCCGAGCGCATCGCGCAGTCTGCGCGCCTCTGCCCCCGGGCGATACTCCGGCACCCGGCGCGGGACACGGCGGTCCATGAAGTCGATGAGGGCGGCGCTGAACCGGTCTGAAGGATCCGGGGGAACAGGGTGGCCGGCTTCGCCGAGCCCGGCATATTCGGCGCCGGGGATCTCGTCGGCCATGCGGCTGGTGGCGTCGGCATCGTTGATGTCGCTGCGCACCAGCAGGGCGGGGACGCGGATATTCGGCACGGCGGCCCTGAAGCGCCCGCGCGCCTGGCCGGGGACGAAGCCCTCCGGCAGGCGCGGATCCCAGGCTCCCCTGGCGGTTTCACAAGCCCCCCCGATGACGCCGGCTGTCTGGCAGAGGCTCGCAAGGTCCGGCCCGGGCGGCGCGCCGGTAAGGACCAGGCCTGAGACGAGATGGGCGCCGTCTTCACCGACCGCGGCGGCCGCAGCCCATCCGCCGAGCGAGGCGCCGATGATAACGGGCCGGCAGGGCAGCTGGGCGAGGACGGCGCGCAGGTCCTCGACATAGGCGGCGAAGTCGTAACGGGCATCGGCCGGCCAGTCGCTTTCGCCGTGACCACGCAGATCGATGGCCATGACCTGGCGTCCGGCGCGGACAAGAGAGGCCGCGATATCCCGCCAGATCTCACGGGTCTGGCCGAGGCCATGGACGAGCAGGACCAGCGGATCCTCCGGATCGCCTTGCCGCTCGCCCCGAAGCACGACGCCGGCAAAGCCCTGGAACTGCGATACGCTCATCATGATCCTGATTTTCTTGCCGGCGAGATGCGCCCCCGGCCCGCGCTCGTGTGACGGATGTAGGGCGAAAGGGGCCCGGTCAACACCGCACAGCCGCGCGGCGCTGCAGGGGCCGCGTGAGCGCCCGGACGCGCGGGGATTGACACCGCCGGAAAAGAACAAAATAAGAACATTATGGACTTAGCCACACTCAAAGCGAACGGCCTTCTGAGGGCTGCAGCCGCTGCACCCGCGGGTGCAGCATCGTTTCCCTACGGGCTGGGCGTGAGCGGCCTGCACGAGGTTGCCGAGGCTGCCTATGGGGACCGCGGCGCGATCACGGGCTTCGTCCTGGCCGCAACCCGGCCGGCCCGGCGCGGGGCATGGCTCTGGGTAAGCCAGGCAAAGGTGACCGCCGATCTGGGGCGTGTGCCGGAAGCCGCGCTCCGCCAGATCTACGGGGCGCCGCCGCAGCGGCTGACCGCCGAGGTGCGCACCCTGGGCGATGCACTCTGGACGGTTGAGGAGGCTGTTGTCTCGGGCGCCGTGAGCCTGGTGATTGCGGACGTCGAGGCCGCTGACTTCACCGCCACGCGGCGCCTGACACTTGCCTGCGGGCGCTATGGCGCGGCGGTGATCCTGCTGATGCCGCCGGGTTGCGGGGGCGCAACGGCGGCCGCCACGCGCTGGCGGGTCAGCCCCCGGCCGTCCTGCCCGAACCGGTACGACCCGCAGGCACCGGGATATCCGCGCTGGCGGGCCGTGCTGGAGCGCTGCCGGGCTGCGCCAAATGCGGCGGGTACATGTTTTGATCTCGAGTGGAATGATGAAACGCTATCTCTCGGTGTGGTTTCCGGAATGGTCGCTGGACCGGCTGCGCCGCGCCCGGCGCGGCGGCAGGCCCGTGACCAGCGTAAAGCCGGCTAAGCCGGCGCCCTTCATCCTTTATGAAAAATCCGCACGCGGTCTCCTGATTGCGGCCGCCAATGCAACCGCCAGAGCGGCGGGCCTCCGGGACGGGATGCGCGTCAGCGATGCCCGTGCATCGCTACCCGGGCTGGTGGCGCAGGAGATCAGCCGCGACGATGACGCAGACGCGCTCCGGCTGCTGGCGCGCTGGATGAACTGCATTTCGCCGCGGGTCTCGCTGGACGGGCCGGACGGGCTGATGCTGGAGACAACCGGATGCGATCACCTGCTTGCAGGCGAGACCGGCCTGGTGCGGGCGCTTTCGCAGAAGCTTGCATACACCGGCTATGCGCACCGGATCGCGCTGGCGGGCACGCCCGGGGCGGCGTATGCCCTCGCCCGTCATCGCGCCTCTGACGGTGCGCCGCAGATCCTGCCGGCAGGCGCAGAACAGGACGGGCTGGCCGACCTGCCCGTCCAGGCGCTGCGCCTGTCGGCGGATGCTGTGACCCTGCTGCGCCGGTTTGGCCTGACGCGGATCGGACAGCTTTACGGGATAGACCGGAAGGCTTTGACGCGGCGGTTTCAGTCGCGCCAGGCGGCGGACGCGGTCTGCCTTCGTCTCGACCAGGCGCTGGGGCGGCGACATGAACCGGTCACACCGCTGCGCCCGCCGGCAGAACATGCCTGCCGACTGGCCTGTCCTGAACCGCTGACCCAGGCTGCCGGGGTCGAGGCGGGCCTGCGACAGCTGACAGAACAGCTGTGTGCTGATCTTTCAGGCATGGGTATCGGGGCACGGGAGTTTGTTTTCTGTGCCTACCATTCGGATGGACAGGTATCGGACGTCTGCGTCCATGCGGCCCTCCCGGTATGCACGCCGGCGCATATCCTGCTTCTCTTCCGGGAAAAGATCGGCAGGATCGAGCCGGGCTTCGGGATCGACCTTTTGCTGCTGGAGGCGTTGCGGACCGGGCCGATGACACTCGCCGGCCAGCCCCTCTCGGGCGAGATGGCCACCACACAGATTGACGAGGCGGCGCTTTGCGCCCTCGCCGACCGGATCAGTGCCCGCCTGGGTGAGGGCACGGTCACCCATGTGCGGCTGGCCGCGCGCCACCCGCCTGACCAGGCCGAGCAGCGCACGGCGTTCACCGGAGTGCCTGCTGAAGCCGCGCCCCTGCCGCCGGCCGGGCTGGGGCCGCGCCCGGTACGGATGCTGGCCTGGCCCGAACGGGTGGATGTGATCGCAGCGGTTCCGGACGGGCCACCCTTGAGCTTTGTCTGGCGGCGGATGAGGCGAAGGGTGGTGCGCTCGGACGGGCCGGAGCGGATTGCCCCGGAATGGTGGCTGCACTTGCCCGGCGGGCCGGACCAGGCCACGCCCCTGCCCCGGACACGTGACTTCTACCGGATCGAGGATGCCGAGGGACACCGGTACTGGGTGTTCCGGGAAGGCCTTTATGATGACGGGCGCGGGCCCCTGCCGGACTGGTTCGTACAGGGACTGTTCGCATGACCCTGTATGCCGAACTGGCGGTGACCACGAACTTCTCCTTCCTGAGGGGGGCAAGCCATCCTGAGGAACTCGTGAAGCAGGCGGCTGACCTCGGACTGAAGGCGATCGGCATCGCCGACCGAAATACGCTGGCCGGCATCGTGCGGGCCCACCTGGCGGCCAGGGAGGCAGGCCTGAAGCTTCTGGTCGGCGCGCGGCTTGTGCCGGCTGACGGACCCGAGATCATCACCTATCCGATGGACCGGGCCGCCTATGGCCGGCTCTCGCGCCTCATCTCCGAAGGAAAGCTGAAGGCCGGAAAAGGCGACTGTCATCTGGAAATGCAGGATATACTGAACGCGGCAGAGGGGCAGATCCTGATCATACCGGCGCCGGAGAAACCATCGCCTGGCTTCGGGGAGACACTGGAGCAGATCGCACAGGCGGCGCCCGGGCGGACATTCCTGGCGGCGCGCTACAGCTATTGCGGCCGCAACCGGGAACGTATCGGGCGCCTTGCGGCGCTTTCGGCGGCCGCCGGTACGCCGCTGATCGCGATCAATGACGTGCTCTATCACCAGCCTCAGCGGCGGCCATTGCAGGATGTGCTGACCTGTATCCGCGAGCATTGCCGCCTCGATACGGCCGGCTTCCGGCTTGAGGCTAACGCCGAGCGCCACCTCAAGGATGCCGGCGAGATGGCGCGGCTGTTCAGGGGCTTCGAGCCAGCCCTTGCACGCACACTGGAAATTGCGGCGCGCTGCCGCTTCAGCCTTGATGAGCTTGCCTATGAATATCCGGATGAGCCGGTCCCGTCCGGCACATCGCCGCAGCAGCATCTGGAGCGGCTGACCTGGAAGGGCGCAAAGTGGCGCTATCCGGGCGGCGTGCCCGAGACCGTCAGCCAGCAGCTGCGCAAGGAACTCCGGCTGATCTCGGAACTCTCCTACGCCCCCTATTTCCTGACGGTCCACGACATCGTTGCCTGGGCCCGCGAGCAGGGGATTCTCTGCCAGGGCCGGGGATCGGCGGCAAACTCGGCGGTGTGTTTCTGCCTCGGCGTGACGAGCGTGAACCCGGCCGAGACGAGCCTGCTGTTCGAGCGGTTCCTGTCGCGCGAACGAAAGGAGCCGCCGGATATCGATGTCGACTTCGAGCATGAGCGGCGGGAGGAGGTCATCCAGTATGTATACAAACGATATGGGCGTCGTCATGCCGCGCTGACGGCAACGGTGATCTGCTACCGCCCGCGCTCTGCCGTGCGCGAGGTGTGCAAGGCGCTCGGGCTCAGCGAGGAGATATCGGGGGCGCTGGCCGGATCGGTGTGGGGCAGCTGGGGAGACGGGATTTCCGGCAAGCAGATCGAAGCGGCGGGCCTTGATCCGGAGAACAGGCTGATCCGCCGGGCGATCCAGCTGACCCGGCAGCTGATCGGCTTTCCGCGCCACCTCTCCCAGCATGTCGGCGGGTTTGTTCTGACCCGCGGCCCACTGACCGAGACAGTGCCGATCGGCCATGCAGCCATGCAGGAGCGCACCTTCATTGAATGGGACAAGGACGACATCAGCGCACTGGGTATTCTCAAGGTGGATATCCTCGCCCTCGGCATGCTGACCTGTATCCGGAAGGCCTTTGACCTGCTCGAGCAGCACAAAGGTCAGCGCTACACGCTCGCAACTGTCCCGCCCGAGGATGCGGCCACCTATGACATGCTCTGCAAAGGCGACAGCCTGGGCGTGTTCCAGGTGGAGAGCCGGGCGCAGATGAACATGCTGCCCCGGCTCAGGCCGCGGACCTTCTATGACCTCGTGATCGAGGTCGCGATTGTCCGGCCCGGCCCGATCCAGGGCGACATGGTGCATCCCTATCTGCGCCGGCGCCAGAAACTCGAACCCGTGAACTTTCCGAGCCCGGCGCCCGAACACGGCCCGGCAGATGAACTCTCCCGGATCCTGAAGCGCACGCTCGGCGTACCCCTGTTTCAGGAACAGGCCATGCAGATCTCGATTGATGCCGCCAAGTTCACGCCGGAAGAAGCCAACGGCCTTCGCCGGGCAATGGCGACCTTTCGTAAGGTCGGAACCATCCGCAATTATGAGGAGATGATGGTCTCCCGCATGGTCGCGCGCGGATATGACCCGGTCTTTGCCAAGCGCTGCTTCGACCAGGTGAAGGGCTTTGGTGAGTACGGTTTTCCCGAAAGCCATGCGGCGTCATTCGCCTTGCTTGTCTATGTCTCGTCCTGGCTGAAATGCCATCATCCCGATGTGTTCTCAGCGGCGCTGCTCAACAGCCAGCCGATGGGCTTCTATGCGCCTGCCCAGATCGTGCGCGATGCCTGTGACCATGGTGTCGAGGTACGCCCCGTCGATGTGAATTATTCGGACTGGGATACCATACTGGAACCGGTGGACAGGGGAGATGGCTATTGCGCGGTGCGGCTGGGGCTGCGCCAGATCGACGGGCTGCGCGAGACGGACATGGCCGCGCTGATGGCGGCGCGCGGGCCGGGCTATACATCGCCCGATGACCTGCGCCGGCGCACGGGCCTGAACCGCGCCGCACTCGAGCGGCTGGCAACAGCCGATGCCTTCCGGTCCATGGGCCGGTCGCGGCGCGAGGCGCTGTGGCAGGTGCGCGGAGAGGCCCGGGATGTTTCGCTGCCGCTGTTTACCGCGGCGGATGTGGCCGAACAGGGAAGCGAGGTGCACACGCCCCTGCCCCGGATGCCCGGTTCAGAGGAAGTGATCCAGGATTACCAGACCGCGCGGCTGTCCCTGAAGGCGCATCCTTTGAGCTTCCTGAGAGAAACCTACCGTGCACGCCATATTCTGACGACAGCAGAGGCCGTTGCGGCGCCGAATGCAACGCGCGTTGCAACCGCCGGTCTGGTGCTGGTCCGCCAGCGGCCAGGTTCGGCAAACGGGGTTGTCTTCATCACCATCGAGGACGAGACGGGCATTGCCAATCTCGTGATCTGGCAGCGCGTGCTTGAACGCTTCCGCCCGGTTGTCATGAATGCGCGCATCCTCCACATCCGGGGACATGTTCAGACGGCGGACAATGTAACCCATATCGTGGCGGAGCAGTTATTCGACCGGTCCGGCGACCTTGCGCTCCTGTCTGAAGACAGGCTGGGGGATCCGCTGAGCGGGGTACTGGCGCGGGCCGATGAGGTGGCCCGCCCGGTTATGGAACGCAAGGGGCCGGAGCCGAAGCGGACCGGGGCCCATCATCCCCGGGATGTACGCGTTATTCCGAAAAGCCGTGATTTCCGCTGAGGCATCCTCAGAATTGCCCGAGCCGGTTGCGGTCAAGCCGGCGCCGGCTGCGGGCAAGACCGTACGACGGATCAGAAACCTGGGACCCGCGGCCCGAATCCATAAGACTGCGGGCTCCGGGCGGCGGCGAGCAGATCCTCGAGCGTATCGGCAATCGATTTTGCAAACATCGGCTTACGCACGAGGGCGGCGAAGCCGTGCCTGCTGGCAAACTCTTCAAGCTTCGGATCGTCCCAGCCAGAGATGAGAATGGCCGGTCCGGTGACACCCATACGCCGGAGGGTCACCAGAACGCTCACCCCGCACGGCCCACCGAGCTTCAGGTCAATCACGAAACAGTCATAGGGCGAGTGCCCGATCATCTGAAACAAGGCGTCGCCGCTGTGGAAAACATCGACCTGGTAACCGCGCGCCCCGAGAAGCAGAAGAAGTGACCGGCGAACCGCCTCATTGTCGTCGACGACGGCGATGCGCCAGCGGCGCCCCTGAGCGGATACCTTAATCATTCGACGTCGCCAAGATCACTCGAGCGCCAGCCTACGGGCGCCCCGCTGAACCTGTCACTAGGTATAAACCCCGAGGTGCGGACCTAACCTTCGAAGCCTGCTGCAAAGGCAATCCGAAGCACAGTCGACAGGCTTGGCGCTTCCAGCTTTTCCATCAGGTTTGCCCGGTGGATCTCGACCGTACGGGGGGAGATGTCCAGCGTTTCGGCAATGATCTTGTTGGTATGGCCGGCGACCAGGCCAACCAGCACATCGCGTTCCCGATCGGTCAGCCGCTCGATCCGGCCCCGGGCTTCCGCGGCCAGCACATCCCCCTGGTGACGGGCTTCGAGCTGCTCGAAGGCCCGGGTCAGGGCATCAACCAGCATCTGCTTGGCATAAGGCTTCTCGACGAAATCGACCGCGCCCGCCTTCATGGCGCGCACCGCCACCTCCACATCGCCGTGCCCGGTCAGCACAATGACCGGCATCGCGACCCCGCGCTGGTTCAGCGATTCCTGCACTTCAAGACCGTCCATGCCCGGCATCTGTACATCGAGCAGGACACATCCCGTCTCAGCCTCGGCGACCTGGGTAAGGAAGGCAACACCGTCCGGATAGGTCTTCACGCGGAACCCCGCATGCCTCAGCATGAAGCTTGCCGAGTGCCGGATCGCCTCGTCATCATCAACCAGGTGGATTAAACGGGTATCATTCATTTTTCCTGTGTACCCTCATCTTTTCGAAGTGTGAACCGGAAACAGGTGCCGCCCAGAGGCGAGGAAACCGCACGGATCGTTCCGCCATGCGCCTCGATGATGGTCTGGCAGATGGACAGGCCGAGGCCCATGCCCTGCGCCTTGGTGGTCGCGAAAGGCTTGAAGAGGGAATCCTTCATCTCGGCTGAAAGCCCCGGCCCATTGTCACAAACTTCAATCGAAACAAGGCCCGGGTCTTCATCGTGCATGGCCCGGATGATGATACGGGCCTCCGGCCGGTCTGCCATCGCATCCATCGCGTTGCGGATCAGATTGATGATCACCTGCTGGATCTGGATCGGGTCCGCCATCACCCGGCGGATATCTTCCGCCTGCTGCACGGTGACCGGAATGTCGGCGCGCTGAGGCGAGGTTTTCGACAGCGCAACCGCGTCTTCAACCACCTGTGAGAGAAAGACCGGACGGGCCTCGACCTCCCCGCGGGAGACATAGCTGCGGAGTTTGCGGACAATCTCCCCGGCGCGCACCGCCTGGATGGCCGCTTCAGACAGGGCCTGACGCAGGATCTCGCGCGTTTCGGGCGCCGGAGAATCGAGGAGATCGCGGCTGGCTTCGAGATAGTTGGCAACAGCCGTGAGGGGCTGATTGAGTTCGTGGGCCAGCGCCGAGGCCATGGTGCCGACAGCGCTGAGCCGCGAGAAATGAACGAGCTCCGAATGCATTTCCTGCATGCGGATTTCCGCAAGCTGCTGCTCTGTGAGGTCGCGTATGAAGGCCGTGAACAGGACGTGATCGCCGATGCGGGCCTCCCCGATCTTCAGATCGACGGGAAACAGCGAGCCGTCCGCCCTGGCTGCGATCACCACACGGCCCTTGCCGATGATCTGGCGATGCCCCGTGCGCATGTAGTTGCTGATATAGTTACCATGATTGGACTTGTCGCGGCCGGCCATCAGAAGGTTAACCGGGTGTCCGATGACCTCTCCAGCCTTATAGCCGAAAAGCTGCTCGGCTGCCCGGCTGAAGGCGAGGATGGTGCCGGTCTCGTCGGTCACGACCATGGCGTCAGGCACCGAGTCCAGGATCGACTGGAAGTGCAAAAGGTGCGAGGGCGCATCGAGTTCTTCGAGCGGTGTCTGGGCGGATTTCGGCGTCTCGCTCATCCGGGCAAGCCTTAACTCTCATGCCTTACTGCCCGTCCCGCGTCCCGAACGCAAGTTTGCACACGCCCGCAGCCCCCCTGCGCCGCGGACCAGGGGCGCGCCGGGACACAGCCACCCAGGCCATCAGACCCGCCCCGGCCGCCATGGCGCCGCAGCCCCAGCAGTGGCCGAGACTGAGAAGCGTCCCGGGCAGCAAGAAGCTGTCAGCAGCCGCAGAACCCGCGCACCGGAACGCCAGATAGTCTTCCAGCGTCGGCGAACGGCCGAGATGGAGCGCGAACCTGACCGCACCGGCAAGGAAGACGGCCAGCCCGGCTGCAGCGCGTTTGAACATCCGAAAACTCCAGAGCTTACGGATGATCGCCTAGCCCCGGTGCGACAGGAGGGCCCATAGGTAAAACTCCCTATACAGCGCGCCGCCCCCCTCCGGCAGTGAGCGGTCAGGCTGACTGTCAACGAACCGAGCGGGGATTTCATGGGCAAACTCTCAGAACGCAGACATCCGGACGGATGGGGTATCAGCGTTGCCAGCGTAAGCACGCTGCTCGGCGCGGTATGCCTCGGCGTACTGATCATCGCTGCCAATGCCGCCGATCCCATGATGGCGGCGCATGGCTGGATTTTCTTCTTCCTCAGCGTCGCAGGCCTTCTGGTGACCGGCCTGTGGGCCGGCGCACGGGCTGGCAAAAATCCGTTTGATCCGGCTTTCTATGAAGACACGATCGTAAAGTTCGGTGTGGCCGCAGCCATGTTCTGGGGTATCGCGGGCTTCCTGGTCGGCCTGATCATCGCCCTGCAGCTGACCTTCCCCAACCTCTTCTATTTCCCGGATCTCGGCTGGACCAATTTCGGACGCCTGCGGCCCCTGCACACCTCCGCTGTCATCTTCGCCTTCGGCGGCAATGTGCTGATTGCAACCAGCTTCTACGTGGTCCAGCGCACCTGCCGCACCCGGCTCGCCGGCGGCCTTTGGCCCTGGTTCGTGTTCTGGGGCTACAATCTGTTCATCGTCATCGCAGGAACCGGTTACCTCCTCGGTGTGACCCAGTCCAAGGAATATGCCGAACCGGAATGGTATGCCGACCTCTGGCTGACGATTGTCTGGGTCGCCTATCTTCTGGTCTTCCTCGGTACGCTCTGGAAGCGCAGGGAACCCCACATTTACGTGGCAAACTGGTTCTACCTGTCCTTCATCGTCACCATCGCGATGCTGCACATCGTCAACAACCTGGCCATTCCGGTCAGCCTTGCCGGCTCGAAGAGCTACGCCCTGTTCGCCGGTGTCCAGGATGCGCTGACCCAGTGGTGGTATGGCCATAATGCCGTCGGCTTTTTCCTGACCACCGGCTTCCTTGCAATCATGTACTACTTCATTCCGAAGCAGGTTAACCGGCCGGTCTATTCCTACCGCCTGTCGATCGTCCACTTCTGGTCACTGATCTTCATCTACATCTGGGCGGGCCCGCACCACCTTCACTACACCGCTCTGCCCCAATGGGCTCAGACGCTCGGCATGGTCTTCTCGGTGATGCTGTGGATGCCCAGCTGGGGCGGCATGATCAACGGTGTGATGACGCTGTCCGGCGCCTGGGACAAGCTGCGCACCGATCCCGTTGTCCGGATGATGATCGTCGCGCTCGCTTTCTACGGCATGTCGACCTTCGAAGGTCCGCTGATGAGCGTGCGGGCAGTCAATTCGCTCTCCCACTATACTGAATGGGGTATCGCCCACGTCCACTCAGGCTCGATGGGCTGGGTCGGGTTCATCAGCTTTGGGGCCCTCTATTGCCTGACCCCCTGGCTGTGGAAACGCAAGGCGCTCTATTCAAACGCGCTGGTCGAATGGCACTTCTGGCTCGCAACGCTGGGTATCCTCTTCTACATCGTTGCGATGTATGTCGCGGGCATCACCGAAGGCTTCATGTGGCGGGCCTATAATGAGTTCGGGTTCCTTGAATATGCCTTCATCGAGACCGTAAAGGCCAAGCACATCATGTATGTCGTGCGCGCAGTCGGCGGGGCTCTCTACCTCATCGGCGCACTGATCATGGCCTATAACCTCATCCGGACAGCCCTCGGTCACGGCAATGCCCGCGAAGCTGAGCCTGCCCACGCGCCGGTTCAAACCCCTGCCCTGCAACCTGCCGAGTAAGGAACACGCACGATGAGCCTCTTCAGGAAACACGCGACCGTCGAGCGTCATTCACTGCTGCTGACCATCGGCATTCTGGTCGTGGTCTCGATCGGCGGCCTGGTCGAGATCGCCCCGCTCTTCTACCTCGAGAATACGATCGAAAAGGTGAAGGGCATGCGCCCTTACACGCCGCTCGAACTCAAGGGACGCAATATCTACATCCGGGAGGGCTGTTATGTCTGCCATTCGCAGATGGTGCGTCCGCTGCGCGATGAGGTGGAGCGTTATGGTCACTACTCCCTGGCGGCCGAGAGCATGTACGATCACCCCTTCCAGTGGGGATCCAAACGCACCGGACCCGATCTTGCCCGCGTCGGGGGCAAGTATTCCGATGAGTGGCATCTCGATCATCTGATCGAACCCAGATCGGTGGTCCCGGACTCGATCATGCCGCCCTACGCCTTCCTGGCCCGGAAGAAGCTGCGGGTTGAAGGCGTCGGCGATCACCTGAAAGCCCTGCGTCTCGCCGGCGTGCCCTATACCGATGAGATGATCGCAAATGCCGAGGCAGACCTCGTTGCCCAGGCGAGCCCGAATACCGACTATGACGCTGAAGACGCCCTGATCGCGCGCTATACCCAGGCCGCCGGCCGCGAAGGGACAATCCGGATCTCCGACTATGACCGTAATCCGGGCGTGATCACCGAGATGGATGCCCTGATTGCTTACCTGCAGATGACGGGGACGCTGGTCGACTTCCAGGCCTACGAAGCCGACGACATCAATAACCGGCGCTGAGGAAACAAGGATGTACACAGCACTCTCCAGCTTCGCCCAGACCTGGGGCCTCGGCCTGTTCGTAACAATGTTCCTGGTCGCCCTCGTCTATGCCCTCTGGCCAGCCAACAGCGAGACCTTCCACGCTGCGGCCCGCCTCCCTCTTGTCGATAAGGAGCCGTCAGATGACTGATCATAATCGGGAGATTGATGAGATTTCCGGGATTGAGACCACCGGTCATACCTGGGACGGTATCAAGGAACTCAATAATCCCCTGCCCCGCTGGTGGCTGTTCATCTTTTACGGATGCATCGTCTGGGCGATCATCTATATGATCTTCATGCCCGCCCTTCCTGCCCTTCCGGGAACCGGCATGAGCAGTTCGCCCGGCCTGCGCAATCATTCAGACCGTGCGATCGTTGCCAGCGAAGTTCAGGCCGCGCGCGCCGAACGCACGGCTGCGGCCAGCCAGCTCGTGACCGCATCGCTTGAGGACATCGAGACCGATCTCAGCCTGCAGCAGTTTGCCCTTGCCATGGGCGAAAGCGCCTTCGGGGACAATTGCGCGACCTGTCACGGTGCGGGCGGACGCGGCGCAAAAGGCTATCCGATGCTGGCCGACGACATCTGGCTCTGGGATGGCAGCCTCAACGGGATCGAACTGAGCATCCGGCACGGGATCCGCCACATGGGCGATCCGGATACGCGCCTGAGTGCCATGCCCGCCTTCGGGCGCGACGGGCTGCTCCAGGAAAAGGAAATCGATGATCTGGTCCAGTACGTCCTTGCCGTCTCGGGACGGGCGGCAGACCCGGCGGCGGCAAGCCGTGCCGCCCCTCTCTTCGCGGCTCAGTGTGTCTCCTGCCATGGCGCAGATGCCCGCGGTAACCGGGCCCTCGGGGCGCCCAACCTGACCGATGCGGAATGGGTGTTTGGCGGCGAGCCCCGCGACATCCGCCAGAGCATCTACAGCGCCCGCAATGCACACATGCCGGCCTGGCAGGACCGGCTGGATGACGCGACCATCAGGGCCCTGGCGGTCTATGTCCACGCGCTGGGCGGGGGCGAAAAGTGACGAGGGTCACGCTGATCCCGGCTGGCAGACCGCACCGCCCGAATCCGGAAGAGCCACCTTCGCTTTATGAGCGGCGCCGGCAGATCTATCCTAAGCTTGCCCATGGCCGGTTCCGGACAGTCAAATGGGCGGTGATGGCGGTCACCCTCGGTATCTACTACCTCATCCCCTGGCTGCGCTGGCCGCGCGGAGAGGGCATTCCGGATCAGGCCGTTCTGGCGGATTTCGGGGGCGAGAAGTTCTATTTCTTCTTTCTCGAAATCTGGCCCCAGGAGATCTATTTTCTCGGCGGACTGCTGATCCTGGCCGCGCTCGGCCTGTTTCTGGTGACATCCGTGCTTGGCCGGGTCTGGTGCGGATACACATGCCCCCAGACGGTGTGGACCGATCTCTATATCTGGGTCGAACGCGCTTTCGAGGGCGACCGCGCTGCGCGCAAGCGTCTCGACCAGGCGCCGATGAGCGTCAACAAGGCCTGGCGCAAGCTGGGAAAACATGCAGTCTGGCTGCTGATTGCCTTCATGACGGGCGGCGCCTTTATTCTCTACTGGCATGACGCGCCGAGCCTTGCTGAGACCTTCTTCCGGGGCGAGGCGCCGCTGACAGCCTACTTCTTCGCTGGCCTCCTGACTTTCACCACCTACATGCTTGCCGGCACGATGCGTGAGCAGGTCTGCACTTACCTCTGCCCCTGGCCGAGGATCCAGGGCGCGCTCACCGACCAGTATGCCCTGAACGTCACCTACCGGTATGACCGCGGCGAGCCAAGGGGGCCGCACAGGAAGGACGAGACCTGGCAGGGACGCGGCGACTGTATTGACTGCAACCAGTGTGTCCAGGTCTGCCCGATGGGGATCGATATCCGCGACGGCGCCCAGCTTGCCTGCATCCATTGCGCCCTGTGCATTGATGCGTGTGACGAGATCATGCGCAGGGTGGGGCGCCCGACGGGGCTGATCGCCTATGACACCGACCGGGCCGCGGAGGAGCGGGCGAAGGGTGAGACACCGAAATACGCACTCATCCGTATACGCACGATACTGTACGCGGTCCTGATCGCGCTGATCGCATCCCTGATGCTGTGGGCCTATGCTGCGAAGCCAGGCTATGAGTTCAATGTCCTCAAGGATCGCTCCCCGTCCTTCATCCGGCTTTCAGATGGCCGGATCAGGAACGGCTATACGCTGAAGCTCGTGAACAAGTCGACGTCAGCTCAGCTTGTCTCGGTGTCGGTGAAGGGAGCTGAGGACCTCGCGTTCGAGATCATCGGTGTGGGGTCGGCCAGCGCGGACGAAACCCTGCAGCTGAGCGCGCAGGCTTACGGCGTCGACCGCTATCGGATGCTGGTGACCCTGCCCGCCGCCGGGGCCGGCGCCCCGGTCAGGCTCGACGTGACCCTCACAGACATCGACAGTGGTGAGACGATTTTGGCAACCACACCCTTCACAACAGGAGAACGCTGATGCTGGCCGAGCTGTCGATTGCTGAAGGGCAAACCGGAAAGCGCCCGATGACAGGCTGGCATGCGCTGGGCTGGTTTCTTGGCTTTTTCGGCTTCATGTTTGTCGTGAATGGCATCTTCCTGTGGACCGCGATCACGACTTTTCCCGGGGAAGACCAGGACAGGTCTTACCTGGCCGGCATTGATTACAATCAGGAACTGGCGCGCCGCGCCGCCCAGGAAGCCGCGGGATGGCAAGCCGAGATCGACCGTGTCGGATCCGGGGATGGAGAGGTCCTGCATATCCGGCTTAAGACAAAGGACGGCCTCGCCTTGCCGGCGTTTGCAGCCCATGCCTTGATCCGCCACCCCGCCAACCGAAGGCTCGACCAGACCCTTGCCCTGACCGCAAACGCGGACGGCGGCTACACTGCGCGGCTCGGAGGTCTGTCACAAGGCTCCTGGAAGCTGGAGATCACGGCAGATATTGATCCTGAGATCCCCGGCCATGAATTCAGAGCGACAGGCCGGGTGCTCATCCCGTGATCGACGCCGCCCTCTCGCCCTCCGGTTGTCCCAGCGCGCTTGCGCCGCCCAGCGCCGCTGAGGCCGCAAATCCATCCGCCTTCGTTCGCAGATCCGGGCGCCAGAACCGGCTCGCCCTGTCTGTACGCGGCGCAAGATGCGGTGCCTGCCTGTCGCGCATCGAGGCCGGCGTGATGGCCTTGCCCGGTGTCGAGGCCGCGCGCCTCAACCTGTCTAATGGCCGCATCGAGGTGACATGGGCCGGCGCGCTGGATCCTTCGCAGATCACCGAAGCGATCACGGCACTGGGCTATGGCGTCTCGCCGCTCGATACGGGCCAGGGGGCGGACGTCCACAAGAAGGAAGAGCAATCGCTTCTGCTGGCCATGGGCGTGGCAGGCTTTGCCACGGCAAACATCATGCTGCTCTCCGTTTCGGTCTGGGGCGCGGCCGGCGAGATGGGCGAGGCAACGCGGCGCGCGCTGCACGCGGTGTCCGGCGTGATTGCGCTGCCGACGCTGCTCTTCTCCGGGCAGGTCTTTTTCAGATCGGCCTGGCAGGTGCTGCGTAAAAGGCGCACCAATATGGATGTGCCGATTTCTCTGGCGCTGATCCTCGCCTTCAGCGTCAGTCTCGCTGAAACAGTCCGCGGGGGCGAACACGCCTATTTCGATGCGGCCTGCATGCTGCTGTTCTTCCTGCTGATCGGCCGGTTCCTGGATGCACGCGTCAGGCGCCGCGCCTATTCTGCCGCCCGCGACCTCGCCGCGCTGGCGAGCCGGACGGTGACACGGATCAATGCCAGCGGCCTTCACGAACCGGTGCGGGCTGAGGATATCCGTCCCGGCGACCGGATCCTGATCGCGCCGGGTGAGCGCGCGGTGGTGGACATCGTCCTTGAGCAGGGCGAAACGGAAGTCGACGAAAGCCTCGTCACGGGGGAAAGCCTGCCCAGATCTGCCGGGCCGGGCGCGGCGCTGATGGCCGGGACGATCAACCTGACCCGGGCGATCACGGGGCGCGCGGCTGCAGCCTCCGGGGATTCCCTGCTGGCCGATATCGGGCGCATGCTGGAGGCCGGCGAGCAGAACCGCTCGACCTATCGGCGGATCGCCGACCGCGCCGTATCGCTCTATGTGCCAATCGTCCATTCTACGGCCCTGATCACCTTCATCGGCTGGCTCATGGCCGGAGCTGGCCTTCGCGAGGCGATCCTGATCGCGGTCTCGACCCTGATCATTACCTGCCCCTGCGCGCTGGCGCTCGCCGCACCGGTTGTCCAGGTCGTGGCAGCCGGACGACTGTTCCGGGCCGGCGCCTACCTCAAGTCCGGCGATGCGCTGGAACGCCTTGCGGCCTGCGACCATGTCATCTTTGACAAGACCGGCACCCTGACGCTCGGCGTGCCCCGACTTTCAAAAACGCAGGTCGATTCCGGCGCCCTCGCCGATGCTGCCGCGCTCGCCCGGGCAAGCCGCCACCCGCTCTCGCGCGCCCTGACGGCGGCCGCCGGCCCCGGGCCGGTGGCCAGCCAGGTCAGGGAATTCCCCGGCCGGGGACTGGAAGGTGTCGTGAACGGCGTCGTCTGCCGGCTGGGCTCTGCCGAATGGGCCGGAGCAGCGTCTGCGGCCACCGGCAAGGCCAGCCTGTTCTTTGCGCGCGCCGGGGAGGCGCCTGTGGCCTTCGGCTTCGAGGATGACCTTCAGGCCGGCGCGGCCCAGTCCGTCGCCGGCCTGAGGCGGCTTGGCTTTGAGCTCGAGATCGTCTCGGGTGATCGCCCGGAGGCCGTGGCCGGGATTGCCGGCGCGCTTGGCGTGGATCGCTGGACAGCGGCGGCAAGCCCGCAGGAGAAAGTCCGCAGGCTGGAGGCGCTGCAAGCCGGCGGCAGGCGCGTCCTGATGATCGGTGATGGCCTCAATGATGCCGGCGCCCTGGCCCTCGCCCATGCCTCCGCCGCCCCTGGCGGGGCGCTCGATATCAGCCAGTCGGCCGCCGACGCCGTCTACGCCACCGGGCTCAGCGGGTTACCGCTCATCGTGCGCACCGCCCGGATGGCGCGCCGGGTCATGCTGCAGAACTTCACATTTGCCGCAGCTTACAATCTGGTCGCAGTTCCGATTGCGGTCCTGGGGCACGCAACGCCGCTGGTCGCCGCGATCGCGATGTCAGCCTCTTCCCTGGTGGTCTGCCTCAATGCGCTGAGGATCAATCTTGATACGGAGCAAAGCCGATGAGCGGACTGGTCTTCCTGATACCGATTGCCCTGATGATGGGGCTGGCCGGGCTGATCGCCTTTATCTGGTCGGTGAGGTCCGGGCAGTTCGACGATCCGGACGGGGCCGCCCACCGTATTCTGATCTCGCCCGATACGCCCCTGCCGCCGGACAAGCGCGCCTGACCGCTCAGGCGGTGTCAGCCCGGCCGCGCCGATACGGCCTCAGCCGCCGTGCAGGCCCCGATCCCGAGCGCCGGCCTCAGGGGCCCGTGAACCGGATGTTTCCGGCCTGCAGGCCGCTCAGGACGATGTCGGCGCCACCCGACTTCATCATCCATTCCAGCCGGTGATCCCGGTACTGACGCCTGAACAGGCCGAGCTTCACCGCCTGGTCAACCTGCGCCATTCCCGAAATCGAGGCCTCCGCTTCCTGGCGGACGCGGGCAACGCTCCCGCGCGCATTTGCGCGGTCCATCCACTGGCTGAGCGGCGAGCCCCTTGACGGCGTAATCCCGAACCCTGCTGCGCCGTTCAGATAGGGAATGACGCTGAGATCGCCCCATCCGAACTGAGCGCCATTGAACCATTCGGCCTCGCCCAGTTCGCCCTCAAGCCTGCGGAAGAAAGCCTGCGCCTGCTGGCGGGCACGTTCCTCCATTGTCTGCTTCAGCTGCCCCTCTGCACGCCTGAAGAAGTTCAGCTCGCCGAGCCCCCAGGTGATCGCCTCGAATTGTGTGTCCATGATATCCTCAATCATGCGCACTTTCGCACGCAGGGCCGGCGCCTGCGGCAGCATCGGCGGCGCCGGCCAGACGTCTTCGATATATTCAAGGATGACCGTGCTGTCGAAAATCGCAACGCCGGCATGGATCAGGGCCGGCACTTCGCCCCGCGGGCTGGCCTCGGCAAACCCTCCGGAGGCCGCGCCCGTGCCAATGCCGGCGGGCAGTCTCGCCTCAAACGGGACGGCTTTTTCGATCAGCGAGATTTTGACTTTCTGGGCATAGGGCGAAAGCGGATGCTCGTAGAGGATGAGATCGGTCATGAGGGCTCCCTCTGGTCTGGCCGGCGCCCGCCGCCTTATGCCAGACCTCTGCCTGCCAGGACAGCCCGGCCGGGCAGGAGAGCGCCCGGCCTGCCGGGGCGCCGGGCCGTCAGACCGTACCGGACAGGCCCCTGACCAAGCGGAAGCTTCCCATACGTCAGGCGTCAGGCCTGCGAAACGCCGGCTTGTCGTTATTTTTGAAACGTGTTCTAATTTTTTAAACCAGAGGACCTCACAGCATGGCCGAGCCCAGCCTTTCCCGCGTTCGCAGATCCATCCTGCCCCGCCCCGGCGATACCTGGGAGAGCATTGCGGCGCGCGAACTCGCCGCGATGGATCAGGCGAAGGCGGTTTCAGGCCTTCAGAGCTGGAACCTGCATGTGTTCATGCGCTCTTCCGGCGCGATCGGCGGCGTGCGGGGGGCAAACCCCATCCTGCCCAGTGATGTGATCTTCGTCGAGGCGCCTCAGGCCTGAACATGAGCGGCGCGACGATCAGGCGGGTTGACCTGGGCGCTGCCCATGACGGCGATGCCGAGCTGATTGTCGTGCTGGCCTTTGAGAATGGCGGCGAAACAGCAGTCGCGCTCGATGAATATGCTGCCCGGGCGCTCCTGGCCTCGTGCGGCGCACGCACACCGGACGGCCTGATCGGCGCTGGCTGGGAACATGTGCGCGATGCGCTGGTCGCCTCGTCAAACCGTTTTGTTGAAACAACCCGATAGTCAGGTTCACGGAGGAATTCAGGATGTATGAGCTGGTGATCAGGAATGGCACGATTGTCGATGGATCCGGCCTGCCTGCCTTCAGGGCGGATGTGGCGGTCGCCGGCAACCGCATCGCACGCATCGGGCGCATCCCCGAAACCGGCCGCCGGGAAATTGACGCAGACGGAAAAGTCGTCTCGCCGGGCTTCATCGATCCGCACACCCACTTTGACGCGCAGCTTCTCTGGGACGGCTATGCCCGGCCGGCGCTCTCGCACGGCGTGACGACGATCGTACCCGGCAACTGCTCCCTGTCACTTGCCCCGCTCAGGGCTGAGTACCGGATGAAACTCGTCGGCATGTTCAACCAGATCGAAGAAATGCCGCTGAAAGCCTTCAGGGAAGGCGTTGTCTGGGACTGGGAAACCTTTTCGGAATACATCACGCGCATCCGCAAGGGACTGGCCATCAACGTCGCCCCGCTTGTCGGCCATAGCGTCCTGCGTCTCTGGGTGATGGGCGAGGCCGCGATGCAGCGTACCGCAACGCCGCAGGAGATCTCGGCGATGCAGGAGGTACTGCGCGAGTGCCTGGATGCCGGCGCGGTCGGCCTGTCCACCAGCTATGTCGACATGGACGAGAAACTTCAGCCCGTTCCAAGCCGGTATGCCGATACCGGAGAAGTCGAGGCGCTCGCAAGCGTTCTGGGTGAGTATGGCCGGATCCTGCAGATCGTGCCTGAATTCTACGATCCGGACCTGACGATTGCGCGCCTCGACCAGCTGGCCGAACTCTCCCTCAGATACGCCATCCCGACCACCTTCTCGCCCCTGTTCGTCAACGCCGACAATACCGCTGCGGTCGACCGCGTGATGCGGCGCGTTGACGAGCAGTTTGCACGCGGCGCACGCGTCTGGCCGCAGGTTCAGACCCGGCCGATCGATATCAGCTTCAGCTTTGCGGTGCCGAGCCTGCTGTTCATGCGCCTGCCCGGCTGGTATGCTATCATGCGCTTCGGAACACCGGACGAGATCATGGCCGCCTTCCGCGATCCGGAAAAGCGCGCGAAGCTGATCCGGGAGTCGGCGCCTTACGACATGCTCTGGCCGAAGCTGCGCCTGCGCCAGGTCCAGACCGCGGCCAACCAGAAATATGTGGGCCAGACACTCGCAGACATCGCAGCCCAGCGTGCCACGACGCCGGTCGAGGTGATGATCGACCTCTCACTCGAGGAATCGCTCGATGCCCACTTCATGGCCGCGAACATGGGACATAATTCGGATGAGCATGTCGGGCGCCTCCTGAACCACCCCCGCGTCCATATCGGGGCCAGCGACGGCGGCGCTCACATCCTCTCCTTCTCGACCTATGGCGACACCGGCTACCTCTTCTCGCACTTCGTGCGTGATCTGAAGGCGATGAGCATTGAGGCGGCGGTCAAGAAGATCACATCCGACACCGCCTCGATCTGGGGCATTCCAGGCCGTGGCCTGATCCAGCCGGGATATGTTGCCGACCTCGTGATCTTCGACCCGGCCACCATCGCGCGCGGCGAAGAATGTTATGTAAAGGATGTGCCGGGAGAGGGCAGCCGCTATGTGCGTGAGGCGCTGGGGGTCGACACCGTCATCGTTGGCGGCGGCGTCGCCTGGAGCGCGGCGACAGGCTATTCAGAGGCCCGCGGCGAGGTGCTGCCCGGTCGGACGCAGGACGCAGCCCCGAGGGCGGCGGCATGAGCTGGCCGGGCGTTACCCAGAGGCGGATGGCCACCAATGGCATCGAGCTGAATGTTGCCGAGGCCGGCACCGGCCCCCTCGTGCTCCTGCTGCACGGATTTCCTGAATCCTGGTACTCCTGGCGCCACCAGTTCGCCCCCCTCGCCGCGGCCGGCTATCATGTCGTGGCGCCGGATATGCGCGGCTACGGAAAGAGCGACAGGCCGGCCGATATTCCCGCGTATAACCAGCAGGAAGTCACCAGGGACATTATCGGGCTCATACCCGCGCTCGGACACGAGACGGCGATTGTCATCGGACATGACTGGGGCGCGCCCACAGCCTGGGCAACCGCCCTCTTTCATCCGGACAGGGTCCGCGCCGTCGGCGCCCTTTCGGTCCCGTTCATGCCCCGTCTTCCGGTTGCGCCCATGGCGATGATGCGGGAGATGTTCAAAGGCCAGTTTTTCTATCAGCTCTACTTTCAGGAGCCCGGCATCGCGGAAGCGGAGTTCGAGGCGGATATCCGCCGCGCCCTCAGGAAATTCCTCACCCTGGCCGGGGGCGAAACCGATCTGAGCAAGCTGGCGCCCAGGAAAGACACGGACGACCTCCTGAGCGGCCTGCCCGAGCCGGACGTCCTGCCGCCCTGGCTTTCGGAAGCCGACCTCGACTTCTATGCGGGCGAGTTTACGCGCTCCGGCATGCGCGGCCCGATCAACTATTATCGCAATCACGATCTCTACTGGAAGCTGACCGAAGGCGCACCGACCACGATTACCCAGCCCGCAATGTTCGTGGCCGGAACAAATGACGGCGTTGTCATGATGGCGGCGGAGGCGATAAAAATGATGCCCAGCTTCGTGCCGGACCTGCGCATCAACAGGATGATCCCGGGCATTGGCCACTGGACGCAGCAGGAGGCGCCGGACGCAGTGAACGAGATACTCCTGGAATTCCTGAAGCAAGTGAACTGAAACCTAATCGCGGATCCTCATCATGACCGAAACAGTGATCGTCATCGGCGCAGGAATCGGAGGGCTGTGTACAGCCCTCATGCTTGCGCCCAGCGGACGCAGCGTCACGCTGCTCGAGCGCGACGGGCCGATCGGAGACAGCAGTCCGGACGAGCTGTTCCGCGACTGGCGCCGCACCGGCGTCGGACATGTACGCCAGAGCCATGCCTTCCTGGCGCGGCTTCGCGCGATCGTCAAAGCCCAGCACCCGGAGCTTCTTGAGCAGCTCGCCTCTTATGGCGTCAGGGACCTTACCTTTGAGGCAATGCTGACCGAGGCTCAGCAGGCCCGGTACAAACCCCTGCCGGAAGATTCAGACCTGACCATCATCACCAGCCGGCGCACGACCCTGGAAATGGCGATGCGTCGCTATGTCGAGACACTGGCGAACGTGACCATCCGCTCGGGTTTCCTCGTCAAGCGCCTGGTGAGCACAAAGGCCGGGGACGGGGTGGTGGACGTGACCGGCGTTGAAGGCGAGCAGGACGGCCAGCCGGCGACCCTGACCGCAGACATTATTGTCGATGCCTCCGGGAAGAACGGCTTTACCATCGAACAGCTGATCGAGGAGGGCGCCCTGATCCGCGAAGAAAGCGAAAGCGCGGGCATTCTCTATTTCACCCGGCACTACCGCCTCCTGCCCGGACAGGACGAGCCCTCCAGACACGACAATCCGCCACCGAGCGGCGATCTTGGCTTCCTGAAGTTCGGTGTGTTCCCGGGCGATAACGGCAATTTCTCGATCACGCTGGCGGTGCCCGAGATCGAACTGGAAATCCGCAAGTCGATCCTCAACCCGGAGATCTTCCACCGCATCACCCTGATGCTGCCCGGGCTCAGCCCGTGGACGAATGAAACCCGTTCCGAGGCGACCAGCAAGGTCTATGGCATGGGCGACCTCGTCAGCCGCTGGCGTGAGCTTGTCGTCGACGGCAAGCCTGCCACGCGCAATTACTTTGCGATCGGCGACACGCTGGTGCGCACCAACCCCCTCTATGGCCGGGGCTGCTCGTTTGCAGCGGTCAGCGCCGAGCTGCTGCGCCGGACCCTCGATGAAAGCCCCGATCCGGCCACCCGCGCCCTCGCCTTCCATCAGCGGCTCGAAGCCGAACTGCGTCCGTTCTATCTCACTCAGAGACGCCAGGACCGTTCGGCCATCAGGCGGGCGCGCCAGGCGCTGACGCCCGGCTACAGGCCCGGCCTTCGCGCAAAGCTGATGCAGAGCTTCATCGATGACGGCGTGCGCATTGCGGTGCGCTCGGATGTCAAGCTGCTGCGCGCGGCGATGCGCGGGTTCCATATGCTCGAACATCCCGACAAATGGCTCGGCAAGCCGGGAAACCTCGCCAAGGTTCTCTATTACTGGGCGCGGGGCAAGCGATTGAATGCGGCCGCGTATCCGCCGGTGGCAGGACCGGAGCGTCACGAAATGCTGGCCGCGCTGAACATCGATCACACCGCCGATATGGTGCGGGCCAGCGCCCCGCAGGCGCTGGCAGCCTGAGGCCAGGGAGGCCCCCGTCATGAAGGCCGCCGCGCTAGGTCATGATCTTGTTTCTGATCCTGGCGAGCCGGGCCGGCGTGAACAGGCGAAGGCCGAGCGGCGCATCAAGATTGTCAGGGCCGCCCGGGAGCTGATCCGCGAAACGGGTGAGACGAACCTCTCCATGCGGATGATTGCGAAGCGTGCAGGGGTCAGCCTGGCGACCCCATACAATCTGTTCGGATCGAAACGGGCCGTCGTGATGGCGGTCCTGGAGGATGAGCGCGACTTCCTGCAACGCTTCCGGGAATTAAAGGTTGCCAATGCGATGGACCGCATTTTCGAGGCCCATGCCCTGGCCGTGACCTATATCGTCAGGGATCCGGATTTCTACCAGCCCCTCTGGAAGGCGCTACTGGACACAAGCGGGCAGAATGACACCGGCCTTGCGACACCTGAACGCCAGGCCCAGACGCGCGCGGCCTGGCGCTGGCTGCTGTCATCGGCCCAGCAGGAAGGCCTGCTGAACGACGCGGTATCGGTCGAATGGCTGGAACGCACGCTCTCGCATGTCGGAAGCGGAGCGATGCTCTCCTGGGCAACCGGCAGCCTCGAGACCCGGCACCTGATGGCGGCCATGGGCCTTGGATACGCCCTGGTGCTGGGGTCTGCAGCCACACCACAGGGACAGCGGCTGCTCACCGGGAAGATCGCCGGCTTTCAGCAAATGCTCCGCCCGGCCAGAGAAAACAAACACCCTGATTAACCAGAAGGCCGGACCGCGGGGCTGCGGACGGTTCTGTTAAAATCGGGGCTGGCGCCGAGAATAGCGCTTGCTTGCCTTTGCGTTACATCCCGATCACTTGCCGCTGACGGCAGGGTCCGGGCGAACATAACGGGCCGGATTGAGCGCAGGGAGGCAGCACCGGCACGCCTTGTTCCGGTCAGGACAGATGGACGGTCATACGCAGCCCTTGACGGATCAACCCGTGACATTTCGCCAGCGCGCCGGCCTGTTTGCGAAGTCGCGCCGCGCCCGTCATCTCCTCTTCGCAGGGCTGGCCGGCCTCGCCCTGCTCATCGCCGTCCGGTTCATTTCCGACCGGGTGACTTATGTCACGACATCGGATGCCCGGATCGCTGCAGACATCATCGCTGTGTCCACGGACGTTTCCGGGCGGATCGTCAGGGTTGACGTCCGCGAGGGCGACAGCGTCGCTGCAGGCGATGTCCTCTACAGGATTGATGACCGCGAAGCCGGCTTCCTTCTGGCCCAGTATGAGGCCGAAGCCAATCAGCTGCGCGCCGAGATCTCGCGTGAAGAGGCCCGTACCGGGATCGTCAAGTCGAGGGCCGGAAGCGAAGTCGATGCCCGCCGGGCCGGAACCCAGTCCGCCCTGGCCACGGTGGAAGCGGCAAGGTCAGATCTCGAGACGGCCCAGCGCGAGTATGAGCGCGCACAGGGACTGTTCGAGCGCGGACTGATTGCGCAGAGCCGGTACGACCAGACCAAGAATGCCCTCGACACGGCGGCCCAGACCCTTCGCCGGGCACAGGCCGACCAGGAGACAGCCGCCGCCCAGCAGCGCACGGCGAGCTTCTCCGGACAGGAAGTGCGCCTGATCGACAATGATCTGAAGATCCTGCGCGCCCGGCTGGACCAGGCCGAGGCGCGTATCCAGGCACAGACCGTCGTGGTTGAACACCACACGATCCGCAGCCCGGTCAACGGCGTCGTCGACGAACTGTTCTATGATGCCGGCGAGCATTCGCTTCGGGGGTTCAGGATGGCCATGCTGCATGATCCCGGCTCTGTCTGGGTCTCCGCCAACATCAAGGAGACCGACATCCGCCATATCCGGCCGGGCGCGCCCGTGATCATCAGGGCCGACGCAGCGCCGTCCGCACGGATCCGCGGACGGGTTGCCCGCGTCAACGAGACGACCCTGGCGGAAGCCGCGATGATGCCCAATCCCAATGCCTCCGGGGTCTTCACCAAGATCACCCAGCGCATTCAGGTGAAGATCGAACTTGATCCCAGCGACGCGCACCTGCGGTCGGGAACGATGGTGACGGCGAAGATCCGCAAACAGTCCCGGGACCCTGGGACGGGCGGGTAGGTCCGGTGCCCGCAAACACGCCCTCTCCTCTTGTCTGCCCAGGCCAGGCGGCTCTGCCCCCGGACATTCCCGCGATGGCCGGCAGCTCGATCCGGGCGCGGTTTGCCCAGTACGGGGCCGGCTATCGCTGGCTCCTGCTGTTCACGATGCTGGCGGGATCGATGGCCACCATGCTGGCGGCCACCACGATCAATGTGGCCTTACCCGCGATCATCGGCGCGTTCGGCCTCGGGCAGGACCAGGCCCAGTGGATGTCGACAGCCTTTCTCGCCTCCTCGACGATCGCCATGCTCGCCAATGCCTGGGCGATGGCCACCTTCGGGCCCCGCGCAACCTATGTGTTCGGGATGGCAACCTTTGTCGCCGGCTCCCTGCTCGGTGCCATCAGCACGAGCCTGGAACTGCTGATCCTCTCGCGGGCGCTGCAGGGGCTGTCTGCCGGCCTGCTGCAGCCGATGTCGATGTTCCTGATCTTTCAGACATTCCCGGACCATCAGCGCGGCACGGCCATCGGGATCTTTTCGATCGGCGTGGTCCTCGCGCCGGCCTTCGGTCCCGCCCTTGGCGGCATTGCCGTTGATCTTGCAGACTGGAGGTTCGTCTTCATCGCGACCCTGCCCCTGGCGGTCCTTGCCCTGATGACCGGACCGTTCCTGATGCCCAAGGGCGAGCGCGCACCCGGCAGCAGGCGCCCGCCCCTCGACTGGCAGGGCCTTGCCTTATTGTCCGTTGCCGTTGTCGGGCTGCTGTCAGCCTTTGCGGGCGGCAACCGGGATGGCTGGGATTCGATGATCACCTTCACCAAGATCGCCGCCGCGCTCGTCGCAGGCATCGCCTTCCTCGCCTGGGAAGCGCGCCACCCCTTCCCGGCCCTAAATCCGGCCATTTTCAGATATCGCCAGTTCTGGTCGGCCGGGATCGTGATCGCGGGAACCGGCGTGGCGATTTATGCCACCACCTATCTGATCCCCTTATTCGTGCAGCTGGTTCAGGGCTACTCGCCCACCGCCGCCGGTGTGATGATGATCCCGGCAGGTCTGGCCATGGTGATCTTTTTTCCGGTTGCCGGCCGGCTGACCGACCGGGTCGATACCCGCCGCCTGATCGCCTTTGGCATCGCCTGCCTGCTTGTTTCATCCTACCTTCTCGCCGGAATTTCCGCCCTGACACCCTACTGGGTGCTGGTCGGCTGGATCATCCTCAGCCGCATCGGGATCAGCTTCTGCATGCCGCCCGGCAACACGACCGCGATCCGGGCTGTGCCGGCTCACCTTCTGGCAAATGCCACGGGCGGGGTGTCCTTCCTGATGCAGGTCGGCGGCGCGTTCGGCGTCAATATCCTGGCGGTGATCCTGCAGCGCCGGACGCTGTTTCACGGCGAGCACCTGGCCTCAGAGATGAACGAATCGAATGCCGAGTTCCTGTTTCAGCACGCACGCCACGCTGAGGTTCTGGAGGCGAGCGGACTGCCTCCCCTGCAAGCCTTTACCACCGCCTTCCAGCTGATCGGCCAGGAGCTCGCAAACCAGGCGACCGTCCTCGCCTTCCGGGATTGCTTCTTCGTCGTGGCGGTCTGGTTCCTGATCATGTTCTGCGCCCTGATCCTGATCCCGAAGCCCAGACTTCAGATGTCCTGACAGCCGCAGGAAAAAGGGGCGGACCAGACGGTCCGCCCCTTCACCTGTTTCTTCCGCAGCCACAGGCGCCGGGAAGCGTCAGACCTCAGGCGAGGTCGAAACGGTCGGCGTTCATGACCTTGGTCCATGCGGCGACGAAGTCCTTCACGAAGGTCTCCTTCGCATCGTCCTGGGCGTAGACTTCCGCATAGGCCCGAAGGACAGAGTTCGATCCGAAGACGAGATCTGCCCGGGTTGCCGTGAACTTCGTCTGGCCCGACTTGCGCTCGACGATGTCATAGCTGTTGGAGCCCGTCGGCACCCAGCGATAAGACATGTCGGTCAGGTTGACGAAGAAGTCGTTGGTCAGGGCACCGACGCGGTCGGTGAAGACACCGTGCCGGGAGGCGCCATGATTTGCGCCGATGACCCGCAGGCCGCCGAGGAGGACCGTCATCTCCGGTCCGGTCAGCCCCATCAGCTGAGCCCGGTCGAGCAGGAGCTCTTCCGGCTTCACGACATAGTCCTTCTTCAGCCAGTTGCGGAACCCGTCGGCGAGCGGCTCGAGCACCGCAAAGGAGGCCGCATCGGTCTGCTCGGGCGTGGCATCGCCGCGGCCGGGCGCGAACGGGACCTCGATGGCAACCCCGGCGGCTTTCGCAGCCTGTTCAACACCGACATTGCCCGCCAGCACGATCACGTCTGCGAGGCTTGCGCCACTGGACGCGGCGATCGGCCCGAGAACCGAAAGCACTTTCTGGAGACGGGCCGGCTCATTGCCTTCCCAGTCCTTCTGCGGGGCGAGGCGGATGCGGGCGCCGTTGGCGCCGCCGCGCATGTCCGACTGGCGGTAGGTACGGGCGCTGTCCCAGGCCGTCGCAACCATTTCCGGGACCGTCAGGCCGGAAGCGGCGATCTTCGCCTTGACCGCGGCAACGTCATAAGAGGCGTTGCCGGCCGGCACCGGATCCTGCCAGATCAGGTCTTCCTTCGGCGCATCCGGGCCGATATAGCGCACGCGCGGACCGAGGTCGCGGTGGGTGAGCTTGAACCAGGCGCGGCCGAAGCAATCGTCGAAATAGGCCGGATCGGCCATGAACTTCTGGCAGATCGCGTTATACTTCGGGTCGACTTTCATCGCCATGTCGGCGTCGGTCATCATCGGCATGACCCGCTTGGCCGGATCCGTCGGATCGACCGGCATGTCTTCTTCCCGGATATTGATCGGACGCCACTGCTGCGCGCCGGCCGGGCTGCGGGTCAGTTCCCACTCATAGCCGAAGAGCAGCTTGAAGTAGCCCATATCCCATTTGGTCGGGTGGGTGGTCCAGGCGCCTTCAATGCCTGACGTGATGGCGTTGGTGGCCTTGCCGTTGAGGTTCGGGTTCATCCAGCCGAAGCCCTGGGTCTCGATGTCGGCGCCTTCCGGAGCCGGGCCGAGCGTGCTGGCATCGCCGTTGCCGTGTGCCTTGCCGACCGTGTGACCGCCGCAGGTCAGCGCGGCTGTCTCTTCGTCATTCATGGCCATCCGGGCAAAGGTCTCGCGGACCTGGCCGGCGGTCACCATCGGATCGGGCTTGCCGTTCACGCCTTCCGGATTGACATAGATCAGGCCCATCTGGACCGCGGCGAGCGGGTTTTCGAGCGTTTCGGGCTTGCTGACATCGCCATAACGCGAATCAGAGGGCGGAACCCATTGTTTTTCCGAACCCCAGTAGACGTCCTTCTCAGGGCCCCAGATGTCTTCGCGGCCGAAAGAGAACCCATAGGTCTTCAGGCCCATCGATTCGTAAGCCATCGTCCCGGCCAGCAGGATCAGGTCGGCCCAGGAAATCTTGTTGCCGTATTTCTTCTTGATCGGCCAGAGCAGGCGGCGCGCCTTGTCGAGGTTGCCATTGTCCGGCCAGGAATTCAGAGGCGCAAAGCGGATATTGCCGGTGCCGCCGCCGCCGCGTCCGTCCGCGATCCGGTAAGATCCTGCCGAGTGCCAGGCAAGGCGGATCATCAGGCCGCCATAATGGCCCCAGTCGGCCGGCCACCAGTCCTGACTGTCGGTCATCAGGGCCAGCATGTCTTTCTTCAGCGCTTCGAAGTCGAGTGTCTTGACGGCTTCCCGGTAGTTGAACGCAGGCCCGAGCGGGCTGGTCTTGGTGTCATGCTGGTGCAGGATGTCGAGGTTGAGCGTCTCCGGCCACCAGGCCGTGTTGGACCCGCCAACCGATGTCAGAGAGCCGTGCATTACGGGGCATTTGGTTTCGGTCGTCATGTTATCTCCCATTGTGGTTAAGTACGAAGCTCCACTGGCGCTGCCCTAGCCTAAGCAGACAATAGATCAAATAGATTGTTCCCGGACCTGCTATAGGCGTCGCCACTAGCTTGCAGAATACGGACAGGACCCGCCTGGTTCCGGGACATTCGCGTCACACCAGGTTGCAGCCTCCGGCCCGGCTGGCGTAGGCTCCGGCGCAGGCCAGCACGTCTGCGCCTGCTGCGGGGCGGCAGGGCAAGCCAGACAGACCCGGGGAGAAGCGCGCCATGATCATTGATTTCAACAGCGATTATTTGATGACGGTCAATGGCAGGGGCATTTCGTCCCCGGCCCGTATCGACGTCGTCAATCCGGCCACCGGGGTGGTCTTCGCCTCGGCGCCGGATTGTACGGAAGCCCAGCTCGACGAAGCGGTGGCCTCGGCAAAGACAGCCTTCAGGAGCTGGCGCAACGTCCCCATCACGGAGCGCCAGGACCGGGTGCGCAAGGCCGGAGAGGTTCTGGCTGCGCATGCCGACGACCTCGCCCGGCTGTTCACCCGGGAACAGGGCCGCCCGGTCGATGCGGCGAAGCAGGAAATTCTGGGTGCTGCACAATGGCTGCAGGCCGTCTCCCTGATGACTCCTCCGACACATGTCAGCGAAGATTCGCCCGCCCAGCACATCGAGACCCGGTATGTGCCGCTCGGGGTGATCTGCGCCATCGCGCCCTGGAACTTTCCCGTGACCCTGGCGATGTGGAAGGTCGCCCCTGCCCTCGTCGCCGGCAATACGATGGTACTGAAGCCGTCCCCCTTCACCCCGCTCTGCACGCTCAAGATCGGTGAACTCTTCCGGGATGTCTTCCCGCCCGGCGTGCTCAACATTATCAGCGGCGGCGATCAGCTGGGCCCCTGGATGACATCGCACCCCGGCTTTGCCAAGATTTCCTTCACCGGATCGACGGCGACCGGCAAGGCCGTTCTCGCCAATGCCGCGAAGGACCTGAAGCGCGTCACCCTTGAACTCGGCGGCAATGACGCTGCCATCGTCATGCCGGATGTCGACCTCGATGAGGTCGCCCAGAAGATCTTCTTCGGCGCCTTCTTCAACACCGCGCAGATCTGTGTCGCGACCAAGCGTCTTTATGTGCATGAAAGCATCTATGACGGCCTGCGCGACCGGCTGGCGGCGATTGCCCGCATGGTCAAGGTCGGCGACGGGACCGAACAGGGCACCGTGCTCGGCCCGGTCCAGAACAGGCGCCAGTATGAGCGCGTCCTGGACCTGATTGAGGACGCACGCAAAAATGGCCTGACCCTGATCGAGGGCGCGGGCGTGCCGGCCGGCGGCTATTTCATTCCGGTGACAATCGTGGACAATCCGCCGGAAGCCTCCCGCGTGGTTCAGGAAGAAGCCTTTGGGCCGGTGCTGCCGATGCTGAAATTCGCCGACCTGGATGAGGTCATCGACCGGGCCAATGCAAGCGATTACGGCCTCGCCGGTGCGGTCTGGTCAAAGGATACAGACAAGGCGATGGAGATCGCCCGGCGCCTCGAAACCGGCACCGTCTGGATCAACCAGAACCTCAATCTGCGTCCCGACACGCCGTTTGGCGGCCACAAGCAATCGGGCTTCGGCGTCGAAAACGGCATGGAGGGCCTCATCGAATACATGGCGCCGCAGGCGGTCTATCTGGCAAAGGGCGGGTGAGCCCCGCCCCTTCCTGAAACCGCGGCCCGCGACCGGCCTCGAACCCAGCGCCCCCCCTCCAGCAGCGCAGCCTGGCCTGCGGGAGCCGCACCGGTTCCAGACGCCTGGCCCGTCCTATCTGGGGCAATAAAAAGTTCCCCGGGCCTGACGGCCCGGGGAACCCGGATATCACTTTGAAAACGCTGCGCGATCAGAACTTCGCTGAGAGACTCGCCGAAAGCGACCGGCCGCGATCATAGGTATTGAAGTTCGTCCGGCCAGGGCCTTCGCTCTCCTGATACTCAATGTGCTGCTCATCCAGAAGGTTGCGGCCGCTGAGACCGAATTCCAGCTCCCGCCCGCCGATCTCGAAACTGCGACGATAGACAAGGTCAACCTGGGTGCCCGGCTCTTCGACGACGTCCGGCAGGGCGTCATTGCCGACGCCGAAGCCGCGCTGCAGGATCCGGTCATCCACAAAGCCGACAAGCAGGGTGAGCTGGTCAACATCGCTTTCCCAGCCGAACTGGAGGTTCAGGATGTTCTCCGGCGTGCCCTGGAGGTCAGCCCCGTCCAGACCGAACAGTGACGCATCGCGCTGTGTGCGCGACACAGGATCGAAGATCAGCTGGCCTGCAGCCGCCTGAACTTCAGAGGATGTGTAGGTGTAGTTGGCAGAGAACAGCCACTCGCGCGCGTCAAAGAAAGCGCCCGGGACCGGCAGGTCGAAGCGGGTGCGATACTCAAGCTCGGCGCCGTAGAGCTCGGCCTTGGGCGAGTTGATGAAGGTGGTTTCGAACACGAACGAAGCCGTCGAGTACTGCACTTCCTCAATCGGGTTGGTGATGTTCTTGAAGAAACCGGCCACGGTCACGAACTGGTTGCGGCCCATGTAATATTCGAGGCGGGCATCAATGTTCTCAAGCTCGGAATCGACCAGCCCGCTGTTACCGCGATAGACCCGGTCTGTTTCGGGATCGAGGAAGGCTGAAAGGGCCAGTTCGCGGAACTGCGGACGGGCAATCGTTTTCGAATAACCGCCGCGAAGCTGCAGGTCATCGGCGAAGTTCCAGGTCAGCGTCGCCGCCGGCAGGACATACTCGTTGCTGAGATCCACATCGCCGGCGCCGGGGTTCCCGAACCGGTCGAAGGTGCTCACCGTCTGATCGGCGTTTTCAAAGCGCACGCCGAAGGTACCTTTGACGTAATCGAGCAGATCGATATCGGCCTGAGCGTAAAACGCCGAGACATCCAGCTCAGCCGCATAGGAATCGTTGGGCGTGATGATTTCCTGCAGGATGAACCGGTCCGGAGAGATATTGTCCGGCGAAAACAGGAAGTCCGGACGGGCAATCTGGACATTCTCCGGCAGGGCGTTGCCGCCGACGAAGCGCAGGGCCAGGAAGTCGTAGGTCCGCTCAGTCGCCGAGGTGTCAAAACCGGCCGAGAGCACAGCTTCACGCGACCCGCCGATCGACAGACGGTACGCCGCGTCGGCGCCGAAGCTGTTGATCGTATCCTCAAGCTCCGAGAAGCGGATGCCGTAATTGTTTGCCACCGAATAACGCGGCGTCCCGGCCGCATCGACGAGCCGGCGAAGCGACCGCTCATACGGCGCGTCCCGCGTCGAAAGCGCGGTTGCGCCGCGCCATTCAAGCTCGAGATCGCCGAACGCGTGGTCCCCGCGCAGCTGGAAGAAGGTCAGCTCACGTTCATAGAAGCCGCTCGACTCGTCAAAGACTTCGCCGGTCGTGCCCGGGGCGTTGAAATCGCGTCCGGTATTGATCTGCGCTTCTTTCGAGCCGGTGTGCACATAGAAAAGGGTTGCCTGCACGTCATGATCACCCCGGCCAACCGAGGCCGACGCCAGACCGCTGAGCGTCGAATCCAGAGAGGTCGAGAAGGTCGTGAAGTCATTGCCGATCACCCCGCCGTCAACCTGCTGGCGGATGGCTTCCTTGGTGGTCCAGCTGGTATCGAATGACAGGACGCCCGTCAGGCCGATATCATAGCCACCCTGATCAAATCTCAGGCCGCCTTCGACCGAAGCGCTCTGATCCGGACCGATTTGTTCACTGCTCTGGATCACCGAGAGCGGTGAATTCACCAGGCTCTCCCCGACCGCTTCGATCTGGGCAGGGGTCTGGCTGCTCAGGCGGGTCTGAGAAGACAGCAGCGCCTGGAGGGGGCCCGGCACATCGCGCAGCCCGTCATCATAGCCCGACCAGTCCGTGTCCGATCCGCGAACAAAGATCCCCGTCTTGCCGGTCGTCGCATCATTAGCGGAGATGCCATACTTCGCTGTGAAGAAGGAATCGCGCGGACGGCGCAGCGTCTCGAGATTGATCAGACCACCGCCGAACTCGGCCGGCATGTTGGCCGAATAGGTCTTCTGAACCGCGGCGCCTTCCAGAACGCTGGAGGGGAACAGATCGAGCGGCACCGTGCGGCGCAGCGGCTCCGGGCTGGGCAGCGGGGAGCCGTTGAGGGTCGCGGCCGAATAGCGGTCGCCAAGACCGCGGACGAAGGCGAACTTGCCGCCGACGACGCTGAGACCGCTGAGGCGCGTCAGGGCGAGCGCCGCATTGGAATCGCCCTGACGGGCAAGGTCTTCAGAGGACAGGAAGCTTGCGACCTGCGAGGTCGCACGCTGCGGCTCCGGAATAAACTCGCCGCGCACCACAACGGTCTGCAGCGTACGGTCCGCATCCGGTTCAGGCGGAGCCTCCTCAACCGGAACCTCTTCGGTCGTTTCATTGGCAGTTTCGGTTGCGGTGCTGTCTGCTTCCTGAGCGAAGGCCAGAGGGGCACTGAAGACGAGCGCCGTCGACAGCAGGAGCGGGTAAGAAAAACGGCGGAGGGTCATTGTGTGAAAAACCTCGAGAAAGTGAATGGAAGCAGCGCAGAAGGAAGGAGCGCCGGGGCCTTCAACAAGGCCCCGGCGCAAGAGCTTCCCTTAGCAGGGGTCGCTGGCCTCAAGGCCGCACGACCAACCCTGCCACCAGGTGTCCTGAGCGTTCCGGACGGCACCGATATAAGCGACGTTCTGCAGGAACGAGGAGAGGCCGGTCGGGTTGAACGGCGTCACCGCAGTCTCAGCGGCCCCGTTGATAAAGACCGAGGTCAGCGTGTCTGCAATCGTGGTCGAGTTGTTTGTGCCGGCGGCAACAGCTGCCGCAGGCGCGGAGGCGTCAGAGTTGGACGTCGCCAGGCCGAGCACACAGTCAAACAGGACCGAATTGAAGGCCGGATCAGCGCCGGCCTGATACCCGGCTGTTCCGTTACCGGCGGAGGATTCCCAGCGCATGCACTGCTTGCCATAGCTGACAACACCGTTGACGTAGGAGCCGATGGTGCCGGTGTTCAGACGGAATGCGTTGGTGCGGTCACCCACGAAGGTGAAGTTCGAGAACTTCGCATCGGAAGGCGGGGTTGCGCCGGCTGCGCGGCTGGAGGCTTCGACGATATTGTCCCCGCCCCCGGCTCGCTGAACGGCGATCACGAACTGATTGGCGCCCGAATAGCCATTGTCGGTGTCGAGGGAGTCGTCATCTGCTCCGGTTACAATCAGATAGCGGCCGTTCACCGTGCCACCGAACCATTCGATGCCATCATCCGAGCTGTTGTGGACCTGGACATATTCAAAGGTCGTGCCCGAGCCGACGCCGGCCAGGGTGATCCCGTTGAGCTCGTTACCTGCGGCAATCTCGAAGCCTGGATATTTGACCTGCAGATACTGGATCGAGCCGCTGCTATCGGCCGGCAATGCGCCGCCATAGACGGCGTCCGGATTGCTGACGCCTTCCACCAGGTTGTTGCAGTTGGCCGTTCCGGGGGTCGCCGCATCACGGCAACGGTTGATCGGCGCGCGGCCGAGGATCACCAGTCCGCCCCACTCACCGATCGCGGTGTCGGCGTTTGCCTGGGTGTTCGTGACATCCGCCTGGGACGTCATGATGACCGGGTTCTGACGGGTTCCGTTGACGAAGATCTGGGAGCCGCGATTGACCAGGATGTAGTCGGCGCCGCTCCGGCCGAAGACCGTCACGCCCGACTCAATCGTCAGGGTGGCCGGATCGCCGCCAGGGGCCGTTCCGTCCGCACCGACATCGACGCCGACATTGAGGCGGCCGCCGACTTCGTAGATGTTGCCGCGCGTCAGGCGCAGGTCAGTGGTGATCGTGCCGGATACGCGGCAGAGACGCTGACCCGCCACGGTGATGCCCGGGTCAATCGTGCCGGCAGGGCAGGCTGTCGGCGGGAAGAGGCCGATCGTCCAGCCTCGTGCCCAGTTCGCCGTCTCGGTTTCATTCGGGCTGAAGGCGCCGATATACTGAGCGTTCTGGAAGAAGGGGCTGAGGGTTGTCGGATTGAACGGGGTCACGGCCTGCTCGTTCGGACCGGGGAAGAATTCGGCCGCAAGGCTGTCCGTCCCGATCCGGTTATTGGCATCGGCAGCGACGGAGGCCGTCGCAGCCGCCGTGTCGGAGTTTGATGTTGCAAGACCAAGGGCGCAGTCAAACAGAACCGACGCAAAGGCCGGGTCTGCACCGGCCTGATAGCCGGCGGTACCGTTACCGGCGGTCGGCTCCCAGCGGAAGCACTGCTTGCCGTAGTTCACCACGCCGTTGACATAGGTCCCGATCGTGCCGGTGTTGAGACGGAAGGCGTTGGTGCGGTTACCGACGAAGGTGAAGTTCGCAAATTTTGCATTGGAAGGCGGTGTGGCGCCGGCAGCGCGGCTGGAGGCTTCAACGATATTGTCACCGCCCGACTCGCGCTGCTTGACAACCACGAACTGATTGGAGCCCGAATAGCCATTATCGGTGTCGAGCGAATCGTCATCATTGCCGGTCAGGACGAGGTAGCGGCCATTCACCGTGCCGCCGAACCATTCGATGCCGTCATCCGAGCTGTTGTGAACCTGCACATACTCGACCGTCGTGCCGGAGCCGACGCCGGCAAGGGTAATCCCGTTCAGCTCATTGCCCGGCGCGATTTCGAAACCCGAGAAGCGCATCGACACATAGCGCAGCGTACCGCTGCTGTCGGAGGCATCGGCGCCGCCATAAACCGCATCCGGATTGCTGACGCCTTCGACCAGGTTTTCGCACTGCGCGCTGCCCGGGGTCGCCGCATCGCGGCAGCGGTTGATCGGGGCCTGGCCGAGAATGACAAGACCGCCCCACTCGCCGATGGCATTGCCACCTGTATCGTTGGTCGGATCACTGTCAGCACGGCGAACGAGGTCGTTGGCGCTGGTCAGGATGATCGGATTGCTGGCGGTACCATTGGCATTGATCTGGGAACCGCGGTTGACCACGATATAGTCCGCACCCGAACGGCCGAACACAGTGACACCGGGCTCGATCGTCAGGCTGGCAACCGAGCCGCCTGCGCGCGCGCCGTCAGCGCCGGTGTCGATGCCGATATCGACGCGGCCGTTGACCGCATAGGCAATGCCGGGAACGTTGCGAAGCGTGACGTTGGTCAGGTAGGCTCCGGAGAGGTTACAGGTCGTCAGGCCGGCGACCGAAGCACCTGCGGTGAAGCCGGCCGGGCAGGACGCAGTCCCCGTGCCGCCGCCGCCGCCGGTGCCACCGCCGCCGCCCGGAGGCGTACCACCGGACGTCGCGCCCGGAGATGCAATTTCGCTACCCGACGAACAGGCAACAACCAGACACAGCGCGAGCGCGCTGATCGACGAACGAAGTAGCATGGGAACCCCTCATGTGAATCGAATGGACAGCCAGCCGAAGATGACTAGGTCGGGGGTTAACGTCCGTGCATGACAACTGGTTCAACGATTTGTTTCAGATATGTAACAACGACGTCCTCCGGCCATTCGCAGGGCCAGTGTGGCAAAAACAACTCATCTGTCTGATAGGGTTTCGTCACAAAAATTTTGCACAAACGGCATGAAACTGTTCACTTCCGGTCATAATCGATGCGCCGGGCGTCTTTTGCGGAACGCAGCTGCGCAAAACACGCTGAAAAATGCCGGATTTCCAGCTGTTTCGTGACGTCTGAGCGTGCATACGACTGCCCACTATCATCACGGCGCCTGTCGTCTTATGCGTAGTGCCGGATGCGGTGAACCGTCCGGGACGCTGGTGAAGGCCGGGGTAAAAGCGGCTTAGGTCTGCGGGGGAAGGGGGGCCCGCTTGGGAGAATGGACATGCACAGCAGCCTCCTCTCCGCACTGACGCAGGCCAGCCCGGCCCTGCGCCGCACGCTTGCGCTGGTCATTGCCATGGCTGCCGGGCTCGGTCTCGGGCGCGTCGTCTGGCTGCTGGTCGAGCCGGGCGGCGCCGTTGCCCGGCCCCTTGCCTTTGCTGCGCCGTCTGCCTCAACGGGCCCGGCTGCCGACAGCCTGCGACTGGACCTGATGAGCCTGGCCCGGTCCAACCGCTTCGGCTCCGGCACGGCGGATGCACCGGTCATACCGAACGCGCCGGAAACACGTCTCAACCTCAAGCTCAAGGGCGTGCGCGCTGTCCCGGAAACGGCCCGGTCCGGCGACACGGCCGACACTTCCATCGCCATCATCCAGACGCCGGACCAGTCCGCCCTCACCTATCGCCCCGGCGACCTGATCATTGAAGGCGTGACCCTCGAGCGGATCCTTCCAGACCGTGTCCTGATCATCAAGGGCGGCGCGCTCGAGACACTGATGATGGACAGCAGCGCTTCAGCGCTTTCGGTTCTTTCGCTGCCCGGACAGGCGCCCCGGACCGCCGGCCAGCCCCGGCCGGGCGGGCCGGCATCGGCAGCGGGCGGACAGGCTGCAACGCTGCTGGCAGGGGTGGACTTCGAACCTGTGCCGTCGGGCGCCAATCTGACGGGCTACCGCATCCGCAGCCGCGGCAATGAAGCCGACCTGGCCGCCCTCGGGCTACAGTCGGGCGACGTCATCATCGAGATCGCCGGCAACCGGGTCGGCAGTACCGGCAGCCAGAACCTCCTCGCTGAGCTCGGCAGCGCCGATCAGATAGAGCTCACCGTCGAGCGCGGCGGAAGCCTTCAATCCGTAACTCTCAGCCTTCCCAGGGGAAACTAGAATGTCACTTCGCACGGGTCTGATGGCCGCCCTCTTTGCCACCAGCGCATTGCCTGCCTTCGGCTATTCGGCTGAAACGCGCGAGGCCCCTTCGCGGCATGTCCTGAATTTCGATGACGTCGAGATGTCATCGCTGATCGCCGATGTCTCCGTCGTGACGGGCTACACCTTCATCGTCCACCCCGAGGTGCGCACCAAGCGGGTCACCGTCAACTCATCGGCCCCCCTGACGAAGGAGGGCGTGTTCGAGGTCTTCCTGTCGACACTGCGGGTGCATGGCTTCGTCGCCATTCCGTCGGGCAAGGACACCTACCGCATCATCCCGGAAAGCTCGGGCGTGAGCGAAGCCAGCCTGCGCAGCGCCGGCGCCAACGGCTTTGTCACCGAAATCGTCAAGCTGGACAATTTCAGCGCCCTGGAAGCGGCGCAGATGGTCAAGCCGTTTGTCGATTCCCAGGGCATGGTCGTGGCCAACGCCAAGTCGAACACGCTGGTTGTCGTGGATTACGCCTCCAACCTGCCCCGCATCCTGAGTGTCGTGTCAAACCTCGACCGCGATGAGACCCGCACCGAAACCCTGACGCTGAAGAACGTGCCCGCCGCCGAACTGCAGACCATCCTGACCACGCTCAACCAGCGCGGCGGGGAGGAAAACTTCTCATCAAACTTCACCGTTGTGGCCGCCCCCACCGGTAACGCCCTCGTCGTGCGGGGGGACGATCTTGCCGTCTCACGCGCCCTCAGTGTCGCCCAGACGCTCGACCAGTCGGACCGGGTTGAAGATACGCTGCGCGTCATCTCCCTCAACAATGCGGACGCGGCGGAAGTCGTTCCGATCCTTGAAAAAGTCGCCGACGCAATGTCCGTTCGCCGCGGCGACTTCTCTGCGGACTCTGTGCCCAGCACGATCGCCCATCACGCGCCGACGAACTCTCTGGTCATCAGCGCACCGACCGAAACCCTGCTGACACTGGAACGGGTGATTGCCGATCTCGATAAGCGGCGCGCGCAGGTTCTCGTCGAAGCGATCATCGTTGAGATGTCTGACGATACCGCGCGCGAACTCGGGCTGCAGTTCCTGCTTTCCGGTACCGGCAACACCTCCGTGCCCTTCGCGACGACCAACTTCTCGCGCTCGGCGCCCAACCTGCTCGCCCTGGCCGGCGCCCTCAGCACCGGGACGCCGCCTGCGACGGGCAGCACGAACCCGTTCACATCGAGCGCCATCAATTCGCTGCTCGGCCTGAATGGACTGACCGTCGGCGGGGGCGGCCGGGACGGTGATACGCTGTTCGGCGCGGTTCTGACCGCCGTCGAGAACGATACCAATTCGCGGATCCTGTCCAAACCCTTCAACCTCACGCTCGACAATGGCAAGTCATCGCTGCTGGTCGGCCAGGAAGTGCCGATCGTCACCGGGGAAGTTCTGGGAGAGGGCAATGCCAATCCGTTCCGGACGGTTGAACGCAAGGAAATCGGCCTCAGCCTGAACGTGACGCCGCGTATCTCGACCGATGATTCGGTTCGCCTCGACATCCAGCAGGAAGTCTCCAGCATCGCCAATATGGTCGGTATCGCAACCCAGGACCTCATCTTCAACACCCGCAAGATCGAGACCAGCATCCTCGCCGACAATGGCGAGATCATCGTGATTGGCGGCCTGATCGAGCAGTCGGAGACGGTCACCAAAGAAAAGGTCCCCTTCCTCGGCGATATCCCCTTCGCCGGCCGGCTGTTCCGCTCCGAAGGCAAGGCACGCGTGCGGACAAACCTGATGGTCTTCATCCGTCCGACGGTCGTGCGCAATCAGGACGAGGCCCGCGCAGCCACGTCGCGCAGCTATCGCTATATCCGGGCTGAGGAGCTCTGGGACGGCGCAGATACCGGAGTGAACGGGCTCGACGCCTTCGTATCTGACGTGCTCGGGAGCCGGCCGCCCCAGTAAGGCGTATCGTGCCATCATGTCAGTCACCCAGTTCACCTACGCGTTTGCCAAGGATAAAGGCCTCATCGTGCTGACCGACCGGCCGGTTCTGACGATCGGCGTGCGCGCCGGTGCGAATGCCCTGGCGCTGATCGAGGCCCGGCGGGCGCTGGCCCGGTCCTGCCAGCTTGAGGCGATGGACAGGGCTGCGTTCGAGCGCGAACTGACACGCGCCTTCAGCCAGAGCCCGATGGGGGAGACGGATGTTGAGGCTGCCATGGCCAGCCGCGGCGGCCTCGAGAGCCTGATCGACGACATTCCGGAGGCGGCAGACCTGCTTGGCGGCGCCGACGATGCGCCTGTGATCCGGCTGATCAACGGACTGATCCATGAAGCGGTCAAGCGGCGCGCCTCAGATATCCATGTTGATCCGTTTGAGGACAAACTCTCCATCCGTTACCGGATTGATGGCGACCTGGTTGAGGTTCTGACACCGCCGCGCAAACTCGCCGCCCCGCTGGTCAGCCGGATCAAGGTGATGGCAAGGCTCGATATCGCCGAACGGCGCCTGCCCCAGGACGGCCGGATCTCGCTGCAGGCCGGCGGCCGCTCGATCGACGTGCGCGTCGCCATCCTTCCGACCCGTTTCGGCGAACGCGTGGCCCTGCGTCTGCTCGACACCCAGAACGCCCTGCTGACGCTTGAACAGCTGGGGATGGACGCCGACACCTACCAGCGCTTCGATCAGGTCCTGCAGCAGCCCAATGGCGTGATCCTGGTCACCGGTCCGGTGGGCAGCGGCAAAACGACAACACTCTATTCGTCGATCTCGAGGCTGAATACCGGCAACGTCAATATCATGACACTCGAGGATCCGGTGGAATACGGCCTGGCAGGCATCAGCCAGACGCAGATGGATGCGAAGGTCGGCCTCACCTTCGCACGTGCCCTGCGCAACATCCTGAGGCAGGACTTCAATATCGTCATGGTCGGCGAGATCCGCGACCTTGAAACCGCCGAGGCCGCCTTCGAGTTTGCATCGACAGGCCGGCTTGCCTTCTCGACCCTCCACACCAACAGCGCCGCCAGCGCGATCACGCGCCTGCGCGACATGGGCGTGGAGACCTACATGATGGCCTCAACGCTGCGCGCCGTGATGGCCCAGCGCCTTGTTCGCAGGCTCTGCGAGGTCTGCAAGACGCCGATCGCGGCCACGCCGGCGCACTATCATGCGCTGGACATCGCCCATGGCCCGGAGGGCGCCTTGCCTGAGGCGACCTTTTATGAACCGGTGGGCTGCATGGCCTGCGGCCATTCAGGCTTCCTCGGCCGGATCGCGATCTATGAGCTTCTGATTGTTGATCCCGCAATCCGGGCGCTGCTGCACGCCAACGCCACCGAAGACGACATCGATCAGGCGGCCTTTGCCCATCATCATCGCCTGATCGAAAATGCGCGCCGGCATGTCTTTGCCGGGGAAACGTGCATTGCGGAAGTCCTGCGCGTCTGCCGCAAGGAGGCGCGCGATGGCGGCCTTTGAGTATGTCGCGCTCGATGCCAGCGGAAAGAAGTCAAAAGGCATTATCGCGGCCGACAGCGCCCGCGCCGCGCGGCGCGCCTTGCGCCTGCGCGACCTCGTGCCGGTCGATGTCCTCCCGGTTTCCGGAAATGCCGGTTCTGCAGCGAGGCTCGCAGGTGGCAGGCTTTCCGAGAAGGACCGCGCCCTGCTCGCCCGCCAGCTTGCTGTCCTGCTGCAATCCGGCCTGACCGTGGAACAGGCCCTGACGGCCGCCTCGGGTGAGGGCACCCGGCCCGAGACCGCCGCCATCCTCCAGCGCGTGCTGAGCGAAGTGACGGAAGGGGCAACCTTCGCAGGCGCCCTGGCCTGCGCCCCAAAGGCCTTTCCGCCCCTCTTTCGCTCGGTGGTCGCCTCCGGTGAGCTCTCCGGCCGCCAGGGCGAAGTGATGGAGCGCCTGGCGGTCTATCTCGAGAACAGCTGGCGCCTGAGGCAGAAGGTGCGCTCTGCGCTGATCTATCCGGCCCTCCTGTCGGTCATGGCGCTTGGCATGGTGGCCATGCTGATGGTCGGTGTCGTGCCGCGCCTGGTCGAACAGTTCGACATGTTCGGGGCCGACCTTCCCTGGCTGACCACCCAGGTGATCGCCCTGTCAGACCTCTTGCGCCGCTGGGGCTGGCTTATGCTTGTGGCAGGGGGAGCCGGCTTCTGGCTGCTGGCGCGCGCTGCCCGCGCGCCGGTCGTCCGGCGCCGGCTCGATCGCCTCCTGCTCGGCCTTCCGGTCATCGGAGACATGACGCGCACGGTTTCGGCCGCCCGCTTCGCGCGGATCTTCTCGACCCTCTCCGCCTCGGGCGCAACGGTGCTCGACGCGTTGCAGGCAGCGCGCGGGGCGATGACCAGCTCCGTCTTTCGGGAGGCCGCCGACCAGATCGCCGAAAAAGTGCGCGGCGGCGGCTCTTTTGCGCTTGCCCTCAAGGCCACCGGCGCCTTTCCGGCGATGATGGTGCACATGGTGGCCAGCGGCGAGGCCGGGCGGGACATTCCCGGCATGATGACACGCTCGGCCGACTTTCTCGAAAGCGAGTTCGAAAGCGCCGCATCGACCGCGCTCAGCCTTATGGAACCCCTGATTATCGTGCTATTGGGAGGCCTTGTCGCGCTGATCGTCCTGTCGATCATGCTGCCGATCCTTCAACTGAACACACTGGCCCTGCAATAGGCCACCCTGCGATCTGAGGCTTCGATGCAAACCGCTCAAGACATGACACCGCCTGAAGACAGCCCGGCCCGAAAGCAGGCCCGAAAGCAGGCCCGAAAGCAGGCCCCCCAGCGGGGCTTTTCGCTGGTGGAGCTCCTGGTGACGGTCTCCATCATGGCCCTCCTGGCCACGGCCGTGGTGATTGCGGTCGTGCCGGTCCTCGGCAACTCGCGGATCGATAAGGCGTCGGCCGATATTGCGGCGATGGAAAGCGCGCTCGAGCAGTATAACTTCGACATGTTCCGCTATCCGAGCGCCGAGGCCGGGCTCGCCGCCCTGAAGACCGAGCCCTCGGATGCGGGCCGGGGCCAGTACCGGCCGGGCGGCTACATCAAGCGCCTGCAGCCCGATCCCTGGGGAAATGACTATCGTTACGTCGTTCCCGGGACACGCTCCGGCGGCGCCTATGACCTCTTCTCCGCCGGCCCGGACGGCGAGGCGGGGACGCCGGACGATATCGGGAACTGGAATTGACCACGGCCCTCTGCCCCCAGGCGCGCGACGCCCGGGCAGGCTTCAGCCTGTCGGAGGCGCTTGTCGCGGTCTTCCTGCTGGCGCTCGCCGCGATGGCGGTGGTGGCAACCCTGCCCGCCCGGCCGGCGGCCGGCCTCGCCGCAGCCGAAAGGCTCAGCCGCGACTTTGCAGACATCCGCGACCGCGCGATCCTCTCCGGCCAGGTCCAGGCCGTCCGCCTGAGACAGGACGGTTACGAGCACCTCAGATGGGAGAATGGAAACTGGCTGGCGGGCGCACGCCGCAGCGTAGAGCTCGGTCCGGACATCACCCTCGCGCTGCAGGAGGCAAGGCCGCGCGCACGCTTTGCCGCCGGGACAGCGCCGCCCGAGATCCTGTTTGATCCCACGGGAATTGTTGTCGCCCCCGGGCTGGTCCTGATCTGGGAAACCGGCCGCCTGGCGCTGACCGTCCGGCCAGACGGCGCCGTCATATGGGACGACAGCCATGTCTGATCGCGGTCAGAAGGGGTTCAGTCTGGTGGAAGTGATCGCCGCGCTCGGCGTCTTTTCGATTGCGGCGATCGGCATGATCCACCTGTCAAACCAGACCCAGATCGGCGCGTCGCATGTTGACCTGCGCGCCTTTGCCGAGATTGAGGCGAGCAACCTCATGGCCGAGGCCATGACCGCTCCGCCGCCGGTTGCCCCCGGCCTGGAGACCGGCGAAAGCCTGCAGCGCGGCCGGCGGCTGGAATGGTCGCGAACGATCAGCGCTGCGCCGCAAACAGGCCTGCTGCTGATCGGCGTCGAAGTCTATCATCCGGTCACCCGCCAGGTTCTGGCGCGCGTCCAGTCGCTGAGGACAGAGCGATGACCGCGCCCCCCTCCTCGCCCGCCTCAGGCTTCACACTGGTGGAAACACTGGTCGCCCTGGCCGTGACCGCAATGCTCGCCACCAGCGGCACACTGCTGATGCTGCAGACCCTTCAGGCCAGCGAGGCTGTCGACGCGCGCATGGCCAGCGCCCGCGAGCTGATCGCAGCCGACGCCCTGATGCGGGCGGATTTCAGCCTGATCACCCGGCGCGCCTCCCGCGACGCTGACGGCTATGCCCTGCCCGCCGGATTTACCGGAGGCCTGGCGCGCGGCGACGGGGAAGTGGTGCGGTTCGTTCGCGCCGGCTGGTCGGACCCGGCAGGTCTCGGTGAACGCAGCGATCTGCAACGGGTCTCCTATCGCCTCGAGAAGGGCGCCCTGATCCGGACCGCCTGGTTGCGGCCGGACCCGGTTGCCGACACGCCAAGGGTCGAGCGCGTCATGGCTGATGGGATCGTCGATCTCAGCATCCGCTACCGCAAGGCGGGTCAGTGGGAGGCGGTGTGGCCCGGAACGGCGGAGGGCACACACCCCGACTTTGTTGAGCTGGTCCTGACGTTTGGCGCGGACGACCAGCTCACACTTGCCTACAGCGTCGGAGCCTCCGGATGACACGCATGATCGCACACAACGAGCGCGGCGCGGCCCTGCTGTCGATCCTGATGATCGTCGCCGTGATGTCGATTGCAGCCCTTGGCGCGGTCGAAAGCCTCGGGCGCAGTCTTGCGCTCGCGCGTCTGTCGGATGAACGCACGCAGATTATCTGGGCCGCACGCTCAGCTGAAGCCGTGGCCGGCCTCAGCGTCCTGCAGGTCGAAAGCCTGGGTACGCAGGCCTTCGCAAAGCCCGCCGCGTTCCCGCTTGAGCGCGGCATGATCCTCGCCACGCTGTCGGACGCCTCCAACTGTTTCAACCTCAACAGCCTGGGCGCGGATGCCGGCGGGCCGGCCGCGCACGCGGCGTACAGGCGCCTGCTCGTGCATTCCGGGATCCTGCCCGGGGACGCTGAGAGACTTGCCGACACGGCCGCCGACTGGATCGACGGCGATGAGGAGGCGCGCGCCTATGGCGCGGAAGCCGAAACCTATCGGCGCCGGCCGGTTGCCTATCGCACAGCCAACCGATTGATGGAGAATGTCAGCGAGGTCCGGGCCGTCGAGGGCTACACAGCCGACATCCTGCGGCGCATTTCCGGGAACATCTGTGTACGGCCGGATACGAACCTGGCGCCCCTCAATATCGACACGCTGAAGCCCTCGCATGCGCCCCTGCTGGCGGCCAGGCTGTCCGAGGTGATGACGCTTGAGGAGGCCGAAGGGGCGATCCGCGCCCGGCCGGTGTCCGGCTGGGGTTCGCTTGATGCCTTCCTCGGCCTGGACGTGATCAGCCAGATTGCGCCGGAAAGCCGCGATGATGCGGCCCTGAGCCTGCGCGCCGGCTATGTCCGGGTGGACGCCGAGATCAGGGTCGGCGCCAGCCAGGAGAAGATCGCCCTGACCTATCAGACCGATACGCCGGGCAAAGCCGTCCTGGTCGAGCGCCGGGTGGGCGCGTTCTGATGGGGCGGCGCATCTATGCTCTCCTGCCGGAACCCGGCGCACCGGTTGAGTGTGCGATTGCGGAAGGCGCCGGCATCACCTTCGTCTGCGGCGACACCGTGCCGGCTCAGCCCAGGGATGAGGTCATCATCCTGGTTCCAGGAACCGAGGTCGGCTGTCACAGCGTCCGCCTTCCCGCCCAGCCCCCGGACCTGCTGCGCCGGTCAGCGGCCTATGCGCTTGAGGACGAAATCGCCGTTCCGGTTGAAGAGGTGCATGTTGCGGTCGGCCAGCCCTCCGGCCCGGCCGGATCGCGGCCGGCCTTTGTGGTCGATCCGGCGCAGATGGACGCCTGGATCGACCGGCTGCGCGCCCTGAACCTCGGTCAGGCGCGCCTGGTTGCGGATATCTCGGTGCTGCCGGGGGAAAACATGGTTGTCGACGCCGGTCGCCACCTCCTCTTCGCCTCGCCGGACGTGCGCTTCGCCGCGGACGCCGGCCTTCCCGACGATGCCCTGCAGGCCCTCCTGCCGGCGGGCGGTCCGCCCGCCCGCCTGCTGGGCGCCGCGATGGCCGGGCGGCTCGGCCGGCCGGCCGCCAGCGAGCCGGAAATCAGCCTGATCCTGCGCCTGGCGCAGTGGGCAGAGCTTCAGGGGTCGCTCACCGATCTGCGCCAGGGCCGTTTTGCGCCGCAGGCCGCAACCGGCTTCGATCTGCGGGCCTGGCGCCCCGTGCTGGCGGGCGCGGCGGCAACCCTGGTCCTGTTTGCGGGCGCGGCCGCTCTGGAAGCACGCGCGCTGTCGCGGCTGCAGGACGCGCTCGATGCCCGGGCCCGCTCGGTTTACGCAGCCGCCCATCCCGGCGCGCCGGTGCCCGAAGACCTCGGCGCCGTTGTTCGCGGACCTGACCCGTCCAGGGGCGCGCCGCAGCCCGGCTTCCTTGAGCTCAGTGCCCTGCTCTATGAAGCCCTTCCCGAAGCCGGGCCGGTCACCCTTCAGGGCCTGCGCTTTGACGCCGATACCGGCCAGCTGGTCGCGAGCCTGTCCTATCCGGAGTTTGGCGGCGACATCGAGATCAAGACACAACTGGAATCCCGGGGGCTGACGGTCACCCTCGGCGACTCGCGCAAGCAGGATGAGCGTGTCGTGGGGGATATCACGCTGGAGGCGGGAACATGATGCGCTACTGGCATGACAGGACCCCGCGCGAACGCCTGCTGATTTCTGTTGCGGCCGGCCTCGCGGCCCTGATGATCCTGGTGCAGCTGATCTGGTTGCCGGCGATGCGGACAAAGCAGAGCGCCCAGCGCGGCGCGGAGCAGGCCGCCCGCACCCTCGAGGCGATTTCGCGCCAGTCGGCCGGCAGGCCGGCCGCAGGCGCCCCTGCGACAACGCCAGCCGACCCTGACAACCTTCGCCGGATCATTCTGGAGGCCGCCAGCACCCGCGGACTGACGATTGTGCGCGTCCTCGTCGACGCGCAGGGCACGGTCGCCGTCCAGCTCGACGACGCCCCGGCCAGCACCGTGTTCAGCTGGCTGCTCGATATCCGGCGCAGCTCAGGCGCCGAGATCAGCCGGGCCTCGATGAATGACAGCGCAAACGGCTTCGTCCGGAGCAGTTTCGAGTTTTCAGGGACACAAGGCTGATGTTCCGGCTGCTTGTGATTGCCCTGTTCAGCGTGTCCCTGGCCGCGACGGTCGCAGCGAACATTCCGCTATCCTTTGCCCTGCGACTGTCGGGCGCCGCCGAGCGCGGGCTGAGCTGGCAGCAGGCCCGCGGCACAGTCTGGGACGGCCAGATGACAGGCCTGGTCTCCGCCGGCGTCGATCTCGGCACGCTTGGCCTGAAATCGCAGCCGATGAGCCTGATCCTTGGCAGGCCTGCGGCAGGCGTGCAGCTGTCGGCCGGAGCGGTTGAAGGCCGCCTGGACGCCTCCCTTGCCGGCCGTGAGATCAGGATCACGGACCTGTCGGTCAATGCCGACCTCGCCCGGCTCTCGAACCTCAGGCCGCAACTGCGCCAGGCAGGCGGCACGCTCAGCCTTCGCGCCGGGGCCGTGACCCTGACGCAGGACGGCGCCTGCCTGGCCGCATCGGGCACGGCCAGCCTCGACACCGTGCGCCGCATCGGCCTGCAGTACGGCCGGGACTGGCCGCTGGTGTCGGGTGATCTGACCTGCGAGGCGGGGGCGGTCCTGATCCGGCTGTCAGGGACCGGGCCGGCTCAGGAAAGATTTGATCTCGACATCCGCTTTCATCAGGCAGGATCGACCGAGATCAGGGTCCTGGCTGCAGCGCTCGACCCGGATGCCGCGGGCCTGCTGCCTGCGCTTGGCTTCAGGAACACGCCCGAAGGCCTCGTCTTCTATCAGGATACAAGCCGCCCCAACTGAAGGACCCGCCGCGCATGACCCGCTGCCACATGATCCCCGCCTTTTCGTCGCTTGTCCTGCTCGCCCTGGCCGGCTGCAGCAGCACGGCCCCAGTCCCCGAAAGCGCGCGCGCCGCCGTGACCGGCATGCCCGCAGCGCCCGCCCGGCCCGATGAGCTCGGTCCCCAGACCCTGCAGCCGGATGAATGTGCCCTGTTCCTCTGGACGGCTAACGAGCCTCGCCGGTTCATCTTCTTCAGCAAGGCCCAGTCGCAGGCCGGCAAGCTCAGCCTTCAGGGCACAGAAACAGACCTCACCCAGACCGGCGCCGGCGGGGACCTCTTCGGTCAGTTCATGACCGAAACCGTCTTCAGCGCGCCCGGCCGGACCATCACCGTCTCGGTCACGCCCGGGGAGGACATCGAGGGCGGACAGCGCATCCGCAGCGGCAAAATCCTGATCCGTGACGGCGAAGGATGGGAAACGATCCTGCCGGTCCTCGGGCTCAGCGCCTGTCAGCCGGGGGGGCAGCCGGGGGGGCAGCCGGGGGGGCAGCCCGCAGGCCGGCCACCCGGATAACCGTTCCTAGGTCTTCCTTCGTCCGCTGGTCGGGATGTCCCTGAACGCCACATCCTTGTCGACGCGAATGTCACCGGGCAGGCCCAGCACGCGTTCTGCGATGATGTTGCGCAGGATCTCATCCGAGCCGCCCTCGATGCGGGTGGCCGGCGAGCGCATCAGCATCGCCTGGAACCGGCCCTGCTGGGGGCTGTCCTCACTCCAGAGCACACCGCACTGACCCTGAAGGTCGAGGGCGAAGATCGCCAGGTCCTGCATCGTCGCACCGGCAACCAGCTTGCCGATCGAGTTTTCAGGCCCGGGGGTCTCGCCCTTCGAGAGCGCCGAGATCGCCCGCATGCCGGTATATTTGAGCCCGCTCTGCCGGACCGCGATCTGGGCAAGGCGGGAACGCACGGCCGAATCTTCCACCGCCGGCCTGCCGTCGATTTCAGCGTCCATGCAGAACCGGAAGAGCTCGGGAAAACCGGTCGACATGCCCGAGCCGATCGACAGGCGCTCATTCATCAGGGTCGTCAGCGAGACGTCCCATCCCTGGCCGACCTCCCCCAGTCGCTGGCTGTCGGGAATGCGCACATCGGTGAAATAGACTTCGTTGAAGCCGGAGGCGCCGTTTGCCTGCCGGATCGGGCGGATGTCCACGCCGGGCGACCTCATCGACAGGAAGAACATCGTCAGGCCCTTATGCTTGGGCACATCCGGGTTCGTGCGTGTAATCAGCAGACCCCAGTCAGAGTACTGCGCGCCGCTTGTCCAGATCTTCTGGCCATTGATGATCCAGTCACCTGACCCATCCTCAGCCTTCACCGCCCGGGTACGAAGCCCCGCAAGGTCGGAGCCGCTCGCTGGTTCGGAGAAGAGCTGACACCAGATATGCTCCCCGCTGGCCAGCGGCGGCAGAAGTTCGCGCTTATGCGCCTCGCCCGCCCAGGCCATGACCGTCGGGCCGCACATGCCGTGTCCGATCGTGAACACGCCGGTCAGGGCACCGAAGACACCTTCCTCCTGGCCCCAGATGACCCGTTCGATCGGTGTGCGTGCGCCCCCGCCATAGGCCTTTGGCCAGTGCAGGCAGGCCCAGCCGGCCTCTGCCTTCTTCTTTTGCCAGGCCTTTGCGGCCGCAACCGGATCTTCGCTCACGATGCCGTTCGATCCGAAGCTTGCGCGCTTCAGTTCGTCTTCAAGATGCCAGGGCGCATGCGCATCAATCCAGTCCCGCACCTCGCGGCGAAAAGCGGCTTCTGTCGGTGTATCTTCAAAATCCATGTCCCGTCCTCCCGTCAGGCGGCTGCCGCGGCATTGCCGGCCCGCATGCGTTCAATCAGATAACTCTCCCAGGTCGACTGCGACCCGAGCGCCAGTGCGAGCGCGTTGGAGCGGCGATAAAAGAGATGGCAGTCAAAGGCCCAGGTAAAGCCCATGCCGCCATGCACCTGGATATTGTTCTTGGCACAATGCTGGAAAGCGATTGTGGCCGAGACGCGCGCAGTGGCCGCCGCAACCGGCAGCTCCGCCGCGCCGGCCCCCATGGCCCAGGCGCCGTAATAGCAGTTGGACCGGGCCAGGGTCGCCGAGACATACATGTCGGCAAGCATATGCTTGATCGCCTGAAAGGATCCGATCGGACGTCCGAACGCCATGCGTTCGAGCGCATAATCACGCGCCATCTCGAGGGCACGGTCTGCGCCGCCCAGCTGCTCGAACGCCATCAGGACGGCCGCCCGGTCGAAGACCTGGGTGGTAATATGCCAGCCATCGCCCGGCGCGCCCAGACGCTCGGCCGGCGCGCCGGTAAATTCAAGCCGGGCCTGCCCCCGCGACGGATCGATGCACTCCAGCGGCGCGCGCTGCACTCCCTCAGCAGACAGATCAACGATGTACAAGGACAGCTGCGCCGCTTCATCCCGGGCCGCAACCACCGCAAAATCGGCGGCCATGGCGTCCGCCACCGGCGCCTTCACGCCCGACAGCCGGCCGGCTGTGACCTTCGCCGTGATGGAACCGGGCGTAACCCGCCCCGGCCCCTCAACCAGCGCAAATGTGCCAACCGCCTCGCCCGATGCCAGACGCGCCAGCCAGGCCGCCTTCTGATGGTCAGAGCCGGCCTGCATCAGGAACTCGGCCGCCAGGTAAATCGATGAGGCGACCGGCACCGGCGCGAGGACACGCCCCAGCTCCTCGGCCACCACGCAAAGCTCCAGATGCGACAGCCCGGCGCCGCCATAGGCTTCCGGAATCGCCGCGCCCAGAAGGCCAAGCTCTGCAAGCCCCTTATAAAGCGCCCGGTCATGGGTCTGAGGCCCTTCGAGCACCGCGCGCACATGGGCGGGCGTACAGTTTTCGCTCAGAAACCTGCGAACCTGCTCGCGCAGCTGCTTCTGCTCGTCCGAAAAATCGAGGTTCAATGCCTTCCTCCCTGATCCCGCCCCGGGCCCGGCCGGGCAGCGCGTGACGTGCCTTCACAGCCTTTCTTGAAGCCGGGCCGCGTGCGGTCAATACGTGCCGCGAAGGCAGTCCCGGATGCCGGCGCAGGCTTTCAGGGGCTTTGCGTGCAGCAGCTGGTTTACCGGTCCGCAGCCATTAACCCCGTCCGTCTGATCCGGCCGGGTGCCCGCTGGCAGCCTTTGCCGGAATCCGCGCCCGGCAAGACGGGTCTGGAAAGACGGGCCTGGAAAGACGGGCCTGGAAAGACGGGCCTGGCCGGCCGGAGCGGGGTTTTTTGCAAGAATTCTGAGGGTCCCCGTCAATCAAATATTACCAGTAAAGGCCCTAGATGGAGCGCCGCTGAACAGAAATGGCCTGATCTTCTGAGGGACCTGCACGACATGCAAATGGCCTGGTTTCGCGGCTCTTCGATCAGCCAGAAGCTCCTCGGCCTGGTGCTGGTCTCTCTGATCACCACCGGCGTCGTGACCGCAACGATCTCCGGCTGGATCGATGCAAGGCGGCAGACCGCGCTCGAAACCGAGCGTCTCCTTCAGACCGCACGGGTGATCGGATCACTGGCGGCTGAGCCTGCCCGACGGGGCGAAAGCGCCGGCGTGTTCCTTGCCATCCGGTCCATCGTCCAGATGCCGGACATCATCTATGCACGCGTCGTCAGCCCCGAAGGCGTTCTCCTGGCTGAAACCGGCGCAGGCGTGCGTCTCAACTCCGACGCACACCTCGCCGGAGACACCGGCGCCCCTCTCTGGTCGGTCTTCAACAGCGGCACGCTGCTGGTCTCGGCCCCCATCATCAGCGAGGGGCAGACGGTCGGCGAAATCACCTTGCTGGGAGAGACGCCGGGACTGAGGGGCCGCATCGTCAGCGCGGTTCTGATCAGCATGGCCGGGGTCGGCGCCGCGCTGATGCTCGGCCTCGTCATAGCGCTGCGTATGGCGCGCCGGATCAGCCGCCCGATCACCGAGCTGGCCGCCTTTACCCTCGCCGTCGGAGAGACCGGCGATTATGGCCGCAAGGCAGACATCGCCGCCGACGGGGAGGTGGCCGACCTCGTCGCAAGCTTTCAGTCGATGATGAGCGGCATCAGGGCCAGGGATGAACGCATCGCCGCCCAGCTGGCGGGCCTGGAAGAGCAGGTCTCGGAGCGGACCGCAGAGCTCTCCCTCGCCAAGATCGCGGCCGAGGAGGCCACGTCGGCAAAGTCCGATTTCCTGGCGATGATGAGCCATGAAATCCGCACCCCGATGAACGGTATCCTGGCGCTGAGCGAATTGCTGGCAAACGCCGACCTGCCCCCCCGACAGCGTCGTTATGCCGATGTGATCGCCAAGTCCGGCAAGTCGCTTCTGGGGATCATCAATGACATTCTCGACTTCTCCAAGGTCGAGGCCGGAAAGCTCGAGCTCGAGGCCGTCGAGGTCGATCTTGCCGAAGTCGCCGAAGACGTGGCCAGCCTGTTCATGGAGCGCGCCGGGCAGAAGGGGCTTGATCTCGCCGTCTTTGTCGATCCGCGGATCGGGCCGGTGACGGGCGATCCGACCCGGCTGCGCCAGGTCCTGGGCAACCTCGTCAATAATGCAATCAAGTTCACCGAAACCGGCGGCGTGCTGATTGCCATCGAGCCCGGCCGGACCGGGCCGGACCGCGTTCTTTTGAGTGTGACAGATACCGGATGCGGCATTCCGGAAGAGAAGCTTCCCTCGCTGTTCGAGGCCTTTTCCCAGGCTGACCGGTCCACCACCCGCCGGTATGGCGGCACCGGCCTGGGGCTGACGATCTGTGACCGCCTGGTGCGCGCAATGAACGGCGAATGGCAGCTCTCGAGCGTCGTCGGCGAGGGCTCAACCTTTGCCTTTGAGGCGGCCCTCAGCCCCGCGGGCGCGGCGGCGCCCTTCGATCCCGGCAGGTCTGCGCCAAAGGTCTCCATAGAGGGCGTCGGGCGCATGACCGGCGAGGCGCTGGCCCGCTATCTCGCCGCCTTCGGCCTCTCAGTTTCTGATCCGCAGCCAGGCATCGCCGCGGCCTTCCGGGCAGCGGGCGGGCCGGGAACGGCGCCGGTGCCCGGCGTGCCCACCATCCTGATCGCGGCGCCGGGAAACGAGGACGAAAACGGGGACGCAGGCGCGGACGCGAGCGAGAACGAGACCCGTGCCTGCCGCCTGCAGCGACCCGTCCGGCGCAGTGACATCATGACCCTCGCAGCCCAGATCCATGCCGGCGCGCCTCTCACCCTGAAGGAGAGCGGCCCGCGCGCCGTCTCTGCCGTCCGGTTCCCGGGCGCGCGGGTCCTGGTGGTGGACGATTCCGAGCTCAACCGGGAAGTGGCCAGCGAAGCGCTGCAGCAGCTGGGCGTCACGGCGATGTTCGCCGAGAACGGCGCCGAGGCGGCCGGGCGCCTGCGCAACGAAGCCTTTGACCTTGTCTTCATGGACGGCTCCATGCCGGTCATGGACGGTTTCGAGGCGACCGCCCTGATCCGGCGGGAGGAGGCCGGCCGGGGCCAGAGGCGCACCCCGATCCTGGCGCTGACGGCGCATGTCGTCGGATCGGCCAGCCATGCCTGGCGCGAGGCGGGTATGGACGGGGTCATCCACAAGCCCTTCACGCTGATCGATATTGCCGGGGCCCTGGAAACCTATTGCGGACATCTCGCCAGCCAGTCGGCTGAACCGGCAAGACCTGCCCCCGCGGCGCAGGCGGCGGCCGATCAGACACTGTTTGATCCCGCCATCCGGGCCGAGCTGTCTGCCATGACCCTGAATGGCCGGCCGGACTTCGTCGCGAGGGTCGAGGCACTTTATGCGGAAAATGCGCCGGCCAGGCTGCAGGACCTCAGGACCGCGCTTGCCGCGGGCGACCTTGAGGCCTGCGCACAGGCCGCCCATGCCCTGAAATCGATGAGCCTGAGCCTCGGGGCCTCGGCAGTCGCCCGGGCCGCCTCGCGCGCCGAGACAGCCGCCCGGTCAGGTGACAGAGCCGGCATTGATGCCGCGGCGATTTCAGAGGTCCTTGACCGGACCCTGGCGGCAAGCCGCGCGAACCCGGCGGCGCCGGTGGCCGCCCCGGCCGGCGATGACACCGGGAGCGACCTTGCCCGGGCCATCGCCGACGGCCATCTGAGCCTCGTCTACCAGCCGATCATGGACCGGAATGGGGCGTTTTCCGGGAAGGCAGAGGCCCTGGTGCGCTGGGACTGCCCCGAAAGAGGCCCGCGGCGCCCCGATGCCTTCATCCCCGCGCTCGAGCGCAACGGTGTGATCGCAAAGCTGACCGATTTCGTCCTCGAGAGGGCGATGCGCGAGGCGCTGACCCGGACCGACCTGCACATCTCGGTCAACGCATCGGCCAGCGAATTCCAGCAGCTCGACTTTGCCGACCGGGTTGCCCGGATCAGCCGCCTCACCGGCTTTGCCCTGGAGCGTCTCGAAATCGAGGTGACCGAGACCGCGATCCTGAACGAGGACCTCGCCCAGCAGATGCTTGCCCGCCTTACAGCCCTCGGCGTGCGGGTGGCGCTCGATGATTTCGGCGCCGGCTATACGAGCCTTCACGCCCTGCGCCGGCTGCATTTCTCGACCCTCAAGATTGACCGGAGCTTTGTCACCCAGTGCGCTGATGACACGGCCTCGGCGGCGATCATCCTGGCCGTCATCGGGGTCGGCCGCGCCCTCGGGATGAAGCTTGTAGCCGAAGGCGTGGAGAGCGCGGCGCAGGCCCAGATGCTGCGCATAGCCGGGGTTCACTTCCTGCAGGGCTACCTTTACGGGAGCCCCGTCCGGTTCGCAGACCTGCCTCAGGCCGGAACAGGAGCAGCCCGGCCGCCCGCCCTGGCCGGCAGGCCCCGCCCCCAGCTGTCCTGACGCCGCCGGGTCAGGCTGAAGGTCTGATCACTCCCAATCAGGGCCAACAAGCCCTGGACACGCCCCCAGGGGATCAACGGACCTGCCTAAATGTTCCGTCGCAGCTTAATCAAAAATCAAACAGCCGCGGATTATGGTAAAATCCCCAGAACGGGCCAAGGGTAGCATGCATGATCAGGTTCGAGTATGTACTCAAGCAGGGTACGCGCATACTCTTTGTCGATGATGACCCGATCCTGCGGGAGTTTGCCCAGGTCAATCTGTCATCGCCCTCGGTTGTCGTCGATCTCGCCGCCAATGGCCGCGAAGCCCTCAGCCTGGTTGAGGCCGGCGATTACGATGTCATTCTGCTGGATCTGGAAATGCCCGTCCTGAACGGCTTCGACACCCTGGCTGAGCTGCGCAGCGATGCGCGCTTCCAGCATCTGGCCGTTATCGTGCAGACCGGCAGGGAGGATGTCGAGGCCATAGACCGGGCCTTCCGCCTCGGGGCGACGTCTTTCGTGACGAAGCCCCTGAACTGGCGGCTGCTGTCCTACCAGATCCGCTTCATTATCCGCGCCTCAAGGGCCGAAGCTGATCTTCGGTCCGCCGCGCTGAGGAAAAGAGCCTGATCGTGTGCTTAGCGGCGCGCATCCTCAGGGGCTTTGCGCTTCCGGCCAGGCGACTCTGGGACGCCCGCCGGGGGAGTGTCGCTCAGATAACGGCCTTCGCCCTGCCCTGCTTTGCCCTGATGGCCATGGGCGCCTCTGAATTTGTCGGGGTCAACGCCTCCGGCAGCCGGCTGCAGAGTATTGCCGATGCCGGCGCGCTGGAGGGCGCCCATCATCTGTCCCTGGCCGTTGATGCTTCGGTCGTCACCGAACGGACTGCTTCATTCGTGGACAAACAGTTCGAGGGCTGGAACAGCCCTCCGGACTATGAGGGCACTTACGAGATTGTCGACTGGAACGGCCAGAACGCCGTCCGGGTGCTCCTCCAAGGCTCCCGGCCCTCATTCTTCGGCAGCCTGCTTCCCCCGGGCGGGTGGAAGTTCCAGGCCGAAGCCACCGCAGCGCCGGTCGGCAGGACACCCCTCTGCGTGCTCGCGACCGGCACAGGCGGCGCGATGATCGATGTGGTGAACACATCCGTCATCGAGGCCCCGGACTGCGGGGTACATTCGAATGCGGAGATTGTACTCGATAACCCGGCGCACATCGCGGGCCGCAGGATCCAGGCCGTGCTGACCGCGACCGGCGGGACGATGGTGCCGGCCCCGGGGACCGGGGCTGCGCCCATCACGGACCCGTTCGCCTCGATGGTCTTCCCGAATATGAATTCCTGCCCCTTCACCGGTAACGGACAATCGAACCCGATAACCTACGGGCCTCATGGAGTACATTCGCTTGAGCCCGGCTTCCACTGCCAGCCGATTATCGTCAAAGCCAACGCGACCCTTGTTCTGGAACCCGGCGATCATTTCTTCCGGAAGAACCTGCAGTTGCAGGGTCCGGCCCGGCTGACCGGAGAGGACGTGTTCCTGTTCTTCGATCACGGCTCAGATCCGCTCTTTAACGGCGCAAGCGCCTCGGTCAGCCTGGTCGGCCGCAAGAGCGGCCCCTATGCCGGCATGGTCATGGCAACCATTGCAGGCAGTCAGCCCAATATCACCCTGCCCGGAAAAATCGTCGAGCGCCTCCTCGGGGTCGTCTATGTCCGCAACGGCTTTCTCGAGGTCAGCGGCGAAGGGGTGGCGGCAGAGGACAGCGCCTGGACGGTGATTGTCGCACGCCAGATCATTACAAAGAGCTCGGCGAGGATCCGGATCAATGCCGACTATGAAGGCAGCGACGTGCCTGTCCCGAACGGGGTCGGCCCGAGCGGCGGACATGCGGGCGGAGACGGGACCAGGCTGTTAGACTAGCAAGCAGCCCCCTGTCTGCCTCAGCGGTCGGTCTTGTCGTCAAGGCGCGGCACGCCGGCAGGACAAGCGGGCGCATCCAGGGCGCTTGCCTAATCAATCACGTAATTGACCAGCTGCGTGCGGATGCTCGAGACAAGTCCGTCGGGTTCGGGCGTGATCCTCACGGACGGCGTATAGGCGGAGTTCCCTGCGACCTTCAGGAGGAGGGGGCGCTGCGAGCCGTCAGGCAGGGTCACGCTTCCCGACAGTTCATAAGTGGCGGGGATGATATCATTCAGCGCGGCACTGAAGGTGTGATCCTGTATCCGCTCGAGCGTGACCGGCTGCAGCGTGTCTCCGGAGATGGAAGCGCTCAGCGGCTGCAGGGTGAAGCTGAGCGCGGCGCCGTCAGGGATGGGGCGCGGCGCTGAGCCTGTATCGGATCTCCAGGTGTCGGCGCGTACGCTGATGCTCATACCGTACCAGTGTGTATGATTGGTCTGGCTGAGGCCGGATTCGATGCCATAAGGGGTCGGGCCGCTGACCTTCCATACGAAATCCTGGACAATGCCGCTGTCTGCATTGCGCGATTTCCGGGAGAGACTGCCTGTCGGTTCAAGCGGCAGACGGAAGCGGCGGCCTTCATGAACGACTGTGAGGTGCGACAGGCTGAATGCGTATTCGCCCGGCGCAAGGCGCTGCCTGTAGACGCCCTCGGGTGAGACGACAGGCTGATAACTGACATTTTCCGCCGCATCGCTGATACCGCTGATCGACACGCTTACATCCTGTATGTCGCCCCGGAGCGGGCTGGCGTCTTCCATCGTCACCCGCCCGACGGCGTAACCGCTTTGAGGCGCAGGCGCGCCGGCCCCCGCGGCGCCCGTGCCTGCCGGATCAGAACAGCCGCCGGCGAGCATGAACGGGACCAGGGACAGCGTGATAAGGCCTGACTTAAATACGCGCATTGTCTGACACCCCCCCCATTTATGATACGCCCCGACCTCTGATGTCCCGGCGTCTGACAAGGTCCCGCAGACCGGCCCCACCTGCAGGTACGCAACAGGCTGGAATCAGCGGTCATCCCCTCTTCCATCCTAAGCACCTGGATGAGCGTGTCCAGCCTGTGCGCCGGGGCGGGCGGATGACAGGGCGCACAGACAGGCGAATGCCGGCGGCCATGAGGCGCTGCAGGCCGTGTATCTCACAATGAACACCGCCAGCTGATCTTCGGGTCGCGGGTCACGTCCACCTGAGGGGTGGAAACTGGGGCGGCCAAGCGGTGTACCGGCTCAGGCCGCGCGCGGTGTAAGTATCTGCGATGCTGCTGGCGGCGCAAGAGCGA
>CAZIGV010000020.1:0-38581 GCA_964538945.1 uncultured Hyphomonas sp.
GCAAACATCCTCGCCGGGAAAGCTACTTTCTACGTGGGGAGCTCGCAGCGCTTACGGTGCAGCGGATCTTCCAGATCAAGGGCTGGCAGGTTCGCAAGCGACCGATCGGCAGGCGTCCGAGGATCGAGGCCCTGCCGTCTGTCGCCACCCGGCCTGACAAGCGATGGTCGACAGACATTGCCCGTCTCTGGGCAGGACGCGACCAGTGGGCTTCCCTGGCGCTCGTGATGGACTGCCACACCCGCGAACTGCTCGGCTGGCACCTCTCGCGATCCGGCAAAGCAACGACGGCCGGCAGCGCTCGCGAGCAGGCGCTGATCACCCGGTTTGGAACACTCGGCCGGGTTCCGGAGCCGTTCCTGCTTCGAAGCGACAACGGGTTGGTTTTTACCAGCAGGTCCTACACCAAGCTCGTCAGAAGCTATGGACTTCGCCAGGAGTTCATCACCCCGCACTGCCCACAACAGAACGGCATGATCGAGCGCGTCATCCGTTCTTTGAAGGAACAGTGTATCCACCGGCACCGCTTTGAAAGCCTCCAGCACGCGTCCCGCGTCGTCGGAGACTGGATCAGCTTCTACAACAACCGAAGGCCACATCAGGCCCTCGGAATGAAAACACCTGCTGAGAGTCTGACTCAAAATTCCATAGGGCTTTGACTTTGTCTTGCGATACGCCGGCAGAGGCGGCGTATGGATGCGATGATGGTCCAGGCTTCTGAAGAGGCAATGCTTGTTTCCCAATCTTTGGCCAGGCGTGGGCATCGCCCGATCCAGGCGAGGGTACGTTCAACGACCCAACGTCTTGCGATGACGACAAAGCCTTTTGCACCATCTGCACGCCGGACGATCTCGATGATTGGACCGTCGGTTTTCAGCATCTCCAGTTCCAGCTTGTTGCCGGCATAGCCTCCATCGGCATAGAGCAGCGACAACGTCGGGAAGCTGTCTTTTGCATCGCCAATCACGCCCGCAGCTCCGTCACGGTCCTGAACGTCTGCGGTATGAACGCGGGCCGCCAGAAGGTTTCCGTCGGTGTCCGTGATGATATGGCGCTTGCGGCCCTTCACTTTCTTTCCTGCGTCAAACCCTCGTGGCCCACCGCTCTCGGTTGTCTTGACCGACTGGCTATCGATCACACCTGCCGTCGGTTCGGCCGCGCGACCTGACAGAACCCGAGAAGCGCAGGCCAGGGCCTCGTTGATGAGGTCGAGCACACCGCTGTCGCGCAGCTTGTAGAAATAGTACTGCACGGTGGTGAAAGGCGGGAAATCCTTCGGCAGCTGCGCCCACTGACAACCCGTCGCAGCGATGTACTGGATCGCGTTCCAGACCGACCTCATCTTCGTCCGCCGCGGCCGGCCCACCCTGGACCGAGCGGGCATAAAGGGCTCGATCAGCAACCATTCCGCATCCGTGCAGTCACTTGCATAGCGCAGCGAACGTCTGTCATGATGGGGGCGAGTGATTTCAGTCCATGGCATTGAGATTCTCCGTAGTCTCGACAACCACAGAGAATCACAAGTCGCTGAAATCACTCACCTTAATTTTCGGTTGGGCTCTGAGGCATTCGCGTTAGCAGTCTAAACTGAGCAGAATCCGCTGGGTCGATACACGAAGGCCTGTGCCCGCATCGCGTCCCTGATCGAGACCTGCAAGCTCAATGACGTCGAGCCGTTCGGCTACCTCAGGACAACGCTTGAGGCGATCGCCCAGGGTCGTCCGATGAAACGCTTCGATGAACTCCTGCCGGGGCCGTTCGCCACAAAGTCAATGCGTTGAGTATGTGGGGCGCTCGTTGCGCTTACGGTTCATCCGAGGGAGACCCCCTGTTCTGTGGCAGTCAGCATCAGGCGATCGGGAAGTCATAAAGGCTCGACATGGCAAGGACCAGGGCAATAACAACCACGCCAATCACCCCGGCTATGAAAGCGATGGCGAGCGGCTCTGCGAGGGCGGTCAGGCGCTTGGCAAGATTGCGTGTTTCCGCCTCGCCGGTTTCTGCGACGAAGAGGAGCAGGGCTGCCAGGTCACCCGACAGGCGTCCGGTGCGCACCAGGTTGATGGTCATCGCATCCATATCGGTATGCTCGCGAAGGGCCTGTTCCAAGGCGGCGCCGGAGCGCACAGCGCGGCGCACCTCGGCAAGCCCTGCCTGGCGGCGCGGCGAGCGCACGGCGCGCTCTGCAAGGGTGAGCGCATCGATCAGGCCTGCTCCCGCGGCAAGCGCTGTACCCGAGATGCGGGCCCAGCGGGCTGTATCTGCAGCAGACAGGAACCGTCCGAGCAGCGGTATGCTGAAGGCGAGCCCAAGCAGCTGGCGCTGGACGGAAGGCGATGCAACGAGGCGCGTTGCCATGAGGACCAGGCCGGCGAGGCCGGAAAGGATTGCCAGGACATTGGCGCCGGCGACCTCGCCGATCGTCAGGACGAAGCGGGACAGAGCCGGTATCTCGCCGCGGGTGTCTGCAAGGAGCGCCGAAAAGCGCGGGACAACGGCCGTGAAGATGAAGAGGACCGCGCCGGCGCCGGCGATCGCCAGGAAGCTCGGATAGGCCAGCGCGTTACGGATTTCTTCGGCTGCGGCGCGGTCGGCCTGCAGCTGCGCAGAAATCTCGGTCAGGCGCGCCGGCAGGGAGCCGGTGGCTTCCCCGAGTTCGATCAGGCGCGGCACATAATCCGGCAGCCCCGTCATGCGCTCGCTAAGGGCGCCGGAGAGGCGTTCCCCGGCCCTCAGGTCCGCCCGCATCAGGCGGGCCTGTTCAGAGATTTCACGGCAGGGCTCATCCTCGATCAGGCTGTCAAAGCAGGCCAGAAGCGGCGTACCCGCGCGCGCCAGCATGGCCAGCTGGCGCAGGAACCGCGCCCGGTCGACCGGGCGCGCCTTGACACGTTCGAACCGGCGGGCGGCCTCGCCGGATTTCAGCTCAAAAGGTGTTATGCGCTGGGCTCCGAGCTGGTTAAGCGCATCCGCCTCGTCCGACGCGCTGATCCGGCCCTCGACTTCGCTGCCATCGGCGCGAAACCCCCTATAGCGGAAAGTCAGGTTCACAGCGCTGCCTCGGCGAGGTCTTCGCGCACGGCGGCCGCGGAGAGAACCCTGAGGACTTCGGCGACGCTGGTCAGGCCGCTGCGCGCCTTGAGCAGGCCGGTTTCGAAAAGGGTCAGGAAGCCTGCCTCGCGCGCGGCTGCTTCCAGGGCGCGCGGGCCAGCTGACCGGGCAGCGGCTTCACGCAGGGCGCCGTCGAGGCAGGCAGCCTCGAAGACGGCAACCCGCCCGGCATAGCCGGTGTCCCGGCATTGCGGGCATCCTGCCGCAACCTTCCAGTGAGAAGGGCCGGCCAGGAGCTCTGGCGAGAACCGGGCGCCGACCCCGACGGCCTCCTGTATCAATAATTGTCCGGCGTCGATGTCCTTGGCCTCTGCCGGGCGGGCGCAGGCGGGGCAGAGCCTGCGCAGAAGGCGCTGGGCCACGAGCCCGCGCAGGGCCGCAGACATTAGGAAGGGCTCGATGCCGAGATCGGTCAGGCGCTCGATGGCGGCAAGGGCAGAATTTGTATGCAGGGTCGAGAAGACGAGGTGGCCGGTCAGGGCGGCCTGGACCGCGATGCGCGCGGTCTCCGCGTCGCGGATTTCTCCGATCATGATGATGTCCGGATCCTGGCGAAGGATGGCGCGCAGGCCGCGTGCAAAGGAGTAGCCGATATCGGCCCTGGCCTGGACCTGGGTGATGCCGGCCATGTCATACTCGACCGGGTCCTCGATCGTGATGATCTTGCGCTGTCCGTCATTGACCTGCGCCAGCGCGCGGTAGAGCGTCGTCGACTTGCCTGAACCGGTCGGACCGGTCACCAGGACGACGCCGTTCGGCTCCCGGATCATCCGGTCGAAAGCCTGGCGGGCTGGGCCGTCAAGGCCGAGGCCCTCCAGTGTCGGTAGTTCCTGGCGTTTCCTGAGGAGGCGCATGACCAGGCTTTCCCCCCAGGCGCCGGGCAGGCTCGAGACGCGCAGGTCGACATCTTCCCCGGCAAAGCGGATCGACTGGCGCCCGTCCTGGGGCAGGCGGCGCTCGGCAATGTCCATGGCCGAGATCAGCTTGATGCGCGAGGCGACCGCATCGAAGCGCGAGCGCGGCTGGACCTGGACGAGGCTGAGGACCCCGTCGATGCGAAGCCGGATGCGGAAATCCTGTTCATAGGGCTCGACATGGATGTCGCTCGCCTCGGCGCGCAGGGCGTCCTCGAACAGGCTGTTGACAAAATCGATGACGGGGGCCTCTTCGGCCATCTCGCGCAGGCGCCCGGCATCGGTCAGCGGGTCTGAGAGGCTGCGCACAGAGGCCGCATGAAGGCGGGTGAGCGCGGTCTCAAGGAGCCGGTTTGCAATCAGGACCCGTGTCAGGGGGGCATCGAGGCCGGCCTCAATGCGTTCGCACAGAGCAGGATCGAGCGGATTGCGCGCCGCAAGGATCAGCGGCGCGGTTTTGTCTCCTGCAGCGGGCCCGAACCAGACCACGGCCTCCTTGGCAGCCAGCCAACGCAAGGGCAGGTTGAGGGCCGCTGCTGCGCGGGTGAAGGCGTCCTCCGATGCGGGCAGGTCTGCGCTCTTGAGGACACCAAGGCCGAGCTGCGCGGACAGGGCTGACAGCAGCCTCTCTTCGGCAAGGGCACCGAGCCGCAGGAGGGCCTGTCCGAGGAGTGTGCTGGTCTCGCGCTGATAGGCAAGGGCTTCGGCGAGATCGGCCGGATTGATCGCTCCCCCTGCCAGCAGAATGTCGCCAAGGCGGCGCGAATCCATGGCCTTCCCTTTCCTATCTGGCGGCAATGAGACATCCTGTAACGACACTTCCCAGATACCGCTGCTTTAATCGTCTTCGCTCAGGTCTGGATCCTATGGCTACAGCGCCCCAGTCCAGCCTTTGTCCAAGTTTCGCCAGCACCGATGCTGACAGGGGAACATCCATATTCTGTCGGCGGGATGTATAGCGTGCAGGCCGACCTGAGTTTCTGGTCCACCTGCTTGATCAGGTTTGAGACTCTGATTGTTCGATGGAGTCATAATTGAAGTTAGTTTGTTCGCTATGAAAAAGGGGCGGCCTTGAGCCGCCCCTTGTCTTAAACAACGAGCTGCTAGCCGAGTTCAGTCGGTGCCAACCGGAACCGCAACGATCGAGGTCGGATTGCGGTTGGCAATCTGACGGCGAATGATGGCGCCCTGCTCAACTGGGTCCGTGCCCGGGAACACACTCTCATTGTACTGCAGTTCGATTGAGGCAATATCTGCGTTTCCGGTCACCCCTGCTGCAAGGCCTGCAGCAGCGCCCAGACCCTTAGAGTTGAAGGTTATCGTCTGGCCCAACTTTCTGAACCCGGTATTCACATCACCAGTATTCGTGAGAGTAAAGTAGCCAAGCGCCGGAGCCGATACACCATTCCCGCCCTTAGGAACCATTACGCGGATTGCGGTAATGGCATCTGTCTGTGCCTGCGTCATACCCGACACACGGAACTGCGACTCAGTTCCGCCGCTTCCAAAAGCAACCCACTTATAGGCACTATCGACTAACGGAACTTCATCTCTGCCATCGTCGATGTCGATCACAACCAGATCTCCGGAGGGCCCGGACAGTGTCCCGATGTCGGTTGCGGATGCCACGGTCAAAGCAGCCGTCACGATCTGCGGAGATACTGTTTTATCGGTGACCTTCGTACCGCTAATGATTGCACCGCCTGTGAGAGCTTCAACCTGTATTCCAGTCAAGGTGCAGGTCACGGTCTGAGCCGGCGCGGTCGTCGTTACGGGAGCGCCGCAAGTGCCGCCTGTGCTTACAGTGAACTGGCCAGCGGTCTGATCAAAACCGGACGTACCCTGCGGGAAGGTCAGCACGAGTTTGCTGCCCGTCGCCGCAACAAGATCGTCAGATATGTCAAGCGTCCCGATGGTTCCCGTCCTATCGAAAATAGTCTTAGTTTGAGCAGGCTGCCCAGCCGGCGCAGCATTTGCCGTCGTCACAAAGGAAACTTTCGCAGTGCCAAGCGTTTGCGCACCAGCTGCCCCAAACTTTCCGTTGGGCGGGACGACAATGGTTGTACCTGCAGTGATCTTGTGATCGGCAGCTACAGTTCCCCAGGAGGGCTTCACATCTGCAAAGGTAAGGGTCTGGTTGAAACTGACAGGATTGGCTACGTTGTTACCGGAAGCATCAACTTGTGTGTAGGTGAACTTGATCGCGACAGGCGCGCCGTTGGCCGTTCGCGTCACATCCCGGAACTCAAACACCGGGCCTTCGCCCGTACAGCCATTAATTCCGGCTGAAGGATTGCTGAGGAAAGTAACCGAGCTGCTACCGGAGCCGCCGCCGGCGACGGCGGCGTTGATGAAGTCGCACGGAGCATTAGGCGGCGCCGAATTCACGTTCGTCCCAGCGGCTGGTGTACCGAACGTCGCGTTGGTCAGTTCGACGACTAACCGTGCGCGCGCGTCGACCGGAGCAAGCTCAAATGGAGGGACGTCCCCGAAATTCGTACCGATCAAAAGGTCACCCTTGAGCTGATTAGCTGCCGCGCTCGGCTGGAACTCTGAGTGGATAAAACCCTCGGTGTTGGTGGCGGCGTCAGTTGCGTCTCGCTGGGGATACACCGCAGCCGAGCCATCATCCGTAAGCAAAAGCTGAGCCTGAGCGGCGCCGGCGAACAGCGCGGCCAGTGCGACCCCGCCAAAAAGTTTTCTGGTCATCATAGTTCTAAGTTCCTGTCCTTGGTTGGGTTAAGCCCTGATCCGAATGAGCTGAAGAGCTCTGACCCCATTGCCGCCAGCATGTTTTCCGGAGCCCGTTCGGTTGCGGGGCAGTCCCGCAACCGCTTCTCGTGCCGCAATCCTGGAAACCACTTTGCCGATGAAAATCAGCCCCCTTCGCCTCAACGAACATTAACCCCAGCCGATCCTCATGTGTCAATCTAAAGGGGAAACATTTTTACCTTAAACTTTAAGCTATGAGGCTCCCCCCGTTGGTAATCAGCACATGTGAGGTCGGGGTTAACCTGTTGTAAAATATAATATGTTTTCTTGATTGAGGCGTCGCCGGGCACAAAATGAAGTTTGCATGACGGCCCTGCGGCGTGGCAATTCGGCAACATGTCAGGGGCGGCCGCTGGGCGGGGCTGCCTCAGGGGCGTTCGAGGCGGCAGTCCGGGCGGGCCGGGAGGCGGTGCCACTGGCGCTTGTCCGGAGAGGTAAGGGTAAGGCGGACGGGGCCGTCACACAGCCCGCCGGCCGAGAGGCTCAGCGCCCCTTCGGCCTCAACCTCCCAGCCATCCGGGAGGTCGGTGAAATAAGCGCTGACATTGCCCGGTCCGATCTCCAGGGGCGCAGCACGAAGGGCCGCTTTCTGGCGCAGGCCCGTCATCCCGGTCTCAAGGGCGGCGAGCGCCAGATCCGCCTGGCGCCGGTCCAGCGCGGCGATGAACGACGGGGCCGCGATCGCGCCCGCCAGCGCGATCAGCGCAACCGAGAGGAGGACTTCCAGAAGAGAATAGCCCGCGCGCACGGCCCCCGTCCGGTCAGCTGCCGGAGGTGTCGCCGGGCGATCCATTACGGGAGAAGATATCGGCCGCCGACCCTTCTCCGCCCGCCTGGCCGTCCGCTCCAAGGCTGAACACCGTTCCCCGCCGGTCGGGGGTTTGCGCCGGCTGGTACTGGAACGGGCTGTCCCAGGGGTCTGAGGGAACGCCGCCTTCGAGGTAGGGCCCGTTCCAGCGCGCCGCAAGGTCCGGTGGCGGCGTATCCAGGACGCTCAGGCCCTCTTCGGCGAGCGGATACCGCCCGACATCGAGCCGGAATGAATCAAGGCCCGTTTCGATCATGCGTATCTGGGTGCGCGCCGCTGTGACCTGCGAGGCATCCAGCTGGCCAAACAGCCGGGGGGCAATCAGCGCTGCCAGGAGTGCGATGATGCTCACCGCGATCAGGACTTCCATCAGCGAATACCCCGCCTGCCGATGGCGGGCCCAGGACCTGCCCGCGCGTTCCGTCTCATCGTCTGGCTGGCACATGACCGGCTTTTCCCCCGCTGCGGGGCGAAGGCATAACGGATTGCCGGTCCCTTCTCAAGCGATTGCATCGCATGAGGAGGCCAGCGAACTGTGCGGGGCGCTTGCAAAGGGCCGGGCACTGCCTAGTTCTGCCTCGATTGGGAGTGGCACCGCATGCGCGCCGGTTTTACCCTTTTGGAGACACTGATCGGGCTGGTCATAGCCTCGATGATTGCGCTGGTCGTGCTCGACAGCCTCTCGGCAATCGCCGCGCAGGCTGGCCGACTGGCCGAAGAAGGTCGCCGGCAGAGCGCGCGTATCCTTGCCCTGATACCGGTGCAGCGGGCGCTGGAGGAGGCCGTTCCTGACTATCACGACGCCCCCGGCGTCTTTGAGGGCGACGAGCGTCTCGTCAGGGGACTGACAATGGCACCTGCCGCGGGCCGTTCCGGCCTGCCGGCGCCTTTCGAGCTTCGGATCGAGACGCGCGCCGGCCGGGCTGTGATGGTCTATCTCGAGCAGGGCGAGGCTTTGTTCGAAACCCCGCTCACCGGTGATCCGCGCTTTGCATATCGCGCGGCCTCTGGCGAGCTGCACGCGGCCTGGCCGCCGGACGACGGGGGGCTGGGAAACGATGATCCCCTGTATTACCGGCCCCTGCCTTCTGTCATCGTCGTCGTCAGCGGCGATAGCGTCCTGTTTGCAGCCGCCCCGGCGCGCACGACAAGCCTGGTGGTGCGTAGCCAGGATTTCGAGCTTGTGTTGTGAAGCCCGGACCCCAGTTCCCGCCGGCGCGTCCCGGCTATGTCTTTATCCTGACGCTGGCAGCGATCGCTGCCCTGGCAATGGTGCTGGCCGCTGCTCACCTGATGCAACGGGCTAATTCTGAGGCGGCTGCCCGCCTGCGCCTCCAGGCCGCCCTGGAGCGGGACCTCAGATCAGCAGAGGCCCATGCGCTCCACCTCCTCCTGACCGCGCCGCTCGGCCCTGAGGCCATCCATGCCGGCGGAGTCCTGGATGCCGACCTGCTCGAAGGCGGCCTGATCGAGCTCGGCGATCCGGTCAACGCACGGGGCCTGCCCCGCCGGATCGAGATCGAGGGGCGCACCCTGCTTATCCGCATCCTTTCGGTGCAGGGGCTGATCGGCTTTGACCCTGAGGAAGAAGGCGTGCTGCGGCGCGCCCTTGAACAGGCAGGCTTCGATCCGGCCGAGGCGGCTGGCCTGGCCGCGAGCCTCGGCGACTATGCAGACGAGGATGGATTGAGGCGGCTGGGCGGCGCGGAGCGATACGATTATCCCGAGGGACGTCGGCCGGCGGATGCACCGCTTCGCAGTGCACGCGAGGCCTGCTCGGCCCTGGGCTGGGAAGAGGTCGGCTTTTGCCGCGAGGATCCACGTCTGCTTGATCTCCTCTTCAACCCGGCACCAGGCGTGACAACCCAGCCGCAATTCCTGCCCGACCATGTTCTGGACTTTATCCTGCCGGATCCTGAGACCCGGGCGCGCGCTGATGCGCTCTATACGGCCGGCGCCGTGTCCCGCTTTGCCGATCTCGGCCTGCCGGACTGGGACGCAGTCCACGAAGGCGAGTTCGGCTATCCGCCGCTGGGGTCTGAGTTTTTGATATTGACTCATCCGCCGGAGGCAAGCTTGGTTTTGGCGCGCCGTGTCCGCCTGACGCCCGGCGATGTGCGCCGGCCGTTTTCTGTCGGCTTTGATTTTCTTATGAGTGGAGTGCAGGTTGAGCAGGCCTTCAGCTGGGATCTTGCAGAACCTCTGGAAGCATTTCCCATCGCCAAACCGACGTCTGGTGCGGCCTCAGGGAATTGAGCCGCGCCGGCCGGGCGGTCTTCTGCGCGCGATTGTGTTCGGCGAACAGGTCGTGATCTGTCGTGCGCTGTTGCATTTTGAGCGGATTGAACGCCCGCCTGGTGCGCCGGATGCCAGGATGCGTGCGGCCTTCATGATGGCCGGGCGTGCCCGCGCGCCGTTCGAAAGACCTGGCCTCTGTCTCGTCTGGCAGGCCCGCCATGTCGTCGTCTGGTCCTGGAACCAGGACCTGCTTGTCTCATTCGGCGTTCCCGCCGACGCCTGGACGATACCGCAACCTGAGCTGGAGCGTTCTGTACCCGGCAATGGGATGCGGCTTGTCCCGCGCGGGGGCGGGGTCGAAGCCCAGTTCTGGCGGGACGAGGCCCTGACCGCCAGTCGTTTCTGGCCGCGAGAGCCCTCGCCGGAAGAGGCAGATCAGTTCCGCCGGTCGGCCGATGGATCGGCGCAAATGTCAGGCCCCGGCGCGGCCGGCGCCGCGTCCAGCCCGGTAGCAGGCCTCGCAGGCCTGCTCGCGAGGGTTCGTCCCGCCCATGCCCTGCTGGCGGTCATGCTGGTGACGCTGACCCCGCTGATGTACAGCTTCGGTCATTATCTGCGCCTGGCATCAGGGCTCGGTGAGGCCCGGGACCGGCTGGAAACCTTCGCCGCCGTTAGTGCGGATGACCTGGATGCCCTTGAAAAGTTCCGCACCTATTCAGAACGTCTGACCTCATACCGCAACGCGCTTGAGGGGCTGAACCCCCTTCAGCCGGCGGCCGAACTCGCCGAGACGGTTTCCGCCTCCGGCGCGCGGATCATCCAGCTCAGGATCGAGCCGGGTCTCCTTCGGGCCCGCCTTGAGGCTGGTCCGCTGGTCGATCCGGCAAACCTCACCCAGGCGCTGGAGACCCAGCCGAGCCTTGAGAATGTCAGGCTGGCCCGGCCAGGCCAGGGCGCGGGCCTGGAGGTGGAGGCCCAGCTCGTGCGACCGGTTACCGGAGCTGTCCCTTGAGCGGATTTATGGCGCGCCTTCTTGAACCCGCCGTCCAGGCGGTTCAGGCGCTGAGCCTGCGAGCGCGCTACGGCGTCGTGGCCCTGGTTGCGCTGGCCGCTGTTTACGCGGAGGCGCAGATCAAGACAGCCAGCAGCCAGGTCCTTGCCGAGCTCGCCCAGACGCAGCGCCAGCTGGCGGCGCGGCAGGCGACGCTCGGCCAGGCTGACTGGGCGAGCCTGGCAGATGAGGCCGAGGTGCTCAGCCAAGCCGCGGAGGCGCGGTTCTGGCGCGCCGCTACCCCTGGCATTGCCGCCGCCCGGCTGCAGGGGGCGCTTGAGGCAGCTGCGCGCGAGGCAGGGCTCGATGAGCCGCGCGTTCGGGTTATCGAAACCGGTCGGCTTGAGCCTGAGGCGGGAGACATGGACATCCGGCTGTTTGAGGCAGAACTGACGGCCCGTGACGCGGGCGGCGCCTTTGCTCCGCTGATTGAGGCAGCCGCCGGGGCCCAGGGGGACCTGCGGGCGGTCAGGCTTGACTGGGATGAGGCGAACCGGCGCTTCACCCTTGTCCTGCTCGCGCCTGTGCTGATCGAGGCGGACGGATGACCTCCATTGCCGGGCTCAGATTTATCGCAGCCGGCGGGCTGGCGCTTGCAGCAGGGCTAGTCGGAGCGGCAACCTCGCCGCGTACGGGTCCGGTTCCGCCAGTGCCGTCCGCTTCAATTGTTGAGGGTCCCCGGCCGCTGCGTGCCAGTGACATCAGCACCCTCAGCGCCAGGTTGCAGGCGACAGGATTGTTTCCGGCGGCAATCGCGCTGCCCGCGCCCGAGGCAGTTGGGCAGATGTCTGCCGAGATCGCGGAGCCGGTTGCCGTCCAGCCCCCGATCGCCGCGCTCGTGCGTGAGGGCGGGGTCTGGCGTCTGCATGCCGGCGGACCTGCGACCGGTGTGTCCCGTCTGATTGTCGGGGATGAACTGTTTGATGGCTGGCGCGTCGAGGCAATCACAGCAACACGCATTATACTTGCGCGAGACGGAGAAATACGGGAAGTAGACGTGGTCGGGGAGCCATGAGAGACTTTTTCGTATGTTTTGGGCGCGTTCTGCCAGTATTTTGCCGCTGATCACCGGCCTCGCCGGATGTGCCACGCCTGACAATCCGGACCTTGTGCACGCCCGGCTGGGTACGCTGGAGCGCACCGTTACGGATGCCGCTGTCAGCGAAGGAGCGGCCTTGCCGGAACTGGAGGCGCCAACACCGTCGGCGACAACCGGGGTGGAAGTCGAGGCCTGGCAGGTGCCATCGCTTGCGGCGCCGTCAGAAGCGAACGCGTTGGCCGGGGAAGACAGGCCCCGTCTGCGCGGTCCATCGATCAATGTAACCCTTCCCGCGCAGAGTGTGGCATCCTTCGTCAATACGGTTCTGGGCGAGGTTCTCGAGCTTCCCTATGCGCTTGGCCCGGGGGTTGCTGAGCGGGAGGACATTGTCACCCTGCGCAGTGTACGGGACATGGACAGGGAGACCTTCTTCCAGCTGTTTGAGGCTGCGCTTGAAGGATATGGTCTGGCGCTTGTCTATAAAGAAGGCCTTGTTCAGGTCGTGGAGCGAAGCTCGCTGCGGTCTGAGGCGCCTCAGTTCATGACCTCAAGGGCGCGGCCATCTGCCTCGGCCTCCCTCAGGCCGGTGACGCAATTTGTCATTCTTGAAGCGACCGACGCGGCCGAAATGGAAGCGATCCTCCGGGTAAGCTTCCCCGACAGCGCGGTGCTTGGCATCCAGGCACGCCGGGATGTCAGCGCTCTGACCCTTAGCGGCCTGTCGGATGATGTAGACGCTGCGCTCGCGATGATCGAGCAGCTGGATAATCTCAGATTTGCGGGCGCAGAAGCCCTTTCGCTTTCGCCTCGCAACTGGAAGGCCCGGGAACTGGCCGCCACGCTGCGCGACGTTTTATCAATCGAAGGCTATCAGGTCACGGTTGGTGTCGGGCCATCGCGCGCCATCACGCTGATGTCGATAGACCGCACCAATCAGCTGCTCGTGTTTACCGACAGCGCAGCTTCCATGCGCCATGTGGTCGACACGGCGCGCCGTCTGGACGAGGCCGCTGAGGCAAGCGAAGTGCGCAGCGCTCATGTTTACCAGGTAAAGTCCCGGGACGCCAAGGAGCTGGCGACGATCGCAGAGAGCATCCTGGGCGAGGCTTCGAAACCTCCGGAAGACGGTGCCCCCGCCGCTGCGCCCGGCCGCATGACGGTCGATGAAGTCGGTAATCGAATCATTTTCGTTGCGACGCAGGTCGAGTTCAAGGGGCTCGAGCGGGTCCTGAGGGAACTTGATACGCCCGCTCCGGAAGTTCTGATCGAGGTGACCATTGCGGAAGTCACGCTCAGCGATGACGAGCGCTTCGGACTGGAATTCCTTGTCAATACCTTCGGTGGGGATTTCGAACTCAGAACGCTCGGCGGCCTTGGGCTGGAGTCGGGCGGACTGAGCGCCGTCCTGCGGTCAGGTGATGTGAATCTGAGTGCGGCGGCATTCAGTTCCAAGTCGCAGATCAATATCCTGTCTACCCCGCGCATCGTGACCCGTTCGGGCTCGGAGGCCTCAGTGCAGGTCGGCACCGACGTGCCGATCATCACCAGCCAGCGGGCTGCAGATACCCAGCAGACAGGCGACACCGACATTCTCCAGACAATCCAGTTCCGCTCGACGGGTGTCCTGCTAAACGTCAAGCCGCGCGTCTACAGCAATGACCGGATCGATCTGTTCATCAGCCAGGAAGTGAGCGCCGCCCAGCCCAATCCCAATCAGGCCATTGCGAGCCCCATAATCTCCAATCGCAGCCTGACCTCGGACCTCAGCCTCCAGGACGGCCAGACCGCGGTCCTTGGCGGCTTGATGGAGCGGCGCCTCAATAATGGCCAGACCGGGGTCCCTGTCCTCTCCAGAGTTCCCTTCCTGGGCAGATTGTTCAGTACCCAGTCAATGAATTCCGACCGGACGGTGCTTCTCGTTCTTGTCACACCCTACCTGCTTAACGACCGCGAGGACAGGGAGCGCGTCGCCAGGCTCTACAGCGAGGAAGCCCAAAGGGCCTTTGCCCTTCCCCTGAAAAGCTCAGAACCAGAAATCAAGGTCCTTCCAGAGCGACCGTCGACGGGGCCCGGACGTTGAAGCCGTGCCGGAAGCAGTGCGCTGCCCCAAACGGGAGCCGTACCGGAGCAGGACTGTGTGGTTGACACTGCAGACGGCCAGCCTTGCTGCCGGCTGCGGCATCAGCCTGATGGCCTCACGGCAGGCGCGGCCCGGCGCAGCCGGCCTGCTCTATGCCCTGCTGGCCGCCAGCCTGTTCGCCGTTTTCTACGGTAACGGCCATACCCCCGTGCAGAACCTGCTCTTCTGCCTTGCCGCCGGCGCCGGCGCTGCGGCCGCCGCTGTTGACGCGCGTCATCATCTCCTGCCCGATCTCAGCACCGCCCTGATCGCGGGGAGCGGCCTGCTTGCCGCGGCCCTGCGCGGTGAAGCTGGTCATGCGCTGCTTGCCGCCGCCCTGTCTGCCGCCATCCTTGTCCTTGCCGCGCGGTTGACCCGCCGGCCGGGGCCCGACCGGTCACTCGGTGACGGCGATATCCTGCTTGCCGCTGCGTGCGCGACCTGGGCGGCGCCTGGCCTGGTTGCCTGGTGCCTCCTTCTGGCTGCCGGCCTGACGGCCGCGGCGGGCGCCGTCGGCGGCGCCTGGCGCCTTGCAGGCCGGATGCCGTTCGGCCCCGGCCTGCTGGCAGGTTATGCGGGCTGTGTGTCGACCGCTCCATTGGTGGCAAATGGCGCATGGGGCGGCGGATGAGTGCCGCGCGTGACGGGTTCAGCGTCATGGAGGCGCTGGCAGCCGCAGCCCTGCTCGCGGCGGCCATGATCCCCATCTATGACATGATTGCGGCTCTGCACCATGCCGGTCTCAGGCTTGGCCAGGCAGCCGAGGCACCGTTCATCGAAGAGACTGCGCTGACGCTGCTTGATGGCCGCGAACCCTATGGATCGCAGCGGTCAAGCGAAGGGAGCCTCACCATCCGGGGATGGCAGGTCAGCTGGCGCCGCGGGCCTGTCAGCGCAGAGCAGACGGCCGGCGCAGCCTACGGGCTGGAAATGTCCGACATCTGGCTAGAGGAGCTTGATCTGGTCCTGACCGGTGATGCTTACAGCCAGTCGTCAAAACACATCGTGTTGGTCTGGCGTCCGCGCTTCAAGGACCTTGAGAGTTATCAGGCCCAGTCCGACCGGTTCACTGACACGCTAGGCGTCGTTGATGATGCATCAGACTGACGGGGTCGGGCAGGGGATGGATCCGGCGGACCCCCTGGCCTTGAGACTGTTCGCCATCGGCGGCGTCGGGGGCAGCGGAACACGCGCTGCCGCCATGCTGGTGCGCAATTGCGGTGCCTGGATCGGCGATGATCTCAATCCCGCCCTGGACAATCTTGCTTTCACCCTGATGTTTAAACGCGCCTCGGTTCTGATCGATCCGGACGCCCGCATTGCCCGGCTCTTCAGCCTGTTCGTGAGCCGCTTACAAGGACGCTGTTTCGGCGCGGACGTCCTGGACGGCCTGCGCAGTCTGACAAGCCAGGACCGGTTCGGCCATCCGGCCGAATGGCTTGAAGAGCGGCTCGAGCGCTTCGGCCAGCCGGTGGTTCTGCCGGGCGGCAAGATCATGTGTGGTTGGAAGGAGCCCAACACCCATGTTATCGTTGAGCGGCTTTTGCGGATTTGCCCACAGCTGGTCTACGTCCATATCGTGCGCGATCCCTTCTACATGGTCGGCAGCGCCAATCAGCATCAGCTCAGGAATTGGGGGCCAAGCTTTCTGGACCGGCCCGTCGAGGTCAGCCCCGGTGAGGCGCTGGCTTACTGGGTCGCCGTTCACCGCAGGCTGAAGGCGCTCCAGGAGGCCCATCCGGGACGCATCCTTTTTTCCAGCTATGACCGGCTCACGTCTGACCCGGTCGCCGAAGCCGGGCGCCTGATCGGTTTTCTCGGGCTGGATGCGCCCGGTGACCCGGCAGCCCTCCTTGAAGGGGTGCGCGTCCAGTCGGCAGATGGGTCAGGAGAGACGCAGGCTCGCGCATTGGCTGACCGGGCCAGGCCAGCCGGCGCCGCTCCGCAGGACCTGGAGTTCTGCCTCGACTTCATGGCTTGGCTTCGCTCAGAACAAGCGACCCCCGCAGCATCCCGCCTGAGGCGCGCGGCCATCGAGGATAAGACTCCCCCCTGATCCCCGTGCCTAGCCCGCGCCGCGTTGTCCTGGGCCATCAGTCCAGAAGCAAGCCGCTCTCGGCGAAATGGGCCAGCGTTTGTTCGATCCCCTTATCGACCTCCTGGACAAGGATCGTCTGGTCCTTCACAGCGTTACCCTCCAGTGACACTTTTATGTCGCCCTTCTCAATATGAGCCAGGAACAATGCCCGCAGGGCGGCTGTGTCATTCTCCCCGGTGAGATGCGGAAGCAGGGTTTTCTGGAAGGGGTCAAGGCCAATCGGCTCATGCCGGCCGTTGGTAACCCAGCTGCCTGTGGCCGCCTGAAAGCGTGCAAGCGGGCAGGCCTTCGGCCGAGCGCTGACCCTGGTCGTATAGTCGCCGGCCTCGGTACACAGCTGGAGGCCGCCGGCCAGGAACAGACGCAGCGCGCTTTCATGGAACACCGCGCGAACCTGATCGGGGCCCACGTTTTTCAGCTTGCGGGACGTTGCCTTGTAGAGGTCCTCTGCAAAGACAGGCTGGCCCCTCGCCTCAGCCAGGGCGGCGAAGACGGCATTCGCCGTCCGGGTGTGGGTGGAAAAGTTCACCGGGCCGGCAAACTCCACTGTTGTCTCCACCGAGAGATCAACCGGCGTCTTGGGCCTGATCTGGGCACGGATGAAAAACCTGTCCACATCAGCGGCTTCGAGGTTGCGCCTCAGCGTGACGTGATCATGGCATAGCAGGGTCGAACGGAACCGGCGGTTGTTGATGAAATCCATATACTGTTCGCTGCGCACGATATCATTCGTCGCGATCAGTTTTTCTGCCACATCCGGCTTAAGGTTTCCGGCAAACATGCTCGAGACTGCTGTATCCCCGAGATATTGCAGCCCATGGCCCTGCGCCATCTCAGCGAACTGGTGGAAGTAAAACTGATGATTGAAGTCCTCAAGATGATCATGAAGGAGATAGTAATTGCCTTTGTGATCCAGCGAGGCGAGTTCGCGGTCGATGAGTTCAGCATGCAGGTCACCGGTCCTGCCCGATGTCGCATCTTTCAGGAAATGTAAAAGGCCGCGGGCTTCCTGCGCCTTCCTTTCCGGCGTTTCGAACGGCGCGGTGTGATAAAGCATCATTTCGCGCAGGGACCGGACCATGTTCCAGCCGGGCAGGGTATTGTAGCTGATATAGGCGACCCCGCGGGGTGAAAGCTGCCGCTTGCTGATCTCGAAGATCCGGCGCTGGATTTCCGGGGGCACCCAGGAAAACACGCCGTGGCAAATAATGTAGTCGAACACTCCGAAGCTTTCATCGACATCGGCGATGGACATCGCTTCCAGCCGCAGATTGGGCACGTCGAAGTGGGCTGCATCGGCCCGGGCACGTTCAATCTGCCTCGGTGAGAGATCTACCCCCACCACCTGCGCGTCCGGAAAGCGCAGGGCCAAGGGTATAATGTTACCTCCCATTGCGCAGCCGAGTTCCAGGATGCGCGAGCGGGCCGGGTCAGGAGCCTCAAGTCCAAACAGCCGGGCCACAGCGCGCAGATGCTGGGGATGGGTCTGGGCGAAGGGATAGCTTTCATACGGCGAGGCGTCGTAGGCCTCCTTCAGAGCGTTTTCGGAAACGATGTCAGTCAAACGACGATATCCTTCTTGAAATTGTCTGGCCGCCGGATGCCCTGTGCCCGGGTGCCCGGTCGTTAGGTTAAGCGGGTGTTTCTGGCGAAAAACCGCGGGTATGATTGTTTGCGCTTTAAGTTTAAAGTGAGAAACAGGATTGCAACCTTTCGCCGCAACGCTTCTGGCCCGAGGGCGAGGGTAATTCAAGGGCTAACGGCGCTTTGCGAAGCCTGAGCAGATTGAGACCGCCTGACCAAAAGGCGTGCGAGGCGGGCCGCCAGGCTTTCTGGCAGCCCGGCGAACCGGCAGCTGAGCCATAGCGGGGTGTGGGTATTGAGTGGTTTTCGCGCCCGGTCTAAGCGGCGATGGCAACGTCCGGAAAGCAAACAATGAACCAGGGTCTCCGCAACAGACAGGAGCGTGCCGAATGACGGACCGGGTCGTCGCACCCGCCCTTTCGCCCGTGATCGTGCTCGGCATGCACCGGAGTGGCACGTCTATGCTGACCGGTTCGCTCGAGGCGGCCGGAGTCCTCCTGGGTGAGGTCAACAATGCTGCCCCGCACAACCGTAAGGGCAACAAGGAGCATGAAGGCGTGCGAGGGCTCAATGACAGGATTATCGAGCGTTACGGTGCAGACTGGAAGTCCCCGCCCCATGATCAGCTACCACTTGGCTGGACACAGGAAGAACTTGCAGAGGGACGTTTGCAGACCGCCGCATTGTCAGCCAGCGGGCGGGTCTGGGGCTTCAAGGATCCGAGAACCATCTGGACACTGGAAGGCTGGCTCTCCCTCTATCCCGCTGCCCGACTGATTGGGGTGTTTCGCCATCCGGTCGCGGTGGTGAACTCACTCCTTGCCCGGCCGGGCGCTTTGCAGATGACCGAAGACGCGGCCCTCGCGCTCTGGGAGCGAACCAATGGGCGGTTGCTGGCTCTCAAACAGCGGTTCGGCTTTCCGCTGCTGCACTTTTCAGAAACCGACCTGGAGGGCCGCTTCATGGCGCCGCTCGGCGCGTTTACCCGCAGCCTCGGACTGGAAGCCGGACCTGCCGGGTTCTTCGATGCTGAGCTGGTGCATCAGACAGGGGAGGGGGCACGTGTCCCGCACGGCCTTGCTGACTTGTTAAGCGAACTACAGAACGAGGCTGCCCGGGTAGACCCTTCTTCGGCGTAGGGAAGGCTTGTCTGGTAATCCACTTGCATAACCTCAACAAGCCGACCTCAAATGCTCCAGGAACTCGTCATAGGTTCGCAGGTAATCGTCCGGATCATAGGTATGGGATGCAAAGACTAACAACACGGCATCTCGTGAAAACTGATACTGGGTTCCCCAGATCCGGGGTGGCATAAAAACACCCATGTCCGGCGCATCGAGTGTCACTTCTGATCTTGCGACCCCGTCGTCCAGCAGCAGGCGGCAAGACCCGTGAGCACACAAAAGGAACTGTGCGCATAGCTTATGGGCGTGCTCGCCGCGCAGTTCTTTTGACGGAACATCAAAGACCATGAAGTAGCGCTGCGGCACGAAGGGAAGTTCGCCCCCCAGCTCTCCCACCGTCAATGAGCCTCGCAGGTCAGTGATCCGTCTCATCCGGTGCAAGGCGGCTTTCCCTACTCCGAGTGGCTGCGTGCCTACGTCAACAGCCCGGTTGAGTGCCGCGGCCCCCCCGCCAGACTGTGTATAGCCGACAATCCGCGCGGGATTGCCTTCAATGATTGCGTTCGGCGGCGTGGAGGACAGTACAACGCTGCCGGGCAAAACATGGCCTCCGCGGCCAAGCCGCACGCCGCGCCCTATAATTGCGCCCGCCTCCACCGTGCAGTCCGGTCCCACGATCGTTCTGGCCGCGCCGCCTTCAACAAAAATGACGCGGACACCAATACTCGCCCCTCGGCACACCTCGACATTGGAGTGCAGCACGGCGCTTGCATCAATGAAGGCGCCCGGGTCTATGTTAGCGCCATCAATCGCCATGATACTCTTGCTCTCGTAAGCGTGTCGTGCGTGAGACGCTAGCTTGGCAAGCCCATGATTTCAATGACACTCGCAGAGGCCAGCATGTACGTTTTTTGTGATACCGTTCAACTTCGGCCCGTAAACTCAGACGATGCTGGGTTCATAATTGAACTCCGCACGAACTCAGAACTGTCAGCTTACCTCTCCGCGACCTCCAGCGATGTTGAGGCGCAGGTCCGGTGGATCGAAAGCTACAAGCAGCGCGAGCGTGATCGGCGGGAGCTTTACCTGATCATCGAGAACCGGAACGCTGAGCGGGTTGGGGTCGTTCGAATGTACGACATCGAGGCCGAAACCTTTACTTGGGGAAGCTGGATCCTGGGGCCAGCGAAGTCCAAAACCGCTGCCATCGAGTCGGCGCTGTCCATTTACGAGATCGGCTTCAAGCACTTCGGCTGCCAGCGCGCCGCATTTTCTGTTCGGCGTGAGAATGAACACACGATCGCATTCCATCGCCGTTTTGGCGCTGAGGAAACCAGCAGGGACGACGCGGATGCTTTTTTCGAAGTCACCCGGCTCAGGTTTGAGAACGAGATCAGACCAAAGCTGGACGCGTTTTCTGTTCGGATTGACGTGGGCAGCGCCGCTTGAAGTCCGGCGGCAACGTTCGTCCAGCGACCCTTGCTTGATCGCCTTTGGCTATTGAAACTGCGCCTGCAAGCCCGGCCCGTGTCTGCCCCCGAAACTGCTCAAGCGTGGGTTCGCATGCACGGGAGCCGGAACGGCTAGCAGCCCCCCCGAAACAGTCCGGCGAATTGTTCTCCCATAGGTTCCGGGCGCAAAGATGTTGACCGGCTCGTCCGGACAGAGCGGAGACGATGTTGTCCCGCCTTTTTTCTTTGTCCCGACGCCGCGGGTAATCGCCTGCGCAGAGGTGTGCCGGCCATGACGGTCAGGCCAGAAATCCGGGCTTTTTTCTGCACAACGCGCGTGAATCGCCTGATTGCAATGCAATTTACGGCGCGCTAGATCATAGGCAAACAGGAGTGAACATGAAAAACCGTGTGTTGCTAGCCTTTCTCGCAGTTTCATTTTTGGCAGGGTGTGGTCAGCTCGGTCGTGACACTTCTGATTTATCCTCTGAAGCGCCAGGGTCTGAGGCGAGCGAGCCGGTCGTGGAAGCCGCGCCGCCGCGGCCTGTGCCGACAACGCCAATGCCAGACTACGCAGCCGAGCTCGTGCCGCTTGTCGGGCAGGATTTTGCATCGCTATTCCCCGCTGTCACGGAAGACTGCGTCGGCCATCTTGATGGGGTTAGCGAGTACTACGGCGCCGACAGGCCGGGCGTGCGCGCGGGTGGATGGGGATTTAACCTTGGCGAGGGGTCAACATTTCCTCTTTTTGTGGCGACCGACGTGTCGGGTATTATTCAGGGCGGGGGCGTAGGGAACATTCCGCGTCCGGATGTGATTGCAGCCCGTCCAGGCGAGATCACTTCAGAAGATAGCGGATACGAGGTCCTCGTCGGTATCAGCTCAGGTCCGGTTACCGTTTATGGAATCGAAGCGGGCACCAATGAAGCTTGCCGCGTCGGGTCATTCCCGGACGTTTCCTTTAATGGGTGAGAGAGGCTGCAGGCGCCGGATGGGCTGGCCTTTTAGTTGAGAGCATGCGCTCAGCTGATCATCTCGGTATATGTTTAATTTCAAGAAAATAAAAGTTTCAGGCCAATCCGAGCATGGTCCTCGGGCTATTGAACAGTGTGCCGGTTGTCTCGAGACTGGTTGGTGCACCGCTCGTCGCGCGTTTGAATTGAAGACGCCATACCGGGCCCGGTTGGTCGCTTGCAAACCTTGCCGAGACTATCTTAAGGTCGTCTCCGGGGATTGCTGAGCGGCGACATTCTTCCTAAAGCTGCCCGGCGAAGGGGACTTCATGTTGCTTCTAAACGATCCCGTAAGACGATACCGCGCGCAAGCGGCTCTGTATGATCAGGCGTTCGTCGACGCTTTGAGCAGCGGTCGCATTGTGCTCGGGCCAAATGTTTCAGGCTTTGAAGCGGAATTTGCTGAATACTGCGGCGTGCCGCGAGCTGTCAGTGTCGCCAATGGGACTGATGGTCTTGTCCTTGCGCTGCGGGCGCTGGGCGCCGGTGCGGAAAAATCTATTTGGACTGTTGCGAACGCAGGTTTCTATACAGCAACCGCGGCTCGTCTGATCAGCGCCGAACTTAATTTCTTCGATATCGACCCGGATGCGCACGTCGCTCCCGAAAATCTTCAACTGCCGGAAAGTGCGCGCGGCCAGGTTCTTGTGCTCACACATCTCTACGGTAACCCAGCGCCAGCAGAGGCGTTTGCCGAAGGCCGCCGCCTCGGCATGCTGATTCTGGAGGACTGCTCGCAGGCGCATGGTGCCATTGTTTCTGGAAAGCGCGTGGGAGGGCTCGGAGATGTCGGTGTTTTCAGCCTCTATCCGACCAAGAACCTTGGGGCGTTTGGCGACGGTGGTATCGTCGTCTCCCGCTCCCACGAGATCGCAGATCACGTGACGCGGTTGCGCACTTATGGCTGGTCCAGCAAGTATACGGTATCGGATCCATTTGGCACGAACAGCCGCCTTGATGAAGTGCAGGCAGCTATGCTTCGGATCAGTCTGCGCAAACTTGATGACTGGAACGCGGTGCGCCGTGAGATTGTCGAACGGTATGCCGATGCCGTTCGCGGGCGCGCAAAAATGGTGACGAGGTTCGATCGCGATGCGGTTGCGCACCTCGCCGTGCTGGAGCTGGACGACCGGGATGGTCTTCGTTCTGCTTTAGCGGAGCGGCAGATCAGCACCGATATCCATTATCCGATCCCTGACCATCGCCAGCAGGTTCTGGCGCATGAAGCAGCCCGCTTCATGCCGCTGCCCGTGACAGAACGCACCAGTTCCAGAATATTGTCACTGCCGCTTTACCCTGAACTGACCAAAGCAGAAGTCGAAGGGGTCGTCAGCGCTTTGCAGGAGTGTCTGCCCTGACCCTCGCGCGTACGCTGGTCGTGCCGATGTACCGAACGGCCTGGTTCACAGACAAGATTATTGACAGGCTGATCTGGCTGGAAAGCGAACTCGGCGGGTCTGTCAGGCTTGTTGCTGTGGATGATGGGTGTCCGGAACAGTCGGGTATCAAGATGGAGCGGAGGCTCAGGGACCGTGGCCGCCACGAAGATGAAGTGGTGTTTCTGTCTCGCAATTTCGGGTCCCATCAAGCTTGCCGCGCAGGCCTTTCGCTGAGCACGGATGCGCACGCCGTGGTCATGGCGGCCGACCTGCAGGAGCCAGAGGGGCTTATCCTGGAGATGTTCCGGGAGCTTGAGAGCGGCGAGCTGGATGTTGTCGTCGGGGCGAGGTCAGGGCGAAACGATCCGCTGTTCTCGAGAATTACATCATGGTTGTTCTGGGCTCTGTACCGCAGGATGGTGGTAAAGGAGATTCCAAGTGGGGGCGTCGACATGTTCGGCTGCACGGGGGATGTCTGCGCAACCCTTTCCCGTCTGAACGAGAGTAATTCCAACCTCATCGGCTTGTTGTTCTGGTCGGGCTATCGCCGCAAGGTGCTGACTTACAAGCGTGTAAAACGTGAACAGGGAAGGAGTGGGTGGACCTTCAGCAAACGCATGAAACTTATGTATGATAGCCTTTTTGCGTTTACGGATATGCCTATCAAACTGCTTGGAAGGATTGGATTCTGGGGTATCCTGCTCAGCCTCGGTTTCGCGATTGTCATCGCAGGCTCTCGTCTTCTCGGTTACATCACGGAAATCGGGTATGCAGGGCTGATGACAACGGTGCTTGGATCTACATCCATCCTGCTATTCGCCCTGTCGATTGTCGGCGAGTACGTCTACCGCACTTACGAGAACGGAAAGGGCCGGCCAGGGTTCGTTATTCGGCGTATAACCAAAGGGCAGGCGCCAACTGATCTGTCAAAGAGGCAGACTTGAGATCGGTAGGCGCTGCGGCCTGGCGCTTTTCAATCGTCGGTGTGATCAACACTGCGCTTGGTTACGTTCTCTTTCTAGCGCTGGCATTGGTCATGCCACCCGCGTTTGCGTATATCCTCAGCTACTGCGTCGGAATTGTCTTTGCCGTTGTGGCAAACCTGCGTTGGACGTTTCGAAGAAAGCTCGATATACGGGCGGTGGCGATGTCAGGCCTCGTGTATGTAGTGACGATGACGGCCGGCACTTTTTTGATACTGAAGCTTGATGAGGCAGGCATGGACTTGCCGATAATCGGGCTGGCCGTCACGGTGATGGGTGTTTTAATAAACTTTGTCGCATTACGCCTCATTGCAGGGTTGATCGCTGAGCCACGTGGCAGCACGGCTCCAGAGAGAGAGTCGTCTTGAGCCCAAGCATCGGGTTTCCTTCAGCGCCCAGCTCACCTTCGACAGGCACATCATTTTGTTGCTGTCGAAAGCTGAAATAGACCCACCAGACAAGGACTTCTTGTGATGGAGTCTATTCCGTATACTGATATTGACCCCCTTGTGATTCCCGCCAGTACTTCATAACCTGTGTTTTCCGATTTAACTTCACCAGCTCGCGCACTAAAAACATCAGGACGAGCAATTCCGCCGAGCCCGCCTCCTCGAATTACCCCGTTCGAGTCTGTTGCGATCAAAGTCTGAAATGCCTCGGAGGCCCCAAGGTCGTATCCCCACCCAGACAATCGCACTCCAGATCTCGGCTCGTTGTAATGGTTGAGCAGCTGATCTACATTCCCTACGCAATCGCTAGAAACATCAGCGAACGTCGAAAAGACATTTTCTCCGATAAGTGACGCGATCTCCTCAGGGAATTCAGGCATCGGATACTCGCGTTCAAGCAATACGTCCGCGCTGGGAGGGGGGGCTTGCTCGTCAGGTGGTAGTCCGCAACCCGCAAACGTTAGTACGATGGCTGTAACCGCGAGAGTGTTAGCCCGTTCCATAACTTCCTCTTTGCATTCTTAGATCTCACCTATTATTGGCGGAGCCCGAGAAATCGATCTGAACTTCGCATGAGGCGGGTTACCGCACTTTGCAGCGGCCGACCCAGTAGTATTGTCCGTCGTGTAGGCTATTGCATTCCTTAAGGACGTTTTCGGGGAAGCCTTGCCCTGGCGATAGAAAATGCTTCCGAACCGCGACTAGGTAGGTTCTTCTCCAATCAACATTGGGAGATCTGTAGGGGATAAAGTCTGATTGGCTATTCATTTGAAGTTGGATATCCACGGCTGTTGCCCAGTGAGAAGTCAGTATTGGGCGCTCTTCAATCCATGCAGTACTTTGAAGCAGGCTGGCCACGCTTTTGAGCTCATTTAAGCGACTGGGTTCGCGAAGCGAGGCAACAGAGCGATCGGACAAAAACCGCAAATCGGACACATTCATTGCAATCAAAACAGCGCATACGACTGCAACTCCGGTGTCCAGCGCAGCACTGCGTGTGTTGGCGACCAGGACTGAAAATGATAGCGCGCCAAGAAGTACTCCAGTGAAGGCGTATCTTATCATCGCGCCCTCTTGCAGCAGCCACCAACCGAGCAGGACAGCACCGCTCGTCGCAAGAGCTCCTGAGGCGATGAGGCAAGAGGATGGTTTACGCGTTAAAAGCGGTAAAAGCGCCAAGGCGACCAAGCTGAACACCGCTGTCCAAACCGGCAAACCAGTTGATGCCTGAAACAACTGTGATTGCCGCAATGCAACTTCTAAGAAGGCTCCTCCCGCGCGTACTGTAGATGCTTCAAACAAAGTGCGTGAAGCCGTCCAATGTTCAGCATACCATTGGGAGCCAAGGGAGGCGAACTTCCAGACTTCTACAAAAGCGAATGTACTCAGACCGACGCCAAAGGCAAAAAAGTAAGTCAGCGCTGCATTGAGTATGGTCGCATAGAGGGCGCCAAGCTGCTCAGTACGAAACTTATTCACTAACAAACACAGGCCGACATAGGCACAAACCACAAAGGCAGCAAGCAGTGTCAAGGTCTTGGTCAGGATGGCGGCTGCAATCAAGAAGCCCGCCATTCCGGCTACTGTCAGACGCCGGGTATCAAGATCAGGCGCGCGCGTCAGTAACAAGGCGCCGATTGCCAGAAACAGCGCTGAGGGAACTTCACCAAGAGGTAAGGCAAGGCGTTCAACAAACTCGGTGAAAAAGCCAACGCTCAGTACAATGAATACTGATAAAGCAGCGATTTTCCGACCCAGAGAAGCTGGAAGCAGCGCGGCCAGTGCGGCAATCAGTATGAGATTCAGTATTCCTGTTGCGATGTTTGCCGCCGGCGGATACCCGCCTGTCAACCAAGATACTAATGCAGCTGGTATAACCACAGGCGGACCCGTGGTAATGGCGGGATCCCACTCATATATCCGGTAGTCCTTAAAGTGATCGGTGTGCAACGAGGAGGCGTACCCCAGTCCTTTTGCTAGATTTTCCGCTACGAGAGCAATGTAGGCATCATCTGCGCAGCAGCCCGGTTCATTCACGGCAAAAATCGCCGCCGCTGCTGTGCATGAAATAAAAACGACGAATGAAAATAGTAAAAAAGATATCCGTGCAAAGCGCGTCAATAGGGCAGCCGGCTCGCTGATGGCCCCGGAAGAACTACCCATCCGTGGCAACCCCTGGCGCAGGCCTCATTTTTGCCGGTGCTTCGCTCAACGGCGATGCCAGTTGTGGAGACGATCGAGCTTGAAACCGCGGTCGTCGGTCGATCGATTGGCGCGAGAAGCAGCTCCGTAGCATTGAAGTCCTCCATAGTCTCAACAATCAAAGACAACAAAATCCTGCGTCCGGTCCCGGGTCGGCTGGCTCTGCCACTGCACCGGGCGCATCCGCCCCCCGGTTTCGTAATCGTTTATCGACGATCCTTGCGCGACTTTCCAGTGGCTTTCGCGGTCGGATGAGGGTCTTACAATCCGGACAAGGTTGCCGACCTCGACACATGCTGCTTGGACAAAGCCGCTCGTGTTTTCCTCGCTAAGCCTTTCGGGGTTACGGCGCGCCTGTCGGAAAGTTTATTCCAACGACGCAGCCTGCAGCCTGCGCTTGCGTCATAGGCGCTGCCTTAGCGCTGCGAGATACTCGTCAGCCATCTGCCGCATCCGGTCTGGCACCTGCGTCATTGACCGGATCCGCGCCTGCATCCGCCGGATCTCTTCCCAGTCCTCATGGGTAAAGCGCGAGAGTGTCACGCTTTGCGCGTGCCGCCTGTGATAGTTGAGCGGGCGCGGGTCAAAGGCGATCTTCCCAAGATGTGCGAGGTGAGCGTAGACGCACCAGTCGCCGGCCACCCGGTAGGAGCGGATTTCATCGATGTTTTCCGCCAGTACGGCGGTGAGCGCTTCCCGGCGAAACAGCGCCCCGGAGACGTTCGGGACCGTGTTCTTGACGCTGAACCCCTCCGCCAGCTCTGTGAGACCGTCATGCAGAAAGGGGCGGCGCCAGCGCTCCCGGTCGATATCGGCAACATAGTCGAGATAGTGCGGGCAAAGGATCTCACCCTCAGCGCTGACCTGGCTGGACTGGGTATAGCTCAGTACCACGCTCTCATCGCGAAAGGCCTCGGCTGCAACCCGGGTAAAGCCGGATGCGGCCCAGTCATCGGCTTCGGCAATCCAGACCAGCTCGCCGCGTGCTTCTGAGACCCCCTTCTGCCACTGGCTGAAAATACTGCCCGAGTTAGCCGTGTTTACAATGATCCTGTGATTGACCCCGCAATCGCGCAGCAGCTGCTCGGCGACTGCCACGCTTCCATCTGCCGAGCCGTCATCGAGGAAAAGGATCTCCCAGACCGGCAATTGCTGATTGAGAAGGCTGGCAAGGCGCTGGGGAAGGTAGCGGGCATAATTGTAGTTCGGAACAATGACGGAGATGCGCGGCTGGACGTGTCCCGCAAGCTGCAGGAGATCGCTGGCATAGCTCTGGAAGCCGTAGGAGCTTCGGATCAGATCGATCCCGGCACGGCCTGCCTGTTCGCGGCGGCGGGGCGAAGCGCCGGTCAGGGAGTGGAGGGCAGAGGCGAAACGGCCTGCATCCTCGTCCGCCAGCTCGGTGAAGGCCGGGTTACCCGCAAGGCCTGCAAGGCCGGTGCAGCCCGCAACCGCAAATACCGGCGTTCCGCAGGCGAGTGCTTCCAGCGCGGTGGAGGGATAGGGGTCTTCCCGCGCAGAGAGCGCAAGAGCCGTTGCCGCCTTGAGGAAGAGAGCGATCTCATGGCTGAAACCGAGCAGGTGGACGTGCCTTGCGAGTGTGCCGTTCGGGGCAAGGATAGCCTCGCAGGCTTCCTGCATGTCCTTGCTGAGCCCGCCAACCCAAAGAAAATGCAGGTTTCTGTCGCGGCGCGCCGCCTCGATCGCCCAGCGGCAGAAGATATCCGGCGCCTTGCGGTGATCTCCGAAACCGGCGCCAATGACAAGGCTAGCCTCATCAGGCAAGCTAAAGCGGCGGCGGACCTCGCGGGCGGCCTCTTCCTTCTCGTACAAAGCGGTGACGCTCTCCTGCAGATACAGGCCCTGTGGGAGGATCACCGGCCGGGACCAGGGGCTGTTTAGGCAGTCCTCCTCAGTCCGCAGGCGGATCAAGTCTGACGCAAAAACCACGTGCCGGGCATGGGTATCAAAAGCCTTGATGCCGGCTCCAAGCTGCATGGCGCGGATGATCCCGGGCAATTCATGGACAAGACCGATCAGGCTGATGCCGGCTGCATCCAGATGCGGCGCTGTCCATCCGGCCGCGCTCGAATTGATGATCGCCCGCTCGTAGCCTTCCTGCCGCAGAGACCGGAGCGCTTCGCCAAACGCCTCTGTGCCCGCAAATCGCTGCTGAAGGACGAGGAGGCGCCCATGGGCTTCAAATCTCTGTCTTAGCGGCCCGTCGGCGCAGGCGATTGTCGTCACCTCACAGCCAAAGCGCTGCGACCAGATGCGTGCGAGGTTCAGGGCATGCAGCTGCGCCCCGAAACGTTCCAGATCATGGATGACAAGCAGCACCTTTGCCCGCGGCGCGGGCAGGTGTTCTGGTTCGGCAGGAACGAGGTCTGAGGGCTCAATCGGGGCCTCGCCCGGGGCGGTAAGCGCCCGCCGGGTCGCCTCAAGCCAGGCATATCCGTGCTCAAGATCCGGTTCGAGATAGGCCCCTTCGGCCCATTCATTCCAGGCATTTATGAACACAAGCCGGGCGTCTTGAGACGCTTCGCGGCGCGCCATGTCCTGCGCCGCCCGGCGCAGCCAGGCCTCGTACCCCTCAGGGCCTGCGTCAAGGAAAACGGCCGCCTCGGCCCGGCGGCGGGGGGTATTGTCCCATTGCGGTGTGACGCCCCGAAACAGCCTGAAAGCAGGCTCGGTGTTCTTGCCCGGCGCCTCGGAGAGTTGTGTGAGGTCATAGATCCTGGCTGCAAATCCGTCACTGGCGGGGGAAACCAACCCCTCTCTTGGAGCCAGCCCCATATTGTTCGGAGGAAACTCGATCGCGGCGTCAAAGCCGAGCTCTTCCGGCGTCTGGCTGGTAAAGGACAAGGTGTAGGTGAGGAATATCTCGCCAATCCCGTTGCGACGGCACCATTCGCGCCAACGCGCCGCGCTGGCCCTGGGATCCGGCAGTTTGTCCGGGCGGTAGACGAGGATCAGCGGGCGGCCGTCGACGCGCAGATAGGTCTTGCGGCAAAGATGATGTGCGATGGAGCCTATAAAGGCGATGTCATCGTCTGGTGAATGGGTCTGCGCGATAAGGATTTCGTCCTCACGTCCGTCCCAGCGCCGGCTCCAGCTTTCATTGGCCCAGCACAGGCAGAACGGAAAATCGATGCTCTCGTCCTGGGCATAAGCCTCGACCGGCTGGTCTAGGAGCCTGCGCCCGCTGAACCAGTAATAATAGAAGCAGAAGCCGGCGAGCCCGTACTGGCTGGCCAGAGCTGCCTGGCGCCGGCGGATGGCCGGGTCAGCCACCAGATCGTAATAGCCAAGCTCTCCTGGCCGGCGCGGCTGGCGGTGGCCCTCGAACAGCGGTCTGGCACGCCGGACATTGGTCCATTCGGTAAAGCCCTGTCCCCACCAGAGATCATTTTCCGGGACGGGATGAAACTGTGGCAGGTAGAAGGCCACAGCCCGGGCCAGGAGTCGTTCCGGGCGAGGCAGGGCGGAGAGTTCCCGGTATCGCGACCCACTCTCAGCGCCGGTTTCGGCGCGCAGGACGGCGAGCCTCGCCACCAGCCTCTGATGCTCAGCCCGGGCCTGTTTCCAGATCTTGTAGGTGGCCGACCAGAACAGGAGCGGGCCCAGGAAGGTAAGGGCATCGTTTTTTAAGCGGGCCTTGCGCGCTGCCGACAGAGGCAGCGATGCTGCCAGCCGATAGCCAAGCTGTGAGAGGGCGCGGCGCAAAGGCCGCAGTGCCCTCGGTCCGGAAGCCTCAGTTGCGCGAATCGGTCACTCTCCTGTGTCTCAGACCGCGCCCGGCCATCCCCCTGTACGGACGGCAGCCATGCCTGGCTCTACTGGCATGCGGTCTGCAACTATGCTAGCCGCCCGGGATGCAAATAGCTGCCTTTACAATCTGTGCTCGCAACTACCTGCCACGGGCCGAAACCCTGAAGGACAGTCTGCAGCGGCACAATCCAGATCTGCCATTCTTCATCTTCCTGGCGGACGCCGCCGAGCCGGCAGACCGGTTGCCCGCGGGAACCGTTCCGATCGCCTCGCTAAATATACCCGGCTGGCAGGAAATGGCCTTCCGCTATACGCTGCTTGAGTTCAGCACTTCGGTGAAGGCGGACTGCTTTATCCATTTGCTGCGCCGTGAGGGTTTTGACGCCGCCATATTCCTCGATCCGGACATTGAGGTTTTTAGCCCCCTTGAGGCTGTCCGGGATGCCCTGGCCCAAGGACAGGCTGCCGTCCTGACCCCGCATCTTCTCGATCCGCATAAGGCACATCTGTCCGGCCGGGATCTCGAGATCGTCCGGAGCGGGGCATTCAATCTGGGCTTTGCCGCCTTCAGCCGGCAGCCCCAGAGCCTTGCCTTTCTGGACTGGTGGGCCGCCAAGCTGCGCAAGGAGTGTTATGCTGAGCCCGAAGCGGGTCTCTTTGTGGATCAGCGCTTCTGCGACATGGCGCCTGCCTTCATCGAACGTCTCTGCGTTCTGCGCCATCCGGGGTACAACGTCGCTTACTGGAACCTCCATGAACGCGCCATCACCCGGGAGGGCAGCGAGACCCTGGTGAATGGCGTCCCGCTCGTATTCTTCCATTTTTCAGGGCTTGGGATTGGTCACAATGGGCAATTGTCGCGGCATCTCGGGCCAGATCAGCCTGACATGTCCTCCTGCCTTTCCGGCCTGGTGAAGGCCTATGCGCAGGCCGTCACAGCACATCAGCAGGCAACCGGCATGCATACCAGGCCCTATGCCTATGATCGATTTGCCAACGGGATGGCGGTGCTGCAACCGATGCGCCTGGACCCGCCGGCAGATGGCAACCCGCAGGACTGGTTTCTGGCGCCGGACACGGACTACTGGAACAGCCCCGACCCTCACATCTCCGGCGGCAGGCCGAAGATCACGCGCCTCATGGGCGCCTATCTCAGGCTTCGACCCGACCTCATGCAGCGGTTCCCGATGACAAGTGTCGAAGGCAGGCAGGAATATCTTGCCTGGTTCTGCCGCCACGGCGCGCGGGAATATGACATCCCCGATTGCTTCCTGCCGGGCGGCAGGCTCGGGGCGTTCGGGGCGACGGGGGCAGGCCTGATCTTGCGGACTGCGCGCTCCCTGATGAGGCGCGCCGGTAGCTGAAGGTGCTCAGTCCGGGGGCGGGCGGACGGGGCGTCGGATCAGGTATGCTTCCGGAAGATGAACGTGTTGGAGAGCCAGTGCGAGGGCGGGCCCATGCCATTGTCCTCACGTACTTCGAGCGGCACACAGCCGCAGCGACGGGCAATCTGGAATACGACTGGCTGGGGCATACAATGCACTTCAATCGTGCCCGTGTCCGTCGGCGCTGCCAGGTAGCGATCCAGATCAAATTCATAACCGGTTGCGAAGGTCGGCAGCTGAAAGATCGCGAGTCCTCCGGGCGCAAGCAGAGACAAGGCGCGCTGTAATATCTGGGCGATCACTGGCGGTGGATTGTGCTGGAGCACGATATAGCTGAACCAGAGATCGAAGGAATCTGCCATGCCGAAGACCGGTGGGCGTGCCAGCTCGAACCTTACATTCTGTGCTCCTGCCTGACGAACGGCTTCCGCTGCCATCGCCATATGACTTTCAGAGATATCGATCGCAAGGACGTCAGCAAAATGCTGGGCAAGATGAGGTGTGACGCGCCCAACGCCGCATCCGTATTCGACGAACCGCGGAAACATGGCCGGCTCCAGTGCGTGACGGGCAAGTGCGCGAACGATGCTGTCTGCATCCCTCGATCCAGAGGCATAGAAAGCGCTCTGATGTTCCGTTATTTTTTCCGGAAGGAAATCTTCCGATGACAGAACAGACCAGTGCGGCCTGTCCGTGCCAAGGAGGGTCCAGGTTCGCATTACATGATCAACGAGGCGGGCCTGGCTGCGGGCATCTCCCTGCCAGTCAACCCTCTGTGGCGGCAGGTCCAGAGGGAGCCTTGTTTCGCTGGGCTGCTCCGGCCTACTGTCCAGGAGCGGAGCTATGATGTCCCTGAATTCCACCGAACTAAGGGCAAGCTGGCGAAGTTCGGAGACCGAGCTTAGCTCTCTGCCCCAGTTGAGGTCCGAGGCTGAGGGCTCCCGATCCAGCAGTACGCGGTATACCGAGCTGATTTCAGCCTGCGTTAACGGCATTGTCCTTGCTCCCGTTTTCCTGTCGCATTAACTGATTCCACGCTACCAGGATGAAATCCACTGGTAATTCCGATGCGGGGAATTTAGACACGCTCAGGTGTCTGAGGGAGATGGTTTTGAAGCGTCTGTGGATAGATGAGGCCGATGCGGTACAAAAGATTGCTGCATCGGATGCGCCGGAATTCGTAAAGCAGGCTGCCCGCGAGGTTGCAGAAAATGGATTTACGATCCTGAGGGGCGTGCATGATCCGGCGCTCTGCTCTGCCGTGATCGATGACTATCATCGCTGGGTGGGGGCGAACCAAACTTATGCGGGTACGCAGGTCGACGATCTGGGCCGCCAGAAGCGTCTGGTCAACTTCCACCAGGCGTCCGAAAATGCCCTGAAGATCGGACTGAATCCCGCGCTACTCGCCGTCCAGGATTTTCTGTTCGGGCACAAAACCGCCATCTATACCTCCCTCACCTTCCAGTTCGGAACATTGCAGCCCGTTCACCGGGATGTGCCGCATTTTGCAACCTGGCCGGACAACTATTTTTTCGGGGTCTGGACGGCGCTGGAAGATATCGATCCGGATGCCGGCCCTCTTTTCTATCACCCCGGCGCCCATCGCTGGCAGGTCGATCATCATGCGATTTTCGACAGGCTTGCGGCCGAACATCCGGAGAAGTCGCGGCAGCAGCTCTACGAGCTGGCCCTGGACGGCTATTATGGCGTGGTGATTGACCAGGCGCCGAACTATGGGGAGCCGGTGCTTGCTCAGATGAAGCGGGGGGACGTTGCCATCTGGCATGCTCAGACCCCGCATGGCGGATCAATGGCGCGAAACCCCCACCTCTCCCGCTGGAGCATTGTATTCCACAATACGCCCGAAGAGGTTCAGGTCCATCACCATGATCGCTACTTCGGTCATCGCGGCGCCGCCCCGCCGCCGGGCCGCTACGGCTTCCGGGACCATCACGGCCGCAAGATCGCCATGGCGGGTGAGACACAGTTCATGTGATCACCCCTCGGGTCGTGTGAAGGCTTTGCCGGCTCTGCGGCGCTGGTCTTCGATCCAGCCCAGGGGATTGTTTCAAACAATTGTCCGTACGCTGATGGCAGTTCCTGGCCGCTGGTGTTCCGGGCGGTCAAGGTTTGAGGTTGCGGGGGACGTCAGGCTGGCGCCATGACTTCCCTGAGGCGCTCTGCATAGCGCGTACCCATAGCCAGCGAGGAGAAGTTCATGGCCATGTCGAGCCTTGCCTGCCGGGCCTTTTCCAGCACCTGGGCGCGGCTGAGCAGGATGTCTTCCATGGCTGCCACCGCGTCTTCAAGCTCGGGCTGGGCCCAGCTCTGATCTTCCCAGTGGGGATACTCACCCCGCCCGACGGCGACCTGCCGGCAGGCAACCAGCCGGCTGTTCTCGGGGCGCATGAATGTAAGGTTACCTGAATAGCCGGTCGCTATGACGGGCACTTCAAAGGCCATCGCTTCAGCGAGGCCCCGGCCAAACCCTTCCGACCGGTGAAGGGAAATGAAGCAATCGGCATTGCGAACGATGTTCTTGACGACATGGTCCGGCAGGGCGCCCTCGATCAGCTGGACCTGGTCGCTGATCGCCCCGACCGCATCCCGCAGCTGCGCGCCGGTGGTGTCCTGGGCAAGCGAGCCCTTGAACTTCAGGATCAGGTGGGCAGGCTCGCGTGGATGGCGCGCAACCAGGGCCTTGAAGGCCTCGATGACCTGGAAAGGGTTCTTGCGGGCAATGTAGGAGCTCAGATCAAAGAAAAACAGGAACGCTGTCACATGGTCGGGGATCCCGAGCGCCCTGCGTCCGAGGTGCTGGGTGAGGGCCGGCGCCACAGCCTGAGGCATAAGACGTACGGGCCTTGTCACCCCAGTCGAAAGCGCGCGGGCGATGAACTCGGAGGAAGCCCAGACCTCATCAAACTGGTTCAGCGCCTCGGCCCACTCAGACGGGTATCTCGGCAGCTCCCATACCGGCAGAATGATGTTATAGGCCTTTGCAAAGTTTGGATCGCGCAGATGCGCGAGGGCCTGGGCGACCTCATCCCCGTTGATGTGGAAGAGATTGATGTCGCTGCTGAGACCGGGCCTGAGGTCCCCCTTGAATTCATCCAGCAGTGCCGCATCATCGCCTCGGCCGATCCCGTAGATGTCACACAAGGTCGGCGCCAGGCCGGCTGCCCTGAATGCCCGCATGCTGGCGCGCAGGTGATCTGCCACGCCGGTTGAGACAAACGGATGCCCGACAAGGCGGATATCGGTGCCTGCGGCCTGCGCTTTCATTCAACTACCCTCCGGACGGGGCCAGAGATGGGCGTCATGCGCATTGCGCACTGCCTCGAGCCAGCCGCGCCCGATGCGCTTGTCCGGTTCGAGATAGGCCCCTTCAGCCCATTCATTCCAGGCATTGACGAACACAAACCGCTCCCCGGACGGGTTCTGTTCTCGGGTGATCGCCATGGCCCATTCGAGCCAGGCCTGGAATGCGCCCGGGCTGGCATCGTGATAGCTGTAGCTCCTGTCCTGGCGCCGGGCCGTATTGTCCCAGGACGGCATCACCCCCCTGAAGCGGCGATGGCCTGGGACAGGCTCTGCGAAGTAGCGCCGGACAGTGGTCATGTAATCGCTGACAACCCCCTCGAAACGCGGATTGAAACGCTTGCCGGGCAGGGCAATCGGGTTTGAGACGCCGCTCGGAGGAAATTCGATGGTTGCGTCAAATCCGATCAATGCCGGGTCCGGATAGGTCAGGGCGTTCTCGAAGGTCTCCACGAAAGCCAGGTAGATTTCACCCACGCCCTCGGCGCGGCAGAGGGTGCGCCAGCGTTCCGCAGTGCGCCGCGCATCGGGAAGGAGGCCTGGCCGGTAGAGGATCACGAGGGGTTTTCCCTGGACGCGGATATAATGCGGCGCCCGGATATAGCGCAGCATGTCCCGAATGACCGCTTCATCATCCTGGTCGCTGTAAGTCTGCGCCAGCAGGACCTCCCGGTCCTGCCCGTCCCAGGTCCGCGTCCAGTTTTCGTTTGCCCAGCAGATACAGAAGGGAAAGCCGAGATCATGGCGCTCGGCGATCATGTCGAGGGGGCGCTCAAGGATGCGCCGGCCGGCGAACCAGTAATAATAGACGCAGAAACCATCGATCCCATACTGGCGGGCGAGCTCGGTCTGGGCTTCAAGGACGCCTGGATTTGTAAGGTCGTAATACCCAAGTTCTCCAGGCCGTCTGGGCTGGTTGTGCCCTGAATAGTTCGGCAGGGTCTTGGCAACATTTGTCCATTCGGTGAAGCCTGCCCCCCACCACCGGTCATTCTCCGGGATCGTGTGAAACTGAGGCAGGTAGTTTGCAATCACCCTGACCCTGTTGTCCTCGCAGACCTGCTTGCCCCAGCGACCAAGGATGCGCTGCGTGTTACGCCGGACCTGAGCAAGCTTGTAATCTCCCGGCAGCGCGTTCGAGGTCACGCTCAGATGGTGCACAACCTCCGAGGAGGCGACATACCGGACCCGAAGACCTCTTTCCCGTGCACGGTAACAAAGGTCCACGTCCTCGCAATAGGCCGGCGCGAGGGTGTCATCGAAGCCGCCAAGGTCGGTAAAAAGGGCCTTAGAAATGGCAATACAGGCCCCCGAGGCATAATCGACATCACGGTCCGTATTGAAACGGGCAAGGCCCGGATCATCGAAAAGCCCAATCAGCTGGGCCGAGCCGTCGGGGTTCAGCCGTGCGCCAGCCTCCTGCAGTCTGCCATTAGGAAAGAGCAGTTTGGGCGCGGCGATCGCAACGCCGGGGTCAGCCAGGGCGTCAACCAGCGGCTCCAGCCAGCCTGGCTGAACCTGGACATCATTGTTGAGGAAGATGAGAAACCGGCCCCGGGCTTTGTCCGCAGCGCCGTTACAATTGCGCAGGAAGCCGCGATTTTCCTCCGATCTCAGATGGACCAGCCCATCTATGAGCTGCATCAGACTGGCGGTTTCGTCCGTTGAGGCATCATCTGCGACGATCACTTCGGCCTCGATACGTCCGAGACGCCCCCGGAGCGCGGCAAGGCATTCGAGTGTATAGCGTGCATTATTGAACGCGGGGATGATGATGCTTACCAAAGGTGAGCTGCTGCGGGCAAAGCGCAGCTGACGGGCTGCCTCCTCCAGGGAACGACCCGTGAGGGAGATCATCTCGGGCGCCGGCAGCTCCAGGGCCTCGATGTACTTGCGCCGCGCTGTGGTCAGGGAGGTCCGCAGTTTCAGATAGGCTGGCCAGTCATATGTGTCTTCTGACTGCGCCCGGCTGCTGTTCAGGTCGGAAAACAAAAGTCCGTCCTGTTGATCGGATGCCGTGAGCCTGTCGGCCGCAGAAGGCTCCGGGCTCCTGGACTTTGGCTTTGCAAGTTCAAGGGGCAGGCTTGCAGGTGAGGGGGCAGGCGACAGCGAGAGCGCCGCCTCCGCAAGCGCGCGAACATGGTCGCGAAGCTCGGCTTCGAAGTTGAGGCGCAGAGGAAAAACCCTGTTCAGCGCTTCGTTTTGCACGGCGTGAAGAAGGGGCGGGAGCTCAGAAGCTGCCAGTGCCGGCGCGCCTGTCGCATAGGCGACGGCGTCAAACCCGGCCAGCGGCAGGCGCGCTTCGAACGCCCCACGCTGGAGGAAGTGCACGAGAGGGTTTACGCCTGCAGCTTCCACATCCGGATTGCTGTCGAGATATTCCCTGCTCGGAAACAGAGGGCTTGGATCGCGCCGCTCCGCGCCGCCCTTCAGGAGATAGTGCCGCAGCGGATCGAGGCCGGCCGCAGCAACATCCGGATTCTGCGACAGATACCATGATGTTGCAAAGAGAGGGTGGGGATCGCGCCCCTCGCGCCACCCGGTCTGAACGTAATGGAGTAGCGGCGGGACGTCGGCGCGCACAACATCCGGATACCGGTCGATATAATATTCCGTATCGAACAGAGGATGCGGGGAGGTTCCCGATCGCCAGCCCTTCGACAGATAATGAATCAGAGGGTTTTCAAGTTTGATATCAAGCGTGTCGGCCCGACTGACATAGTAAGCTGTATCAAAAAGCGGGTGAGGATTTTTGCCTTCTCTAGCACCGTGGAACAGATAGTGCTGCAGCGCCGTCATCCGCTGAGATTCCAGTGCGGAGCCAGCCTGCGCCCTGTACCAGCGGACATCGAACAGCGGATGCGGGTTACGCCCCTCAGAGCATCCGAATCCGAGATAGTGAATCAGCCCGATTTGGCCCTGCGCCGCGATATCGGGGGAGTGGGCTTTGTAGAAAGCCTCGTCAAATAGCGGATGAGGACTGTGTCCGTTCCCTCGCACATAAGCCTTGAGTTGCGAGAACAATGGCGCACTGCGCCTGTCCCACAGGCCGGTGAGAGCGATCAGGCTAGCCTTGCCAAGCGAGGTGCGGCGAAGAAGTTTCCGGACCAGATTGCTCCTGCTGAGGGCAACCGGACCGGCTTTCGGCGCCGCCGCCTGTTCGAAGGCCTTCCAGCGGGCACGTCTGCGTTCCTCCCTGAGGGCGATAAGGTGGCGCTGGGCCTCGATGATGGCTGCTCCAGCGCTTTCGAGCCTGTCCGTCAGCTGGACGAGCTGCGAGGACGCCGCCCTGATGGTCCCGTCAAGGACAGTCTCAGAGCGCTCAGCGTCTCGCCAGCGTGCCGTTTCGAGTTCTTGGCGGTGCGCATCGAGCGCCTGGACCGCGTGCTCTGCGTCCCTGAGTTGACCGGTTGTAATCGCCAGCTGGGCGGTATGGCTCTGTTCGTCGTGCCACCTGGCGGCCTCAAGCTCTGCCCGGTGCGCGTCAAGTGCCTTCACCCGGTAATGCGCCTCAGCCAGTTCTTCGTTTAGACGGCGCCCCTCTCGCGCCCGATCATCCTCGGCTTTGCGGCGGGACGCGTCCAGATCTGCGCATCGCTGCTCGAGTGTGGCCGCCTCCTGTTCAAGGCGAAAGATCTCGCTGACTTTCTGATCGAGGATCCGTTCATGCGCTTTTACTGCAGCAGTGACCTGTTCCTGTGCCTCTCTCGCCCGGGCTGTGAGCGCGCTGCGTTCGCGCTGGAAGGCTTCCAGGTCCAGATCCCTG
>CAZIGV010000020.1:38681-54673 GCA_964538945.1 uncultured Hyphomonas sp.
GCCTGTTCGAGTTCGATCCTGTGGGCATCGAGGGCATCGATGCGCGCCTTTGCGGTCGCGAGTTCGCTTTCAAGGCTCTCGGCCCTGTCCTGAGCGTCTTTTATCCTTGCGGAGAGATTTTCCTGCTCGGTGCGGTGGAGACGGGCGTCTTCATCCCTGGCCTGTTCGAGTTCGATCCTGTGGGCATCGAGGGCATCGATGCGCGCCTTTGCGGCCTGCCTGTCTGCATCTGACTGGTGTTCAGCGTTATCCAGGCGCTCTGATATATCCACCACAATCGGGGCAAAGATTTGCGCAGCCGCGCTCATCTCTCCGAAAATCGCATCGATCTCCGCGGCGTTCGGCTCAACGGTTGCGGCAGATCCCTGCCTGAAGCAGTCGTAAATCTGTCCGATCCAGGGCGCCAGGTCACGCCGGGCCTGAAGCTGCGCCCGCGATGCAAGATGATGGCGGGCCCCTTTGGCGAGATATCTCTCGATTTCGAGCTGTGAGGACACAGTAAGTTGGGGAAAGACTATTTCCAGAGCAGGCTCCGCTCTGCTCAGCACGGTCCGCCAGTCTTGGACGAGGTCATCATAGTCAACGAAAAAACGGGGCAGAGACCGGGTCGAGCGTTCGACGGCGAGCGTATAGGCGGCCCAAAGAAGTGAGGATTTAGCGCTCGGAAACCCGTTGCGCTGCTGAAGCGAAGCTGCAACCTCAAGTGGATTTCTCACGAGCGCCACAATGCACGGGTCGTATTGGCTCTGCTGAAGGGCGGGGACCCAGAGATCCATAAGCAGCGACAGGCGCGGGTCTTTTATGACCGGCAGGGGTGCCCCGGCGAACTCTTCTTCTAGGCACTTCCTGATCCGGCTGACGGCTGACGTTCTGAACCGGGCGGCATCCGGCCTCGAGACAAACCCGAACACATCATCCCACCTTGAGCCGATTTCGCGCAAGAGTTCGTCATTGAGCTGCGCGACCGGGCCTGACTCCCAGAAGCCGCTCGGATTGTCGGTGGCAGCGGGCATCAGGGTCCGCGGCAGACTGGCTCCGGCGAGTGACAGCACCCTGGTCATTGCGGAGGTTCCGCTGCGGTGCATGCCCGCGACGAGTATTGCTTTTCCTCTACCGGCCGAAGGGCCCGAAGGGGCCGCTTTTCGTTCTTCGGTCAGGCTTTCTGACTTGGATGTAAACGACTGATCGGCCATGCTTTCTGCGCTTTTTGCCTGCTACCTAAAGCCGCTTTGACAAGCAGCTTCGGCTGCTTAGGCAAGAGCCATTACGAATTCGTGAGCAGTACTGATAGTCTTGTCCTAAATAGTATTTCCACAATAACGGCAAGTCTGAATATAAACTGGGCTTGAGACAGGGGACGACTCAGCCTGAAAATCGGCCGGTCGCTCTCACGTCCTGGGGCAGCTTCAGGACGCTTGCGACAGGATCGTGCGCATCTTCGTGGACATCCCGTCCCAGAAACATGATTTTCTGGGTTTCAAAGTTCCGGCCACCTAACAAAGGAAGCATCGGTCGCGGATTGCCGCCCTTCATCCGAATTGGCCCGAGCCAGAATTTGCCTGAAGCGTTACCGGTCTTCTTAAGCCGTGGCTGAGGCGAGGGGATGTGGACTTGCTTAGTTGCGAGCCTGTTTTTATTCATGTTAGGGTTTACGCAGACAAAAGTGTCGTTCTTGGATTATGGTGACCTCGCGCGTGGAGGTGCTTGAAAGCCCCTCACCTGCGGCATTGCTATCTCGGATGCTTTCCAACAGGTGGGTGACATATGAGTGACATCGCGGCGACGAGAGGCACCAATGTCGTCCGGCTTGGACTTTCCGAGGCGCTTCCTTCGGGCTCCGCCGGCGCTCAGCAAGCTCCTGAGCCTTATCCAGAGGTGCACCCAATCAAGGGGCTCAGCGGTGATGCACAGGACCCGGCGACAGCAGGGGCTCAACAAACTGATGATTGTTTCCCTCTCGCCTCCATCGCTCCTGAGGCGGCTGCGACGTCCGATCGCTCGGGAGAACCAGTTTCCTCTCCGGCCGGCGATCGCAAAGCTGGCGCGTTATCCGACCTGGCCAGCGAGGCTCCTGAGCTGCAAACCGCGGCTTCTTTGTCTGACGGTGCCAGCCGGTCTTCTGAAAATGCATTGTCAATAGCCCATTCGCCCTATGCCTGGCATGAGAGGCGGCAAATGCAGATACCCGATAAGGTAGGCATCGAGGTAAATGATCTCGTGCTGCGCTATCCGGTGGGGGCAGCCAGGCGTGGCAGCGTCAAATCAGGACTGCTCGGGTTCTTCGGGCATAGAGACGCGAGCGCGCAGATCGAATACATCACCGCGATCAGCGGGGTCAGCTTCAAGGTCGAGTTCGGCGAGCGCGTCGGTATCATCGGCCGGAATGGATCAGGAAAATCATCGCTCTTGCGGGTTCTGGCGGGCGTCTTCCCGGTCGAAGGCGGAAGCGTCCGGGTTTTTGGCGAGATCGGCACGCTGCTGGATATCGGGCTCGGCTTCGAGACAGAATCCACCGGCCGCGAAAATATTTACAATCGCGGTTTTGCTATGGGCCGCTCCCGCAAGGAGTTGCAGGCCGCAGAGGCCGAAATTGTTGCGCAGGCAGATCTTGGCGAGTTTATTGACCTTCCCATGCGGACCTATTCGAGCGGAATGTTCGTCCGGCTTGGTTTTGCCATCTCAACCCAGTTCACGCCGCAGGTGCTGCTGGTTGACGAGGTCTTTGGTGCAGGTGATGCGGTATTTGCCAAGCGGGCGAAAGCAAGGATGCGTCACCTGACGGCGAATACCGGAATCCTGCTTCTTGTATCTCATGATTTTGCTGCCATCCTCGACACCTGTACACGCGTTATCTGGATGGACCGCGGGCAGATCATTGCTGACGGCGACCCTCAGGAAATAGTCTCACTTTACCTCAACGCGGCCGCCTCCGCTAATGAACCAGGCAGGGAGTGACCCGCCGCGTGTCTTATTCAAATATAATCCGCCAGCCGAGAATACCCGGGCTTAGTTACCTGCTCAATCTCGTGCGATATCGAAGTCTGTGTGCAAACCTGGTCGCGGCCGACCTGCGGGCGCGGTTTCGCAGAAGCCATCTTGGTATTCTGTGGGCCATGATCCAGCCACTCGCTTTCGCCCTTGTCCTCGCCCTCGTCTGGGGCGCCGTTTTCGAACAGAATTATCTTGCCTTTTCTCTCTACGTGCTGTCGGGACTTATTGTCTGGGAGTACTTTTCGAATACCATTTTGACGGCGCAGGACAGTCTGATCACCGCTGAGGGTTACCTAAAGCAGGCGCGCATCCCACTGCTTGTTTTTCAGCTGAGAGCGCCTTTCTCCGGGCTCATCACCTTTTTTGCAGGTCTTGCCTCGCTGTTCCTCCTCCAGGTCGCCTTGGGTAAACTGCCTGCGGTCGGCTGGCATCTCACGCAGATCCCCTTGTTTATCCCTCTCATGCTTTTGTTTATTACGCCGATCGGGATCATTTTTTCGATACTTGGCACTCAGTTCCGGGATCTCCGGCACGCGAGCCTGATCGCCATCAACGCGCTCTTCTTCCTCTCTCCGATCATGCTTGCCCGTGAGTACCTGAGTTCAGAGCGCCTTGCCTTCCTGCAATATGCCAACCCGATAATCCCTCTGCTCGATCTCTTCAGAGCTCCGGTTCTCGAGGGGGCTTTCTGGTCTGAGCGGGAGATGATGATTATCGGCGTCTGGATTGTGGCGCTCTGGATCCTCGCGGTGGCCCTGTCAGTCGTATACGGACGGCGGATCGTTTTTTCCATCTGAAGTGCGGCCCGGCGAAGAAGATTCCAAATGGCCCCCTAGATCAGGCCTGCGTGATCAGGACGTCAGGTTGCCTGCTGAGCCGCGTTCCCTTGCCATTTGCCTCCGTCAGATGAGCGCCCACGCGGTCCATTGCTGCTGTTTCGGCCGGACGGCTTATTGGCAGGCGCACAGCTTTACGCTACCCCACCCTGTGAGGGATTGAAGGTGAAGCTCTATGAGACTGATCGTGACCGGTGGCGCAGGGTTCATAGGCTCTTCAGTGGTCCGGAGGGCAGCTGAGGACAGCCGCAACGAAGTATTTGTGATTGACAAGATGACGTATGCGGCCACGCGCGCCAGCATCGCCCGCGCCGAAGCAGGCGGCCGCGTGAAGCTCCTGGTTGAGGACATCTGTAACCCTGAGCGGATGATGCAGCTGGTGTCTGAAATCCGCCCGGATGCCATCCTGCATCTTGCTGCAGAAAGCCATGTCGACCGCTCGATCTCAGGCCCCGGGGCCTTCATCGCGACCAATATCAACGGAACCTACAACCTTCTGGAGGCGGCGCGGGCCTATTGGCTGTCACTGCCGGAGGCGCAGAAGGACACCTTCCGGTTCCTTCATGTCTCGACCGATGAGGTCTATGGCTCGCTCGGGCAGGACGGCCTCTTCACCGAGGAAACGCCCTACGATCCCTCCTCGCCCTATTCAGCCTCGAAGGCGGCGTCCGACCATCTCGCAAAGGCCTGGCAGCGCACGTTCGGCCTGCCGGTCGTTGTGTCCAACTGCTCCAACAATTACGGGCCTTACCATTTCCCCGAAAAGCTCATCCCCCTGGTCACCCTGAACGCGCTCGAAGGCAAAGCCCTGCCGGTCTATGGTAAGGGGGACAACATCCGCGACTGGCTGTTTGTTGAGGACCATGCCCGGGCGCTGTTGCTGATTGCCGCCAGGGGGCGTCCCGGCGAAACCTATAATGTCGGCGGGCGCAATGAGCGCACCAACCTGCAGGTGGTCGAGGCGATCTGCGACACGCTCGACCGGCTGGTGCCTGCAGAGCGCCCGCGCCGGGAGCTCATCACCTTCGTCGCCGACCGGCCCGGCCATGACCACCGCTACGCCATCGATGCGACCAAGCTTGAAGACGAACTCGGATGGCGCGCCGCAGAGACTTTCGACACCGGCCTTGAGAAGACAATCCGCTGGTACCTCGACAACGAGGACTGGTGGCGGCCTCTGCGAAAGTCGGTCTATGCCGGCGAACGCCTCGGGCTGCCTGCGGCAGTCAAGGCCTGAAAACCGGTCCGGTGCGGACACCAGAAGAAGAGCGCAGCATCATGTCCAGAATCAAGGTCCTTGTGGCCGGCGGCAGCGGGCAGGTGGCGCGCGCGCTCGTGGAAACGGCGCCGGCGGGCGACGTCGATGTGGTGGCCCTCGGCCGGCCGCATCTCGACCTTACTGAGCCTCAATCCATAGAAGCGGCCGTTCATTCGGCCGGGCCGGCCCTCGTCATCAACGCGGCCGCCTATACGGCTGTCGACCAGGCCGAGACCGATGAGGCGGGCGCCGGCGCGCTGAACGCCGAGGGCGCGGGCCTGCTCGCGGCCGCCGCCGCGCGCGCCGGGGCGGCGATCCTGCACCTGTCGACCGACTACGTCTTTTCCGGGGACAAGCCGGCGCCTTATACGGAATCCGACCTTCCTGCGCCGACCGGCGCCTATGGGCGCTCCAAGCTCGCCGGCGAGGCTGCGGTGGCCGCCGCAAACCCCCGGCATGCGATCTTCCGGACCGCCTGGGTCTACAGCCCCTATGGCAAGAACTTTGCGAAGACGATGCTGCGGTTTGCCGAGACGCGCGAGGAGCTATCGGTTGTCCATGACCAGATCGGCAATCCGACGAGCGCCCATGACATTGCCCGCGGCCTCTGGGACGTGACGCGCCAGCTGGCCGGGGAACCTGCAGCCCTCGCCCCCGGTGTCTATCACATGACGGCTTCCGGAGAGGCCAGCTGGGCCGAGTTTGCGGAGGAAATTTTCCGGGTCAGCGCCGCCTGCGGCGGGCCGGCGGCGCGCGTGCGGCGCATCACGACGGCCGAGTATCCGACGCCGACCCGCCGGCCCGCCAACTCGCGCCTCGACTGCCGCAAGCTCGCGGGCCGTTTCGGCATAATCCTGCCGCATTGGCAGGAAAGTACGCGGGCCTGTATCGAACAACTCGTCAAAGTCAAAGGCTGGACCCAATGAAAGGCATCATCCTCGCAGGCGGCAAGGGCACGCGGCTCTACCCGATCACACGCGGCGTCTCCAAACAGCTCCTGCCTGTCTATGACAAGCCGATGATCTTTCATCCGGTCACGACCCTGATGCTCGCCGGGATCCGGGACATCCTGATCATCGCCATGCCGGACTCAGTTGAGGCCTATGAGCGCCTCCTCGGGACCGGGACGGACTGGGGCATGAATTTCGAGTACGCTGTCCAGCCCCAGGCCAACGGCCTGGCCGAAGCCTTTATCATCGGCGCTGATTTCGTACGCGGGGGCCCGAGCGCGCTCGCCCTCGGCGACAACATGTTCTACGGCGCCGGCCTCCGGGGGGATCTTGAGCAGGCCGGGGCCCTGACCAGCGGCGCCGAAGTCTTCGCCTTCCAGGTTCCCAACCCGCGTGAGTTCGGCATCGTTGAAATCGATGCCAGCGGTAGCGCGCTGTCGATCGAAGAGAAGCCGGAAAAGCCAAAAAGCAACTGGGCCGTCACAGGCCTGTATTTCTATGACCGGGATGTGGTCGACATCGCAAGGGAGGTCAAACCCTCCGCCCGCGGAGAAATCGAGATCACGAGTATCAATGATGAATACCTCAAAGCGGGCAAGTTGCGCGTCAACCGGCTTGCGCGCGGCACGGCCTGGCTGGACGCCGGCACCTTCGACGGCCTGATCCAGGCGTCGCAATTTGTCCAGACAATCGAAAAGCGCCAGGGCCTTAAGATTGCATGCCCCGAAGAAGTCGCCTGGCGCTGCAACTTCATCGATGATGCCCAGCTTGAGCGCCTTGCCGCGGGCTATCGCAACGAATACGGGGATTACCTGCGCAGCCTGCTCGGGACACCCCGCGATTAGGCGCTGCCCGGCAGGTCGCTGCTGCACTCATGGCCTTTGTCTCAGGTGTGCGGCGAGGGCCCACCCGAGGCGTCCAGCTTAGGCGAGGGGCGGACATGAACGCGGCGCTGGCTCATCCGGAGGGGATTCCAGGCCATCTGCCGGGCAAGCCCGGGCCTGGCCGCGGGCCGGGCAAGGCGCCATTGCGGGGACAGTCGCAGACGCGCTGCCCCTCTCGCACCGTCATAAAGGCCGCGCAGCATGGCGGGAAAGCGGGGCGTAAAGCTGTTGCGTGCAAGGACGTAAAGGGTGAGGGCGATGTGGCCGGGCAGGGTCAGGATCAAGAGCCCCGTCGGCATGTTCTTGGCATAGGCCCAGATCCGGTTGCGCGTCCCATGATAGGTCGAGAACGCACTTTCGCGCCCAGATATGGCGCTGCCAGCATGCTCGATTGCCGCCTCGGGCACGAACCTGCAATCCTCCCCCATCAGCTGGAGCCGGAAGCCGAGATCGACATCTTCGCAATAGCAGAAGAAGCGCTCATCAAATCCGCCCAGGGACAAAAACAGCTTCCTCTCATAGACGGCGCTGGCGCCGCAGGCGCTGAAGCAGAAGCCGGGCCCGGGAAGTTCGCGGGCCGGGCGGCCAAATCCTCCGCGCCAGGGAAAACCGAAAAGGTGATAGGCATCTCCCGCCCCGTCGAGCCGGGCAGGATCGTCCAGCAGGAACTGCGCAGATGCAAAGGTGCGTGTCTCCGGGTGGGCGGCGGCGGCGCGTGCCAAAGCGTCCAGCCAGCCGGGCGATGCCCTGGCATCCGGATTGAGAAGGGCGAGCCAGGTGCCCTTCGCCCTGGCTGCCGCGAGATTGTTGCCCCGCGCAAAGCCATGGTTTTCGGGCTCTTTCAGGAGTGTGAAGGCCGGCAGGCCGGCCGTGTCGAGGGTTTCGGCAGACCTGTCCGTTGAGGCATTGTCCACCAGGATCACTTCGAAGTCCCGGAAGGTCTGCGATTTGAGCGAATCGAGCGCGCCCTGCAGATAGGCGCCGCCATTATAGTTGACGATCAGCACGGAGAAGTGAGGCGGGCTTGTCAAACGGCAAACTCCTCGGACGTCCTGGCGCTGCTTAGCGGGCGGGCGCGGGCTTTGGCAAGGCCAGCCTCAATTGAGTTCGCTCCAGAGTGCCATGGGCTGGCAGACGGCCGGGTCCTGAAGGGCCGTACGGGCGAGCGAAGAAAACTGGTCGGATTCCGAGGCTGCCCAGACCCCGGCAGCGGCATCAAAGGTCGTGAAGCCGATCTCTGAAAGGCCCCGCGCGATCCGTGTGCAGATTACCCGCGCCGTGTCCGGATCTCCGGTCTCGTTCAGCGCCGTGATCCGGTCATTCATATCGAGGCGCGAGAAGATATAGTCATAGACGCGCAGGTCCGCCCCGATCTGGAACGAGAGGACATCGGACGCGCTGATCCCGGTATAATCGGGCACATTGTCCGTCCCGCCCAGGGTGTAGGTGGTCAACACGGACGGAATTGGCGGCTCGAGATAGACCACCCATTTGCCGACGCCTTCCTTCCTGCGCGTATCCTTGATGTTGCCCGGCGGCGGCATCTCGGCGCGGATCACCAGGATCGGGTCAGATGTCCAGGACTTGATGGCGAAGGCGCCGGTCGACTGTTCGCTGATCGACTGGCCGAAGAGCGAGGTGGCCTGTGTGTTGAGGAAGGTCGAGGCCTGGGCCATGGCGGGGGCATTGAAGAAAGTCACCAGCGCCGAGGTCGGCGCGATGAGGTTTGCCGCAGTCTGCAGCGCGTTCATCACATTCGCGCCGGCTGTGGACTGGCGCTCGTCGGACAGCTGCATCCGGAACCGGCCTTCGATCGTCGTATTGGGGCTCACCTTGAAATAGGGCGTGGCATAGACCGAGACGCTCTCATTGGTTGCCCAGGCCTCGCCCCTGGCGCTGTCGGACTGGAAGGTGGAGGAGAACAGCGCCTTCGAGGTCTTGATGTCGGGGTTTGCGATATCAAACTCTGCCAGCAGCGTGCGTGTGACACTGCGCGAGCCAAGCATCGTGCGCGCCAGCCACCCCCGGCTTTCCTTCTCGTAATTGCGTGTATCCTTCTTCGCCGTGCGTCCCTCACCGGCGACGCCTTCCACGTCATAGCTGTCAGGATCAAGCGTCACGATCTGGATGCGGGTGTAGCGGTCCTGCAGCGCCGGGCCGAAGCCCGCCACCAGCACGTTCTGGTCGATGGCGACGTCAATGAAGGGCAGAAAGTCCTGCATCGGCTTGCCGGGCCGGCTCGCCTCCCGGAACGCCTCCCGCCCCCTCACGGCAGAAGGCGGCGGCCCGGCTGCTGTCGGCGGAAGGGCTTCGAAGTCTTTGTCGGCCCATTCGAAAGCCTCCAGCTGATCGCCCGGTGAGCGATCCGGAAGCGCCTCTTCTGCCGGCGCAGCTTGAGGCTCTGTTGCAGGAGGCCGCTCAGAGGCGGGCGCGCGCGTCGAGGTCGCGCACGCCGCCAGGGCAAGAACCGCGCTGCCAAGGATAAGCCGGGTATTCAAGTCCGAGCGTTTCATGTTCGTCTCTCCCGCGGGGAACGCCCGCCTGCATGTTTATGTTAATCGGGCCTGGCCGGTTAAGCGAGCCGCGTTCGACACAGCCGCGTCGGGCACAAGGCGCCATCCGGAAAACTACCGAGGGGCGCGGGGAAGGCGCCGGCTTTCCCGAAATTGGCAGGCTGCGCCTTTGCGGCCCGGATGTTGCAGTGCAGTAAGTGCTTGCCGAGCGCTCCTGAAAGCCGATATCGGGGGCATCTGCAGACCTGTTCATGTCGCATACCGGAGAGCGCCTGCCTTGTTGCTTACGATGTTGAAGGCCAAGCTGCACTCGGCCACGGTGACCCAGTGCGATCTTTACTATGAGGGTTCGGTCTCGATCGACCAGGACCTCCTGGAGGCATCCGGCATCCTGGCGCATGAGAAAGTCGATATCTGGAATGTCACCAACGGCGCCCGCATCCAGACCTACGCCCTCGAGGCCCCCCGCGGTTCGAAGACGATCGGGGTCAACGGCGCCGCGGCCCGCCATTTCGCCGTCGGCGACACGGTGATTATCGCGGCCTTCTGCGCGGTCGATGCCGATGAAGCGCGCCGGCATGTCCCGACGGTCGTGCTCCTTGCCCCTGGAAACACAGTCAAGCGCACCGGCTAAGCCCGGCGTTAACGGCCGCGGCCACCTCGCAATCGGGCGCGCCGCCTGGGCCTGCGAAGCGTTCAGCCCCCCGCTGAGAGCGCCCGTAAAACCGCGAGCCGCAATAGCCTGCGCCCACGGCCTGCCGTTTGCGAGGACCGATCCGGCGCCAGTTTGTGCCAGACTGGTAACCGTCCGTGGAGGGGGCGCCCTCATCGTCCTCTGCATAAGGCAGCCAGGAGGGCGGCGCCCCCCGCGGCGGCGGCCGGCGCAGGCAGGGTGGCCGGGGGCGTCCCGATAGGTCTCGCGGATCAAGGCGGCGCGGCCTCCTCGCCCGAAACCGCCGGCTCCGTCATGGCGCATTGAGGACCTGGAGACGGCCTGCGTCCCGGCTCAGGTCCGGTGATCCGGGGCCAGGACATCGCCGTACACGCAAGGACTGCAAGGCGGGCAGACCGCCCGATCGGTCTTCGGCGCGGTGAAGCGCTCCGCAGGGCTAGAGGCAGAGGATGACGGGCCTGAAAAGGCGGGGGGCGCCTAAACCGAAGGCCCGCGCTGGCGCCATCGGCGGGCGAGCTTGTCGGTTGCCATGGCAACGCTCACATCGAAGTGCGTGACATAGTGGCCGGCATCCCAGGTCGAGAGGCGGATCGTCACATCGGCGTATTTCGACTCGATGATCGGATGATGCTTGTGCTTGCGGGTGATCCCCTTCAGGGCGTGGATAAAATCGAAGGCCGATGAGTCCTTCTCGAACCTGTAGGTTTTCTTCAGGAATTCGCGTACGGCGCCCGACCCCATCGCGTCGTGTATCGTCTCTACCCTCCATCCAGGCAGGGCCCCCTCGGACTGAAAAGCGCCCAGCTTCTGGTCGCTTAACGGGTCGACAAGCCGCTTGAGCTGGCTTGGATTCGGCAGGAACTTTCCGTCCCGCTTGAGGCGGACTCCAAACCTTTCATTCATCCGTGTACAGATGTTCCGCAGGTCGCCGTCCCAGCTGTCCAGCCTCAAGGGTAAAGCCTGGAGTGAGAGTATCGGATGCAGGTCGTCCGGCAGCTCTTCGGGCGCGGGTAATGTGGCTGCGCCAAGCAGCACAGGCAGAACGGCGCGCGAGGGATGTCGCAGAGCCCGTGCACATTCCTTGCGGACCCAGTCATTCTCCTCCTGGATGCGGTTTGCGCCGCCGGGCCGCGGGCCTGTCCATGCCGGGCCGATCAGGGCGATAAAAATCTGCGCCTTCGAAAGGGCATCGTCGAGGACATCGCTCCAGGCGTCACCGCCCTGGATCCGGTTGAGGTCGACAAATACCGGCGCTCCATCGAGGCGCAGGTCGAGCTCGGCGCGCAGCGCCAGCGCGCCGGGTCCGGTGTCCTCTCGGCGGTAGCTCACAAAAACCAGTTGATCTCTCACTTAACCTCCACCCCCCATCGAAGCAGGCTTACGCCAGTCGCCTGATCGTCTGACCTGATCCTCGGCAGGGTTTTGTGCCATGTCCAGAGCTGGCGCAGTCTGAATCCGGTTGCCGCACCATCCTGCGGCGGGATCTGCAATTTGTCGATGCCGGTCGCGCACCCCCGGCGGGCAGGGGCAGGTCTGGTGCACGGGCGTTCTGACCGCATCAGATTGCTGACCCGCGCCGTTCACGCCTTTGCTGAGGCGTCCCCATTCCGGGCAAAGGCGGCGGCGACAAAGGCCGGGGCGGGTGCAAAACCCGCCTGGGGCTTTCCTGTAGCCTGCGCTGCGGCATAAGCTGCGCCGGATTAAGCTGCCTGCTGCCCGCCCGCGCGGGAAGCCTTCTCCAGATGAGGTCTGCCATGCCCGCCCTTTCACTCACCCCTTCGGATGTCTCCGACTATATCGCCCGCGCCGGCCGGGATGCCTGGCAGGTGCCGGACCTGGCGCCCGGGACAGCGCGCCGAAGGATTGCAAAAGTCGGTGTCATCGGCGCCGGCACCATGGGCGGCGGCATCGCGATGAACTTCGCCTCGGCCGGCATCCCGGTCGTGATCCTGGAACAGCGCGGGGAGGCGCTCGCGCGCGGGCTGGAGGTCGTGCGGGCCAATTACCAGCGCAGCGCCGATAATGGCCGCTTTGCCCAGGACGAGGTCGGCCTTCGCATGTCGCGCCTGACGGGCACGCTCGACATGGCCGCCCTGGCCGATTGCGACCTCATCATCGAAGCGGTCTTCGAGGACATGGCCCTCAAGCAGCGTGTCTTTGCTGATCTTGACCGGATCGCGGCGCCCGGGGCCATTCTGGCGACCAATACCTCTGCCCTCGACATCGACGAGATTGCGGGCGCGACGGGGCGTCCTCAGGATGTCATCGGCCTGCACTTCTTCTCCCCGGCCAATGTCATGAAGCTGCTCGAGATCGTGCGCGCCGATCAGACCGGCGATGACGTGATCATGACCTGCATGGACCTCGCCCGCACCATCGGAAAGGTCGCGGTCCTGGTCGGGGTGTGTCCGGGCTTCGTCGGCAACCGCATTCTCTTTGCCCGCCAGGCCCAGGCCCAGAGGCTCCTGTCCGAAGGCGCGATGCCCTGGGACATCGATGCGGCCCTCAACCGGTTCGGGTTCCGGATGGGCCCCTACCAGATGTCGGACCTCGCCGGGCTCGACATCGGCTGGTCGAGGGGCGCAAAGACCGCCAACCCCATCCGCGACGCCCTGTGCGAACTCGGCCGGCGCGGCCAGAAGACCGGTGCGGGTTATTACGACTATGACGAGAACCGCCGGCCGCAGCCGTCTGAGGTGACGGCGCGGATCATTGCAGAGGTGGTTGGCCCGTCTGCAGGATCGGCTGCCAGATCGTCTGCGGTTACGCCGCCCGGTGAGGAGGAGATCATCTCGGCCTGCATCCATCCGATGATCAATGAGGGACTGAAAATCCTCGAGGAGAAGAAGGCGCAGCGCGCCTCCGATATCGATATCGTCTGGCTGAACGGCTATGGCTGGCCGCCGGATAAGGGCGGGCCGATGCTGTATGGCGACATGATCGGTGCCGGCGCGGTGCTTGAGACGATGGAGCGGCTCGGCGCCCTCGATGAGCGCTTTGCGCCGTCCCGGACCTTGAGGCGACTGGCCGCAGAGGGCGGCCGGTTCACCGAGGTCCAGCCCGGCTGATGGCGGCCCCGGACGTCCTGGACGGCGACTACGACTATATCATCGTCGGGGCCGGGTCTGCGGGCTGCGTCGTGGCCAACCGGCTGTCGGCAGACCCGGCAAACCGTGTCCTGCTGCTTGAGGCGGGCGGCAGGGATGACTGGATCTGGCTGCATGTACCGGTCGGCTATCTGTTTGCGATCGGCAATCCGCGCGCCGACTGGATGTTCTCGACCTCTGCCCAGCCTGGCCTCAATGGCCGGGTGCTGGCCTATCCGCGCGGCCGGGTGCTTGGCGGGTCCTCCGCGATCAACGCCATGATCACGATGCGCGGGCAGGCGGGCGATTATGACGGATGGCAGGGGCTCGGCCTGCCGGGCTGGGGCTGGCAGGACGTGCTGCCCGTATTCCGCGAGATCGAGGATCATTTTCTCGGCGAAAGCGAGCTCCACGGCGCAGGCGGGGAGTGGCGCGTCGAGCCGCCCCGGGTCCGCTGGGACATCCTGGACGCGGTCCAGGCTGCGGGCGCCGAGATGGGCATCGCGCCGCTCGCCGATTTCAACACCGGCGACAATGAGGGATCCGGGTATTTCCACGTCAACCAGAAGTCCGGCCGGCGCTGGTCGTCGGCGCGCGGGTTCCTGAAGCCTGCCCGGCGCCGGGCGAACCTTCGCGTCGAGACCGGGGCCCTGGCAGACAGGCTGAACATCACGGGCGGGCGGGTGACCGGGGTTGTTTTCCAACAGGGCGGCCGGGCCCGGGAGGCGAGGGCGGGCGGCGAGGTTATCCTCTGCGCCGGCGCCATCGGCACGCCGCAGATCCTGCAGCGCTCCGGGATCGGACCGGATGACGTCCTCAGATCCGCGGGCATCACCCCGGTCCGGGTGCTGCCCGGTGTCGGCGCCAACCTCCAGGACCACCTGCAGCAGCGGGCGATCTACACCGTGACCGGTGCTGTGACCCTCAACGAGGCCTACCACTCGGCCTGGGGACGGGTGAAGATGGGCCTCGACTACCTGATCCGCCGGCGGGGGCCGCTCACCATGGCGCCCTCCCAGCTCGGCCTGTTTACCCGCTCGGACCCCTCCGAGGCGCGCGCCAATATCCAGTTCCATGTCCAGCCCCTCTCGCTCGACCGGTTCGGTGAGCCGCTGCACCGGTTCCCGGCGATCACGCTCGCCGCCTGCAACCTCCGCCCGACCTCCCGCGGCACTGTCCGCATTACCTCGCCTGAGCCGGCCGCGGCGCCGGTGATCGACCCGAACTATCTTGCGACGCCCGAAGATCGCAAGGTTGCCGCGGACGCCTTGCGCCTCACCCGCCGCCTCATGCGCCAGCCGGCGCTCGCAGCCTTCCGCCCCGAGGAGCGGGTGCCCGGCGCCGGGTTCGGTGACGCCGATCTCGAGCTTGCTGCCGCCGGCATCGGCACGACCATCTTCCATCCGGTCGGCACGGCCAGGATGGGGCGGGCGGACGATCCGATGTCGGTGGTCGATGCCCGCCTGAGGGTGCACGGCCTTGAAGGCCTGCGTGTCATCGACGCCTCCGTGATGCCGACGATCACTTCCGGCAATACCAATACGCCGACCATAATGATCGCGGCAAAGGGCGCCGGCATGATCACCGGCCGATGAAGGCGGCGCGCCCACGCTCTGGAAGCGGCTCCGGCAGCGGCGTCCCGCCAAAGGCCTTCGCGGCGGGCTGAATACGGGCCGCTGGCAGGTCGGCGCCGCTCTGAAGCGCCCGCCCTCGAGGGCTGTCCGTCCGGTGCCCGTTCAAGGCGGTGGACTAAAAGCCCTGTCTGTGCTCCGACTGATCCTCGCGCTGCTGGTGCAGGTCGTCGAACGAAGCGCGCCAGTGTCATGCCGATGAGAAGGAGTTCCCGGATGCCAGGTTTGCCTCTCTCCCGAATTGCGGCGCTTGCCGTCGCAGCCTGCCTGCTGGCGCCGGCAAGCTCAGCCCAGTCGTCCGGGGCGGCCGGACAGACCCCGCCGGCTCAGCTCCTCCGGCCCGAGATCAGGACCGGCAAGGTGATCGCAACGCTCCCCGGCGCTGAGGGCGCCGGGATAGAGGCCAGGTCAGCTGAGCGCGAAAATCCCCTCAAGATGCCCGCCCATGCGGGCTGTGCCGGCATCGAGGTGTCCGTCGCTGACGCGTTCCGCTTCTGGAACGGGACCGAGTATGTCGGCGGCTACAGGCAGCTGACACTCAGCTGCGCTGAGGTCTATGACCCGCCGCCCGGCAATGTCGGCGCCTATACCCTGCGACGCGGCGGCGAAGTCTTCTTCAGCTATGTGTTTTCGCAAGCCGATGCAGCCTCACTCAGCCTTGCTGAGATGTATCTCGCCCTGGCCCAGGACGCGATGCGCCTCGACCGGTCCCTGCGGATTGACTATGTCCAGTGCGATGACCGGTTCGGCCCGGCCGGTTGCTGGAACCAGATCCACAGCCTGACGCTCTATAATGACCGCCGGAAGAACGCCTACTGAGCTTCGGCTCTGGCGGAAGATCAGCCCCGGCCGGGCGGCCGAGGCACAGGTCGCAGAGGCCCGCTGACGGCGGCGGGATTGTTCATGGCCGGGCCTTATCCTTTTGATGCATAATCTCATTGCGCCGCCGGAGATGTTTTCGATCTGCAAAAGATCTGATGCATCGACGGATCGTGCCGGTCAGCGCGTTCAAGCAGACATGTCAGCCCTGTCGATACGTTCTCTTCTTCTCCCGGCCGTTGCCATCCTTGTCTTCGCCGGCGCCGCCTCGGCCGGGGTCCCCGTGGTCCGGCATCCCGACATCGTCTACCGGGCCCTGCCGGGTGTCGACCCGCACCTTCTCTCTCTGGA
>CAZIGV010000021.1:0-47037 GCA_964538945.1 uncultured Hyphomonas sp.
TTCAGATCAGTGCGGCCACTGAGCATTTTCCTGTGCCAGCGATGAAGCATCGCATCCGAGAGCGGCTCTGCTGTTGTCTGCAGCAGGTCGACCATCATTTCCGCGATCCCGTTCTCGGCGGGGCGGGCCGATGTCCGGGAAGCCTTCAGACCGAGGGCGCGCTGAATGGAGGACTGGACACTCGCCCGGTCCAGCGTTTCCCCCTCGATCTGAGAGGTATCGATCGCTTCCAGGCTCATGACCGATATGCCGAGCTCGAGCCGGTCTTCATCGGAAATATGACGGGATGTGTCGATCAGGAGGCCGGCCTGCTCGAGAAAACGCGCTTCGCGGGCGGCGAGCTTCTGCCGGTCCCGGATGAAGTCGGGCCAGTCGCGAAGTTGCCCGTTCCAGGTCATAATCGAGAAGGGCCCGATATTTGGATCATTTTATGCGGCAAAAGTGATTAATTAAGGGGTATTTTATCGATCGTGTTCTTTTTAAGGGGGTAGCGTCTGCCTCAGCGGCCTGCGAGATGTGTGAAACCGGTCAATACATGTGTGAGGCTGTACGGGCACTGCCGGATGCCGGGTTGTGAGCTTGAGGGGGTGTGGTGGCGCGTGATCTGTCTCCAGACGCTGGCGTAATCGAACTCAAGGTCGAGAGCCTTGCTTCGCTCTTTGATCCGCTCGATCCGTTTCCACTGCCCACCCGTGATCTTTCCCGTACGGCAGAAGAGTTCATTGTCGAATGGGCGCGGGAACTGCCAGCGACAGCGCCTATAAGGCTGGTCCTGCACGTGCCTGCGCTTGCCGGACATGACGTCCCCGACTTGCAGGCAGCATTCACCACGCATTTTGCGCAAAGGATGAGAAGCGTGGGCGGTGACATCAGCGAGCTGTTCCGGGTTGGCAGGACATCGCTTGCAATCGGGCTGACGATGCTTGTCGCTTGTGTCTTTGGTGCGCAGAGCGCCGTGATGCTCTTCGGCAGTACACCGCCAGCACGCATTCTATCGGAAGGGCTGATCATTCTCGGATGGGTCGCTAACTGGCGGCCTGTTGAGATATTCCTCTATGATTGGTGGCCTCTGGCACGCCGGCGCCGGCTCTATCAGCGTTTGTCGGACGCGCGGATCGAACTGATCGTTGCCTCAGACTGATGCCAAAGAGGCCGGCAATAACCGCGGAGATGACCCGCGCCGTATTCTGAAAAGTCGCCGGATGAGCCCTGTCGATGGTCCCTGCGTCTTGCGGCGGGGGCCGGCGATTCCTGCCTGGGCCGGGAAAGATGGACATACGACCGCGCCCGCAGGTTCTTCACAGGCAACAGATAGATTGCTCCGTGCCGCGGTTTCGACCCGGGAGACAGCCCATACCAGCTGACCACGCCGCCGGTATCGGCCTGGTGGAAACTACGTATGACAGCCTCCCGGGCGCTGCGCTTATGTTGCGCCTGAGGCCGCGTTGAAGGCAGGATCGTCAGCACCCCGTCGCACCTCGCGCGAAGCAGCGCCGCGCCCGGGTGGTGAGCTGATTGTGGCTGCGTCAGTCGCTGGCTGATGCATAAGTTTTGCGCGAGCTTGCTCAGGTTCGCCTGATGATGGAGGCACCTTGATTGAAAGGCAGCGTCGCTGGAACGAAAGCCCGGGCATGCTTTGATGTCCAAGGTCTGCGGCGCGTCTACGGTTCCGGATCGGCGGCCGTGCAGGCCTTGCGCGGCGTTGATCTTCAAATCCCCGAACGTGAACTCGTCGTGATCTTAGGTGCCTCGGGTAGCGGTAAATCGACTTTCCTGAATATTCTCGGAGGTCTGGATAAGGCGTCCGAGGGGCGGGTTCTGTTCCGCGGGGCGGATCTGACGACGGCTTCCGCCGCCCAACTGACTGAGTACAGGCGGCGCCATGTCGGCTTCGTATTCCAATTCTACAATCTGATGCCCAGCCTGACAGCCTGGGAGAATGTTGCCCTGATCACCGAGATCGCAGATGCGCCAATGGCACCGGCCGAGGCCCTGTCGCTGGTTGGCCTCGGCGCCCGTATGGATCATTTTCCCGCGCAATTGTCCGGCGGTGAGCAGCAGCGCGTTGCGATCGCCCGTGCAGTCGCCAAGCAGCCATCCGTCATGTTGTGCGATGAGCCAACCGGTGCCCTGGATTCCGCCACCGGGATTCAGGTTCTCGAAGCGCTCGTCGAGGTCAACCGCAATATTGGCGCCACAACATTGATTATCACCCACAATGCCGGTGTCGCGGCAATTGCTGACAGGGTTGTCGTATTTGCCGATGGCCGGGTTCGCGAGACACAGGTCAATGCCGCGCCCAAGCCGCCCCGGGACGTCACATGGTAGGCGGGCTGACCCCTGGTGGATTTGACCGCATGCTGGACCGCAAGTTGCTTCGGGATCTGCGGGCCATGTGGATCCAGGCGCTGGCAATCGCGATGGTCATTGCTTGCGGCGTATCCGTCCAGCTTCTGTCTTCAGGCCTTGTAACCTCACTGAAAGACACGCGCGCTGCCTATTATGAGCAAAATCTCATGGCGGATGTATGGGCTCCGGTTGTGCGTGCCCCGATCGATCAGATCGCAGGTCTGCGCGCTATGGAAGGCGTTCAGGCGCTTGAGGGACGACTGAGGTTCGCAGGCCGGATCGAGATGCCGGTGACCGGACAATCGGTTATCGGCGAGGTTATTTCACTACCCGAGACAAAAACCCTTTCAGTCAACCGCTTGCATCTGGTGTCTGGCCGTTTTCCTGAAGCCGGAAGGCGGGACGAGGCCGTCATGCTCAAGCGCTTTGCCGAGGCGCACCGCATCTCGCCAGGAGACAGGGTCGATCTGATCGTTCGTGGCCTGCAGGTGGACGTCATGATCACAGGACAGGTGATGTCGCCCGAACACGTCTACACGATCGCGCCCGGAGAGCTTGTTCCGGATGCGGGAGGTTATGGTGTCTTATGGATGAATGAGCGGCCTTTGTCTGAGTTGGCCGGGTGGGAAGGCGCATTCAATGAAGTCGTTGCCCGGTTGTCCCGGGATGCAAAAGAGGCCGCGGTTCTGGAGCGCCTTGACCGGGAACTTTCCGACTTTGGTGCGATGGGTGCTTACAGCCGGGAAGACCAGGTCTCAGACGCTTTTGTTTCAAGCGAAATAGACCAGCTCAGGACACTCGGTGAGGTCCTCCCGCCTGTATTTCTGGCAGTCGGGTCGGTGCTTGTTTACATCGTGATTTCACGCCTTGTCGCGGTCCAGCGTCCGGCGATTGGCCTGCTCAAGGCCTTTGGGTATACCAACCGCGAAGTCGTTATGCATTTCGTCAAGCTTGTTGGTCTTATCGGTTCCATAGGAGTCGTTGCAGGGGTTCTTCTCGGCATCTGGTTCGGCAGGCAGATGGCCGAACTCTACATTCGCTATTATGACTTTCCATTCCTTTTGTTTCGCGCGGCGCCATCGGATTATCTCGCTGTCTGTGCCGCCTCGGCCGCCTCGGTTCTGGCGGCCGGAGTTCTGGCTGTCGGAAAATCGATCTCCCTCAATCCTGCTGAGGCGATGACTTCGCCGCCGCCACCGGATTATTCGAAGGCGGCAGGGTCTGCGATCACCCGGATCGGCTGGATCGACCAGCAGACCAGAATGATCCTCAGGCAGATTATTCGCTGGCCGGGCAGGGCCCTGGTCACGGTTGGAGGGATTTCTGCATCAATTGCGCTTCTGGTTTCTGTATTTGTGATGATGGACGCGATGGACACGATGATCACGGGCTATTTCAGCGATGCGAACCGGTATGACGCACTGATCAGCTTCACCGAAGCGCGCGGTCCGCAATCGCTGTATGACCTGCAGCGCCAGCCCGGCGTGCTAAGAGCTGAACCGTTCCGGGTTGTTGCTGCCCGTCTGCGGTCCGGCACAAATGTCGAACGCCTCGCTCTCGTCGGTGCAGCACGCGACGGAGAGCTTTCAAGGCTGATGGATGCGGCGGGCAATAGCGTGGCGCCGCCGCCTGCCGGGCTGATCTTGTCGGAAGATCTTGCTGCGAAGCTTGATGTCCGGCCTGGTGAAAGTGTTGAGCTTGAAGTAACGGAAGGGCGCCGGCCGCATGTGCGCGTGGCGGTTGTGGGTCTTGCCCGTACTTATCTCGGGTCTGCGGCTCTCATGGAAATGGACGAGCTCAACCGGATTCTTGGTGAGGAAGATGTCGTGTCCGGCGTCTATCTCAATACAGATGCTGCCTTCGAGGCTGATCTGAAGGACAGGCTGATGCAAGCGCCCGGTATTGCAACGGTTACCTTTCTCGGCCCCGCTGAGGAGCGGCTCCGATTGATGATGAATGAGAATATCGGCATATCGCTTACCGTCTTTGCGTTGTTCGCTGCCATGATCGCCCTGGGAGTGGTGTATAATTCGGTCCGTATCAGCTTTACAGAGCGACAACATGAACTTGCATCACTTCGTGTGCTCGGTTTTTCCAGGGCTGCCGTCTCTTATATCCTTCTCGGAGAGGTCGCCTTGCTTGCGCTGGTCTCTGTACCCGTTGGTCTCGGAGCCGGCAGCCTGCTGTCAATCTACTTTGCAGGAGCCATGGGGTCTGAACTCTTCCGTCTGCCAACAATATTCTCCGCTGCTACTTTTGCATCCGCCAGCTTGATTGTGCTGGCGGTCGTCGTTCTTTCAGGGCTGATCGTCCGGCGACGAATTGATACGCTTGATATGGTGGAGGCTCTGAAGGGCGTATGACCAGCCAACTGACACCGGAGACGAATAGAAAATTCAGGCCAGGCTTTCGTCTGATTTTCTGGTCGGGCGCCGCAGCCGCTTTCTTACTCCTGATTACATACGCATTCTGGCCGAGGGCGACACGGGTTGACACCGGATACGTCACGCGCGGTGAGCATGTGGTTGAGGTCCAGGCTGAGGGAAAAACCCGCGTGCGCGAACTCTATGTCATCACAGCGCCGTTGACGGGGCATCTCCGGCGTATCGGAAACAGGACCGGAGACGTCGTGCAGAAGGGGGATATCGTGGCCCTGCTTGATCCGGCTGAAGCAGGACTTCTCGATGCGCGAAGCCGTGCCGAAGCGGAGGCGGCCTTTGCATCGGCATCGGCTCTTCTGAACCTGACGAAAGCCCAGCTCGCGGAAGCCCAGTCGGTCAAAGAAGAAGCGGCCCGGCAGGCGTCACGCCTCGACGCGCTTTTTGAAAAGCAGCTTGTCCCTCGCAGTGCGGTTGATCTGGCGCAGATGAACCTTGAAACGGCACTGGCGCGGGTGACGGCTGCGCGTGCGGCCGTTGCTCAGGCGCAGGCACAGCGGAGCGGGGCAAAGCTGCGCCTTGACCCGCCCGAGCCAAAGGGACTGCGCCGGCTACGCGCACCGGCTGGCGGGAAGATCCTGCGAGTTCATGTCCAAAGCGAAACGACGATATCAGCTGGTGCGCCCATTCTTGATATCGGTGATCCTTCAGAGCTGGAGGTCGTCGCCGAGTTCCTGTCCGCGGACGCCGCGAGATTTGAGCCAGGGGCGCAGGCGCGGCTCACGGGCTGGGGTGGTCCAGCTTTATCAGGCCGCGTCCGGACAATCGAGCCTTCCGCCTCGCAGAAGATCTCGGCGCTGGGTGTCGAAGAGCAGCGCGTCAATGTCATCATCGATCTCGATACCCTCCCGTCTGGCAGCGCCCTTGCGGATGGTTTTCGCGTCGAGGCGGCCGTCACAGTCTGGGCCGCCAGGGATGTCCTTCAGTTACCGGTCTCTGCTCTGTTCCGGGATCAGGGAAGTTGGGCTGTCTTCCGTGTCTTGGAGGGACGCGCCGTCCTCTCACGGATAGAAATCGCAGAGCAGAACCAGAACCAGGCCGCCCTCGTCTCGGGACTGTCTGAAGGCGACACGGTCATTCTCTATCCTGACCGGGCTCTGCGGAATGGCCAGAGAGTCCGAAGTCAACAGGACTGAGAACTTGGCGGGCGTGCCGGCCCGCTAAGTGAGTAGCCAGGCCGATACACCCGCAAGCACAGCGGCTAAGGTGGATGCGGTATAGAGCGCTCCGAAGGCGCGATTTCCGGCGAGAAATGACAGGACGGACTTGCTGGTCATGTTGGCAAGGATCGCAATGAGGATAGCCCTTGCAGCAAGGTCTGCCGAAGTCTCTGTTAGCCTTGTCACATTGAGGATAATGGCATCGATATCTGCAAGGCCGCTGACCGCGGCGACCGGCAAGACGGCAAGGTCTCCCACCAGGCGCGTTGCCAGAGCGACGCTGATGTTCAGCCCCCCGATCAGGAGGGCAAAACGCACGACAGACCCAAGATCGAGGGGGCTTCTCAGACCCGGCAGCAGCGGATGATCAGGCTGGCGCGCTCGGGGACGCAGCAGGTAAAGCGCAACCATGCCTGCAATTCCGGCGGGCGCGACTAAAGCGGGCAGGATCAACGCGAATATGTGCGGTGCAAGGACCCCGAGCAGTAAGCCGGCCCGGATCAGCATGACGAGCGTGGAGACGGAGGCGGCCGCGGCGGCGTCTGCTGCAGTCAATTCGCCCCGGCGCACGCGACCCGCGAGTTCCGTGACCGTGAGTGTCGAGGAGACAACCGAACCGGCCGCCGCGCCAACGGCCAGCCCGGCCCGTTCGCCGAGCAGGCGCACGGCGATGTAACCGGCAAAGGAGAGCGTCGCGATAAGGATTGTCAGGAACCAGAGCTCGCGCAACTGGATAAGACCCCAGGGATCAATCGCCTTTGACGGCAGAACCGGCAGGGCAATGAACGTCATAGCGAGGATCAGGAAGGCTGATCTGACTTCAGGCCAGGTCAGGCCACGCAGCCAGGCATGCAGACCGTCCTTGAATGCCAGGATACAGGCTGCGGCAACCGTTGCCATTGCCGCCTCCTGAAGGTGCCCGATACCTGCGAGTGCGCCGAGGGAAAACGTCAGAATGCCGGCCACTGTGCTCGTTGCCGAATAGCTCGCCTCCGCCTGCATTTCGCGCCACTGGAAAACGCCGAACACGAACGAGAACGCGATCATTATGGCCGCAAATGCACTTGCTCCAAGCGTGGTGCCAAGGATCGCAGCAACGCCCCCCAGAAGTCCGGCAAGTGTATATGTACGCAGGCCCGCCGCCCGGGACCCTGGCTCTTCACTGCGCTGCTTCCAACCCCGTTCGACGCCAATCAGGGCTCCGATCGCCAGGGATGCGGTCAGTTTCTGAAGCAGATATGGGTCCATCAGGCCGTCCGCTTTGCTTTGCTGGGTAAGCGGCGCCGCCTGGCGCGGGCCAAGAGCGCGGGTGCCTCAGCCTGTTCAGGTCGCAACCTGACCTCGCTTAATGCGACAGGAAGACAGGGACCGGCGATTTTGAAGTGAGAAAATGACTCGGACCGCCAAGGATACGTTGAGCGAGTTTCGGATGCCGGTAACCGCCCATGACAATCATGTCCGCATCGAAGTCAGACCTCAGGTCCGCAATGCGCTGTCCGACCGGCTTTCCGAGGCTGTCCGCATTCTGAACGGTTACATTCAATCGGTGTCTCGCAAGGTGTGTGGCGATATCAAGGCCTGGGGAGGCGCCATGCGACACCGCACTGCTCTGTGCATCAACAGTTGCCACACAGATATCAGCGTCTTGCGCAAACATCGGCAAGGCGTCGTGAACGGCGCGCGACGCCTCGCGGCTTGCATCCCAGGCAAGCAGGATGCGCTTGCCGAGCGGGCGAGGCTTCCAGTCCGCCGGGAGGGCGAGGATTGGCCTGCCAGCATTGAACAGAGCCCCTTCGATGATTTCACCGTGATTGGCCCTGTCTGGACTTGCCGGCATTCGCGCGATCAGCAGATCAGCATACCGGGCAAACACCGCCGCCGAAGGCGCAATTGCGTTTTCAAATGTCTGGGTTTGACGCAGCTCGATCTTTATACCCTTGCTTCGAATATAGTCCTTCAGCCCGGTCCGGAAAGACTCGATGGCTTCCTGACCCGCCTGCGCCATCGCCTGATATTCAGCATATCCTGCTGCGAAGCCATCCGTGAACGCCGGCGTCGGCTGTACGCCAATGGCGCAGCAGCTCAGATGCGCGTCCCAGCCCTCAGCGATCGCACTCGCCTGCGCGACCAGCCCGTAGTCGGCGTCGAGAGACGATATACAGATTGCCACGTCACGAAAGCCCATTTTCTTTCTCCTCAATCGGAAGGGGTGTCCGCCAGGGACGCTGGCGCCTTCAGCTAATGCGAGGCCTATATGTGTGGCGATCGGGGAAACTACCTATCCCGTGATGGTGTCTGGCCTTCTTATAAGGGGCAATAGCCCTCCGAGACTCAGAGGTATCGATTAACGCGCTGCGATCTGTCGGGGAGCTGTCTTGCTGAGGAAGGCGGGAGAAAACCGGCTGGGTTTTCGAAGGCCGGCAGGACGACCCGCGCAAAGTAGGAACCCGGATGGTGGCACCTGAACCTGCTTCGCACCTCAAAGGTCTGACGACCGAAGAGGCCCGGTCCAGGCTGGAAGCCTTCGGGCCGAATGAAGTCAGCCGGGAGCGGGGCAGAAGCGTCTGTGATATCGTTTTTGAGACATGCCGGGAGCCGATGTTCCTGCTGCTGATGGCGGCTGCCATAATCTACACTCTGATGGGCGATTTGAGCGAAGGCATCTTCCTGATGGGCGGCGCGGGTGCGGCGATCGGTATGGTGATCCTTCAGGAAGCCCGCAGCGAGCAGGCTCTGAAAGCCCTGCGGCAACTCGCGCAGCCGCAGGCGCGCGTATTGCGCAGCGGTGCAGAGTGCCATCTGCCGGCTTGGGAAATCGTGCCTGGCGATATCATCCTTGTCGGCGAGGGCGAACGTCTTCCGGCAGATGGCCTGCTTGTTACCGGCGGCATGCTCAGTGTCGACGAATCTGTCCTTACCGGTGAGTCTGCGCCGGTCGAGAAGGCGCCGGCAGACGATAACCTGGCGACTGCAGAAGGAAGCAAGCCTGGAGCGTGCGCTGCGCACGAGGTATTCGCCGGTACCCTCATCGTCCGGGGGCAGGGGGTTGTCCGGGCTACCCGGACTGGCTCACAGTCGGCACTTGGCCGAATTGGTAGCTCGCTTGCCGACATCAAGCAGGAGCCCACACCCCTTCAGCAGACGACGGGCAGGCTGGTCGGTTATCTGGGCCTTGTCGCACTCGGATTCTGCGGACTGATCGCGGCAGCCTATGGCATATTACGTGGTGACTGGTCAGGCGGGGCACTGGCCGGCATTACCGTCGCCATTGCGCTGATTCCCGAAGAGTTTCCGATGGTGCTGGCGATCTTCGTTGCACTTGGCGCCTGGAGGCTGGCTGCGCATAAGGTCCTCGTCCGCCGCAGCGCCGTGATCGAAACACTCGGCGGCGCAACCGTTCTGTGTGCGGACAAGACGGGTACGCTGACCGAGAACCGGATGCAGGTCGCCCGCCTGTGGACGCCCCAGAGCGAGCAGGTTATCGCGCCAGAGGGTGGGATTTGTTCTTCGGGGCAGGAGCTGCTGAGGATTGCCGCGCTTGCGTCAGCCATCCGTCCCGTCGATCCCATGGACCGGGCGGTACGCGCGCTCCGCAGCGCTACAGAACCGCTAGAGTCTGGACCGCCCCGGGAACCAGAACGCGCCTGGCCCCTGACCCCCGGACTGCTGGCGGTCATCCAGCTCTGGAAGACACCGGATGGTGCTCTGGAGGCGGCGGCCAAAGGCGCGCCGGAAGCTATCTACCGGCTCTGCCGTCTCACGCCGGAGCAGGCGGCAGAGCTGACCGGGGTTGTGGAGCAATATGCCGGCCTCGGCCTGCGGGTCCTCGGAGTTGCCAGCGCCCGACCTGGGGCGGCGGTTTTTGATGACCCCCTGTTGGGCGATTTCCGGTTCTCCGGCCTGATCGGTTTCATTGACCCGCTACGGGCAGAGGTGCCTGCGGCTCTCGAGGAAGCCCGCCGCGCCGGTATCAAGGTCGTTATGATCACCGGTGATCATCCGGCGACGGCCATGGCGATCGCAGCTTCAGCCGGTCTTGATACGGCGGCTGGATACATGGTCGGCTCTGAGATAGAACAACTGCCTGCCGATGTCCTCTGTAACAGGCTGAAGTCGGTCAGGGTGTTTGCGCGGATCGCTCCCGAACAGAAGCTGAAAATTGTTCAGGCCCTCAGGCGGGATGGCGAGGTCGTTGCCATGACTGGTGATGGCGTGAACGATGCGCCAGCCCTCGAGGCGGCCCATATCGGGGTTGCTATGGGACAGCGCGGGACAGATGTCGCCCGAGAGGCTGCCGACCTTGTGCTGCTTGATGACAGCTTTGCCTCGATTGTCGGCGCGGTACGCCTCGGACGGAGGATCTTTGCAAACCTCCGGCGTGCGCTGACTTACATTACCGCCATCCATATCCCGATCGCCGGTCTTGCGCTTCTGCCCTTGCTGTTCGGACTCCCGCCGCTCCTGCTTCCAATGCATATTGTGCTTCTTGAGCTTGTGATCGATCCGACATGCGCTCTTGTGTTCGAGGCCGAACCAAGCAGCCGGACCTCAATGCAGCGACCCCCGCGACGGTCCGGAGAACTCCTGTTCGGGCAGCAAGAGCTGATCCTCGCGCTCTTGCAGGGTACCGGAATACTCGCTGTGGTTTTCGGCCTCTATAGCTGGCTCCTGATCAATACCGAAACTGAGGAGCCGGTCGCCCGCGGCGCAGCTTTCACGGCCCTGGTCATCGCAAATCTCGTTCTGGCACTTATAGATTCTGCCGCCTCCGGACGAATATTTGCACCCCACCGGCGTATATTCTGGGCGATCGCGGCCAGCGTTGGTCTGGTGCTCCTGGTCGTTTTCCAGATTGGTCCGGTGCGCGAGATATTCGCGGTCGAGCAGCCAGGCTTTACGCTTATGTTGCTTGCCGCGGCGCTGGGGGTCGTGGGAGGAGGTTGGACAGCACTGCGCTTTCTTGCGCTAGCTGAGAAACCAAAAGACCGGGAAAGGGCCATTCGGTGACGGCGCAGGAGAACTGGGAACGCGGCTACGGCATGATACGCCATTCAGACCAGACCCGGCAAAGGGTCTCGGCCCTTGCGGAGAGGCTGGTCAGGTCAGGCGCCGCAGGCTCGGAAGACCTTATCTATCATACCCTTTCTGCTGCCGATCGTCTTGCCAGTGCAGCCATGTGGGTCGTTGTCCACATGACCTATGCTCGGCGTGTTGATATCTCCGGCGGCGAACTTCAGGCCGATGATTTCAAATCCTCACCTGAGGGGCATACCGGGGGATCACTCAATGTTGTGCCAGCCTATGTCGGCTACCTCGCCGCCAATCTCCTCACCGCTCAAACCAGGGGCTGGATACTCGGGCAGGGTCACTGTGTGGCGGCAATCGAAGCTGTTAACTGCCTGGTTGGCAATCTTACGGACAGGCAAGTCATCCGGTACAGCTTTAGCGAAGACGGCATAAGCAATCTGTGTGCAGATTTCTATAATTATGAAATAAATGCAGATGGCACTGCATCCGCGCCGCTTGGGAGCCATGTTAATGCCCATACCGCTGGCGGCGTGTCCGAAGGCGGTTATCTTGGCTTTGCCGAGACACAATATGTCCACATGCCCCTGCCGGGGGAGAGCCTTGTTGCAATCCTCAGTGATGGCGCGTTTGAGGAACAGCGCGGCAGTGACTGGGCGGAACGCTGGTGGCGTCATGAAGATTGCGGCTTTGTGGCCCCGGTGATGATCCTCAATGGCCGCAGGATCGAGCAGCGAACCGAGATAGGCCAGGACGGCGGATCAGCCTGGCTGGCACGCTACCTCGACGTCAATGGCTTTGATCCTGTAGAGATCGACGGGCGCGATCCGGCGGCCTTCGCCTGGGCCATACTGGAGGCCGAACATCGCCTTGCCGTTGCAGCTGGATCCATCAGGCAGGGGCGCGCGTCCTATCCGGTACGCCTGCCGTTTGCGATCGCGGCCACCGAGAAGGGGTACGGCTTCCCCGGAGCCGGCACGAACCGAGCGCACAATCTGCCGCTGGCGCAGAACCCGCATACGGATTCAGGCGCCAGGCAGACCTTCAACGCCGGGGCCCGCGCACTTTTTGTGCCCTTCGGCGAGCTGTCGGCGGCCCGGGACACATTCCAGAAGCATACGGCGCAGCGCAGGGAAAAAGAAAGCGTCCATCCGCTTGTATGCCGCAACCCCGTTGCACCGGTCCTGCCGGTCCGCAAGCCCTCTGAAGCAGGCTCGCCGCTTGGCGCCATGGACGACTGGTTCGTTTCCTTCGTTGACGCTAACCCCGGCCACAGGATCCGCGTCGGCAATCCGGATGAGCTGAAAAGTAATCAGATGGGCAAAACCCTCACCAGGTTAAGGCACAGGGTCAACGTCCCAGAGGAAGGATCGGAAGAGTCGGTACACGGATCGGTGATTACCGCTCTGAATGAAGAGGCTGTCATAGGGGCTGCCCTGGGTAACAAGGCTGGTCTCAATCTTGCCGTCTCCTACGAGGCTTTTGCGGTCAAGATGCTCGGCGCGCTCCGCCAGGAGATCATTTTTGCGCGCCAGCTCCTCGAGGCAGGCCGTTTGTCCCGGTGGATCGGTGTTCCCCTGGTCGTGACCTCGCATACCTGGGAAAACGGCAAGAACCAGCAATCCCATCAGGACCCCACTATTGGTGAAGCGCTTCTCGGAGAAATGTCTGATGTCTCGCGTGTTATCTTCGCCGTTGATGCGGCAACGGGCGTCGAGGCGCTGCGCCGGATTTATGCCTCGCGGGGTGTCATCGGCTGTATCGTCGCACCCAAGCGTCCGGTAGCGGATGTGTTCTCTGACGCCGAAGCACAAAAGGCCTTCGAGACCGGAGCAGCCGCGGTGGAAAGCGATCCTGGGGCGCGGATCCAGTTTGTTGCCATCGGGGCTTACCAGCTTGCAGAGGCCCGGCGTGCCGCTGAAAGGCTGCGCGGGAAAGGGATTGGCGTCAATGTCACGGTCATTCTGGAGCCCGGCCGCCTGCGTTCCCCAAGGGACCGGTTCGAGGAGGAATTCGTGATCTCTGATCAGGCGGTCAGGAGCCTGTTTCCGACAGGCCTTGCGCGCCTTCTCGTGACCCATACGCGTCCGGAAATGATGACCGGGCTTCTCAGGCGCCTAGATGAAGGACCATCGCTGATGCGGGCGCATGGTTATCTCAGCCGCGGCGGCACCCTCGATACCGCGGGCATGCTGTTCGCTAATCGCAGCAGCTGGGCGCACCTGATCTTGTCCGCGGCAGAATTGCTCGGGGTTGCGGCCAGTTTACTGCTCTCGCCGGCGGAGCTTGCGGCGGCCAGTGGACAAGGTGATCCGAAGGTGCTGCGATGACCGGTGCAGCAATCCTGCAGTCTGCAATCCGGGCCGGGTGTTTTAGGTTCGGACCGGTGGTGGAGTGTAAATGATGACGAGCCTGTCTTTTCTTGGGGGTGCCGGGTGCGTGACGGGGTCACGTTTCCTGGTTGAAACCGGACAGTCGAAACTGCTGGTCGATTGCGGGCTGTTCCAGGGCTACAAGCAATTGCGTCTGAAGAACTGGCAGCCATTGGGTGTTGACCCCGCCGAACTTGACGCGGTGATCCTGACGCATGCCCATCTGGATCATAGCGGTTTTCTTCCTGCGCTGGTCAAACAGCGCTTATCAAGCCCGGTCCTCTGCACTGAGCTCACCAGAGAGCTGTGCGACATCCTTCTGCCGGACGCCGCGCGGATCCAGGAAGCGGATGCTGAACACGCCAACCGGGAGGGCTTCTCCCGGCATCATCCAGCGAGGCCTCTCTACACCGAGCGCGATGCCCGCCGCATTCTTCAACACTTCAGGACCTCTCGGTTCGGCGAAGAGCAGACGCTGCCGGGCGGGCAGAAACTGAAGTTCCTCAGGGCTGGCCACATCCTCGGCGCAGCGATTGTTCAGCTCGACCTCGCCGGTCTTCGCATCGTGTTTTCAGGCGATCTCGGACGGTTTAACTGCCCGCTGATGCATCCGCCGGAACGCGTTCGGTCAGCGCATTATCTTGTGGTCGAATCGACCTATGGAAACGCCCTCCATTCTGACGCGGATCCTGAAGATCTGCTGGAAGATGTGATCTGCCGAACGGTTGCGCGCGGCGGGACCGTGGTGGTTCCGAGCTTCGCGGTGGGGCGTGCGCAAAGCCTGCTTTACCATCTGAGCCGTCTGCGCAAGTGCGCACGCATTCCGCCTGTGCCCATTTACCTTGACAGTCCGATGGCAATCGATGCGTCCGACTTGTTCTGCCGTCAGGATGGCGGATCGCGCCTGTCCAAGGAAGAAGCGCGCGCTGCCTGCTCTGTCGCTGAATACATTCGAGATGCAGAGCTTTCCAAGATTACCGTCGCAGATCCCGCTCCCAAGATCGTACTGTCGGCAAGCGGCATGGCCACAGGCGGGCGTGTTCTGAACTACCTCAAGCAGTATGCCCCTGATCCGAATTCGACCATCCTGTTTGCGGGCTTTCAGGCAGGCGGAACGCGCGGGGCGCGCATGCTGGCCGGCGCAGCCGAGATCAAGATCCATGGTGGCTGGCACAAGGTTCGCGCCGAAGTCCTCAATCTTCACATGCTCTCGGCGCATGCCGACGCCAATGAGATCATGCGGTGGCTTTCTGACTTTGAGGCGCCGCCGCGCAAGACATTCATCGTCCATGGTGAGCCTGACGCATCAGATGCGCTCCGTCACCGCATCCAGGAAGAGCTGGGCTGGGATTGTGAGGTCCCTGAGCGGGGACAGCGGGTAGAGCTCATATGACTGGCCTGAGACCGAACGCGCTTATGGCCCGCAGACTCGGGCTGCTGACACACGACGAGGCCGTGGCTTTCATCCGTTCGGACAGCGATGTCAGTCGTTCTGAAGGTCTGAGCGCGCACGGTCGTCTCAAGCTTCAGTGCAATGGTGCGATCGTCTATGCAAGTCTGTACCAGATCACATCAGAGCTTATAGATCACAACGAAATCGGCTTGTCCGAATATGCATGGAAGAAGCTCGGATTGACCGGACCTCAACCCGTCAATGTATCTTCAGCCCCGCCCCTGAAATCCATGACACATGTCCGGGCAAAGATGTTTGGTGAGGAACTGGACATTGAGTCAGCCCACGAAATCGTACGGGATATTGTTGCCGGGCGGTTCTCCGATATTCAGCTTTCATCCTTTGTGGCGGCCTGCGCATCCCCTGTTCTCACGCCAGCCGAGACGATTGCAATAACAAGGGCCATGGTCGAAACCGGCACCCGGCTCGACTGGCCAGGCCAGAGGGTCTTTGACAAGCATTGCATCGGTGGTCTGCCGGGCAATCGCACGACACCGATTGTCGTGGCGATCGTGACGTCGTTCGGCCTGATGATGCCCAAGACTTCATCAAGGGCGATAACCTCTCCGGCGGGAACCGCTGATACGATGGAGACGCTTACGGCTGTTGCACTCGACAGGGCAGCAATGCGCCGTGTCGTCGAGACAACCGGCGGCTGCTTTGTCTGGGGCGACAGCGTAGGTTTCAGTCCGGCAGATACGGCGGTCATCCGTATCGAGCGAGCCCTCAACCTTGATGTGGACGGCCTGCTGGTGGCCTCGGTCCTGTCAAAGAAGATTGCAGCGGGCGCGACGCATCTCGTCATCGACATTCCTGTCGGTGCGACCGCCAAGATGCGTAACCAGGCCGCCGCGGCCCGTCTGTCCGGTTTATTCCGGCAAGTGGCAGCTGCCTTTAACATAGAGATGCGCACGGTCATCACTGACGGGCGTCAGCCTGTAGGCCGGGGCATTGGGCCCGCGCTCGAGGCTGAGGATATTCTCTCGGTTCTTGATAACCAGCCGCCCGAGCTTTCCGATCTTTCAGAAAGAGCCTGCCTGCTTGCTGGCGCGCTCCTCGAGATGGCCGGGCTCTGTGCTGAAGGAGAAGGCGCCGACCTCGCCAGGGCCGCGCTTGAGGACGGGCGTGCACGGGGCAAGTTCGAGGAAATCCGGGCCGCCCAGGGCGGAGCTAGGACCCCTCCCAAGGCCAGCTTCAACCGGCCCATCCGGGCGGTGCGATCGGGCAGGGTGACCGCTATCGATAACCGGATGATTTCGAGGATCGCCAAACTCGCCGGCGCACCAGACGACGCGTCTGCGGGTGTGCGCCTTGCTGTCCGCTTAGGTGACAGTGTCCAGCAGGGCGATATCCTGTATACGCTCGCTTCAGGGACGAGCGGCAAGATTGCTTATGCCATGGAATATGTTTCCGCTAGTCCCTCTGTGATCGAGATCAGCCGGTGACGCCCGCCCTCTTCTTCATGACCCCGGGTGCAGAACACCTTGCGCCGGCGTTCCGGGCCGCTGGTCTGACCGAGGGCAGGTGCGTGTTTCGTAAATTTCCCGATGGGGAATCCTATGTCCGGCTCAAAGACGATGTTGCCGGGCGCCGTGTTGTTCTCATCAGTGCCCTGAACGATCCCGATCAGCATCTGATGAGCATGCTTCTGGCGGCGGGTGCGGCACGCGCCAATGGCGCGCAGGAGATCGGCCTGGCGATACCCTACCTGCCATACATGCGCCAGGACACGGCCTTTCAGCCGGGAGAGCCTGTCAGCGCGGCTCAATTTGCAAGGATACTCGGCCAGTTTGCTGACTGGATCGTGACGGTCGACCCACATCTGCACAGGTTCAGTTCACTTGAGCAGGTATTCGGGCCGCTTCCTGCGCGGCGTGTGACGGCCGTCCCGGCCATTGCAGACTGGATTATGTCAAGTTTTCCGCGAGCTCTGATCATCGGGCCGGATAGCGAAAGCGGCCAGTGGGTAAACAGTATTGCGGCGCTCACGGGGGCGCCGGCGCTTATCCTTGAAAAAACACGCCGCGGTGACAGGTCGGTCCGGATTGAACTGCCTGAGGTCGGGCAATTCGGTGACCATCAACCGGTCATTGTCGACGACATCGTTTCGACGGGTTCCACCATGGCAAAACTCGTATCTGGTCTTGTCGCCGCCGGATTTCGACCCCCTGCCTGCTGCTGCGTGCATCCGCTGTTTGTTGAAAGCGCTTATCAACGCCTGCTGGAGGCGGGCGCTCTTCAGGTCGTAAGCTGTGATACGGTCCTGCATCCGTCGAACAGAATCCGTGTCGGCAAGCTCTTCGCTGAAGGCGTTCTGGCCAGCCTTGAGCGCTAGGCGAGCCCGGTTCCGCTAAGGGCCAGGCAGTCACGTGCGATCTCGCTCTCTTCGTCCGCAGGCAGTACGAAGACGCTGACAGGCGCACCAGCCGGCGAAAGCAGGGGACCGTGTTGATGATTGGCGACCGGGTCGACCTGGACGCCGGCCCATGCAAGCCCGGCTGAGATCGCAGAGCGCACATGCCTGGAATTCTCCCCGATACCACCAGTGAAGACGAGGGTATCGATCCCGCCGAGGGCGGCTATATGCGAGCCACATTCCCGGACGATCCGATACACAAAGAGCGCGATCGCCTCTTCAGCCTCAGGCGTCCCGGCGGCTTCAAGCACGCGAAGGTCACCCGAGAGCCCCGAGACGCCCAATAGTCCTGATTGCTTGCGCAGCATGTCGGAGATCTCGGCTGCGCTCATGTGCTGCTCGCTCATCAGATAAAGCAGAAGTCCGGGGTCGATATCGCCGCTGCGGGTGGCCATCGCGACGCCGCTCAATGCGGAAAAACCCATACTCGTGGCAATGCTTCGGCCGTTCAGCATGGCGCAGAGGCTGGAACCGCTGCCAAGATGCAGCGCGAGCGTACGCTGTGTCCGGAAGCCTGGAAAACATTGCGGAAGATGACGCGCGATATGAGCATAGGACAAGCCGTGATATCCAAAGCGCAGGAGTCCACTTTCGGTGAGCGCACGCGGCAGGGCATAGATCTGGGCGATACGGGGCTGAGTGCGATGAAAGGCCGTGTCAAAGGAAAGGGTTTGGACAAGCTCCGGACGCGCTCCACTCACGGCCCGGATCGCCGCGAGATTATATGGCTGATGATCCGGCGCCAGCGCACTCAGAGCGCCGAGTTCAGCGATCAGTTCAGACGTTGCGATCCGGCTTGCTGAATTATGCCTGCCTCCCTGGACTACCCGGTGACCGAGTGCCGCGAGAGGCTGGCCGAGCGCTTTCTCGACAGCGTTGATCAGTCGTGGGGCAAGGGCAGCGGGATCGAGATCAGAGATATCAGCGCCGGAGAGGAAGACGTTTGCCAGCTGACTGTTTGCCGAAACCGCCGATAGCCTGGGCGCATCCTGCAGCCCGGTAATTTCAGCGCGCAGCAGACGCGGTCCGAGCCCGCAGGATGGGTCAGCCGCAAATGCGGCCAGCTTGATGCTCGAAGAGCCGACATTGAAGGTCGCAACGATGCGTTCGTTCATGTGGTTGTGTTCTGCCAGGCAAGATAGGCAGCCGCCAGCGCTGCCGAGGCTGCCCGTTCTGCGGAGCTGTCGGCGCGGCTTGTCACGACAACTGGAACCTTGGCGCCGATGACAAGGCCGGCGGCTTCGGCGCCGGCGAGATAATCGAGCTCCTTGGCGATCATGTTGCCGGCTTCGATCCCCGGAACGACAAGTATGTCTGCGGCGCCTGCAACCGGTGACTTCAAACCTTTGGCAAGGGCTGCTTCCGGAGAGATTGCGAGATCGAAGGCGAGCGGTCCCTCGAGGATTCCGCCGCGGATCTGACCGCGATCAGCCATCTTGCAAAGCGCCGCTGCATCAAGGGTCGAGACCATGGCGGGATCAACAAGCTCGGTTGCCGACAGGATCGCGGTCAGCGGCCTGCGGATACCGATGGCATTGGCAAGATCGATGGCGTTCTGGGTGATCCAGCGCTTCGCCATCAGGTCGGGTGCAATATTCAGGGCTCCATCGGTAATCAGGATCCATTTCGGCCAGGCGGGCGTCTCCATCACGAACACATGGCTCATTCGCCGTTGTGTTCGAAGGCCGCCTTCGCGGCGGACACAGGCTGCCATCAGCTCGCCGGTGGCGATATGGCCTTTCATGAGGATTGAAACGCTGCCGCTTGCTGCCAGCCGGACGGCCTGATCAGCCGCTGCATGACTGTGCTCAGCCTCGATAATCTCAAGTCCGGAAATATCCAGTGCGCCCGCGTCCGCCGCAGCTCGGATCTTGTCGCGGCGGCCAACAAGGACAGGATCGATAAGTCCGAGCTTGCGTGCTTCAATGGCGCCGGACAGGGAAAGCGCATCGACGGGATGGACGACCGCGCACCTGTGCACAGGCCGCCCGACCTTTTCCAGTAAGCCGGCGAACGGCGCTCTGAGGGTCTCTCCTGCAGCCATCCTTCTGGTCCTCTGCTTCTGCCCGTCTGCAGCCTTCATGATTGCGATGCTCCTGACTTGCGCGCACCTGGAGTTTCGGGGGCGCTTGGGCAAGGGAAAGGACTTCGGCCTTTGAACTCCAGGTCAGTACCTGTTCTTAACGGAAAGGATCCGGGTCGCCTGGCGGGCATCCTCTTCGCTGACGGCCAGATGCTCGAGCAGGCTTTCCAGAAAATCTGCCTCGGGCAGAACCATTGCGCCGTCGGCCAGGCAGAGGTCGAGGCAGTGGACGAACACCGACAGGTGCATATCATGTGGGAGCGCGCGGCAGGCTTCGCCCAGCCAGTCGGGCCGGTCTGCGCGGCGCTTCACGACCGTGCGGTTCAAGGCTGCCATTTCATTCGGATCAAGGTTACGCAGGATGCGTGAGCGGTGCGACAGGGCCCTGAGCTCTTCGCTCTCCTGCTGGGCTATCTTGCCATCCGCCAGCGCTGCCGAGAGGACGAGGCAGAAAAAGGCTTCCGGTAGCGTCCAGTCACTCTGATTGTTCGGAAACTCCGAGACAAGTTGCTTAAGGCTGAAGGGCTGCTTCTTTTCGGTAATGACGGGCGCAAACAGCTCGCTGGCCCCTTCTATCAGCTCGCTCATGAGCGTGGTTCCTTTCTGTGGAGGCGTCAGTCTGGACGGGGGGAGGTCGGCGCAGGCGGCCAGGCTGCGACCGCCGCCTTCATCTGCTGGAGCTTGTTGCGTCTGGCCGTCAGCGCCGAGATGGTCGTGTCGAGCCATTCGACATCGGGTGGGATTTCGGTGAGTTTACCGGGTGCTGCGACGCGGCTGGGCTCAGCAAGCAGCTGCTTGATTTCCGTCTCCAGCTGATCGGATTGCTGCTGCAGCGTCACGATACTCTGGAAGGGCGCGTAGGCGTCGAGCTGCGCCTTCTGCGTATCGATTATTTTCTGCTGCGCGAGCGACTGCGCTTCTTTGTCTGCGAGCAGCCGGGTAAGCCGGGTGACGTCGACTTCAGCCTTTTCGATCGCGGCCGCGGCATTCTGCTTGACCATAGCCATGCCTATGGCCCCGGCAGCGACCATACCCACGAGGAAGACCACAACGATCAGCAGTCTGGCCCGTCCCGTCTTCGCCTGCCTTGCCTCCTGCGAAAGCGCCAGCATGTCTTCGGACGTCGGGACAGGCCGGAAGACGAGTTCATCAGAATGATCGGGTTCTCGGGTAGGTGTCATGGTTCAGGTCTCCGGAACGGGAAAGTGAAGCCTTCGGGGCGGTCCATCGCCCTAGCTCGATGGCGGACTGCTCCCGGGATCAGGGTGCGGAGCATTTGAGAACTCCGTAGTGTCCATAGAAAGCCTCCAGGTCTTTCCAGGTCTGCGATCCGGCTTCAATGGTGGCATCGCGGCGGCAACGCTCGACGACCAGTTTGCCCTGGGCCAGAACGGCGGCCAGATCGATCTGGCGGCCGAGGTCGTCAAATCGGGAGCTGGCGATGGTCCCGGTGTCGGTTTTCAATACCGTTTCGCCGGACTGGAAGGCGTCCTGCGCCAGCCTGAGGATGCTGCGCCAGTAATCCTGGGACGCCCTGTCATACGCCGACACGTCGGTAAGCTGCGCCTGTTTCAGGAAGTACATGCCGCGGAGCAGATGGTTTTCCGGCGTATTCCCGGGGCGACAGCGCTGCAGGCTGGCGCCGGATTTCATGTCCGGTCCACCGCCGAGGATATGGCTCAGGCAACTCTGTCGGGCATACTTCACAGAGGAGCTGTCTGCCTGCGCGGCTTCATCTGCATGAGTGCGCGCGCGCGCCTGCCAGCCGGGCCGCTGCAGCACTGTCTCTGCGATACTCAGCATGTAGCGCGCCTCAGCGGCCTGCGCTGCCGGCAGGGTTCCGGCGACAGGCGACAGAGCGTCAATCACGCCCGGAAACTCCGATCTGCCGAACTGCAACCGGCCGATCTCATAGCGTAATGCAGCTGGCTGAAGGCTGGAAGGAATGGCTTTCTGAAGCACCTCTAGTGCTTCCTCCGCCTTTCCGCTGCGTTCCAGCAGCCGGGCAAGGGACAGTGCAGCTGTTTCATGGCCGGTGCTTGCCCCATCGGCCAGCGCACTCCGATAAACCGCCTCGGCCTCCTTGTCGCGGCCCGCCTGCTCGTAGGCCTCGCCGAGAATCAGCTGCCGGTTAAAGGACGGCGACAGCGTTGTCGATTTCATCAAGACACGGATCGCCTCATCGATCAGGTTCTGCTGCTCCATCGCATCGATGGGTGGCTTGGCGCGAGCCAGGCTCATCGAGCTGATCGCGAGCTGCTCGAGGTCTCCGGCGTGCGCGTCATTCGGCGTTGCGGCACTGATCATCTGCGCGGCATCAAAGACGTCTCTTGCCGCCCTGAAATGCTCAGCGGATTTTTCCGGTTCAAGGCCGGCGAGCCCAAGATAGACAGCACCCAGACCACGATAGGCAGACAGGCTTACGGAGTCCGAGCCTAGGGCATCTCGGTAACTTGATACAGCAGAAACGCCGAGGGCGATGGATTGTGATGACGGGGCGCTGGCTGCGGTTGAGGCATCCATTGACCTGCGAAGCTGCTCGCCGCGTTTATACGAGATCATTGCCAGGTCGCTCGTCGCACGCCCCGCCATCGAGGGGCACGACCTGACGATCTGTCGCAGATCGGATATGGCGGCGTACTCGTGCTCTGCGCCCCGCAGCTGGCTGATCTGCGCGTTGAGGGCGAGGCCCTTGCAGGCGAACACCGCAATCGGATCATCCGGGCGGGCGGCGAGGCTGGCAAGGTCCTGTGTCGCAAGCGCCGCGCTTGCCGCGTCGAGGCATTTGCCAGTTTCGGCGCAGCCTGCATTGGCTGAACCTGATACGCCTGCCAGGGCGCGGGCCTGCGCGAGCCTGCGGCGCAGGACGAAGCGTTCATGACTTGAATCAACCGGCGAGGCATTGTCCTTTCGGACCAGCGCATCTTCCTGATTAACGAAAGACTTTTCGATAAGTTTCAGAGCAAACTGATAGCAGGCGCTGCTAGTTTCGCAGGCAAGTGTCGACTTGCCGTGATCACCCAGAAGGTTAAAGGCAGCGGCCGCATTGAAATAGGCAGTTGCCCGGTCGATCCCGCTGCGGGAGGGATCGGCGGCTGCCTCCGGACCGGAGCAGATCATCGCCATATCTTCAGCATAAAGATCGGTTTCGAGAACATTTCGGCTGAAACAGTCTCCAGGAACCGTCCATGCCGGAATGTCCCGATCCCGGCCGACAGGCGTCATTGTGCAGCCTGCGCTAAGGATCAGAATTGAAACAGCCGCCAGCCAACCGGCCTTGCTGAGAAACTTGTCCTGTTTACGCATCCCCGGTCCTGCCGCTTTAGAGTTGCGGTTCAGGCAGAAAACTGAGCGACTTCGCGCCGTTCGGTTATCCGCAATTCTACTTAGTCGCCCGGCAGGCCATGTCACCCTTCCGGGCTCGGTGAAGAGGCACGCCCGGAAGCCTCGACAGCCGGACCCTCTATTTTTGTTCCGCCTTAAACAGGCATGGTCGCGGATCGGACGGCGCGCCGACCGGATTATGAGGACTATGCCAAGAGCTGCGCCAGCGCGCCATCAGGCCTTTGCGATGACCCGCATAATCTCGGAAACCGGGTGATGAACAAAATCGCCGGTAATCGATTGCAGCATCTGCTCCCGGATTGTCGGCGTCATCCGGGACCTTATGCGGCCCATGCTGCGCGGATCTGCGATCAGGATGAATTTGTTTCGTGCAGACAGCTGGCACCAGCTGTTTATCCGGCTTACGAGTTCTGCGGTGAACCGGCTCTCCGCAAGTTCATGCAGGTCGGTCTCACTTACGGCTGATTTCTGCCCGTCGGGCGAAGGGTAACGCCCGGGTCGATCATCGCCCAGATCGTGGGACGGAAGGTTCTGAAAGGTTTCACTTTCGACGCAAAACAGATCCGGAATCATTGTATCGCCGCGCTGTTCGTAGGCTACAAAGCGGCCTCCGTCGCAGACATAAACACGGCTTCCTGCATGTAGTTTCAATTCAGCCTCCCTGGATCAAAAGGTTCAGGTCCCATCACCTAGGCCCAAACAGCCGAAGAATAATCCGTAAAGTCCCGGACGAGCTCTGATTTTGATCAAACCGGGTGGGCGTTCTGACAGGCAACGCGGGCGTCAAGGCCTTATCAGGTCCGCCCTTGTCCTTCGGGCGAAGTCTGAGATGGGTCCAGAAGACGTCTTTGCTTGTGTGCGATCATGGCTGCGCGGCTTGCGGGAACGCCAAGCCCCGTGAGGCCGAGAACCAGCATATCCGACAGATGCTGGCCTGCCTGGGGCGCAGGATAGCGGCCGATCAGGGCATCCTGCATGATCACCTGACATAGTCCCAGCCAATAGAGAACGCCAAGCCGCACGGCCTGACCCCGAATGAGATTTTGCCTTGCTGCTGCCTCGAGGTCGCCGCGCAGGCCATCATTCAGCGGATGTTCGCGCAGCGTCGGCGGGCCCATGCCGCGAAGCAGCGCCATGCTTCTCTTCGGCTGGCTGATGGCAAACTCCAGACCCACGCGCATGCCGCCCGCGATGCGTTCCACCGGATCGCTAACACCCTCATTTGCCTTGGCGACTAAAGCCTCAAGCTCAAGCCTCACTTCTGTCGCAATCGCCGCCGCGAAATCGCGTTTGTCCCTGAAGTGATTGAAGAAACTGCCCTTCGCCACCCCCGCTCTGACGACCAGGTCGTCGATCGGAATCGCGTCGATGGGTCTTTCGACAAGCAGTTCGAAACCCGCAGCCAGAAGAGATGCCCGGGTGCGGGCTGTACGCGGGGTTCGGTGAGGCATGTCCGTCAGCGAGTTGACTGTCTGGTCAGGTTGGGGAAATCTGACTAAATAGTCAACATATTGATTCCTCCAGGAGAGCAAAATGGCGGTGATCAAGATTGAGGATATTGCGCATGTCCGGTTTGCGGCGCCGGATCTTTCCGCGATGCGGTCTTTCCTCGAGGATTTCGGACTGGCGTGTTTTGAGGAAAACGGACGGCTTTACGGCAGGGGCAGAGATGGGCGCCCTTTCGTGCATGTTACCGAGCCCGGTAAGGCAGCGTTTCTGGCGGTCGGGCTGCGTGCGGCGTGCGTTGAAGATCTGGAAATACTTGCGGTTTCCGAGGGCGTGCGCGTCGAAGATTTGAACGAACCCGGTGGCGGCAAAGTTGTCCGGTTGACCGATCCGGATGGTTATCGTGTGGAGGTCGTTGCCGGACAGGCCATGCAAGAAGAGACGCACCTGATTGCGGATTTGCCGCGCAACACTGCCGCTGAAAAGTCTCGTCTGCGTCAGAGCATCCGGCTGGGCGCTTCGCCCGCGCATGTGATCCGGATCGGCCATGCCGTGCTTAAGGTCAGTGACTTTCGGGCGTCCGAGGCATGGTACAAGGACCGCTTTGGCCTCCTGACATCGGACGAGATCGAGGCTGCCAGAGATGTCCCCCTCGGCGCGTTCCTGCGCTGCGACCGCGGTGAAAAACCCTCCGATCACCATACAATCTTCCTCGCGCAGCTGCCGGGAGAGCCTGGCCTTCTTCATGCAGCGTTCGAGGTAGTCAATCTCGATGATCTGATGCTCGGCCATCAGTATCTGAAGTCGAAGAAACGTGTGGCCAGCTGGGGCGTTGGTCGCCACATCATGGGAAGCCAGATTTTCGATTACTGGAAAGATCCCTTCGGAAATGAGCTTGAACACTGGACCGACGGCGATCTGTTCACTGCGGCTGACCCGCCACAGAAAATGCCAATGAGTGCTTTGCTTGCTGTGCAGTGGGGGACCCCGCATCCGATGGTCGCCCGCAAGATGGCGCCTCCGACAGTCTTGTTTGCTTTCGTCATGGCTCTGATGATCCGATTAAAGCGGTTTTTCCGGCGCCAGCCAAAGGAGAGCCTCACATGAAACTCGCTACCTATACCAGTAATGGCCGGACCCGAACCGGTATCGTCGTCGGCGATCACATCATCGACACGGGCCTCAGCGCTAACATGGTGGATCTGATTCGTAATTGGGAAACGCTGAAGCCCGGTTTGGAAGCCAGGACAGCGGCGGGCGGCGGTGTGCCCTTGTCTTCAGTCCGGCTGGAGGCGCCGGTACAGCGCCCGGGAAAGATCTTTGCCATCGGCCTCAACTATGCTGACCATATTGAAGAGTCGAAGATGCAGACCCCGCAGCGGCAGGTCTGGTTCACCAAGGCGCAGACCAGCGTCAATGGCCCATACGACGATATCGAGATCGCGAGGGGCACGATGACCAATGATTATGAAGTCGAACTCGTCGCGATCATCGGAAAGGGCGGAAAACACATCAGCGCTTCGGACGCCCCGGCAGCGGTGTTTGGCTATTGCATCGGCAATGATGTCACCGAAAGACTTTGGCAGCATGCAACGCCTCAATGGTCTCTGGGCAAGAGTTTTGATACCCATGCGCCCTTGGGTCCATGGATCGTCACCGCCGATGAAGTGAGCGACCCGCACGGGCTTGGCCTGCGTTGTTTCGTCAATGGCGAGAAGCGACAGGAGTCGAACACCCGCCATCTCGTATTCAATATCTGGCAACAGATCGAGCACCTGTCGCTCGGCATGACGCTCGAGCCAGGTGATGTCGTTTTCACCGGCACACCGGGTGGGGTCGGTGCAGCCATGGACCCGCGCCAGTTCCTGAAGCCGGGCGATGTCGTGCGCTGCGAAGTCGACGGCCTCGGCTTTATTGAAGGCGCCATTGTCGCAGAAGGCTGAAACATGACATTCGATTGCGATGTCCTTGTCATTGGAGCCGGCCCTACCGGTGCGACCCTCGCCTTGCTGCTCGCGCAGCGGGGCGTGAAAGTCATTGTCGCGGAGAAAGAGGCGGGGATCTATCCTCTGCCGCGCGCCGCCCACATTGACCATGAATGCATGCGTATCCTGCAGGAAGCCGGCATCGCCGACGAAGTTATGAAAACCAGCCGACGGGCTTCGCGCTACGACTTCCTCAATGCCCGGGGTAAAATTCTTCTGCGGTTCGAGGGCGCAGACCGTATTGGCCCTGGCGGATGGCCGATTGCAAACATGATCCACCAGCCCAGCGTCGAGGCTGCACTGAGGCGGTCGTTGGCAACCCAGGCGACAGCATCGCTCCATAAACAATGGGAACTTGAATCCTTCGAAGAGGATAGCGACGGCGTCACGGCACATCTCGCCTCGCCAGCAGGCGGGCGCCAGGTGCGCGCGCGCTATGTGGTTGGTGCGGACGGGGCGCGCTCGCCCGTTCGCAAGGCTTCGTCGATTACCTTTGAAGATTTGAACTTTGCGCAGCCGTGGCTCGTTGTTGATGTCCTCGTCGATGATTATTCCAGACTGCCTGCAGCTAATCTACAGATCTGCAATCCCGAGCGCCCGACGACGAGTGTGCTCATGGGCGAGGGACGTCATCGCTGGGAGTTCATGATCCTTCCGGGAGAAACGACAGAGCAGGTCAGCGATGATGCTTTCATCGAAAAGCTGCTTGAGCCATGGAAGGTCAAGGGCGCCGTTCGGATCGAAAGGAAAGCGGTCTATACATTCCGGGCCCGTATCGCCCGGCAATGGCGGAAGGGGCGCATTCTGCTTGCCGGCGACGCAGCACATCAAATGCCCCCCTTTGCGGGACAAGGCATGTGCTCGGGCTTGCGGGATGCCGCAAATCTTGCCTGGAAACTTGCCGCAGTGATCGCAGGCAAGGCGCCCGACAGTCTGCTTGGTACCTACCAGCCTGAGCGCGAACCAAATGTTCGTGCGACCATTGCCATGGCCATCATGATGGGCAGGCTGGTGTGCACGACCGGCAGATGGTCGGCGTTCCTGCGTGACCTGAAATTCGCAATCGGGCGAATAATCGGCAGGCTGCCCTCTGCGCCGCCCGACTATCCGCCGATTGCTGAAGGGCTGATCGAGCCTCGGAGCCTTGCTGCCGGAAGCTATTTCCCGCAGCTGATAGCGGCAGACGGGATGCGCCTCGATGCCCGGCTGGGCTATAGCGGCCGGCTCCTGTCACGCGCAGACCTGGCTGCTGAAGACCTTGCCCCCTTCGCTGACCAGCTTGAAGAATGGTTCGACAAGACTGGAACAGACGCTGTCCTGGTGCGTCCTGACCATTATGTGTTCGCAACCGGGGCTCCCGGAGCCTTGAAGCAATCCTGGGACAAGGCGATTTTGTCCTCCTCGTAGAGCAGGGGGAGCTTATATCTCAGCAATTTCAGCCTTACGGCTAATGTTCGGCCTCCATGGGCCGGGGCATCCTCATAAGGCGGCGTCATATCCCGCCTGCGGCGGCTGGCCTCTATCGCCTTTGGGCGAGCTTTCAAGGCGGCTGCGTATTCTTCGGCCTTCAGCGCAGCCTGCGAAGGCGGGGGGCTCAGCCCCCTTCTGACGATTCAGCCTGGGACAAATTGATGACCATGCCAGCCTCAGCCGTCCGGGCTCCGGGTGCACAGATCTTCTGTAAGTGCATCTCAGCCCGGCTCTTTTCGGTTGCTTAACAGGTCGCAAGTTCAAGCCGCAGGTTACCCGACAAGGTCTCGCCAGGCGCCAGGGCTACCAGGCCGGTATAGCGTGCGGGCGCCGTCATGTTCACCATGTCTGGGACATGGCTCATGGGTTCGGCGCAGAAATAGGGCTCACCAGAGGGAGTATACACCACAAGGAAACGCAGGATCTCATCCGTCAGAATACGGATTGAAAGGCCATCCTGCGGCCAGCGCAGGTTCAGAGGCCCCCCCGTAGTTTCATAGGGCGTATCCAGGGCAAGACGCTCAACGGCTTGAGGTTGACGCAGCTGTTCTTTGCCTGTGGGCAGCCGGCGCGATACCGGGATCTTGTCTGCGCCCGTCTCCCAGATCATCGCGGTATCTGCCTCGATCTGTGCCCCGCGCGAGGGGAAAAACGGATGCCAGCCGATGCCTGCGGGCATGCTCTCGCTGGAGAGGTTCGTTACCGAGAGGGTAAGGCTCAGCCCGCTCGGTCCAAGCCGGAAGGCTTGCTCCGCGCGGTAGGTCCATGGCCAGGTATCCGGCGCGTGCGTATAGCTGAGCAGGGCAAAGTCCGGGCCAGCCGCGTCTGCCTGCCAGCCCCTTGTCCAGCCATGACCGTGGATGGCGTGGGGCTCCGCCGGAATGTTGGCGCCGAGCTGCACGCTGCGCCCCTGCCAGTTGAACCGTCCATCCGCAATACGGCCGGAAAACGGGATCATGGCAAAGGCTGCCGCCTCGGTTGGTTGATCCCCGTTGCCAGGTCGCAGCAGGTCGCGGCCATCATGCCGGAAATGCCTGACGGTGCCGCCAAGCCTCGGTGCAAGGCCCAGTTCAAAACCTTCGTATCTGAGGAGGATCATGGGGGCCGTGTGGTTTGCGCCGGGCAGGGTATCGCGAGCGGGCGCCGTACGTCTGGATTGGGCGAAATCTGCCCCGGACACCTTGTTTTCATTGGTACCGCTAACACAATCCGCGATCCCCCGGAAGGGCGCGCGCCCGGCCTGGTGCGGATTTTCCCCAGCGTGACCCCTTTCGTCCCGCGCGCGGCTTTGTCATGCATCTTTGAAAGGCGCATGTGCGCCGCGTCAACAGGTCAGGGAGAAGACGGTAATGGTGAAGACACGGATTACGGAAATGTTCGGCGTCGAGACGCCGATTATGATGGGCGGCATGACCGGCGTCGGTTATGGCGAACTCGTCGCTGCCGTCGCAAATGCTGGGGCGCTGGGCTTTATCACTGCTCACATGTTCAAGTCGGGTAGGGAGCTGCTTGACGAGATCGAGAAGACGAAGGCCCTCACCCAAAAGCCCTTCGGTGTGAACCTGACGCTGCTGCCATCGATCAACCCGATCCCTTACGACGAGTACCGCGAGGCGATCATCGCTTCGGGTGTCAAGATCGTCGAGACCGCAGGGCGCGCTCCGACAGATCACCTGCCGCGTTTCAAGGAGCACGGCGTAAAGGTTATCCACAAATGCACGTCGGTGCGCCATTCGGTTTCGGCCGTCGCCAAGGGGGTCGACGTGATCTCGATTGATGGCTTTGAGTGCGCGGGTCACCCCGGCGAGGATGATGTCGGTCTGATCGTGCTCCTGCCGGCAACGGTCGACGCCGTAAATGTTCCGGTGGTGGCATCAGGCGGGATGGCGGACGGTCGCAGTCTGGCTGCTGCGCTGGCGCTCGGCGCTGACGGCGTCAACATGGGCACGCGCTTCTGTGCCACAGTCGAGGCGAAGATCCATGAGAACGTTAAGAAGAAGATTGTCGAGAACAACGAGCTCGATACGGTTCTGGTCGGCCGCACACTCCGAAATACGGCGCGCGTTGCAAAGAACGCCATCTCCACCCAGGTTGCCGAGATCCAGAAAGACCCCACGAAAACCTTCGCAGATGTCAAAGAACTGATGGCGGGCGTGCGCGGCCGGGAGAATGTTCTGCGCGACGGCCATCTTGACGACGGCATCTGGACAACAGGGCAGAGCCAGGCCCTGATCCATGACATTCCTACCTGCGATCAGCTGGTCAAGAACATTATGAAGCAATTCGAGGATGTCCGCAGCCGCGTCGCGAAGATGTAGGCACCTACTTGGCGGTAACGGTCCAGGCCCGGCATCCGGCCGGGCCTATTGCTTTTGAGGCGCTGTTGCCCTGGGCCGGGCTGCGTTTGAGCCTATCTTTCATGGTTGACCTCAGCTCCGGCCAACCTTAATACGCCATCCTCTACCCCGTGCCCAGATGGCGGAATTGGTAGACGCACTGCTTTCAGGTAGCAGCGCTGCAAGGCGTGGAGGTTCGAGTCCTCTTCTGGGCACCAGGCACCTTATCGTGTGCATTTTTCGACATCCCCAGACGTCCACAAAATACATAAAAAACAACGGTATACAGTGAATTTCGGTCCGCGAGGGTCCGCTCAGATCCACCTGCGTCCAGACACAAATATGGTACGGCCTCTGGTAACATGGTACGAACTGGGCTCACCGAAGCCACTCCGTACCATACCATGCCGCTCACAGACCTGAAAATTCGAAGCCTAAAGCCTGATGGAAAGCCCCGCCGCTATACCGATGGCGGCAACCTGTTCATCGAGGTTCGCCCGAACGGTTCAAAGCTCTGGCGCTTTGCCTACAAGTTCGACGGCAAGCAAAAGCTGATGGCGCTCGGCACCTATCCGGAAATCTCTCTGGCGAGAGCACGGGAGAAGCGCGCTGAGGCGCGCGGCCTCCTGCTGGAGGGTATCGACCCGATGCAGCAGGCCAAGGTCGACAAGCTCGAGCGTCAGGCGCTTACCGAGCACACCTTTTCCGCCATCGCCGCAGAGCTCCTCGAAAAGAACCGGCGCGAGGGTCTCGCCGGCGCCACGCTTTCGAAGAAGTCTTGGCTCGTCGGCATCGCCAATGCCGACCTTGGCGATTTGCCGGTCACGCAGATCAAACCCACGCATGTTCTCGTCCCGCTTCGAAAGGTGGAGTCGGAAGGCAACTATGAAACGGCCCGCCGGCTGCGCGCCGTTATCAGCCAGGTCTTCCGCTATGCCGTTGCGACTGACCGCGCCGAGCATGATCCAACGGCTGGCCTGCGCGGCGCGCTTATCGCGCCCAAGGTCACCCACAGGCCAGCTATTGTCGACCGGGACAAGTTCGCGGGACTGATCCGTTCGATCTGGGCCTATGACGGGGCGATCGAGACCAAGGCCGGGTTGCAGCTGATGGCGCTGCTATATCCGCGGCCGGGCGAACTGCGCCTCTCCACATGGGACGAATTTGATCTCAAGAAGCGCACATGGACCATTCCGGCGGCGCGCACCAAGATGCGCAGGGAGCACAAGAAGCCGCTCTCTGGCCCTGCTGTAGACATCCTGACGCGCCTTCATGCTGTCACGGGCCGTGAGCCCTACGTGTTTGTTTCGCAGCTCTCGCGCGGAAAGCCGATAAGTGAAAACACGCTCAACGGATCCTTGCGCCGTCTTGGTTATGCCAAGGAAGAAATGACCTCCCATGGCTTCCGGGCCAGCGCCTCAAGCCTGCTCAACGAAAGTGGCAAATGGCACCCCGACGCCATCGAAGCCGAGCTTGCCCACATGGGCGCCGATCAGGTTCGCAAGGCTTACCACCGAGCCACCTACTGGGATCAGCGTGTCGAGATGGCGGAATGGTGGGCTGGAGAAGTTGTCCGTTTCGCGCGCGGGTGACGAACCAGAAACAAATTTTTCTCCCGCCGCTTAGGCGGTCGGCTCGCGGGCCTTGTGGCGTTCATTCACCGTGGGCACCGAATAAATGTCAGGGTCCGGCGTGTAAAGTCCGCCAGCTCGGCGTCGTTGATTAACTCGGTTGCGTATGCGGCGTTGGTATCGTGGTGGAAGCGGTTTGCGTAGTCGAGTAGCGACCGAAGTTCTTGTGCATTTGCGGCGTTCATGATCTCTCGCGGAGTCCCGATGCGCTGGACGCAACTATGATGGAACGGGCCAAGTAGTGTCCCCGGCGGGAAGTCGGTGGGATATGCAACTCGGCAGAACGCCTCAAGCATCGGCCTGAGCGCTTCAGCGACCCGGCGCTCGTTCGCAGGGTCGGCGTGCTCAAGGTAGGTCACGGCAGCCGCGTACCGTCGGTCGTGTTCGGTCACCATTGCGGCATTCACGTCCCAGGCGGCAAGCGTTGACCCAGTCCCAGACCTCCGGACCTCGATGGCCGTCTTGGGCAGTTGTTGGATTTTGTCCCACACCCCGAGCAGGAAAGGCTTGGAGTGCGAGAGCACGATCATCTTGGCGACGTCGCGCGCGAGCCGATCCATTTCCTGCAAAGTGTGCAGGGTGCGGTGCTCGTCAAGGCTCGTCATAGGGTCGTCGATGACTACGATCTTATGCGCCCGCTGGGGGTCGGCCTGCAGGCTCGCGAAGAAGAACGCCAGAGCCAAGGTGTTACGGTCGCCGGCGCTGAGTGTGTTGCGAAAGCTGGGATCGCCGGGGTTACCCGACAGCGGTACAGGATTCCCGTCAATGAGCAGCGTGTAGTTGGCGGACGGGCCGCCCCGCGTGTTTACGGGATCAACGGGCCCGACCCGAAAACTGGCATTGAAGCGCCGCAGAAAGTCGTTGATCGCGATTCCATAGGCTGGGAAGGCGGCTTGCCGATGCTGGTCGAGCGCGGCGCGTGCAATTGTGCGTCGCTGTTCTGTAGCCGCCTTTGCTGCCTTTTCGCCGAGGTAGGCGTCACAAAGGTGCGCGATGTTCGGGTCGTGCCGAGCCTCAACGGCCCTTAGGTTACCCAAGTCGTGCTCCAAGATGGCGAAATTAGCCTCGCGAGCCTGCTCCTTCACGGCCTCCAATCGAGGATTTGAGGCGGCTAAGAGTTCCGATGATCCCCGAATGCGTTCGCATTGCGCATTGTGCTCCGTTACGGACTTAAGCACATCTTCAGGTATGGCCATGGCATCCAACGGCACTGCCCGCTTTGCCTCCAGCAGCGCTTCGACTTTTTCTCGAGCCGCCTTCCACGTCCGAGCAATGGCGGCGGTGTCTATGTCGACGACCGGCACCTCAGCAAACGACTTCCAGAACGCTTGGCGCTCTATGGCCTCGCGTACGCTCCGTTCAAACGCTGCGGGAACATCGCCTCCCTGATTAGCCCGAAAGGTTTGAGCTGTTTCGCCGATCTCTCGTTTCAGGTCCTCGTAGGCCTCGCTGAAGTAAGCACGGTAGTGGACCAGGAGGGGGGACCCTGCGAGGTCTTGAGCGCAGAATGGACAATTCTCCTGCCCCTTGGGAACCAGCTCAACAGCTCGTTTCATTCCATCTGCGACCCAGGCCTCACCGCCACGACCGAGATGCCTGATGTGCTCCTGCACCAAAGCCAAAGCTTTGGCGTCGAGTTCAGGCAGGCCTTTGGACAGAAGCGCTCGAAGCGGCTCAAGGTCGATCTTCGGCAGAAGCAGCGCCGGGAATGTAGGTGTCTCGGCCACCCTGACAGCATCGTGCGCGGCGGCGATGCGGCGCTCGGCTTCCTCAATTTGCTTCGGTAGATCTGCTACCCTCGCGAGGGCGCAGAAAGCATCGATACCGAGCCCGCCTCTAACATGCTCCGGGATTAAGGCCTCTCGCTCTCGGAGTTCTCGGTTGTGGACCTCAATCCTATCGACTTCAGCTTGATGCGCACGTGCCAATGCGATCCCCTGCGAGCCAACGATTAACTCATGCAGGTTCTGCCGATGTGTCGTGCCGATCTCGATGCCGGAACAGACGTTTTCTGCAACAAAGGTGTCGTCAAATACCACCACTTCCGGGGCAGTGCGTGTCCATGCTCCATTCTGATAAACTGCGGTCGCGCCTGCGCCCAGATCAATGACGATATGCGGCAGGTGCTCAGCGCCCAGTCGGGAGCGCTCGGCGACGAGGTCCGCCCGACCCGTGGAAAGTGACCGCAGGATCGCCGCCAGTGTGGTCTTTCCCCGCGCGTTCTCAGCGTAGATCACGCTGAGCCGGTCGAGCGGAAGTTGCGCGCCAGCTGAGACGTTGTCGAACTTTCCAACGTTTTGCAGCAACTTTAATGCTAGGACCATGGGTCAACCTCCCTGGCGATTATCTTCAGGGCGAGGGGCTGGCTTGTCTACAAATTTGCTAGTCGGATGCTCCGAACTTCACCGACGCTTCGCCATCCGCGAAACGGACAGTGCTCTAAAGCAGGAACTGTCCGAGTCCCCGCGAGGGCACAAACAGGTCCACAGGATCATCTTTGCGACGCGCTTCACCAAACTTTGATTTCAGATCATTCCTGTTCAGTGACCCTTGGCCAACGCAGTTTTCCACGGCCGACGCGCAAAGCTTCCACAATGTTTGTCTTGCCCCGCACGCGACCCGAAAACAGACTTGGCTTGGGATCGACGGCCGGATTCGAGAATGCGGCGATTCGTTGATAGTCTGGCGTCGCAAGCCAGGTTCGCCCGTCTCCTTCGTCGGTTAAGATTCGATAGAGGCCGGCGGGGGGAAAATCTGCGGTATCAAGCCGACGCTTGTAGAGGGCGACAGACCATTTCTGAATGCCGCGGCTCAGGGCTTCGGTGCGGAAGCGAGCCCATAGCGCGGCAGTGTCGGCTGTGGGCCAGCCTCCAGCGTCGGTGTAGGCCGTGATCTCGTCGGATTCGAGCCAGGCCCGCATCTCTGCGGGCGTGACGAAGACAGGGTTGGCAACATCGATCGCCGCCATGGCCGCCCGCCGTGACGGAAGGCCCGCGCGGATAAGCATCGACATCATGAATTGCGGGACGCCGGTTTCGAGCGCCGCTGCGGCGCCGCCCGCCACCGTCTCCGGCGACCAGCCGAGGAACATGCGGCGTGTACGGACAGCCTCCAACGCCCAGACCAAACGATAGGTGAAGGCCTCTTCGACAGCCCGCATGTTTTGCGGTCCGATCTTGGCGACGTCCTCGCCAGACACCCAACTGCGCAGGATCTCCTTCCAGTTTGCCGTCAGCGTGTTCACCTTGCTGGGGATGAACGGTCGCATGAACAGAAGTCGCTCGCCGAGGCCGGCGAGGGCATCGACCAGTTCATCAATATCGCCCCTGAGTGCCGCTGCGTCGGCACGGTCGAGGAGTTCGGACAGCACGTCAGCCATGGCGTCGATGGTAAGGCCCGCTTCGAGACCGACACCCATGGCGAAATGTCCGCGACGCGCAGGTGCGGTCGTCGTCTTCCAGATGAGATCAGCACGCGCTTCGATGACACGCTTGTGCAACGGGGCGACATCCGCGTCCTCTCGGACGATCTGACGAGCCCAAAGCGATCCCTTGAGTGCGTCGTCGAGGATTTTAGGTAGATCCGCACGATCAGCATCAAGCGCTTCGATCAAACCAAACACGGTGGCGTCCAGACGTTCGACTATCTGCGAAAGGGGTTCTTCCCCAATGGTTTTCTCTGCATCGTCGTCGTCGCCTTCTTCGTCGTCATCACGAGCAATATCGGCATCGTTCAGTCTTGCTGCAGCTAAACGCTCGGCCACGGAGGCTTCCTCCTTTGGCGACCTCCAGGCCTCGCGCGCATTGGCGAGATATTCCCAGGCATCGTCTCGATCCAGCGCACCCTCGCGGGACAGGCGCTCGATAATCTCTGCGACAATCTGGATAAGGCCGCTCTTCAGCGTGCGGGCCTTTGCGGAAGCGACCAACCTTCGCCACTCCTTCTTCCGCCAATCGATCTTGTCGAACATGACATGGACGATAAGGCCTTCGACATCGACGAAGGCACGGCCTGCGCGGCCTGCGACATTCGCGAACTCCTCACCCTCCATCTTTTCCGACGCCCGATACAGCGCGGGAATTAATAGAACTGCGGCGTTGAGGTTGAGGCCCTGAGACAGCGTCGGCGACGCGACGATGACCTTCAGGGCACCGCTGGACAGAAGTGCCTCCAGCTCACGTAGGAACGGGCTCGGCAGCCGTCCGTGGTGAATGGCGACACCAGCTTTTAGGCAAGCGACCGCCGGATGGTCTTCGCCCAACCACTCCTCGCCAACCTCCAGAGCGCGGACGATTGACGCCTCATCCTCCAGCAGCGAGTCCAGATAACCGCGCTTGCACAAATCAACGACCTGTTTTCCGTAGCTCTCGACCCAATTCGCCTGCGTGGAGAAGATCAGCGTCCGCTTGCCCTGAGCCGCAAACTCCCATGCTGCGAACAAGGCGAGGTGAGAATTCTTGCGCGGATAGGGCTTCTTGTCTTTGCCTCGTGCTGGCTTCTCGGCGATGAATTTGTCGAGAAAAGGACCTTTTTCATCAAGGTCGAGCTGCAGAAGCGCATCCTTGCCGCGCCACGACAGCGCACCGAACCTCTGTCGTGTAGGACGCCAGTCGGAACGCACCGGCTCGCCGGGTTCGTCGGAGCGAATCCATGCGGTGAGATCGTCGAGTTCGTCGCCGCTCGGCAGGATGGCGGAGAGGCAAATGATCCGGCGATTGCCAGCATCCGCACGTCGAATCAGACGCTGTACCAGCGTCTCATAGCGGATTTCACGTTCGCTCGGGCCGATCATGTGGCCCTCGTCGAGAACTATCAGGCCGACATCATCGATCAGCGACGGATCGCTTCGCAGCGCGAAGTCGAGTTTCTCGGGTGTCGCGATGATAATCTCGCGGGTGCGCAAGGCGTCTTCATCGCCAGCCGAAAGGCCGCTGGATCCGTAAAGCGATGAGACGCTGAATCCGAGGGGCGCGAAGGTCTTTCTGAAGGACCGCTCGGTCTGGGCCGACAGGGCGCGCAGCGGCGTCACAATCAGTACCCTGCGCTCCGACGATAGCGTCATCAGCGCGGCGATCTCGGCCACCCGCGTCTTGCCGGCGCTGGTTGGCAAAGCGACGACCAGATCGTCAGTAACGTCCGTGGAGCGCTGGGCTGCTTCGCGCTGCGATGGCCATAGCTCCACCTCGGAGGTCTTTCGCGCGTAGAGCGACGAGATGAAGAGCCTGCGCAGGTCAGGGTATTTTTCCTCCGTTCCCGCTGGCGGCTCCGTCGGCAGCGTCTGGTGCAGCGAATGCTGCCAGAGGTCGTCGATCAGGTGCCGGCAGAGATTCGAGATCCACCACAATGGTACATTCTCCGCATTGTCCGCTAGGCTGACCGCAGTGGTGAGCAACGCGCGTGCGCTATCGATCGGCTCGTGCTCACCCGTCTCGAGGGCGAAGTCAAAATGCGCCAAGGCCCGGCAGATCGTCGTGTTGAGGATGGCCGATAGCACCTCGTCGATGTCTGCTTCTTCGCCCCCTAGCATCTCGGCAACTTGCTCATCACCATGAGCCCCATCCTCCAACCAATCGCGAACGAAGCTGCGCAACTGGCCGAGATCGCGCAGGATCAGGTGTCGAATCGCCGCCTCGCCTGGCGAGGCATTCAGGTCGTCCGAAGTCTCGTTGAAGAGCGAATATGCGACGGCTGAGAAGCCTGCGAGGTGATAGGCGGCGGCAGCGATGGTACGACGGAAGCCGCGATCAGGCGATTTTGGATCACCATTGCGCACCAGGGCTTCGAAGGCGTTGGCAGCGCGCTCGAACGCCTTGTTGGTTAGTTCCGAGGCGCCGGCCTGCGCGCGCAGGGCCATTGCGCCCCGAAGAAGTGCGAAGCCGTGTTCGGCAAGATCAGTTTCGATCGTCGCGCCGAGCGGCGGCGAATTAAGTGGCAGCACGCCGTTTTCGCGCATCAATGACCATGTTGCGCCTCGATATAGAAGGCGTCCAAGGATACCGTCGACGGTCGCGGTGGTCAGGAACGAAGTCAGTTCATCAATCGTCTCCAAGGTCTTCTGCCTCCTCGTACATGGCCGCGATGAAGTCCTGGTGATCTTCGACGTGGATGTTCACGACATACTGGTTTCGATTGGTGTCTGTCGCCTCGAGGTCCTGTTTCAACGAAGCGTGCGGGCCGTTGCCCGACACAGTGAAAAGCATGTGATCGATACGTTGCGCGCGTAAAGACTTCAGGCCCACCTCGTCGCGAAGGCTGCGGCCGAGTGCGTTCTCGTTGGGTTCGCTGCTCTCCAGCAGGCGGTTGGCAACGAACAACAGTGAGTCGGGCGTGCAACGACCGCTATCGCGATTGAGCACCTTGCGGGCGCTCGTGACCGTCGCTTTGCCGAGCACTTTGTTGCTCTTGGCTTCGCCTTTCAGGAGCCAAAGCTTCTCGCTTTTGCCTCGATACCCGGCGCCGATGAAGTCGTCTCCGCGCATGGCCATGTTGCGGCCATCCTTATAGCGGAGACGACGCACCGGAACGCGCAGGCCGATCTCCTCCTCGACGAATTCAGTCGCGAGAATCTCTCCGAGATCGCCAGACCGGCCCTTGGGCGTTTGCGGTAACGCCTCGCTAAGGATCTCGGCGGCAATCTTGTATCCGAGCCGATCCACGTCCTCAGCAATGCGTTCCAGTCTGTCGTAATGCGAGCGGATCGTTTCAGCCAAATCATTTCGGATCTCGTCGCGACCATCATCCTTCTCGACATAGGTCCAGTAATATCTGCGCTTCTCTTTTACTCTCGTGGCGTCGCACCAGCTCTTATAGAGTTTCAAAACATTTCCCCGATACTTCAGAAACGCTAAGATAGCAGATTGCACCTAAAGATATATGCGCTCCTAAAGTGATCAGCGACTTCAATGGCTTTGCCCGGTTGTACCCGCACTCTGTTTGTTGCCATCCGCTCCCTATCTGGAAGTAGACGAGCAAAAAGAGGCCTACACTAGCAGCCTGACCAGTAACTTTCGTTGTTCTCCATTTGGCAAAGGTCCGAACGGATCGAACTTATTCTCGCTCGGCGTCAATAAGATCACGAATGTAAGCGTCCACTTCGCATTCGATCCACACGCTGCGCCGGCCCAGATGTACCGGCGAGGGAAAGGGACGGACCGGGTCCTTGATCAATTCGTAGAGCAGCGAGCGGCTGATGGTCAGACGGTCCAGCACATCGCGCAGGGACAGGAAACGCTGCGGTGTGTGCGGGACAAGTCCAAGCACCTCCGAACTGCGGGGCGGCATTGGCACGATGGTGGGCCTGGGCATCGCTAAGATCTCCTTACGCAAAACGCGGCCAGCCAGTTCGCCAGCCGTGCACTATGATCCCGCTTGATCCGTAGTCTGCCTAGTTGGAATTGCGGCCAATCGCGGCATGAGTTCGCATGGGCTTGCAAGCGGGTGCAATCAGCGATTTTCGACCCAGTAGAGACTTTGAACTATCGGGATTCCGAATTGGACGGCGATCGATTCCGAATTGGACGCGAGCTATGCCGGTCAATTAATCCGGTTTCGCCCCTTCCCAGCGCAAGGATTCGTGCGAGAGCGTCCGTCGTTTTTTCATCTTTGCTGCGACCTGATCCATGAAGTGATTGAAGCGGCGGAATCCGAGCGCCGCCGCCGCACCCCGATGTGACTCTGGGATTGGGTCGGTTCTCGTCAGCCAGTAGTGCATGTAGTGCGACATGATTTCGATCGAGAGGTTGGTTTTCCACTCCAGCCGCCCCATCCGCGTCTCGAAATTTTCGAGCCGCTTCATGACGCGATCTTCAAGCGTGTAATCGCGCTCCTCGCTGAAGAAGTGGCGCAGGGCCGCCTCCAGGACGGCGGTCTTGGTGGTCTCCTGCTCATGCGCGACGTCTTCGAGGATAGCGAGAAGCTGGGCGTCGAGGCGGAGATTGACGCGTGGTTTCATGGGCAAGCACCTGACCGACAGTATGGGATCACAGACCATATTCGCCGATGCCCGAGCGGCGCGATAGTTGGATTGGCGGCATAGGGCGGCAACGTCCGGCAAAGCGGTACAACAGTTGGGGGCCTGTGGTGTACGGATGTTCCAGCAATCACCGGTCTTCATGCCATCGGCGTGCACCACTACTGCGCACAAAAGGCGCCAAATTTCTGATGTGCAGACAAGGCAGTGCGGGCACCGTGGTGCCACTGCTTTTATCTTGCCCTCCCGGGTTCACTGTCCACCGCCATCCACGCTTTCGCCGCCTCATTTCGCCATTTGCCGATTGGCGCTTTCACCTTGCTGTCACTGCAACACGCTGCTGCGAGGAAATTCGTGCGATGTGTCGCCGGAATCGCATCCGGTCAAGGGCGCGCAAATGCGCGCCGCGAAGCGGTCGAAGACCCTTGACCGGATGCAATTCCGACAAGGAAAATCGGTGTGGCCCAAGTGGCATTTCATGCCATTGGGCATGAAGGAAAACCCTGAGATGAAGGTCGGTTCGCGCTGTTGCAGACCTTTCATTGATCACCGGATTTTCGTGGGATTTCGAATTCAAATAGCCACTTCCAGAGAACACGCGTAGGAAGAAAGGCGGATACAATACTTCGAAATAGGCTGCGATTTGAACCATGCCGATACCCGATTATCAAACGCTGATGCGCCCTGTCCTGGAGCATGCTGCGCGCGGTGAAGTACGCATCGGTGCTCTCATCGAAACCTTGGCTCAAGAGCTCGGTCTGACAGTGGAAGAGCGCGAAGAATTGCTGCCAAGTGGCAAGCAGACTGTGTTCGCGAACCGTGTGCACTGGGCAAAAACTTATCTCAAGCAGGCTGGGCTTGTCGCTCCGACGAAGCGCGGGCATTTTATCATTACGGCCCGGGGAAAGGCCGCTCTCGTCGATCGTCGGATACGAATAAACAACGAGTTCTTGAAACAATTCGACGAGTTTCAGTCCTTCCAGGGGCGCACCGCCGAGCGCCAATCGGGCGTTGCGGAAGTGGATCCAGAGCAAGACAAGATTACGCCTGATGAGGCCCTCAGGGCCGCTCACAAGACGATAAATGACAGTCTTGCGGGTGACCTGCTCGACCGGGTCCGGCAAGCTTCCCCGGCCTTCTTTGAGAGGCTTCTCGTGAATTTATTTGTCACCATGGGCTATGGCGGTTCGACCGAAGAAGCAGGCCGTGCATTGGGCCGTTCGGGCGATGATGGGGTCGATGGTGTGATCGATCAGGATCCCCTTGGTGTCGACCAGATTTATCTGCAGGCGAAGCGCTACAGCGACGGAAACAACATCGGTGCTGGAGCCATTCGTGATTTCTTTGGAGCACTAAGTTTGAAGCGAGCGACCAAGGGCATTTTTGTCACCACATCGGCCTTTTCATCCGCAGCTATCGAAACGGCGCGCGGCCTTGGTAGCCGTATTGTCCTGATCGATGGAGACCAGCTCGCGCGACTTATGCTGCGCTACAATATTGGCTGCAGGGACGAGGAAATCCTGCATTTGAAGAAGGTGGACGAGGAGTTTTTCGAGTAAGGATCTTGATCGCGCCTCGACTTTTTAATCCCTCTCACGCGCTACCACTGTGTCATACAGGCCATAATGGCTTAAGCCTTCGTGGCTTTCGATTCCGGTGTAGCGCAGCGAAGAATCTTCGTACCGCCTGAACGCGAAAACAGCCTGATTCATCTGTTCCGTGTTGAACACTTTCAAGCTCACGAGCAGGTGGAAGTCCTGAACCGTGAGGCCGGTCACGGACTGAAACAAGTTTGGTTCCAGCTTTGTGATTACGTCTCGCAGCGTGTTTTCGCGAAAGTCGGTCAGGTACATGAATGCGGGGATCCGCGTCGCAAATTTGATCAGCTTTTCCTGAACCATTTTTCGCTTGGATTTATACTCCTTTTCCTCCTCGGTGAGTTCCTTCTTTTCCCGTTCTGTAAGGTCCCGTTCTTTCGCGCGCGCTTTGAGGTCTTTCACCTTGGCGCTCTTGTTGATGATCGTTTCGATGATGTTGTCGCCTAGTGCTCGCCATCCTTCGATGCGTTCGACAGCGGCCATGGCTTCTGGGCTTTCCAGCACCCTTCGCAACGTATCATTGTCGACGTTCACCAACATCGCGCTCTCCCATTTGCGCGCAAGTAGCGTTGCAGATGTTCCGGCCATTGCGATATCAAGGACGCCGCCAGCGTCGATCTGCATCATTTTCGCGCCATCATAGGCAAGCACAGGCAAGAAAGAGACGAGCTCGCGGACAGCGTTTTCCGGGTTGGGTTCGTTGGGCGACAATCCAATTCCGTATTCGGAAAGCTGGCGAAGCGCGCGCGTTGGAGCGAAGTCGAAGACAAAGCATATCGGCTTCAGAATCTCTTCCTCGTTCGGATTATCACCATTCGGATTCTTGATGGTCCAGGGTGACTGAACGCGGAATGCAGCCTGAAAATAGGTCTCCGGCGACTTCAAGTTTCGCAGCATCAAAATGGATGACCATTGATTGACGGTGACGCCGGTTGTCAGCTTGCCACAAGATAGCGTGATAGTCTTTGTATCGAAGCCGCTGCCTATCGCGTCTCGCACGGGCGGAAGTGCATCGAGCCCAATGCCGGCCGCTGCGCCCGCCGCAACAAGTACCTTGTAGTCGTGCCAGAACACATTGTGCTTTTCGGCAAGCAAATTTGCCATCGCTTGGCACGCAGTGACATTGGGCAGAAACCAGAACGAATGCTGCAAGTAGGGAAGAAGTCGGACATCAGAGTATGGAAATGGGGGGCGAGAGCCTGATCGAAGGCTGTCTACCGCCCTCGGTGCGTACTGCCCGCGAATGATGTCTAGCCATTTCTGAACATCGGTTTTGTGTTTGAATTGTGCATCGCCGTCCTTACCGGTTGCTGAGAAAAATTCGTTGAGATCAAACTCATCAAATTCTCCGGCACTGGCTATGGCCAACAATTCGTCGGGCATTTGGTAGGTCAAAAGCCGCATCTGCGGCAGTCCACCGTATGGATTCCACTTGTCTGGATGGCGCGCGGCGAACTCTTCCTTCGCGCGCTGTTCATCAGTGTAGGTCCAATTGAAGATTTGCTCTTCGATGAACTCGCCAGTCGCGAGCGCCTTGAACGGGGTGCCTGACAGATAGAGATATGCGCGGGTTTTGATCGGCAGAAATTCCGTTTCTTTCTGCGAAAGGACGCTTAGATCTTCATTCACAACATCGAGTTCAGCGGCATACTCCAGCTTTTCTTCGCGGTTGGATTCTTCGCCTTCGAACAGCTCCTTTGCTGTGTCGCGCCAGGCTCCAAAATGGTACTCGTCGAAAATCACGAGGTCCCATTCCACGCGGTGAAGCCATTCGTTTTTGGCCTTGATGTTCCCAAAAAGATCGCGACCCAACAGGTCTTGAAACGATCCAAAGAAGACAACGGGTTTCGCCCGATCAATCTGCGTCGGGTCCGAGCCTGAACTCTTGGACAGATACTGCCAGCCCTCAAAGTCGACATGGCTTTCCAGGTCGGTTTGCCATGCGTCTTCTACAGCGGGCTTGAACGTCACGATAAGAACGCGCTTGGCCCCCAGGCGCTTAGCGAGCTGATACGAAGTGAAGGTTTTGCCGAAACGCATTTTCGCATTCCATAGGAAACGAGGCACGGCACGCATGTCCTCGGCCCAGCGGGAAACGTAATAGCGATGGGTTAAGTTTACCGCTTCGGCCTGCTCGCGTCGCATGGGGAAGGTTTGATTTCGATTGCGCGAGACGCGCATGCCTGTGCGCAGTTCAGTCAGGACCGTGCGCACGTCATCCAGCGTACAGGCCATCCACTCGCCTTCGGGATTTGCAAAGCCTTTTCGGATCAATCCGGCGCGCACATCGTGATCGGAAAAGAAGCTGCCGTCCTGGCGCTCCGCATACTCTTCCAGTTCGATTCGGTAGTTGTTTATCGCCGCAGTACGGAGCTGTTCGGCCACGCGCTGCTGAACCTCACGCGTTGTCTGACCAATCTTAAGCCAGCTGCGATGGGCGTCATCGTCTATGGAATACGCATAGATCCGTGGGCGTGCTTCAGGCTTTGAAGCCAGAATGTCTTCAACAGTTTTTGCCACCCCTCACTCCATTGGGCGGATTAGCTGTTCGATGTACGCCTGTTCTGCGCTAGATATGCCATACTTCGTGTAGAGCGCTTCGTCAGTCCAAATCCGGTCCCACGCTTGCAGCGGCACCCATTGATATGTGGAATGGGTAGCATGCTGAGTAATTTTCCGGAGTGAAACCAGAAACCGGAAAAAGCGTGTTTTATAATATGATTGTACGCTCTCGGCCTCTTGTTGTGTTGAAACATAGAAGAACAGATACGATTGAGTGCAGACTGAAGGCGAAGGCGCAATGAGAGGCGGACCAAGCACTAAATCTACACCACTTTTTTCCCGCTCTCGGCCTGATCCTACGGCCGGGACAAGTAGTTTCCACGTGTCTATCAGATGCGCGCTTTTCTCCACTTTGATTCTGTTTATGAAGCCCTGACTGCGTTTTACCTTGTGGATGTAGAATATTGGAACGTCCCCTGGTCTTTCGACAGCGTGGAAGCCGTCAAAGTTTGAGGTCCAACCAAACTCTTTGTCTCTGGCGAGGATCGTATTCACAGAAGGCTCGCTGCGGCTTAACGTCTTTCGGAGAATGTCGAGTGACCGATCATCACGGACCAACACATCGAACTCGTTCAGTGCGCGCAGTGAGGGGCCGGACGCCTCGCCATTCCGAATACTTGTTACAGCGCAATCTCCATCATAGCTGCGGTCCCACAAGAAATAGCAAGTGCCTCCGTTAATTCCTACGGAGGAAAAGACTTCGGCAGCATTTATGTAGTCAACAAGTACTCGAAGGCTTCTGTCATTGAGCATTGAGCTTCTAAACTCTTTTAGCCCCAGTCCGCTGGCCATCCAACGCGACGGTATCACCATGGAAAGATACCGAGGCTCCAATGCTTTCGCTTGTTCCACAAAATGCTGATAAATGGGCACGTCTCTGGTGCCGCCATCACTTGCCAACTGATAAGGTGGGTTTCCGATAATGACGTCAAATTGCATGTCGCCTCCAAAGAGCTCGGCGATCCGGGCTTTGATGTGGTTGGTATGTATGAATGCGTAGGCGTGGGTCTCTCGATCGTCGCCCCTATCTAAGGTCGACTGGCTAGCGCCACAGTGGACGCACTTGCCGCTGCTCCATGTATGTTCAGTGCGTTCGAACCAGACATGACCGTCTTCGTTGTCGAAACCACGTGCGATGGAATGCTCACCATTCGCGTGTTTTGAGCAATACAAGCTACGGCGCGCCAGCATCGCTGTCAGTCGGGTGATGCCGATGCCGAAGACCTGCGTCCTTAAAATGTGATCGACCCGCGTCTGCAAGTCGGGGATAGTGCTCTCCAATCCCTTTGTGAGCCGGGTCGTTATCTCACGTAGAAAGACGCCTGACTTCGTACACGGATCAAGGAAAGTGACTTTCGGGTCGGCCCAGATGCTCGCCCCGCCATTGTTTGCAGCCCAGGCCTCAGCGAGCGTATCGAGCATGCGGTTTGCAAATTCGGGCGGTGTGAAGACTTCGTCGTTTGATAGATTGGCGATACAGGTCAATACATCGGGATTGCGCCCGCGAAGAGTGAAGCTTGCCTGACCGCTCATGCGGCCTCCTTTGGCGTGTCATCACTAGCCGCCGCCAGATCGCGAATGGTCATTGCTGGATAAGTTCTGATGGGCGTGAAGATCTCGTGTTTTCCAAGGTGCGCAAACAGCGAGTCTTCAGCGCTGAACTTTGATGAACCGGTCAGCACGTCTAGCCGGAAGTCTCGCCGCATGAATTTGCCTTTGCCGAGAGAACTCCATTCAGAAAATACGATGGGTACTCCCTCAGCGGTTTGCATGTTCAGCGCGTTACCGTGAATGATGTTGATGCCAAGAACTTTGCGAGCGGCGAGGATGACATCGTCGGTCTCGTCGGTGTTCAGATACTCAGCGAAAATCTCGATCAGATTGTCTCGGCATTCTGAGACATTGTCTGCAAGCAGCTCGATGCCATAGATGCACATTAGCCCAAGCATGGCGAAGTGCTTCTTCTCGAAATCGGAACCGCCATACTTGAGTTCTACGGCGGCGAGCTTGCGCTGCAGCACCCTCACTAGGAAGTTGCCGCTGCCGCAAGCGGGTTCCAGAAACCGTGAGTCGATGCGGTCGGTTTCTTCGCGAACCAGATCAAGCATGGCTTCAACCATCCAGGCAGGTGTGAACACCTCCCCATGGTCAGCGACGCGCTTTTTTGATCTGATCAAACTCAACTCTTTATTCCTCAGTTTTGAATAGTCGCTTTTCCAATCAAAGGATTGGCCGATTCTCGGAAGGCGCGAAGCTGCGCTAGAAGAACACTGGGTTTGGCGCGTCGATCAAGCAATTCTTCTGAATGCTTGTGCATAAGGCATTTAGCCGGTGATCATGTAACGTCGCGCTCGTCTGGAAAGCGCTTTGGCCAAGCGTTTTGCCGTCCGGCGCACTACAAGCTGGATAGCGGGTGCGCGGTAAGTGTTGAGTGTGGGGCGCGGCGACGGTGTCGAGATTAGAAGAGTTCTCGACTCAAAAAATCTTTAAAATCGAAGCGAAGGACATTGCAGAGACTCGCCAAATAGGCTAATTCCTTATTTATAAACGATAATATAAGGACTCCAACCCGTATAGCCCGTCGAAAATATGGTACGGCGCATGGTATTTTTCGGTACCATCCTTTGAAAAAATCCAAATTATTTCAAAGCGTATATGGTTAAGTCGAGTCCTCTTCTGGCACCATGAAAACCAAATAAAAATAATGTATTGTAAGGATTTGACTGGCCTGCAGATCTGCTGCCCCTGGTTTAAGTAATTGAATCAATACGATACGATCTGACCGCCTTGCGTCCCTCATTGACTTCAAGAGCCTGTAACAAGGCTGCCTGGATGCCGCTAAGTTCATGAGAGCCGGCCCGCTCGGTTCTGAGGCCCGGCTGTTTGCTCGTTCTCCGGTGTCTTTTCGGTCTGTGAATGGACCCGCTCAAATAGCTGTCTCGATGGCGAGGCGTCATTGCGAGGTCGGAATGCCGGTTTCTGAGTTCCGGTTCTCGCTATGTCAAAAACTGGGCGGTTTTTAATTTAACACTTGAGGGTTGACCGGAATCTGACATAAATCAGCAATTAAATCAGAAACTCAATGATTTTTTGACACATGCTGCTTTCCGACTAACACGCTGGCCAGTATGAGCCGCAGTATGAATATCGCAGCTTTCTGCCATCGCGGATCCATCACCCCTGGGTGGTGGCAGACCCAGACCTGCAGGACTTGCTGGGGCGGGCTGACAGGGCGCTGGGCGAACTCAATGCCTTCTCGCAGCTGATTCCGGACATCGATTTCTTCATCCAGATGTACGTGGCGAAGGAAGCGACCCAGTCGAGCCGGATCGAAGGGACCCAGACCAGCATCGAAGACGCGTTCAAGGACGCCGATGACCTTGATCCGGAAGAGCGCGG
>CAZIGV010000022.1:0-44218 GCA_964538945.1 uncultured Hyphomonas sp.
GGAAGGGGTCAGTTCTTCGTGACGAAAGGGGGTCAGTTCCTGATGTCGCTGGACACCCGGGACATATCCTGGATGCAGGACAATCTCCGAAGCAGGCTCCACGCTACCCGCCGGACCTTCACACAGGCCGGTCAGGCCATCGGCAATGGCCACCAGGCCGAGCCGCACCTGGCGCCTATCCGCTTTGCGCCGGAACACGACCGCCGGCCCGGTGGGCTCGATACGCATATCCCTGCCGCCGCGCGCAGCTGTCAGCCCCCCAGTGCGGGGCAATCACGCTACCGCGGCATTCATGATAGACCGCGCGCCCTGGCACCGTCTGGATCGAGACGGTTCACCGCCACCTGGCGGCGTCTGTGCCGTGACCTGCAACCATGCAGCCGGCCGGCACAAGGGCACACGCCGCAGCCGCCAGCATCCGGTTGCGAAAACCGATCATGCCTCAGCCGCCTTCGCGCTCAGCTTCGAACACGCCGCGTGCAATGCTGCGCGCCAGCGTAGACGCGGCCAGCTCACCGATCCGCGCGACATCCCGTACACGGGACGTACCGAGTTGACGCAGCCCGGTCGCCAGAACGAAAACCACATCGCCGTCAGTTGGCGAAAAAACAGGACGGATTGCCCGCGCCATGCCGGCAAGCGCCATCTGCGCAACCCGTTCGGCTTCGTCGCGTGTCAGATCAGCATCCACCGCGATGCATGCGATGGTCGTATTCTCGCGGAGTGACGGATTGGCCTTCGCCGCGCCCCAGTCCTCCGGATCGAACGCGCGCGACAGATCCGGCCGCGCGCCACCAAATTCGCCAGCTATTTCAAAGGGCCAGGCCCAGAAGGCATCGCTGTCCGGCATCCGTACGGAACCAAAGGCATTGACCGCGGCAAGGGCGCCAACGGTCAAACCATCAGCTGTGACGATGCTCGCAGACCCCGTGCCGCCTGGCGCGAGACCAGCCCTGGCGCCCAAACCTGCACCGGCACGCCCGAGCCTGAACTCTGTCCCTGCCGAATCAAAGGCCTGGCGCCCCAGCGCCGCATAGGGCGCGACATCCCCCCAATCCTTGTTTCCGCCGTTTGCAAGGTCATAGAGGATCGCTGCCGGGACGATCGGCGTTGGCGGAACGCCCGGGCGCGGCACGAGTGCAAAACCGCGGCCCTGCGCCTTAAGCCCGGCCATCACGCCATCTGCTGCCGCCAGCCCGAACGCACTGCCCCCGGAGAGGCAAATGGCATCTGCACCACCCACCAGCCGCCCACTCCCGAGCAAGTCCGTTTCGCGCGTCCCGGGCCCACCGCCCGCAACCGCGGCGGCAGCCACGGCAAACCGGTCCGGCAGGATGACCGTGACGCCGGACCGTACAGCCGGGTCTTCGGCCTGACCGACCCGGATGCCCGGAACGTCAGTTATCAGGTTGCGTAACCCCGGCGTCGCCATATTAAGAGCCTTGAAATCTGATTTATCTGCCCCGGTCTTTAAGGGCCTCCGGGCAAGCCGCCAAGCAAAGGGTTATCTCATGCGCCAACTTACCGGCCTTGTACTCGCACTCGCCATCGGCGGATGCGTGCCCCCGCCAGCCGGACCGGCTGCATCCACCAGAGAGGCCTCTATCGCCGGCGACACCGGCAAGGAAGCCTGGTCGAAAGGCGCAATGGTCGCCGCCGCTGATCCGCGCGCCGTGGAAGCTGGACTCAGCATCCTGCGCGACGGCGGCAATGCGGTTGACGCGGCCATCGCGGTGCATGCCGTCCTGGGGCTGGTCGAGCCCCAAAGCTCCGGCATCGGCGGCGGTGCCTTCATGGTCTATTATGATCGCGCGAGCGACACGCTGACGGTCTTCGACGGGCGGGAAACAGCCCCCGCCTCAGCCACTGCGGACCTTTTCATCAAGGACGGCAAGGTGATGGACTTCGTATCCTCCTGGCAGTCCGGCCGATCGGTCGGCGTTCCCGGTCAGGTGGCTCTCTACAAGGCAGCGCACGAAGCGGCCGGCAAGGCCGACTGGGCATCCTTGTTCACACCGGCCATCCGCCTGGCTGAGGAAGGTTTCGCAATCTCTCCCCGGCTGGCTGAAGTGATTGCGGCACCGCGCCTGCGCGCTGCGATCCGTCTCGACGATAATCCGGACACGGCTGCATATTTCTACCCGGATGGTGAGCCGCTGCCGGCCGGTTTCATGCGCACCAATCCGGCCTATGCTGCCACGCTCGCCGCAATTGCTGAAGAAGGCACCGCCGCATTCTATACGGGCAGCATCGCCGCAGAAATCGTCGCCGCCACGAATGCAGGCCCCGATGGCGGCTCCATGACCCTCGAGGATCTTGCTGGCTATGAAGTTGTCACACGCGAAGCAATCTGCGGCAAACTGCAAACCGGCTTCAGACTTTGTTCTGCACCGCCGCCGAGCTCGGGAGGGATTGCTCAGAACATGATCATGGGTCTCTATGAATATCTTCAGCCGGCAGACCATGAGGGTGCAGACGAAAGTCTTTATCTGAAGGCCTTCGTTGATGCCCAGCGCCTCGCTTATGCGGACCGTGACCATTATGTGGCCGATGCCGATCATGTACCCGTTCCAACCACCGACCTTATCGATCCTGCCTATATCAAGGCTCGCGCCCTCGAGGCCTTTGCCCCGGATTCGAGGGCAACGCCCGGCGACCCGGGCCTTGTGCTCAGAAAGGAACCGTTACGCCAGATGTGGGGAGAGGACACGACAGAGCCTGGCGCCGGAACCACACATATCTCAATCATTGACCAATACGGTAACGCTGTGGCCATGACAGCGACGATTGAAGCCGCTTTCGGGTCGTCTCGCTGGGCCGCAGGGTTCCTGCTGAACAATGAGCTCACAGACTTTGCGCGTGACCCCGAGATCGGCGGAAAGCCGGTTGCGAATGCGCCGGGAGCAGATAAACGGCCGCGTTCATCCATGTCGCCGACGATCGTTTTTGATCCAACCGGTGAACTGTTCATGGTCACGGGATCGCCGGGCGGAAACTCGATTGTGGCCTATGTGGCCAAGACACTGGTCGGGGTGCTTGAATGGGAAAAGACCGCGCAGGAAGCGGCGGCGCTGCCGAATGTCATCGCCCGGGGAGACACGGTCGCCGTGGAAGTCGATGTGCCGGGTGGGCCGGAGACAGCCGAAGCCCTGCGGGCACTCGGCTATGCCGTGGAAGAACGTACGGGCGAGAACTCCGGCCTGCACCTGATCGTTGTTCGGGAAACCGGTCTTGAGGGCGGCGCTGACCCCCGGCGCGAGGGCGTCGCCCTGCCCCTCAACTGACCCCCCCTCTTTGACGCTGCTGACTTGGCCAAGCTCTACTTCTCCTACGCCGCGATGAATGCTGGTAAGTCGACCCTGCTGCTGCAGGCGGCTCACAACTATCGTGAGCGCGGCATGGACGTGCTGTTACTCACTTCAGCGCTTTACCGTGACGCGAAAGACGGCCAGATCAGCTCGCGCATCGGGATTTCTGCCGATGCGATCCTCTACACAGGTGAGACCGACCTCTACGGTGTTATTGAGTACCGAAAGCTTCGCTGCAGTCTGGATGCCGTATTCGTGGACGAGGCCCAGTTCCTGACCAAGGACCAGGTTTGGCAACTGGCCCGGGTAGCAGACCATCTTGACGTTCCGGTTCTGGCCTACGGTCTGCGTACAGATTTTCGCGGCGAACTTTTCGAGGGCTCCGCGGCTCTTCTAGCCATCGCGGACTCGCTTCGGGAAGTGCGGACGATCTGTGCGTGTGGCCGAAAGGCAACCATGGTGGTACGCCTCGGGCCGGACGGGAAGGCAGTGACTCAGGGCGACCAGATCTCGATTGCGAAGTCGACCTATGTATCGCTCTGCCGCCGGCACTGGGAAGAACAGATGGGCCGCTTCCCGCGGCAATAGCCAGGTCCCCTCGCGGTCTGGCACGGATTTCGCAGCAAAGTCTTGAAGCGTGCGCATTCAGGCCACGGGTTCCGGCGACCCTGTGAGCTGTGACGCCGCTCGAGGAGACCGGCGATGAACCATGAGCCCGTGAAGACGAACCTGCCCTTTTTTGCCGGCCTGTGCCTTCTCGGCCTGCTTGCAATCATTCTCAGCGCTCTGGCGGCGCGGCCCGCCCGCGCTCAGACCGGGCCGGGCCTGGTCGACGGAGCCGGATTTTCCGAACCGACTTCGGACCTTGCCGCTTACCGCCAGACGCGCCGGGTCACATCAAGGGCGCAGTTAACCCCGGCTTTTCAGATATATCGGCCGGCAGGCTGGCGGAAGTCATCGGCTCGCAACAGCGCCGCATTCTGATCTGCTGCCATAATAACGGCGCGTAGATCGCCGTCCTTCTCCTGCTGAAACCAACCCCACCCGCGCCGGACGTAACGAATTTCTTCAACCTTCATGGCCATGGCTTTGAGCACATCGACGACCTCTCGGGCGCCTGTAGCATCGCGGCGGCTGAAACCGGCCGGGCAAGCCACCCGACCTTTCAGCAAATCTAAAGCCAGCATCTGACGCATTGCTTTTGACCGGCGCCTCGCTCAACTGACGCAGGAACACGTTCAGGAGGGCTGAGGATGAGCGCTGATGCGCCCGCCGGGCAGACGGCCGCTGCAAAAGCAAACCCAAATGGTCCGTCCGAGGAAACCGTCCTCGCGGTTCAGCATTACACCGACCGCCTTTTCCGCTTCCGCGTGACCCGCCCGCAAAGCTTTCGCTTCCGCTCTGGCGAGTTCGTCATGATCGGTCTGCCAAAGGAGGACGGCAAACCGATCATGCGGGCCTACTCGGTCGCTTCCCCCGCCTGGGACGAAGAACTGGAATTCTATTCGATCAAGGTGCCCGATGGCCCGCTTACCTCTCGCCTGCAATTGATTCAGATGGGCGATAAGGTGCTGCTTGGCCGCAAACCAACCGGCACGCTGGTGCTCGACGCGCTGACGCCAGGCAAGCGGCTCTACATGTTCTCCACCGGTACGGGCTTTGCGCCCTTCGCCAGCCTCTTGCGCGAGCCTGAGACCTACGAACGCTATGAACAGGTGATCATCACACACACCTGCCGCGATGTGGCGGAGCTTACCTATTCTACAAACCTGGTCGCGAGCCTCAGGGACGATCCGCTCGTCGGCGAAATGGTTGAAGGCAGGCTGCAACTCTATGCCACGACCACTCGCCAGCCCTATGAGCGCATGGGCCGCATTACTTCGCTCATCGGGACCGGTAAGCTCTTCGCAGATCTCGGCGTGCCGCCGCTCGATCCGTCTTCTGACCGTGCGATGATATGCGGATCTATGGAGATGATCCAGGATACTAAGACCCTGATGCTGAAGGCTGGCCTGAAGGAAGGCTCCAATGCCGCGCCCGCGGAATTCGTGATTGAGAAGGCGTTCGCGGGCTGAGGCACCGAGGCCAGGAACGATCTGCTGTTATGAGCGGTCCGGCCCACCGGGCGGTCGGCCCCATGGAAAACCATGTTCAGTAGCAGGGTGATGATGCCTGTAAGTTGATGCCTTTCGCAAAAGATGCCCGTGCGCCCGCCATAAACAGACCGCCGCGCCGCCAGACGCGGCGCCGGTGGCCGCGCCTTCCCCTCCCGCGATACAGAGCACACAGACCGAGGCATGTGAGGGCACAGTTCCGGGTGTAATCCTGGTGAAGTCTCGCGCAAAAGGCGCCGGCCCGTCCGGTCAGCCCGCGCAGGCTGCAAGGCCAGTCCCGCAGCCGCGACCCGGGATTGGCGACCCCCGGTCATGATTGCACGCGCATGTCTCCGATCAGGATAAGGCCGGCGGCGCCTGCCCCCGGCCGCCCGCAGGCAAAGCGCGACCTGATGGCATCAGATCGCGTGCACCGGGTTTTAGTATTGTCGCAAATCCCTGCATGAACGCCGCTGCCCGCTTGAGCGGGGCTCGCTAGACGCGCCGGTGGGGATCGGAATGGTCCCATTCAGCCAGCAGCATGCGCAGCGCCGAGATGAACGCGATCGGCTGGTCCAGCATCACATGATGGCGCGCATGCGGGATCGACACGAACGGGACCTGATGGCCAAGCAAGCCGCGCATGTAATCGCGCACTTCATCCGGCATCAGCGCACTTTCCTCACCCCGGATGATTGCCGTCCGGCACCGGGCGGCCTTCAGCAATTCGCCTCCGTCCCGCCCCGGCTCGAACCTTGTCCAGATCGTCGGATCGAACTTCCAGGTCCAGCCGCCTGCCGCTCGTTTCAGGCTCCAGCGCGCAATATAGTCCATCGCATAATGATTTTCGCAAAGCTGCGGCGGCGCAAGCCGGAAGCGCGACAGCGCGGCGGCGAGATCTGCATAGACCTTGTGTGGCCGCCCGGCGCGTGACGGGCCCTGGTTCGGGCGCTCCGGCGGGTTCACAGGACTGTCCACGATCACCATCCCCCCGAACCGTTCACCATGCTCGGCGCCGGTCACAAGCGTGACAAAACCGCCGAAAGAATGCGCGACAATCACGGGCTTGCGCGGCCCGTCAAACAGACCAGCATCCTCGGCGACGGCAACCTGCTCCGCAGAGAAGGTCGCCATGTCGTACGCCTCGCGCCACTGGCTCTCGCCCATACCCGAGAAGGTGAGGGCTGCAACATTGTAATGGTCCGCGAAGTAGGGCGCGATGAAATCCCACCAGTGAGCATGCGCCCCATTGCCGTGGACAAACAGCAGCCCGGGGGCGCCGCGTTTTCCCCATTGCTGGTAGGACACGTCCGCCCCCAGAACACTTACCCGCCTCACCTCGTAAGGCGTGGCCACAGCCGCGGGAAACCAGTCCGGTGCAGGTGGTAAGGTGCCGCGATACCCGGCCAGCGGCCCGCCCTCAGAGGGTATTTCAGCCGGCTGGTCGCGGACGATCGGATCACTTTCGCGGCTCATGTCCCCTCCCCCGATAGATATTCACTATGACCAGTAGGCGCCCCGCCAATCAAGCCCGTCCGCCGGGTCAGGCCCTGAGGCACGCCAGCGAGGCAAAACAGCGATGCGGGCACGCCCTGCCTTTTGATTATCATCCGCCAGCGGATCACTTGTACTTGACGGAGCAGCCGTAGGGCTTCGTCACCGGCGTAGCAACCGACTTTCCTGCCCCGATATCAGCAAGCGCAGCCGTGACATAATTGGTTGCCGCGGCGATATCATCGACCCTGGCTGATGGGATGGAATCGATCGCGCCGTCATAGGCAAGCTTGCCATCCGCCGTGATGACGAACATATGGGGCGTCGTCTTGGCGCCGTATAGCCTGCCGATCGTTCCGGCCTCATCCAAAATCACATGCGTCGGCGCTGCCCCGCGCGAGGCAGCGAGCTCATTGGCCCGCGCAGCGTCTGCATAACCCTGCTCGCCCCTGGCCGAAGAGATCACCGAAATCCAGACATGGCCGTCTGCTGCAGCCGACTTCTGCAGCGACTGCATGTTGGCTGGCGGGGTCGCATAATGCTTCTTCACGAAGGGGCAGCCGTCATTGGTCCATTCGAGCACGACGGTCTTGCCCGCAAAGTCGGACAGCGAGATCGTCTCGCCAGCTGCAGTCACCCCGGAAAACGCCGGGGCAGCAGCGCCTGTGGCGGGCGCGGCCTCAGCAGTCGACGCGATGAGCGCGCCGGCAGAAAGCGCAACCGCGGCGACCATGCCGGCAGCAAGGGAAAGGTGTCGGCGGGTGATCTGCATCATCGTCTCCTGTTCCTGGAACGCTTTGGAACCTATTCGCCTAGCGGCCTTCGACAAGTCCAATGACAAGTTCTTGGCTCAGCAGTTCGGGCAGGATCACCGGCTGGCGCTCGCCCGCCGGATACCAGAGATACATTGGCACGCCGGCATAGCCGCGCCGTTTTAGTTCACTGGCGATAATCGGGTCCTTCTGCGTGAAGTCGGCGACCAGGAAGGCCACATCAGCCGCTTCGAAGGCGGATCTCACCTTCTTCGTGTCGAGCGTTGTCAGCTTGTTGACCTGGCAGCTTGCACACCAGCTCGCCGTGAAGTCCACGAAGACCGGGCGGCCCTCTTCCAGAAGCGCATCTACTGTCTCGGGGCTCCAGGCGGCCTCGGCATAGGCCGGCACGGCCCGTCCACCCCCCGCAATGTTTGGCGCCGGCACATTTGCCTGCACCGCGGGCAGCCCGAAGCCAATCGCCAATGCGCCAATGGCCAAGGTCCGCCGCACCTTTCCGTTCCCCTTTGCGATCCACACAGCAAAGCCGAGTGCGGTCGCCCCTGCCAGCGTCCAGCCGACTGCTCCAGCTCCGGCGAGGTCTGCCAGGACGGCCAGGAGCCAGGCCGCTGTCAGGAACATCGGGAAGGCGAAGGCTTGTTTCAGCGTGTTCATCCACTTGCCGGGTTTCGGCAGGGCCCGGTGCAGGCCGGGTACGAAGCTGAGCGCAAGGAAAGGCAGTGCCATGCCAAGGCCCATAGCCAGGAACACAGCGATCACCGCCGCCGGCGGCTGGCTCATCACGGCCCCGAGCGCCGCGCCCAGGAAAGGGCCGACACAGGGTGCGCCGACCACGGCGGCCAGAACGCCTGTAAAGAAGGCGCCCGCCGCGCCGCCGCGACGGGCCAGCGACGAACCTGTATTCTGGATCGAGGCACCGAGTTCGAAACAACCCATCAGCCAGAGGCCGACAGCGAACATGATCAGCGCAAGCACCGCCACGGTCGGCGCATGCTGCAGCTGGAAGCCCAGCGTGGCGAAGCCTGTCGCCTGGCGCACCGCGAGGATCACGAGCGCCAGCGCGCCGAACGATACCAGCACGCCCCCCGTATACCACAGCCCATGAGATCTGAGCTCACCCGCACGCGCGCCCGCTGCAGCAGACACCATGCCAACGGCCTTCATCGACAGGACCGGCAGGACACAGGGCATGAGATTGAGGATGAGCCCGCCGATCAAGGCGAGGCCTGCAAGAGCCAGAATGCCTTGCCAGCCCAGCGCGGCTTCGTCCCTGCCCGCAGGCAGCGCGAAGGCTTTATCGCTGGTCCCCGCAAAGGCTTCGCCCCGTTCGGCGCGGATCTGGTAACCGACCGGCGCTATTCCCGGCGCATCGACGCGGATGATACCTTCCAGCGCCTCGCCGGCCCTGCCGGCGCGGTCCGGTGTCAGCGACAGGCTCGCGCCGTTCGGCCCGGTGCGCTGCGGCTGGTCTGCCGGATGGCTGATCTCATGTTCGAACGGAAAGAACCGGATCGCGGCGCCGTCCGCAAAACCGCCCTCCAGCAAAAGGCTCAGTGTCCAGGGCGAACCTGTATCGTCAATGCGTGCCTCACCCGGAAAGGCGGCGGGGACTTTGGCGATCCACTCGCCGATCAGCTGCCCGCCAGACCTGTCCTCAATTGTGTCACCAACGGCGAGCGTCAGAGAGACGTCCTGGCTTTCCGGGATGCACACCGACTCGCAGATCAGATAATCTGCAACCGCATCAATCTGGACCGTGCCGGAAGCATCCTCAGGGATGCGAAGCGGCATCGCAAACACGGCCTGCTGGTCATAGCCATAGTCCATGATTTCTCCGGGAACGACCGGTAACAGCTTCGGCAAGGGCCAGAGCATGTCGCCGAGCGCCGAGGGCCCGACCGTTGAGGTCTGCTTGATCAGAAGCTGCGGCGGCAGCCCAGCATCCCCGGCATTTCTCCAGTAAATGTGCCAGCCGGGCTCCATGGTCATTTTAAGGGCAATGTAAACCGACGAGCCCGGTGCAGAACTCCGGTGATCCGAGATCAACTGCGCCTGAGCCTTAAGACCGCTCGGGGACGGCTGTGCCAGCGCCTGCGGCAACAGCATTGCCGCGGCCAGCCCGCTCAGCCAGGCAAGATAAGCACGCATCATTGGCACAGGTCCCTTCATGCTTCTGTCTGGTGGCGCATTTGCGCGCACGATGCCAGCCTGAAAAGCCCTCTTCGCCGCATTGTGATGGCATGCGCCCCGAAAGCAAACGGCCCCGCCGCGAGGCAGGGCCGTCCGAGATCTGTCGCGGCAAGGGGCGGTCAGGCGGCGGCCTGGCCCGGAGGCGGCGTTCGCACAGCCCGCTGGATCACCTTCGACCAGTTCAGAAGCGACACCAGATGCGCGTAGCAAGCGCCGAGGGCGCCATTATTGCGCAGCTCCAGGTATTTCTCGGGCGCAAGGGCATTCAGGCGCTCCTCGGAGATCGCCCAGTAATCTGCGACCTTCTGTGACGGGCCCACTTCATTACCCTGTGTATCACGCGGCTGGAATGCGACGGTCTTCTGCTCGAACAGATCCATGTCGCGGATCATCTTCACGAAATCTGCAGTGGCGCGGCGCTGACGTTCGAACTCCTTGCAGAACTCTATGGCGTCAGTGGTAAAACGGCTCGGCTGGCCATTCTCGAAGAAGGCGACGTCCGGCTGGTTGGAGACCATCGGGGCCGCGCGGTCGATACACAGAAGCAGCCGGTCGGAAGCCTCATCAGCCGCAAAGACAAACGGATAACGACGCACGAAGGCAGGCAGGTAGTGGTCTTCAACCACAAAGCCATGCGTATCAACGAACAGGTTCTGGCCCTGGCGTACACCCATAACCGCAACCGGCGTATAATCGTCGCCGACAAAAATGATAGGATAGGACGCAGCGGCAACACCGAATTCCGTGACGGTGACGGGCACGGCATGCGCCTCGCGAAGGAATGCAAAGGGCTGCTGAACCTGCTTGACGCCCAGACCGCCATGATTTTCGGCGGAAAGTGGCTGCGGGTTCTTGTAAAATAGCACTTGTCCGGTGATGGGTGATTGTCCGCCGGGGGCGTTAGGCATGGTCACGGGGCTGAACTCCTCCAGAATTTGGTCGAGCGTTACCGGAAATATTCACTGGCCACAACACCCGAACCGGGCTCAATTGCAGGCGGAATCCGGTGAAAACCCGTCATGCAACTGTCGCACAGCCTGAGCCCGTCTTTCGCCTTGACCGCAATCGGTGTCCTGTTGGGCGCAGGCCTTCTGTCGGCCTGTTCCGGCAGCGTCGATCCGGACGGCACACCCCGCCGGATTGCGCGGGAAGTGGAGCGCACCCTTACAACCGTTGCTCAGAACGAACTAGTGCGCGATCCGGAGCTTGCGACGGCTCTCGGCCTTGCCGAGGAAGCGGCGGGTTACCCGTACAATCGTTTCCTTTCCGACCGCTCCCAGGCCGCCTTCGAGCGCAGCCGTCTTGAGCGGCTGGAGTCACTCGATGTGCTGGTGCGCACGTCGCGCCCGGCTGAGGGCAGCGCGCTCGCACGCCACCTTGACACCGTCATTGCCGCTCATGAGGCCGCAGAAACAGTGCTCGTGGCCGGACACGGCACAGGCGACCTCTCAGACTTCTACCCCTACGTCGCCGATCATCTGCGCGGCGCTTATCTCGACGTACCCGAACTTCTGGTTCGCCAGCAGCCCGTTGAGACGGCGGCAGATGTCGATGCTTTCCTGGCCCGCATCGCGCAGCTCCCCGGCGCGCTGGATGATGAACGTCGCCGTCTTGAGGCCGATGCCGCCGCTGGCGTCGTGCCGCCCGCCGCTATTCTCGCCCGCATGCAGGCGCACGCAGCCTCGGGCGCTGCCCAAACACCGGAGACATCCTTCCTTATTCAGACGTTTGATAACCTGCTTGCAGGCGTGCCCGGCCTGACAGGAGAGGAGCGCGCCGCGAAGGCCACCCAAGTTCGGACCGTTTTTACCGAGCGCCTTGTTCCGGCCTATGTCCGTTTTGGCGAAGCCGCGCTGCGCCTGACCGAGCGGGCGCCGGCTGAGCCGGGGGTCTGGCAGATTGAAGGAGGCGATGTCTGGTACCGCGCGGTCCTGGCGGCTTATACCGGCACACAGCTCACACCTTCACAACTTCACGACCGCGGCCTTGACGATGTCGCCGGTTTCAGCCGCGAGCTTGATGCCGCGCTTGCCGCGGCCGGACTGGTGGACGGCAGTATCGCAGAACGCCTCGGCCTGTTATCCCGGCAACCCGGTCAGGTTTACGAGGACACAGACCCGGGCCGGACGGCATTGATCGGGCGCCTCAGCGCAATCAGCGCACGCGGGCACAGGGTCGTCGAAGATCAGATTGGTGTTGCGCCCAAAACAGCCGTAACCGTGAGCGGGGTACCTGCGGCCTTTTTTGCCGCAACGCCGGCGTCAACCTACTCGGCCAGAACCGCGGACGGGCGCAATCCTGCCCGCTTCGAAGTGAACCTGGCGCGGATGGCAGACTGGCCGGATTTCAGCCTGTCGACCCTTGTTTTTCACTACACCCTTCCAGGCCGTCATGTGGAGGCTGAGGCTGCCCTGACGGTCGCGGCCTTGCCGCTGGCGCGTCAGCTGATCTCGAACCCGGGATACCGTTATGGCTGGGCCGCCTATGCCGAAACGCTTGCTGACGAGCATGGTCTTTACACCGACGATCCGCTCGGACGCATAGGCTATCTGGCGTCAATGCTGTATCGCGCCAGCCTGCAGGTGGTGGACACCGGCCTACATGATCAAAAGTGGTCCAGGGGCCGGGCCATCGACTATCTGATCGCAAATACGGGCGTCGATATGGACCGGGCGGCAGAAGAGGTTGACCGGCTGAGCGCCTGGCCCGGCGAGGCGGCTGCCTGCTGGACCGGACGCCAGCGGCTGCTGGACCTGCGCGAGCGGGCGCGGCGCGTCCTCGGGCCTGGCTTTGACCCGAAGGCTTTTCACGGTGTGATCCTGACCGGCGGGCCCCGCCCGCTCGACATGGTCGAGGCCGACGTGACCCGCTGGTACACACAAGCGTCCCGCTGACAACGGGTGTCAGGCCGCGAGCCGGATGACTTCACCCGAACGGATGACCGGCTGGAACCCGGCCTCGAGGTCGGCCACGATCTGCTTGCGCGCCGACGGATCGAATTCGAGCGCGACGAAGACCGCGCTTGCGCCGTAGCGCTCCGCCTCGGCCAGGGCCCAGATCGGCTGGATGTCGTGCGGGCGCCCGGTGAGTTCCATCACCCGGAAGATGCGCCAGCCGCAGGCCTCCGGAATGGCGAAAATCGCGATACCGGGGGCCCGTGCCCAAGGCGCATCCGCGGCTGCCTGCTGAAATGACCACGCCTTGCCCGATTGACCGCGAAAGCTGACTGCGCTACCCATGTTCCTGCTCCGTTCCTGATCATTTGTTCTTAATCTGTTCTTTTTATGTTCGCAAGAAGTTTTTGGTAAACAATGGGTTAATGAAATGTCCGGATCCGTTAACGGACGATCGTGAATTTACGGCTGTCGAACACGCGCAGTACCTGTTTCAGCTCCCGCCCGCGCCGCAGAACCTGGCCGCCAAGGCCGTAGACTGCGTATTGCCCTTGTCGGTTGGCCAGCGCCGGCTCTTTTTCGATCCGCCAGCTCGGACTTTCGGCATGCCTCCGGAAGATCGCAAAGGTTGCCACATCCCGGCCGAAACCGATGGAGTAATCGCGGGCCTCGCCAGCGATCACCAGACGGCCATAGACATCAAGGATCGGCTGCAGTTCGCTCCTCTGGAAGGCGACCACCGGTTCGGGCGCTGACTTGCGGTGAGAATGCTCCGTCATCCATGACAGTTCCGCACAGCTTCAGGTGCGCGTCCAGTCCCCGCAACAACTAACTGCGAATTAATCCGCATATCGCGAAATATCCGCAATTCGGTCTTGTCGCGGACACAGCCCACCTCCATCTCTCAAGCGTCGGGCGGATGCATTTTGTTGGCGCTCCAGACCCATCAGCCCCCCCAGCCCCCTGGGGCGCTTGATCAGCGTCTGCCCGACACCCCTCCTTTGCAGAATACACGAGACAGGTCAGCCGGCTCGAGGCTTGGCAAACCGGTCGAGGACTGGCCGGACGATGCGCCCGGCCTGCTGGCCGAAGCCGGATGCGCCCGAAAGCCGGCGGGCAATAAACGCGTCGAGATCTTGAGGCGAAGGATTGTCCGCCCAGTACAGCACGATGGCTGGCAGAACAGCCGCCAGCAGGCCGCGTTTCGAGTAACGGTTATAGTCTACCGACTGGTCGCCCGCCGCAGTCCAGATCATGTCCGCCACCTTCCAGGCGCGCTGCAAGGCAGGGGCGGCGCCCCAGGGCAGGAAAGCACGGCTCGCCGCCCGGCGCACCGCTTCGCGGTTGGGCTCCAGCGCGCGCAGCCAGACAAGCAGGCCGCGCTTTACCCTGTCGGACACGCGCATGGCGCTCATGTCTTCGCCGGCCAGCGCCTGCCCGGCCGCAACCTCGGCGGCATCAAAGAAGGCATCGATCAGGTTTAGAACGCCCTGCGGCGCCGCAAGCGCCTGCTCCCCTTCGCTGAGGCCGGCGCGCCTGGCCGCTGCCCTCGCGGCGTCTTCGGTCCAGCCGTCGAACACAACGTCCGGCAGAAGTTCTGCCAGCCAGCGGCGGCGCAGCGAGTCAGAGGGCGGCACAGTCATCGAAAATTCCCGGCAGGCGAGGGCTTGGCGGAACAGCCTAGCCCGTGATATAGGCCGCGCTTTCCGGGCTGTCAGGCCCGTTCTGCCGTATTCTCCGGGCTCAGCGCCCGAACCGAACCTGATGGAGAAGTCCCATAGTACAGATCGTCGTCCGCGATAACAACGTTGAGCAAGCCCTGCGCGCACTGAAGAAGAAGATGCAGCGCGAAGGCCTGTTCCGGGAAATGAAAGCGCGTCAGGCGTTTGAGAAACCGTCCGAGAAGAAGGCCCGCCAGCGCGCCGAGGCTGTCCGCCGCGCCCGCAAGCTGGCTCGTAAGCGTGCCCAGCGCGAAGGCATCGTCTGAGGGGTTCGGACCCGCACAGAGCCAAAAGCCCCGCCGGGAATCAGGCGGGGCTTTTTTACGCCGGCTTAGCCGGCTTTCGGCTTCATCCCCATCGCGCTCTTAATCATACCGCCAAGCTCGCCGATGCCCGCACCATGAACGGCGCCGGCACGGTAGACCTTCGTCGACAGCCAGACGATGATCACCATCGTCAGGGCCATGACACCCATCTGCGTGAGGATTTCCCACAGGGGCGGATCAGAGGGAATCCGCAGGATCAGCAGGAAAGGCGTGAACAGTGGCACCCAGCTCGCATAGGCGACCACCGGTGAGCCTGGATCATTGAACGCGATGAAGATCGCGAACATCGGCAGCATCAGCAGGATCATCATCGGGCTGAGCAGCGTCTGGGCTTCCTGGATCGTGTCGCACAGAGAGCCGAGCGCCATGAAGATGGCTCCGTACAGCACATAGCCCAGAACGAAGCTGATCAGCGCCGGGATGATCAGCCCCGGATCGGTCAGCGCGGTGATGAAAGGCTGGATCGTGTCCATCAGGCCTGGAAGCTGCGTCGCCGCATAGACCGACCCAACCACTGAGAACATCGTCCAGGACAACATCATGGTCGACGTGACCGCAAACACGGCGAGCAGCTTGCCGGCCAGAAGCTCCGGCAGCTTCACTGAGGTCAGCAGCGTGTCGAAAATCTTGTTCGAGCGTTCCTCGATCGTGCCCATCAGCAGGTACTGGATGATCGAGAAGACCATCAGCCAAAGGAAGTAAGACAGCGCCACCGCGACGATGGCGGGTGCGCGGTCCGCCATGGTGACCTCGGACCCGCCGGCTGCCGTTTCAGCGTCGCCGCGCACACGGAACTCGGTAACCGGCAGGGCCTTGTCATCGACGGTCCGCAGGAAGTCCGCACTTAGACCCGCCTCGATTAGCGCGTCGCGGCGGCTGAGATCGCGCATCGCCGTCTCCGCCGAATAGCGAAGGGCCGAGACGTTGACGTCGGAGCTCCAATACTGCAGCGCTGTGCCATCCTCAGACAGGATGAAGGCCGCAAACAGCGGTTTTTCACCGGAAGGGCCATCCACTTTGCGCTCGCCGAGCAGGTAAGGCCGCAGGTCTTCGACCGTCCTGGCCGGTGCATCGACCCGGATAAACTTGCGCGTTGCCGCGCTGGCAATCTCCGCCGCGCCGACTGGTACGTTCATCTGCTCGGCCACCGCGGCGGCATCTTCTGTCACACGCGCTTCGCCGCGGCTGAACTCGGCATCGATTGCATCAGAGATAGCCGTCGATGGCTCGATCACCGCGTAATACCGCACCGGCGACGAAGAGGCCGCGAAATATCCGAAGCTGGCCCCGATGATCAGGAACAAGGGAACGGCGGCAAGGCTCAGCCAGAAACCCCAGGCCTTCACATAGCCGAGGAAGTCGCGCCGGAAGATCAGATAGACATTGCGCATCAGGCGGCCTCAACCGTTTCAACGCCAGCCGGCACACCCAGCGTGGTCGCCTCCGCTTCACCAACCAGCGATACGAACACATCGCGCAGCCGCGCCTCCTCCGGCTGGAACCCGACGATCGGAGCCCCCGTCTCAAGCGCCGCGCGCAACGCCTCCTGCGCCCCGCGCCCGTCCGGCAGCACGACGCGCCAGGAATCGCCGGGGCCCTTATCGGCGGCACGATGCGCCTCGAAACCCTTGGGGGCGAGCGCTGCGGCAAGGTCAAAGCCGTGCTCAACGGCCATGCGCGCGCCCTGCCCGAGCCTTGCATAGGCGGCATCCAGCGTTCCATCGAACACTTTGCGTCCGCGCGCCAGCATGACGATCCGGTCGCAGAGGCGCTCGGCATGTTCCATGACATGAGTTGAAAACAGGATGGTTGCACCGCGCGCGTGCTCGGCGCGGATCAGGTCTTCAAGCGTCTGCTGGTTCATCGGGTCGAGTCCGGAGAAGGGCTCGTCGAGGATCAGGAAGTCCGGCCGGTGTGCCAGCGTCGAGAGTATCTGAACTTTTTGTGCCATGCCCTTGGAGAGTTTCGAGATGCGGGAGGCTTTGAAAGGGCCGAGCCCGGTCGTCTCGAGCAGCTCGTTCGCCCGCGAGCGCGCATCGACCGCGCTCATGCCCTTCAGACGCGCGAAATAGGTGATCGTGTCGCGCGCCGTCATCTTCTTGTACAGGCCGCGCTCTTCCGGCAGGAACCCGACCCGGCGGAGGCCTGTCATGTCCGGCTTGGCGCCGAACAGGGCCACTTCACCTTCATCCGGTGCCATTACCCCCATCGCCATGCGCAGACTGGTCGACTTGCCTGCCCCGTTCGGCCCGAGAAACCCGACGATCTGACCTTCGGGGACTTCGAACGAGAGATTGCTGACGGCCGAAAAGCCGCCAAATCTCTTGGTCACGCCGGACATCACGAGGGGGTGGACGCCCATGGGCGGTCTCCTGAGGCAGATAGCATCCAGACTTTAGCGCAATTCGATAAAGCGCAAGGGGTATCGCTCGCCAGGGCTTAGGTCCGGGTTAAGCCGGAGAAACATTTAAACCGTCAAGCGGATCGTGTTCAGAGAACGGCGCCGAACAGCCCGATCAACGCCTGCACGATTAGGGCGAGGATAATCATCACGACGACGGTCGCCATCCAGCGGCCACCCAGGTTCATGAATACACCGGCACCAAAACCGACGATCGCCATCAGGCCGAGCGAAACAGCCCAGTTGAGGCCCATCGCCAGCGCCAGCGTGGCATGTCCCACCATCAGGATGGTGATCAGGCCGCCCCAGACACTGCCGGTCACGAAACCTTCCCAGGTCGCCTTCTGGTCACGAATGTCCATCTCGCCGCGGTGATACTCTTGGGTGGCCATACCTGCCTCTTGCATCTGTGTCGTCACAGTTATGCTTCTTAGCCAAGCGGGCCTGCCCCTTCAAGCGCGTCAAAGCGACCCTGACGGCTGCTTCAGTTGATCGGCTGGCGCGCCTTGCGTTTCGGCGGTTTTGGGGCGAAAGGCGCAGGGAGCGGCAGGGCCGGCACGCCCTCCTCTTTCAGCGCTTCGCGCTCTTCCGGCGTTGTCTCCCCCCAGATCGGACGGTCATCCGTCTCGCCGTAATACATCGCCCGGGCTTCCTCGGCAAAATCGCTGCCGACATAGTCGAAATTTTCAGCCACGTGCTGGCGCGCCTTTTCGGCGAACGCCGCCATAAGCCTTTCCGGGTCTGGCGCCGGATCCTTGCCTTTCCCTGTCTTCACAGCTGGCGCCATGATCTGCTTGGTTACCCCGCGGCCCTCACATTCCGGACAGGCAATCAGCCGTCGTTTCGCCTGCGCGTCATACGCGCCCGACGAAGCAAACCATGCCTCGAACCCATGCTCGCAATCGCTGCAGATGAGTGCGTAACGGATCATACGGCCTCGCCCGTCTCAGCTTGCCAGCATTGGGTCAAGCCTGCCCGCGCGGTCGAGCGCCATCATGTCGTCGCAGCCGCCAATATGGGTGTCGCCCACAAAAATCTGAGGGAAGGTCCTGCCGCCGCCCGAGCGCCGGATCATTTCGTCTTTCAGTTCGCTGTTCATGCCCGCATCGATCTCCCGGAAATCGGCCTTCTTATCCTTCAGCAGGGCAACCGCACGCGTACAATAGGGGCAGAATTGACGTGTATAGATCGTGACCTTGGCCATCCGGCACTCCTCTGCGGCGCGGGCAGTGGCAGCCTGCCTGCGCTTTGTCATTATATGGTCATGTGCGTTTTGCGAACAATGCGCGCAAGTCCCCGCACGTGAACGTGCCGCCTGCCTGCGCGTTTCAGGGCACGCATAGCGCCAGACCGGGTCGCCCCGCTGCTGAGCCGATCATCCCCGCGCCACCCGGCTGCGCCCCTGACCGGGCATCCGCCGATAGCGGCCAGCCAGACATGACCAACATGCCGCTTATCTGCCAAAGCGGCGGCCGGAAAAAAGCCCTCGCGCAGAAAACGCCTTGGCCCGCGCAGCGTGCGTCGGCATATCCCTTGCCATGGCCCGCCCGCTTGCTGCCCCGCCAAAGATCTTTGACCGCCAACGCTACGCGGCGCGGCGCAGCCGCGCTGCGGCAAAGTTTGCCGATTATGATTACCTGCGCCAGCAGGTGGCAGGCGATCTCGAAAGCCGCCTTGGCGATACGCCGCGGCGCTTCGAACATGGGCTGGAACTTGGCGCGGCCGGAGGCGCGCTGTCGCAAAAACTGCTGGCCACAGGCAAGGTCGCCCGGATGCTGGCCGCCGACATCGCTCCGGCCTTCACAAAAATGGCGCAGGCCATCGGCCTTGAGGCCGCGACGATCGACGAGGAGCACCTTCCATTTCCGGAGGCCACATTCGACCTCGTGCTGGCACCGCTGACGCTGCACTGGGTCAATGACCTTCCGGGCGTTCTGATCCAGATCCGGCGCATCCTCAAGCCGGACGGCCTCTTCCTCGGCGCCCTGTTCGGGACCGGAACACTGGCGGAATTACGCACTGTCCTGACAGAAGCCGAGACGGAGCTGACCGGCGGCCTTGCGCCGCGCTTTTCGCCGCTGCCGGGACTGCGCGACATGGCAGGTCTTATGCAACGCGCCGGCTTCGCCCTGCCTGTCGCGGACCGCGACGCTGTGGACGTCACCTACCGCCATCCCGCCATACTGCTGTCAGACCTGAAGGGAATGGGTGAGCGCGCATCCTTCGTCGCCGGAACCTCTCGCGCCTTGTCCGCACCTGTGCTGGCACGCGCAGCCGAACTTTATGCCGAGCGCTTCGCCGCACCGCACGGACGGGTCAGGGCAAGCTTCGAGATCGTGCATGTGTCAGGCTGGGCGCCGGGCCCGGGCCAACCACAGCCCCTGAAGCCGGGAAGCGCCAGAGTGAGCCTTGCTGATGCCATTAAGCGCGCATCGTCGCAGCTGGAGCCGTAAAGCGGTCCGCGCCCGGTCCCCCGACCCTCAGGCAGTAATCGTCGCTTCGATCAGTTCGTAATTCTCGTTATTGGCGTCAGCCACCTGTATCAGCCCGGCGAGCAGGACCACGATGATCAGAGCCGCAATCAGTCCATACTCAATCGCTGTCGCCCCCGATTCGTCGGCCACGAGGTCTCGTAAAGATCGGCAGCTCAGGCGCATGGTCTATCCGTCAGTCTTCGTGGCCAACCAGTCGAACAGAGGCAAGTCTGCCGGTGGGGCGGGGTAATCTCGCAGCCTTGTCTTCTCCACCCACGCTATGGCCTGACCCTCACGCGGACGGATGGAACCCGACCAATTTCGACACGCGTAAAGTGGCATCAAAAGGTGAAAAGCGGGGTAAGAGAAGCTGGCAAATGTCAACGGTTCCAGTAAGGCCTGGTTAACCGTGATCGACAGCTCTTCGGCAAGCTCACGCACCAGCGCCGCCTCCGGCGTTTCATCCGCTTCAAGCTTGCCACCAGGAAATTCCCACAGCCCCGCCAGCGGCTTTCCTTCCGGTCTGCGGGCCAGAAGAATTCGCCCCTGCGCATCAAACAGCGCCGCGGCAACGACCAGCAGGACTGGCCTAGTCATGTCCGGTAAGCGCCGTTGATGTCGACATAGCCATGCGTCAGATCGCAGGTCCAGACCTGGGCGCTGGCAGCGCCCACACCGAGGTTGACCCGGATGGAAAACTCGGCGCGTGCAAACACGGCGCTGGCGGCATCCTCATCATAGTCGGGCGCGCGCGCTCCGTCCTTTGCCACCTGTACACCGTCAAACCAGATGGCCAGCCTGTCGATATCCACCGGCTCAAAGGACTTGCCGACGGCCATCACGATCCGGCCCCAATTGGCATCCCCGGCCGCCATCGCTGTCTTGATCAACGGCGAGTTAGCGATCGAAACCGCGACCGCTTTGGCAGAAGTTTCTGAAACTGCGCCCTCGACCGTGATGGCCGCAATCTTGCTCGCACCCTCTCCGTCCCTGACCACCTGCATCGCAAGATCATGGCAGACCGAATGCAGGGCACGGACGAATTCGCCGAAGCGCGGATCCTCCCGGCGCTCAATCTTCGCCATACCGCTGGCACCGGTTGCAAACACCATCAGCGTATCGGAGGTGGAGGTGTCGCCGTCGACCGTGATCGCATTGAATGTCAGGTCGGCGGCCTCGCGCAGGGCCGCCTGGAGCAGCGCCGGCGCAACGGCTGCATCGGTGAACACATAGGAGAGCATAGTCGCCATGTTCGGCGCGATCATGCCCGAGCCCTTGGCGATGCCGGCAAAGCGCGTCTGCGTGCCGCCAAGGCTGAATACGCCGCCCGCCCCTTTCGGATAGGTATCGGTCGTCATGAAGGCCCGCGCCGCCTTCTCCCAGACCGGCGCGCCGAGCCTGGCGGCAAGATCCGGCACAAAGGCGCCCACGAAGTTCGGATCACTCAGCGGCTCGCCGATCACGCCCGTGGCTGCCAGAAAACAGGTCTCCCGGGCCACCCCAAACGTCTCGGTCAGGGCCTTCAGGGTCGCCTCGTTTTTCAGCATGCCCCTAGGCCCGGTAAACGCATTCGAGTTGCCGGAATTGACCACCAGCGCGCGCGCCCTGCCAAGGCCCTTCTCCAGCGCCTCGCGGCACCAGCGAACATCGGCCGATGCCGTCAGCGAGCGTGTGAAGACGCCGCCGCAGGTCGTGCCTTCATCAAACACGAACAGGAACACGTCGTCCCGCGTCACACCCCGGCGGGCATAGAAGCCGCGGCTGCCCGCGGCCGCGCGAAGGCCGCGCACTTCCGGAAGGTCGGGGAACGCTGAAGGCGCGAAAGGCGAAGGGCTGAGCTTCAAAGATCGTCTCCGCGAGAGGGCGCCGCCGGATCAACCGGATCGGTCTGGGGAACATAGATTTCACCAGAACCCTGTTCGATCAGGGCTTCGGTGCGCAGGCGCCGCAGGATCCGGCTGACCTCGTTGAGCGTCAGGAAGGTGGCAATCTCCGGCCGCATCTCCTCGCGCGTCTTGGGCGGCTCGGTCCGGCGATCCTTCACCTTAAGGATATGCCAGCCCTCCGAGGTCTGGAATGGCGGCGAGACTTCCCCGACTGGCGTGTTGGCGATGACAACGGGAAAGGGGTCGGCAAGATCATTTGGCGAAACCAGACCCAGATCGCCATTCTCCATCCGGGTCCGCGTATCCTTGGAATGATTGAACACGAGGCTCTCGAACGTGGCGCCGCCCTCGATCTGCCGGAATAGGGCGCTCGCCTCTTCCTCGGTGTCGACGAGGATATGTGCGACCGACACCAGGTCATTAGCCTGCTGCAGGCGCACCTGTTCAGAGTACATCCTGTCGATGGCCTCTTCGGTCACCTGCTCGGCGACCAGGCTTTCGACCAGCAGATTGCCAAGGATGCGCTCCTGCGCCATCTCCAGCCGCTGCTGCGCGGCCCGGCTTCGGTCGAGCGAACGCCGCCTGGCTTCCTGGGCCATCAGCTTCTGATCAATCAGCTGGTCCAGCACCACCCGGTAGGCGTCATGCCTGGGCCCGAACGCCTCACCCGGATTGCTGAGACCGCGGGCCACCGCCTCCAGCTCCACATCCCCCTCGAAGACCGGCTCGCCATTCACAATCGCCGCCACCCTCTGGTCCGCGGCCGGCAGATCCACCGCCACCGATTCGGTCCGGCTACAGGCTGAAACCAGACCGATCAGCAACAGACCAGCCAAATGCACCGGGGAAATCAAGGGCATGGCGGCCTCCATCCGACTGAGGGCGCCGCATTGACACCCTCTGGCGGCCTTCTTAAGTCTGCCGGACGTGCTGGTCGAGTGGTCTCAGCCAGGCAAAGCGTGGTGGGATAGCGGTTTAAAATCCTGTAGGCTCGGGTCCAGGATCGCCGGCGTGTATCCCCGCTAACTGGTTGGTGCTGCCTCATATGCTTACTGTTGCCCGCAAGATTTTCGGAACCGCAAACGACAGGAAACTCAAGCCTCTTCGGGCGCGGGTAAACCGGATCAACGCGCTCGAGCCGATCATGGAGGCCCTGTCCGACCAATCCCTGAAGGGCAAGACACAGGAGTTTCGCAAGCGCCTCGCCGACGGCGCCACCCTCGACAGCCTGCTCGAAGAAGCCTTCGCCGTCGTCCGCGAGGCTGCCAAGCGCGTCAACGACATGCGCCACTTCGACGTCCAGCTGATGGGCGGCATGGTGCTTCACTCAGGCGCCATTGCCGAGATGCGTACCGGTGAGGGCAAGACCCTCGTCGCCACCCTCGCAGCCTATCTCAACGCCCTCTCGGGCAAGGGCGTCCACGTCATCACCGTCAACGATTACCTGGCCCGGCGCGACTCTGAATGGATGGGCCGCATCTACGGCGCCCTCGGTATGACCACCGGCGTGGTCGTGCATGGGATCACCGACGAACAGCGCAAAGCCGCATACGCCGCCGACATCACCTACGGCACGAACAATGAATTCGGCTTCGATTATCTGCGCGACAATATGAAGTACGCGCTGGACCAGATGGCCCAGCGCGGCCACCATTTCGCTATCGTTGACGAGGTCGATTCGATCCTGATCGATGAAGCACGCACACCCCTGATCATCTCAGGTCCGACGGATGACCGCTCGGACCTCTACATCAAGATCGACAGCCTGATCCCGCGCCTCGAGGCAGAGGATTTCGACCTCGACGAGAAGCAGCGCTCCGTCGTCTTTTCCGAGGCGGGGACGGAAAAGATGGAAGCCTGGCTGGCTGAACTGGGTGTGCTCGAAGGCTCACTCTGGGAGCCGGGCAATATCTCGCTTGTCCACCATTCGAATCAGGCCCTGCGCGCCCACAAGCTCTACAGCCGCGACAAGGATTATATCGTCAAGGACGGTCAGGTGATGCTGATCGACGAGTTCAATGGCCGCATGATGGAAGGCCGTCGCCTGTCCGAGGGCCTGCATCAGGCCATCGAGGCCAAGGAACGCGTCGATATCAAGCCCGAGAATGTCACGCTCGCCTCGATCACCTTCCAGAACTATTTCCGCCTCTACAGTAAGCTCGCCGGCATGACCGGCACGGCTCTGACCGAAGCAGACGAGTTTGCCGACATCTACAAGCTTTCGGTTGTTGACCTGCCGACCAACAAACCTGTGCTTCGCCAGGATGAGGATGACGTCGTCTACCGCACGGCGAAGGCGAAGTATGCCGAGATCGTCAAAGAAGTGAAGGAAACCCATGCCAAGGGCCAGCCCATCCTCCTCGGCACCGCCTCAATCGAGAAATCCGAACTCCTTTCAAACCTCCTGACCTCGCAGCGCATCGCGCACAAAGTGCTGAACGCGCGCTATCACGAGCAGGAAGCCTTCATCGTGGCCAATGCCGGCGTGCCGGGGGCCGTCACGGTCGCGACCAACATGGCCGGCCGTGGCACGGACATCCAGCTGGGCGGTAATCCGGAGATGCGCCTCACACAGGAACGCGCAGACAAGGAAAAGGCCCTTGGCCGGGCGCTTTCGGAGGGCGAAGTGTCGCTGCTTGCAGCCCAGATCCGCGCCGATATCGCTGTCAAGAAAAAACAGGCCCTCGATGCTGGCGGCCTGTATGTGCTGGGTACAGAGCGTCACGAATCCCGCCGCATCGACAACCAGCTGCGCGGCCGTACCGGTCGTCAGGGAGACCCCGGCAAATCGAAATTCTACATCTCGATCGAGGACGACCTGATGCGCATCTTTGCGGCAGACCGAATGGACGCCGTGATGCGCCGCCTCGGCATCAAGGAAGATGAGGGTATAACCCATCCCTGGATGAACAAGGCGATGGAGACCTCGCAGAAGAAGATCGAGGAACGCAACTTCGAGATCCGCAAGAACGTCCTGAAGTATGACGACGTGATCAACGACCAGCGCAAAGCCATCTTCGAGCAGCGGATGGAATTCCTGCGTGCCGATGATGTCTCCGACGTCATTGCCGACATGCGCGATACCGTTATCGACACGCTCGTGGCCCGCACCATGCCGGAAAAGGCCTATGCTGAGCAGTGGGACATCGCAGGCCTTGCCGAGAGCCTGCGAGCAGATCTCGGCGTTGACCTTCCGGTGAAGGACTGGGCCGCGGAAGAAGGCGTCGCCAATGAGGAAATCGCCCAGCGTATTCGCAGCGTCGTAGAAGCGCATTATGCAAGCCTGACGCGGCAGGTCGGGGACCAGCAGATGCGCCGCATCGAAAAGCAGCTCCTCCTGCAGGTTCTGGACATGCGCTGGCGCGAGCACCTGCAGCAGATCGATCAGCTGCGGTCAGTCATCCACCTGCGCTCCTATGGCCAGCGCGATCCGCTGAACGAGTTCAAGCGCGAGGCCTTCAACCTTTTTGATACCCTGCTGTCGGAACTGCGCGCAACTGTCACCCGCTCACTCATGCTGATCCGTGTACAGACGGGCCCGGCTCCGGAAGCCGTACGCCGCCCGGCCGCCGCCCCGGCAGCGCCTCCTCCGGTAACGCAGGAAACGAAACTCGATCCCGATACAGGCGTCAATGAGATGAACCCGGAAGACGCGCCGGTGAAGCTGCCTCAGGCCGAGGACAAGTGGTCGGATACGCCGCGTAATTCTGCCTGCCCCTGCGGCTCCGGGAAGAAATACAAGCACTGCCACGGCGCCATCGAAACCCAGAAAGTCTGATCCGGCCTTTCCCGATCAGGGGCGAGGGCTGATTGATTTTGAGCCTCGTTATTCTGCCTGATCGCCAGCCTGCAGGAGCGCCTCGCTGCCGGCCCGAGGGATCTGAGACCCCTTGCGCCAGTTACACACCGCATGCGCCAGCTGCAGATTTCGCGGCGCATCGTTTCCGCCTGCAGATCTCGGCCGGATGTGATCTAAGGTCGGGCGCTGTTTCTTCCAGAGCGTGGCATGCGCCAGGTCAAACCGACTGGCAGGCATGATCAGGCCGCACAGGGCACAGCAGCCGTCCTGCCTTTGCCACAAAGTGCGGAAAAGCTCCGTATCCGGGGGGGCGAAAGACTGGCTCACAGCCCTTCGGGAACCGGCCAGCCCCGACGCGCGCACGCCGCCAGAACAGTGTTGCGCAACAGGCAGGCAACGGTCATCAGACCCACCCCGCCCGGCACCGGCGTGATGAAACCGGCGACTTCGGCGCAGCTGTCGAAGTGGGCATCGCCCACAAGCCTCGTCTTGCCTTCACCCTTCTCAGGGGCAGGTGCGCGGTTGATGCCAACATCGATCACCGCCGCGCCGGGCTTCACCCAGTCGCCGCGAACCATTTCCGCCCGCCCGACCGCCGGCACCAGAATGTCCGCCCTGCGGCAGAGCGCAGGCAGGTCCCGGGAACGGCTGTGGGCGATCGTGACCGTGCAGTTTTCGGCCAGAAAGAGCAGCGCCGCCGGTTTGCCGACGAGGATCGAGCGGCCGATCACCACGACCTGCTTACCCGACAGGTCCTCGCCCAGCGCCCGCTTTGCCATAATCACGCAGCCCGTTGGCGTACACGGACGAAGCCCCGGCTTGCCAAGGCTCAGGCGGCCCGCAGAAGTTTCTGTAAGCCCGTCGACATCCTTGGCCGGGTCAATCTTCTCGATGGCTGCGTCCGCATCCAGCCCTGCCGGAAGCGGCAGTTGCAGGAGGATACCGTCAACTTCGGGATCGGCGTTCAGGCCGGCAATCAGGGTTTCCACCTGCGACTGTGTCGCGGTGGCTGGCAGCCGATGATGGCGCGAGATCATGCCCGCATCAAGCGCAGCCTTTCCCTTGTTGCGGACATAGACTTCGCTTGCCGGATCATTGCCGACCAGCACGACCGAAAGGCAGGGCGGCGAAGGCAGCGCGGAGACCGCGCAGTTCACCGCCGCCTTCAAATCTGCCGAAATGGTATGACCATCAATCCGGACCGCGCTCATCTGCCAGACATCCCTGATCCCTGCCCGCCCCGCGAGCCCTTCGATGCGCCAGCCTTTTAGCCGGTTCTTGCCGCCCGTCACCCTCCGCGGGGCTGGCATCGGCAGGCCGGGCGCTTTTGCCACAACGGTCGCGGCGACGGACGGCCGCGTGCGCCGGCCACCGGGCTCGTCGGCTGAGGCGCCGGGCGGCAGGCGCGAGGGCCAGGCGGCAGCGCATCAGAACGGCGCGAGGCTGTAGCCGTAGCGCACGATGACCTGCTGCAGGAAGAAGATGATCAGAAGGACGATCAGCGGCGTGATATCCAGCCCGGACATCTGCGGCAGCATGTTGCGGATCGGGCGATAAACTGGCTCGGTGATACGTTCCAACGCGCCCCAGATCGAGGCGGCGATGGAGTTGCGCAGATCAAGCACGCGAAACACAACCAGCCAGGAGAGAATCGCCTGGATGATGATGATCCAGCTGGCCAGGTTAAGAATCGCAAGGACGACGTCGAGGATCGCTTTCATGAGGCGGTGGCGCTCCGGCGGCTGCAGCTACAGGCACGAGACTTAGAGTGTAAAACCCCTGTCACGCAAGCCAGCCCGTGCCGATTGTCGTAAGGGAAGTATTTGCCTCACCGCCGAGGCGGCCTAGGCTTCAGGCTCTGCAGGAGGGATGCAACAGATCATGGCTGAAACCGAAACGCCGCTGCATCCGCTCTCGCGCCTCCAGCGCAACCTGCTGATGCTTGCCACCATCGCGATGGGTGCCGGCATGAGCATCAATTTCGTGGTCGTCGCCCCGCTGACACGCAAGGCCGGCCTCGGCGAGATCGAGGTTGCTGCCATCCTGACCCTGTCGACCCTGCTCTACGCTTTCATGATCCCTCAATGGGGCCGGATTGCCGACCGGGTGGGCCGCAAGCGCGTGATGGTCTTCTCCCTGATCATGATGGGCATCACCAATACGGCCTTCCTGTTCACCCTGGAAGCGGCGCTCGCCGGCGTGATGGCGGGCTCAGCCTTGCTGCTGACACTGATCTTCGTTCGTCTCTGGTTCGGCCTGCTGACGCCTGGCCTGCAGCCCGCCTCGATGGCGGCGATGACGGATGCCACCACACCGCACGACCGTGCCGCCGGGCTCGGCATGCTTGGTGCTGGCATGAGCATCGGCTCCATCCTCGGCCCGGCCGGCGCTGCAGCGCTCGCGCCCCTCGGAGCCCTTGCCCCCCTGTGGGGCACGATTGTGTTCTGTATCGCTGTTGGCATCCTGCTCGGCTTCGCGCTGCCGAAAACCGTCCCACGCGACCGCAGCTCACCGCGCCCCGGGCGTCTCGCCATATCTGATCCGCGGGTGCGTCCACACCTCGCCTTCCTCGTTTCTTATTTCGTCTGTGTCGGCATGATCCAGCAGACGCTCGGCTGGTTCATAGAGGATCGCTATGACCTCAACGCCGGCGGCAATGCCGCCCAGGCCGGGCAGACAGCCGTGCTCTATACAGGTGTCGTCTTCGCCTGCATGGCGGTGGCGACGATTGTGGTCCAGTTCGGCTTCATCGCCAGAATGAGGCCAGATCCGCGCAAGGTCCTGCCGATCGGCCTCGGGCTTGTCGTGCTGGGTTATATCGCTGCCGACACGCTGACGCCATTTCCGCTCCTCTGCATAAGCTTCTTTATTGTGGGCGTGGGCTCGGCCTTGGCGATCCCGTCGGCAAACGCGCTCGGTAGCCTGTCGGTCAGCCGCCAGGAACAGGGCGCGGCAGCGGCGCTGATGTCCGCTGCACCTCCGGCCGGGTTCATCTTCGGGCCCCTTATCGGCGCCGCCCTCTACCGGTATGTCGGTCACGCTGCGCCACTGATCGTCTCGGCTGCGCTGATGACCGGCCTGACGGTCTATGCTTGGACGCTGACCCGCAGGCCAGATACGGACTAGCCGTCCCTACATCGCGCTGATGCCGCCGTCGACTTTCAGTTCGGCGCCGGTGACGAGTTTGGATTCGTCGGAGGCGAGGTAGAGGACGGCATAGGCAATGTCATCCGGCTCACCGACCTTGCCGAGCGGGATCTGACGGCCGAGTTTTTCGAGCGCTTTCTGCTCACCGAACATTTCCTTGGTGCGGTCAAGGATCGGCGTGTTGATGAATACAGGGTGCACAGAGTTTGAGCGGATCTGTCCGCCGGTCTTGGCGCAGTGCAGCGCAATCGACTTTGACAGATGCCGCACGGCGGCCTTGGCCGTGTTATAGGAAACATAATTGCCGCTGGCGATAATGCCGGCGATGGACGAGATGTTGATAATCGAGCCGAGGCCATGCGCGCGCATGAGGGGAATCGCATACTTGCAGCCGAGAAAGATCGAATCGACGTCCACGGCCTGCACCTTCCGGAACATGTCATAGCTTTCCTCCTCGACCGAGCCGAGCGAACCGATGCCGGCATTGTTTACAAGCACGTTAAGCCCGCCCATGGCATCATGGGCCCGCTGCAGCACGTCTTTCCACTCGGCCTCGCTGGTCACGTCCTGCTGGAAGGCGAAGGCTATGCCGGGTCCGTGCGCGGCGTTGATCGACGCGGCGACCGTCTCAGCCCCTGCCCCGTTGATGTCGGTGACCGTGACCTTGGCGCCTTCCTTTGCGAGCATCCGCGCGGTCGCCTCCCCAAGGCCCTGCGCCCCGCCGGTGATAAATGCCATTTTTCCTGAAACGCGGCCCATGTCCTGTCCTCCCTGATGTCTCCGGCTGGCCTAGCAGGCCGGCGACAGGCCCGCAAAGACTTCAAGACGGGTAGATCCGGTTAAATTTCACCGGCTGGCTTCAGCAGGCGCTTACCATAGGCATGCTAGGCCTGAGGCATGTCCCGGCGCCTCGTTTGTCTCCTCCTGACGCTCTACGCGATTGCCTTCGCTTTTGGCGCCCTGACCGCCGTGCGCTGGCCGTCGATTGTGATGGTGATGGGCTGGATCGTGAAGGATGACGTTGAAGGCGGCCTCAGCGCCATCAACTGGCGCGAACTCGGTATCACGCATGGCGCGGCCTACCTGTTTGCCTCGCTCGGCTATTATGCCTCGAGCGCCCTGTTGGGCGCCCGCAAGAGTGGCGCGGTGGGCTGGTACCTGTTCGGGCTCGCAGCTTCCGTGCCCGCTGTCTTCCTTGTGCATTTCAGCCCGCAATGGTGGCTGGATCCGACGCCCGGCGAAGGCGCGCTGACCGGCCTTTTGGCGGGCGCGTGCCTGCTGCTGATCGCGGTTTGGGCGCTGCGCAGGCGGCCCCCGGACGTCGTGGACATGGCAGAGAAACCGGAAACCATGGCGAACCCCGCCCTTGCAGCGGCGAAAGCGCTGCCTGAACAGGCAAACACCGCCAGGTCGCCCGGGGTGAAGAAGAAATACCCGCCCCTGTTCGTCCCGGACGTCATGGTCGCCCGCCAGCGCGCCCTGTTCATGGCGCAGGCCAAGCGCCGCCAGGCCGCCCGCGCCGCCGCTTATGCCCGCGCGCGCGGCCGGGATACCTGGGACGAGGACGAAGACGAAGCTGCCTGAATGGCCGGCCTGAGTTGCCGGGGGGGCCGGTTCGGCCTAGCGTCTGCGCAATGACATTGTCCGGGAGGGGCCCTCATATGATCCGAAGGATTGCCGCCATAGCGCTCGCGCTGCTCGCCGCCTGGCTGTTCTGGCAGGGCTTTTCGGCCGTGCAGATCATCGTCAGCCGGGGCAGCCCGCTGGATGACGCGCTGCTTCAGCCTCCGACCAGCCTCTGGCGTCTCGTCGCGTCGGGCCTCGCGTTCATCGGTGCCGTTATGGCAGCGATGAACCAGAAGGGCGGCGGCCCACTGGCCATGCTCGGCGCGGTCCTGTTCGCGGCGCTGGGAGCAGCGATGGCGGCGATGGGCACCGACCAGAGCCTTTGGTTCGACGAGGCAATCTTCGGCAGCATTCTTATCCTGCTGGGGCTAGCGCTCGCAGTGATAAAGCGTCGCTGAGTCCACGAACCGGCTTCTGCGGATTGAGTTTCGGGGGTGAAATGCCTAGGTATGCCGCGCTATCGAATCGCGCCCGGCAATCGGCCCATATAAGGAATGCAATCCCATGGCAGAGACCTATGACGTCGTCATCATCGGCGGCGGCCCCGGCGGCTACAACTGCGCTATCCGCGCCGGGCAGCTTGGCCTGAAGGTTGCGTGTATCGAGATGCGCGCGACCCTGGGCGGCACCTGCCTTAATGTCGGTTGCATCCCGTCCAAAGCGCTGCTGCATGCTTCGCACCTGTTCCATGCAGCACAGCATGATTTTGCGAACCTCGGCATCAAAACCGGCAAGATCGAACTCGATCTCAACCAGATGATGGCGCAGAAGTCTGACGCAGTGGACGGCCTGACCAAGGGCATCGAATTCCTCTTCAAGAAGAACAAGGTCGAATACGTCAAAGGCCGCGGCAGGATCCTCGGCGCAGGCAAGGTCGAAGCAGCACTGGCTGATGGCACCGTCCGCGTGCTGGAAACCCGGAACATCGTCATCGCCACGGGATCCGAGCCGGCCACCCTGCCCGGCATCGAGATCGATGAGGAGCGGATCGTCTCCAACGTGGGCGCCCTCAGCCTGAAGGCGGTACCAAAGAAGCTAGTGCTGATCGGCGCGGGCGTGATCGGGCTGGAGATGGGTTCGGTCTGGGCGCGGCTCGGCTCGGACGTGACGGTGGTCGAGTATCTCGATCGCATCCTGCCGCCAGCCGACGCTGAAGTGGCCAAGGAAGCCGAGCGCACTTTCAAGAAACAGGGGCTGAGCTTCAGGCTGGGTACCAAGGTGACCGGCATCGAGAAAACCAAGACGAAGCTGAAAGTGGCTATCGAGCCAGCCAGAGGCGGCGGCGCGGAAACGCTGGATGCCGACATCGTGATCGTCGCGGTCGGACGCAAGCCGTATACGGACGGCCTGGGCCTTGAGGCGGTGGGCGGTAAGACGGATAAGCGTGGCGTCATCGAAGTCACCGATGGTCATTTCCGGGTGGCTGACGGCGTCTGGGCGGTAGGCGATTGTATCCATGGGCCAATGCTGGCCCACAAGGCAGAAGATGATGGAACGGCAGTCGCCGAGCTGATTGCCGGCAAGGCGGGTCACGTGAATTATGACCTTGTGCCGAGCGTCGTTTACACCCATCCGGAGATCGCCTGGGTCGGCAAGAATGAGGAAGAACTCAAGGCGGCCGGCATCGAATACGTGAAGGGCAAGTTCCCCTTCATGGCGAACTCCCGAGCCCGCACGAACCATGAAACGTCCGGATTTGTGAAGATCCTCGCAGAGAAGGGTAGCGACCGGATCCTGGGCGCGCACATGATCGGCGTCGGGGTCGGCGAAATGATTGCCGAAATCTGCGTCGCGATGGAGTTCGGCGCCGCATCCGAGGATATTGCCCGGACAAGCCATGCGCACCCGACCCTGTCAGAGGCCGTGCGCCAGGCCGCCATGGGCGTTGAAGGCTGGACGATGCAGATGTGAGATTTGACGTCGCTGCCGGCTGGACGCCGTGCGCGCCACCTCTTACCCTGACCTCATGTACAAGCACTCAGGAGCCGGATGGAGCATCAGGCCGTTCAACGCGGCAGGTTCTCTCCCTTGCCTGACGATCTTCCGGGAATGCCCGAGCGTGATGGCCTGTCGCGCCCGCCGCTGCGGCCAGAACAGGGTCCTGCGCCGGGCGCTCGCACCAGACATGGCCTGCGGTCGGCGCGCAGTCGCGCGGCAGGCGGCGGAGGGGCCGCTCGGCTCGCAAGTCATAGCGAGCCCGGCCTGCCATGCCCGGTCGCGCCGGATGCGACGCGTCAGCGCCTGATCTTGCCAAGCAAGCTGCCCCCTGCGCTGGAATCCATTTATGCAGCGCCCGCTGAATGGGTGGCGCGCGGTGCCGGCGCGCAGGGCAATCTTTTCCTGACCGGCCGGGCGGGCACCGGGAAGACAACACTGCTACGCAAATTCCTGGCCGAGGCGGGCGAAAAGGCGGTGATCGTTGCCCCGACGGGTGTGGCTGCGATGAATGCCGGCGGACAGACGATCCATTCCTTTTTCAAGCTGCCACCCCGCCTGATCGAGGCGCAGGATATAAGGCGCCTGCCAAATGCGCGCGTGGTGCGGGCCGTGGATACGCTGGTGATCGACGAGATATCGATGGTGCGCGCCGACATGCTGGACGCGATCGACAAGAGCCTGAAACTGAACCGGGGATCAAAGCGTCCGTTCGGAGGTGTCCGGGTGATCCTGTCCGGAGACCTGCACCAGTTGCCACCGGTGGTCTCCTCACAGGAGGGCCCGATCCTTCAGGAGCGATTTGGCGGAGGATACTTCTTCAACGCGCCAGCCTTCAGGGAAGGCGAATTTACACTCCTGGCGCTGAAACACGTGTTCCGGCAGGAAGAACCGCGCTTCCTCGCCCTGCTAGGCGCCCTGCGCTCTGGCCGGGTGACCCCGGCAGATGAGGCGACGCTGGCAAGGCTGGTATCGACCCGCAATGCGGCGGATGCCTCTGAGACCCATGTTGTGCTGACGCCGAACAATGCCAATGCCTGGCGGATCAACCAGACGCGTCTGGCGGAATTGAAAGGTGAGTGCCGCTGCTTCCCGGCGGATGTGCAGGGACAGTTCGATGAGAAGAGTTTTCCGACCGAGTCAGATCTTGAATTGAAGGTCGGCGCTCGGGTGATGCTGATACGCAACGATCCCGAAGGCCGATGGGTGAACGGCACGCTGGCGCAGGTTGAAGGCTTTGGCAGCCGGAGCGTTATCGTCAGGATCAATGGCCGTGCCTACGAGATAGAACCGGCAGCCTGGGAGAAGTACCGCTACGATTTCGAGATCGACACCAAGAAAGTGAAGCGCGAAGTGGTCGGCACATTCAAACAGATGCCCCTGCGCCTCGCCTATGCCGTGACCATCCACAAGGCGCAGGGCCTGACGCTGGACAAGGTCTTCATCGACTTCGACAATGGAATGTTTGCCCACGGACAGGCCTATGTCGCCTTCTCGCGCGCCCGCACGCTGGACGGGCTCGAAATCTCGCGGCCCTTGCGGCCGCGCGACCTGGTACTTGACCGCGAGGCCTTTGCCTTCGGGGCGCTCGACACGATCGAGGACACCCCAAACTACCTGCTTGCAAAGTTCCGCAAGGACGAAGGTGCACTGCTCTAGGTTGATACCTCAGCCGAGCTTGCGTATCTCTTCGGCCAGTGCGTGGTCCCTGTCGGTAACAATCGCCTCCAGAACGCGCACACGCTCCTTCAGGCGGCTGACCTCATCGCGCATGGCAGCAAGGTCAGCCTGGGTGGTGACATCGGACGCTGAATTGGCCCGTGTCTTGAGATAGGTCTGGTAGACACCTGCTCCGACGCTGATCGCCACGATCAGCACCACCATCTGAAACGGATCCATCCTGTCTTCCTCCCGGCCTTGGGCAGCATGCCTCAAAGGCAGGTCGAATGAAAGGGCGCGCCAGAGCCCCTGGTCGCTGATATGAGAGTGAAACAACCGCATGGCAGCCTGCCAGCTAATCAGCCTCCGGGTGGTCGTGGTCCAACCCCCGACGGCCGCGCGCTGCCGACTTGGGCGGGCTGCGTGCCTCTCGATGCGGCGCAGGGTTTCCTCCTGGGCGCCACCCCGGAGAGCTTCGAAGGCGGCGAATGGCCTCGACGCCGATCGAACGCATAGAGGGCCCGGGGTGAACTTTGTTCTCAATGCATTGAAATCCGTCGCGGGCCAAGGTGCGCTCATGGGCCAAATCCTGATCCGTAACCTTGATGACAGCGTGCTCGACACGCTGCGCCGTCTACGTCCGAAGCGGGCTCCAAGCGGTCCGGGCGCGGATCGTGCTCGCCCCGGGCCTCTCGAGTCTCGATGATCTCCGGGCCGATCGGAACCGGGGACGCTGGTCCGTGACGCCCCGAAGCTCGGGCCGGCGCCGGATCACCCGGCCTGTGATAGCCTCTGTCTGGGGGCCGCCCTGGCGGCGCGATGCGTCCTGGTTACCGCCGATGCGGCGTTGGCGGGAAAGGCCGCCGCCCATACGCGCTATGCCGGCGCCCTCCGATTGTTGTCGGCAGGAGCCGGATCGGCTTTTCACCTGCCACCCGCGACGTATCCGGGAGGCCGGGAGCCGAACCGCTCCAGCGCGCCGCCTGTGCCCCCCCCGCAAGGATATCGCCCGGTGAGCCTCAGCCGCGATAGCGCGCCATCGTCGCTACCGGCCGGTCTAGCGCCCCGTAGAGCCAAACCCGTCTGCACCGCGGGCGGTCTCGTCGAGCGCTTCGACGTGCTTCCAGCCGAGACGCGTCACCGGGGCGAGGACCAGCTGGGCGATGCGCTCGCCTCGCCGGAGGGTGACAACCTCCTGGCCGAGATTGATCAGGATGACCTTGATCTCTCCCCGGTAATCGGAATCGATGGTGCCTGGCGTGTTCAGGCAGGTGAGGCCATACTTCGCGGCGAGGCCGGAGCGCGGGCGGACCTGTATCTCATAACCCTCCGGGATGGCGACAGACAGACCGGTCGGCACCATGACGCGCTCACCGGGTTTGAGAACAACAGGCTCAGCTTCGGACACAGCGGCGCGCACATCCATGCCGGCCGAGCCTTGCGTCTCGTAGGCTGGCAGGACAAGGCCCTCGAAATGCGGCAGGGGGCAAACCTGGACAGTGATCGTACTCATGCCCCCCGGGTGGGGAGACTCTGCGCGGGAGTCAAGATGCGGGGACTATTCGGCCGCGAGCCGCAGTCCGGGCCCCGGCCCAGTCAGCTCATCGGCGATGCGCGCGGCGAGACGGCGGGAGACTTCGTCCTTGGTGAGGCGGGGCCAACGCTCGGCGCCGTCCGGCGTGATCAGGAAGATCTCATTCTCGCTGCCGCCCATGACGTCGCCGGAGACATCATTAGCGACGATCCAGTCGCAGCCCTTGCGGATGCGCTTTTCAGCCGCGAGAACCTCCAGGTCATGGGTCTCGGCTGCGAAACCGATCACCAGGCGGGGGCGGTCCTTCCGCTTCTGGCTGAGCGTGCGAAGGATGTCCGGGTTTTCGGTCAGCTGGATCGTCGGCGCCTCACCCTGCCCTTTCAACTTGAGCTTTCTCGGCGCAGCTTTCACCGGGCGCCAGTCTGCAACGGCCGCGACCGAGACGAATACGTCAGCAGGAAGAGCCTCCTGGCAGGCTTTCAGCATGTCGCGGGCCGTTTCGACTGAAACGCAGGTTACGCCTTCCGGGGCTTTCAGTCCAACCGGGCCGGAGACGAGCGTCACGCGCGCACCCTCTGCGGCGAGCGCGGCAGCGATGGCGTAACCCTGCTGGCCGGAAGAATGGTTTGAAATATAGCGCACGGGGTCGATTGGCTCCCGGGTCGGGCCGGCGGTCACGAGGGCGTGGATCCCGCCAAGACGCCTTGAGGGCGCAGCAAGCGCCGCCTCGATCTCACGCAGGATCGCCGAGACGTCTGGCAGGCGACCGGGGCCGAACTCACCGCAGGCCATCGGGCCGACATCCGGTTCGACGACCCGCACGCCGTCCCGGCGCAGGCGCTCGACGTTACGCCTGGTCGCGGCATGCTCCCACATCCGCACATTCATAGCAGGCACCATCAGCACAGGCTTGTCGGTGGCGAGCAGCGTGGTGGAGGCAAGGTCATTGGCCAGACCGGCCGCAGCCCTGGCCATAAGGTCGGCCGTGGCGGGGCAGACCACGACGAGATCGGCCGAACGCGACAGTTCGATATGGCCCATCTCTGTTTCGTCCGTAAGGTCGAAGAGCTCTGTGAACACCTTCTGGCCGGAAAGAGCTGAAACCGAGAGCGGCGTGACGAATTGCGCGCCAGCTTTTGTCAGGATCACGCGCGAGGAAATTCCCCGCCGGCCGAGCTCGCGGATCAGCTCGAGGCTCTTATAGGCGGCGATACCGCCAGCAATGATCAAGAGGATACGAGAACGGCTCATTCAGCTTGCCAATATGATACCCGGACCTTCCTAGGCCAAATATCTTGAAATCGCCCCATCAAATCCTCGGGATTGGCAGGCCGCTGTCAAGGTAATGGAAAGATTTGCGCAGGTGCCCGCGGGCTATTGGCCAACGCGGATCAGCCGGGCAGGCGTCGCCGCGCTGAATTCCCGTTTGTCCCCGGGCGCAATCAGCTGCCCGGACCTGACGCCCGAAATCGCGCGGACCACCACACCTGCGCCTGAAGCGGTTTGCAGGCGATAAAGGACGAAAGTCTGGCGCTGACCGGCGCAGATGGTACGCACCAAGGCAGTGCGACGGCCCGCCGCTTCGGCGGATTCGAGCGCGGAACGCGTCGCCGCCTCGGCGGCGGCCGCGCATGTATCGGCTGAGGCGGGCGCGCCGAGGACGCTGAGAACGGCGAGTGCAACCAGTTCACGTTTCATGCGCAGGCTCCGTCGGTCAAGCTTCCCGCGACTTTAACGCAGGCCCGGGCGCGCCTTAATCGATTACCCCCTGGGCGGGAGTCGCAGGACAGCCTGGAACCCCAGTCCGCGAAAAATTCGCTCGCAAGACGCGCCCCGCCCCCTCCGGACCAGGCCTCCCCTTCCCCCTCAGGCCCGAACTGCGTAATGAAAGGCCAAAAGGGTGGAGACACATCATGAAAACTGGCATTCCCAGGCTGCGCGTCATTCTGGTTGGGCCCCTCCTGGCGGTCGTGGCGGCTTGCTCCGCGACCGCGCCTGAGCCGGCTCCGCCTGACATGACTGAGACCCTCTCTGAAGCGAACGCGTTCCTCGACAGCTGGCTGGCTGCGCGTGAGGCCGGCGACAGTGAGCCGCTGAAACCGATGTATTCTGCCAGGACAGGGTTCATCTGGATCGAGGAAGGCCGCTCGATCTACACGGCCGGCGCAGAGGCGGCGGCTGCACTCGACTTTGCCGCGACCGGCAGCTACGCGCCGCGCCTCAGCTTCAGCGACCGCGAGATTACCCCGCTTGCCCCGAACGTGGCGGCCGTGTCGGCAGACTATACAAAGTCGCTTAACTTCGGCGGGTTGCAGATAAAGACCAAAGGCGTATTTACGGGCGTCATCGTCAACGAAGACGGCCAGTGGGCGTTCGTGCAAGGTCATTTCAGCATGCCGGCCTCTGAGCTGCCCGCACCTTCTGCTGCGCCTTCGACCGCAGCGGCGCCCGCCGGGTTAACCGAGCCGGTGGCGACTGAGCCTGCGACCCCTAACTGAAACCCCGGACGGCCCAGGCCGCAGCCACGCCCAGCACCGCGATCAGACCGAACCAGCCCCACCAGGGCGCGAATGGCTGGGACGGTGCCAGCGGCGCTGGCTCGGCCTCCAGGCTTTTCTCGAAACGGTCCATAACGGATGGCAGCCGTTTCAGCCGGTTAGTCACTTCACGGACGTTCTCCGAAATGATGCGAACCGCGCCTTCGGGACCAAAATTGCGGCGCATCCAGGCTTCAATGACAGGTTCCGAGGCCTTCCAGATATTGTGGGCCGGATCAATCGCGCGGGCGACGCCCTCAACCTGCACCATGGTCTTCTGTAGCAGCACGAGTTCCGGGCGCAGCGCCATGCCGAAGGTGTGTGTATAGTCGAACAGCTGCAGGAGCACACGGCCCATCGAAACTTCTTCCGCCGGACGCCCGAACAGCGGTTCACCGATCGAGCGCAGGGCCTGGGCAAAATCTCCGACCGACTGGCTGGGCGGTACATACCCCGCCTCGAAATGAACCTCAGCGATGCGGACATAATCACGCTTCAGGAAGCCCCAGAGTATCTCGGCGAGGAAACGGCGCTCCATCGGGCCAATGCGGCCGATGATGCCAAAATCGACGAGCGCAATGCGTCCATCCGGCGTCAGGATCGCGTTACCTTCATGCATGTCAGCATGAAAGACACCATGTTCGATGGCGCTGGATAGGAAACCCTGAGTAATGTCATTCGCGAGCTTTGCACGGTCGAGCCCCGGACGGTCCAGCCAGCCGGGCTGTGTCAACGCAATGCCGTCAATCCAGGCGATCGTCAGTATACGTTTTCCGGTACGCTCCCAGTCGACTTCCGGGATTCTGAAAAAGCCGGTTTTCTCATTGATGGCGCGCATTTCGTCGGCACCGCCCGCTTCGAGACGCAGATCCAGTTCGCGCAGCATCGAGCTCGCTATCGTATCGGTGAAGGCAACCGGGCGCAGGCGCCGACTTTGGCTGGAGACAGTTTCAATTGTACGCGCGGCGCGGCGCATTGCGGAGAGCTCAAGCTCGAGCTGGCGTTCAATGCCCGGCCGCAGGATCTTCACCGCACGGTCGCCGTCAGCGAGGGACATCTTGTGCACCTGAGCGAGCGAGGCGGCGGCGACTGGCTCCGACAGGTTCGGGAAGAGGCGCGCCGCCTCTGCCTCGCCGAACTCGTCGGCGAGAGCAGCGCGCGCCTGCTTCATCGAGAACGGCGGCAGTTTGTCCTTCAGGCGCGCCAGATCGCCCGCCACCTCTGAGCCAAACACGTCCGGTCGCGTGGCGAGGAACTGACCGAGCTTGATATAGGCAGGACCAAGGCCTTCGAGCGCGGTCGCAAGCCGCTGGCCAGGACGGCCCCTGGCGCCCCCGAACAGGCGCAGGAAGCCACCCGCAAGGCGCGCCGGGACAGGCAAACGGGATTGATACGCACCGGGTAATACCACGTCATGTCGCGCCAGAGCCGTGCCCGCGCGCATCAGACGCCAGTAATCAGAAAATGCCTTCAGCATCGTATCAGACCGCCCAGGCGAAATGCAGGGCGGCGATGCCGCCGGAATAGTTGGTGACCGAGACCTGCCTGAAGCCGGCGCCTTCGATCTCGGCCTTGAATACGGACTGCTCCGGAAACTGACGGATTGACTCGACAAGATACTGATAGCTCGCCCGGTCCCCAGCGATCAGTTCTCCAAGACGGGGGATCACGCCATAGCTGTAACGATCATAGGCTTCCTGCAGGAGCGGGGCAGTCATGTGGCTGAACTCCAGCACGGCCAGGCGCCCACCGGTTTTCAGCACGCGCCGGAATTCGCGCAGGCCCGCCACACGGTCGGCAAAATTTCGGATACCGAAGGAGACCGTGACAGCATCGAAGCTCTTGTCGGGATAAGGCAGTTTCTGACCATCGGCGCAGACCCAGTCGAGGCGGCCTTCCCATTTCGCGTTGTCGGGGCGCGCCTTACCGGCTTCGAGCATCGCATCGTTGATATCGCAGACGATCGCCGTGGCAGGGCGCATATCGCTGCGACGGGCCCCGGCCTTCCCGGCGCGCTCGAGGAAGGCACGTGCGAGTTCACCGGTGCCGCCGGCGACATCGAGATGGCGCTCGCCTGGCTGAGGGTTCACCCTGTTCATGGCGTCGTGCTTCCACAGTCGGTGGACACCGGCGCTCATGAGGTCGTTCATCAGGTCATAGCGCGAGGCAACCGAGCGGAATACGCCTTTGACCCGGGCGACTTTTTCGGCCTGCGTGACCTCTTCGAAGCCGAAGGAGACCTTTCGCTGTGTTGAGTCTTCTTCAGTCATGGGGTCCATCTTACATGCGGCCTGTCACTTAGCGTATATGCGATAAGGATGCCTGAATTACCTGAAGTCGAGACAGTTCGCCGCGGACTTGCCCCCGTCATGGAGGGTCGACGGATCTTGCGGCTGGAGCAGAGGCGGGCAGACCTGCGCTTCGCGCTGCCCGACCGGTTTGCCGAACGGGTCACGAATGCCCGGATCGACCGACTCGCCCGGAAGGCGAAATTCCTGGCCGCGTATCTCTCTACGGGCGAAGTGCTGGTGATGCACCTCGGAATGACCGGCCGGTTCACGATTTCCGGGGTGATGCCCGGTGATTTCCACCATCAGACAGGCAACGTCTGCACGCATGATCATGTTGTCTTCCACCTCGAGGGCGGCGAGACCGTCACCTATAACGACCCGCGCCGGTTTGGCTTCATGGAACTCTGGCCCGCGGCGAGTTTTGAGGCATACCCAAGGTTAAGCAGGATGGGGCCGGAACCCTTGTCGAACGGGTTTTCCGCTGCTTACCTGGACAGCGTGCTCAGCGCTAAGGCAGCGCCGATCAAGGCGGCACTGCTTGACCAGTCGATCATAGCCGGGCTCGGGAACATCTATGTTTGCGAGGCACTCTACCGGGCAGGCGTCTCTCCGAAGCGACGATCGCGCACGGTGCCGGGCGTGCGGGCCGCGCGGCTGGCCCCGGCCATCAACGCCGTGATCGCGGAGGCGATTGAGGCAGGCGGCTCATCTATTTCGGACTTTGCAAATACTGAGGGCGCGCTCGGCTATTTCCAGCACAGGTTCGACGTCTATGACCGCGAGGGCAAGGCCTGTAAACGCTGCGACAGTGCAATAAAACGGATCGTGCAATCAGGCCGGTCGACATTCTACTGCGCAGGATGCCAGAGGTAAGCGATCACCGCCCCGGCTTCAGTCCCAGCTTCGCGAGCGGTGCCCCCAACGCCCCGCTCACCAGAGCGGCCAGGCAGGGCGGCGCCGGCCAGAGTTTCGAAAGCGGTGCGGCGAGCCAGTCACGCAGTAGCGGCAGGATGCGCGAGTCGGACTGGTAGACCGGAGTGAAGGCCCAGGTTATCAGCTGGAACAGGCGCACATGCGCCGCGCGCTGGCGCAAGTACATCGCGGCGATCGCTTCAGCCTGTGCGCCTGACGCGGCCGCACGTGCAAGTGCATATGCATCCAGCAACGCCATATTCGCGCCCTGGCCCAGCTGCGGACTGGCGGCATGCCAGCTGTCGCCGAGATGGATAAGCCGCCCTCTGACGGCAGGCCAGTGCGTTCGGTGACGATAGCGCGCAAACGTCAGCTGGTCATGATCCGTAATTTGATCGACCAGCATGGCGGTCTGCGGCCAGAGGGCGCGGGCCTCGTCCTTCCAATGCACCAGCGGCGCCGCACGGAAGGCAGCGTAAGCGTCGCCGCGGATCGACCAGAAATAAGTCAGGCTCTGGCCTGCGCCGCTGCGCGCCCGCCCGGAGGGCATCACCCCGGCCATCTTTCGGGCTGCCTCATAGCGCTGTTCCAGAGCCGAAGGGTCAAAGGGACCCTCCTCAGGCCAGGGCAAAGTGGTCCAGAGGGCGCTGTAAGGCAGATCCTTCGCCGGCCCGCAGGACAAGGGCGAGCGAACGCCGAGTGCGTCGATGACGAGATCGTACGGCCCGTGCGCGGCGCCGTTTGCGGCTGTCAGGAGGCCAGTCTCCGGGTTCGCCGCAGTGATCCGCACACCCGTCACCAGTTGCGCGCTGCTGGCCAGAGCCGCCTCATGCAGCAGGGCGAACAGCGCCGCACGCTGGATGCCGATGCCCTGAAGGCCGGCCCGCAACGCTTCAAAACGCACGTCCAGTACGGCCCGCCCCGTCTCCGACGAAATGCCCCAGAGCCGCGTGACCGGCGCGCCGAGAGCTTCTGCCTGCTTGCGCAGCCCCAGCTGGTCCAGGATGGCGAGGCCGGTTTCCTGCAACATCAGGCCTGAACCGACCGGCCCTGCGGCTTCGAACTGGTCGAACAGGATAACCCGGTGACCCTGCCGCGCCAGCAGGGTGGCGGCCGCAAGGCCGCCGATCCCGGCGCCAGCAACTGCAATGGACAGGGTTCGGTTCATCTGTCTGTTTAGCCCTGCGCCTTGCCCGGTGCGCAAGCCTCAAGCAAGACTGTGTTGCGAAAAAGAGAGGAAGCCATGTCAAACGGAGCGGCCCTGATCGTCGGCGCCGGCGACGCCACCGGCGGCGCCATTGCCCGTGCCTTTGCCCGCGAAGGCCTAACCGCCTGCGTCACCCGGCGGGCTCGCAACCTCGACCAGCTTGCCGCGCTGGTCTCAGCGATCGAAGCCGAAGGCGGCAAAGCGCGTGCCTTTGGCGTCGATGCACGCGAGGAAGACGCAACGATTACCCTCATCGACCAGATCGAAGCGCAGGTCGGCCCGCTCGAAGTCTGTGTCTTCAATATCGGTGCGAACGTCCGCTTCGGCATCAATGAAACGAGCGCTCGGGTCTATCAGAAAGTGTGGGAAATGGCTGCTTATTCCGGCTTCCTCGCCGGGCGCGAGGCGGCGCGGGTGATGATACCGCGCGGGCGCGGCACAATCTTGTTCACCGGCGCCACAGCCAGCCTGCGCGGCCGCGATGGCTTCTCAGCCTTTGCCGGGGGCAAGCATGCGCTGCGCGCCCTGGCACAATCGATGGCACGCGAACTGGGACCGCGGGGGATTCATGTAGCGCATATCGTGATCGACGGCGCCATCGACAGCAGGTTTATCCGGGACAATATTCCAGACACGGATTCTCTTCGCGCGCGGGACGGCCTTCTATTACCAGATGAGATCGCCAGGAATTATGTCTGGCTACACAGACAGCATCGCTCCGCCTGGACGCACGAGCTGGACCTGAGGCCCTGGAGTGAAACCTGGTAGGCCTGATCAGCCTCGCGGTTTCCTGATCGCACGCACGAGCGCAGTGAACCAGCGCGGCCGCGTGGCCGGAGCCACTTCATAGAGAAAAAGCTTGCGCCGGGTGGATGCGGGCAAGCTGGCGAGCAGGCTCCACCAGAGCGCACGCAGGTAACGCCTCGCTCCCGTGCCCTGCGACAGGGCGAGCCTGCGCGCCTGTTTCAGGAGATCACCAAGCCGGTCCGAAGCAATCGGATGCAATTGCGGATCGAAAATCAGGGAGATGATGCGTTCCTTAATATTGGCATGGTCGTTCGTGCCAAGATCTTCGGCCACCGGGAGACCCAGCGCGGCAGACTGCGCGCGCAGAACCTTATAGCGCTCTGCGTCATGCGAGATGCGCCAGCGGGCGCGCTTCGTGAGCGCATCGGGGCTGGGATTAGTATGCTGGCGTCCGTGCAAGCGGTAGCAGCAGATGGCGGTATCAGACGCCTTGACCAGGCCGTATAGCGGCAGAGCAACGGCAATATGGCCATCACCGCCATAGCGGAAGGCCTCAGGATCCATCGGCATGATCCTGACGAGCGCGGCACGTGCGCAGACCATGCCGGAAGTGATTGTCCCTGCATACCGGCCTGTCTGGCGTAGCCGGGGAGAAACATCCCCGCTGGCGAACCGGGTGCTCAACGGCGGGTAATAGCCGCCAAGCGCACCCTGCTCATCGCCGTAACGCATCCGGTAGAGGTAGAGCGCCGTCTGCGGATCATAGTTGCGCAGGATTGCCTCCGCCGCGCCCGGCAGCATGAAGTCATCCGCGTCCAGGAACATGACGAGATCGCCGGTTGCCTCGGCAAAACCCGCATTCAACCCCGCGCCCTGCCCGGAATTGACCGGAAGGAAGACCGGCTTCAACCGGTCTGCATAACGCCTGATCACGTCGCGTGATCCGTCCGTGGAGCAGTCATCGACCACGATCAGCTGCACCGAGACCGACTGGCCGAGGACGCTCTCGATCGTCACCGGCAGGAACTGCTCGTAATTGTAGTTATTGATAACGACCGACAATGAGACGGATGCCGGGGCTGGCGTCACAGCAGGGCGGGCGGCTGAGGTCGCTTTGGCGATGGGGTCGGGCATGGTTAATCATCCGATCGGGTTCGGTCAGCCTGAGCTTGCCATATAGGATGCAAGTTTCAGGCCCGGGCCAGACGCCTAGACCATGCCGCCATCGGTGGGCAGACCCAACAGGATACGCCCGGTCAGCTCC
>CAZIGV010000023.1:0-40723 GCA_964538945.1 uncultured Hyphomonas sp.
GGCCGGTCGTGACTTTCGGGGGCGTGAAATCGCCGGGCCTGGTGGGCTTATTCATTTGGGTCTCCATCAATTACGGAAGACCCGGGATTGTCTAGCGTTCGGCTTCCGTCCCTCGCGCCGGCATGACCCGGATCAGGTTCAAAGGGTAACTCTCAGCCCGGCCCCATGCCGGACACCCCTCGGATTTCGAGATCCTAGTGCCGGTCTGAGGCGATGGGAAGGGGGCGGTCGCAAGGCTGGCGTCCTAAGAAGACGGGGATCGCAATCTCTATCCGGTAGCCGGGTGCGTTCGCGGGTCATCCGTGGCTGCCGGACGGGGAGGTGACAGCGACGGGGGATGAGCTGTCTGCGCAGGCGCGCCGGGTGGTCCGCACGCCGCCACCGGTGCCGGAGGCGATCGGGGCGGCGCAGTGCGCCAGCGTCCGGCCTGGTCCTGGAGATGGCCGTCATCGCTCAGAACCTCGTCATCGACGGCGTGATGGATGGAGATAGAAATGCGGCCAGGCAGGTCTAGCTGGTGCGCAAAGATGGGCCGCTGACTGCGGCGATGGCGCGTGGGGTCATCTTCATCTGGCCAGCGATGCGTTTGCTGAGCAGGGCGCCATTGGAGGGTCCGAAAGAAAATCGGTATACGGCATACATTGAGGCTGCGATTCAGCCCCCGCTTGACGCCGTCGTGGGTCTTCTCTTTCGCCGCATGGGCGCAGCAATGAACGGCGTTCCAGTTACAAAGCCTTTCGGCATCAAACTGGCCGGAGCCGTTCATGTAGACGACGACATAGCCCGCACTGGAGAAGCGCGGGTTAAGGCGCCGGAGCCGTTCGCCATTCCGTTTGGCCTGCCTGCGCCGCCATGGAAGACCAGGACAACCGGGTGAGCGGCGCCAGTTGTGGCCGAGGCATGGAGGAAGGCGCCGGGCTCCGTCGTGTCCGCCTTGACGCTCAGCGTCGCGGCGGATGATCCGGGTATGGTGTCGCTGGAGACGGGGCGTCGAGCAGCAGGCAGGCAAAGGCAGCGGCGATGAGGCGGCGCATGCGTTGTCTCACTGAGCCGTGCCGGACCGAGCCTGCGCTGATCCGGTTCGGGTTGTCCAGGTGCGGGAAAATTTCGCGGCTCAGCCGATCCGCGCTTTCGTCTCTGCGTTCCAGCCGATCAACACTTCGCCGCCGAGTTCGATCACCGGGCGCTTGATCAGGGCAGGGTTGGCGAGAAGCAGGCCTTCCAGGCCCGCGCCGGAGGCCTGGGCCTTCTCTGGCTCGGACAGGCCGCGCCAGGTTGTGGAATTGCGATTGACCAGCCGGTCACCCGCAGCCTTCAGCCATTCGGGCAACTTGCCGGCGAGGTCGGCCCCGGCGCGGATGTCAATGAATTCCGGCTCCCGGCCGGCCGCCCTGATCTCATTCAGTGCCCTTTTGCAGGTATCGCAGTTTTTCAGGCCGAAAAGCTTTAGGGTCATCAGCCCTGACTCCTGCAAGTGGACTGGCCCAGATGAACCCGTTGTCGGCGCAGCGCAACCGGCTCAAGACACAGAGCCGGTCGGCTCAGCGAATCAGGTGCCGGGATTCTCACGCACCACGGCGATGATCGGGCCCATGTCGAGCCCCGTTTCATTCCGTTCAAGCCCCGGAGCGTAAATCTTGGAGACGGCGCCGTCGAGGTAGAGCGCATTGGGTACGCCGAGCCGGTCGCGGAACAGACGGGCGAAGGTATGGAAATTCACCGGCGCATCACTGATCACGAAGAAGACTTCGCGCCCATCGCCGCTGACGCCGACCCCGTTGCGCCGGCGCAAGCTCGTCCCTTCAGGATTGAGGGCAGGGTGCAACGCGCCATTCACCACCAGCATCGGGCCGGACTGGGTGGCAAAGCGGGGCGGGTCGCGCTCGAAAAGCCGGTCATAGCCGAGCGTTTCGGTAACCCCGGCCGTGTCGCCATCGATCCAGAATACGCCGTTTGGCAGCATCCCGAAATTTCCGGGTCCGGCCGTCTTGACCAGGCCCATTTCGGACTGTTCCTCCTCGACATAGAGGCCAACCGGGCGCCGGTCTTCGTGGTACATACCGGCGTTCATGGCGAAAATCAGGCTACCGCCTTCGGACGCCACATGGTTTGCCAGCCGGTCGAACTGGCCGAAGGGCAGGCCGGTTTCATCTCTCAGGAAGAGGCGGATATCATCCTCGGCGGTATCAAAAGTGCAGATGAGGTAGGGGGCTGATTCGAACGTGATCAGCGCGCAGGGCCCCTCGGCCTTGTCGGTGCAGGCCGCCAGGGCGAGGCCACACAGGGCGGAAAGAGCGGCGCGCAGAGACATGTGTCGAAGATTATTCTTATGGATCAGACGCTGCAACCTCACCGTCTGCGTGAGGCTGTGAAGTGCGGCCCTCGCCTCCGGTGCCGCGCGCTCTACATCACCAGCAGTTTCTTCTGACGCGCGAGAACCCCAGATGGCCGACGTTTCCGAGTCTCAACCGCCAGGCCCTGCGGGGCGAGCCCTCATTCTTCAGTTTGCCTCTATGGTGTCCGGCCAGAATGATCCGGCGGCCGCCATCGCTTATGCGTTTGAACGCGGCTGGATTGATGCGGCGGGTGATCCCACGCCTGCCGGCATGGAGCTCGACAGGGCGCTGGCTGATCAGGCGGGGACCCGCTCGGCGTTCCGGGCGACGTGATCAGTTGCCCGCGGCTTGCGGCTTGCGCAGTTCACTGGCGCGTAACTTGACGCTCTCAGACCGGAGCTGGCCGCACGCGGCCAGGATATCCCGGCCGCGCGGGGTGCGGATTGGCGACGCATAACCGGCCCGGTTCAGCACGTCGGCAAATGCCTCGATTGTCTCCCAGTCAGAGCATTCATAGGGGCTGCCCGGCCAGGGGTTGAATGGGATCAAATTGATCTTGGCCGGCACACCCTTCAGCAAGCGGATAAGATCGCGTGCCTCGGCCAGGGTGTCGTTGACACCCTTCAGCATGACGTACTCGAACGTCACACGTTTCGAATTACCGAGATCCGGATAGGCACGAATCGCCTCGAACAGCGTTTTGAGGTCGTACTTCCGGTTCAGCGGCACGAGTTCGTTGCGCAGGTCATCACGGACGGCGTGCAGCGAAATGGCGAGCGCGGCATGCGTGCGGGCGCCGAGCTCCGGGATTTTCGGGGCAACGCCCGCCGTCGAGACGGTGATGCGTCTGCGGCCGATCGAGATTCCGTCGCCATCGGCGATCGTATCGATGGCCTCAGCGACGTTGTCGAGATTGTAGAGCGGTTCGCCCATGCCCATGAACACGATGTTGGTCAGCAGGCGGTCCTCGGTCGAAGTCGGCCATTCGCAGAGGGCGTCACGGGCGATCAGCACCTGCTGGACGATTTCGGCTGCCGTCAGGTTGCGGACGAGGGCCTGCGTTCCGGTATGGCAGAAGGTGCAGTTGAGGGTACAGCCGACCTGGCTGGAAACGCAGAGGGCGCCCGCCTTGCCGACATCCGGGATATACACACTTTCGGCTTCGACACCCGGCGCGAAGCGGGTCAGCCATTTCCGGGTCCCATCTTTCGACACCTGGTGATCCGCGATTTCGGGCCGGTCGAGCACATATGTTCCGGCCAGCCGTTCACGCAGATCCTTGGCGATATCCGTCATCACCGAGAAATCACGGGCTCCGAAGTGATGAATCCAGCGGCGCAGCTGCCTGGCCCGCATCCCGGCCTGTTTCAAATCAAGGCCAAGGCTTTCCATCTCTGCCTTAAGGGCGGGAATGGACAGGCCCGCCAGTGTTCTGGGGCGAGGCGCGGGCGCAGGGCGCCGGGAGAGATCAAGGGTAGATGGCATCGGCGGGGCGTATAGCATGGTCGGCGGATGAAGGAAAACCGCGCTGGACATGGACCCGTTGTAACTGGCCATTGCGGGCCCGCCTCGTCTCTTTAGCCGGCTTGCGCATAGCGGCCCTCCATCTGGCCTGTGTTCAGGCTGGGCGGCGCAATGAGCCCGTCCATAACGTCATTGAAAAGGAGGCAACCTCATGAAGACATACATACCCATCACCGCAGCCTTGATGCTGGCGCTTGTCCAGGCCTGTCAGACAGGCCCCAGCCAGCGTGTGCTGACCGGCGCGACGGCCGGTGCGATTGTCGGGGCGGGCGCTGGCATGGCCGCTGGCGGCGATGACACACGCAACGCGGCCATCGGCGCCATCGTCGGCGCCATCGCCGGCGCAGCCGTCGGCGGATACATGGACGAGCAGGAACGCAAACTCAAAGAGGCCACCGCCGGAACCGGGATCGAAGTCGAGCGCGTCGGTGACCGGCTGCAGTTGACCATGCCGTCGAATGTCACCTTTGCCGTCAACAGCGCAACGATCCAGCCAGGCTTCTACGGTCCGCTGAACGATGTTGCGCGCACGCTGGTCGAGTATCCTTCGACCGCTGTGGACATTATCGGACATGCAAGCTCCGACGGCGCTGATAATTATAACATGACTCTGTCCCAGCAGCGCGCGGCGTCCGTTCGTGCCTACTTCATCAGCCAGGGTACACAGGCCGTCCGGATCAACGCGATCGGTATGGGCGAGACCCAGCCGATCGCCGACAATGCCACCGCCGAAGGCCGTGCGGCTAACCGGCGCGTCGAGATCGTCCTGACGCCGGTCACGCAGTAATCTCAGCCGGTCAGGGCTGCCTGCAATGATGCGCCCGGCAATCGCCGGGTGACCGCCCCCTCCTGTTTTCGGCGCCGGGGGGCCGGCTGCGCGGCAGAATTCGCGCAGCGGTATATGGTATTCGTGCGCAAACTGCGGAACGTGTTGCGTATGGGTGAGCTCGCATCAGCGACACAACACGGGCAGGCATTCGGCAGGAGCGCGCCCTATCGGGGGCTCTTCTCGGAGTTCATCCGTGGCCTTTCCTGGCTCTACCTCAAAGCCACCGGCTGGCATATCGGAACGGACTGGCCGGCGCATGTGCCCAAATCCGTTATCGTCGCCGCCCCGCATACGTCCAACTGGGACGGGCTTACGATGGTCGCCGCGGCGGGATGGTACCGGGTCAAGCTGCACTGGATGGGTAAGGCGGCCTTGGTAAGGGGACCGCTCGGCTGGCTCGTTAAGCGCTCCGGCTGCGTCCCGGTCGAGCGTTCGAGCGCCAATGCCGTGGTCTCGCAGATGCGCCAGGCCTTTGAGGACTGTGCGGGTATGCACCTTGCCGTGGCGCCGGAAGCCACCCGCAAGGCCAATCCCAACTGGAAGACGGGCTTTTATCATATTGCGCGCTCCGCCAGCGTGCCGCTCCTGATGGCCGTGCTCGACTATCGATCGCGGGTGTTGCGGCTCGACGGACCGCTCGAGACCACCGACGATATGGCCAGTGACCTGAAGTTGGTGCTTGCCTCATATGCAGGGGCTGATGGGAAGTTTCCCGGCAAGTTCATCCTGCCCGACTGGTAGCGCGGCGCCTCAGCGGCAGGCCTCGGCGGCCTTGTCGATGGCGTTGGCGGAGCCGCTGAGTGAAAATCTGTAGGAGACCTTTGTGCCGCGCGCGGAGGTCGCTTCCACCACCAGGTCTGTCCCCCTGCGCAGCGCAGCCACGATCGCCGGATCGTCTGCATCTTCGGCAAAGGCCTCCATGCCGGAGGGAAAGAGTGTCCAGGACGAGCGACCGATCCTGGCTTTCGGGCCCGACCCTTCCTTGAAATCATAGCCGACCTTCAGGCTTGGCTGGGCTTTCGCTTTCCCCGATTTCCAGCTGGTCACGTAATACCAGACGTCTCCGTGACTGACTTTGGACGGCGACTTGGACTGGGCCTCGGTCGCTGCATAGCAGATCAGATCGCCATCAACTGTTTCTGTGAACACCGCCCAGTCCTTGAACCTGCCCTGAGCCACCGGGTCTGCAACTGCAGGCGCGGCGATGAGGGTCAGCCCGATCACGATTGCGAGAGGACGAAACGCCAGATGAATTTCATGTTGCATATGAAATAATATATTCCCATATGAGCCCAACCGGTCGTCTTTACTTGCAATAGCCTGAACAGACGGCCACGAGAAACACCTATAACGAGTACCATAAGGAATTATTTGACCGCCATGGTTGCTTTGCCTCGAGATAAGGTCGAAGGTGCCCCCGCAGCGACAGGAAAGGCCCGGCGCGTGTTCGACAAGACTGTCCGCATCATGGACCCGCTGCAGCGGGAGCGACATGCGGACTGCATGGCAGCGATTTCCGCATCCAGGTCAAAGGCTGCCTTTGCCGAGCTTTTCGGTTTCTATGCGCCGCGCATCAAGAGTTACATGCTGCGCCTGGGCGCGAGCGATTCAGAGGCCGAGGAACTGGCCCAGGACGTCATGATCACCGTCTGGCAGAAGGCAGGCATGTATGATCGCCGTCAGGCCTCAGTATCGACCTGGATGTTCCGGATCGCACGCAACCGCCGGATCGACGCGCAGCGCCGCCAGCGCCGCCCGGAACTGACCGGCGATGATCCCATGCTGCGCCCGCCGGAGATCGAACAGCCGGACGATCTTCTGGCGCGCGATCAGTTGGAGGGTATCGTACGGGCTGAACTCGTGAAACTGCCTCAGGACCAGCTCCTGCTGCTTCAGGCCGCCTTCTATGACGGTCTGTCACATTCCGAGATTGCCAAGGCCTTCAACTTACCGCTCGGCACGGTCAAATCACGAATCCGCCTCGCTTTTCTTCGTCTCAGGGGTGAGTTGGAAGCGGGTACTTGAGCCGTCTTTTGCAAACTGAGGATGTATCGCCTTGACGCCGGGGGGCTGCGCACAATCTTGGCATCGTTCAGCCAATTATCGCCAGTAGATGACCCAGACCAACCAGAAAGCCTTCAGCGAAGTTTACTCAGCATATGCAGCCGGCTGCCTCGACCCCGCATTTGCTATGATGGTCGAGGCTCAGAGCCTCCTGCGCCCCGAGATCCGCCAGTCCATCCTGGTCAGCGAGATGATCTCCGGCAGCCTGCTGGAGACCGCCCCTGAAGCCCGCCTTAATGAGGGAGCCCTGGACCGCGCTCTGGCGGCAATCGATGCCCTCGAAGCCGCCGAAGCGCTTTCAGTGAGGGCGGGGCGGGCCGCGGGAGAGGCGATGGATGAGATTCTGGCTCTTCCCGAGCCGGTCCGCGGCGCGGCGCTCGAGGCCATCGGGCGCAAAGGCTGGCAGGCCATGGGGCCTGGACTCAAGCGCCTGACGCTGGAGACCGGCTCGTCGATGGAAACCGAGCTTTACCGCATCGCGCCCGGCGCCCGGATTGCGCGCCATACCCACGCCGGCAGCGAGTACACGCTGGTCCTGGCCGGCGGCTTTACAGATGAGCGCGGCAGCTATGGCCCCGGTGACGTGATCATCAGCGGCCCGGATGACTGCCACCAGCCGGTCGGCGATCAGGGCGGGGTGTGCTTTGCGCTCGCCGTGCGCGATGGCGGTCTTCGCTTCACCGGCATGATTGGCGTGATCCAGCGCCTCCTCGGTGCGCAATAAGTTCAGCCGGGATTTTGCCTGTCCCGGCCCGGGACATGCCCCCCGCCAGGCTTGTCTGGTCCTCCCGGCATGATCGGACGCGTGCCATGGCCGCCCATCGAGAGGTGGCGGTCATACATCACGAGCGCGCCGGCCAGGCTGACATTGATGCAGAACCTGGTCGGGATCTTCACAACATGGACACAGCGATCAAGGATCGCGGGTGAGAGGTTTCCCTTTTCCGGTCCCAGAATGTAGGCCGCTTGCGGCGGATGCCGGAATGCCGGCAACATGACGGCGTCATCGGTGAGCTCAATGCCAACAAGCTGACAGCCCCGGGGCAGCTGTAGTTCGTCAAGCGAGTCCCACTGGTAGAAAGGGATCTGACCTTCGCTCTTTGAGGTGTCAGCCCAGTGACCTTCCCGGATGTTCTTCGCGGCCTTGATCGAGAAGATAAAGCTTGCGCCGAAGGCGTGTCCCGTGCGCATCAGCGCGCCGAGGTTCATCGGCTTGGAGATGCGCTCTGCGCCAATTGCGAAATACCCGCGCATGTCAGATTACTCCAAGGCCAAAGCGGCCTGCCAGCACCACCAGAAGAAGCAGGCCAGGCGCAACCAGTGCGACGCGTCGGGCCAGGGCCAGATGCGCAACCGGCCGTGGATACTCCGTAGACAGATAGAGGGCTAACTCCCCCTGCGGTGCGGTGCGTCCGGCGTCGTAGATGGCGACCCGGTAGACGCTGTCGCCCGGCTGGCCGCCAAATCGTGCGGCGAGAGCGCGTCGCAGGACGATCGAGACAAGAACGCGCATCTGTGCAGCGAGCAGGATCGCAAAGGCGAGCAGGGCTGCGAGGGTCCAGAAAATGATGATCACAGGAAAGTCGCCACTTCGAAACGGCCCTGCCAGTCGGCGAGGCCGCGTTTCAGGCCGGAAGAATTGAAACCCCAGGCGAGCTCGCCGCTGGCAGACACGGCAATCATCCCGCCATGGCCGCCAAGGCGCTTTACATCATCGAGTGCACCGTGAACGGCCTTCTCGAAGGGCTGGTTGCCATAACGGATGCGGGCGGAGACATCGGCGGCGGCATTGGCGCGGATGAAATATTCGCCGAGGCCGGTACAGCTTACCGCGCAACGCTCATCGGCCCAGGTGCCTGCGCCGATGACCGGCGTATCCCCGATGCGGCCGGGCGTTTTCGACAGGACACCGCCAGTTGAGGTGGCGGCGGCAAGGTCGCCGTAAACGTCGAGTGCAACAGCGCCGACGGTGCCCATGCCGGGCGTGGTATGTTCCTGCACCGTGTCTTCGTCGACGGCGCCGTAATAACTGGCGGGGTCCGTGATGCGGGCGAGACCGGCTTCGGATGCGAGGCTTGCGGCGCCGCCGGCGACCAGCAGAACGTTGGGTGTGCGCTCCATCACCGCGCGGGCAGCCTGGACCGGGCTTTCGAAGCCTTGCAGTGCGCCGACCGCACCGGCCCGGCGGGTACGCCCATCCATGATCGCGGCGTCGAGTTCCCACTGGCCGGCTGTGTTCGGGCTCGCGCCGCGGCCGGCGACATAGAGCCCGGAGGCTTCCAGTTCCATCACCATGGCCTCGACCACATCGAGCGCGGCATCGCCCGCCGCCAGCCGGCCCGCGCCCTCACGCAAGAGGCCGCGCAGATGGGCTTCCTCGGGGCCATAATCGCGCCCGAAGATCGGTCCGGCGCCGCCATGCAGCGCAAGTGCCCAGATTTTCGGCAAGGTTTTCGCCATCTCTTTTTGTCTCTCTCCCCCTGCGTCAGGCTTGGCGTGGGTAAGCCGCATGGCTACCGTCAGGATCAGCAAACAACAAGCCGCGAAGGGAGTGACGCATGAAAGCTGTGCTGTCGAAAACCGCAGGTGGGCCAGAGGCCCTCGTGATCGAAGACATCGCCATACCCACCCCGGGCAAAGGCCAGGTGCTGGTTGAGGTTAAGGCCTGCGGGGTGAACTTCCCCGATTCGCTGATGATCCAGGACCTCTACCAGTTCAAACCGCCGCGCCCCTTCGCGCCGGGCGGCGAAGTGGCCGGCTTCGTATCGGCGCTGGGCGAAGGCGTGACGCATGTGAAGCCGGGCGACCGGGTGCTGGCCTCGGTGGGCAGCGGCGGAATGGCGGAATATGCCATCGCTGGAGGGCACAGCGTGATGCCGATCCCGGACACCATGCCCTTCGAGGAAGCCGCCGCCTTCATGATGACCTATGGCACGTCCTATTATGCACTGAAGGACCGCGCGAACCCGAAGAAGGGCGAGAAGCTGCTGGTGCTCGGCGCAGCTGGCGGTGTTGGCATTGCGGCGGTTGAACTCGGCAAGGCGATGGGGCTTGAGGTGATCGCCGCCGCCTCGACGCAGGAGAAGGTCGATTTCTGTCTCTCCAAGGGCGCCGATAAGGGCCTCGTTTATGCCAGCGAGCTGGACCGTGACGGCCAGAAGAAGCTTGCCGATGACATCAAGGCAATTTCCGGCGGGGGCGTGGATATTGTGTATGATGGTGTGGGCGGCAATTATGCTGAACCGGCCGTACGCGCGCTTAACTGGGAAGGCCGCTTCCTTGTGATCGGTTTCCCTGCCGGAATTCCAAAACTGCCGCTGAACCTGACGCTGCTGAAAAGCTGCGATGTACGCGGAGTGTTCTGGGGTGCGGCGGTTGCCCGTGATCCGAAGGCGCATGCCCAGAACGTCCGGGAGCTCTTCGCGCTGTATGCCGAAGGCAAGGTCCGTCCGCACGTCTCAAGCACCTATCCGCTCGATCGCGGCAGCGAAGCGATCCGGGAACTGATGGACCGCAAGGCAACAGGGAAAGTGGTGGTGGTGGTCTGATCGCAGGCGCGCCTCACCAGACCTTTCAAGGCTCAAAAGAAAACCCCGCCGGAGTGATCCGGCGGGGTTTTGCCTGTCCGGGGCGACCTATCGCGCTCAGGCGCGCTTTGCGTCGTCAACTTCCTCGAAGTCGGCGTCGACCACGCCGTCATCCCTGGCGCCGTCCGCTTCAGCGGCGGCTGTGCCGGCAGCGGCATAGATCGCTTCGCCGAGCTTCATTGCGGCCGTCATAAGCGACTGGTGCTTTGCCTGGATATCGGCGGCGTTGTCGCCGGCGGCAGCTGTTTTGAGGTCCCCGATCGCTTGCTCGATCTCCCCCCTGACGGCGTCAGAGACTTTCGAACCATGCTCGGTCAGTTGCTTTTCAGTCTGATGGATCAGCGCTTCGGCATGGTTTCTGGCTTCGACCAGTTCACGGCGGGCTTTGTCGGCGCTCGCATTGGCTTCGGCTTCAGCCATCATCTTCTTGATGTCGGCTTCAGACAGGCCGCCATCCGCCTGGATGGTGATCTGCTGTTCCTTGCCGGTCGCCTTGTCCTTGGCCGAGACCGACACGATACCGTTGGCATCGATGTCGAACGTTACCTCGATCTGTGGCAGCCCGCGCGGGGCAGGGGCAATGCCTTCAAGGTTGAACTGGCCGAGCTGCTTATTGTCAGCTGCCATCTCGCGCTCGCCCTGGGCCACCTTGATCGTCACGGCAGGCTGGTTGTCCTCTGCCGTCGAGAAGACCTGGCTCTTCTTGGTCGGGATGGTCGTATTGCGGTCGATCAGGCGGGTGAAGATGCCGCCAAGCGTTTCGATGCCGAGCGAGAGCGGCGTCACATCGAGGAGAACCACGTCCTTGACATCGCCCTGCAGGACACCGCCCTGGATTGCCGCTCCGATGGCGACGACTTCATCCGGATTGACACCCTTGTGCGGCTCCTTGCCGAAGAATTTCTTTACCGCGTCCTGCACCGCGGGCATCCGGGTCATGCCGCCAACCAGAACGACCTCATCGATCTGAGCAGACGACCTGCCGGCATCCTTCAGAGCTTTGCGGCAGGGCTCGATCGTCCGGTCGATCAGGTCCTGGACAAGGCTCTCGAACTTGGCCCGGGTCAGCTTGATATTGAGGTGTTTCGGGCCGGTGGCGTCTGCGGTGATGAACGGCAGGTTCACCTCGTACTGCGAAGCAGACGAAAGCTCTTTCTTGGCCTTCTCGGCTTCTTCCTTGAGGCGCTGAAGCGCGAGTTTATCGGTCTTCAGGTCTATGCCTTGTTCCTTCTTGAACTCGCCGGCGAGGAAATCGACGATGCGAAGGTCGAAGTCTTCGCCGCCGAGGAAGGTGTCGCCATTGGTCGAGAGCACTTCGAACACGCCGTCGCCGATCTCCAGGATCGAGACGTCGAATGTCCCACCGCCAAGGTCATAGACGGCGATCGTCTTATTGCCGGCCTTGTCGAGGCCATAGGCGAGGGCAGCGGCTGTCGGCTCGTTGATGATACGCAGCACTTCGAGGCCTGCGATGCGACCCGCGTCTTTCGTGGCCTGGCGCTGGGCGTCGTTGAAGTAGGCTGGCACGGTGATGACGGCCTGCGAGACCTTCGAGCCGAGATAGGCCTCAGCAGTTTCCTTCATCTTGGTGAGAATGAATGCGGAGATTTCCTGCGGGGAGTAGTCTTTGTCGCGGCCCTTGACCCAGGCGTCGCCATTCGGCGCTTTTACAATGCCAAAGGGGCTCATCGCCTTGTCCTTCTGGGCGGTCGGATCGTCAAAGGTCCGGCCGATCAGGCGCTTGATCGCGTAGAAGGTGAAATCAGGGTTGGTGACGCCCTGGCGGCGGGCGGGCTGGCCGATCAGGCGGTCACCGCCTTCCGTGAAGGCCACAACCGACGGGGTGGTGCGGGCACCTTCCGCGTTCTCGATAACTTTTGCCTGGCCGCCTTCCATGACCGCCACACACGAGTTCGTGGTGCCGAGGTCGATACCAATAATCTTGCTCATACTGTCTCTCTCTTCGTTCAGCTGCCCTGGGCGGGGTTTGGGTTCGGTCTGCTCAGCAGCCCCGGCCGCCAATGGCTCTCTTCAAGTTACTGTTTTGAGCGGCAAGCTCGGGACCCGGCCCCACTTACCTGTTCGGTCGTCGATATGGTGAAGCCTGAGCGCGGCTCAAGGGGGGTATGCACATTTGGGGAGCGGAGTGATAGGCCGCGTCTATGACCGAAGCGTTCAGGGTCTGTTTGAAAGCTATTCTCAGGAGGCCCCGGGCAGGGGGCATGCGGCGCAGGTCTCACGCCCTGATTAACCCCCGCACCAGAGACGCTGACCTTCCCATTGAGGTCCTTCAGGCGGGCGATCAGCCTGGCCGCGCCGCGCGCTGCGTTCCTCGTCTGCATCCAGCATGCGCGCCTCGGGCCGAAGTCGGCCGGCCGGCCCTGCCGGAGGCGTATCCGGGCTGGATGATCGCCCGTCAGGGCATCGACCGGCGCGGCCAGGTCTGAGCCGCAGATCCGGCAGGCACTGGCCATTCAGGGGCGGCGCGTGCCATACTGCACGCGTTTCTGGCAATGGAGCGGTGACCTGAATGCGCGCGATCCTTGTTCCGGTCCTGGCCGGCCTGCTTCTTCCGGCCTGTGCACCGGTCCGGCCCCCCGAAACGGACCTGGCTGTGCCCGAGGAGGTTGTGCCCGCGCCGCCTTCGCCGCCTGGCTCGCTTGAAGTCCTCTGGATTGCCAGCGGGTTCGAACAGCCCGAGGGCGCCGCCCTTGCCCCGGATGGCAGCTACTTCATCTCCAATATCGGCCCGGGCGACTCCGGCGCGCTGGACGGTAATGGCTATATCTCGCGGGTGAACGTGGATGGCACGATCGCCAAGGCGCGGTTTGCCGAAGGCCTTCATGCGCCCGCTGGCCTCACGGTTCATGACGGCATTCTCTATGCCGCTGACCGCGACGGCGTTGCGATGATCGATGCGGCAACCGGCGAGGCCAGGGGCAAGGTCATGATGGAGGGCGTCGCTTTTCTGAATGATATGACGGTCTGGAAGGGCGATGTCCTCGTTTCGGATTCCGGGACTGCCACGATCCACAAGGTGACCCCGGAAGGTGCAAGCGTGTTTGCCGCGTCCGGCGACTGGGAAGGGATTAACGGAATTCTCGGCGATGGTGACCGGCTGCTCATTACGGCCATGACCCGGGGCCAGCTGTTTGCGTATCGCGGGCCGGACGAGGTGTCGTTGATCGCCACCGGGATGAAAGACGCCGACGGCGTCGGGCTGATCCCTGGCGGCGGCTTTCTCGTCTCCAGTTGGCCGGGTGAAATCTACCATGTGCGCGATGACGCGAGCGTGACCCTGCTGGTCGACACAAAGGCTCAGGGCATCCTGCAGAATGATCTGTCCGTATTCGCAGATGTGGTGATTGTCCCGAACTGGGAGCCGGGAACCGTCACCGCCTGGAAGATCACCCCGCCATGAGCCGGGCTCTGCGACCCTGTGTCCACCCTGCCGGGCCTTGCCCGGTGGCTACCCTTTCCCACCTCCAGGCCAGAGGTGACCGACATGGCTTTCGATTTGACTGACGCCAGACCCGCAACGCTCGAATTCCGGCACACACCGAGGGACGCCTCCGACCGCGTCGCTTACGCTCTTACGAAGCTGCTGCGCTTCTTTGCCGACACCTTTTTCCGCAAGCGTTATGGCCACCGCGCGGTCGTGCTTGAAACCGTTGCCGCCGTGCCTGGCATGGTTGGCGGTATGCTCAACCACCTGAAAAGCCTGCGCCGGTTTGAGGATGATCGCGGCTGGATACATACGTTGCTCGAAGAGGCTGAGAACGAGCGGATGCACCTGATGACTTTCATTGCAGTCGCGCATCCCAACGGCTTCGAGCGCGCCCTGATCATCTTAGCGCAAGGTGCTTTCTTCAACGCCTTCTTCTTACTCTATCTGTTTGCTCCGCGTACGGCGCACCGGCTCGTGGGCTATTTTGAGGAAGAAGCTGTGATCAGCTATACCGCTTATCTTCACGAAATCGACGCGGGCCGCCTGCCAAACCCGCGGGCGCCGCAGGTGGCGATCGATTACTGGAAGCTGCCTTGCGATGCCACGCTGCGTGACGTGGTCATTGCGGTGCGCGCTGACGAGGCAGGCCACCGGGACGTCAACCACGCTTTTGCTGAAGAGCTGAAAGAAAGGCGGTACGGCAAGCATAAGGCCGCGCCTGGCGGTAAAAGCGAGCTGGAACCTTAGCGCTCAGTTCGCCTGGCCGAGGCTCACGGCGACCATGGCGGCGCGCAGCGTGCGTTCTCCGATCCGCCAGCCAGGCTGGAATAGTTGCGCGATGGTGCCTGCCGGATGCCCGGATGGGATCTGTGCCACGGCCTGATGCACGTTCGGATCAAAAACAGCGCCCTCGGCGGCTTCGATCTGTTGGACATTGTGCCGCATAAAGACGGTATGCAGTTCTTTTTCCGTCATCTCGATACCGCCTAGCAGGTTCTTGCCGGCTTCGGTGAGCGTTTCGCGTTCGCCGTCCGGCAGGGCTGCGAGCGCGCGCGACAGATTGTCGGCCACATTCAGGAGGTCGCCCGCGAACCTGCCGATGGCATAGACCCGCGCTTCGGAGACTTCGCGCTCGGCGCGTTTGCGCGTGTTGTCCAGGTCTGCATAGAGACGCAGGAACTTGGCGTTCAGCTCCTGCTTTTCCGCTTCCAGCCGCGCGATGATCTCCTCCGGCGTAAGGGCAGGGGCTTCGACGACCGCTTCCGGCGCTTCTTCAAGATCGGCGGTTTCGCCCATATTCGATGTATCGCTCATGACTTTCCATCCTTGTCGCGCCGGCCTGCGAGGATCTCGCCGACCACTTTCGCTGTATAATCCACCATCGGGATAACCCGGGCATAATTCAGCCGGGTCGGCCCGATGACGCCCAGTGCCCCGATCACCTGTTTAGTGCCCCCCATATAGGGAGCGACGATCACACTTGAACCCGATAACGGGAAAAGCCTGTTCTCGGCGCCGATGAACAGCCGTACGCCTTCCGCATCCCGGGTCGTGTCGAGGATTTCGAGCAGGCTCTGCTGGCGCTCCAGTTCATTGAACAGCTGGCGCACGCGGTCGAGGTCGGCGGCTACCTTTGCATCTTCCAGAAGGTTGGCGCGGCCGCGCACGATCAGGCTGCGCCCCCGGCCCGGCGCTTCGCCCCCCCACTGGGCGAGGCCGGCCTCGACCAGCGAACTCGCTGCAGTATCGAGGTCTGCCCGCTTCGAGCGCAGCTCCTCGCGCACTTCAGCCGTCGCCTCGGCAAGGGTCCGGCCTTTCAGCCGTGTCGAAAGATAATTGCCCGCCTCGATCAGCGTGGTGACTGGCAGGCCCTCCGGCACCTTGATGAAGCGGTTTTCAACATCCCCGTCCTCGGTCACGAGCACACAGAGCGCGTCGCCGCCGGCCAGGGGCACGAATTCGACATGGCGCACCGGTGCATCCCGGGTCGGCGATGAGACAAGGCCCGCGCCTCCGGTCAGGCCTGACAGAATGTCAGAGGCCTCGGCCAGGACACTCTCAAAATCGGCCCCTGCGGCGGCGAGCCGGTCATCGACGGCTTTCTTGTCAAGCTTTGACGGCTCGCCGTATTCGAGGAAGCCGTCGACGAAGAGGCGCAGTCCCCGATGCGTCGGCGCCCGTCCGGCCGAGATGTGGGGGGCGTCGAGCAGGCCGAGCTCGGTCAGGTCGGCCATCACATTGCGGATCGAAGCAGGTGAAAGCTGGATACCGCCCTTGGACAGGGTGCGTGAGCCGACCGGCTCACCGGTTGCCAGATAGCCCTCGACGATCTCCCGGAAAATGTCACGGGAGCGCTGATCGAGGCGCTGCATCAAGGAACCGGTCTCGAAACGCTCAGCCATAAGCATGGATTAGGGAGCCGAAGCCCGCTGTTCAATAGGTCTGGCGGCTAATCGGCTCAGTTAAGGCCTTCGATCTGGCCATTTGCATAGAGGCGCATGACCTCCGCGGCCGGATGCCGGGGCAGGCCGGGCATGGTCATGATGTCTCCGCAGATGGCCACCACGAAGCCCGCACCGGCGGCCAGGCGCGCGTCCCTGAGCCGTACGACATGCCCCTCCGGCGCGCCCAGAAGGCTGGGATCGGTCGAGAAACTGTACTGGGTCTTGGCCATGCAGACCGGCAGGTTTCTGAAGCCGGCCTCCTCCCAGGCGCTCAGCTGCTGACGAACGGAACGTGTCGTCTCCACACGGTCCGCGCGGTAGATGCGCCGGGCGACGGTTTCAATCTTCTCGAACAGGGGCATGTCATCGGGATAGAGCAGCTTGAACGGCCCGGCCCGCGTCTGTGTGAGTTGCACCACCAACCGGGCCAGTGCCTCGGCGCCGCGTCCGCCCTCGGCCCAGTGCGTACAAAGAGCAACCGGAAGACCCTGCTGGGCGCAATAGGCTTCGATCGCGGCGATCTCGCCGGAAGTGTCCGTGTTAAACCGGTTGATGGCGACGACGATAGCAAGTCCGAACTGGCGAAGGTTCTCAATATGACGACCAAGATTGGCGAGGCCGATTTCCAGGGCGCCATGGTTGACGCTGCCAAGCTCGTCCTTTGCAAGCCCGCCATGCATCTTAAGAGCGCGGACCGTTGCCACCAGTACTGCAGCGTCCGGCACAAGGTTCGCCTGCCGGCACTTGATGTTCAGAAACTTTTCAGCCCCCAGATCGGCCCCGAAACCGGCTTCGGTGACAACATAGTCCGCCATTTGGAGCCCGGCGCGGGTTGCAATCACAGAGTTGCAGCCATGCGCGATATTGGCGAAGGGGCCGCCATGTATGAGGCAGGGATTGTTCTCAAGCGTCTGCACGAGGTTAGGCTGCAGGGCGTCTTTCAGAAGCACCATCATCGCGCCCACTGCTTTCACATCGCTCGCCGTTACGGCGCGCCGCTCGCGCGTATAGCCGACGATGATCCGCGACAGGCGCGCCTCCAGATCAGCCGTGTCGGTTGCAAGGCACAGGATTGCCATGACTTCGGAGGCAACCGTGATGTCGAACCCGGTCTCTGTCGGCGTGCCATTTCCGGGTCCGCCGAGGCCAGCGACGATCCGGCGCAGGCTGCGGTCATTCATGTCCATCACCCGGCGCCAGGTCACCCGCACCGGATCGATGCGCGGCGCGTGACCCCAGTGGATGTGATTGTCCACCATTGCGGCCAGCAGGTTGTGCGCCGCGGTAATCGCGTGGAAGTCCCCGGTAAAGTGCAGGTTGATCTCGTCCATAGGGACGACCTGGGCGAGGCCGCCGCCGGTCGCGCCTCCCTTCATTCCGAAACAGGGCCCGAGGGAAGGCTCGCGCAGGCAGAGCAGTGTCTTCTGCCCGATCCGGTTCAGGGCGTCTGCAAGGCCCACCGAGGTGGTTGTCTTGCCCTCGCCGGCAGCGGTCGGGTTGACCGCGGTGACCAGGACCAGCTTGCCCGCTGTCTCGGGCTGCAGTGCGCGGATGTGGCGCGCTGACACTTTCGCCTTGTCGTGCCCGTAAGGGATCAGTTCTTCGAATGGGATAGACAGCTTCGCCGCAATCTCGCCGATCGGGCGTTTATTGGCTGCACGTGCAATCTCGATATCACTTGCCATCTCCGCCCCGCCTCCTGCGGTGCATCCTTTCGATGGACACGCCGCTCAAAACCCGCAAATCAGACCGTAACCTATGAGGATTCCATCTGATGCCCAGCCTTATCCGCCCGTCGGGGCGCGCTTTCGATCAAATGCGGCCGATTTCACTCGAAACCGGGGTGACCCGGTATGCCGAGGGTTCCTGCCTCGCGAAATTCGGAAACACCCATGTTCTCTGCACGGCGAGCTGGGAGAAAGGCGTCCCCGGCTGGATGAAGGGCAAGGGCGCAGGCTGGGTCACCGGCGAGTATGGGATGCTGCCCCGGGCCACGCACAGCCGGGGCCGGCGTGAAGCAGCCCAGGGCAAGCAGTCCGGCCGGACCCAGGAGATCCAGCGTCTGATCGGCCGCTCGATGCGCTCGGTGATTGACCTTGCTGCCTTGGGCGAGAACACTCTCACGATTGACTGCGACGTCCTGCAGGCCGATGGCGGCACACGCACGGCAGCGATCACCGGTGGCTTCGTCGCGCTCGCCATCGCTTGCCGCTATCTGCAGCGCGAAGGTGTCATCAAGGCCGATCCCGTTCAGAAACAGGCAGCCGCAATTTCCGTCGGTCTCTTCCAGAACCATCCCGTTCTGGATGTCGATTATCCCGAAGACTCCTCGGGCGAAGCGGACATGAACGTGGTGATGAGTTCTGATGGCGGCTTCATCGAGGTGCAGGGCACAGGAGAGGCTCGCCCGATGACGCGTGCCGAAGTTGAAGCCTTGATCGTGCTGGCGGAAAGGGGCTGCACTCAACTCTTCGCCGACCAGCGTGCCGCGATCGGTTAGCGCCCTGGCTGGTTCGGCCCTGCGCCTGCGATTTTTGACGATTGGCCCGCCTGCTTGGCGGGCAATCCGTCCGGGCGGAAGAAACAGCTTACTCGGCGGCTACTCGGCGGTCGCCCTTTTCCCCTTCACCCTCGGTATCAAACACGAGAATATCTCCGGGCTGGCAGTTGAGCTCCCGGCAGAGCGCCTCCAGCGTCGAGAAACGGATGGCCTTTGCTTTGCCGGTCTTCAGGATTGAGAGATTAGCGAGCGTCACGCCCACACGTTCGGAAAGCTCGGTCAGCGACATACGCCGCTCCAGCAGAACCCGGTCGAGAGTCACGCGAATCGTCATGGTCTTGCAGCGCTCCTCAAATGGTCATTTTCTCTTCATCGCGCAGGCGCGTGCCTTCGCGGAAGACCTGGGACAGCACGAACAGGGCCGCTACCGATATCCAGAGAATCAACTGTGTCGACAGCCGCGGCGCTTCGTCGCCGACAAGCTGCGGCACCGCACTGACGAGGACGACAACCGAAAGGCGCAACAGCTCCATTGCGGCAATCGCGATCCCGATCCTCGAAAGCCGGCCGGCATTGTCCGGAACAAAGGGATCGCCGTCGATCAGCGTCAGCAGGATGCGGCGCAGCTGAAGGCAGATGAAAATCACGCCCGGCACGATTACGGTCAGACCGCCAAGCCCGATCACCAGCTGTCCGGGGCTCACCCCGTCGGCCAGCGCCTTGATGCCCGAAATCTCGGTCGACCCGCCCGAGAGGCTGGCCACAAGGCCGATGCTGAGGATCGGGATGCCGATCACGCCCAGCGCGCCTACGATCCACATCGCGACCGTGACCAGAACTGTCATGATCTCGGCCATGGAATTACGTCCGGTACTCGGCATGTGCGATCTTTTCACCCCCGGTCCTTGGTGGTCTAAGAATAGGGACGCGGTATGAATATTGTCCCAACATTACCGAATAACGATATATACCTCCGGGCACAACGCAATAATGGAGCCAAGTTTCCCTTGAAAACCGATGAAACCGGGCTCTGTCTCGTACCCGGGCGCCTCCTGGCCGCGACGCACAATCCAGGCAAAGTGTCCGAACTGAAGGATTTGTTCGAGCCGCACGGCTTTCAGGTCGTCTCGGCGCTCGAGCTTGGCCTCGATGAGCCTGAGGAAACAGAATCAAGCTTTGCGGGTAATGCGCTGCTGAAAGCCCGCGCCGCGATGCGGGCGACCGGCCTGCCGGCCCTGGCTGATGATTCCGGACTGGCCGTTACCGCGCTTGGCGGTGAGCCGGGCATCTATTCGGCCCGCTGGGCGGGTGAGCCGCGGGACTTCTTCCGCGCAATGGAGCGGGTCGAAGCCCGGCTCAGGGCGAGCGGATCACCAGACCGCTCTGCGAAATTCGTCTGTGCCCTCGCCGTCGCCTGGCCGGATGGCAGGGAGGCCGTGTTTGAAGGCGAAGTGCATGGAAGCCTTGTCTGGCCGCCGCGCGGCACGCTGGGGTTTGGCTATGATCCGGTTTTCATCGCCGCCGGTGAGACCATCACGTTCGGTGAAATGGATCCTGACCGGAAACACGCGATCAGCCACCGGGCCGACGCGGTAAAAAAACTGCGCGCGGCACTGCTGACGTGACCTCCACGCCCGCACCCTTTGGTCCGCATTTCGGATTCGGGCTCTATGTCCACTGGCCGTATTGCACGCGCGTCTGTCCTTACTGCGATTTCAATGTTTATGCCGCCAAGGACCGTGAGAGCGGCCCGTTAGCCGATGCCATTGCCGCCGACATCCATGCCCATCGTCCGCGTCTTCCGCAGCATGGCGCACTCGACACGGTCTATTTCGGGGGCGGCACCCCGGCCCTGCTACGCCCTGGCCAGCTTGGCGCACTGCTGTCGGCGGCCTCACAGGCTTTCGGCATCAGGTCCGGCGCCGAAATCACGCTCGAGGCCAATCCGAATGATGTCCTGCGCGCCGATCTTGCCGGCTGGCAGCGTGCCGGGATCACGCGCCTCTCCATCGGCGTCCAGTCGCTGCGCGATTCGGCGCTTGCATTCCTCGGGCGTGATCACGACGCGGCCTCGGCCGCTGAAGCCGTAAAGCGCGCACTAAAGGTCTTCGGGTCTGTCTCGATTGATCTGATCTATGCCCGGCCCGGCCAGTCTCTGGCCAGCTGGGAGGGCGAGTTATCTGACGCGCTTGTCCTGGGTGCCCCGCACATGTCCCTCTACGAGCTGACCTTCGAACCGAAAACGCCGTTCGGTCTGGCTGCCAGGCGAGGCGACATCGCCCCGATGGGCGATGATCTGCAGGCCGATCTCTATGAGCTGACCCAGAGCCTTACGGCCAGCGCGGGTATGCCCGCTTATGAAGTGTCGAACCATGCGGTCTCTGCAGCCCAGCAGTCCAAGCATAATCTCATCTACTGGCGCGGCGGGGACTGGATCGGCGTCGGGCCCGGCGCCCATGGCCGCGCCTCGGTGGGCGGCGGGCGCTATGCCAGTGAAGCGCAGAACCGGCCGGAAGCCTACATTGCGAGTGTTCAGGCTTTACAGAGTGGCTGGAGCGATGCGGCACGCCTGGAACCTCTGGAGATCGCCCGTGAGCTTCTTGCTATGGGCCTGAGAGCCGGGGAGGGGATCGATCTGCGCCGGATTGAAGTCGTCTCTGGACAAGCGATCGCGCGCGACAGGATTGCCGTCTTCGTGGACAAAGGCTGGGCTGAGATGGCCGGCGCCGAACTTCGCCTGACGCCCCGTGGCCGCCTGCTCGCAGATGCCATCACCGCGGCGATCAGCCCATGATTTTCAGGCTCTTGGATGCGCGGCGGCGTGTATCGCCCGCAGGCGGCCGGAATCGACACCGGTATAGACCTGTGTGGTGGACAGTGACGCATGGCCGAGTAAGGTCTGGATTGAACGCAGGTCTGCACCATTGGCCAAAAGGTGAGTTGCAAAGGCGTGGCGCAGTGCGTGCGGGGTCGCTGTTTCAGGAAGACCCAGCGCTCCCCGTATCAGTTGCATCCGGGCCTGTATGATCCGTGGGCTGAGCGCTCCGCCTTTCGCGCCGCGAAACAGTGCCCCGCTCTTGGTCAACGCGAAGGGGCAAAGCGAAGCATAGGCATCGATTGCCTCGCGTACAGGCTTTATCAGCGGAATCAGGCGCACCTTTCCGCCCTTACCGGTGATACGAAGACGCTCCGGCGCTGGCACATGCGCGCCGGTCAGGCTCAGCGCTTCGGAAATACGCAGGCCCGCGCCATAGAGCAGGGACATGACCGCCATATCACGCGCGCCGATCCAGGGCTCGGCTTCCACCTCGGTCTCAGCTTCATGCAGAATGTCGCGCGCCGCATCAACCGATACCGGCCGGGGCAGACGCCGCACCCGGCGCGGACCCTGCAGATAGCCGATCTCGGCATTCTCCAGCCCATGCGCCCGGCTTATCCAGCGATAGAGCGCCTTGATCGACGAGAGCAGCCGCGCAATAGAGGCATCAGACAGGCCATCCCGCCGCCGGGCGGCCAGATAGGCGCGCAGGTCCCGCGCCTTAAGGCTGGCAAGCGCCCCCAGTGTCGGCTCTTTGCCGAGGTGGACGCGCAGGAAGCCGAAGAAGCCGGACAGATCGGAGCCGTAGGCCTCGACCGTCTTCGCCGCCATGCGGCGTTCGGCTCCAAGATAGGCAAGAAAAGCGGGTAGCGCGTCCATGCCTTCAGTTTTGGCCCGCTTATGTTAAGCTCGGGTTGAGGCAGGCCGGTGGGCGCAGGATCTGCCCCTGCGCGTCCTGCCAGCCGCCGGCTCAAGGGGGCGGCCGAAGGGATCTGAGTGCCCATCGCGGCCTCTGCCGGTGTCAGGCTTCGCTGTCTTCCCAGTCATAGATCCAGTCTTCCTGATCCTCCTCGAGGACCGTGTCCTCTGACACTGCCCGGCCCAAGACCGAGTTACCCGTTTCATGGATCCGGCCGCGATCGCCGCACACAAGGTGGTGCCAGTCCGGAAGGTCCTTGCCTTCCTGCACCAGCTTGTAGGCGCAGGATTTCGGCATCCAGATCAGGTCCCCGAGACCTGCTGGCGTCAGCTTCACGCAGTCGGGAACATGCGCTTTGCGGTTTTTATAGTCCGAGCACTGACAGGTTTTTGCGTCCAGAAGGCGGCAGTGCAGCCGCGTATACGCAATCTCCCCCGTCTCTTCGTCTTCAAGCTTCAGCAGGCAGCACTTCGCGCAGCCGTCGCAGAGCGACTCCCACTCCTCCGGGCTCATTTCTTCGAGCGGTGTCGTTTTCCAGAACGCCGGCGCCGTCATGCGTTGTGTCTCTTCCAGTCCGGCCGTGTCCCGATCAGGCCGGTGGCAAACCAGCAGGAGGACGACACTGTCTCACCCGCCGCGATGATGTCGTCCATGATCCGGGTCACCAGCTTCTTGCCGAGGCCCTGCCCGCCGAGGGAGTCTGGCACGATCGTGTGGGTGATGTGGCGATGGCCGGGCGCCGGGCGCTCATAGGTCAGGTAGGCCTCCACCCCGGCGATGACGAGACTGTAGCGTTGCCGCACGGCGTCATGCGTTATCTCCGTTTTCATTCGGGCCCGTCCTTCCATTCGCGCCATTCAGGGTCTTTCCCGGTCCGGACCTTTCCGGCGCCCCTGCTGCTTAGCTTGCCGGGTAAACAGCCAGGGTTGAAACGCGCTCGCGCCGTTGTTGCCGGTTTGCCTGTCACCGGGCCGCTCCAGCCGGCTCTGCCGCCGTCAGTCGCGCTAACGCCTTGCCCCACGGCCGGTCGATCGCTGCGGAGACAAGGATTTCGTTCATCCGTCATTCTTCCGGGCCGTGCAGACCGGGAGAGTGGAGTCGGCGGGCCAAAAGCGCAATAGGTCAATCTCCTGGGTGTGCTGTCCGGCGCCTTGCCCCTACTCAAATGCCGGTGTGCAGGCTAGGGCACTGCCATGGCACGCCTGCTCACCTATCCCGAGATCAAGTGGAGCGATGAAGGCGCGCCCGTCGCCGAAGCGCACGGCGATGTCTACTTTTCGGTCGAGGACGGTCTTGCCGAGACGCGCGCCGTTTTCCTGAAAGGCTGCGGCCTGCCAGAGGCCTGGGCAGGCCGGACGCAGTTCACCGTCGCCGAAACCGGTTTTGGAACAGGGCTGAACTTCCTTGCCCTCTGGCAGCTCTGGCGGGCGCATCGCCCGGCGCCGGAGGCTTGGCTGACATTTGTCAGTTTCGAACTCTTCCCGCTCGCCGCGGCCGATGCGGCGCGCGCCCTGTCCGCCTGGCCAGAGCTGGCCAATCTCGCGGATCAGCTTGTCGCCGGCTGGCCTGGTCCTGTGCGCGGCGTGCGGGAGTTGCGCTTTCCAGCGGATGGTGTGCGCCTGATCCTGCATCTCGGCGATATACGCGAAACGCTGCCCCAGAGTCGCTTCCGGGCCGATGCCTGGTTCCTCGACGGTTTCAGCCCGGCCAGGAATGCCAGCATGTGGGATGAGTGGATCTATCCGGAAATCGCAGCGCGTGCGGCGCCAGGTGCGCGCCTTGCTACCTTCACGGTTGCCGGGGCCGTGCGGCGAGGTCTGATGCAGGCGGGCTTCGCGGTGGCCAAGGCAGACGGGTATGGGCGCAAGCGTGAGCGGCTCGAAGCGTACCTTGAGACGTCGCCCGCTGCCCGTGGCGACAGTCTCGGCCTGCGCAGCCCTGCCGCGCCGCCGCGTCGCATCGCGGTGCTCGGTGCGGGTATCTCCGGAGCGTCGATTGCCCGCATGCTGATGGAGGAGGGTGCCTGCGTCGATGTCTATGACCCCGCACCCGTGCCCGCCCGCGGCGCAAGCGGTAACCCGCTCGCCCTGCTGATGCCGCGCCTCGATGCCGGGGACACGGCAGAAGCTGCGCTGCTCATAGATGCCTATCTCGCTGCCCGCGCTGCCTATTCGGGCCTGCCTGAGGCAGAGATCACAGACGTCCTCCAGTCGCCGCGAAACGCCGCTGAGGCAGCCCGGTTCGAAAAGCTGCTGGCCGATCCACCTCTGCCGCTGGAAGATCTTGAAGCGGTCCGGGGCGCAGGCCTTCTGCACAAGCGCGCGCTCATCCTCAGACCGCCGGCCCTGGTCGCCCGCCTCCTCGAAGGCGCCACCTGCCGTTTCGGCGCGCCTGTAGATGTCCGGCTGCCTGAGCGCTGCGTCAACGGACAGGTCTATGACGCGGTTATTCTGGCGAACGCCATGGGGGCGGCCCGTCTTGCGCCGGTCCTTCCGCTCGAGGCCCGGCTGGGCCAGATCGATTTCATCCACAGTATCGTGGAGGCACCGCCGTCGGCGCTGGCCTGCGGTACTTATGCCCTTGCGCTGGGCAAGGCGCGCCTATGGGGCGCCACCTTTGCGGCTTCGGGCGAAGACTTTACGCCGGAGGGCACGGCGCCCGCGCGAGCCGAAAACCTGGAAGGCCTGACGCGCCTTTCACCCTGGTGGATCGGCGAGGCCAGAGAAGCCGTGGCCCTGTCCCGGGCGAGCCTGCGCGCGACGACGCCGGACAGGTTGCCCCTGATCGGCGCTGTTCCGGACGAGGCAGCGGTCCGGGAGCGTTTTGCGGCGCTAAGAAAGGGGCGTCTGGTGGAGGCAGACGCGCCTTTACTGGAGGGTATATTCGTGGCCTCGGGTTATGGCGCGCGCGGCTTCACCTGGGCGCCCTGGGCGGCGGGCCTTCTGGCGGCGCAGCTGTTCGGGCGCGCTGCCCCGGCCTGCCTTCGTACCCTCGGCGCAGTCAGTCCGATGCGCTTCCCGCTCCGGTCTCTGAAACGCGGTTGAACTCCAGTCGAACGCCGCTCAGGTGGGCATCGGCCCAGCGCATAAGCCCGGAAAGAATCAAAAACGTGGATCACGCGATCTGAACCCGACAGATCGCCTGCCCTAGGGCGCCTGCATGAAGGAAACCATAAGGCCTCCTTCCTGATGCGGCTGGACGTGCAGCAACATCTCGCCGACCTCCATCGAGACGCCGCCCCGGAGGTGCGCCATCAGCAGCGTCGCGCAGAGAACGGTAAGCGCGAGTGCGCCGAGCAGGCGGTTGTTATGAAAAAATTTTGCCCTGGTCATGCATGAAGTCCCTGATCGGATAGTCAGCCTCGGGATTAAATTGAGGGCAAGCATCAATTACCCTTCTCGAGGTCCTTGAATTCCTGGCGTAGGCGCCACTCATCCGATGTCACGGTGCGTTCGACCTTCTTCAGGCGCTCTTCAAGATCCATAAAGGTGTAGCGAAGGGTGCCAAAGGTCGCGCGTGGCCGGTCGGAAACACTTCGCCAAAAGGCATCTTCGTCAGCACTGAAGCCACCATAGCCGAGCGGCGCATAGGGCGTGATCAGGCAGATGACGATATAGGCGACGAGGATCAGCGGGGCTGCCATGAATAAGAACAGGAGCACAGTCAGGATACGCACGAGCAGTGGATCCCAGCCGAAGCGCTCGGCAAGGCCGCTGCAGACCCCGCCAAGGACCTTGTCGGTACGCGAGCGATAGAAGCGCTTCGGGTTTGGCGAAGCATAGGGGTCGTAACGATTGGACATGATCTTCGTCTTTTCAGTCTTCAAAAGTTGAGCGCGATGGCCGGGGCGGACGGCGCGGCTGGTCTGCCTCGGACTTTTCAAGCAGCGCCTCCAGCGCCTCGATGCGCCGTTCCATTGTCTTGGCTGACCGCCAGAGGTCTTCAAGCATCCGTTCATCATCGGGCTGCAGCGTCTTCTGCCGGCGCCACATGGTTACATAGTGCAGGATCATCCCCGGCAGGATGATGAACAGCGTGACGACGCTGATCGCGGCGATTATGAACAGGTGGGATTCGTCCATCATCAGGCGTCTCCCTCCGGATCACGAAGACGTGCGCCGGCGCGGCTTTGGGCTATCAGGCCGGGTGCGCAGATGGCGGCGAGCACGCCGGTCAGTACAAGGACGGACATAAGCATGGATCAGCCCTCCGGCTTCTTGGCTGTCGCCAACTTGCCCTTCCGGGCCTTCAGCGCAGCCAGTTCTTTATCGATCGCTTCGCTCTGTTCGAGTTCGGCAAACTCCTGGACAAGGCCAGGCTCGCCGCCGCGGATGGTGTCGGCATAGGCTTCCATCTCGTCGACCTTGCGTTCGAGCTGGCTGTAGCGAAGGATCGCCTCATCGGCGCGACCATCATAGAGCTGGCTGCGCATGCGGATGCGTTGCTCTGCAGCTTCACGGCGCATAACCAGGGCACGGTGCTTGGCCTTCGCTTCGTCAAGCTTCGCCTGCAGCTTCACAAGGTCTTCCTGGCGGCGCAGAAAAGTTTCCTCGGCGATGCTCATCGCTTCCTGCCGGCGGACGATCTCGCCTTCCGCTTTCTGCTTGGCCAGCAGTGCGCCGCGGGCAAGGTCCTCGCGGCCCTTATCTATGGCGAGTTCGGCTTTGGCGGCCCAATCATCGCGGGCGGCCGAAAAATGCACGATCTCGCGTCCCATCTCTTTTTTGTCGGCCATGGCGCGCGCCGCAGACGTGCGCACCTCGACCAGGGTGTCTTCCATCTCCTGAATGATCAGGCGGGCAATTTTTTCGGGGTTTTCGGCCCCGTCGAGCATCGCATTGATGTTCGAATTGATGATATCGCCGAGGCGGGAGAAGAGGCCCATGTGCTTTTTCCTTTTTTGTCTCGGATCAGAAGAAGACGCCGCCGAACAACAGGCCTGCGGCGAAGAAGATCCAGGATTCTGCCGGGCGCGTGGATAGCCAGCGGCTGAAACGGCGGGCATCGGAGCGGGGTGGGTAGAGGTCGTCTCGATCGGTCATTATCGTCTTCTGTCCTTGATAGGGGTTAGCGACGCCCGTCGCCTAATGCCGTCATTGATTTCAAGGATCGTGCCAGCTTCGGATTCATCTCACAAAGCCTTGAAAGAACGAGAGAAATAAACCCATCTGCATGGCGCGATCATAAACAGTAGGCGAAAAAACTCAAAATATTGGTCGAAATCGTCATATATATCGGCTAGAAAGGCTAAATGCAGGATCGCTCCAGACAGCTGATTGGCGAATCTCCGCCCTGGCTTAGCGCGCTCGAGCATGCCAGCCGGGTCGCGCCGCTCGACCGGTCTGTCCTCGTCATCGGCGAGCGCGGCACCGGCAAGGAACTGATCGGCGAGCGGCTGCACTTCCTGTCCAGGCGCTGGGAAGGGCCGTTCATCAAAGTGAACTGCGCAGCCCTGAGCGAGACGCTGCTCGATTCTGAACTCTTCGGGCACGAGCGCGGCGCATTTACCGGTGCCACCGAAATGCGCCGGGGCCGGTTCGAACTTGCCGATGGCGGCACGGTTTTTCTCGATGAGATCGCCACGGCCGGCCAGGCCCTGCAGGAGAAGCTTTTGCGCGTGGTTGAGTATGGTGAGCTCCAGCGGGTTGGCGGCTCGAGGGTCCTCACGACGAATGTGCGGATCGTGGCGGCCACGAACGCGGATCTGCCCTCTCTGGCACAGGCCGGGGCGTTCCGGTGGGACCTGCTCGACCGGCTATCCTTCGACGTGATTACCTTGCCGCCGCTGCGGGCCCGGCACGGGGACAAGAGTCTCCTGGCTGACTTTTTCGCCCGGCGCATGGCGGTTGAGATGGCGATGGATTTCCCGGGCTTTGCGCCTTCTGCGATTGAGGCGATCGAGGGATATGACTGGCCGGGTAATGTCCGGGAGCTGCGCAACTTCGCCGAACGCCTGGCGCACCGCGCGCTGATCACCGCGCCGGGCGACCCCGTGCGGTTTGACCCGTCGGCGATGGACCCCTTTGCCTCACCCTGGAGACCGGCCCAAAATCCGTCTGTGAGCCGTCAGAACACGACTGCGGCGCAGATACCCGACTTGTGCGCCATTCCGGGTAGTTTCGAGGAGGCGACCCGAGTTTATGAATTGCGCCTGATCGATGCGGCGCTCGCCCAGGCGCAGGGCCATCAGGGCAAGGCCGCCGAAGCCCTCGGCCTGACCTACCACCAGCTGCGCGGCCTTCTTAAAAAGCACCGCTATGTGAAAGCCGGCAAAGGCGGTTGACGCAGCCGCTGTCGCCTGAGACGGCAGCCGGCCCCTGACGCCCATCGCTGATCTCTGCGGGTCCTCGCCATTGCCCGCGTGACGGGCCCCCGGCTCTATGCAGCCTGCAGCTGAATGGGGGTCGCATCGCTTCCGGGATTAGGTCATACTTGCGGGCCCCAAAGGCGCAAAGGAGACGCTCATGCAGATTCAGATTACTGGCAAGCACATGAACCTTGGCGATGCGATGCGAGAGCGAATTGAGGCCGGGCTGGAAGCGGCTGTTTCAAAGTATTTTAACCGGACCGGCGAAGCGAGCGTGTTCGTCTCCCAGCAGGGCCCGTTTGTCGAAGTCGACTGCAATGTGCACCTGCCCTCCGGTATCGTCCTGCAGTCGACCGGGCGCGCAGATGATCCCTATGCCGCGCTCGACGTCAGTCTCGAGAAAATGGAGAAACGGGTGCGCCGCTACAAGCGCCGCCTGAAAGACCACCACGCCTCAGCGCCGATGCCAGCTGTGCCCGCAGCAGAGTCGCTGATCCTGGTGACGGATACGGAAGAATCGGAAGACCCGGGTGTTGAGATGGGGGATTCACCCCTCACGGTTGCGGAAACGAGTGTGCAGATCCGCACAATGACCGTTTCGCAGGCAGTGATGCAGCTAGAATTGCAAGATGTCCCGGCATTAATGTTCAGGAACGCTGGCCATGAAGGCCTGAATATGGTCTACCGCCGCCCGGACGGGCATATTGGCTGGGTAGATCCGGCCAATACACCGCGTGCCGGAGCTTGATGGAACCGTGAACTGATGGCCACTGATTTGAGTGCCTTGCTCCAGGGAGGGGTGATCATCCCGCTGCTGGATGTCTCAAGCAGAAAGCAGGCGGTTCACGTCCTGTGCGAAGCGCTGAGTCAGGCGACGGGGATCGGGGCTCGCGCCATCGAGGATGCCGTGATGGAACGAGAGCGGCTCGGCTCAACCGGTGTCGGCGAAGGTGTCGCCATTCCACATGCGCGCCTTCCCGGCATCGAGCGTCCGGTTGGCGGTTTCCTGAGGCTGCTGCACGGTGTCGACTTCGAGGCGATCGACGAACGTCCCTGCGATCTCGTGTTCATGCTGCTTGCGCCCGATGGTTCGGGTGCAGATCACTTGCGTGCGCTGGCACAGGTGAGCCGCGTCTTCCGTCAGAGTGCTGTGCGCGACGCATTGCGCAAGGCACGGACTGAAGACGACGTGCGTGCCGTGATCTGCAAGGAGGCCGTGAGCGGCTGATCTTCCGATAATGTATGCCAGAGATGATCCCCGCCAGCGTGCTGGCGGGGATTTTCCTGGGGCGCGCCGCTGCTCAGCCTTCTGCCGGCGCAGGATCGGCGAAGCCGCGGTTGCGCAGAAGGGGTTCTATGCCTGGATCCGAACCGCGGAAGTTGCGGTAAAGCTCGTCCGTCTCGCGCAGGCCACCGGACTCATAAACCCACTGTTTCAGTTTTGCGGCCAGTTCAGCGTTGAAGATGTCCCCCGACTGCTTGAACGCGTCAAAACCGTCGGCATCCAGAATCTCAGCCCAAAGATAGGAATAATATCCGGCGCTATAGCCGCCATCGAAGATGTGGGAGAAGTAGGTGGTTCGGTAACGCGGCTCAATCACTTCGGGAATATTGTACTTTTTCAGGACGTCGATCTCGAAGGCACGCGCGTCAGTGATTGCGCCAGCCTCCTGCGAGGTTAGCATGTGCCAGTGCAGGTCGATCAGCGAAGCCGCGATGAACTCGGTGGTCTTGAAGCCCTGGTTGAAGGTCGATGCCTTGTTCATCTTATCGATCAGGGCCTGAGGGATAACTTCGCCGGTCTGGTAGTGGCGGGCATATTCCGCCAGCACCTGAGGCTCTCCCGCCCAGTGTTCCAGGACCTGCGCGGGGAACTCGACATAGTCTGGCCCGCCGAATGTGCCTGAGAAGCTGGGATAACGGATGGTTGTCAGAAGGCCATGCAATCCGTGACCGAACTCATGGAACAGCGTTTCTACTTCAGTATACGACATGAGCGCCGGCTGACCCTCGGCGGGTGGCACCATGTTCATGTTATTGGTGATAATCGGACGGATCACGTTACCATCGAGTTCGGAGGACTCCCGGTAGGCGCTCATCCAGGCGCCGCCGCGTTTTGACTCGCGAGAGAACTGGTCCATCATGAACAGGCCGAGATGCCTGCCTGTCGCATTGTCTTTGACATCAAAGGCCTCCACAGCCGGATGCCAGCCGGCCACATCGACAGGCTCGAGCGTGATGTTGAACAGGCGCGAGGCAACTTCAAAGGCGCCGTCACGGGTGCGGCCGAGTTCGAAATAGGGGCGAAGCTGCGTCTCGTCGAAGGCGTACCTGTCGGCCCGAACCTTTTCCGCATAATGCCACCAGTCATGGCCGGCGATCGGGAAACCTGCGAGTTTTTCCATGTCGGCCTGTTCCTCGGCGGCTCGCTTGAGGCCTGGCTCAAGTACCTTCGCGAGGAACTCGAGCGCCGCCTCCGGCGTCTTGGCCATGCGGTTGTCGAGCACGTAGTGTGCATGGCTCTTATAGCCCATAAGTTCGGCGCGCTTGGCCCGAAGCTGGGCGATCCTGATCGCAACCGGACCATTGTCGAACTCGCCTTTCGAGGCGCGCAGACGGTAGCCGTCAAATAGCTCACTGCGAAGCTCGCGGTCGAGCGCATTGGTCATGAAGCCCTCAAAAACAGAGCGGTCGAGGCCGATTTCCCAGGTCTTGTTGTCGTCCGCGTCCAGCGCCCTCCTGAAATCTTCGGAGAGCCCGCCAAGGCGGGATTCGTCGGTGACGACGAGTTTGAAGGCCTTGGTTTCGGCCAGCAGGTTTTGCCCATACTGGGTCGTAAGGGCTGAAAGCTCCTCATTGATCTTCGACACTTCGGCCTGGACTGCCGGGGAAAGGGCGGCGCCGGCGCGTACGAAGTTGCGGTGGGTCAGCTCCAGAAGCCGGGCTTCCTGCTCATCGAGACCGAGGCGGTCTTTCTGTTCGTACACCGCTTTTACCCGGGCGAAGAGGACCGGGTTGAACGTGATGGCGTCACGCTCGCGCGTCAACATCGGGTAGATCTCGGCTTCCAGGGCCTGAATCGCTTCGTTCGTGTCCGTGCTCGAGAGGTTGCCGAAGACACCCATGACCTTGTTGAGCGACTGGCCCGAGCGTTCCAGGGCCAGCACCGTGTTTTCGAACGTTGCCTCTTCAGGATTACTGACAATCGCCTCGATGTCGGCGCGTGCTTCCAGCATGCCCTTGAGGATGGCGGGTTTGAAATGCTCGGTCTTGATCTCGGCGAAAGGCGGGACGCCGTAGGGGCCGGTCCAGGCCGCACGGAACGGATTGCCCTCGAGCTCGGCGTCGGTCACCGTGATCGCTGGCAACTCGATCTGCACGGCGGCGGCTGATTCCCTTGCGGCTGTTGCCCCGCAGGCAGTCGTAGCGATGAGAGCGAGAGCGGCCGCGCCGCCCTTAAGGGCTTCAGACATTTTCATCAGTCTTCCTCTGCATGGATTGTTTTGCTGCGTGTTTAGCCCTCGCTTATAGTGACTTACAATCACAAAGCTCAGGTTTAGCGCGATCCGCAAGGGCTCAGAGCTGAACCCGCCCGGGACGCCTCAGCGTGGCAGGCGGGCGAGGGTGAGGTGATACTCCTGGAGCGTCTCCTCGAAGATCTGCGCTATGGGTTTGACCTCACAAATCCGACCGGCGACCTGGCCCGTGAGGGCGATACCTGCTTCGAGATTGCCGCCGAAATAGACCTCCTGCGTACCGGCAAACTCGCCAAAGATATTGGAGCTGCCCTCCTTCTCGAGGCGCGTGGTCCTCTGGGTTCGCAGGGCGCGCAGGGCTGGGCCCGGCCCGGTCCGGTTGAGGAACACGGTATCGGTCGCGTCGGCCCTGACGATCGCCTCCTTCCAGTTGGCATGCACAGGGCTTTCGGCGCAGGAGAGTATGCGCGTGCCCATCAGCACGCCTTCGGCGCCGAGCGCAAAGGCCGCGGCCATGGTGCGTCCATCCATGATGCCGCCGGCGGCAACAACCGGCACGCGGACCTTTTCGCAGACCTGCGGGATCAGAACCATCGAGGCAACATCCCTGGCATTCTTAAAGCCGCCGCCTTCCCCGCCCTCGACGATGAGGCCGTCGACACCGGCCTCGATCGCACGCAGGGCGCCGGCGAGGGAGGGAACAACATGGAAGACAGTCAGGCCCGCTTGCTTGAGCGTTCCGGTGTATTTCATGGGATCACCGGCCGAAGTGGTGACGAAGTTGACGCCCTGGTCGATGATGAAGGGGATGATATTCGGATCACGCACGAAGGCCTGGGCAACATTCACGCCGAACGGCTTCGAGGTCAGCGTCTTCATCTTCCTGATTTCCTCGCGGATCGCATCGAGTTCGCCGGACGAGGTTTCAATGATGCCCATACCGCCGGCATTGGAGACGGCGGAGGAGAGCGGCGCGCGGGCGATCCAGCCCATTGCAGCCTGGATGATAGGCTTTTCGATGCCCAGCATCTCGGTGATGCGGGTTTTTACGGGCGCTGCGGGCATGGGTTTCCTCCGATGTTTCGCGTCGGACCTGATTTAGCGGGGGCTGACGCTGCGGGAGGCAAGGGGGCGCCGGTCAGTGTCCCCGGGGGAGCGGGGTAGCGTGGAGGGCAGCGAAATGGCGGGCGATCAGGCGGGCTGAGGACAGGTAGGCGCGGTCATTGGCCTGTGCATAGGTGACCCCTTCAGCGCGGGGGCTGCCCGGGTGCAGCACCAGGGTCGGCGCATTGTGGCGTCCCTCGCCAAGCATCGCTGTGATCTGGGCGCGTGGGTGGTCGATGCCGACATAGATGATGTCGAGCGTCTCCTTCAGCGCAGGAAACCAGGAGAGCACGCCCCAGAGCTCGGCACATTCCGGGCAGAATTCGCGCCGGCCATTGGCGGCAAAGCCGGGCGGGAGAAGGAACAGGGTGTCGCGGGGCATGGGACGGCTTTCAGCGGATGCTTCAGTCTAGCCCGGGAACAAGCGGTGGTCACCCCCGTGACTTTGCCGCCGGTCAGGCTAGGGTCGGGCCGAGAACCGCACCGGAGGGCCCCATGAGCGCGACCTATGATATTACGAAAGACAAGTGGGAGCGCTTCACTTTCGAGCGGAGGGGGCGGCAACTGACAGCTTACATCACCTCTTCGCATCCGGTGAACGGCGTCGACGAGGCGATGCATACCGAACTGGCGCTGGTGTTCAACTGCCTGCAGCGGGACAGCGAGAGCGACCTGATCATTCTCTCCGCAAAGGGACGGGCTTTCTGTGCGGGTGGGGACTTCGATTGGTTCGAGGAACAGATCAACCATCCCGAGCGCTTTCGGGCCATCGGCTGGGATGCCAAGCAGATCGTCGTCACGCTGCTGCAGATGGAGAAGCCGATCCTGTGCCGGATGAACGGCGCGGCCGCGGGGCTCGGCGCCACGATCGCGCTCCTGTGCGATGTGATCATTGCGGACGAGACAGCCAAGATCGGTGATCCGCATGTCAAAGTCGGTCTCGTGGCGGGCGATGGCGGGGCAGTGATCTGGCCCCAGCTGATCGGCTTTGCCAAGGCGAAGGAACTGCTGATGACCGGCGATCTTCTTTCCGCGCCTGAAGCGCAGCGCCTCGGCCTGATCAATTATGCCGTGCCCGGAGCAGAGCTTGACGCGAAGGTGGACGAGATTGCGGGCAAAATCCTGGCCAATCCGAAATGGGCCGTGCGCTGGACGAAGACGACCGCCAACATCCCGCTACGCGCGCTCGCCGCGCAGCTTATGGATGCGTCGATCGGCTGGGAGAGTGTCTCGAACTACCTCTCCGACCGGCGCGAGGCCGTCACCGCCTTCAAGGAAAAACGCGCACCAAAGCTTACGGGGGAGTGAGCACATGTCGAACGCTCTCATCCTCTCGGGTCGATTTTTGCTCGGCCTCTACTTTCTTGTGCCTGGACTGATGAAATTCGCCGCGCCGGACGTGCATGTGGCCCTGATGGAGGCGCACAATGTGCGGATGGCACACCTGCTGATGTGGGTTGCCGCGGTGGCTAATGTGGCTGGTGGCCTACTGCTGATTTCCGGGCGACATGTTCGCCTGACGGCGCTTGGCCTGGTGATTTATGTCTTGCTGGTCAATGTCCTTCTGCATGACTTCTGGAATGATCACGCCGGTGTTTCCAGCGAACGGGAAATGCAGAATTTCATCAAGAATCTCGGCATCCTTTCGGGGCTGCTGGTTCTCGCGGGCCATAGCGGGGTGCGTGCGTTGTCGCTGAAGGGCTGGTGGCGGTCTGACCGGGCGCTCAGGCGGAGCACGGACGAGGCGCTTGTCGCCGGCTCAATCCCACGCTAAACGCACTGCGTGGTGATTTGGCCGGCCGGCTTGCAGCCACGTTAAACAAGTCGCTAAAGGGCCGAGATGCGGGAATTGCACCCGCCTTTCTCTGCCTCTCACGCGATGTGTTTGCAGTCTGAAGCAGGCCGCTGAGGTCATTTTGCGATGCCGATCCGGATTCCCGATACGCTGCCAGCCGCCGAAACGCTGAAGCGCGAGGGCGTTGCCGTGATGCGCGAGACAGATGCCATCCGCCAGGATATCCGTCCCTTGCAGATCGGCCTGCTGAACCTGATGCCGAACAAGATCCGGACTGAGACACAGCTCGCCCGGCTGATTGGCGCTTCGCCCTTGCAGGTCGACCTGACACTCGTACGCATCGGCGGGCACCAGCCTAAGAATACGCCCACGGAACATCTGATCAGCTTTTACCAGACCTGGGAAGAAATCCGTGAACGCAAGTTTGATGGGTTCATCGTAACAGGTGCGCCGGTCGAGCAGTTAACATTCGAGGATGTGAGCTATTGGGGTGAGCTGGCGCAGATATTTGACTGGACCCGGACGAATGTGCATTCGCCCTTCTTCATCTGCTGGGGTGCTATGGCAGCTGGCTGGCATTTCTACGGCCTGCCGAAATACCTGCTTGACAGGAAGGCTTTCGGTGTTTTCCGCCAACGTAATCTGGCGCCAGCATCTCCATTCCTCTCCGGTTTCTCGGATGACTTTCTGATACCTGTGTCGCGATGGACTGAGGTGCACCGCGAAGACGTGCTCGCGCGGCCTCAACTAGGCCTCCTGGTCGACTGTGAACAGACTGGCCCGTGCCTTCTGCAGGACGCGGCGCACCGCAGCCTCTTCATGTTCAACCATGTCGAGTATGATTCCTTCTCGCTTAAAGAAGAGTACGAGCGCGATGTTGCGCAGGGCCTGCCGATTGGCGTGCCGCACAATTACTTCCCTGGCGACGATCCGGCGCGGGCGCCGCTGAACCGCTGGCGCAGCCATGCCCACCTCCTGTTTGGCAACTGGATAAACCAGACCTACCAGTCGACACCGTATGTGCTTGACGAAATCGGCCAGCAGGTGACAACAGCCCCATGATAAGTTTTGCCGCTGAACCCGAACACGTCACTGAAATCCGCCGCCAGCTGTCGCGCTGGGTGGCGGAGAAGATGCCGCGCGAGAAGCGTCGGGAATGGGACAAGGCGGCGACCTGGGACCGGGGGCTGTTCAAGGAACTGGCGCAGATGGGGCTGATCGGCCTGACCATTCCTGAGGCCTATGGCGGGCAGGGGGAGGATATTTATGCCGCCGCCGCCGTGATCGAGGAGCTCTGCCAGGGCGGGTCCAGCATGGCCGGGCCATTTATCCACGCCGCCTTCTATGGCGGCCTGAATATCTCCGAGAATGGGTCACAGGAGCAGAAGGAGGCATTGCTGCCGAAAATCGCGCGCGGCGAGATGTTCCTCTGCTATGGCCTGTCGGAGCCGAATGTCGGCGGCGACCTGCCGAGTGTCGAGACACGGGTGGAGCGCCGGGGCAGCGAGATCGTCATCACGGGCGCCAAGCGCTGGTGCACGGGTGCGGACTGGTCAGATTATATCTACTGCCTCTGCCGCTCCGGCGAGCCGGGCGACCGGCACGGCAACCTGACCTTCGTGCTCGTGCCGACCAGGGCCAAAGGCGTGACGATGCAGCCTATAGAGCACGCAAACCTTCGCTACACCCACTCGATGGATGTGTATCTTGATGACGTGTGCCTGCCCGAGACCGCCATCGTCGGCGGCCCGGAGAAATGGAATAAGGGATGGGAGGCTCTGGCTGGGCGCGCACTGGATGTCGAGAAGATCGAGATCACGGCGGTCGCCTATGGCATCGCACGCGCGGCGCTGGAAGAGGCTTGGAAATATGCCGGCGAGCGCGTGCAGTTCGGTAAACCCATCGGCAGGCATCAGGCGATTGCCCACAAGCTCGTCACGGCGCGCACGAAACTGGCGGCCTGCCGCCACATGCTTTATCACGCAGCCTGGCTCGCCGGCGAAGGCAGGCCCTGCTCGGCAGAAACGGCGATGGCGAAACTCTTCGTGGCCGATACCGGGATCGAGATCGCGCTGGCCAGCCAGCAGGTGATCGGGGCCTATGGCCTGTCGGATGCCCATGATATCGAGCGGAATGTGCGCGACCTGCTCGGCATGCCAATCGTCGGCGGCTCGTCGGACATGCAGAAGAATAACCTCGCACGGATGTGGCGGCTTTGACCCTGACCGAAAGCCAGCCCGAGCTTTCCTATGCGACCTATTTCGAGGACCCGCTGAAGCGGCGGCTTGTGCGTGCAGTAGAGCAGCTTTCCGGCCAGCCGAAGATCAAGCAGCTCTATGACCATTACCGCGCCGACCTGTCGCGCGATGTCCCGTTCTTTGAAGCGGCCATCCGCCTCCTCGACCTTGATGTACAATTCTCGGCGAGCCGGCATGCACAGATTCCGCGCGAAGGACCGCTTGTGATTGTGGCAAACCATCCTTTTGGTGTACTCGACGGTCTGGTCATCAGCTGGCTCGTCAGTTTGCGCCGCAGCGACTTCAGGGTGCTGACAAATTCGGTTCTAGACGGCGTGCCCGAGGCGCGGCCTTATCTGCTTCCGGTTGACTTTTCTGGTACCCGCGAAGCCGTCGATGCAAATGTGGCGATGCGCAGGGCGGCGCTGGGGCATATCAAGGGGGGCGGCTGTATCGTGGTGTTTCCGAGCGGCGGAGTCGCGACGACGCCGGGTCCGTTTGATCCGCTGGCGGTGGATGATGAGTGGAAGCCGTTTACGGCGAAGCTGATCACCCAGGGCCGTGCGCATGTCACGCCGGTTTTCTTTGATGGACAGAATTCGCGGCTGTTCCAGATTGCATCGCACCTGTCGCTGGAGCTGCGCCTCGCATTGGTGTTTCGCGAAGTACGCCGACGGATGGGTAAGACGCTGCAGGTCGAGATCGGCGAGACGCTGACACCCGAAGCGCTCGATGCGGCAGGCAGGCGCCGGGGCCTGATGGAGTACCTGCGCGAGCAGACTTATGCGCTCGCGCCCAATGGCAAAGCGCGGCGTTACCGGGAAGCCGGCCGGCGGTTCCAGGCGAGGAAGCCGAAGATATTCAGATGATCACTCCGGCGAAGCTGCGGGCTGCGGCCCTGGCATTAGCCCGCGCAGTCGAGAGACCGCATTTTAGCTGGCCGGGTTTCCGGGTTGATGTACCGAAGGGGAAGATCTTCTGTACCCTGCCGCCCCATTATGAATTCTCGAACCTGTTCCTCACACCGCAGGAGCAGCGGATGCTAGGTGAGGCTGACCCTGCGATCTTCTTCCCAGTACCCAACACATGGGGACAGAGGGGGACGACGTCGATCCGATTGAAGGCGTGCGATGCGACGACGCTTCGCTCGGCCCTCGTCATGTCCTGGCGCCATGCGGTACCTTCGAAACTGAACGGCGAGCGGAAGCCCTGATCCGTCAGCAGCCCCTGAAGACCGGTGGCTTCTTTTCGACGAAGGCCCGCGAGGCGGCCTTGTGGTCTTCGGTCATCATGGTACGGACCATGTGGGCGGCTTCCATGTCAAGCACTTCGGACAGGGTGGCGCTGGCGGCGAGGTTCAGGTTCTTCTTCATGTAGCCAATGGCGACTGTGGGGAGCCCGGCAAGGTAGCGTGCTTTCTCGGCGGCGGCCTGATGGAAACGGTCTGGAGCGACGGCCTCGTTGACGATCCCGAGCATGGCAGCTTGCTCGCCCGTGATCACGTCAGCGGTGAAGTAGAGCTCCCGCGCCTTTGCTTCGCCGACCAGCTTGGTGAGGAAATAGGAGCCGCCATAATCGCCGCTCGCGCCGATTTTCGAGAAAGCTGTCGTCAGCTTGGCGGTTGTGGTGCATATCCGCATGTCGCAGGCGAGCGCAAGCGAGAGGCCAGCTCCGGCTGCTGCGCCGGGCATCACGGCGAGCGTGGGTTTCGCCATCTCGTGCAGCCATTTCGCCGTTTCCATGCCTTTGCGCAGGCCGGCGATGCGCTGTTCCATGCTGAAAGGCGGCGCGCCCTCTGCAGACGTGCCTGCCGGCTGCGCGACGAAGCCTTTGACGTCTCCACCGGCACAAAAGGCGCCGCCAGCCCCTGTCAGCACCACAACGCGGACTTTCGGGTCGAGCGCGAGGCGTGGAACCGCAGCTGCGAGCGCGTCCAGTAGCTCGCTGGTCAGCGCGTTGCGGGCCTCCGGCCTGTTGATGGTCAGGGTGGCAATGCCGTCTTCGAATGTTTCCAGCAGCTGGTCCGTCATGGTGTGCGCCTCGCGAGAAGGGGTGGGACACTCTAAGTCTAGGCGGGGGCGTGCTCTTCAGCAATGCTGTCGCGGTCAGATCGCGCCGCCAGCCGGGGCCTTTGAAACCGGGCGCAAACACGCTAGGCTCGCATCATGGCAGACTCCCATCATGAATTCGATCTCAGGGCATCGATCAAGCCGCTGCTCGCGCAGCTGGAGGCGAGAGCCGCCGAGATGGAGGAGGCCCGGCGCCTGCCGGCAGACCTTGCCCAGAGACTGGCTGCAGCCGGTGTCTTCCGAATGGTGACGCCGAAGCGCTTCGGGGGCCTTGAGTTAACACCGCGTGAGATCGTCGAAGTGACGGAAACACTGGCCGCGGCCAATGCCAGCGCCGGCTGGTGCGCGATGATCGGCGCCACGACAGCGCTCAACGCCGCGTATATGGAGCCGCTCTTCGCGCAGGAGATCTATGCAGACCCGCTGATTATAACCGGCGGCGTCTTTGCCCCGATGGGCCGCGCCGAGATCGAGGGCGATCATTACCGGGTCTCCGGGCGCTGGCAGTGGGGCTCGGGCTCGGCCAACTGTACCTGGCTGTGCGGCGGATGCACGATCTGGGAAAGCGGCGAGATGAGGCGCCTGCCCACCGGCGCGCCGGATACGCGGATGATGGTCTTTCCGGCGAGTGACGCGGTGCTCCATGACACCTGGCATGTTATGGGACTGAAGGGCACCGGCTCGGGCGATATCGAAGTCAGGGACCTGCTCGTACCGAGAGGGCGTTCGGTCTCGCTTGTCTCTGACAGGCCGCGGGAAGGCGGCGCCTTGTACAAGTTTCCTGCCTTCGGCTTGCTCGCCCTCGGCGTCTGCGGCGTGGCGCTCGGCAATGCGCGCGGTGCGCTGGATGCGTTTCACGAGCTTGCCACGGTCAAGAAAAGCCAGGGTTCAGCCAAGACGCTGGCGGAGCGACAGTCGATGCAGGCGGCCTATGCGACCAGCCAGGCGCAATGGCGCGCAGCGCGCGCCTACCTGTTCTCAGAAATCGACCGTGTCTGGGCAGCGGCGCTCGAGACCGATGAAATTCCGATCGAGCTGCGCGCTGACCTGCGCCTTGCCTGCACCCATACGACCCGTGTGGGCGCCGAGATCTGCCGCAACCTGTATGATCTCGGCGGCGGAGCGGCTCTGTTTGAAACGAGCGACCTTCAGCGCCGCTTCCGCGATGCGCACGCGATCACGCAGCATATCGTGACGGCGCCTGCGACGCTGGAGCTGACCGGGCGTATCCTGTTGGGTCTGCCCACCGATGGCGGCATGGTCTAG
>CAZIGV010000024.1:0-27719 GCA_964538945.1 uncultured Hyphomonas sp.
CACCTCCACCTCCACCTCCACCTCCACCTCCACCTCCACCTCCACCTCCGCCTCCACCTCCACCTCCGCCTCCACCTCCGCCGTCGTCACAACCGACAGACGGGAACGACGTGCTCACGGGAACCGAAGCGCCGGACACGATCTCCGGCCTCGGCGGGGACGATGTGATCAGCGGGCTGGGCGGCGATGACGTCCTGAACGGCAATGAGGGCAACGACACCCTGATTGGCGGCGCCGGCAGCGATACGCTGAACGGCGGGCCGGGCTACGACATCGCTCGCTACGACATTCAGTTGAGCAGTGTGAGTGTGGTGCGCCTTGCCGATGACAGGATTCTGGTCACCGTTGGCGGCATCGGCGAGACAGATATTCTGACAGGCATCGAGGAGATTTCCTTCTCCGATGCCGCCATTCTGGCCTCCAGCCTGCCGGTCTTCAACCCGCTCCACTACCTCGCGAGCCACGCAGACCTGTTGCAGGCGTTCGGCGCTGACCTGCAGCGAGCCATCAATCACTATGCCGGCTCAGGGTTTTTTGAAGGACGCTCAGCGTCGGCGTTTGATGCGCTGCGCTACATTGCCTCCAACTTTGACCTGCGACTTGCCTTTGGGGTCAACGAGGCCGCGGCCATCGAACATTATGTTGTTGCCGGCGCGGCCGAGGGCCGCTCGATCAACGCCTTCCGTCCCCTGGACTATATCGCCAGCAACCCGGACCTGATTGCCGCCTTCGTGACGGATGAGAGAACGGCAACTGCCCATTACATCACGACCGGGGTAAATGAGGGCCGTGCGACAGACAATTTCGATGGGCTGCTTTATCTGGCCTCTAATCCGTCACTTATCAGCACGATCGGTAGCAATGAGGACCTCGCTGCACGCCACTACATCACGACCGGCTTCAATGCAGCGCTGCCAACGACCTCATTCCGTGCGTTAGACTACATCGCCTCGCACGTTGACCTCATTCTCTCTTTCGGCCCGGATGCTGCGCGAGGGATCCTTCACTATGTCGGCACAGGCTTCAACGAGGGACGGGCGGCCGACACGTTCGACGGGCTGCGCTATATTGCCTCGAACGTGGACCTCATCCTGGCCTTTGGGGCCAATGAGGAGGCTGCAGCCTGGCACTATGTTGCAGCGGGCTATTCTGAAGGACGCAGCCTTACCGCTTTCGATGCGGTGCAGTATGTCGCCAATTACGCAGACCTGCAGGCCGCTTTCGGCACGAACTATGCTGCGGCCACCTGGCACTATATCGTCGCAGGCTTCCATGAAGGGCGTACGTTCACGCCGCTGGCCGCTGAAACCCCGGATGAGGGCAGCAAGCCTCAGGTCTCCGAACCCATAAACATCGTGGACCATGATGGCGCGCTGCCCTTGGGAACGGCCAGCGACTCCTACCGGTTGGCCCCCTGGTCACTCGAGCACGATGCCTTCGACTTCTCCACTGTGCTACCCCCCCTGCCAACAGACCAAGTCTTCTTTCACGCCGCTCCATTCGAACATGCAGAGGTCCGGTCCGGCACAACCGCGTTTGCGTCACCTGCTCGCATCAATAGCCTCGCCGATGAGATTGTGTCCAACTTCGAGAAGACTGATCCCTTCCAGACAGATATCGAAGCTGACTGGGCCGGTTAGGGTGTGAACAAAGAGCTCAGCCTTTGAACGCCAGGACCGCGTCTATCACGCGGTCCTGATCGGTCCGCCCAAGGTAGGGATGCATCGGAAGGGCAAGCACATGCCGGCTCGCCTCCTCGGTCACCGGCAAGGAGCCCTCAGGCGGCGCAAAGCGGGCCGCAAAGTCCTGCGCGTGGACCGGCACGGGGTAGTAGACCATGCTCGGGATACCGTTCGCCGTCAGGTGCACCTGCAATGCGTCGCGGCTGCCGTGTTCGATCACATACTGGGCCCAGACGCTCTGCCCGCCGGGAATAACCTGCGGCACGCGCCGGATCCTGCCGGCAAAAGCGGCCGTATAGCGCTGCGCCACAGCTTCGCGCTTTCCGATCTCGTCGGCAAAGATTTTCAGCTTTTCCAGAAGGATCGCCGCCTGAATGGTATCCAGCCGCGAGTTCATGCCGATGCGCAGGGAGAGGTATTTCGGGTCGTGGTGGAAGTTACGCTCAGCGGCATCTGTCGGCGTCACCTTGCCATAGACACGCAGCGACTCGATGAGCTCGGCCAGCGCGCTGTCGTTCGTCACGACTGCCCCGCCATCGCCGTAGCAGCCAAGGGGTTTCGCCGGAAAGAAGCTCGTGGTCGCAATATCCGCCCAGTCCGATGGGTGGCGCCCGTTCAGCGTGCAGCCATAGCCCTGCGCAGTATCCGAGATCAGCTTCAGCCCGTGCGTGTCGCAGATCGTGCGGATGGCGGGATAGTCCGCAGGCTGACCGAAGAGGTCCACCGCGATCACCACTTTCGGCTTCAGCCGGCCTTCGGCCTTGACGCGCAGGATGGCGGCCTCAAGGCTCGCCGGGTCCATATTGTAGGTCTCAGGCAGGATGTCGACGAAGACCGGCCAGGCACCGAGCCAGGGCACGACCTGCGCTGTCGCGACGAATGTAAAGCTCGGACAGAAGACCGCGTCCCCGGGCTTCAGCTGCCAGGCCATCAGGGCAAGTGCCAGCGCGTCCGTGCCGTTGGCGCAGGTCACGGCATGCCGTGCCCCGCACCAGGCCGCCAGCTGGCGCTCAAGCTCGCCCACTTCCGGCCCGAGCACATAGCGCCCGCTCTCGATCACGCCCTGAATGGCGGCGTTGATCTCGGGCTCGATGCGCCGCCGCTGGGCCTGAAGGTCGATAAACTGCATGAAAGGCTCCGCAAAAACACCCCGCGCCGGGTGGTAGTCGCTTTGGAGGCTCCCGCGCCAGTCACACTTGGTTTCAGCCTGTGTCAGCTGAACTCGACGCGTTCCTGCGAAAAATAGAACAACGAGCGCGTCTCCTCATCGAGCTGGTCACCCGGCGCATTCAGCAGCGTGCGCATGGCATGCTTGCGGTCGCGCAGGGCATGGTCGAAGTCTGCCTCGATCAGCTTGTCGACCCCGGTGCGCCCCATTGCCTCGCGGATTTCCATATAGAGGGTGAGCGAGCCGGCGAGGAACATCGATTCCCAGGCAATCTTGCTGGCGATCTTGTCGTGGATGTCGACATAGCCGAACTGGCGCTCCATCACGGACTGGCGCTTGCAGATAAAATCGATCTCATGACGATAGTCGGGGTGGCGCAGGTAAAAGCTTTTGAGCGCCGTCAGCTCTGCCTCGAACTGCTGCTTTGTCTCATCGGCCAGGCTGTCATGGATGATCACGACAATGTCGATGTCCGACCCGCGCACCATCTCGCCCGAGGCGGCATGTTCACGCGGCTCGTTATGGGCAAGGAAATAGGCCAGGTCGCCGGCAATGAAGGCGCAGACCTGGCTGCGCACCGCCTGGGACTGTTTCAGGAACACCGAACGCATCGCCTGCTGCGCGACCGAGAGCTTCTGGCGGCTGACTTCCCTGTGCATATTGGACAGCTGGCCCTGGCGCTCGATCATCTGTTCGCGCTGGCCGGGCAGGCCGAACAGGGTGAAAGACAGGAAATCCCGCAGGATCGAGGGGCTGAGGCGGACCTGGTCTGCGCGGGTAATGTCGAAGCGCAGGTAATAACTTGCAAAGTGCGAGATCAGGAAAGACTGGCTGCGAAAGCAGGCCTGCCACAGCGCCAGCACCGGCACGTCACTGAGCGCGGAGGCGAGCTCCTTGCCAATCTGCGGACCCCTTTGACTCAGGAGGCCGCTGACGCGCGCTTCAATCTCGGCAGTCGCCCTGGCGGGCATTGGCAGGCCTCCCGCTCACAAGCGCCCGGTTATTCGACGGTGACCGACTTCGCAAGGTTGCGCGGCTGGTCGACGTCCGTGCCTTTGACGACGGCCACGTGATAGGCCAGAAGCTGCAGCGGAATGGCCGCCAGGATCGGCAGCGAGACCGCATCCCCGTCCGGCAGGCGGATCACATGGTCTGCCCGGCGCCCGGCGGCCTTGATGCCCTTGTCGTCCGAGATCAGGATTACCTCTGCCCCTCGGGCACGTACCTCCTCGACGTTCGAGATCGTCTTCTCGAAGAGCTCGTCATAGGGCGCAACGACCACCACGGGCAGGCCCTTCTCGATCAGGGCAATCGGCCCGTGCTTCAGCTCACCGGCGGCATAGCCTTCGGCATGGATGTAGGAGACTTCCTTCAGCTTCAGCGCCCCCTCCAGCGCCAGCGGGTAATAGCGCCCGCGGCCCAGGAACAGCACATCGCGCTTGCCGGCGATCAGCTTAGCGATCTCCCGGATCTCGGCCTGCGCTTCCAGCGCCTCGGTCACCTTGCGCGGCAGGGCGAGCAGGCTCTTTACATATCTTAGCTCGTCGCCCGGCAAAAGCTGGCCGCGCGCCTTGGCGGCGGCGAGCGCCAGAACCGCCAGCACGGAGAGCTGCGCGGTAAAGGCCTTGGTCGAGGCAACCCCGATCTCGGGTCCGGCATGGGTCGCAACGACTGCGCCGGCTTCCCGCGCGATCGAGCTTTCGGGCACGTTGACCACCGCAATGGCCGGTTTGCCATTCTGGCGGCAATAGCGCAGCGCGGCGAGCGTATCGGCCGTCTCGCCCGACTGGCTGACGAACATCGCGAACCCCGTCTCTGGCAGAACGGGCTGACGGTAGCGGAACTCAGAGGCGATATCGGGCTCGAGGGCGAGCCTTGCGACCTGCTCGAACCAGTACTTCGCTGTGAACGCGGCATAATAGGCCGTGCCGCAGGCGACCGCGACCGCCCGGTCGGCCGCCGCAAAAACGCCGGAGGCGACCTCGCTGACGGCAATCGTCTGCGATGCCTGGTCGATATAGGGAAGGATCGAGCGGGCGAGCGATTCGGGCTGCTCGTGGATTTCCTTCAGCATGAAGTGGTCATATTCGCCGCGCTCGATCAGTGCGTCGCTGACCGCCGAGGTCACGCGCGGCCTGTTCACCCGTTCGCCGCGAAGGTTGCGTATGTCGAAACTGTTCTTCGTCAGGATGACCCAGTCACCCTCTTCCAGATAAGTCACCTCCCGTGTCAGCGGCGCCAGCGCGATGCCGTCTGAACCGAGATACATCTCGCCCTCGCCATAGCCGAGCACCAGCGGCGCGCCCCTGCGCGCGCCGATCACGAGGTCCGGCCTGCCGGCAAAGATGGCGGCAATCGCAAAGGCGCCCGTAAACGCTTTGAGCGCCTCGCCGAAGGCGGACACTTCGTCCATGCCGTCCGCCATGTACTGGGCGACAAGCTGGGCGATGACCTCAGTGTCGGTCTCGGTTTCGAACACGCGGCCTTTTGCTTCCAGTCCCTCGCGCAGGTCCCGGTAGTTCTCAATGATGCCGTTATGGACCACGGCCACGCCGGCGGCCATGTGCGGGTGCGCGTTGGTCTCGTTGGGGGCGCCGTGCGTTGCCCAGCGGGTGTGCGCAATGCCGGTGAAGCCTTCGAGCGGCTCGTCCTGCAGCCTTGCCTCGAGATTCTGGATTTTGCCTTTTGCCCTGCGGCGCGCGATGCCCTCTTCACGGGCGGTCGCAATCCCCGCGCTGTCATAGCCGCGATATTCGAGACGCTTCAGTCCTTCGATCAGCCGGCCTGCTACGTCAGCCCGGCCGGCAATCGCCACGATCCCGCACATGCAACAGATACTCCAACCCTTCGCCCGCCCAGCGGGACAGCAACCCAATAAACCTCGCAGGTCAGGCCGAACAATGACGATTTGTGTTCATTTATGACACCTCTCCGGGCGAGGCGGAGGGCGGATTGTGTTTTAGTTTTCCTCAACGGTTCGCCGAGAGGCGGCGGCAGTGGCTTTCTTACTTCTGAAAGGGTCGCTAACAGATACGTCACCGCCTTCAAGGATATCTGCCTTGCCTACCCTGACCCATCTTGACCGGCTCGAAGCTGAAAGCCTGCACATCCTGCGCGAAGTCGCCTCGGAGTGCGAAAAGCCGGTGATGCTCTATTCGATCGGCAAGGATTCGGCGGTCATGCTGCACCTGGCGCTTAAGGCCTTCTATCCCTCGCGCCCGCCCTTTCCGCTGCTGCACGTCGATACCGGCTGGAAGTTCCGCGAGATGATCGAATTCCGCGACCGCAAGGTCAGGGAGCTTGGCCTCGAGCTGCTCGTCCATACCAACAAGGAGGGCGCCGCCGAAGGCGTCGGCCCCTTCACCCATGGCTCGGCCTATCATACCGACGTAATGAAGACGGTGGCGCTGAAACAGGCGCTCGACATGTACGGATTTGATGCCGCCTTCGGCGGCGCGCGGCGCGACGAGGAAAAGTCGCGGGCCAAGGAGCGCATCCTCTCGGTCCGCACGGCAGGCCATCGCTGGGACCCGAAACGCCAGCGCCCCGAGCTCTGGAACCTCTATAATACCCGCCTCAACAAGGGCGAATCCCTGCGCGCTTTCCCGATTTCGAACTGGACCGAGCTCGATATCTGGCAATACATCCGCCGCGAGGGAATCGAGCTTGTCCCGCTCTATTTTGCAGCCCCGCGCCCGGTCACCGAATGGAACGGCACGACCATCATGCTGGATGATGAGCGTGTGCCGCCGGAAATCGCAAAGCACGCCGTGACCAGATCCGTGCGTTTCCGCACCCTCGGCTGCTACCCGCTCACCGGCGCGGTGGAGAGCACAGCGGCCACGCTCGACGAGGTGATCCAGGAAATCCTGCTCACGACGACATCCGAGCGCCAGGGCCGCGCCATCGACAAGGACCAGGCCGCCTCGATGGAGAAGAAGAAGCAGGAGGGCTATTTCTGATGCGCCTCAATGATGATCTCATTGCCGAGGATATCGGCGCCTACCTTGCGGCGCATGAGCAAAAATCCCTGCTGCGTTTCATCACCTGCGGTTCGGTCGATGACGGCAAGTCGACCCTGATCGGGCGCCTCCTCTATGATTCGAAGATGATCTTCGAAGACCAGCTCGCTGCCCTCGAGGCCGACTCCCGGAAAGTCGGCACGCAGGGCGAAGCCATCGATTTCGCCCTCCTCGTCGACGGCCTGACGGCCGAGCGCGAACAGGGCATCACCATCGATGTCGCCTATCGTTTCTTCGCAACACAGAAGCGCAAGTTCATCGTCGCCGATACACCCGGCCATGAGCAATACACCCGCAACATGGCAACCGGCGCCTCGACCGCCGACTGCGCCATCCTGATGATCGATGCCCGCAAGGGCATCCTGACCCAGACGCGCCGCCATTCGATCATTGCGACCCTCCTCGGGATCCGCCACCTCGTGCTTGCGATCAACAAGATGGATCTCGTGGGCTACAGACAGTCCGTATACGATGCGATCGTCGCGGACTACAGAGCCTTCGCCCAGGCCCTGCCTGGCAGGCTCGACATCACCCCGATTCCGATTTCGGCGCTGGCCGGCACCAATATCACCGCGCGCTCGCCCGAGACGCCCTGGTATGACGGCCAGAGCCTGATGGACTATCTCGAAACCATCGAAATCGCCCGCGAGGCAGAAAACCTGCCTCTGCGCATGCCGGTCCAGTGGGTCAACCGCCCGAACCTCGATTTCAGGGGCTTCTCCGGCCAGATCGCTTCCGGCCGCGTGCGTCCCGGCGACCGGGTCCGCTCCCTTCCCTCGGGACGCGAAACCACCATCACCCGTATCGTCACCCTTGGCGGCGACCTTGATGAAGCCGTCGCCGGCCAGTCGGTGACGCTGACCTTTGCCGATGAGATCGACACCTCGCGCGGCGACGTGATTGCCGCCGGCGATGCGCCGCCGGAAGTCTCCGACCAGTTCCAGGTGAAGCTTCTCTGGATGAGCGAGAGCCCGCTGCTGCCGGGCCGGCGCTATTTTCTGAAGTCGGGCACGCGCACGGTCTCAGCGACGGTCAACGCGCCCAAGCACGGCATCGATGTCAACACCCTGGCAGAGACCCCCGCCCGGACCCTGGAACTCAACCAGATCGGTGTCACGACGATTTCGCTGGAACAGCCCATCGCCTTCGATCCCTATACCGTGAACCGCCTGACCGGCAGTTTCATCCTGATCGACCGGCAGAGCCATGACACGGTTGCCCTCGGCCTCATTGACTTCTCGCTGCGCCGCGCGGCCAATATCCACTGGCAGGCGCTCGACATCACGCGTGAGGCCCTCGCCGACCAGAAGAACCAGCGCCCTGCCGTCCTCTGGTTCACGGGCCTGTCCGGGTCCGGCAAGTCGACCATCGCCAATGCCCTGCAGAAGCGTCTTTACGCGATGGGCCGCCACACCTTCATCCTGGACGGCGACAATGTCCGCCACGGCCTCAACCGCGATCTCGGCTTCACCGATGCTGACCGGGTCGAGAATATCCGCCGGGTCGCCAACGTTGCCCGCCTGATGACCGATGCGGGCCTGATCGTACTCGTCTCCTTCATCTCGCCCTTCCGCGCCGAGCGCCAGATGGCACGCACCCTGATGGCCGAAGGCGAGTTCATCGAGATCCATGTCGACACGCCCCTGGACGTCGCCGAGCAGCGCGACGTCAAAGGCCTCTACAAGAAGGCCCGCGCCGGCGAGATCCGCAACTTCACCGGCATCGACAGCCCCTACGAGCCCCCACGCGACCCGGAACTGCGCCTCGACACAGTCGGGCGCACCCCCGAAGAAGCCGCCGAGGAAATCCTAGGTTTCCTTGCCTCGCGGGGAACGTTCGAGATCTAGCGCAGGTTCCTGCCCTTGCGCCTGCGCTGGGACAGGACGGCCAGAAACGCTCCGGCGAAAGCCCGGGCTGCACAATACAGACACGTCATGATCGTCATTCATCACAACCCGGACTGCGGAACCTCCCGCAATGTGCTCGCCATCATTGAGGCGAGCGGCGAACGGCCCATTGTCCTTGAATATCTCAAGGACGGCTGGACGCAGCCGCAGCTTCTGGGCCTCTTTGCCGCCGCCGGCCTGACACCGCGCACGGCGCTGCGCGAAACCAAATCTCCGGCAAAGGAACTCGGCCTTTTGGAGCCTGGCGTCAGCGAGGAGGCCATTCTGGCTGAAATGCTGGAACACCCTGTTCTGGTGAACCGCCCCATCGTCTGCTCCCCTAAAGGCGTGCGCCTGTGCCGGCCAAGCGAAGCTGTGCTGGACCTTCTGTACCCGTATGCCTCCGGGGCCTGTCTTCAAGGAAGATGGCGGGATGATCATTGATGAAACGGGACAGCGCGTCGGTTGAGTCCGAAGATACCTTCCCTGCGCTCGATGAAACATTCTTTCGGTAGGCAGAACACGGCGCGCTCTTTGCGCCGGATCCTGTCACTTATCGCCCGCGTATCCTGCTGCTGCACGGCTCGTTGCGGGAGCGATCCTTTTCCCGGCCTGCAAATGAGGAAGCAGCGCGCATCCTGCGCGGCTTTGGCTGTGAGACCAAAGTCTCCGACCCTGCCGGACTCCCGCTTGCCGATGGCGCGCCCGAGGATCACCCGAAAGTCCGGGAACTGAGGGATCTCGTTATCTGGTCGGAAGCCATGGTCTGGTGTTCGCCCGACCCAGGGCAAGACACTGGCTGTCATGCAGGTCTGCGGCGGATCGCAAAGCTTCAACGCCTTCAATCAGCTTCGCATTCTCGGACGCTGGATGCGCCTGATCACCATTCCGAACCAATCCCCGGTCGCCACGGCTTTCCTCGAATGCGATGAGGCCGGACGAATGAAACCGTCCCCCTGTCATGACCGGATCGTTGACGTCATGGAGGAGCTCGTGAAGTTCACCCTGCTAACCCGGGCGCGGGCCGGCTACCTCGTCGACCGCTATTGCGAGCGCAAGGAAAGCGCCGCAGAATTTTCCGCCCGGGTCAGCCTGAAGAGTGTTTAAGACAAAATCGCGGAGTGCCTCAATACTCCCGCCCTGCAGCGGCGGCCGATCTATCAACCGCGTTTACAAAGCGCTTTCGATATCGGTCCGGGAAAAGTCTTCGCCGACATAAAGTAGCGGACAGGCATTCTCCTTCGCCACTTCATAGGCAAAGCAATCGCCAAAATTCAGCCCTGCCGGATGAAGGCCCCGACCCCAGGTTTCGTAGGCAAGCGCAACCCGCCGGGCCGCCGCGGGCGTAACATTGGCGATTTCAAACCCCAAGCCATCGATCAGCATCGCCATTTCAACGCCGAGATTCCGGCGGGCAGCGACAATCAGGGCTTCCGCCACCGTGCCGGAAGAGATCAGCAAACTGCCTGCAGACTCCAGCACAGACGCGCATTCATCAGCCTGCGCTTCGCCGAGCAGAACCGCCATGAGCGCAGACGTATCGACCGCTATCACTCCGGCAGTCCACTTTCGTCATAGAGAAAGTCCTGGCTGCACGCCGCGCTTGGGCCGTTCGTAACCTTTGCAGCCGCGCCGGCGCGCGCCGCCTTTATCAAGGCACGCCGGCCTTCAACGTTTGCAACCGGTTTGATTGGCACAAGCCTGACGGCAGGGTGTCCGTGACGGGTCAGAACCACGTCATCGCCGGCTTCCGCGCGGCGGATGAGCTCCGTCAGCAATCCTTTGGCTTCCGTCACAGAAATTCGCATTGCACATCCATCCAGACAGGATCATTCCCACTTTTTTAGAAAATGGACCAATTAATGGTCCATTTCAAGTCCTGCGTGAATTCGATTGCCTCAATGCCGGTCCGGCGCCCCAAGCGGAAAGAGGTGCCGGAATCGCCGCGCCTCATCCACTGCCCGCGCATACGAAGGCCGCTCCAGCCGCCGCGCGCGGCAGGCGCACCCAACCACGAAGCGCTCCGGAATCCGGTAGGTCAAGTCCGCCCAGAACAGCGCCGTCGATGCCGCGCGGTCGGCCATCGAGTAATCCTTCCCCGCGGCCCAGGTCCGCGTGCAGAGATAGCCGTCCAGCCAAGGCATACGCCCGCTCCAGCCGCTGCGTCGCGCACGCCAGTGCGGTCTACGGCGAGCTGATTGCGCACCAGCTCTTCGAAAATACGGGCCAACTAAGGGTCCATTTCAAGCCCGGCGCGGGCGGAAAGTGCACAGCCGGCGTCCGCCCAGCCCCGCACCGAAACTGCGGCGCACTGCGGGGCGACTGCAGGGAGGCCCTCAGGCGCGCCCGGCCGGTCTGACCGGCCGGGCATCCTGGATCAGAACAGGCGTGCCCTGAGGGTGACACCGACATACCGGTCCGCGTCCCGCGGGATATGCAGGCGCTGGCCAGCCGATGTGTTCAGGAGGACATAGCTTTCGTCGAGCAGGTTGCGGACGTGGAAGGTCAGCCGGTAGCGGTCATCCGGGTCGGAGACGCCGAGGCTGGCATTCAGGACGCCGTAGCTTTCCAGCGGGCCACCTTCGCCGAGATCGGAGAACTGGTCGCCGGTGAAGGCGTAGTTGGTGCTGAAATAGACCGGGCGTGACATGATCTCACGCTCATAATCGAGGCCAGCGCTCCAGCTCCATTCCGGTGCCAGCGGCAGCTTCGTCCCGTTGCGCGCGTCCGGCGCATTGGTGAGCGGATTGGGGTTGAACTCGGTCACCGAGGCGTCGGCATAGGCAACACTGGCGCGCGCCGTCAGGCCTTCTGCGAGGAGCGCGACCAGGTCGGCTTCAAAGCCCTTGGTCTCGACCTCGCCGGCATTGGTGAGGTTGGTCACGACAGCCCCGTTCAGGAGGACGAAGTTGTTCGCCTGGAAGCCGTCATAGGTTGCGCTGAAGAGAGCCGCGTTGAGCTGGACCCGGTCGGCAGCGAGGCGGGACTTGAAGCCGACCTCGAAACTGTCGGACGTCTCCTCATCGATCGGTACCGCATTGACCGGCGCCGTGTGATTGAAGAAGACGTTGAAGGCTGGTCCCTTATACCCGCGGGTATAGCTGCCATAGAGCATTACGTTATCGGTGGCCTGGTAGGCCGCGACCAGCTTTCCGGAGATGTTGTCGTTCGAGGAGCTGCCGCGGGAGGTGTTGGTGCCATTGCCGCCGCTGGCGAGCGTGCCGCCTGCCGGGTTGCCGGAGACGCCGGGGCCGGTTGCCGGCAGGCCGGTGGCTGCATTGACGCCCGGCGCGCGGGTATGGGTGTAATCGAGCTCGTCCTGGGTGAAGCGAAGCCCTGCCGTCAGGGTGAGCTTTTCGGTCAGGTCATAATCGGCCTGTCCGAAGAGGGCCATATTGTCGACTGTGACATCGCTGCGCGACGTGGCGGTCGGGAAGAGGGTATTGGCCGTATCGGCGAGGTTGCACGGCCGGCGGCCGGTCGCCGGATCCACGGGCAGCGTCGAGGACGCGCAGCTGATGACTTCACGGGTGAAGTCCTGTGCGTTCTCAGACCGCCAGATAAAGGCGCCGACCTGGTAGCGCAGGGCCTGGTCCTGCGGCGAGGCGAGGCGTGCTTCCAGTGAATACTGGTCTGTCTCGACAAAGCCGACGTCATGCAGCTGGGCGGTACCAACCACGGGGCGCGGCAGGAAGTCGCCTTCCCGGAACTCGGTATTCTCCCATTTCCGCCAGCCGCTGATCAGGCTGAAGGTGTGACCGCCGAAGACGTCCCAGTCGCCGCTCGCCGTCAGGCTCATCTGGTCATCGAGGCTCTCGGTGACGAGGTTGTGGTTGACGATGCGGGTGTCTTCACCGGCAACGTCAAAGCCGAGCTCCGGATCAAGCACGCCGCGCGAGACACCGGTGACTTCGGCGCAGCAGTCATCATCGGCCTTGAAATAATCGGCGATCAGGCGGTAGCGACCGGCGCCGGCATCATAGTCGAGGATCCCGCGCAGGCCCTGGTGCTGGAACCCGTTGATCATGCCGCCGTCGAACTTGTTGCGGATATTGCCGTCAAACTCGCTGTAGAAGCCGGTGATGCGTCCGGTGAGATGGCCATCGGCGCTGAGCGGGCCGGCCAGTGTGGCGCGCAGGCCGTACTCGTCGCCTTCAAAATAGGAGGCCGATACCTCGCCTTCAGGCGCCGCTGCACCGCCCTTGGAGATGATGTTGATCAGGCCGGCCGAGGCGTTCTTGCCGAACAGCGAGCCCTGCGGGCCACGCAGGACTTCGATCCGGTCGATATCCACAAGGTCAATGAAGGACTGGCCGGAGCGGCTGAGGACGATGCCGTCGACGACGGTCGAGACGCTGGGCTCGGCGGCGACCGAGAAGGTAATGGTGCCGACACCGCGCATGAAGAGGGCACTGTTGGCGTTCGTGGTACCTTTGCGGAAAGTCACCGAAGGCACCAGGTTGCCGATCTTCTCAAGGCTGTTTGTCCCGGTCGATTCCAGCAGGCCGCCGGGCACGGACGTGACGGCAATCGGTACCGTCTGGAGGTCTTCCTCCACTTTCTGCGCCGTGACGGTGACCGATCCGAGCACGAGACCGGTATCGGCCTCGGCTTCCTGGGCCGAAGCAGGCAGGGACAAGGCGAGCGCCATCAGCGAGGTCGTTGCGGCAAGCACGCCGGCGAATACCACCGGTTTACGGGTGTCAGTCATTTCAGGTTCCTCCCAGGCGGGCGTTATGAGCAGCCCGCGCTTACCTTCACGCTGGCAGAAGTTCGCAGCGCCGTCCACAAACTATATGAATTGTGTATCAATTTTTGCAGGCCGCATTGTCCTCAAAGACACAGGGCCCCCGCGCTGGTTGAACGGTCCGCGGACTTTTCACCCGGTTATCGCCAGGCCGAGGAAGACGAAGCCGGCCAGGAACAGGGTCTCGGCCACCACCAGGCCAGCCGCCAGCGGCCCGAGCATGGTCACCGACCGCAGCGAGCTTTTGAGGCCGACAGCCGCAATCGCCGACAGGAGGGCCCATTGCGAAACAAGGATGGCCGCGTCTCTCAGCCCAGGGGAGATAAGACCGAAGGAGCTGAGCGCCGCAAGGATCAGAAAGCCGGCCATGAAGGGAGGCAGCAGGGGCGGGCGCCGGACGCTCTCCCCCTCTCCTGCGGCGGCCCCGGCGCGCATGAGGAGCGCAAGGATCACGACAACCGGCGCCAGCAGCGCTACCCGGGTCAGCTTGACGAGGGTGGCTGCCTTGCCGGCTTCCTCCGAAATCAGGAAGCCCGCGCCGACAACCTGCGCAACATCGTGAATGGTCGCCCCGATGAAGGCGCCGGCCTTTGCATCCGCAAACCCGGCCGCCAGCAGGGCGGGCGGATAGACAATCATCGCGATCGTCGACAGCAGCGTGACCATCAGGACGGTGAAGGTCAGCTGCTCATCCGAGCGCTGGGACCCGGGCAGAACCGCATGGATCGCAAGGGCCGCCGACGCCCCGCAGATGGCCACCGCCCCGGCGGTCAGGACCGAAAAGCCGGCAGTCTTTCTGAAGAGGCGCCCGGCAAGGGCGCCAAAGACCAGGGTCGCCGCCGTCGCCAGCACGACCAGGGCGAACATCTGCCAGCCGAGGCCGGCAATCAGGTCGAGACTGATGCGTGTGCCAAGCAGGACCACACCGAACTTCAGCACATCGCGGGCGGTGAAGGCGATGCCGGCAGCGGTCGGGGTGCCCGGTTCGCTGAGGAAGTTCAGGGCCATGCCGAGCAGCAGGGCGACCAGCATCGCCGGCGCGCCGTAATGCTCAGACATGAACTGGGCGGCCACCGCGACGAGCCCGGCGATCAGGACGCCCGGCAGCAGCGCGCCGGCCGCGGCCTTCAGGCGTGCAGGAAGGCGCCAGGCATCAGACAAGGTCCAAGACGCCGTGCCGGCTGGCCGCATCCTGGGCGGCAAGGCCCATCCGGACGGCCTTTGCCCCGTCCTCGAGGGTCACCTCGACGCGCCCGCGCCCGCGCACGACCTCGAGGAACTTCGCATGCTGGAGGAAGGTCGAGCCATGATGGTCGCCGATCTTTACCAGCTCCGGATCGACCGGCAGCAGGCGTGTGACAGGCGCCCTGGGATGGCGGGGGTAGACCGAGAGTTCCGGCTCCGGCGGCGCGCCGAGGTCGGCCGGCCAGAAGCGCTGCGGCCCGGGAATGCGCGCCTCGATCTTGCCGGCCGGCCCGACACAGGAAATCTCCTCATTCCACTTCGTGCCATCGGCAAACATGCAGAGCTCCAGCATCGCGCGCGCACCGCAGGCAAAGTCGAAGAGGACATACCCGCCGTCCCAGATGTCGGGTGTGCGCCCGTCATAGCTTTCGTCGAAATAGTTCACCATCTGGCCGGCACTGGCGGCGACCCGGACGGGCTCGGAGCCGATGATCAGGCGCATCAGGTCAAAGAAATGGCAGCACTTCTCGACCAGCGTCCCGCCGGTATTCTGATTGAACCGGTTCCAGTCCCCGAACTTGCGCAGGAAAGGCATGCGGTGCTCGCGCAGGGTCAGCATCTTAACCCCGCCGGTCACCGCGCCCGCCTCGGCAATCAGGGCCTCGACCGGGGGCATGTAGCGATACTCCATCGCGACCCAGACCGGGGGCTTGTAGGCGGCGCTGAAGGCGGCAATGCGGGCGGCGTCTTCCGGCTTTGTATAGAGAGGTTTCTCGCACAGGACCGGCAGCGGGCGGATCGCGGCAATCTCCTCGAGCTGGCCGACATGGCAGAAATTGGGGCTGCAGATCACCACCGCATCGAGGCCGGGAAAGGCCAGGAGTTCGGCGACCGAGCCGGCAATCGCCGCGCCGCCGGCGAGGCCTGCGGCGCGCGCCGCATTATCGGCAAGCGGATCATAGACAATGCCGAACCGGGCGCCTTCCAGGCGCGAGACGTTCAGCAGGTGCTCGGTCCCCATCATGCCGCAGCCGATGAGCCCGTAGATCTTATCAGACATCAGTTTTCCTTTATTGGAGGCGGATGGTGTAGCGGGCGAGGACGGGATGAAACCATGTCCGCGAATATTCCGCAGGCTGGTTGTCCTGCGCAAAACTGAGCCGCTCGATAAAGCCGGCCGCCGCCCCCGGCCTCATCGGGAAGGTCTTGGGCGCCCAGTCGGGCACATTGCGCAGCGTGACCCGGTCCTCGATGCGTGCAATCACGAGGCCGAAGGACTTCTTGTAATAGAAATAGAGCGAATCCATCAGCTCCTCGGCCTTCAGCCGCTCCGTAAAGCGCGTATCGAGCCAGATCTCCTCAAGCGCGACAGGAACCTCGTCGAGCAGCCGGACACGGCGGATGCGGTGAGCGGCAGGCGAGGCCCCGAAATCCGGGGCGCCGGGCGGCTTCGGGCGCCGGACGGCTTCGATGACCCGGGCGGTCGGCAGGCCGCCGCCCTCGGCAAGCTCGAGCCGGAAGAAGGCATAGACGCTTTCGACATTCGCCCGGGCGCTGATATAGTTTCCCGAGCCCTGGACCCGCTGCAGCAATCCCTTCTCTTCGAGCAGCGCAAGGGCGCGCCGCAAGGTGCCGACCGCAACCCCGAGCTCTGCTGCCATGCGCCGCTCCGGCGGCAGCCGCGCCCCGTCGACGAGATGGCCCGCAAGGATCTCCCGGATCAGCATTTCGCTGAGCTGGACATGTTTCGGGAGGGCGGAAGAAGCGATCATGGGCGGGCGTGCAGGCAGCTTTCCGGCGTAAATTGATCCAGTATTGATATATCGATGACGGGATGCTAGGCAAGCTGTATTCAAGTGAGCCGAAGCGCCGGGAGACTTTCAGCAATGACCATCGTTCCGGTTCGCTCTGCTGATCTCGATGCGCTCGAAGTCTCCTGGTTTGCTGCTCTGTGTTCGGATGATTATGCTCTTCTCGGCGTGCCCGATCCCGGCCTGAGGTCAAGCTGGGACCACTGCCGGAGCATCGCGCAGGAGGCAGAGGCCCAGGGTTTCCGCAATATCCTCTGCCCCTCCTCCTACCAGGTCGGCCAGGACACGCTCAGCTTTGTCGCCGGCTGCGCGCCGATCACATCGGACATCAACTTCCTGGCCGCCATCCGCTGCGGAGAGATGCAGCCGGTCATGCTCGCCCGCACGGTTGCAACCCTTGACCATATGCTGAAGGGCCGCCTCACCCTCAACGTGATCAGCTCCGACTTTCCCGGCGAGGTCGCCGACAGCGCCTATCGCTACCGGCGCAGCCATGAAGTCGTTGAAATCCTGCGCCAGGCCTGGACACGCGACCACATCGCCTATGACGGCGAGATCTACAAGATCTCAAAGATCACCTCCGATCCGGCCCGCCCCTATCAGCAGAATGGCGGCCCGCTCCTTTATTTCGGAGGCTACTCGCCCGATGCCCTCGAGCTGTGCGGCGCGCAGTGCGATGTCTACCTGATGTGGCCCGAGCCGAAGACTGAGATCGCAGAGCGCATGAAGGCCGTGCACGCCCGCGCCGCAGCACACGGGCGCCAGCTCGATTACGGCCTGAGGGTGCATGTCATCGTGCGCGACACTGAAGCGGAGGCGCGCGAGTATGCCGAGCACCTCGTCAGCCAGCTCGATGATGAGTATGGCAGGGTGATCCGGGAGCGGGCCCATGACAGCATCAGCCTCGGCGTCGCCCATCAGGCCCGCGCCCGCGAGCTTGCCGACCAGTTCGGCTATGTCGAACGCCATCTCTGGACGGGCATTGGCCGGGCCCGCTCAGGCTGCGGCGCCGCGCTCGTCGGCTCGGCCGACCAGGTCCTTTCCGAAATTGAGGCCTACCAGAAAATGGGCATCCGCGCCTTTATCTTCTCCGGCTATCCGCATCTGGACGAATGCCGCGCCTTCGGCGAGAAGGTACTGCCTCAGCTGAAGACCTGCTCGCTGCCGCACGCCTATGGCCGTGTGCCGGCGACAACCCCCGCCACCCCGCTCGGTGCAGGAGCCCGCCGATGATCCCGCGCCTCGACCTGACCCCGGGCCAGAGCCTGTCACGCCTCGCCTATGGCATGTGGCGCCTCGGCGATGACGCCGATACCTCGCCGGGCCATATCCAGGCCAAGATCGAGGCCTGCCTCGAACAGGGCATCACCACCCTCGACCAGGCCGACATCTACGGCGACTATGGCGCCGAAGCCCTGCTCGGGGCCTGCCTTCGCCAGGCGCCCGGTCTGCGCCGTCAGGTCGAGATCGTGACCAAATGCGATATCGTCGCGCCGTGCGGGCGCTACGCTGACCGGCGTGTCAAGTATTACGATACGAGCCCTGCCCATATTACCGCCTCCGTCGAGCACTCCCTCGCCGCCCTTGCGACGGACACCATCGATCTTCTGCTGCTGCACCGGCCGGATCCGCTGATGGACCCTCACGCCACCGGCGCAGCCCTCGACGCGCTGGTCGCCTCCGGCAAGGTGCGCGCGGTCGGTGTCTCGAACTTCCGGCCCCACGACACCGCGCTCCTGCAATCAGGCATGCGCACACGCCTCGCCGCCAACCAGATCGAGCTCAGCCTCACCGCGCACGAGGCCTTCACCAATGGCGACCTCGCCTACCTGCAGGAGCGCTCCATCCTGGCCATGGCCTGGTCACCGCTCGGCGGCGGCGCGCTGGCCGGCGGCGGCGCGCCGCGCCTCAAGGAGACGCTCGCCAGCGTTGCCAGCCGCAGCGGCGCTGAAACCTCTGCGGTTGCCCTGGCCTGGCTGCTCGCGCACCCTGCCCGCATCCTGCCGGTGATCGGCACGAACCGGATTGACCGGATAAGGTCCGCCCACAAGGCCTTCGATGTCGAGATCGACCGGCAGACCTGGTTCGAGCTTTACACGGCCGCGCTCGGCCGCGAGGTGGCCTAGTGACGCTCGCCCTCACGGAGGTGTTCGAGGCGGCGGAAGAGCCCGTACGGTTTCGCAAGGCCCTCGGCCGGTTTGCGACCGGGGTCGCCGTCGTGACCGCCCTTACCCCGTCAGGCCCGGTCGGCGTGACAATCAACAGCTTTGCCAGCGTCTCGCTTTCGCCCCCGCTCATCCTCTGGTCTCCGGCCCGGGCCTCCTCGCGTCATGACGCCTTTGTCAGCGCCGCCCGGTTTGCCGTCCATGTCCTGGCCGGCGGGCAAAAGCCTCTCTGCGACCACTTCATCCGCGCCGGGGCCGGTTTTGAAAACCTCGCCCACAGCTTGAGTGACAGCGGCGTGCCGCTGCTGCACGGCTGCGCCGCAATCTTCGACTGCACGCGCGAGGCCGTCCACGAAGCCGGCGATCACTCGATCATCATTGGCCGCGTGCTTGAGGTCCATACCGGCGAAAGCAGCGCGCTCGTCTTCCGCAACGGCCAGTTCGAGCGCGCCGGATGAGCCCGGGTGAGATCATCTTCACCCTGGCGAGCTGCGCCGGGTTCATGGCGCTCGTCGCCTGGGTCTCCTATCTGATGACCCGCGGGGAAGCCCGGACCAAGGACGGCTATTTCCTCGCAGGGCGCAATCTCGGCGGCCTGTTCATTGCCGGATCCCTGCTGCTGACCAATCTGTCGGCCGAGCAGCTGATCGGTCTCAACGGCTCGGCCTATGGCTATAACCTCTCCAGCATGGCCTGGGAGGTCACGGCCGCAGTCGCCACGGTCGCGATGGCCTTCATCTTCCTGCCGCGCTACCTGGCGGGCGCCTTCACGACATTGCCGGAATTCCTGCGCAGCCGCTACGATGTCCAGGTCCAGCGCCTGTCGGTCGTCCTGTTCATGCTCGGCTATGGCTTCGTGACCATCCCGTCGGTCCTGTATTCCGGCTCGGTGGCGGTGATCCAGATCTTCAACGTCGAGGCGCTGCTCGGCACAGGCCGATTCGAGGCTCTCGTCATCACGGTGCTGGTGGTGGGGATTGTCGGGGCGATCTATGCCGTCTTCGGGGGGCTGAAGGCGGTCGCCGTCTCCGATACGCTGAACGGCGCCGGCCTGCTGATCGTCGGCGCGGCGGTGCCGGTGCTCGGGCTTATCCTTCTCGGCGGCGGGGATTTCCTGGCGGGAGTGTCGACCATCGCCTCCTCCAATCCCGAGAAACTGAACGCGGTCGGAGCTGCGTCGGATCCGACACCCTTCGGTACCCTCTTCACGGGCATGATCCTGGCAAATCTCTTCTACTGGTGTGCCAACCAGTATGTGATCCAGCGCGCGCTGGCCGCCCGTAACCTTGCCGAAGGCCAGAAGGGGGTCCTGCTGTCGGGTTTCTTCAAGGTGCTGGTGCCGATGTTCATGATGATGCCGGGCATCATCGCCTTCCACCTTTACGGCCCCGGACTGGCCTCCATCGACCTTGCCTATCCCCAGCTCGTGCGCGATGTCTTCCCGGTCTGGATGATGGGCTTTTTCCTGGCTGTCCTCCTGGGGGCGGTGTTCAGCTCGTTCAATTCGCTCCTCAACAGCGCCGCGACCCTCTTCTGTGTCGACATCTACACGCCCCTTCGGGGCGGGCAGGTCAGCGACCGGGAAATCGTCCGTGTCGCGATGATCGCCAGTGTCGTCATCGCGCTCTTCTCCTTCACGGTCGCCCCCCTCCTGTATTTTGCGCCCGAAGGCCTCTGGCAGGTCATCCGCGTCTTCACCGGCTTCTATAACATCCCGATCGTTACGATCGTGATCGTCGGCCTCTTCACCCGCCGCACCCCGGCGATCGGGGCAAAGATCGTCATCGTCTTCCATGTCATTGCCTACGGCCTCGCCAAATTTGTCTTCGATGACATCATCACCGTCCACTTCCTGCACCTCTATGCCATCCTGTTCGTGATCGAAGTCGCGATCATGCTGATTGCCGCCCGAATCAGCCCCCGCAAGGAGGCCTGGACCTTCGAGCGGCGCGAGCAGGTCGACCTCTCGGCCTGGTCGCTGGCGGCGCCGGTTGCGATCACGCTCCTCTCGCTGGTGGCAGCGATGTATCTTGTCTTTTCGCCGCTCGGCGTGGCGGGCGACGGACCCGGCTGGCCGTTTGCCGCAGGGATCGGCGTCCTGCTGGCCGTGAACCTGGCGGCCTGGACGCGGGCGGTTCTGCCGCGCCCGGCCCCCCCGGCGGCCTGAACGCCCGAAAGGCGCCCGCAAGGGCCCGCGGACGGATAGCCAGGACGGCGCAGATATTGCAAACCTGAGCGCTGAGGACATGGCAGGCGTCCGGCTGACCTGCACAGTGCGTGCGGCGCATAAGGTAAAGACACGTATGACGATCCATCCGGTTATCATGTGCGGGGGCGCCGGTACGCGCCTCTGGCCTGTCTCGAACCAGGCCTGCCCGAAGCAGTTTCATGCCCTGGTGTCGGACAAGTCGGTCTTCCAGGAGACCGTCCTGCGGTTCGCCGGGGCAGACGGCTTCCACCAGAACCCCGTCATTATCAGCAACGCCGCCTATGCCGGCCTGATCGCAGGCCAGCTTGCTGACATCGGCGTCTCCCCTGCCGCGATCCTGCTTGAGCCGGAAGGGCGCAACACCGCCGCGGTGGCCGCCGTCGCCGCGCGCTACCTCGCCGGCGCCTTCCCGGACAGCCTCGGCCTGCTCGTGCCGTCAGACCATTTCATCGGCCGCCCTGAGGTCTTCCTCGACGCCGTGCGCGCCGCCGCGCCCGTCGCCGCTAAGGGCTATATCACCACCTTCGGCATTGCGCCCAGCCGCCCGGATACCGGTTTTGGTTATATCCAGTCGGGCGCGCCCCTTTCCGGCCCGCTCGCCCGCGTTGCCGCCTTCAGGGAAAAGCCGGACGCCGCCACTGCGGCCGCCTATCTCGCCAGCGGCGCCTATAGCTGGAATGCCGGCATCTTCCTCTTCAGTCCGGCCGTCATGCTGGCCGAACTTGCTGCCCACGCGCCCCGCATCCTCGAGACATGCACGGACGCGCTCGGGGCTGCGCGCATGGACGGGGCCTGCATCCATCTGGGCGCAGCCGCCTTTGCCGAGGTGCCCTCCAATTCTATCGACTACGCCGTCATGGAGCAGACCGCCCAGGCCGCCGTGCTCGCCCCGCTCGACTGCGCCTGGAGCGATATCGGCACCTGGTCGATGGTCGGCGAAGTCTCAACCCGGGAAAACGCGCCCGCGCCGGTGCTGATCGACGCTGAAAACTGCCTCGTCCATGCCAGCGAAGGCCAGCTTGTCGCCCTCGTCGGCGTCGAGGACCTGGTCGTCGTCGCCGAGGGGCGACGCATCCTGGTCACGGCGCGCGCCCGTAGCCAGGATGTCGGCGCCGTGGTCAAGGCGCTTAAGGACCGCGGCCTGAAGGACTTCCTCTGACCAACGGCCCCCCCCGGAACACCTGACAAACCGCCTGAACAGCCCGCCACATTCCTGCTAGATCGACCCTCATGTCCCCCATCCCGGCCCGCGAGACCCAGACCACTGAGCTGAAGGAGGCGCTGCGCGCCTCGCGCCAGGTTTTCTTGCATGCCGGCGGCTTCAGCCTGTTCGTCAACCTCCTGATGCTGACCGGCCCGCTCTACATGCTGCAGGTCTATGACCGGGTCCTTGCCTCCCAGTCGGTCCCGACCCTGCTCGCGCTGACCCTGCTGGTGCTCGTGCTTTATGGCACGCTGGCCATTCTCGAATGGGCCCGCTCGGGTCTCTTCAGCGTCGCGGCCTCCCGCTTCGAAGGCAGGCTGATCGACCGGGCGGCTGCCTCCGCCCTGTCGCTCAGCCTTGCCGATCCCGGCCGCGCGACCGACCGGCCGATCCGCGACCTGCGCGCCCTGCGCCGCTTCATCGCGAGCCCCGTCTCCGGCGCCATGTTCGACGCGCCGTTCAGCCCGCTCTTCCTCATCGTCCTGTTCATGCTTCACCCGGTCTTCGGTGCCTGGGCCGTGTTCGGCGCCGTCATTCTTGTCGCGGCGGCCATGCTCAATGAGCGCCTGTCGGCCCGCCTGATGAAGGAGAGCGAGGATTATGAGCGCACCAGCGCGGTGCGCTCCTCCGAGATGACCCGCAACGCCGAAGTGCTGAAAGCCCTCGGTATGACCGGCGCCCTGCGCGCCCGCTGGCGCAGCCTGTTTGATGGCGGGGACGCCGCCTTCGCGCGGTCCGGCCGCATCCTGTCGGGCTTCAGCTCCGCCACCAAGGCCTTCCGCCTCTTCCTGCAATCGGCGATCCTCGGCATCGGTGCCTGGCTCGTCATCCAGGGCGAGGCCAGCCCCGGCGCGATGATCGCCGCCTCGATCCTTATGGGCCGCGCCATCGGCCCGCTGGAGCAGATTGTCGGCCAGTGGCGCAGCATCGTCTCCGCCCGCGAAAGCTGGAGCGCGCTGAAAGCCGCCCTCAGCCGCGTGCCGCCCCCGGCAGAGACCATGCCGCTGCCCCCGGTCAGGGGCGCCGTCAGTGTCGAGACTGTCTATGCCGGTCCGCCGGGCGCTGAGGCCCCCGTACTCAAGGGCCTCACCTTCCAGCTCGCGCCCGGCGATGTGCTCGGCGTCCTCGGCCCCAGCGCCGCCGGCAAATCCTCGCTCGCCCGTATCCTGACCGGCGCCTGGCCGGTCTCTTCCGGCCATGTCCGCCTTGACGGCGCCGATATTGCGGGCCTGCCGAGCGACACGCTCGGTCCCCAGATCGGCTATCTTCCTCAGCAGGCAGATCTTCTGGCCGGCAGTGTGCGCGACAATATTGCCCGGTTCCGCGAGGATGCCTCGCCCGAGGCCGTCCTGTCAGCTGCCCAGGCCGCCGGCTGCCATGACATGATCCTGCGTCTCGCCAAGGGCTATGACACAGAGATCGGCCTCGGCGGCGCCTATCTCTCTGCCGGCCAGCGCCAGCGCATCGGCCTCGCCCGCGCCCTCTTCGGCAATCCGAACCTGATCATCCTCGACGAGCCGAACGCGAACCTTGACGGGCCGGGTGAGCTTGCCCTGCAGGCCGCGATCGCCGCTGCCAAGGCCCGCAGCGCCACGGTCGTGATCATTGCCCACCGCCCGAATGCGATTGTCCACTGCACAAAGCTGATGGTCATCGATGACGGCCGCATCCGCGAGTTCGGGCCGGCCGAGGAGGTCCTGGCAAGGGTCCTGCCGAAGCAGGCCCCGAATGTGCGCACCCTCCGGCCAGGAGACAGCGGCCATGGCTGACCTCTCCCTTACGGGCCCGGCGGCTTCAGCCGCGCGCGGCGACTTCCTCAGGCAATACCTAGCCATCGGCTGGGGCGTCGTTGCGCTTGTCTTCGGCGGCCTGATCGCCTGGTCCGTCCTTGCCCCCTTCGAAGGCGCGGTGCTGACGGCCGGCCAGATTTCGGTCGCCTCGAACCAGCAGGCCGTGCAGCATCTCGAAGGCGGCATCGTGCGTGAGATCTATGTGCGAGAGGCCGATGCCGTCAGCGAGGGCCAGAAACTGCTCTCGCTCGACGCGGCCGCCACGAGCGCGGCCCTGCAGGCGCTCGAAGCGCGTCTCTTCGGCCTCCTCGGCACTGAAGCGCGCCTCATCGCCGAGCGCGACGCCGCGTCCCGTCTCGTTCTGCGTCCAGGCTTTGAGGGCCTCAGCAGCCGGCCCGACATCGAGGCCATCCTGACCTCTCAACAAGCCCTGATGGCCGCCCGCCGCAATAATCTCGGCACGCAGGGCACCATCCTGAGCCAGCGGATTGACCAGCTGAATACCCGCATCGCCGGCATGCGAAGCGAGATTGCCGCCAAGGACGACCAGATCGCCCTTGTCGATGACGAGATCACCCGTTTTGAAACCCTGATGGAGCGCGGCCAGGCCGTCATCACCCGCGTCCTCGCACTGAAGCGCGACCGCGCCCGGCTGCAGGGGGAGAAGGATGCGCTCGCCTCCGACATCGCGGCGACGCGCGTGCAGATCGGTGAGGCGCGCAGCGAGATCGCCCGCCTCGAGGAGGAATATACAGAAACCCTGCTGACCGAGCTGCGCGAGGTCCAGACCCAGATCGACGAGCTTACGGAGGAACGCCTCGCCCTCATCGACCGTTCGGGCCGGCTCGATATTCTTGCGCCCCGCGCCGGCCGCGTGCTCGGTATCCGCGCCCACACGGTCGGCGGCGTCATCCGCGCCTCAGAGCCGATCATGTACATCGTTCCGGAGAATGACCGCCTGATCGCCAAGGTCCGTCTCAGCCCGGCCGACATCGACAAGATCAGCCTCGGACAGTCCGCGCGCCTTCGCTTTTCTGCCTTTAACCAGGATGAAACCCCGCAGGTCGCCGGCAGGGTGATCGCGGTCTCCGCCGACGCCATTCTGGACGAAGCCACCGGCGCGGCCTTCTATGAGGTGATGATCGAAATCCCTGAGGATGCGCTTGCCAGCACCCGCTTCCAGCTCCTGCCCGGCATGCCGGTCGAGGCCAGCCTTACCACCGAAAGCCGCAGCGTTCTCAGCTATCTTGTGAAGCCGCTGACGGATTCGGTATCTCGCACGTTCCGCGAGTAAGGCGCGCCTCACTCGCGCCTCTGTTGAGCACACTGCCCGCTGCCGGCCGATCCCCGGCCCCGGGAACTGAACCCCTCTCTGGCGGCCTTCAAGCAAGCATCCGCCTTGGACAGGCAGTACCGCCACCAGCGCTCATACTGAAATCATGCGCTTGATCTCATTGCCCTGGAACCCGATCATCGCAGGCTGGCGCACGCCGCTGAGGACAGCGACGTCATAGAGTTCGGTGACGACCCCTCCGAATACGACCGAGTGAGCAATACTCCCGGTCTTGAGGTCGATGACATAGAGGCCGCATCTTGCCGACATGGCGCGCGCGGCGAGTTCCTCGTCGAGGCCGAGGCCGTTGAACGTCTTGTTGTCCCGCGGCAGGGACAGGCCGACGATGGCATAGCCTCCAAGGAAGGCGAGCCCGCGCAGGTAGCCGGGGCAGAAGGCCACCACCTCGAACCTGCCGCTGGCAGGGTCGAGCGTTCCAAGCTCGCCGCGGCCGGAGTTGAGCACCCAGAGCCGTCCCTGATGCCAGCGCGGCGAATGCGGCATGGAGAGGCCGCGGGCGACGGTCTCGCCGGAGGCGACATCGATCACAACCCCGCCGCCGCGCCTCTGGTCGCGCCAGCCGTCATAGGTGTCACTGGTCGAGCAGGCGGTGACATAGGCAGGCTCGCCGTCTTTCATGGCGAGGCCGTTCAGGTGGCAGCGGTCTTCCGCCTTGAGCGCGGTAATGAATGGCGGTGTCCAGACCTGTTCGAAGCTGCGCTGCCGGGAGGGCCGGGCAAGGCAGTTGAACAGGGTATTGACGAAGACAGGCTCGCCGCCGGAGCCAATGCCGACATCATGGATGTCGAGGTCGCCGGTGACATAGCTGAAGCGCGGGGCGAACATTGCATCGCATCCCGAGGCATCGGTCTCACCGGCCTGCATCAGGTTGTCGAACCGGTGCAGCTGCGCGTCGCTCGTCACCCAGAACCCGCGTTCGTCGGCGGCAAGGCCGAGGCAGCGGCCGACATTACGGTTGTAATGCCAGAGCTTGCCGTCTGCATCGCTGCCCAGGAACATGACCTTGCCCGCCTGGTAGGTGGTCACGGCAAGGCTTGCGCGCTGGCCGGAGAGCCATTGCATGAACCCGCGGGACGTGTCCGCAGAGAACAATACCGGTTGCGCCGGCGCCTCGGTTTCGCTCATGTCCCTCATCTCCTCACCTCTACCAGCCCTGTCAGAAGTCCCAGAGGACGTCCACCAGCTCGGGGCGCTGATAGTCGTCGGAGGTAATGCCCGGCAGCAAGCCTGAAAAGTCAAATAGAGGCTCCGGCGCCACAAATCCGAACCGCGGCTGTCCCTGGCCGTAGAAGCCGGGCTCGCCGGCAGGATCAACCGCCGCGACCGGATCAAGCCGCGCAAAGTCGAAGCCGCGGTCTTCGAAGACGAGGCGCTCCATCAGCGCTTGAAGGAAGGGCCGCGCACCGGAAAGGGCGGGAGCCATTTCCGGATTACCGCCTTCGCCGCCTGACAATGGCAGGGCTGTGAGCAGCATGTCAGGATCGGAGGGCGCAGGTTCTGAGACCAGCGGCTTGTCAGACGCGGCCTGCGCTTCTGCAAAGGAGGGACCACTGACACTGACGCCGGACTGCACGAGCAGTCGGGCATTGCCATTGGTGTAGGTGAGGTAAGTGACGCCATCTACTGTCACGTCACTGCCCTGCGTCCAGCCGCTGTCGGACAGCGAAACGCTGTCGCCTGCATTGCCGGTGACGCGCACGGTTGCGACACCGTCTGCGCGCACCTCGGTCAGGTTCTGCACGGCGAGACGGTTTATCACGAGGGTGTTGTCGCCGGCTCCTGTCAGGTCAACACTCTCGACGGAGTCGATCCTCGGACGCGGCGTCGTCGTCAGGTTGAGCGTCAGGCCGGAGCCAGACAAGGCCAGCGTATCAGTTCCCCGTCCGCCGTGTACGGACATGAACCCGGTATCAGAGATAACAAGCCGGTCATTGCCTGCGCCGCCGCGCAGCACGTCTGCCCCGCCATTGCCGATGATCGTGTCATCGCCAACGCCGCCGATCAGTTGATCTGCGGCTGAGCTGCCCGCAAGCGACTGCGGGTCTGTCGAAGCGCCGTAGGCCGAGCCGAAGATAATGGAAGCGTACCCATTCCCCTCAGCGACGATAAGGTCATCATACCCATCGCCATTGATGTCGCCTGCGGTGGACACGGAGAGGCCTGCAGCACGATGCTCCGGATCGCCCTGGATGATGAACCCCTGCGAGGGCGTCAGGCTCGCGAGGTCGATCACCGAGCGGCCCGTGCCATCCACCGTCCCGAACCCGGACGCCGAGCCGAACACGACATAGGCCTCACCGGCAGCGTCGCCGCCATCATCTCCAAAAGGCGCTCCGACGATCAGGTCATCGAACCCGTCGCCATTGATGTCGCCGGCAGAGGAGACGGAGCGGCCAGCATAATCCCATGCCGCATCGCCCTGGATGATGAACCCCTGCGACGGCGTCAGGCTGGAGAGGTCAATCACCGACCGGCCCGTGCCATCTACCGTCCCGA
>CAZIGV010000024.1:27819-32908 GCA_964538945.1 uncultured Hyphomonas sp.
GGCGTCAGGCTGGAGAGGTCAATCACCGACCGGCCCGTGCCATCTACCGTCCCGAACCCGGCGGCCGAGCCGAAGACCACATAGGCTTCACCGGGTCCGCTAAGGAACGAGTCGGGCGCCCCAACGATCAGGTCATCGAACCCGTCGCCATTGACGTCGCCGGCAGAGGAGACAGAGGCCCCAGCTAAATCACCGGTCGCATCGCCCTGGATTATGAACCCCTGCGAGGGCGTGATACTCGTGAGGTCGATCACGGACCGGCCTGCCGCATCCAAGTTGCCAAACCCGGCGGCCGAGCCGAAGACCACATAGGCCTCGCCGGCATCATAGCCGCCATCATCGCCTCGCCTCGCCCCGACGATCAGATCATCGAACCCGTCGCCATTGACGTCGCCCGCTAACGAGACGGACCCGCCTGCCAAATCAACGGACGTGTCGCCTTGGATTATGAAACCCCGCGAGGGCGCGAGACCCGAGAGGTCAATCACTGTCCGGCCGGCCGCGTCCGCCGTACCAAACCCGACGGCCGAGCCGAAGACGACATACGCCTCACCTGCCTGCAAGCCGCCGTCATCGCCGAATGACGCGCCGACGATAAGGTCATCGAACCCGTCGCCGTTGATGTCACCCGCGGAGGAGACGGACTGGCCGGTATAATCTCGCCTCGCATCACCCTGGATTATAAACCCCTGCGAGGGCAAGAGACGGGTCAGATCAATCACAGAGCGGCCTGTAGCGTCGACCGTCCCAAACCCGGCGGCCGAGCCGAATATGACATAGGCCTCGCCGGCATCTTGGCCGCCATCATCGCCGCCCCCCGCTCCAACGATCAGGTCATCTAACCCGTCGCCATTGACGTCGCCCGCGGTGGACACGGAGTAGCCCGCCTGATCCTCCGCCGCATCACCCTGAATAATGAACCCGTGGGAGGGCGTCAGGTTTATCAGGTCGACAAGAGCCCGCCCAGTCGTCTCAACGCTACCGAACCCGGCGGCCGAGCCGAAGATCACATAGGCTTCACCGGCATTTAAGCCGCCGCCAAAGTTACCCTGATCAGCGCCAACTATCAGGTCATCCAGCCCATCACCGTTAATGTCACCTGCGTGGGAGACCGAACGTGCTGACCCATCGGCAAGAACATAGAAGCCCTGCAGCGGGGACAGGATCGACAAGTCAACGTTCTCAACGGCGTCAAAAGTGTCCAGCACCCTGATCGAGACCGATTGCGCAGTTTGACTGATACCGCTGTTCGCCAGCACTGCTATCTCGTAGATGTTATCTCTGTTGGCATCAGCCGGCGCTTCATGATCCGGGGCATTGATAAACCTGACTGCACCCGTCAGCGCGTCGATTGTAAACAGTGAGGCTTCTGCACCCGACAGGCTGTAGGTGATCGCCTCTCCATCGCCGTCCGTCGCAAGTGCGGTGTAAACAACCCCGGCAGTGTTCTCCACAAATATAACCTCCGATCCAGAAATGAATACTGGAAGCCGGTCCACACCAACGCCTGACTCCACCCATATTTCGGCATTGCCGTTCGCGTAACGATTATAGGCAACTCCAGCTTCGCTGATTATGCCGGTTAAGCTCCATCCTGTGTCGGTAAACTTTACCCTGTCATCAGCGTCGCCGCGCACGCGCAGGATGGCGCGGCCATCCTCGCGTTCCTCGGTCAGGTTCTGCACGGCGAGGCGATTCAGGATCAGGCTGTTGTCGCCGGAGCCGGCCAGGTCCACGATCTCGACCGAGTCAATCCGTGGGCGCGGCGTTATCGTCAGGTCGAGCGTCAGGCCGGATCCAGCAAGCGCGAGCGTGTCGCTGCCGCGACCTCCGTGTACGGACAGGAACCCGGTATCGGCAACTACAAGCTGGTCATTGCCTGCACCGCCGCGCAGCACGTCTGCCCCGCCATTGCCGGTGAGCGTATCATCGCCAACCCCGCCGATCAGGCGGTCAGCTGCAGCGGTTCCCGTCGACGTCTGTGGAGCTCTTGATGCCCCGTAGGCAGAGCCGAAGATGACGTAGGCCTCACCAGCTCCGAGGTCGCCATCATCGCCTTGTGGCGCCCCTACGATCAGGTCATCGAAGCCGTCGCCATTAATGTCGCCGGCGGAAGAGACGGAGACGCCCGCCCAATCATTCGCAGCATCGCCATGGATGATGAACCCCTGCGAAAGCGTAAGGCTGGTTAAATCGATCACGGACCTGCCCGTTGCGTCAACTGTGCCGAAGCCGGCAGCCGAGCCAAATACGACATAGGCCTCACCAGCGCGATAGCCGCCATCGTCGCCAAACGGCGCTCCAACGATGAGGTCATAGAAGCCGTCGCCATTAATGTCGCCAGCCGAAGAAACAGAGAACCCTGCCCAATCATCCGCCGCATCGCCCTGGATTATGAACCCCTGCGAGGGCGTGAGACTCGTGAGGTCGATCACCGACCGGCCGGTCGCATCCACGCTGACAAACCCGGCGGCCGAGCCGAATACCACATAGGCCTCGCCGGCATTTTCGCCGCCATCGTCGCCCTGGAAAGCTCCAACGATCAGGTCATCGAACCCATCGCCGTTGATGTCGCCCGCGGTGGACACGGAGTTGCCCGCGCCTGCGTAAGCATCACCCTGAATGATGAACCCCTGTGACGGTACGAGACTCGTTAGGTCAATCACGGACCGGCCGCCGCGGTCCACGCTCCCGAACCCGGCAGCCGAGCCGAAAATCACATAAGCTTCACCGGCGAACCTTCCACCGTCATAGCCTCGGTTAGCCCCAACGATCAGGTCATCAAACCCGTCACCATTGATGTCGCCAGCAGAGGAAGCAGAGAAGCCCGCCTGATCGCCGTTGATATCACCCTGGATGATGAAACCTTGTGAGGGGGTGAGGCTCGTCAGGTCGATCACCGACCGGCCGGTCGCATCCACGCTCCCGAACCCTGCGGCCGAGCCGAAGACCACATAGGCCTCGCCGGCATTGAAGCCGCCAGCGCCGCCATCGTCGCCGTAAGGCGCCCCAACGATCAGGTCATCGAACCCGTCACCATTGATGTCGCCAGCAGAGGAAGCAGAGAAGCCCGCCTGATCGCCGTTGATATCACCCTGGATGATGAAACCTTGTGAGGGGGTGAGGATCGTCAGGTCGATCACCGACCGGCCAGTCGCATCCACCGTTCCAGACCCGGCCGCCGAGCCGAAGACCACATAGGCCTCGCCGGCATAGCTGCCGCCATCGTCGCCCCCCCACGCCCCGACGATCAGGTCATCGAACCCATCGCCATTGATGTCGCCCGCGGAAGAAACTGATGCTCCTGCGTAATCTCGCGCGGCATCGCCCTGGATGATGAACCCCTGCGACGGCGTGAGGCTGGTCAGGTCGATCACCGACCGGCCTGTGGCGTCCTCCGTCCCGAACCCGGACGCCGAGCCAAACACGACGTAGGCCTCACCGGCAGCATTCCCACCATCGTCGCCGCCATTCGCCCCGACGATGAGATCATCGAATCCGTCGCCGTTAATGTCGCCAGCAGACGAAACAGAGCGGCCCGCACCATCAAGCGCCGCATCGCCCTGGATTATGAACCCCTGCGAGGACGCAAGGAACGTAAGGTCTATGTTCTCTACTGCATCCGTAACCGTCACAGCCACGGATTGATCAGTCGTATTCACGCCATCCGAAGCGCGCACAACGATGTCATAGACATTGTCGCCATTGGCGTCCGCCGGAGCCTCGAAGTCCGGCGATGCCAGAAAAGAAACCTCACCGGTCGCCGCATCAATCGCAAACAGCGCGGCATCGGTGCCTGAGAGGCTGTAGGACAGTGTATCTCCATTGGCGTCAGTGGCAGTCGCTGTATAGACAACGCTTGTTCCATTCTCCGCAAAAGTCGCTGTGGACCCGGGGGTGAATACTGGCGGTGATGGCGTCGCCGTCAGCAGGCGGACATTGCTGGCCGTGAAGCTGGCGACACTGGTGTTTAGGAGCGTCACCGTATCGCCCGACGGCAGGGTCAGGATGACCGACGTACCCGATTGCACCAGCGCCGCCTGTACCGCAGCGAAGTTTGCAAACCCGCTGTCAACAAGGTCGAGCGTGTCCTGGAGCGCGCTAAAGTCGGAAATCGTGTCCGCGTCACTTCCCGCCGACGACAGGATCCGGAACCGGTCCGATCCCTCCCCACCGTCCAGGCCGTCGTTGCCCTCGCCGCCATCGAGGATGTCATTGCCAGCGCCACCATCGAGGAAGTCGTCGCCAGTGCCGCCATCAAGGATGTCGTCGCCGCCGTCGCCATAAATGTAGTCGTTGCCTGCACCGCCGGCGAGTATGTCGTTGCCATCGGGGACAACAGGTAGGTTGTCAGGGAGCGCTTGGCTCTGCGAGCCGTTTGGCCACCGGTAAGAACCGAAAGCGCTGACAGCAGAGGAATCGCCCGTGATGGTGTCGTTGCCCGCGCCGCCCGTGATCTGATCATCGCCGCCGCGGCCGGCAAGCACTGCGCCGCCGTCGGGGCCGACGATGATGTCACTCTGGTTGGCGCCGGCGATCAGGCTGGCCACTGGTCCGCTGGTTGGGATGAGTTGCACGGCAGCGCCAGCCAGCGTGTTCAGGGCCACGTCGGCGTTGGACCACTGCACGGCGTCGCTGAACTGGACGGACTGCACGCCCGGGCTCTGGATCCAGAAGTAGTTGGTCAGCGTGAGGCGGTCGGTGCCGGCGGTGAGCACCAGGTCATAGCCCTCGCGGGTGGCCGTGACATCGGTGGACGCGAGATCCGTGAACACCAGCCGGGCGGACTCGCCTGAGGTCAGCGTAAGGGTGTCGGTGCCAAAGCCGCTGGTGAACTGGTAGGTGTTGCTGCCGCTGCCGCCGGTCAGGCTATCGTTGCCGGTGCCGCCATCGAGGATGTCATCACCGGTGCCGCCGTTCAGGGTATCGTCGCCGGCGCCGCCAGAGAGGGTGCTGTTGCCGGTGCCGCCGTAGAGGAGGTCGTTGCCGGCGCCGCCGGTGAGGGTGTTGTTGCCCTGGAATCCGTAGAGGATATCGTTGCCCTCGCCGCCATCGAGGATGTCATTGCCAGCGCCACCATCGAGGAAGT
>CAZIGV010000024.1:33008-33215 GCA_964538945.1 uncultured Hyphomonas sp.
CGTCGCCAGCTAGACCGTAGATTCCATCATTACCATTAGTTCCAACGAGCGTATCAGGCGCAGAGGTCCCGAGGATAGACGCAACTGTGATCGCGACAGCCTGCTGGGACGTGTTCACGCCGTCAGAAGCGCGCACAACGATGTCGTATACGTTGTCGCCATCAGCGTCCGCCGGAGCCTCGAAGTCCGGCGAGGCCAGGAACGCAA
>CAZIGV010000025.1:0-32325 GCA_964538945.1 uncultured Hyphomonas sp.
CCCTGCGAGGCTGGGAGCAGGGGCGCCGGCGCCCTGAAGGCCCGGCGCGGGTATTGCTCGCGCTCATCGAAAGGCGACCCAGGATCGTGCAGGACGAGCTACGGAGTTAAGCGCTCATAGCTAACAACAAGCTGCTTAATCGCTCTTGCCGTCTTGCACTTGCCTTCTCTGTTGTTGGACAAGGCTTCGTGAGATCGTCCAATTAGTTTCTTTCGAGCGCATTCAGCCGAAGCGAATTGGCAATCACGGAGACGGAGGACAGGGCCATTGCGGCAGCTGCAATCATGGGGGAGAGCAATGCGCCTGTGATGGGAAAGAGAACGCCAGCGGCGATGGGGATGCCAGCAGCATTATAGGCGAAAGCAAAGAAGAGATTCTGGCGGATGTTTCGCATGGTTGCCCGCGAAATCGTCCGGGCCCGTACAATGCCTCTGAGGTCTCCCTTCAGCAACGTAACGCCGGCGCTTTCTATGGCGACATCCGTGCCGGTGCCCATCGCGATACCGACATCGGCGGCTGCGAGGGCCGGGGCGTCATTGACGCCGTCCCCCGCCATGGCCACGACCCGGCCTTCGGCCATCAGGCGCTTCACGATCTCGGCCTTCTGGGCAGGCAGGACTTCGGCCTCGACGGCATTGATGCCGAGTGATCGGGCGATTGATTCTGCGGTCGTGCGATTGTCGCCGGTCGCCATGACGATATGCAGGCCGGCATCCTGAAGGGCTTTTAGCGCGTCCGGCGTTGATGCCTTCACCGGGTCGGCAATGGCCAGCACCGCCAGCGCGGCGCCATCGACGGCGAGATAGATGGCTGTTGCCCCGTGCGCCCGTCGGCGCTCAGCAAGCGCTTGCAGCGCGGCCGTGTCGATACCGAGTTCGTCCATGAAGCGCTCAGCGCCCAGTGCTACTATCTGACCCTCGATGACCCCAACGACACCTTTTCCCGTGGGCGAGTCGAAGTGTGCCGGTTCGGCAAGTGCAAGACCTTTTGCGCGCGCTGCGGCGACGATTGCGGTCGCCAAAGGATGCTCACTGACGCTCTCGAGACTTGCGGCAATACGAAGGGCAGCGTTTTCATCAGCGCCCCGCGTCATATCCATCCCGACAAGCGCCGGCCTGCCTTCCGTCAGCGTCCCGGTCTTGTCGATGAGCAGCGTGTCGATCTTTTCCATGCGTTCGAGCGCCTCGGCATTCCGGATCAGCACGCCGGCGCGCGCGCCCGCGCCGACGCCGGTCATGATCGACATGGGCGTGGCAAGGCCCAGCGCGCAGGGACAGGCGATGATCAGCACCGAGACGGCCGCGATCAGCCCGTAGGAGAAGGCAGGGTCTGGTCCGAACATGAGCCAGCCGAAGAAGGCCGTCACAGCGATGACGATGACGGCTGGGACAAACCAGCCCGACACCTGGTCTGCGAGGCGCTGGATGGGCGCGCGGCTGCGCTGCGCGTCGGCGACGAGATGGACGATCTGGGAGAGCATGGTCTCGCTGCCGACCCGCTGCGCTTCAACGATCAGGCTGCCGGTCTGGTTTACCGTTGCGCCAATCACCCGGTCACTTACTGACTTGGTCACGGGCATCGACTCTCCCGTGACCATCGACTCGTCGATTGAGGAGCGCCCTTCGGTGACGATGCCGTCCACCGGTATTTTTTCTCCGGGCCGCACGCGCAGGCGGTCACCGGCGATGACCGTCTCAAGCGGCACATCTTCTTCAGTTCCATCCGCTTTGATCCGGCGCGCGGTCTTTGGAGCAAGGTCGAGTAGCGCCCGGATAGCGCCCCCGGTCGCTTCACGCGCTTGTAGTTCGAGTACCTGACCGAGCAGAACCAGCGTGATGATCACGGCGGCAGCTTCAAAATAAACCGGCACGGTTCCGTGCGCCGAGCGCAGCTCGGCCGGGAACAGGCCCGGCGCGATCGCCGCCACCATACTGTAAATCCAGGCCGCACCGGTGCCGAGTGCGATCAGAGAAAACATGTTCAGGCTGCGGCTTTTTACCGATGCGGCGCCCCGCGCGAAGAAAGGCCAGCCCGCCCAGAGCACCACGGGCGTTGCCAGTGCCATCTGGATCCAGGGATTGATCGTGGGCGGAATGAACCGGTCAATTCCAAAGAAATGTCCGCCCATCTCGATGACCAGCAAAGGCAGTGACAGCACGACGCCGAACAGGAAGCGCCGTTTCATGTCGTGCAGCTCGGGATTGGGGCCGCCGCCTGCAGTCGGCGTCATCGGTTCCAGGGCCATGCCGCAGATCGGGCAGGCTCCGGGACCATCCCGAACGATTTCCAGGTGCATGGGGCAGGTCCACTGGCTGCCCGGGGCCGCTGTCTTTGAAGGCGCCTCGCTGGCGTGATCGTGGCAGGCGGGTCCGTGGCCTGCGTGATCAGGCATCTGCGCTTTGTGCACCGCAGAACGAGTCATGTAGGCAGAAGGATTGGCTTCAAACTTGGATTTGCAGCCCGCGCTGCAGAATAAGACCTCGGCGCCTTCATGCGTGAGGCGGTGCGGGGTGTCGGCCTTCGGGGTCATGCCGCAGACCGGGTCACGTTTATCCGGCTGATCCGCGCTTGGCTTTGCTTCGGTCGAGGACATGCCGGTCTCCTGCGTGCTCAAAACTAGAGTTCGGCATATACCCCTATACCGTATCGGTCAATTACCCCATAGGGGTATATGTTGCTCGACGCGTGATCGTATGCGGAGGTGATCTTTCGCTAAAGATCAGGTTGGAAGGGTTTGGTCAGCTGGCCGATGTATGAGGAAGGATAACCCGGGGCATCTTCGATACCGAGATCGTCAGACGCGAACCTGCGTCGCGGATCGAAAGAGGCGGTGCCCAGCAAGCGGTCCCAAAGCGTCGTGAAGAGCCCAAAGTTCACATTTCCCTCCCTGCCGGACTTCAGGTGATGAAACCGGTGAACGGGCGCCAGGGCGAGTATGTAGCGCAGGGCGCCGATCCGCATGTCGGCATTCGAATGTTGCAGCAGCAGCTGGAGGGCGACCGCGAAGGCTAGCAGCATGGCGACTTCAAGCGGCATGCCCGCGAGGACGAGCGGCAGGGTTCCTGCGGTCAGTTCGATGGCCTGATGGACCGGGTGCTTCATCAGGCCATTGAAGCCGTACATCCGCTTCACGCTGTGATGCACGGCGTGGAAGCGCCATAGCGTATTGTTGTGGTGGCTGGCCCAGTGAACGAGCGTGATGCCCACGTCGGCAATAAGAATGGCGAGGAGAAGCTGTCCCCAAAGCGGCCACGTATCAGGCCACACAGACGGAAACGGCATGAGCGCGGCGACTATAGGAATAAGGAGAGCCGAGGCAACAATCGAAGTTTCGTTAACGAGGAAATGCAGAAAATCTCTGACCCCGTCGTTCTTGGAGCGGTTCCAGTCCTCCTTATACGGAATGAACCGTTCGGCCAGAAACGACACAGTGATTGCCGCGATCAGCAGGCCGAAAAGCGACAACTTCGGAGCGCCCGAAGTCACCAGCATGACGGCGGCGGCGTTGAAGCCGAGAAGCATCAGGGGCGCGTAGGTCCAGCGGGTTATCCATTGCAGCGCATTCATCTGGGTCTCGTTCCTTTACCGCAAGGCAGAAGACGGCCTTGTGATGCGGACACTAGACGGCGCGGCAATGCTGTATTGAACGATTCAACACTCCGGGGCGGCGGTAGCGACCCGGACATCCAGGCCCGAAAGCCCTGCGCCGGGTGCAACCCCAAACCAACGGTGCATGCGGCGCGTGAAATGGGACTGATCGGCGAAGCCGCCAGCCTCGGCCGCTTCAGCCAGACTGGCTGACTCAGAAAGCGCACGGGCGGCGAACTGCAATTGCCGCCATTGCAGGACGTGGGACATCGGCGCCCCGAAAGTCGAGTGAGATAGCTGGCGCAGGCGGCTTGCCGAAATGCCAAGCGCGTTCGCGATCCAGCTTGGCGAGGCTGTCGCCGGGGCGGTGTCGAGAAGCGCGATTAGTCGGTGGTCTGACATGATCGCCGACTTCGCCCTGGGGGAACGGCGAAGCAGGGTCCCAACCGCGGCCTGCACATCCAGCGTGTTCAATGCGGCCGCAAGGGAAGGGACGACGATTGAAATGCCATGCCCTGACCCCGGAGGATCAAACTTGGCGCTGTCGAGATAGACGCTGCGCAGTCTGGCGCCGACCGGGCCAACCGCGTGCGATAATCCTGATGGAATGACGGCGTAGTGTCCCGCCGGGACCGTATGAATCTCTGGTAGACATACGATTTCCAGCGGACCATCGAAGCACGCCGTCAGTTGATGAGCCAAATGCGCGTGCGGGGCGTTGGCGCCTGCGAGGCCCTCAAGGATGGCCCAACCATTCCCGATTGTGAGAGAGCCTCGCCAGCGCGTCGCTTGTGTCAATGTCTATCGCCCTCAGCGATCTTGGCTGACGACCAATGGATGTGCACAATTTTCCAGGTGCCGTTTGTCTCCTTCAGGACCATGGTCTCCATCAGACGGCTGTTGACGGGTTTGTCCCGGAATGTGCCTTTGGATACCGCTTCAGTAAGGATGGTGACGAGGCCGCCGCCTTCAAAAATCCGCTGCCCCAGCACTTCTGTCTCGACGGCTTTTGAGAACTCGATGTCGGCGCCCATGTGATGGGAGCGGTATTCCTCTAGCGAGCGTTCGATGCCGCCGCTTTCTGCGATCTGCACGTCGCTTGCCAACAGATCTGCGAGAGCGGCTTCATCGCCTGCGTCGAGCGCGGCGCCGAACGCAGCCACAACTTCGACCGGCGACTTCGGCGTGTCAGGATGCGCCCCGCCATGGGCAGACGCTGTACTTACGCAGCCCATCGATGAAACGGCAGCGAGGCTCAACAGGACAGCTTTCATGTGTATCTCCTTGTTTGTTCAGACCAGAAATCATCATCTCGCGGCACAGTTCCCGAAGATCGCAGCAAACAGGACCCCGTCAAGCTACCGCGCTGCCGCCGGGGCATGCAGCTCAGTTCTTCTTCGCCCGGGACGAAGAGTGGGTATGCACAACCTTCCACTGCTCGCCGGATTTTCGAAGAAGCAAAGTTTCCTTTCAGGTCCGGTCGAGTTTGTCGCCCGTCTCTGCAATCGTGCCCTTGATAGCCGTGTCACTGACCACCCAGGCAAACGACCCTTCATAGAAAATCTGTACGTTGGAGAAATCGAGCTGCAAGTCCGGAATAGACGACCCCTCAGGTACGACATGATTTTCGATCAGGTCGGCAAGTCCTGAGTTCTCGCCACCTGATTCAAAATAGCGGGCGCCGGGAAAATCGAGGAAGTGTTGCCGGAACGGTTCTGCGTCTCCGTTTTGCCATCCCTTTTCGATATCAGAAAGTATGCCTGAAATTTGCTGATCGTCTGAAAGGCGAGACGCTTTACTGTCCGCCAAAGCAGCCGGAAGTTGACTCACTGCTGCAAGCGCAGCGGCGGTAAGGAAAAGCCGTTTCATAATCAAACTCCCGTTTCTGGCGGACCGATCAGGGTTGTCGCCGTTGCAATGATGATGATGACGAGCAGGAACAGTGCCGCGTCAATTCGCAGGGTCGATCGCAGCGCCGCGCGGCCCTTCAGCGTATCAGCGGAAAGCTGGCGTGTGATGATCGTCATGTTGAGCGCGCCGAGCCCGAGTATCAGTGCTGCGGCAACTAATTTGGCGGCCAGAAGCCGTCCGTATCCGGAGCTGAGCGCCGTCAGGAAATCTCCGTCGATCCTCCAGAAGAGATAGAGCCCAGAGGCAAAAACAAATGGCACGATGAACTTTGCGACCCGGCTGAAGGCTTCGGTGCGTTCCAGAACGTCCGTGTCCGTCATCGCGGCGCGCGGCCAGAGGGTGACCGGGGCGGCGAGCCAGAACCCTGCGATCAGCAGATGGCCCGCCACCACCCAGGGCGCGAGACCAGGCGCCTCCAGTCCCGCGGTGTGCCCGGTCAAGCCGAAGCTGGCGCTGATGGAGACGGCTGCCAACAGAAGCAAGGCGCGCTGCCCTGTCAGCCAGGCTAAGACGAGGAGCCCTGCGCCGGCGAAAAGCGCGAGCGCAGGTGGACCGCCGCCGGCCCATGTCCATTCGAACTGTTCTCCCGAGAATGCCGCGCCGAGACTTCCACCCATCTGCGCGTTCAAAACCAGCAACCGGACAACCGCGACAGCGGCGACTGCGCTTGCAATCCAGACGTATACGCGGCGGCCGCAATGAAGCCCCAGCGCCCCGTGGAGCGCCGCCCCGATGGCTCCAAGGCTAACTGCGTAGAGCAATACCTTTGTTACGATATTGGAGGCGTCCAGCAGAGGCATGGCGGCCAGACCTTACTTCAGTTCGAAGGTCGATTTGCCGGTCATCGGATGACCATCTTTCGACATCGTGCGCCACTCCACGGTGTAGAGACCGGGCGCGAGGTCCGGTAGCGGAACTGTGAATGTGGCGGCCGGTGCCTTTGGCGGGGTGAAGCCAATCTCGACGGCCTCTCCTGCTCCGGTTTTCACCGAGAACGCGATCAGACCGACGGGTTGGCTGAAGCTGAACGTGAAGTCGTCCGGTAGCACTTCGATGACGGCGGCATCCGCGATGCTGGTCGTCTTGACACTGACATGCGCGAACGCAGGCGCGGCGGAGAGGGCGAAGGCCAGAAGTGTAGCGGTGATTACTTTGGAACGGGGCATTGTGTGTCCTTTCGTGGACGGTGAGCTGAGGTTGGATGCGGTTCAGAACCAGAGCCTGATCCCGGTGACGAAGGACAGCGTTTCTGTGTCTTCGCCCCGGGCGCGGGCGAAGTCTGCGGTCTCGCCGGTCAAGGCTTTCCAGTTGACGCCGACATAGGGGGCGAACTGACGATCGATCTCGTAGCGCAGGCGCAGGCCGATCTCGGCTGTCGAGAGACCGGCGCCTGTTTCAAGTTCGGGCACGTCCTGGACCGCGAAGTTAAATTCCGTGCGGGGTTGCAGAACGAGGCGCTGTGTAAGCAGGAACTCATATTCCGCTTCGAAGCGGGCCGAGAGGTCGCCTTCTTCGCTGAGGAACACAGCGCCGTCGACTTCGAACCAGTAAGGTGCAAGGCCCTGAACACCGGCCACTGCATAAGTGCGCGACGGGCCAGGTTCGAAGTCATGGCGGATACCCGCCTGGAGGTCGAAGTACCGTGCGATGGGGCGCGACCAGAGCGCCTGCACCTCGACCTCTTCAAAACTGCTGCCATCCAGATCGTAGTCGATCTCGGACTTGATCCAGAGCCGGTTCTCATCCGTGCCCCACCAGCCCTGACCCTCCAGAAGAAGGGCCGGTGAGCCCTCGCCGGACTGGTATTCGAACCGGTCGGCGAGAATCATGTAATTTGTCCCTCCGCCGTGTTCTTTTTTCAGGGCGTCCTGAGACGCCTTGAACTCATCCTTGTTCCAATAGACTTCGGCCTGCGATCCGGGTGCGGGCGCCTCCTGAGCAAAAGCAGGGGCCGCCGCCAGCGGTGAGATCAGGAAAAGTGTCACCATCAGTTGAGCGCTGGTCATCAACGGTGTCCTTCGTGGTTCATTTCCGTCATGGGGGCTTCCTTCTGCAGAGATTTTTCCGTGGACGGTGGAACAGCAGGTGTGTGCTCTTTGTGCGGGTCGCCAGCGCCGGCCGCCGCTCTTCGTGGCAGGACGGAGACGACCTGCATCATGCCGGCATGCATGTGGAAAAGGAGGTGGCAGTGGAAGGCCCAGTCGCCGACATGGTCGGCCGTGACATCGAACGAGACGCGTTCTGCCGGCTTTACGAGGACCGTGTGCTTGCGTGGCTTGTGATCGGTATCACCGACAACAAGGTCGAAGAACATGCCGTGAAGGTGGATCGGGTGGCTCATCATCGTATCGTTGACGAGGGTGACGCGCAGACGTTCGCCTTCATGGAAAATGATTGGTCCCTTGACCGCGCTAAGCTTCATCCCGTCGAACGACCACATGTAGCGCTCCATGTTGCCGGTGAGATGGATCTCCATCTCGCGGCCAGGCGCCCGTGCGTCGGGATTCGGTGTCAGGCTGCGCAGCTGCGAATACCGTAGCGCCCGGTGCGGCACATTCTCGAGACCGAGCCCCGGCTCGTCGATCCGGCTCGCCTGAACCATTGCGACATTGTCGACACCCACGCCCATCTTGTGGTCATGGCTTTGCGGAACGGCGTCCGGCATGGCCATGGCGCCGTGATCCATGCCGGGCATTGAGCTGTGGTCCATTCCTGCCATGCTGCCGTGGTCCATTCCGGCCATCGCGCCGTGACCCATCGCACCGTGATCCATCGACATCATGTCCATGCCCATGTCGCGGTGCGTGAGCGTTGGGCGCTCGCGAAGCAGGGGAGCGGTTGCGACGAGGCCTGCTTCAGGGGCAAGCGTCGCGACAACCTGTCCTGACCGGTCGATCGATTCCGCGACGAGTGCAAACGGCCGGGCGCGGGTCGGGCTGACGACTACGTCGTATGTTTCAGCAACTCCGATCTGGAACTCGTCGGTCTCGACCGGCTGGACATTGAGCCCGTCGGCCGCAACCACCGTCATCGGCAGGCCCGGGATCCGGAAATTGAAGATTGTCATGGCCGACGCGTTGATGATCCGTAGCCGGATACGTTCCCCGGAATTGAAGATCGCGGTCCAGTTGTCTTCGGTAGCGTGGCCGTTGATCAGGTAGGTGTAGACCGAAGCCGTAACATCCGAGATGTCGGTCGGCGACATGCGCATGGCGCCCCATGAGGCGCGGTCGGCGAAAGTTGGCGCGAGGCCATTTTCGCGGGCGTCTTTCAGGAAGTCGCCCATTGTCCGTTGTTGGAAGTTATAGACGGCCGCATCCTTCTTCAGGCGCGCAAACACCTTGTGCGGGTGTTCGAAGCTCCAGTCCGACAGGACGAGCACATACTCGCGGTCTGCCTGTACCGGATCATCTCCAGCAGGATCGATGATCAGCGGACCGTAATGGCCAAGCTGTTCCTGCAAGCCCGAATGGGAGTGGTACCAGTACGTGCCGCTCTGCGGCACAGCGAATTCATAGGTGAACGTCGATTTCGGCTTTATGCCAGGGAAGGAGACCCCGGGTACACCGTCCATGTGGAACGGCACCAATAGCCCGTGCCAGTGGATCGATGTGTCTTCGTCGAGTGTATTGTTGACCTTGAGGGTCACCTTTTCGCCTTCGCGGAACCGGATGAGTGGGCCGGGCAGCGTTCCATTGATCGTAATGGCATGGCCGGAGCGGCCACCGATTTCGACGGCGCTGTGGCCGATGGTGAGGTCAAAGGCATTCCCGGAGACTTCGAAGATGCCTTTGTTGCCGGCACCGGCGCTACGCGCCCAAGCCGGGAGCAGGGCGCTGGATGCCGCGAAGAGACCACCGGCGGCGGCCGTGCGGAGGAGATTGCGTCGTGTGAGCATGGGTTCGAACCTTGTGTGAGGAACGCCTGCCGCGCGACAGAGGCGCTCTGCGCGACAGGCGACCGGATCAGTGCTGGCTATGGTCCTGCGCAGGCGCAGGCTTTTCGTCTGCCGGCGGAGCATCGGATGATTTCTTCATCATCGCGCACATCTCCTTGCAGTTCATGGCCTCGGCATCGGCCGCTTTCATGTCACCCTGTGTCATGCCGTCCATGTTGCCATGGTCCATGTCTTTCATGGCGCCGTGATCCATTCCCGGCATGGCGCCATGATCCATCCCGCCCATGTCGCAGGATTTGCCGCTCGCTGCCGAAAGCGCCATGGCCGTCTCATGCATCTTGCCCATGCAGGCGTCGTGCAGGCCTTTCGGGGCGTCGAGCGAACACATCGCCTCGATCTTGTAAGACTTTGATTTTGTGTCCTCAGTCAGAAGGAAATGTACGCGGTCGCCGGCTGCGAAGGCCGAAAGGTCAACGCCTTTGGCGGCCTTGAAGTCCATCGTCATTGCGTCCCAGTTGAGCGCAGCAATGGGAGCGTGATCGATGGTAGCTTTTGAAGCCTTGACGTCGAGGCCTGTCACCGTGCCTTCGCCCATGGGCAGGCCGCAATGGTTTGTGTGCTGCATTGCAGAAGCGGCGCCGTCGCCTTCCAGGGCGAAAGCGGGCGCAGCTGAAAACGCCATCGCAAGAGCGAGAATTGAGCGGGAGAGTTTCATGAGTGAGTTCCTGTGAATGATCGATCTGAGTGAGCGAGCGCAAAGGCGCACGCACGTTTGAGTGATGAAGCAACAAACTGCTCAGCCCGGAGGCGGACGCAGCGATCATCCCGGGATCAATTCTGCAGGCGAACTTTCAGGGTTACGAGAGAGGGGCTGGGCCGGGGCGGCCCTCGGGCGGGTTCAAAATTCGAGGTCGCGAGCTTGAGTACCCGGCTGGTTTCGTCGGCGGGTCTCGCTGGAAGAACCCCGAAGTCGACCGGAACAACGCCAGCCGCCTTGGTTGAGGAATCGCTCGGCAAGGCAACCGCTTCGCACCCTCCGCAGTCATGACTGTTATCTTGGGAAGCCGGGTCACAGTGATCAGCGTCAGGCGCGTGATGGGTAACTGCGGCAGCGTCATGGCTTGTCAGAGCAGCTGCAGCGACTGCTGGTAAGGACACCGCCTGCGCAACAGCAGCGCACGCACACGCTGCATGCCCGCCGCCCAGCACGAGCAGGGTGAGGGCAATAATCGCGCGGCGAAGCGAATCCATCATGGAGCGTTGACCAGCTAATTCTCGACGTTTAATTATACCCCCAAGAGGTATAAGTCAAATGCGCCACGCCCCACCTAAATCAGTTGTAACTCGTCTTCGGAGAATTGAAGGTCAGGTACGCGGTGTGTCCGGCATGGTCGAGGAAGGCCGTTATTGTATCGATATCCTGACGCAGGTTCAGGCGATCAAGGCTGCGCTTGGCAAGGTTGAAGACGAGCTGCTCAAGAATCACGCCGCGCACTGTGTGGAAGAAGCCATCCGCGACGGTGATGCCGAGACCCAGCGGCAGAAGTTTTCCGAGCTGGTGGACCTGTTTGGAAAGTATCGGGGCTGAGCGCTCTCAAGATTGCTGAATCATCAATGTGGCAGGGCAAGCACGATTTTGGCGACTACTTTTTCGCTTATCGCGGGCCCGCTGGCGATAATGAGCGCCATTCCCACGCGACGCTCCAGGTGAGCTGGGGCTTTGGTAACGCGCTCCGCATTGAAACACCGGCCGGGCTGCTTGTTCACTCCGACCCAGTCTTTATACGCCCCGGCACGCCCCACAGATTGTTGCCGGCAGGTTGTATCCTGCTGATCCTGATTGAACCCCAATCAGCAGTCGCCCAGCATATCATGGCAGAGCTGGGATCGGAGAGTTATGCAGCGCGGCGTGACATATTTGATCCGGCTCCATTTCTGCATGCCGATTTGAGTACGGCGATGAGCACTCTTGCAACCTTGGCATCCGCGCGCGTCCCGCAGATCGACGAGCGTCTGGAACAAGCGTTGTCCTTCCTCAGAACAGCGCCGCTCAAAGCAGGGGTATCTGTCGCAGCCCGGCAAGTTGGCCTGTCAGAATCGAGGCTGCGGGCGCTCGCGCGCGCTTCTCTGGGAGTTCCGCTGTCCAAATGGTTGCTGTGGGCAGCTGTCGGCCGGGCTGCTGGCGCCCTGCGGCAAGGCGCCAGTCTGGCAGAAGCAGCGATTTCCGGCGGCTTTTCAGATCAGTCGCATTATTCGAGGACGTTGAAGCGACTTACAGGGGGCCTGCCATCGACGGCGAAGATCCTGCTCCAGTAATGCCAAGCGAATCGTTCAAGACGAGGTGATTGCCAGCACCTAACCTGCTCTGAAACGAGGACAGGTGCGCATTGAAGCCAGGTATCAAAAAAGCTTTTCAGGGTGAGGTGGAGGCGGCACGTTCGGCCTATGCCGCCAGGGATTGGTTGTCAGCCTTCTACCACCTCGAGCGTGCGCATATTGTTGGGCAGCGATACTTTGTCTCTCACATGAGCACGCATTGGTGGATGCTAAAGGTCGCCTTTCACCGGACGGATTGGCGCGAGGGCCGAGGTCAGTTGATTCGGATGTTCGCTGTGGTGCCAGGCTACGTGTTTGGCTGGGTACCAAAGGGGAATACCGGTGGGGCAAATGTCTCTCCGTTGCGCGCAATGCCCATCCCGGAAGACTTGCGCGAGCCTTTGACAGGCTACAGCGTCGCACGCGACATGGTGGGACGGGCGGCCTTGCTAAGCGTGCTTGCAACGCTGGCTTGGGCGATTGTCTTTCTCCTCGGGGTTTGGGGTCAAGCTGGCGAAACCCGAACAATCAAAGCTGCTTTCAATGGTACATGCGTGCGGCTTGAGGGGCTTAATGGGGCTGAAGACATCGTTTTGGATCAGGTTCAGCGTGTAGCCTACGCGGTCGGGGGAGACCGCCGTTCTTTCACGGGAGGCGGGCCAGGGCGCGCAAAAATATGGGCAATCCCGCTTGATGAACCAGTAGGGGCCACGCGCAAGGACCTTGCGCCGCCGTCACCTGAGACATTCAAGAGCTTTGGAGCGGACCTTTATGCGGACCTGGACGGGAACCGCTGGCTGTTCGTTGCGAATCGCGCCGAGGCGCATCACGCGATCGAAGTATTCAGGCTTAAGCCCGAGGGAACATTTCAGCATGTTCGCAGTATAACATCGCCTTTGCTCCGCAATCCGAATGATCTTGTCGTGCTTGGTCCCGATACGCTTCTCGTGACACTGGACAAAGAAGCAGATGCTGGAACGCTGGCTGAAATCATGGAAGGCGCTCTAAATCGGCCGACCGGAAAAGTGCTTCTGATCAGCGGCAAGGATAGCATGATTGCCGCGGACGGGTTGTTGATGGCGAACGGTATCGCCTCGTCACCAGACGGCAAGCAAGTATTTGTCGGCGAACTTGTGGGGCAGTCCGTGGTTGTATTTGATCGGGATCAGCGCACCAACACCCTGACCAGAAACCGGAGTATCCCCGTCGGAACCGGTGTTGATAACCTGACCTTTGCTGACAACGGTCTTTTATACATCGCGGGCCATCCCAAGCTCTTGTCGCTGGCCCTCGGATACCAGCGGCGGGAAGACCAGCCTTCGCCTTCCGAGGTTGTTTCACTTGATCCGGCCACAGATCATCTAGAGCTTGTGTTCATTGACGATGGTCAGCAACACGCAGCATCATCAGTCGCGTTGGTTGACACTGTCCTCGACCGGATTTTCATTGGATCTGCTTTCGGGCCCCACGTATCAGTTTGTGATAGCGAGGCGGCATTGTGAGACGATCAAAGTACCTTTCTCTGGCTGTACTTGGTGCTACGGCGTTGGCGCTAACGGCACTTTTCGCAATGGATGCGCACCGCGGTTACAGGTAAGCAAGGTTAGGTGTTGAATGGCGCAGTTCCAAATACACAAAGCTCGAGGCATTCGAATCAACACGGCGTCTAGTCGTCAAAACGCCGGTTCTGGATCAAACTGAATGAAGATCTGGGGTCACAGCAACGGGAGTGTGCTGTGACCCCCGCCAAGTTGCCTTCGGGTTGGCCGGCGGGGTTCCTGACCCCCAGGATCGCAAATTCATAGAACCCGTTTGAGTTCCGAGTAGGCTCCATTGGTCCGGAGCGTGACTTCGACGCTTACGCCACTCCGGTTGCGCCAGTACCAGCCATGCGCGCCATCGAAGTCAGCGGTGAGTTCTCCCGCGTCGCGGGTTTCTGCCCGGCCTTTCCGGTAGCTGGTAAACAAGCCGCCAGCGCCATCTGCATGAAGATCCGAGTTCACATGCCCCGATGATGCGGTCCACTCATAAGTAGCCACTTCGCCCTTCTTCATGCTGAGCTTGATTTCGGCGGCCTCATCTGGCGCCAGGGTAAGTGTGACCACATCGCGCCAAGCTTCGGGTTCTGCCTCCTGTGCCGATGCTGCGGGGGCAACGTCTGGCTCTACCGTGCTGGCGACCATGGCGGAAGCTTCGGTCGTGCTCACCTCAGTCTCCGCTTCGGTCGCCAGTTGCTGCTTGATTTCTCCCATCTGGGTGAGGCCGAGAACGCGGCCCACACCGGTCGGATCAATCGCGTACTCGGCGGGGAGCACGACGGTCACGAGCAGGACCGCTGCGGCCGCGACGGCGATAGCGGTCGAGCGCAGGAGTTGTGGCGTCGTCGGAAGTTCAGCGCGGGTGGGCATGTCGGTATTGTACATGAGTGCGTTCTCCTAAGCGACGAAGTAACCAGTGAGCTGGTAGCCGATCAGCACGAAGCCGACCGCCATCATCACTACGTTTGCGGTGTAAGCGTGTTTCAGGAATGAGGGCGTGCGCCGCCAGAAGCCCATGACGATCAGGATCGTGCCTAGGGCGAGCAGCTGGCCAATCTCGACGCCGACATTGAAGGCAAGGAGGTTCGGCAACAGACCGTCCGGTGAAATCTCGTAATCGAGGATTTTCGAGGAGAGGCCAAAGCCATGGCAGAAGCCGAAGATCAGCGTGGCTGCTTTCGTGTCCGGCTGGAAACCCAACCAGCGTTGGTAGGCGCCCATATTGTCGAGCGCCTTGTAGACAATCGACAGGCCGATGATCGCGTCAATGATGTAGCTGTTGATGCCGAAGTTGAATAAGACGCCTGCCAGCATCGTGGTGGAATGACCGATGGCAAACAGGCTGACATAGATGCCGATATCCTTCATCCGGTAGAGGAAAAAATTACGCCCAGCAGGAAGAGGATGTGGTCGTATCCGGTCACCATGTGCTTGGCGCCGAGATACAGGAAGGACATCAGGTGGACGCCTGAAATTTCCTGGATATAGCCCTTGTCACCCTCGGCAACGGCGTGGGCAAACGCCTCGCCGGGAAGCGCAAACGCCATAGCAACTAGCAGCGCGGCGAAGATTGGCCGGGCGAGGGCAGCGCGCGGGTGTTGATCCGAGAACTCAGGGTGCATCTGCCGGGCCCTCAGTCTTGCGCATTGCCTTGAGAGTCTCGGTTCGGCAGGCCGAGTAGATGACCTCGCGCGGAGAGCGTGAGCCTCTGAGCTTTGATACAGGTCGGTGGCCGCAGGCTGTTTCCACGGTATCAGCTTCCTTTGTTGCCAGAGGGTTGATCTTGTAAGGGTAGGCGGTACAAGCGCTCAGCACTGCGACCCCTGTCAGGACGATCAGTATTCGCATGATTATTGTCCTTGTCCGAATGAAATGCCCAGCCGGCCCGCAAGCCAGATGGCCGACAGATAGAGGGCAATCGTGATGACGCTGGCGACGGCAAGCGACACCCAGAAATTCCCGCCCCTCTCCATCAGTGTCGGCAGGATCAGGAAGAAGGGCAGGCTCGGTACGACATACCAGAGCGTTGCTCGGGCATGGCTCGCGACCTGGGCGACGTCGCCGCCCGTGTCCCGCCAGAGCCAGATGATGGCCATCAGCGAGATCAGTGGGAGTGACGCAATCAATCCTCCAAAACCCGGAAACCGCCGGGCCACTTCCGAGATGATGGCGATGAGAACGCCGGACAGGACGGCCTTGAAAATGAGATAGGACATGTCATTCCGCCGGCATGGCTGCCGCTCCCGGACCAGGTGTTCGCATCGGACTACCCCTGAACCCGTGGACGATCCGGTAGAGTGCCGGAAGTACGATCAGTGTCAGGAGCGTTGAGGATATGATTCCCCCGATCACCACCGTTGCGAGGGGCCGCTGAACCTCGCTGCCCGCGCCGACATTGAATGCCATCGGTACAAACCCGAGGCTTGCAACAAGGGCTGTCATCAGGACGGGGCGCAGACGCTGAAGGGCGCCCTCGCGAATCGCAGGCAGCAGGTCTTCACCAGCCTCTCGCCGGGCCTTGATAAAGCTCAACATGACAACGCCGTTAAGCACTGCGACGCCCGACAAGGCAATGAACCCGACACCGGCCGAGATCGACAATGGCATGTCCCGGAGCGCGAGTGCCGCGACACCGCCTGTCAGAGCGAGCGGCACCCCGGAGAAGACGATCAGTGCATCCCTCGCCGTCCCGAACAACATCAGGAGGAGCCCAAAGATCAGGAGGAGGGCAACCGGGACAACAATCGTCAGCCGGTTGCTGGCCGAGACGAGCTGTTCATAGGTGCCGCCATACTCGATCCAATAGCCGGGTGGTGTCTCCACGCCTTCGGCCACCGCTGTCTGCAGTTCAGTGACGAAAGAGCCAAGGTCGCGGCCGCGCACGTTGGCGGTGACCACGATGCGGCGCTTGGCATTTTCGCGGCTGATCTGGTTCGGCCCCATTACGATCTCGACCTTGGCCAGTTCGCTGAGCGGCAGGAAGGTCACACCATCAATCGTTTGCCGGGACTCCGGCAGGGGAATCGGCAGGCGCTTGATTGCGGCAACATCCTGCCGGAGGGCTTCGGGGAACCGGACGACAATGTCAAACCGGCGGTCACCCTCGAAGAGTTGGCCGGCGACCGAACCTCCAAGCGCAGTCGAGACGACGCCCTGAACATCTTCGATGCTGAGCCCGTAGCGCGCCAGCGCGTCACGGTCCGGTATCACGGACAAGACGGGCAGGCCGGTGACCTGTTCAGTCTTGAGGTCCTCGGCGCCGGCAACTGTCGATGCGGCCGCCTCAACCTGTTCGGCCGTTTCTAGCAGCACATCGAGATCGTCGCCGTAAATCTTCACCGCGACATCGCTGCGGACACCCGAGATCAGCTCGTTGAACCGCATCTGGATCGGCTGGGTGAATTCGTAATTGTTGCCGGGGATCGTTTCAGCAGCTTCCTGCATTTCGGCAACAAGTGTTGCCTTCGACTTTTTCGGATCGGGCCATTCCTTGCGCGGTTTGAGCATGACGAACGTATCGGCAACACTCGGCGGCATTGGGTCAGTTGCGATTTCAGCTGTTCCGAGCTTGGCAAAGACGCGTTCTACTTCCGGAAACTGCTTCAACCTGTTTTCGAGTTGTTCCTGCATCTCGACCGCCTGTGTGAGGCTCGTGCCGGGAATGCGAAGCGCATGAAGCGCGACATCGCCTTCATCGAGGTTCGGAATGAACTCGGAGCCAAGCCGTGTTGCACCGAACCCGGCCAATGCCGCCAGAAACACAGCCGCGATGACCGGCACCGCCGGAAAACGGATCGCGGCATCGAGGGCAGGGCGGTAAGCAAAGGCGGCGCTCCGCATGACGGTGCTTTCCTTCTCCTCGACCTTGCCTCGGATCAGCAGGGCAACCGCTGCCGGAACGAAGGTCAGTGAAAGGATCAGTGCCGCCGTCAGAGCCAGCACCACTGTGAAGGCCATCGGGTGGAACATCTTTCCTTCGATGCCGGTGAGGGCAAAAATCGGAAGGTAGACGACGGTGATGATGATGATGCCGAAGATTGACGGCTTGATGACTTCTGCAGAGGCTTCAGCGGCAAGGTTGAAGCGCTCGTCCTGCGTCAGCAGGCGGCCAAGTGAGTGCTGGGCCATGCCGAACCGCCGGAGGCAATTCTCGACGATGATCACTGCGCCATCGACGATGAGCCCGAAATCGAGCGCGCCGAGACTCATCAGGTTGCCGGACACCTTGTTCTCGACCATGCCGGTGATCGTCATGAGCATCGACAGCGGGATTACCAGCGCGGTGAGGATGGCGGCGCGGATGTTGCCGAGCAGCAGGAACAGGATGACGATAACAAGCAGCGCGCCTTCGACGAGGTTCTTTTCGACGGTGGCGATGGTCCGGTCCACGAGCAGCGTCCGGTCATAGACGGTCGTCAGCGTCACGCCGTCCGGCAGGCTGGGGCGGATAGCATCGACCTTCGCATCGACCGCCTGCGACACAGTCCGGCTGTTTTCGCCGACCAGCATGAAGGCCGTGCCGAGCACGATTTCTTCGCCGTCCTGCGTCGCCGCGCCCGTGCGCAATTCCTTGCCGAGCTCGACCGAGGCGATGTCCGATATGCGGACCGGCGCGGCGCCGGTATCGGCGACCACAATCTGGCGCAGGTCGTCGAGTGTCGCGGCCTGGCCGGGAATGCGGACGAGATTCTGCTCGCCGTTGCGTTCGATATAGCCCGCACCTGCATTGGCGTTGTTGCGTTCCAGCGCCATCACCACATCCGCAAGCGTCAACCCGAAAGCTGCGAGGGCGGACGGATCAGGGACGACGTGGATTTCTCTCTTGTAGCCACCGATCGTGTTCACCTCGGTCACGCCTTTGACGCCGCGAAGCTGGGGCAGCACAACCCAGTCGTTCAGCGTGCGCAGGTCCATGGCGGTCCATGGCTCGCCCTCCGGCGTCTTGGCGCCGGGTTCGGACGACAGGACATACATATAGATTTCGCCCAGACCGGTTGCGATGGGTCCGAGTTCCGGTGTCACGCCCGGCGGCAAGGCTTCGCGAGCCGACTGAATGCGCTCCGACACAAGTTGGCGCGCGCGGTAGATGTCGGTGCCTTCTTCGAACACCACAGTAACCTGGCTCAGACCATATCGTGAAATCGAGCGGGTATAGTCGAGGCCAGGGAGACCGGCGATGGCGGACTCGACGGGAAAGGTGATGCGCTGCTCGGCTTCAAGCGGGGAATAGCCGGCGGCTTCAGAGTTGATCTGGACCTGGACGTTGGTGATGTCCGGGACGGCATCGATTGGCAGGCGCTGGAAATTATAGATGCCGAGCGCGGCAAGGCCGAACACACAGGCGAGGACGACCCATCGCTGGGCGATGGAGAAGCGGATGATCTGTTCGAGCATGGGTTCGGGGTCCTAGTGATCGTGGCTTGCGCCGGACTTGTCGATGTCCGCTTTGATGAGGAAGGAATTTTCCGCGACGTAGTTTTCACCCGGATCGATGCCGCGCAGGACTTCGACGAACTTCCCGTCGCTCCGGCCGAGTTCAAGCATACGGACTTCGTAAGTCTCGCCATACTTGGCGAACACGACCGTGAAATCCCGGAACCGCTGAAGGCCGCTTTCCCGGACCGCGAGGGGCACCTGAGTTTCGGATGTATCGACGGCTGCCGTGACCCGCATTCCGGGCGCGAAGCCTGCGTCGCGCGGCAGGATAACCCGGGCAATCAGCGACTGTGTCCCCGCTTCCGCGAGTGGGAGGAAACTGTCGATCTTGCCCACTACAGATAAGTCGCCTCCGGCGAGTTGAACGGAAACGCTCTGGCCAGGCTTGATGCGGCCTGCGTCTTTCGGGAACACATGCAGTTCCGCCTGGGCTGCACCAATATCGCCGATAACGAAGAGCGGCTCACTGGCGGCGACATCTCCGGCGTTCGTGCGACGCTCAAGGACGGTGCCGGAAATCGGCGCGCGCACTGAATAAGTCTGAAGGCTGCTCGAATTTTCGACTTCAGCCAGCGTATCTCCTTTTCGTACAGTATCTCCGACCGTTTTTGTCACGCGCAGGACACGGCCCGGATAGACGGCCCGGACATCTGCGGTCGCGGATGGCGTGAGTTGGACCGTGCCGGACAGTTCAATCCGTTCCCGGATGAGCGCGGGGCCCGCAGGCTCAGTTGTTACGCCGGCCTCAGTCGCAACGGCGTCAGCTATGGTCGTCCGGCCTTCATAGGATTCGTAAGACCAGGTGTGAGCCTTTCCTGCGTGAGAAGCCCTTACGGCCACATCGAAAGAGTGCGGCTCGGTGACGACACCGTCACCCTTGAGATACTCGGCTTCCGGCGTGAACTGGAATGTATCCGTCTTCCCGCCAAGACGGGACAGGGTAACGATGAGGTCAACCGCAGACGGATCAACGGGCTTTCCGTCCATTGTCGGATAGATCCTGTACTGGGGGTCTACGCCGGTTTCAAAGATCGTGACTTCGAGCGCGAAGGCGCCATCCTCCAGCATGCGACCTCCATGAGGGCCCTTTTCAGGTTCACTTTCTTCAGCACCGTGTTCGTCGCTGTAGCCCGCCGCTTCCGTCTGGGTCGCAGATGACGCGCCGCAGGCGGTGACGATCCCGGCCATCACCAGGGCCGCGAGACTGAGAGCAATGGGGTGTTTAGAACGGTTCATGGGGCAGTCTCCTGGAGAGCGGCCGGAAGGTTGCGGGCCTGAATTCGGGCAAGCGCGGCTTCGGCGAGATGATAGGTACGAAGAAGGTCGAAGCGCTGCTCGCGCAGATCGAACATCAGCCTTTGGGCATCAAGGACGTCGAGATAGGAGAAGGCACCGCGCGCATAGCCATCATTGGCGAGCGCCACGGCGCGTTCGGCTTCAGGTAAGGGACCAGTTTCGAGTTGGCTCAGAGCGTCGGTCGCGCCCAGCGCGGTTCGCTCCAGCTGGGCGCTTTCACGCAGCAGGGACTGGCGCAGCGCGTCGGCTTCCGCTTCCAGCTGGCGAGCCTGCGCGCCAGCCTTTTGCTCATAAGGTGCGGCGCGCTTCGGGGCGCCAAGCGGCACCGAAACTCCGCCAAGAATTCCTACACTTTCGTCGGTTCCGAACTTGCGGACACCCGCGCTCCAGGTCACATCCGGGACGCGCTCGGCTTGGGCCAGCCGAAGGGCTGCCTGCGCCTGCCGGCGCTCAGCTTCGATGCGCGCGAGTTCCGGAGAACTTGCAACGTCAAGCGTATGCTCGTTGTGGCCTCCGCCTGGAGACAAACCGCAAAGGTCCACGCCAAAGTCTGCAGCGCCTCCCCAGAAATCGGCGAGGGCAGTGCGCAGGCGTTCAGCATCCTGGGTGAGGCGCGCGAGTTCGCCCTCTGCAACCATGGCGTCCGCCGCTGCACGGGATCCAGCGAGTAGGGGGTCACGCGCGGCTTCGACCCGCTTCTTGATCAGGGTCTCAGCCTCGCGAGCCGCTGCCAGTCTCTCTGCTGCGAGCGACGCGCGCGCCTGCGTCAAGGCGAGGTCGACATAGAGCGCCTGTATTTCGTAAGCGATATCGGCCTTGCTGATAACGACGCCGGCCTCCGCAATCTCTACGCCGCGTTCGGCGAGCGAGGTGCGCGCTTCGCGTTTGCCGCCGCGTTCCCAGACACGGTTGAATGTGCCGGTGACTTCGAGGTTGTCGATCTCAGCCGCGAGGCCGATGCCCGGAAAGTTTTCGAACTCCAGGCTCACGGTGTCTGACGGCCGGAGCGATGCAATCGCGCGCTCGCTGCGCGCTGTTGCGACTGCAGCCCGCGCCGCGTCCGGTCTCAGGTCGCTTTCGACAGCCTGCAGAATTGCCTGCTCAAGTGAAAGGTGCGCGCCTGTCGCATCGGTATTGCGCGGGCAGGTTTCCGCAAACGCCGGCGAATAGCCGATCGCTGCCATGAGCGCGCCAGCCGCGCCCAGAATTTTGGGTATCATGAGTCAGGTCAATCCCTAGCCGGTTGCTGTCGATATGCTGGCGGGTCGCCGGAGCGAGCGCGAACAATGGACGCAATCAGACGCGAGGTGGGCGTTCCAGGGCGGGCGTAAGGGCAGAGCGGGCTCTCTGGTCCCGAAGGGCAGGAACCGCTTCATCCCGGCCCACCAAAGCCGAAAGCTCAAAGGACTTGGCCTCGGTCATCGGAACATGGCAATTGCCGTGCGAGTGAACACCATGCTCGTGCGACGCCGGATCGTGCGCACCAAAATCATCATGCTCATGGAATTCCATGTGCAGCGCTGCGCATGCATGCTGTTCGTGCGGGTCGCACAAGGGTTCCGCACTGGCGGGCAATGCCAGAAAGGCGACTGCAGCCAGCAAGGGCATCAACCGCTTCAAGAGGAGGTGCACGACCTTCATCATATTTCTCGCATAGCCTGATTATCCTTCGAAGTCATTAAGGACTTCCAGCCACGATGACGCATCTGCTTGATCTTGTGTGATATTATCGCGTTTCAGAGCGTCTCGGCGTTCCAGTTAACCTGATTAGCAGGATGCAGAATGACGCAGAATCCCGGGCGAGAGGCAAATCCGGCCGCTGACCGGACTTTCGGTCCAACGGACCTGATGGGCCGGAAAGAGATTGATCAAATGGCCCGCCATGAGCCGGATGCACAAGGACGTTGACTGGAGCAGAGCGTGTGCGGACCTGCTCAAATGACGAGGTGTCAGATCAGGCATCGGTTCTGGGTCCGAGCTTTGACAGGGTAAGGACAACCGGCTGTTCCCCGCAACCCTCATCAGTCGCGGCGGGGGTATCCCTTTGATTATGCGGCGCGCCGGAAAAGTGAATCGGTTTAGCGGGACGAGGCTGTCCTGAAGCCAGAAGTCGACGGCTGTCCGGAAACGGACGATACGCGTCCATCATCCGCGAGCGCGCCAACGCGCATATCAGGTAAAACCGCCCAACATCCCTCAGATAAAAAACACCGGTGCGAAGCCGCCGCCAGCTGTCCTGAAATTGGTTGTCTGGCCGCGGTAAAGGCGCGCTGCTGCCAGCAGCATCATGCCATTGTAAGTATAAACCCTGACATCTGCTTTCAGCGTCTGCGCCGTACCATCAAGCAGGATCTGACGTTCACCAGGCGCAACAAGTTCCTGAGCGATATAGTCCGCCCGCAGAATTTCTTCCCAGACCGAACGCGTCAGCTTGTCACCGCGGTAAACCGCTTTGCCGCCGTGTCCCGATGTGGGCTTGAAGAACAGGCGCTTGCGATTCGCCCAGAGTTCTGACGAGTTCTCCGGCGTGACCGATACTGTACGGGGAATGGAAGACAGGGCCTTCAGTATCGACGGAGAGATACCCCAAATTTCGAGCAAGGCGCTATCGGAGAGAATTGTCAGGTTTTTCTTATGCGCCAATACCGCATGGTTACGGGGATTGGGTGTCAGGACGACGGCGTTCGCAACGTAGGCTTCGCGCAGGGCGGCGTGGCGAGACTCTGACAAGCTGAAATCCACAAGCCGGTTGTAGACGAGATCAATCTCGCGGCCGCGGGCGATAAGTTTTCCTTCGACAAAGGCTAGCTCAGATGGATCCGCGACTATTGCTTCGATACCCGAAGCTTCAAAAAGACGCTCCGCTAGCAGGAACTCAGGATAAAGATACTGCGCCTCAGGTTCGTCATCTATAATCGCAATGGTCCTTGGGCGGAGGGTGGTGCGCTGGCACTGCCATTCCGTTTCGAACATCGCGATTACGGCACGGTCAAAGGTGCTTGCGTCGGAAACGCTGATGAATGGCTGAACTGCGTCACAACATGCAAGTTGTGCGCGTGCGCCAATAGCGTTCAAAAAAGCCCCGCCCGCATTTGTATTGATTTCGATCAGCCGGGGCGGACCGCTTCCGAGATGAAAGTCATAGCCCATCAGGGCTCCCCGGGGGCCAAAGTCGTGCTGCGCAATTTCGGGCGCCCACGCCATAACTGACTTTGTATAGCTCTCAGTGCCCGCCAACGCTTCTATTGCACCCGCGATTGCCATCATGGCGGTACGGTCCGCCTCGGGCAGGAAAACCGGCACCTCAGAAAAGAGATGCGGACGGCTGGCGATATGGACATCATAGAATGCACTCTCGCCAGCTGCAGATTGTAGCGCCGCCGCGAGCGCTTTCCTGTCAAGCGTGATGCAGAAGCAGGTTTGGTTAAAGTTTCCGGCCAAAGCCCGGTCCGCAAGCAGGGTGGCCTGGTCCCCTGAAACTTCTGTGACTACTCTGGGCGGTGGCTGCAAGCCATGTTCGTCTGCGATCATTTCATCACCTTGAAGTATACATGCTACAACTCTTGCAATACCGGCGCTGCCAATACTTAGTACCGCGATTCCGATCGCAGGTATTCGATTGCGCTCGTGCAGGCCAACACGCATTTCAATCCAGCTGCAACACACATATCTGTGTCAGCTCTCTGATCCGCTTTTGCCCTCGGAGGGTGAGTTACTGAATGAGGTTTTGTGCGCTGTTGTCACAAGGATTCTGTCAGTTGAACCTGCCGACATGGCTTTGTACGGCGCAGAGCCAGCAAGAGACCCAGCACTGAGGCGATTGCCCGGCGCAGAAGGGCGGCGGGAACGCCGGTCGTTCCCTAGCTATCGCCGGGCCGGGAGTCTTGAGGAGGCACCCGCAGCGTGGCGAGCCCTCACCGCCGTCGAGGTCAAGGGCCGGTCTGAAGGTGGCAAGATTGAACATCCAGCGGCGGTAAAGCGTGGCTGCTGGCCAGCGCCCGGCCATATGTCACCGACGAGCTGAAGTCAGAACCGCTCGCATGTAGCGCTCGACTTCATGCTCGATCCACACACTTCGACGACCGATGTGGACGGGCGCTGGGAATGGCTGAACCGGATCCTTCATCAGCTCATAGAGAAGTGACCGGCTGATTGTCAGCCGGTCAAGAACATTACGTAGCGACAGAAACCGCAGTCCGGCCTGACTGACATTCACGTCGGGGCCGGGCGCGGCCTTCTGCGGTTCTGCAGCTTCCAGTTCTGCGGCCATGCGAATGAATGCGCGGGGCGGGAACTGGCTCATTTGGGACGGTTCCAGACAAGGACGCCAGTGCCTTCCTTCGCGTTTTCGAAGAAGGCGGCGCGCATGGGCTGGGCGAAACTCGGATCATCAAGCTTGACGGCGAGGTAGGGCATTTCGCTGTCCTTCGCATCCTGTCGCCAGGCCGCGCCCAGTTCAGCGCCGCCAGCGTAAAGCCGAAAGTCCGGCGCACCGTTCGCCTTGTCCTTGTTGGGAACAAGCTGGGCTTTGACATTGATGGTCATTGTACGGATTGTGCCGGTCCAGGCTCCGTCCTTCATTGTAAATGCGCCGATCTGTGCCATGGGTCAGTCTCCTTTGCTGGCGGTGGTGGGTAGGGCCTTCCGGGCCCGTCTGAACCCGGCGTCTGATGCCAGGAACATGTCGATCATAGCGGCGGCGAGCGTTTCGCTGCGTTCGGCTTCGCCATAAGTCTCTTGGTAGACCGCCGCATAATCCTGAAGCGCGGCGGCGGTGTCGGGATCAAGCGCGAGGGTGAGCCTGACCGGCGTGCGGTCGGCGAGTTTTCCAAGACGAAGATTCATCCGCCTGTCTCGCTGTAGGGACGTAGGACAAGATCCTTCGTCACGATGACACGGACGGGCCAGCCTGGGCGGATGGTGATCGAAGGCTGGACGCTGAGACTGCGATCGACGGCGCGCTGGCCCGCTTCATTGATCGTGTCGGTGGTGCCGCGCCGGATCGCGCGTTCAATGTCGCCGTCTTCGCCGGGACCGAGTTCGGCGCCAATACCGAGGAGGGTTGCGAGACCTGCTGCCGCAAAGACCTTATCCCAATGGTGATCGGTTCTGTCTTTCAGGCCTGCATAGCCGGACGCGTCGCTTCCAGGTTCAGAGATCGTGATCGAGCTGCCATCCGGCATCAGGATCCGGTCCCAGACGACGAGCGCGCGATCCTGGCCGAACGAAACTTCCGACTGGTAGCGGCCAATCAGACGGCTTCCCTGCGGGATCAGCAGATGCTGGCCGCGCGCGGTGTCGTATACGTTCTGCGTGACCTGCGCGATGACTGTACCGGGCAGGTCCGAGTTGATGCCGGTGACAAGGCTCGCCGGGATCAACGAACCCGCCATCAGCTGATAAGGCGAGAGCGGATCCTGCACCCGGTCAGGATTGTATACCGGGCTCGTCCCCGGCTCGCTCGCAAATGCGGTCTTGCGGGACTGAAGGTTTGCATCCGTGACAGTTGTGGAACTGGGGGTCGGAGTTTGCCGTGTGAGAGCAAGAAGCTCCGAGGACAGATTGAAACTCTGCTCTGGCATGCGCTGCGCTGGAGCTGGAGACGCAGCCGCGCCGCCGAGACGGAACAGGATCGGCGCACGGGCTGCCTCTTCAGCCTGGGCAGCGGCTTCAAGCCGCGCGGTACGGGCTGCTTCGTCTTCCGGGAGCGTGCGAAAATCGGTCCGGTAATCGGTCTGAAATTCTGTTTCGATGCCGTAAGCCTGCTCCGCCGCGAGGATGGTCGAGCCGAGATCGCCGGAGAGCGGCGCACCCAGCACCGGCACATCCGCGAGCGCCGTATAGTCCGCTGGCAAAGCCGAGAACCCATCGGGCTTGCGCTTGCCGGCCGTGACCAGCTCTTCCGGTTGGGCTGGCTCTGCGGGGCGCGGCGGCGCGAGCGCAATCGAGGTTGCCGCGAAGAGGCCCAGCGCGCCGAGGCCTGCGCCGGCCATCAGCAGTTTGCGGTTGATTCGTGTGGCGGGCTTCGGCGCCGAGCGGATCTGCAGCCGCCGCGCAGCTTCCTTGAACGGGGGAGGTTCGGTCATCAGATTAGCCTCCGAACCAGCGGGACTTGCGGGTTGCACTGGCTTTCGAAATCCGCACGACCGTCTGGGGCTTTGTCCCATGGCGCAGCTCGGCAGCGCCAAACAGCCGGTCGACAATGTAGTAGTTCCCGCGGACCCGGTAATTGACGAGTTCGGCCTCTCCTGCGGATGACAGCACAAAGAGCGGCGGCATCTCGGAGGCAGAAACTGCTGCCGGCATCTGGATAAACACCTGGCGACCGTCATCGAACACGCGGACAGGTTTCCAGTCCGGCGTGTCGCCGGTGACGCGGTAGTCGAAGTCCAGGGTCTCGAGGCTGACGCCGCGTTGGGCCGTGACAGCCTCCTCTGCGGCGGCGCTGGTGTTGCGGGCGGTCAGGCCCGCCAGCTCGTCCTGTGGATAGCGCCAGGAGAGCGCGGCCATGTAAGTGGAGGCGGTCGATTCCAGTTCGAGGTGATAGGTCCGCCGGTCGGTCGCAATCATCAGGTTGGTGCGCAGGCCCTTGGCCACCGGTTTGACCAGGATATGCGCCCGGGCCGCGCTGCCGGAACCCGACGCCGTGTCCCCGACCACCCAGCGCACCGTGTCACCGGCCGATACCGACACCAGGGTCTCGCCGGGCTGAAGCGCGATATCCGTGACCTGGCCGGGGCTTGCATAAAGACGGTAGAGCGCGCCTTCCGTATAAGGATAGATCTGGACCGCGTTGACGAAGCCTTCCGAGGAGGGCTCGATCACGGCGCCGGCACGGCCTTCCTTGATGGTTGCTGCTGGGCTTCGCGGGCTCTTCTTTTCAGTATCCGGCTCAACCGGTTTAAGCTGGCCGGGGAGGGGAAGAGCGATCGCCGTTTCGACAATCTCCACCCTTTCAGGCTTTGGCGCTTTCAGTGGGATCGCAGCAATAAAATTGCCGCTATCGATGACCGGTTCTGGCGTTGGCGGCGTGGCACAGGCCGCGAGCAGGGCGGTGGCCGATGAGGCGAGCAGGAACCGGTTCATTGTCTTTCTCCTGTGACAAGGTCTTCGCTCCAGCTGAGCGAGCGGACGTAGAGGCCGAGGGGATTGGCGCGCAGGGTCTCGGCATCCTTGGGCGGCTGGAGTGTGATCGTGAATACGCCGGTGAATCGCTTTGCGCCGGTGAGCGCGCCGCCCTCATAGGTCTTCTCGATCCAGCGGCCCTGAAAGCTTTCGTCTGAGACGCGGACGATGCTGACGACATCCACCGTGCGCGAGCGCCGGCCAATCGCAGCAAAAGGGTCATTCTCGCGGGCATATTCTGAGAGCGTGGTGGCGGCTGCAGGACCTGCGAACATGTAGGCTTTCAGCCAGTTCTCGCGAACAACGACCGGATCAATCGACAGGCTTCGGACAAAGGTGATGAACCCGGCGAGGTGATGCGCGATCTGAGCGTCCGATGGGGTGTAGGGCTCGGTGGCCGGGCCAATCGCTTTGGCCGCGCCGGTCTCATCCACTTCGACAATATAAGGCGTCACCGTTGACTGCAGGCTCCGCCAGATCAGTGCGCCTGACGTTGCGAACGAGAGCGCGAGACAGCCGAGCGCCATCAGCCGCCAGTTCTTTGCCTGGACCCGGGCCGAGCCAATCCGCTCGTCCCAGACCTGTCCGGCTTTCTGGTAGGGCGTCTCCGGATAAGGCGAGGCACCATAGTGAGCGGTAGGGCGTTTGAAGCGCATGAGGTTACTCGTCCTTGTCTTTCAGGGAGGGGGCCGCGCCCGAGGAGCCGCGATCGCCATCGCGAAGGCTGTGCATTGCGAGCTGGCGGGCCTCGCCGAGGCGCTGAGACGTGCGCATGCCGCGCGCCCAGCCGGGGCTCTTCTCCGGCGCGGAGGAGGACGGAGTTTCGGAGGGTGACGAACTCGAGCCGCCGGTGGTTTCGAACGCGCCCCGGGCGCCGCGCCGGTAGGCATCGCGCACGGCGCTGGCCGGGCCAGAGGCCGCGCGGCGCACGGTGTCCCCGGCCGCCTGGGCGACGCCGCCAAGTCCCGCGGCAAAGCCAGCAGCGCCGGACTTTCCGGAAGCCGTTGATCCAAGATCGAACGCTGTGCGGGCGCCGCCAGCCATAGAGGCGCCCGCCTTGACGGCGCTTGCCGCGCCGCCCGCAGCGGCGCCGAGCGTAGCCTTGGCGCCAAGACCGGCGGCGACGGTCCCGGCGGCGACGCCAGCCGCTGCGCCGATGGCGGAGCCTGCGCCAAGCTGTGGCGCGCCGGTGATGAGACCCGACGCCATGCCGGGGCCGAACACGCCCATCCAGAGGAAGACAGTTGCGGCGAGGACCGTTCCCATGACTTCGGCGAGCGTCACATCCTCTGTGCCGGCGAACGCATCGGTGATGGTCGAGAACAGCGTCGAGCCGATACCGATGATGATCGCCAGCACCATCAGCTTCAGGCCGGAGGTGATGACATTGCCGAGCACGCGTTCGGCGAGGAACGATGTCTTGTTCCACAGCGCGAACGGCACGAGCACGAACCCGGCCAGCGTCGTCAGCTTGAACTCGAGGATTGCCACGAACAATTGCACCGCGAGGACGAAGAAGGCGATCAGGATCACCGCCCAGGCCACCAGCAGGACCATGATCAGGACGAAGTTCTCGAAGAAGGCGATCGGTCCCATCATCTCGCCGGCCTCTTCGAGCAGCGGCAGCGCGGCGCCATACCCGACGCCCGCGATATAGCCCGGCCGCATCAGGTCTTCGGCTGTGATGAGGCTCGATCCCGCCTTCAGGCCGAGCCCGGCGAAGCTGTCGAAGATGATCTGCGAGAGCCCGGCAAAGTTGCCGAGCAGGAACGCAAAAAAACCGACATAGAGGACTTTCTTGATCAGCCCGGCGATCACATCAGCGTTCTGCGACAGGGCCCAGAACAGGCCTGCCAGCGTGATGTCGATCACAATCAGTGTGGAAGTGAGATAGGCAACATCGCCCTGCAGGAGCCCGAACCCGCTATCGATGTAGCGAATGAAGGTCTCGAGAAACCGGTCGATGACATTCATCTCTTCCATGGGCGCTACTCTCCGGCGCCGAGGAATGTTTGCAGGCGGGCACGGCCACGCTCCGCTTCGGCGAGCTTGCGAGCCTCCTCCAGAGCTTCGGCCCGGTGCTGGGCGGCGAGCATCGCCTCAATCTGAATCAGCTGCTGGTTGGTCATGGCGCTGAGCTCGTTGCCGGCCTGCGCGGCCTGTAGCGCGCCGACGGCGTCCTGGCTTTGCGTCACGAGACTGCGGATTGCGCCCGCATCGGTCTCATTGTCTTCGAGCGCGGCGGCGGAAACTGTCAGTGTCTCGCGGAACGCGTCCCGCGACTGGCGCCAGCGTGTCCGGGCATCTTCGACCAGCACCGCGTTTGGCGTCTCGGCGCCATAGTCTTCCGGGTACGCCGTTTCATAGTCGCGTTCGATTTCATCGACCGAGTAGCCGATGCCCTGCGCGCGGCGCAGCAGGTCCTGGATACGGATTATCCGCTGTCCGATGATGCTTTCGGCGACGGAGACAGGGAGCGTCTCGAGGTTGCGGGCCATGTTCTCGAGCATTTCGATTTCATGCGCGAGTTGCTGGACCTGGCCTTCGAGTTCCTGCAGCGCGCGGACGGCCTGCAGAATGTTCTGGGCATGGTTCGCCGGGTCATAGACGGCGACCTGCGCCAGGGCGGGCGGCGCGACAAGGCCAGTCACCGGCAGGGCGACCAGTGGCAGCGTGGTGATCAGCAGGCAGGCAAGTCGGCGGCGCATGGGACGGCTCATTCCGCAGCGAGGATCTGTGGACGGAAAGTTAGGCTTGGGGTGCGCCCGGCGGACGGATGGCCCGGCCATCCGGCAAGTAGGTCTGCCGCCCAGGCGAGGCCCCTTTCATGGAGCCAGGTCTCGGCGAACCCTTCGCCCTCGGTTTCTGCCATGACACGGTCGAGCATGGCCTGGTCTTCCGGCGTGCCAGCAGCGGCGAAGGCGAGCGCGACTGGCCCGAGGCTGAGGTCGAACAGGCGGGAGCCTTTGGGGGACTGGAAGTAATAGTCCCGCTTCGGTGTGGCCCGCGCGATGATCTCGATCTGGCGGGCATTGAGCCCGAACCGTTCATAGGTCTCCCGAAGCGCCGGCTCCTGCGCGCGTTCATTGGCGAGGAATATCCGCGTCAGGCAGCTTTCGAGGATCGCCGTGGCAATAGCGCTCGCGCTGATGTCGGACAGGGACTGGGTAGCGAACACGACCGCTACGTTCTTCTTGCGCAGGGTCTTGAGCCAATCTCGCAGCCGTGCCGCAAAGACCTGCGCATCCAGGAAGACCCAGGCCTCGTCCAGCATCAGCAGCGTGGGCTTGCCGTCAAAGCGCGCCTCGAGCCGGTGGAAGAGGTAGGTGAGCACGGCGGTCGCCGCCGCGCCTTGCTGCATCAGCTCTTCCATTTCGAAGCAGGTGACGGAGGCGAGGGCGAGATCTTCCTCGTCTCCGTCGAGCAGGCGGCCATGCGGACCCGCGAGCGTGAACGGATGCAGCGCGGTCTTGAGCGCCTCATCCTGCAGCAGGAGGACGAGGCCCGTCAGTGTACGTTCAGATTGCGGCGCCGAGGCAAGCGAGGTGAGGCCCTGCCAGAGCCGCGCCTTGAGTTCCGGCGTCAGGCTGACGCCTTCCCCGGCAATGAGGCCTGCAAGCCAATCCGCTGCAAAGCTCGCTTCCCTGGGCTGGTCGATGTCCTTCAGTGGCTGGAGCCGGGGGCGCCGGGCGCCGCCGAGATCAAGATGCGCGCCGCCCATGCCGAGGACGGCCGCACGGGCCGAGCGGCCCTTGTCGAACAGGAAGACCTGCGCGCCGGCATAGCGCTGCCATTGCAGGGCGAGCATCGAGAGCAGGACCGATTTGCCTGCTCCGGTGGGCCCGAGGATGAGGGTATGGCCGACATCGCCAACGTGTAGGTTCAGCCGGAACGGGGTTGTGCCGTCCGTGCGCGCTTCGATCAACGCCGGCGCGCTGAGGTGCCGATTTTTCTTGTCGCCCGCCCAGACCGCCGAGAGCGGCACCATATGAGCGAGGTTCAACGTATTGAGGATCGGCTGGCGGATGTTGGCATAGACATGGCCGGGCAGGCTCCCGAGCCAGGCATCGACCGCATTGAGGGATTCCCGGATGACGGTGAAGCCTTTGCCATTGATGATGCGCTCGGCGTGACGCGCGCGCTCATCGGCCACAAGGGGATCGGTATCGGCAACCGTGATGGTCGTGGTCACGTAGCCATAGGCAACGAGATCTGACCCAAGTTCCTGGAGCGCGGCGTCCGCATCGAGCGCCTTGTTGTCGGCGTCGCTGTCGAGCAGAGCGGATGGCTCGTTGAACATCGTCTCCCGAAGTACGGCCGCGACTGACTTGCGCTTGGAAAACCAGTGCCGGCGTTTGCGCCCCAAGACTTTCTCGGCTTCCGCCTTGTCCATGGCGATGAACCGCGTCGCCCAGCGATAGGCAAAGCCCTGGCGGTTCAGTTCATCGAGCAGTCCCGGCACGGTTGATCCCGGAAAGCCGAGGATCGTCAGGACGCGGAGGTGGGCGTCGCCGATCATCGGTTCGAGCCCGCCGGTGAACGGCTCATCGGCGAGGATCGCATCAAGGAAGACGGGAATCTCCGGGGCAGAGACCTTGTGGCGCCGGCTCGAAATGCACGCATGTAGGTAAGTCAGCGTGTCACCGTCCGAGAGCGGCGCAATCTCGGGCATCGCCGTCGACAGGAGATCAAAGGTCCTCTCGGCTTGCTGCTGGAAAACAAGCAGTAGCTCGCGCCAGCCCGCGCCTTCGGGGCGCTCCGGGCGCTCGATCAGCGCCTTCTCGGCGCGGGCATTGGTATCCGGCGGCGGTAGCCATAGCAGGGTGAGATAGTAAGCGCTCTCAAACCTCGAGCCCGCTTCTTCGGCCGCGACAGCACGCTCCTCGTCGATCAGCCAGGACACAGGATCCGCAAAATCCGCAGACGGATAATCTCCGGCTTCCTCGCGTACCGCTTCAAAGAAGAGCGCCCAGCCGGATCCGAACCGGCGCAGCGCGTTGTTGACCCGGGCCATCACAGCGACGAGTTCGGACTCGGTCGAGCTCTCAAGGTCAGGCCCGCGATAGCAGAACGTTGTCTGGAACGCGCCGTCCTTATTGAGGACGACGCCCGGCGCCACCAGTGCCGCCCAGGGGAGGTAATCGGCAAGGAGCCGCGGAGTGGCGGCGTATTCGCGCAGGTTCAGCATGAGAGATGTTCCTTGTGCCGGAGCGCGCG
>CAZIGV010000026.1:0-29444 GCA_964538945.1 uncultured Hyphomonas sp.
GGGGAAGACAGAGACAGACTGAAGGCAGCTGTCCAGTCAAAACACGACGCTGCCCGAGTGAAACATCATTACAGATCTGTAAAACAGACGCGCCAAGTGTGCCTGTTGAGAACCGGCACAAGAGCGGCTTTGCCGCGCTCATCGCCGGGCTCGCCGGCTTTCTGCCCCGGGCTCATCTCACAGACCTTCCGCAGGCAACCGGCCCGGCCGCCAGCTCCGCCTGCGGTTCACATCAGACGCAACCCGCCCGCAACGCTTGCTGCGTCGCAGCAAAGCCGATAATCCGGCATTAGGGACATTTGGGGATAAACGCATGATCCTTTTTGTGCACGGCGTTCCTGATACGGCCCGCCTCTGGACGCCGCTGATCCGGGCCCTGGGCCTGAGACCGGATTCCTATAAGGCGCTGGCCTTGCCAGGCTTCGGGACCCCGCTGCCGGCGGGCTTCACGGCCACGAAAGATGCCTATGCGGCCTGGCTGACCGGCCAGATGGAGGCCGTTGGCGAGCCGGTCCATATTGTCGGGCATGACTGGGGTGCCCTGCTCGTCCTGCGCGTCGCCAGTCTTCGCCCGGATCTGGTCTCGAGCTGGTGCGTCACCAATGCCGTTATCGACAAGGACTATTCCGGTCACCGCACGGCCCGCCTGTGGGCGACGCCTGTGCTCGGCGAACTGGTGATGCTCGGTATGCGCGACAAGCCACGCCTCGAGACCGCCCTGATTGCCGGGGGAATGCCCGCGGGCCTGGCGCGGGAAGAAGTGGTGCATATCGATCAGACCATGCGCCGGTCGATCCTCAGGCTATACCGGTCGGCTCTGGGGCTCAGGTTCAAGGGTGAATGGGTCGACGATCTCGTCAATCTGCCAAAGCGCGGTCAGTTGTTCTGGGGTGAGAACGACCCCTTCGTCGATCTGTCGGTTGCCAGACGCTTCTCGAGCCGCTGGGGCGTCCCTCTCCATGTGGCACATGGCGCTGGTCACTGGGCCTGCCATGAACGCGCCGACGAGTTTGCCGGCCTCCTCGCCGCCCACTGGGCGCGTTAGACCAGGCTCAGGCGGCGGCCTGCTGCGGCGTGCCGATCTCACGCTTCACCAGCTCCGACAACTGACGAACCGAGAAGGGTTTCGGCAGGAAGGAGACGGCGCGGTCATCCAGCTGCCTGGCGAGTTCCTGTTCGGCATAGCCCGAGATGAAGATCACGCGGGCATGCCCCAGCTTGTCACGCGCCTGCTTAATCAGCGTCGGGCCGTTCATACCCGGCATCACGACATCCGAAATCACCAGATCGAACCCGCCCGGCCGGGCGTTGATGATGTCCAGGGCCTCTTCGCCATCCTCGGCCTCCTCGACTTCATACCCGCGCGAGCGGAGCACCGAAACGGCCAGCTTGCGCACACCGGCTTCGTCCTCGATCAGGAGGATCCGGCCCCGGCCCGACAGATCGACCGGACGCGGCGCTTCCGGGGAAGCGGCGCTGAGATCGCTCGACTGCGGGATCTCGGAAGCGGCAAGCGCTGGCAGATAGACATGGAAGTTCGTCCCCTTGCCCGGCATCGAGACGGGCTCGATATACCCCCCCGACTGCTTGATAATTCCGAAGACCGTGGCAAGGCCAAGACCTGTGCCATTGCCCTTGTCCTTGGTCGTGAAGAAAGGCTGGAAGATCTTCTCCTGCAGGGCCTTCGGAATGCCCCCGCCCGTATCCTCGACTTCGATCAACAGGTAATCGCCGTCCTCAACATATCTGAAACCCTTGGCCTGCGCCTCACGGCCAGTCGACCGGCTTGTGCGGATCGTCAGCTTGCCGCCGCCCTTGTGCGACACCATGGCATCGCGGGCATTGGTGACAAGGTTGATGATCGCGGTCTCCAGCTGGCTCTTGTCGGCCCGGATCCAGGGCACGTCGCGGCCATGATTGACCTCAAGCGTAATACTCTCATCGATGACCCCGCGCAGCAGGATCGTGAACTCGGTGAGGAAGTCGGTCGTGTTGAAGACTTCGCGCTTGAACGTCTGTTCGCGCGCATAAGCGAGCAGGCCACGCACCAGGTCGCGCGAGCGCACGGTCGCCTCATGGATTGCCTTGAGAGCGTCATAGGAGGGGTCGCCGACCGGGTGGCGGTTCATAAGCTCCTCATAATTGCCCATCGTCACCTGCAGCATGTTGTTGATCTCGTGCGCAATCCGGCCAGCAATGTTGCCGATCGCACGCATCTTCTCACCATGCGCAAGACGCTGCTCCATCTGGCGATGCTCGGAAATGTCGACGACATAAGCGACAGAAGGGCGGCCAGCCGAGTTCAGCGTGACGAACACGTTGGCATGTTTGACCTTGTCTTCGCTTTCCGCGCCCGCCAGCCTGAGGGCGACCGGCCTGTCGACCGCCTGCACGAGCGCCGCCGCAGCCCCGCCGGCCCCGTCATCCTCGGAAATGAACAGGTCAGCAAACCGTGAGCCCGGCGTGGCACGCCCGCCTGTCAGCTCCATCCATGCCCGGTTGGCATCCAGGATGATCGCCGCATCGACCCGGTCGCCATCGAGGCGCACCGCGCCGAACGGTGCGTCATCAAACATCGGATCGCCGTCCGTGCGCAGCGGGCGGGAAGCACCCTGCAGCAGCAACCGCTCACTATCGCCATTCAAGAGTTGCGGGCTGGGCAGGAAAATGATCCGCCCGCTGGCTTCCGCGCCGCGGCCTGACCAGGTGGAGATCGCCTGAACCGGGCGCTCGACCCCGTCGCGCGCCCGAAGCTGGATATCGGTCCGGCCCGGCGCGCCCGTCTTGCGGTCACGCCCGAGCAGCTTGACGAATTCCGGACGCATCAGGTCGTCGAGCCGGACCGACTTGACCGACTCGGGAAGCCCGAGCAGTTCGCGCAGGAAGCCATTGACATAGGTGATCGTGCCATCGGCGCGCACCGCGCAGAAGCCCATAGGGGCATCCTCGATGTAAAGCGACTTGAGATCCGCAGCTCCGGTTGCCTCGATCTGGCCGACAATCCTGCGGATACGCCAGAGCACACGCCCGCGCGGCAGCGGTGAGACGCTGACTTCAAACTGCGCCGGCACCTGTTCCGGCCCGAGCGCAACCGGCGGCAGCAGTTCGCGCCGGCGCGTGGCGGCCTTGGCCGATTTCGACAGGCGATAGACCGGGGCGGCCAGGCCGGGGCTCGCGCCGAACAGACGGTCGACCGTGACAGGGCCCGATTCGCCGGGCCCCGTAATCAGCGCCAGGGCGGACAGCGCGTCATAGGCGGCGTTGGCGGCAACCGGCGCCCCGCCGGGATCGGTCACCAGCACGGCTTCTTCAAGCGCATCGATCCAGGCAAATCGCGGCGCCGCCGCATTGGCGATGCGCGCCGCCGCGCCACGCTCCGGGAACAGCCCGATGAACCGGCCCGCGCCGCGCACAGTCCAGAGCAGGAAAACAAGGCCGCCCGAGGCCATCGTGATGAGCAGAACCGATCCTGCCGCGCCCGACGCATGCGGGCGTACCAGCGAGACAGACGCCGCCGCGATCGACAGCAGAAGGCAAACCCAGAACCCCAGCTGCAGGACGTCAACGTTCCGGCCTGCCCGCGCCGAGGACAGGGACGCCCCGGTCTCTTCAGGAGAGCCAAGAACCTGAGCCAAATCAATCGCTTCTGAGTCTTTTTTCATTTTCCACCGCCAGTTCACCCGGCCGGCCGCCGGAAGCGCGCATATCCCGGCGCGACAAGAGGGTCGGACCGGGGACAATCTTGGTTGCCTTCTTCTCGCACGTCAAAGGTTAACGAATCCAAAAATAGGGTTAAGAGGCCCACTCCCGCCCCCTCGCAACAGGAGCCCGATTCGACCCATGATGATAACCCGGTCTGTCCTCGCCCTCGCCCTGCTTGCGACCAGCGCCGCCTGCGCTGGCCTGCCCCCGCGCGTGCAGACGCCGGCCTCCTATTCTGCCGGGGAGGTGGCCGCCGAAACCGAGCGTCTCAATGCCTGGCTGGAGGCGACCTTTGATGCCGCCCTCGCCCGCGACCCGATGCGCCAGACCTATCTCGGCATCAAGGACCGCTATGGCGAGTGGAGCGATGCGTCCGAGGCGTTTGAACGCCAGGAGCTGGCCTCCCGGCGCGCGTCGGTCGCGCAGATGAAATCCAGCTTCGCCTTCGACAAGCTGAACGATCAGGCAAAGCTTTCCTGGCGCCTCGCCGAATACGAGCTTGAGCGCGCTGAAGCCGCCTTCCCTTTCCGCAGCCATGCCTACACCTTCAACCAGATGTCCGGGGTCCAGTCCGGCATTCCCGCTTTCCTGATCAACCAGCACAAGATCACCTCCGCCTCCGACGCTGAGGCCTATATCTCGCGCCTGAACAACCTGCCGGCCTATCTTGGCCAGCATGTCGAGACTGCAAAGGCATCGGCAGCCCGGGGCATCCTGCCGCCGGCCTTCGTGTTTGACGATGTACTCTCCGACGCACGCGGCGTGATCACCGGATATCCCTTCTCAGGAACGCCCGGCACCGCCCAGGACAGCCCGCTGATGGCGGATATCCGCAACAAGATTGACGCGCTCGCAGCCAACGCCTCGATCACACCGCAGCAGGCCGCTGACCTTCTCGCCCGGGCGACGCAAGCCCTGAAAGTCTCCGTCGGCCCCGCCTATGAGGCCGCGATCGCAGAGCTGATCCGCCAGCAGGAAGCCGCCACGACAGATGACGGCGCCTGGAAGCTGCCTGACGGAGCAGACTATTACAACATGCGCCTGGCGCAGATGACCACCACCAATCTGACAGCCGACGAGATCCACCAGATCGGCCTCGACGAGGTGGACCGCATCCACACCGAGATGCAGGCCATCATGACTGAGGTCGGCTTCGAAGGCAGCCTCACCGAGTTCTTTGAGTTCATGCGGACCGATCCGCGCTTCTACAAGCCGGAAACACCCCAAGGCCGGGCCGAATACCTCGCCGAAGCCGAAGCTGCCATCGAAAGGATGAAGGGCGACCTTCCGGGTCTCTTCAACCGCTTCCCGAAAGCGGACATGATCGTCAAGGCGGTCGAGCCGTTCCGGGAAAAATCAGCCGGCAAGGCCTTCTATTCGCGCCCCGCTCCCGATGGGAGCCGGCCAGGCGTCTACTACGCCAACCTCTACCGGATGGCCGACATGCCGACTTACCAGCTGGAAGCCCTTGCCTTCCATGAAGGTATCCCGGGGCATCATATGCAGATCGCCATCGCCCAGGAACTCGAGGGCCTGCCGAGCCTGCGCAGATTTGGCGGCTACACGGCCTATTCCGAAGGCTGGGCCCTTTATGCGGAACGCATTCCCAAAGAACTCGGCTACTATTCCGATCCGTATTCGGACTTCGGACGCCTCGCGATGGAAATCTGGCGCGCCGCGCGCCTTGTCGTGGACACCGGTATTCATAGCAGGAAATGGACGCGAGAGCAGGCCATCCAGTACCTGATGGACAACACACCGAACCCGCGAGGCGACTGCGAGAAGGCCATCGAGCGCTATATCGTTATGCCGGGCCAGGCGACGGCCTATACGATCGGCATGCTGAAGATCGTTGAGCTGCGCGAACGCGCCCGAAATCAGCTGAAGGCGCAGTTCGACATTCGCGCCTTCCATGACATCGTGCTAAGGGATGGGGCCGTACCGCTCGCGGTGCTCGAAGAGACGGTGGATGCATGGCTCGCTGGCAAGAAACCCTGACCCGGCCTCGGCGCAGGCAGCTTGCCGCCGCCTGTCTTCTTGCCCTGAGCACCCTGCCCGGCTGCAGCACACTGGCCGGCGCTGTGCTGAAGCCGGCGATCGACACCGCCGCCAGCTCTGTGCCGGCCGGTGACTACGCCCTCGACAAGGCGCATGCCTCAATCCTGTTCAAGATCGATCATCTCGGCTACTCGACCTATGTCGGACGCTTCGAGCGCTTCGATGCCAGCCTGTCCGGCGATCCGGAAAGCCCGGAAACGGCGACCGTCTCTGCGATCGTCGACATCTCTTCGCTCGACATTGCCAATCCCGAATTCGCGGCCGAGCTGCTGGGGCCGGACTGGTTTGATGCCGCCACCTATCCGACGGCGAGCTTCAGGACGTCCGGTCTCGACGTCACCGGTGTCAATCAGGCCGACATCCGCGGCGACCTGACCCTCAGGGGCAAGACCCGAGAGGTCACCCTCAAGGCCCGGTTGAATGGCAGCGCCTATGACCGCCTGCGCGGCGCCGACGTCGTCGGATTTTCAGCAAAACTGGCGATCAGCCGGTCGGCCTTCGGACTCGGCAAGTATTCCGGCCTCCTGACGGATGAGGTATGGATCGAAATCGAAGCCGAATTTGTCAGGACCCCGCCGGGCTGAGCGGCCCCAGCGCCGGGCCGCGCCGCAGGATGCGCAGCGCAACCCTTGCGCCCCGCCGCCCGATCTCGGCCTGCGCGGCCATGACACCTTGCGTACCCCCGGACATCAGCTCGACCGGCTGATCGGCGGGTACACCAAGCAGCAGCGTTGAACCGGGCTTCAGACCCGACAGTTTCGACAGCGGCACAGCCAGGCTTGCAACCCGCGCGGTCAACGTCACCGTCAGGACGCCCCGACCGGACAAAGGCGCGCCCGGCATCGCCGCAGGACCCGCCGGCTGTGCAGGCCGGTCCTGCTGCAGATCCGCTATGGCCGAAGACACAATCAGCTGCCCGCGGAAGGCGCCCGCCTGCCCCCGCATCGAAAGTTCACACGCCAGCGCCTCAGACGGCGGCGCGATCGAGGCGGCGAAGACCCCATCGGTTTCAAGGCTCGCAAACTGCAGCTCTGGCGAAATCGCCTGTGCAAGGGGACGCAGCAGCGCGTCCAGCAAGGCGATGTCGATCGGGCTCAGCGGCTTGACCGCGCCCGGCCGCTCGCGCCCGCCACAGGCCCGGTCAATCAGAAGCTGCGTGAAACCGGGCGAAAGGATCAGCATCGCGCTGATATCCCCGCCGCGGCTCGCAAAACAGGCAATCGCCTGACCGCGCTCCTCATTGCCCCGCCGCACCGCCGCCTCGAAGGCCGTGCGCCGGAACTCAGATATGATGGCAGCCACCTGCACCCCGCACCCCTCCCGCATCGCAAGCGACAGGCGCGCCGCCAGGCGGCGCGAAATCTCCAGGTCACGGTCAGGGGCCGACGCCGCCGGAACGGCAAAATCCGCGGAAGCAAGGGGCACTGGCCCGGCCGGCTCGTCGCCCGCCAGGTCAGACAGGTCAGGCCGCAGCAGGGCCTCGATTTCGGCAGGCGTGAGTTTTCCCCGGGCCGTCATCAGGAACCGCTCCGGATCTGCCTGGGCCGGGGAGCCGGTCAGGTCACTCATAACATGCCCCACGCGGCGCGGAGACATGTCCCAGCCCTCATCGGCGCTGTCAGACAGCGCCGGCACGAGTCGGGGCACGCCAGCAGAACGGGTCATGCTTCATCATCGCCCGTTTCAGGTTAACGAGCCGTTAGGAAAAGCCCGGCCTGGAAAACGTTAAGCCAACTTCGGTCCTGATTCAGAAAAAACCACCCGGATTTAACGCTGTGGTCAGATCCTGGTAAGGCGCGATTCGGAAGTTCGGCGCATTCTCTGCCCATCGCTGAAGGGCAAACCCTGAGAGGTCCGCCAAGGCGTTCGGGTGAATCGAAAACAGACGAGGCGGCGTTTCCCCGGGAGCGCCGCCTTTCTGGTTCTGAGGGAGGCCGCAGCCGGCTCTAGTCGTCGCGCAGCGTGCGCTCCTTGCGCTCATGGCGCTCCTGGGCTTCCAGGCTGAGTGTTGCCGTGGGGCGGGCCTCAAGACGGCGCAGGCCAATCGGTTCACCGGTTGCTTCGCAATAGCCATAAGTGCCGTCCTCGATACGCCGCAGGGCCGCGTCGATCTTCGAGATCAGCTTGCGCTGGCGGTCACGGGTGCGCAGCTCAAGCGCCTTGTCGCTCTCGGCAGCGGCCCGGTCGACAATATCCGGCAGCGAACCCGACTCGTCCTGAAGATTGTTGATGGTCTGTTTGGCGCCATCGATGATCTCGGCTTTCCAGGTTTCGAGCAGACGGCGGAAATAGGCGCGCTGGCGTTCATTCATGAACGCCTCGCCTTCCGAGGGACGATAGTCTTCGGAAAGATCTAGGCTCACCGCAGTCTCCTTCGCTCGTTTGCGTGCCATTTATATCGACCCTTGATTCGGCGCAATTGTGCGCGGTGCAATCTTTAACTTAATATTTTCAACCTCCTACGCTATTTTTACGACAAAAATAAGTAACATTCGAGCCGAAGAGCGCAGTCAAGCTGCGGGCGGCTGTGCAAGTTGCACACCGGCTCTTGATCTTTGAGACCCCGCCAGTGTCTATGCAGCATCACCCCTCTGCCGCGCTTCCAACGGTTTCCTGCCCCGAATGGCCAGACAACGCAAAGAACACCCCAGGCGCGCCGGCTGGATGCTGGCGGTCATGTTCAACTCGCTGTTGATCCTTCTTCCCGTGATCGGGGCAAATACCGTGCGCAAGGCCTATCAGGGCGCCGGCGTCGCCGAATCGACGTCAATCGACGCCATCCGTCAGACCAGCGGGCGGCTGGACCGGGAATTCCGCGAGCTGGCGCCGAGGGAAGAGGACCGGAAACTTCCCTTCTGGCAGGACAAGGTTCAGGGCGCCCTTGAGGAGAAAGATAAAGACGCACTGCGCGGCTATCTCATCGCCGCCCCGGCCATGCTCGGAAACGAGCTCGGCAAGCAGGTGCGCGCACGCGCAGAAGCCGAAACCCGCGGATCGGCCGATGAGCGCTCGATCCGGGCTGCGCTGCAGCAGCTGCCGGAACCGATTGCGCGCTCAATCGAACAGGAACTCGGCCTGCCACAATCGCCGGAAGATATAAGGGCACCAGATGCCGCCTCCGGAACTGACGCGCCGGACAGGTCAGCCCCTGACCGCGGTGAAGTCCTTGAGGCCGGCGGACGGGCGGAACCCGACTGGCGCTTCAAGCTGCTCGGCAGCTATGGCGATCTGGCGACGATGTCCCAGCGCTGGATCAATGGCGACCTCTCGGACGCGATCGTGTTCAAGCTGACCGGTATCGGGCGGGTGCAGCAAGGCCTGAATGACGGGCTGTCGGATGCCAATATCCGCGCCGTTTCGATCGTCAAATCCGCCAGCCGATCAAGGCGCCTGACACCGGCGTTCACAGACTATCTGGACAGCCTCACCAGCGACGCCGTACCCTATGAGGCGCTGGCCCCAGCGCTTACGGAGGCCCTCGACGGACCCAACACAACCGAAGTGCAGGGCCTGCGCGTCGAGCGAGCCTTCGAGCAATCGATTGACCCGGCCGGGCTTGCGCGCCTCGAGGCAGAACTCGAACATATCGACCGGCTTGCCACCCTCACGAGCCCGACAGCGGCGCTGACGCTTCTCTCCGCGGTACAGGACGCCACTGACCTGCGCCGCGCCCGCATGCTTGCCGAGGCTGGCGGAATGCAGGCGGTGGCCCTGGTCAAGGAGCGCGGCAATGAGGGGCTGCGCGTCGCGGATGCCGGGGTCAGCTGGAACGCGTCCATGGTGCTTGAGATCATGAGCCTGACAGCCGCCGGCATGCTGCTGTTCTGGGTCGCGCTTTCAACGGTGACAATCTACTTCCCTACCCGGCTCGGCAAGGCCGAGCCGCAGGGCATCTGACATCAGCCGAGTTGGAAAGCGCCCCGGATACCGTCAATCAGCAGCTGGGCTGACAAGGCAGCAAGAATGACACCCAGGATGCGCGTGATTGCCCCTGCCACACTCGCCCCGATCAGTTTCACGATCGGGCCTGCAAGAAGGAAAATCACCAGGGTAATCAATAGATTGGCGCCGATGGCTGCCAGCACCACACCCTGCGCCTGCCAGCTGACGGCCTCCGACATATAGAACATCGCCGTGGCAATGGAGCCGGGCCCTGCTATCATCGGAATACCCATCGGGAACACGGAGATATCATCCGGCTGCGGATCATTCTTATGGGCTTCCAGCACTTCTTCGGCGCGGTTCTCGCGCCGTTCCGTGCGCTTCTCGAACACCATGTCGAGGGCGATCAGAAACAGCAGCGCTCCGCCGGCCATCCGAAACGCGTCGATCGAGATATGCATCGCCTCCAGAAGCCAGGCCCCGCCAAAGGCGAAGAAAAGCAAGATCAGCGAAGCGACGAAGACCGACTTGTAGGCCATCCTGCGGCGGTGCGCGGCGGGCGTGCCCGCCGTCAGCGTCGCAAAGATCGGCGCCACACCCGGGGCATCAATCAGAACAAAGAATGTGACGAAGGCCGCCGTGAAAAGGGAGATGAGTTCCGGGTTCATCCGCGGGCGCTTAAGCCTTGCGCGCTGCCGCGTCCAGTATCTCCCGCACGGCCTTGGCCACAACGACCTCAGTGGCCGGGGGCTTGAGGCGCGACAGGTCACCCCCATCCTGCGACAGGGCCATCAGCATCCTGTGGCCCCGAAGTCGCTGCAACAGCCCGTCGGTGCCGCGCGGCGTGTCCGCCGAGGCAAAGCGTCCGCCGCCCAGATCGACGCGCAAGCCGTCGCCCTTGCCCGCCTCGATCAGACGGATGGCCTCCTCCACACTCACACCCGGCGCCGGACCGGCGGGGAGCGGGGCACGCAGGGTGTGCCTGTCAGCCATCAGGCGTCCGCCTCCTTGAAGGCGGGCATCAACTTGCGGCAGCGGCTCAGCGCGCGATAAAGATCGCCGGCAACGACATCGGCAGAAATCTGCAGCACGTCATCACGGGCGTCCGGCATGTCGGCCAGGAGACCGGCCAAAGCATCGGCGGCCTGGGTGTAGAGCGGCCCGTCGACTTCACCGAGCAGGTACATCTGCATCACGGCGAAGTAGGCCCGGCCTGCCGGCGTTGCAGCATCAGCCGGTTTCAGGATATCCTTCTCGCGAAGGACGCGCGCCTGGGTTTCAAGCAGCAGGACGCCGCGCCGGTCACCATTGCGCACGACCGCCCCGTTGACCACGAAGGTTTCGCCGGGTTTGAGAGAGATTTTAAGTGGCATACTGCGCAGACCCCGTCCTCAGGACTGTCCCAGACTCGCACACAGGCGTTAACGCTTGATTGCCACGAACTGAGCCGCCCGCAGCCAGAGCGGGGGACAATCCCCGGGGCGGCGCAAGCCAGCGACGCGCCAGCCGCCAAGGGTGCGGCCCTGCCCGGCGCCGGATGCTAAGTCCCGCCCCGCCTGCCGGACGATCCGGCAGCCTGGCGCCGCCCCCACCTCTTCGACGGACGGCGATATCGCGTTGCAGCGCTTTCCTATAGGTCAGCGCTTGCCGGGCGCAGGACGGGCCTTATTGTTGGCGGATGAATTCTGGAGAGGAATGAGGGCCAATGCGCTTCGAAGGCACAACCAATTATGTGGCAACCGACGATCTGAAAGTGGCCGTCAATGCTGCCATCGCCCTTGAGCGTCCGCTGCTGATCAAGGGCGAGCCGGGCACCGGCAAGACGGTACTGGCCATCGAAGTGGCCAAGTCCCTTGGCCTCGAGCTGATCGAGTGGCACATCAAATCGACCACAAAGGCCAATCAGGGCCTCTACGAGTATGACGCGGTCTCGCGCCTGCGCGACGGACAGATGGGCGAAGAGCGCGCCAAGGACGTCAGGAATTACATCAAGAAGGGCAAGCTCTGGGAGGCGTTCACCTCCAAGAAGCGCCCCGTGCTGCTGATCGACGAGATTGACAAGGCCGACATCGAATTCCCGAACGACCTCCTGCAGGAACTCGACCGGATGGAGTTCTTCGTCTACGAAACCAACGAAACGGTGAAGGCAAAGGTCCGCCCGATCGTCATCATCACCTCGAACAATGAAAAGGAACTGCCGGACGCTTTCCTGCGCCGCTGCTTCTTCCATTTCATCAAATTCCCGGACGAGCCAACCATGCGCTCGATCATCGACGTGCACTTCCCGGGCATCAAGAAGAAGCTTGTGGGCGACGCGCTCTCGACCTTCTACGCCATGCGCGAACTGCCAGGCGTCAAGAAGAAGCCGTCGACCTCTGAACTGCTCGACTGGCTGAAACTGCTGATGAATGAAGACATCGATCTTGAGACGATGCGCGAGAAAGATCCAGACCGTCTGACCCCGCCCCTGCACGGCGCGCTGCTCAAGAATGAACAGGACGTCGCCCTCTTCGAACGCCTCGCCTTCCTCTCACGGCGCACCGACAGCTCCGGCGGCGGACGACGCGGTCCGGCCGGCTGATCCGGGATCTGCGTTACCCGTCGGGCCTGAGGGCTTTTGCCGGGAAACCAGGCCTTACCGGTCAAGCTCAGGGGCCTTCGCCGCTTCTCGCAGGCACATTCCGCTGCGCTGGCTGCCGGCCCGGCACAAAACCCGGGACAGATCAAAAAAACCTAGAGCACGCTATCCTGCGCGCCGGCTGCGGCCGCGACGTTCACGTCTTCCCGGCTTTTCAGGAAATCAGCCATCTTCGTCTTGTCGCTGCGTTCCTCCCACCAGGTCCTCCAGGCGAGGCCGATCCAGCCGAGATGGAAGGCAAAACCCGCTGCAATGGCCACATAGCCCGGAATCGGTCCGATATGCGCGCGCCGGAAAAACTGCTCCCAGGAGGTCACATCCACCGGGTGGATGGCGATCTTGGCAAAATACGCCGCGCCAAGGATCGCGAAGATGTAACCATAATTACGCCGAAGCCGGCGGCCAATACAGCGGATCATCGAGATGCGATAGGCGGGTTTCTCGTAATCGTCGGACAGCGCCGTGCCCCGGTCGAGCCGGATCTTCGCCCCCTCGCCCCGCAGGATCGGCACCATGAACGCAATCTCCAGGACCCGCGCCCGGAACCGCCAGACATAGAAAAACCTGTAGCGCCGGGCCTCCAGCATCAGGAATACGACACACAGCATGCCGACCAGCACGATCGGAAAGGGAGAAGCGCGCTCGTTCGCAAACGCCACCGACAGTCCGATGCCGGTCGAAATCACCGCCCAGTTGGTGGTCTGGTCAAGCCGCTGGCGCCACACGGTCGAACGGTAGACCTCTGCCCGGTAGAGATGCGACAGGGCCGTCACCTCGGAGGGCCCGCAAATCCCATTGGCCGGAAGGCCGCTCTGGTCCGCTTCGGTTCTGTCCAGCATATCCATGCCTCGCTATGGCGCAAAGATAACCGGCAGGAAAGGTGGGCGCGCTAGGCGGGGCAGTATCCGAGGCTCAGGATTGCACCATAACCCTCCAGCGCCTGGCGCACATGGCGCGTGTCGCCGTCTTCGTCCCCGCGGCGGATATCATCCGCCAGCGCCCCGGCCCCGCCGGTAATGCGGGCGCGCCAGAGCGCATAGCGCAGGGACGCCGCCGAGGCCGTCATGCCGACGGCCCGGTCAAACTCCGCCAGCCGGCAATCGCGCATCATCCGTTCCGCCAGCACATGGCCGAAATCGGCGCGCTCGAAGGCGTTGATGCTGATGCCGCTGGTCACGCCTCGGCCGGGTGTGCCGGCCAGGGTGAACATCATGTCAATGATCCGTGCCCGCTGCTGAATATCCGGCGCCAGCTCGATCGCCGCAGCCATGATTTCGGGCCGTCCCACATGCAGAGGCGGGCGAGCGTCCTGCGCCCGCTGCAGGAAGCCTTCCCAGCCATAGTCACCGATCGCCGTCTCGGCCGTCCGGCGCACATAATCGCCGGCCTCGTCCTGGACCGGCATATCGGCAAGCCGCGCCTGCCAGACCGCCTTTGCGCCGGCATCCTGCAGCTGGAGCGCCAGCGGCGCAAACAGCGGCTTCAGCCGCGCCTGCTTGGCCTCCGGCAAGGCCTCTGCCGCCGTCCAGGCGGCCTCAAGCATGCACGCCGCCTCCCCCGCCCCTGGCGGGCACACCTCTGCCGAGGCGGCAGAAACACCGCCCAGACCCGCAAAGATCAGAAGACCCAGCACCCGCATCATTACCCAGCCCCTAAGCCCCCCCGCCTGAACCCGGGATGACCGCCTCCCCTAACGTCAGCTTGGACAGGGTCGCATTTGCGGGCTATCTTGGGCTTTCCAACAGCATGGATGGTCCTGCCAATGTTCCTGAATTTCTTCAACGCGCTGCGCGAAGCAAAAGTCCCGGTGACGCTGAAGGAATACCTGACCCTCATGGAGGCGATGGACAAACAGGTGATCGGGATGGATGTCGAGGACTTCTACTTCCTCGCCCGCACCGCCCTGGTGAAGGACGAACGTAACATCGACAAGTTCGACCGCGTCTTCTCGCATGTCTTCAAGGGTCTCGACACGCTGGCCGATGCAGTGGACGTCAAGGACCTGCCCGAGGAATGGCTGAGGAAGATGAGCGAGAAGTTTCTCACGCCCGAAGAGATGGCCGAAATCGAGGCGATGGGCGGTTTCGAGAAACTGATGGAAACCCTGAAGCAGCGCCTCGAGGAACAGAAGAAGCGCCACGAAGGCGGCAATAAGATGATCGGCACGGGCGGCACCTCACCCTTCGGCGCCAATGGCTATAATCCCGAAGGCGTGCGCATCGGCCAGGACAAGTCCCGCCACCGCCGCGCCGTCAAGGTCTGGGACAAGCGCGAGTTCAAGAATTACGACGACAAGGTCGAACTCGGTACACGCAACATCAAGATCGCCATGAAGCGCCTTCGCAAATGGGCTCGCAAGGGCGCGCAGGATGAGCTCGACCTAGACCAGACGATCCGCAACACGGCCCGGAAAGGCTATCTCGATATCGAGATGCGCGCCGAGAAGCGCAACACCGTCTCCGTCCTCCTGCTCCTGGATGTCGGCGGCTCGATGGACCCCTATATCCGGATTATGGAGGAACTCTTCTCCGCGGCCAAATCCGAGATCAAGAACCTCGAATACTACTACTTCCACAACTGCCCCTATGAGGGCCTCTGGAAAGACAACCGTCGCCGGATGAACAACCGGATCGATACCTGGGACGTTCTGAACAAATACCCCTCTGAGTATAAGGTGATCATCGTTGGCGACGCCACGATGAGCCCCTACGAGATCACCTATGCGGGCGGCTCGGTCGAGCACTGGAATGAGGAGCCGGGCGGCATCTGGATCCAGCGCTTTGTCGAGCGCTACCCCCACCTTGTCTGGCTGAACCCCACCAAAGAAGGTGCCTGGGAGTATACCGGCTCGATCAAACTCGTCCGGGAACTGATCGGTCCGCACCGCATGTTCGAAATGACCCTCGGCGGACTGGATGAAGCGATGAAGGAGCTGAGCCGGTAGGCGCCGCGCGGGCCCCGCGGCCTTCGGCAGACCCTGAACGCCTGCCGGAAGCGCATCACCCGGCTGGCCGCGCGCTCTTATAGATCCGCCACAGGGCAAGCGCGCCGATCCCGATCCAGAGCACGTTGATAGCCACCGACGGGATCGCCCCGTGATAACCGCTGTTGAGAATGAACCCCGCCGCACCGACGACATTCATCCATTGATAGGCCGGGCTGTCGCCCTTCAGCTTACCCGCGGAAAGAAGAATATAGGCCCCGAGAATCAGGGCTGCGCCAATCCATCCGGCGGCTTCGATCAGGATCAGTGAAACGGTCATGCGCGCGCCCTAGCCCGGCCAGTGCGCGCTAGCAATCAGCCAAAACCATGACGCGCCCGCCATTCGGCCCGGGTGATCTCCCAGACAAGGCTTGTCCGTCTCGTGCCATCCGGCCGTGTGCTGAGGGTTTCGCCCATCCGCCGGAAGCCCAGACCGTCCAGCATCCGCTGGGTTGCCACATTTGTAAGAGCCGCCGTCTCGCAGATCAGGTCCAGCCCCAGCGCCTCGAACATCCAGCCAAAACTGGCCGCCGCGCCGCGACCGCCCGCGCCCCTGCCATGCAGCGAAGGATGCAGCGCCCCGCCCAGCTCCCCGGCACGCCAGTCCGGCCAGACCTGCACATCCGAATAGCCCATCACCTGCCCGCCCTCGCCGGTGCGCACAAAAAGCAGGCCGACGCCCGCCTTGCGCTCTTCAAGATGCGCCGCAATGAACTCTGCCACGCTCGCCTCGGTCAGCGGCCGCGGCAGTGAATAGATCGGCGCATGGACCAGGGGATCACAGAGCAGCGCGAACAGGCCCGGCGCATCCGCCAGCTTCGCCAGCCGCGAGCCGCCCATCTCGGTCTGCACGCTCACGGCAGCGCGAATGGCGTCCGCCTCGCCCGGCGAAGCCGCAATGCGCGTCAGGGGCAGGTCATCGGCCATTGCTTCGACATTCGCACCCGGACCCGGTGCCAGGCAAGGCCCCACAGCATTCTCGCGGCCCGCATTGACGCGTGCGCCTGCCAAGCCGAAAGATGCCGCCGATGACCCTCGCCCCCACCGCCCGTACGCCCGGCAAGAACGCCTTCCTGTTCGTGGTCGTGGCGGTGGCCCTGAACATGCTGTCTTTCGGCATCATCATGCCGATCATGCCAGCCCTGCTGTCCGAACTCACCGGGCAGCCGATTGAGATTGCAATCAAGGCCAATGGCTGGCTGGCCGTCATCTTCGCCATGTCCAACTTCCTCGCCATGCCGCTGCTCGGCGGCCTGTCCGACAGATATGGGCGCCGCCCGGTCCTGCTCGTCTCCATTGCCATGCTGGGCGTCGACATGGTCATCCTCGGCCTTGCCCCGACACTCAGTATCCTATTCCTCGGCCGCGCCCTTGCCGGCATCTTCTCGGGCACCGTGTCGGTCGCCAATGCTTATGTCGCCGATGTCACCGCTCCGGAAGAACGCGGGCGCGCCTTCGGCATCCTCGGCGCCGCCTTCGGCTTCGGCTTCATCCTGGGCCCGGTCTTTGGCGGCCTGCTCGGCGAAATTCATACCCGCCTGCCCTTCTTCGTCGCCGCAGGATTCGCCGGCCTGAACTTTCTCTACGGCCTGCTGGTTTTGCCCGAGAGCCTTGCCCGCGAAAACCGCCGTCCCTTCAACCTCACCCGCGCCAATCCCTTCGGCGCCATAAAACACTTTGCAAAACTGCCACGGGTCGCCTGGTTCATCGTCACCATCGGCGTCTTCCAGACCGCGCACTCCGTCTACCCCACCACCTGGAACTATCACGGCGCGTCCCGCTATGGCTGGTCGGAATGGGAAATCGGCCTCTCGCTCGGCGCCGTCGGGCTGGGCTCGGCCCTCTCGCAGGCCGTGCTGGCGGGCTGGCTTATCCGCCGCCTCGGCGCCATGCGCGCCGCCCTTTTCGGTCTCGGCGCACATGTTATCGCGATGACCGGCTTTGCCTTTGCCATCCATCCCTGGATGGCCTTCGCGATGATCTGCATCTCTGCCGTCGGCGGCGTCGTCATGCCCGCCATCCACACGATCACCGCCAATCTGACACCGATGAACGCGCAGGGCGAACTGCAGGGCGCGCAATCCTCGATCATGGCCTTCACCCTGATCTTCAGCCCCATCCTGATGACGCAGGTCTTCTCCGCCTACACAGCCCCCGGCGCACCGGTGCCTTTTGCCGGCGCCGCCTTCCTCCTTGCCGGGCTGATCGCCGGTCTGTCGATGATCCCCTTCCTGATCGGCGTGCGGGCGAACCGCAATGGCGTCAACGCCGTCGCCGGACCGGCCGCGTAATCGGTCCATACCGCCCCGATCATCAGGCCGCTAAGCCAGGCCGACGCCGATTGCGCCCTCGCGACAGTCCCGCGCAAGCCACAACGCGGCAAACCCGTCCTGCAAAAGCCCCCGCCCGTTTAATCCGGCTGAACCATGCCCGGGCGTCCCGCCCGGACGACCGGCCTGGCCTCTCCGGCGAGGATTGCAGCGCGCGCCCGCTTCGGCCAAGAGGAGAGCATGAGCGCTTACCGGCCCGCCCTCTTCCTTGACCGCGACGGCGTGATCAATGCCGACAAGGGCTATGTCAGCCGTATCGAGGATTTCGAGTTCATCGAAGGCGCCGCTGAGACCATCGCCGCCTTCAATGCGCGCGGCTGGTATGTCTTCGTGGTGACGAACCAGTCAGGTATCGCCCGTAACTACTACACCGAAGACGATATGCACGCCCTCCATGCCTGGATGCAGGCACGCCTGGCCGAAAGCGGCGCGAAAATCGACCGGATCTATTACTGCCCCTATCACGCAGACGGCGAAAACCCCCGCTACCGGCGCGACAGTTTCGATCGCAAGCCAAGGCCAGGCATGCTGCTGCGCGCCATGGCGGACTTTCCCGTGAAGCGCGAACTCAGCTTCCTGATCGGAGACAAGGAGGCCGACCTCGAAGCCGCGCGTGCCGCCGGCGTCGCCGGCTTCCTGTTCACAGGCGGCAACCTCGCCCGGTTCGCCGAATGGACGCTGGCGGGCTTTGAGGATGGGCACCGGGGGTGAACCACACGCCCGTCAAGCCGCCCCAGTTCAACTGCGACGGGACTGGCATCGGTTTGGCCGGGGTCCTGCCGCCAGGCTGCTTTCCTCCGATCGCAGCACAGACGGGTCAACGCATGGGGGATGCAGCCTGTTGGACAATGATGGCCGACCTTGTCCCGCGCCGGCTCGGTGAGCCGGGTCTGTCCTGAGGCAGCGGGTCGCTCACAGAGATCACTGCGCTCCGGCGCGCCTTGGGCACGCTCTGCGGCGGGCTGATCGCGTTCTCTCGCTCCTGCTCTGAAACCAGGGCCGATGATTGCTTAGGGCCGATAGGTGACGCTCTGACGAAAAAGCGGGCCTCAGCCTTCCGGCTTCAGAGTTTTCCAGTCCATTGCCCCCATGCGGCAGACTTCCTTCCATTCCGGGGCCAGCACCGGCTGCACCGACAGCCGGAACGACGTTACAAGGCTCATCTGCGCCAGTAACGGGTTCGCCTTGATCTCCTTCAGCGTCACCGGCCTCGGCATTGGCGCCAGCGCCTTCACCGTCACGCAGTCCCAGCGGGCGTCATCGGTTGTCGGATCAGGCGCCGAGAGTGCGCACACACCGACGACGCCGACCACCGCCAGCCCCTCGTTTGAGTGATAGAAAAACGCCCGGTCGCCGAGCTGCATCGCCCGCATGTGATTGCGCGCAGTGTAATTGCGTACGCCCGACCAGACCTCGCCCGCCTCGCCCTTCGCCACCTGCTGGTCCCAGCTCCAGGCATCAGGCTCCGATTTCAGCAACCAGTACTGCACCAGCAGCCTCCTTTAATCTCTGCCACCGGCCGGCTTCAACGTGCCTGCAAGACCGAGGCCGAAAGCAGGCATGTTGCCATAGATCGTGCGCCAGTTGCCGGGGCGGACGGTATAGGTCTCATGCCAGATACCGACATCCCCGGTTTTCGCAAGCCGCTGATTGAAGGCTTTCCAGGCCGGAAGGTGCGCCAGCGTCCGGTCTGTCGCATAGGCGTGCAGCTGCTCATAGCTGCGCCAGTATTGAACCAGCATGGTGTTGCGCAGGCCGAAATGGGTGCGCGCCTGCATCAGGCCCAGCTCCGGCTTGCCGAAGAGCTCGGCCAGCATCTTCGCCATCGCAAGCAAGACCGGCAACCACTTCCACACTTTCCAGAGCCGGTTGATCCGCATCCCGATCAGGAACACGACAAACTCGCCCTCGAGCTCGGCCGTCCAGCGGCCTTCCCTGATCTTTGACATCCTTCTGTTTCCTCCCCTTTGGGAAACCTAGCGCGTGGCCGCGGCCTCGGCGAGCGCGGCGTGCACGAGACGCTGATAATGCGGCCAGCCCTTGTAATCGGCCAGTGCCGGATCAATCCCCTGCCAGGCCGCGCGGAACGCCGCCACATGCTCGGTATCCGGCAACGCCGCGCGCAAGGGATCAATCGCCACTCGGATCGTGAAGGCCACCGCGCCTGAGACCGGCAGTTTCGAAATCGTCTGGCGCTCCACCCGAAACCAAAGGGCACCCAGCGCGCCCGCGAGCGGCAGACCTTCTGCGATCTTCTTGAACGGCACCTGGCTTGGTGTGTAACGCGCCATGCCCGGCTGCACCGTCCAGTTAAACCGCTCCAGAACCTGCCCGGGCCGGAGCGCATCAAACATCCGGTGGATGCGGCTGACCATGCCGGGGTTCGCCCCCGGCACTGGCCCGTGCAGGCCCCCCAGCGGCTCACCCAGCTTTTCCGTGAGCCGCCAGAAGGTTGGCGCACACAGGCTCGCTGCCTCCAGCCGCCAGAGACCTGCGCTGTCCCTGATCAGTATACAGAGGTCATCGGAAACCGCGCTTGCCGCCGTCTCCAGCGCGCTTGCCCACTCGCCCTGACCTGGCCCCGCTGCCGCATGTACCGCAGACGCCAGTTCCAGCGCGGCCCGCTCACTGCCCTCGCGCGCACCGTAAACATCGCCGCGATGGTGGCGCATCACGGTATGCTTGCCGGCGAGTATATGCGCCTCGGTGTCCGGAGCAAGCCAGGTCTCTGGCGCAATCGGCTTCAGCCCCGGCGCAAGGCTAAGGGGACCTGCAAGAAATGGCAGGTAAGGCGGGCGCCGCACGGCGGGTCAGGCCCGGTGATCAGGCAAGCCGGGCCGAACCCCAGCTGACAAAGCCAGCCACCTTGGGCGTGTTCGGCAGGTACATCGTCTCGGCATCTGCGCTCTCGAAACCGCCGCTGCGCAAGAGGCTCAGCGTGTCGCGCGTCAGATGGCAGCCACCCGCAAGCGGCCTCCAAACCGGCTCGATCCGGCGCTGCCATCTGGCGACGCCTTCATCCGGCGCCAGCCCATGTTCGGTGAACAGCACCTTTCCGCCCGGCTTGAGCACGCGCCGTGTCTCGGCCAGCGCGCTCTTCCAGTCGGGGATGGTGCACAGCACGAAAGTGATGACCGCCGTATCGACCGACCTGTCCGCCAGCGGAATATGTTCCGCCCCGGTCTCGAGGAATTCGATACTCTTGCCGATGCCCAGCGCGCCGGCGGTGCGCCGCGCCTTCACCATCATGCCCGCAGCAGGCTCCAGCGCATAGAGCCTCCCGACCTTGCCGGCATCATACAGGGCGAAGTTCGTGCCCGACCCGCAACCGAGCTCAAGCACGACGCCCTCCGCCTTCGGGACAACCTTCGCCCGCTGTTTCATGATCGGACGCGAGGAACACGCACACGCGATCAGGTTCGGAACAACAAAGCGCTCCCAGGGGTTCATCGGCCGGCCCCTCCGATCGGCTTGAACCCCGTTTCGGAACTGTCCTGGATTCTGGCTTTGGTCGCCTCGCTTGGCCGCGCGATCAGCGCGTCCTGGGTGATCGAGACTTCATACTCATAACCATCGCCCATCGGCTGGTAAGTGGCCGAGCCATACTCGGCGTCAATCCCGAACTGCGAGCCATACTTCGCGGCCAGCCCGCCAACATTGATCCCTGGCTCCGTCTCGACAATCAGGATGCCGTCGACCTTTCCCTCCGTCACCGCCTCGGAGGAAAACTGGGCTGCGTCCAGCGAGCGCATATGTTCCAGCCGGTAGATCGAATCATAGCCGAGAATGTTGGCCATCGGTTTGAACTTGATGACCTTTGCGCCCATCTGCCACTCATTGCCGCGGAAGATCGGGGCCGTCCCATCGGCCTGCAGCAGCAGCTCGCCGTCCGAAAAAACCACCTCCGCCCGGTAGGCATCCGGCTGGCCTGCCACAGCGGTGAACTTCACGCTTGCGACCGGGCGCTCATAGGTGAGGCGCGTGTAAGTCTGGATATTCAGGCCGGCAAGGGCAATCACGCCTGCAAGGCCGAGGAAGCCCGAGCCGAACGCCAGGCGTGCCACACCCGCGAAGGGTTTCAGGCCGGCCATCTTCGCAAATCCCGCAAACAAGAGGATCAGACCGAGCACACCGGCAATCGAGGGCAAAATCCACCAGATCAGGCTCATCAGATCTCTCCCGCAAGACCGCGCAAGGGCGCCCGGCCGATTAACCCATCCCTTACTGTATATCAGCGCTTTGCGGCAGATTTAGCAACCTTTCACGCGTTCGTGGCGCGCGTCCGGCGGCAAAAGGCTCAACCGAGCCTGAGCCTGCCACCCCGATGTCTGCCATCGACGTGCGGTCTCGCGCCGTGTTCAGATCCGGCCTGACCGGACATGCCAAAGCGCCCGCCCGGCCGGACTTGCAGGCCTGCAGACCCCGTTCACGCCGCGTCCCCCCTGCCCGGAGGGATCAAAGCCTGATACGGCCGACCTCATGTCGCTGCGTGATTTTGGCCTTCTCTTCCTGATCTGTTTCGTCTGGGGCGTGAACCTCGTACTGACGCGCTGGGTGGTGTCCGATTTTGCCGTCCCGCCGCTGTTTTTTGCCGCCATCCGCTTCCTCGGCGTCGCCGTCCTGCTCATCCCCTTCCTGCGACCCGTCCCGAAAAATCTCGCCACCCTCTTCCTCATCGCCATGCTGATCGGCTGCCTCAACTTCGGCCTGCTCTTCGTCGGCCTCGCCAATGCGGATGTCTCCGCCGCCGCCGTCACCGGCCAGCTCGGCGTGCCGATGTCGACGCTGATGAGCATGGTCTTCCTCGGCGAGAAAATCCGCTGGCGCCGCGGCATTGGTATCGCGCTCGCCTTCGCCGGCGTCGTCGTCATCGCCTTCGACCCCAACGCCTTCAGCCTCTCCTACGGCCTCGTTCTGATCTTCCTGGCTGCCGTGCTGGGGTCGGCTGGCGGCATCATCATGAAGCGCATGCCGGAAATGCACCCGCTGAACCTTTCCGCCTGGGTCGGCCTGTTCAGCTTCGCTCCGCTGCTGGGCATGTCCGCGCTCATGGAAACCGGCCAGGCCGAGGCCTATGCCGCTGGCGGCTGGCCGGTCTGGCTCGCCAGCCTCTTTGCCATTCTCGGCGTGTCGATCTTCGCCCACTCGGCCTTCTACACCCTGCTGAAGCGCTACGATGTCTCGCTTCTCTCCCCACTCACTCTGATGACACCGCTCTGGGGTGTCCTGTTCGGGGTTACCCTGCTGAGCGAGCCCTTCACCCTGAAACTCCTCATCGGCGGCGCTGTCTCGCTCGCAGGGGTCTTCCTGATTGCCGTCAGGCCGAATACCGTCCTTCCCGAGGCCGCCCTTGGCAAGAAGTACGCTTCCGGAGATTCGTGATGCACATCGAAGACGCACCGAGCCCCAATCACGATGCGCGCCGCCACAAGGTGGACATGCTTGTCCTGCATTATACCGGCATGCAGACGGGCGAGGCCGCCCTCGCCCGGATGCGCGACCCTGATGCCAAGGTCTCAGCCCATTACATGATCTGGGAAGACGGCCGCATCACCCGCCTGGTGGACGAATCCCGCCGTGCCTGGCATGCGGGCCTGTCCCTGTGGCAGGGGGAGGATGACCTCAACTCGCGCTCCGTCGGCATCGAGATCGTCAATGGCGGCCACGACTTCCGCACAGGCGGCCGCCTGCCGCCCTATCCGGACGTTCAGATCGCCGCCGTGATCGCCCTGTCGCGCGAGATCGTCGCCGCCCATGCCATTGCCCAGTCGCGCATCACCGGCCATTCTGACATCGCGCCGAGGCGCAAGATCGACCCCGGCGAACATTTTCCCTGGGCCCGCCTCGCCGCCGCCGGCCTCGGCATCTGGCCCCAGGAGGATAGCGGGGCGGGCTGCGTCTGGATGGGCGGCGATCCCGGCGGACTGAACCGCCAGCTCGCCGCCATCGGCTATGACATCTCGGATGTCCCCGCGGCCCTGCGCGCCTTCCAGCGGCGCTGGCTGCAGGATGCCGTCACAGGCATGGCCGATGCACGCACCCTGCGCCGCCTCGCCCAGGTCGCCGAAGCCTGCACGTGCGTGGCTCCCGCGCCGCCCTCGTCTCCCGAGCTCTGAGGCCGCCAGGTCGCCCGCCCCGCCGCGCCGGCTGCAGACGATCCGCGCGCCAGACCGTCATGGCAGCCTTGCCGGCCAGGCCTCGCCCATTTCGTCTGTCGCCGGATGCACCCCCTCTGAGGGCTTGATCCGAAGGCCCGCAAAGCGGCCGCACAAGCTTGCCGCAGAGACAGTCCGTTTCAGCCGGCCGCGCCCGCCGGACACAAACCGCAGGACCAGAAACCACCCCTTCCGCTGACTGCCCCTTGGCCTTATACTGCTTCTCAGGACCAGAAGGCCGGGCAGCCGCTGGTATGCAGGCAACTGTATGCGGGAGGAAAGTCCGGGCTCCAGAAAGACAGGGCGACGGCTAACGGCCGCCCGGCGCAAGCCGAGGGAAAGTGCCACAGAAAGCAAACCACCTCGAAGCCCCCAGCCTGCGAAACCAGGAAAGGGCCAGGGGAAAGGGTGAAAGGGTGGGGTAAGAGCCCACCGCGGGCCTGGCAACAGGTCTGGCAAGGCAAACCCCGCCCGGAGCAAGACCAAGTAGGGGGCACAAATGGGTTGTCTGACACCCGTGCCCCGGGTGTGTCGCGTGAGGCGGTCAGCAATGTCCGTCCCAGAGGAATGGCTGCCAGACCCCGCAAGGGGCGAACAGAACCCGGCTTACAGGCCTTCTGGTCCTGTTTTGCTTGCCGGCGTGTCTGAGACAGACACAGGTTACAAATACGGATACATTCCCTGTGTCCTGGGAGTCGCCCCTCAGATGGCACACGACATCCCCCCGCAGCCGGAGCCCGATCATGCCAAGACCTGCTGGTGCCCGAAACCATGACTTTGACCTCAAGCGTGCCGCACTGCTCGATGCGCTGACCGACTTTGCCCTCTCAGCCGATCTGCGCCGCCCGTCGCTGCGCCAGTTTGCAATCGCTGTGCATCAGTCAGAGCCAACCTTGCGGCACTATTTTACGGACCGGCAGGGGCTCGTGGTCGAGATCCTGGAAAATATCGGCCGGCGCGCAACACCGCTGTGGGCAATGGTTGCAATGCCCGCCGCCGATCCGGCAACCGCACTGGAAGAGTATTTCCGTATCTCCGAAGCCGGAATGCGCGTCGGCGGCTTCATCCGTGCCCACGCCTTTGGCCTGATCGAGGGCCTCGCCGATGAACTGGCGGGCAAAGCCTATCTCGAAAAGGTGCTGGAGCCTGCGCTGAATGCCGTCAGCGACAAGCTGCGCGCCACGCCCGGCTGCCCGACCAGCGAACCGGCCCTGCGCGCCGCCGCGCTCGCAACCCTGTCGCCGATGCTTGTGATGAGCCTGCATCAGGAATTGCTCGGCGGCGCCAGGTCCGCCCCCATCGATATCGGACAGACGATGACCAGCCTGCGCGGCTGGCTCACCAAGGGGCTCAGCCTTTAGCCGACCCATCAAGCACAGACCGGAGCGCCGAAATCTCTTCCTGCGTCGTCGTCCAGGAACATACGAACCGGCATGATCCGCCCGGCCATTCATAGAAGGATGCGCCCGCGCTGCGCAGTGCCTGAATATCCCTCGAGCCCAGCCTCACGAAAACCTCATTGCCTTGCCTGCAATGCTCAAGACCAATACCGGCCGCCTCAAAGGTTTCAGACAGAAGCTGCGCCTTGGCATTCGCCGAAGCGGCAAGCTCAAGCCAGAGCCCGCCCGTCAGCATCGCTTCGGCCTGCGCCGCAAGATAGCGCATCTTGGGCGGCATATGGCCCGCACGTTTGGCCCGCGCCCGCAATTGCGCAAACCTCTCCCGTGCCCGGCCGAACAGGAGGATGAGTTCACACCCGATCGCGCCGGTCTTCGTCAGGCCGAGTGTCAGGACATCCACACCGCAGGCCCAGGTCAGTTGCGAGGGGCGCAGGTTCGCCGCCGCGAGCGCGTTGGCAAGCCGGGCGCCGTCAAGATGCACCGCAAGCCCGGCAGACCTTGCGCGCCCGGAAAAGGCCAGCGTCTCGGCCGCAGAATACATCGTTCCGCATTCGGTGAGGTTCGTCAGAGAGAGAACATGCAGGGGCGTTTCGTGCACGAAGTCCGGATTGTTGCTGGCAAGTGCGGCTTCAAAAGCGTCCGGGTCAATCCGGGCGCCGCGCCCCGGAAGCAGCCGCAGTGAGGCCCCGCCCGTGAAGAAGCCCGGCGCGCCGCGCTCGTCGCGCTCGATATGCGCTTCCTGATGACAGAGGATCGCGCCCGTCGGCGGACAGAAGCACGACAGCGCCAGCGCATTGGCTGCCGTGCCGGAGGCAACAAGCCAGAAATCAAAATCCTCCGTATCCAGGGTTTCGGCCAGCAAGACCCGCAGCCGTTGCGTGATCACATCGCCGCCATAGCTCGGCTGATAACCGGAATTGGCGCGCGCCAGGGCTTCAAGAACGCGCGGATGGGCCGGAGACGTCGTGTCGGAACCGAAATTCAAGGCCTGACCTCAGAGCTGCGTATCGGGGGTCTGCCACATCAGATGCTGGCCACCATCCGAGGCGATCATCTGGCCGGTCACGCTGCCCGCGGCAACCAGGTAACGCAGCGCCCGCACAATCTCGGCGGGGCTCGAGCCTTCCCCTGTCAGCGTCGCAGCCGTCTCGGCAGCGAAGATCTCCGGAGCCTGATAAATATTGGCCAGTGTAGGCCCGGGACCGATGGCATTGACACGGATCGCCGGGGCCAGCGCCTGGGCGAGCGTCTTTGTCGCCTGCCAGAGCGCCGCCTTGGACAGGGTGTAGGTAAAGTATTGCGGGTTAAGTTTCCAGACGCGCTGGTCGATCAGGTTGACCACCAGACCCTTCTCACCGGCCGGAAGGGCGCGGCAGAATTGCTGGGCGAGGTGGATGGGAGCACGCAGGTTCGGCTCGAAGTGGAAGTCCCAGTCGGCGCGCGAATGGGTCATCGCTGTATCGTCGGCAAAGGTCGAGGCAGAATTGACAAGCAGGGTCAGCGGCCGGCCGACAAGACGCGCCGCCTCGGCGACCAGCGTGGAACGGGCGGTTTCATCGGCGAGGTCACAGCCGATGATTTCAGCCCGGCCGCCGCCCTTGCGGATGGTTGCGGCGGTTTCCTCAGCCCCGGCTTGCGAGCCGCGATAATGGACACAGACCGCCCAGCCATCGGCGCCAAGCGCTTCAGCCATCGCCCGGCCGAGGCGGGCGCCGGCGCCTGTGACCAAAGCAGCACCGGGCGTCATCCGGCCAGAACCTGATAGAGCGCCAGGAGACTCACGCCATTTACGAGACCATAGATATAGGCCGCATAGACCAGCAGCAGCAGCAGTCCGATCAGCCGGCCGATACGGGCGCGGGTCAGGATCAGAACGGCAAGAACGAGCGCCGCCAGGCCCATGGCCCAATGGTCATAGGCATGGAACAGCGGCGCGATCGCGATCGGCCCGCTCAGGGCCACAAGGCCGCCCGCACCCAGGATGTTGAGGATGTTCGAGCCGAGAATATTGCCGACGAGCACATCGCCGCGCTGGCGGAAAGCGGCAGCCAGCGAGGCTCCGATCTCGGGCAGCGATGTACCGGCCGCAAGGAGGGTCAGGCCGATATACTCCTGCGGCACGCCAAGTGTCCGCGCCGTGACGCCCGCGCTCTCGACGATCAGGCCGGAGGCGAAAACCAGCGCGGCCGCCCCAAGCGGAATATAGATCAGCGCCCGCCAGAGCGGCGGACCAGAGGGGGCCGGCTCACGTATCCCGGTCGGCTTGCCGGCGACTTCATCGCGCGCGGCCGCAAACAGGCTGAGGCCGGTATATCCGACAAGGATGAGGAGGAAACAGAGCCCCATCAGCGGCGTCAATGGCATAATCGCGGTCATGCCGATCCAGACGGCTGTGGCCAGCAATGTGGCCGAGAGGGCCCGGCGCTGGCCCGGCCCACCGGCGATGACGGGAAAGATGAGGGCCGGAATGGCCAGAACGAGGAAGACGTTCGCGATACTTGAACCAACGATGTTGCCGATGGCGAGCCCCGGACTGCCTGAAAAGGCGGCGTTCACGGAGACGATGATTTCGGGCAGCGACGTACCCAGCGCGACGATGAAGATGCCCGCAATCAGCGGCGAGGCGCCGAGCGCCCGGCCAGTACGCACAGCGCCGCGAACCAGGAGGTCGCCCCCAAGCGCCAGAAGGAGCAGCCCGCCCGCAAAACTTCCCAGAATGATCGGATCGGGCATGAGCGCTGCCCCCGGAAAGTCAGTCGAGGCGCTTGAACTCGATCAGGTTCAGCACGGCGAAAACGATGACGATGGCCGCGATGGCAATGAGCGAAGGATGGATCATAATGTGTCTCTCAGCCCGAAAAGAGTATCAATCTGGCCTGCTCTTAGCCTGCGTTGAGGGGCTTGGCGAGCAAAAACGGCAAGTTCCGTCTTCATGCAGCGGCCAAATGAGAGGCCGCCTGCGGCCCTAAGGGCCGGCCCCCGGCGCGAGCGGCCAGCCGCGTCCGGCGGCGAACCGACGAAGGCGGGCCTCGATCTCTTCCCGGGCCGCCGAGAAGCGGCGCCGGAGGTCCTCCGGGGTCAGTGCGGGATCGGAACTTGCAGGGTCATCGATCGGCCAGTGCAGGCGCTCGGTCCTGCCCGGCAGCCAGGGACAGATCTCTTCGGCGCAGAGGGTAATGACGAAATCAAAACGCGTCGCATCGAGGCTGGCAAAGGATTTGGACGTATGGCCGGAGATATCGATGCCCCGGGCCAACATGACCTCGATGGCGTAAGGGTTCGGCCTTGTCGGGGCCGAGCCGGCCGACAGGATCTCGGCGCCGGCGCCGAAAAGATGCCGGGCGAGACCTTCGGCCATCTGGCTGCGGGCAGAATTGGCGACGCAGAGGAAGAGGATCTTCATGGAGTTTGTGTCTCGAAGGTTACAAATCTTGTCCGCGTGCGATTGGCGAAGGCGACGAGGGAGAGCATCACCGGTACTTCGACGAGCACACCCACAACGGTTGCGAGCGCCGCGCCGGAGCTGAGGCCGAACAGGCTGATGGCAACCGCGACCGCCAGCTCAAAGAAATTCGATGTGCCGATCAGCGCGCAGGGGGCGGCGATCCGGTGAGGTACGCGCCAGGCAAAGGCCGCCGCATAGGCGAGCGCGAAGATCCCATACGACTGGATCAGGATCGGCGCCGCGATCAGCGCAATCACCAGCGGATTGGCAAGGATGACGCCGCCCTGAAAGCCGAACAGCAGAACAACCGTCGCCAGAAGTCCGATGACCGAGGCCGGCTTGATCCGGGTCATGAAGGCGCTGACAGCGCCCAGCCCGCCGCGCCGGATGAGAAGGCGGCGCGCAATGATGCCGGCGATCAGCGGGATGACGACATACAGGCCAACCGACAGGAGCAGCGTTTCCCAAGGCACCTGGATGTCTGCCACGCCCAGCAAAAGCGCGACGATCGGCGCGAAGGCGAAGACCATGACGACATCATTCACGCCGACCTGAGCCAGGGTGTAGGCCGGATCGCCCTTCGTCAGCTGCGACCAGACAAACACCATGGCGGTGCACGGAGCCGCGCCAAGCAGGATGAGGCCGGCGATATAAGAACTGGCATCGTCTTGCGCGATCAGTCCAGCAAAGACGTAATCGAAGAACAACACGCCCAGCAGCGCCATGCTGAAGGGCTTGACCAGCCAGTTGACCACCAGCGTGATGACCAGGCCCTTGGGTCTTGCAAAGGCGCCGCGGATACCGGCAAACTCGACCCCGATCATCATCGGCCAGACCATGGCCCAGATCAG
>CAZIGV010000027.1:0-29260 GCA_964538945.1 uncultured Hyphomonas sp.
CTAGCTAATCATCAGGCGTCAGTCTGGTTTTTGCTCCATGACAGGTTTCATCGGCTGCCCCTGGCGGCTCCAGGGGATTGATCGCAATAAAAGCGTCCGTTCTGGCAGTTCCAACGGGCATGTTTGGTGCGAGTCTACCGCATGCGAAGCGGTCTATCCATCTCGGTCTCAGCTGCGGACCGCAAAAGGCTCGGGGCAATCGTCCCGGAGCCGAAATCGGCTCAGAAACATGTATGGCGCTGGCAGGAGCGTTTCATGCAGGAAGGCGTCGACGGTCTGTTGCATGACGCCGGCCGTCCGCCGGGGACCCGCGCCAGCTCCGCCCGAAAAGGTAGAGAGGATCGTGCGGTTGACCCTTGCTCCGCCACCGCATGAAGCGACACACTGGACCTTGCGTGCGATGGCGAAGGTCGCCGGGGCCTGCGGGCTCCAAGGTGCACAATGTCTGGAAGGCCCACGGCCTCAGCCCGCTTCGATGGCGGCAGTTCAAACTCCCGAACGACAGGGCATTTCTCGAAAAGCTTACCGACATTGTCGGTCTTTTACGTTTCCCCCCCCCCGCCCAAGCAGTGGTCCTCAGCCTCGACGAGAAGAGCCAGATACAGGCGCTTGACCGCACCCGGCCTGGCCTGCCGCTCCGACAAGGACGTGGTCAGACGATGACCCATGATTACAGGCGCCATGGGACCACGACCCTGCCCCATGCGTTAAGGTCATGGCCGCTCTCAACACGCTTACGGGCGAGGTTATCGGCCAGACGATGGAGCACCGCAGGCATCAGGCGTTTATCCGCTGCCTGAACCGGATCGAGCGTGACATTCCGGAAGAAGATACCATCCATGTCATCCTGGATAACGACCCCGCCCATAAGCATGCAAACGTCCGGGCATGGCTCGGGCGACATCGGCGCTGGACCTTCCGCTTCGTGCCGACCTCCAGCTCACGGCTTAACGCGGCAGAGGGCTTCTTTGCCAGGCTCACCAGGCGACGGCTCAGCTACGGCGTCTTCAAATCCGTTGACGACCTGCAAGCCGCCATCGGCCGCTTCATCGCCGAACACAACGAAACCGAGGCAAAAGCCTTCACCTGGACCGCCGACCCGGATAAAATCATCCTGGCCGGAAATCGAGGGTTCCAGACGTTGGAACCAATCCACTAGCCCCGGGTGCAGCGCGAATTATAGCCGGCGACGTCGGCATTGAACGCCGAGACCGCGCTTTGCAGCGCAAGGTCATCGTGCGCCAGTTGTCCCCGGGCGTGTTCGAAGCCGGCTTTCAGCTCGTCCGCAGTTCCTGCTAAGGAGGGCGAGACCAGCCGGTGGATTTCGGCATCTTCCCAGGCCTCACCCCTGTCTTCGACCAGGGCTGCCGAGGCGGCGCGTCTGTCTGTCAGCTCTGCAATCTCCGCCTGCCTTGGCACGAGCGCCGCCCGCATCGCCTTGCAGGCGGCCACATCCACCCTGCCATTGGCCGCCGCAGGCAAGGCCAGCGCCAGCGCGAGAAATCCGTGAACGATGATGTGTCTGAGCATGAGGTTCAGTTTCCTGATGATTGAGGCCATATTCCGGCCGTCTCATGAAGGCCGTGTGAACAGGGCCGTCCCGGTTCAGGCCGGCGGCGGCATCCGGCTGCGCCCGGCCGTCACCGTATCGATCAGGCCGAACACGGCGGCGAAGTCCGCCAGCAGTTCCTCGACCCTGTCCGCGCTGTCGAGCGGTTTGAACATCGATCCGGGCTCGAACAGGTTGCCGCCCTGAACGGTCACGAACATCTCGCCGCCATCGAACGCCGCCTTCAGCCTGCCGCCCTTGAACACCCCTTCGAGGTCGACGAGTTTCTGCATGAAGTCCGGCGTCAGCAGGTAACGGCTCTCGACCTGATCGCTGGTATAGACTTCGAAAATCTTCTCGAACACCGGATCCTCGAGCGAGGCGCGCTGCAGGCCGGAGGCGCCGCCGAAGCGATTGAAGAAGCCGGCATCGCGGGTGATCAGTGTGCGCCCGTAGAAGGTCTTGTGAAAGTCAAACCGAAGGCACTGGCCCTTGAACACGGTCACCCAGCTGGTCTGCGTGCGACCCCTGGAATCGGTTGTCGTGCGCTTTTCTTCCAGATGCGCCTCAAACAGTTCGAAATCGACCGCGCCGCGCCGGCCGGTCACACGGTCTTCGTATCCTGACCGGTCCCATGCTGGCACCAGGCCGACATCCCTGTGGCGATAGATCGCCTCGCAGGTTCCGGGTTCGGGCTCGAACGTCAGCCCAAGCCTGCGCGCAATCGGTTCGACGATCAGCCATTTGGCCTCGCCCTGGAGTTTCATGATGTCCAGATTGCCCCAGACGATCACGCCGGCGCCGATGGCCGCAATGACAATCGCCGCCACAGGCGCCTTGACGACCGCCAAACCGAGCAGGGCGCCGCTAAGGATGATCGCGCCGCCCGTCCAGCGGGTCTGAACGGCCTTTCTGGCTGCGGCCATCCGCTCCGCCTCCCGGGCGACCAGTCCGGGCCGGATCTCGGTCTCGAAGACGCTGTCAAAGCCGCGGAATTCCTCGGGCAGATCAGCCAGCGACAGCGCCCTGCCCGCCGTAGGTGCCTGTTGGCTGTCGCTCACTCTCACCCCCCAGGATTTCACCGCTGCGGGCTTAAACCGCGCCGGCCTATTGAAAGCGTCCGCTCAGATATCGGCATAGACCTCGAGCTCGCCAGAGAAACCGGGATGGGTGACCGCGCCCTCATGGGCCGGTCCGACCAGTCTTGCAAATTTGTGCAGGGCCCCGGAGCCATACTTCGTCGCCCGCGGTTTCCAGTCGCGCCTGCGGTCTGCCATCTCTGCCGGCGTAAGGCGCACATCGATCGTGCCCCTGATGGCATCCAGCGTGATGATGTCGCCGTCGCGGATGAGCCCGATGGGGCCGCCTTCGGCCGCTTCCGGTCCGACATGTCCGACGCAGAACCCCCGGGTTGCACCGGAGAAGCGCCCGTCCGTGATCAGGGCCACCTTGTCGCCCATCCCCTGGCCGTAAATCGCTGCGGTGGTCGAGAGCATCTCGCGCATGCCGGGCCCGCCCTTAGGGCCTTCATAGCGGATGACCAGAACCTCGCCTTCCTTGTAGCGCCGGTCACGAACGGCCGCAAAACAGGCCTCCTCGCCATCGAACACCCGCGCCGGGCCGGAAAAGGTCAGCTCTTTCAGGCCGGCCACTTTCACAATCGCGCCGTCCGGCGCGAGCGAGCCCCAGAGGCCGACCACGCCGCCATTCGGCGAGATCGGATCCGATGCTTCCCGGATCACCTTCTGGTCCTTGTTGAACACGACGTCCCTGAGGTTTTCAGCCACCGTCTTGCCGGTGACGGTCAGGCAGTGGCCATGGATGAGGCCCGCATCATACAGCGTCTTCATCAGCATCGGCACGCCGCCCGCCTCACCGAAATCCTTAGCCACGTAATTGCCGCCCGGTTTGAGGTCAGCAATATAGGGTGTCTTGGCAAAAATCGCGGCGACATCCTTGAGGTCGAACTTCACGCCGCATTCATGCGCCATCGCCGGCAGGTGCAGGGCGGCATTCGTCGATCCGCCGGAGGCGGCGACCACAACCGCCGCATTTTCGAACGCCTCGCGCGTACAGATATCCCGTGGACGGATGTTCTGCTCGATCAGGCGCATCACCGCCCGGCCGCTTTCCATGCAGTACTGGTCGCGCTCCGGATAGGGTGCCGGCAGGGCCGAGGAGAGTGGCAGGGCAAGTCCGATCGCTTCCGAGACGCAGGCCATCGTGTTGGCAGTGAACTGGCCGCCGCAGGCGCCGTCACCCGGACAGGCGAGCTTCTCAAGCGCCTCGAGCTTGGCCGTCGACATTTCGGCCGAGCCCGCCGCATGGGCACCGACCGCTTCAAAAACATCCAGCACCGTCACGTCCTTGCCCTCGAACTTACCGGGCATGATCGAGCCGCCATAGATGAACACCGACGGCACGTTGAGCCGCAGCATCGCCATCATCATGCCGGGCAGGGACTTGTCGCAGCCAGCAACGCCCACCAGGGCGTCATACGAATGCCCGCGCATCGTCAGCTCGACAGAGTCTGCAATCACCTCCCGGCTGACCAGGGATGAGCGCATGCCTTCATGCCCCATCGCGATACCATCCGTGACCGTGATGGTGCAGAATTCGCGCGGCGTGCCATCGGCTTCCTTCACCCCGGCTGAGGCGGCATGCGCCTGACGCATCAGGGCCGTATTGCAGGGCGCCGCCTCGTTCCAGCAGGAGGCAACGCCCACGAACGGCTTGCGGATGTCCTTGGTGGACAGACCCATCGCATAATAATAGCTGCGGTGGGGTGCCCGCTCAGGCCCCTCGGTCACGTGGCGGGAGGGCAGGCGGGACTTGTCCCAGGTCTTTGTCATCGGATTACTTTCCCGTTCTTGGCAGCCTCATTCACCTAACGCGCCATTTTCCTTCGGAAAAGCGCTTAATCGCCGGCGGACTTAATCTTCGGCGTAGATGGCAACCCTTGCTCCGGCTGCATCGATTATGCCGCGGTACATGCCGGCCGAATTGAAGACGAAACCCGGATTTCCCCTGCCATCAATAACCACCACCCCGCCATCGCCGCCCAGGGCCGCCACCTCGTTCAGCGCTGCCCGCGCGGCCTCGTCGGCGGGCTCGCCAAGCAGCTTCACCCGGTCACAGATCGTCTTGGCAACGCCGACCCGGATGAAATACTCGCCGTGCCCTGTTGCGGACACCGCGCAGACCCCGTTCTCGGCATAGGTCGCCGCCCCGATCAGCGGGGTGTCGCCGACCCGGCCGGCGGCCTTGGCCGTCATTCCGCCGGTGGTTGTCGCCGCGGCGAGGTTTGCGTTGATGTCGATGGCTACGGCGCCGACGGTTCCGTGCCGGTCCGCGGCCGTCCGCGCCCGCTCTTCCAGCACGCGCTGCAGCGCCTCGCGGCGCCAGTCGGTATCGAAATAGCTGTTGTCGACCATTTCGAGGCCCTCAGCCTCGGCAAAGGCATCGGCCCCGGTCCCGGCAAACATCACATGCTCTGATCTGTCCATCACCGCGCGCGCCGCAAGGACCGGGTTCTTGACCCGCATGACACCTGCAACGGCCCCGGCCCGGCGCTCCCGCCCGTCCATGATCGCCGCATCAAGCTCATGCTTGCCGTCTGCGGTGAACACCGCGCCAAGCCCGGCATTGAACAGCGGATTGTCTTCCATCACCCGGACCGCCGCCTCCACGGCGCCGAGCGCATCGCCGCCGCCGCGCAATATGTCCGCGCCGGCCTCCATCGCCGCCATCAGGCCCGCCTTGAACGCGGCTTCCCGTTCCGGCGTCATGTTCTCGCGCAGGATCACGCCCGCACCGCCATGGATCACCAGGCGCCATCCGGTCTCGCCCGGCCCGGGTGCCTCAGCCGCCGCGCTGCCGGCGGCAAGCCAGAGGCCCGCAATCATCCCGCTGAGGCGTGCAGCGGCGCGCCTCATGACAGTCCTTCCAGTGCGGACCGCGCCGCCTTCAGCTTGTCACGCCGCAGCGACCAGTCCCTCAGCCGCTCGCGGTTCTCCCCGACAATCTCCTCCGGCGCCCGGGCAAGGAAGTCGGCATTGCCAAGCTTCTTCTCGGTCGAGACGATGTCCTTCTCCAGTGCAGCGATCTCCTTGCCCAGACGTTTCTGAGCCTCGCCGGTGTCGATGAAGCTTGCAATCCGCAGGGCGGCCACGCTGGAGCCGACGATCGTCGAGACCGATCCCGCGGGCAGGGCGGTGCCGGTACTGATCTCCTCGAGGCGTGCCATCCGGCGCAGCACTTCGTCATGGCGCTCCAGGCGCTGTGCGTCCCTGATCGACGGGTTGACCAGGGACATCGGCACCATGGCGCCGGCCGGCACCCCGAGATCGCTCCTCAGTGACCGGATTTCGGTAATCATCTCGATCAGCCAGCCGATTTCCTCGCGGGCTTCGGCATGGCCGAAGGACGAGACTTCAGGCCATGGCTGCTGCATCAGGAAACCCAGCTCATGTGCCCGGCCTGGCGCGCGCCGCTCCCACAGCTCCTCGGTCACGAAGGGCATGAACGGGTGCAGCAGCTTCAGCGCTTCGTCGAGGACATAGCCGCAGACGGCCCTGGTCTCGGCCTTGGCGGCATCATCGCGACCGCCGAGCAGCGGCTTGATCAGCTCGAGATACCAGTCACACACCGTGTTCCATATAAACCTGTAGAGTGCCCCTGCGGCATCATTGAACCTGTAATCCTCAATTCCCCGGGTGACCGCCTCAGCGCAGTCGGACAGTTCACTGAGGATCCACTGGTTCACCGGCCGCTCTGCCGAACACGGATCAATCCGGCCCGGCGAGCCGCACTCGTTCATCTCGGCAAAGCGGGCCGCGTTCCAGAGTTTGGTTGCAAAGTTGCGGTTGGCCTCAACATCCTTTTTCGACAGTCGGATATTACGGCCCTGGCCGGCAAGGCGGCTCATCGCAAATCGCAGCGCATCCGCCCCGAACGCGTCGATCAGTTCGAGCGGGTCCATGGCGTTGCCCTTGGACTTCGACATTTTCTGCCCCTTCTCGTCGAGAACCAGGGCATGGATATAAACATCCCGGAACGGAGCCTGTCCGGTGAACTCCAGCCCCATCATCATCATCCGGGCGACCCAGAAGAAGATGATATCGAACGCCGTGACCAGCGTGCTCGTGGGGTAGAAGGTTTCCAGCGCCTGAGTGTTCTCAGGCCAGCCCTGGGTTGAGAAGGGCCAGAGTGCGGATGAGAACCAGGTGTCGAGAACGTCTTCGTCCTGATAAAGGCAGATGGCGGCCGCGTGATCGCCCGCAAGCATGGCGGCGCGTGCGCTGTCCCGGTCCGGCGCGATTGTTACCGGCCGGCGATAGAAGGCTTCCGCCTCAGCCAGCGCGTCGGCTTCGTTCGCCGCGACGAAGAGCCTGCCTGGTGCGTTACCCGAATGCCCGACGCCCGGCGCATACCCGCCATCGCCATCCGGTTCGGTCGTTATCTCCGGGCCGTACCATGCCGGGATCCTGTGTCCCCACCAGAGCTGACGGCTGATGCACCAGGGCTGGATATTGTCCAGCCAGTTATAATACGTCCTGGTCCAGTTCTCCGGCACGAACCGCGTGCGCCCGTCCTCGACAGCCGCACGCGCCGGCTTTGCCAGTGTGGCGGCATCGACATACCACTGATCCGTCATCCAGGGCTCGATCACGACGCCCGAGCGGTCGCCGAACGGCTGCTCGATCTTCAGGTCTTCAATACGCTCCAGGAGACCGGCTGCGTCAAACGCGGCGACCAGCTTCCTGCGCGCCTCGAGGCGGTCGATCCCCCTGTAGTCTTCGGGAATGCCTGCAACATCCGCCTGCGCGCCGCTGACAATGGCTGCCGTTGCAGTCAGGATATTGATCGGCGTATGTCCGGCGCGCCTGCCGACTTCAAAGTCATTGAAGTCATGCGCCGGAGTAATCTTGACCGCGCCCGAACCCTTCTCCGGGTTGGCATACTCATCCGCAACAATCGGTACACGGCGACCGACGATCGGCAGCACCACATGCCTTCCCACGAGCGGCGCATAACGTGCGTCCTGCGGATGCACGGCAACACCCGTATCCCCCAGCATCGTCTCGGGCCGCGATGTGGCGACCACGATATAGTCACGCGTCTCGAAGGTCTCGTTGCCGGCCTCATCCCTGACCGGATGCTGATAAGTCTCACCGTCCGCCAGCGGATAGCGCAGGTGCCAGTAATGGCCATCCACTTCCCTCTGCTCGACTTCGAGATCCGAAATCGCCGTCTGGAAATGCGGGTCCCAGTTGACCAGCCGCTTGTCCCGGTAGATCAGGCCCTTCCTGTAGAGGTCGACGAACACCCTGGTCACGGCCTTCGAGAGGCCCTCATCCATGGTGAAGCGCTCAACCGACCAGTCGCAGGAGGCGCCGAGCCGTTTCAGCTGGGCCTTGATCGACCCGCCGGACTCTTCTTTCCAGGCCCAGACGCGCTTGAGGAAGGCTTCGCGTCCCAGTGCCCGGCGATCGAGGTTGCCGTCCCTGGCCAGCTGGCGTTCGACCACCATCTGCGTCGCGATACCTGCATGGTCCGTGCCCGGCTGCCAGAGCACGTTCTTGCCGCGCATCCGCTCAAACCGGATCAGCACATCCTGCAATGTGTTGTTCAGCGCATGCCCCATGTGCAGCACGCCGGTGACGTTCGGCGGGGGGATCACGATGGAATAGGCCTGCGCACGGGTATCGCCGGAAGGGCGGAAACAGCCGGCCTCCTCCCAGGCCCGGTAGAGGCGTGTTTCCGCCTCGGCAGGATCAAATCTCTGTTCAAGCATGGTCGCAAAGGGTCCGGGAAAAGTACAAAAGAAAAGCGCGCCGGTGACGGCGCGCTGATCCCTATATCAAGTTCGGGTAATGAGGCTAGCGTGCCATGCGGGCGATGCGCTGGACTTCTGCCTCGACCTTTTCCTCAACGATACCTGCCAGGTTCGCATCGAGCCATTGCTTGATCATCGGCTTCAGCATCTCACGCACGAGGCCTTCGATGGTATTGTCGCCGGCGATCTCCATCTTGGAAATCAGCTTGCCGAGCGCCCCGGCGGCGATATCGGCGGTGTGTTCGTCGGTGAGGGCAGTCTGGGCGTAGCGGGCGCTCTGCATGGGGGTCTCCGAAGCGGGGGGGGTGGTGCGGGAAGGCGCAAGGCGGGCAGCCGGGAGCGGGTCAGGCCCGGCCGACAGCTCTTCTGTCTGTCGCACGGTGCCCAGCATCTGCTCGAAGGTGAACTGAGGTCCGGTGATCCTGGTCGCGGCTGCTGCAGCGGGTGCAGGCGCCCTTTCCTCCTCGAACATTGACGGGTCGGTTTCTTCAAAACCCTCGCCGAAGGGGGCGTCCCCGATGTCCTCGTGATCATTCACCGGCTCGGGTGCGACCTCGCCGAAGGATGTTCTGACAGGTGACGCCTGCGGCCGGGCCGCTGCCAGTTCATCATCTGAGATGATCTTGCGGATCGATGCGAGGATTTCTTCCATCGTTGGTTCTTTATGTGCTTCGTTAGCCATCCTAGCGCCTCGTTACAGGACCCGATCCCAGAGCTTATTGCAGCCCTAGGGCGATTCCGGTTAACAACCCTTTTATAAGGTTAACGCTTCAGGGGCGCCGTGGCCAGCCTGTCAGCCGACGGCGCCGAGCCCGCCGATCGCACGCAGGAGCTGGTGCGCGGCCACGTAGGCATCGCGCTGGGCGCCGACGAGGGCCAGCTGTGCCTCGAAAAGCTGCTGTTCCTGATCGAGCACGTCGAGCGTCGTGCGCACACCGACGGCCAGTTCTTCCTTGGATCCGTCATAGGCGATCTGTGCCGCTTCCACCTGGCGCCTTGAGGCCTGGATGGCCCGGTTGGAGGCTTCATAACCATACCAGGCCTGCGCCACCTGGGCGCGGACCTGCGTCTCCAGGGCATCCACCCGGCGACGCGCCTGTTCACGCTGCAGCCTGGCGGCGTTTACCTGCGCCCTGACGGCGCCGCCCGTGAACAGCGGGATGCGCCCCTGCGCGACGGCAGACACCGAGGTGTCCCGGCGGCTGTCATCGCCGAAGGTTTCCTGTACGCCGGCTGTCCCGACAAGGCTGAACTGGGGGCGGCCTTCGGATTTTGCCGCATCCACGCCCGCACTGGCGGCACGCAGGTTCTCGCGGGCGGCCAGAATCGTCGGGTTATTCGCCGCGGCCTCGGCGAAGGCGGCGTCAAGGTCTGCCGGCAGGGGCGGCAGGGGCGGGGGCTCTGCCAGATCGCCGGGACGCTGACCGGTCAGGAACTCATAGATTGCCTCGCTGCCCTCCAGCGCGGCTTCGGCGCCGGCAAGCGCCGCGCGGGCACCTTCCAGCCGGGCCCGGGCCTGTGCCACGTCTGTCAGGGTGACCACCCCGACTTCAAACCGGTCCTCGGCGGCGCGCACCTGTTCGCTGGTCACCTCGACATTGTTCTTCCGGATCGCCACGGTTTCGCGGTCGCGCCGGACATCCACATAAGACGTCACCACATCCAGCACGAGATCCTGCCGCGCTGCCTCATAGCTGCGGTCGGCGGCGTCTATGCCTGCCTCAGCCTGCCGGATGCCGGCGCTGATCCGGCCACCCGTGTAAAGCGGCTGAACGGCCTGGATCTGCGAACTGGCAATCGGCCGGTCGCCCAGATTGAAGGCAAACGGCCCGTTTGAATCGATCGATTCGAAGCCGCCGCTTGCCGAAAGGTTCACCTGCGGCATCCGGGCCGAGCGCGCCAGGTCCAGGTTTTCGCGGGCGATATCCGCGCGGTAGCTTTCAATTTCGAGCGCCGGGTTCGTCTGGAAGGCTGCCGCGACCGCCTCGGGCAGGGATTCGCTGACCGCCGGCGCCGCCAGCATGAGGCTTGAAACCCCCGCGCTGATCAGAAGCTTCAGGGTGATGGCACGCATGGGAAGGTCCTCGCTCTTTGCGGGCAATATAGTCATCGCGGTGCAGAAGGTGAACAGTGTTCACCTTGCGGCAGAGTCGCCCCGTGCTCCTTAGGCTTCAGAAGCTAAAAGACGGTTTCCGGTCGAAAGCGGTAAAACGCGGGGGGCAGGCATCGAACCCTTCCCGCGCGGCCAGCGTATCGCCGGCCCGGGTGAACACCTTGCCGCGGCCCATGCCTCCGCCATCGGCCATCACGGCCACCAGCCGTCCGCCGTCTCTCACCTGCGCGGCCCAGTCGCCGGGCATCGTTTCGATCATGCCGGCGACATAGATGACATCAAACGGCGCCTGTTCCGGCAGGCCCCTGGCCAAGGGGCCCTCGACCGGTGCGGCACGGTCAATACCCAAAGCGGCAAACCTCTGCGACATCGCATCGACCAGCTGCCCCGTTTCCTCCAGCGCAATCACCGTATCGGCCAGATGGCTGATCAGCGCCGCCTCATAGCCGGCCCCGGCGCCGATCACGAGCACGAGGTCGGTTGACCGGAAACCGGCGAGCTTGATCAGCTTCGCCGTATCCCGGGGCGTCCACAGGGCCCGGCCCGGCGAGGTTTCGATTTCCAGTTCCGAATAAGCCACGCCCCTGCGGGCGTTTGGCACGAACACCTCACGCGGCGTGCGCAGGAACGCGCTCACGATTCGCGGATCAGTCACATCATTCGGGCGGATCTGGCTGTCCACCATGATTTCACGGGCGGAATCGAAGTCCATGCGGGTCACTTTCCCTTGGCTGATCGGTTGACCGCGGCATGTATCACGCCCGCCGGGCGGCGCAATCTTCCGCCGGGCGCGAAATTGGCCTGCGGGTCCGGATTGTTTCTGCGGTCAAGCCTTGCTAGGGACGCGCTTCCACGGATGGCCCTATGGCGGAGTGGTGACGCAGCGGATTGCAAATCCGTGCACCCCGGTTCGATTCCGGGTGGGGCCTCCATCCGATTCTCCTGCGCCGCATGGCGCCGGCGTAAACACGTCCTGGACAGTTTGTTGCAAACGGTTAACCCTGAATTAACCCTTTCCGGTGATCCTCATCCTTGTCTTCTATGGAGACACCCACCATCACCCAACGCCTTTGGCGGGAGCTCACGCTCCCGCCTTTTTTCTTTCAGGCCTGAGGGGTCCGGCATGTTTTCCGGAAATCGTGCGCCGTCCGCACTTAGGCACTTGAACAGGGTGCGCGGTCTGCTATTCCCCCCTCTCCGGCTATTCCGTGATAGCTCAGTTGGTAGAGCAGGCGACTGTTAATCGCCCGGTCGCAGGTTCGAGTCCTGCTCACGGAGCCATGAACCTCAGGTAAAGCCTTGAATTGAAACGTTTTTACCAGGCCGGCTGGTATAAGTTGACGTACAGCTTTTTTGAGAGAGTTTGTACAGATTGGAGCCGCACTTCCTGGCTGGATTGCTGGCAAACACTGGGCGTAGAAAAAGCCAGAAGCTGATCTTGTACAAAACGGCCGGGAAGCGGGGCTATTAGATCTGCGCTTCGTGGCGACAACCCATCCGACGGTAGGCCTTAAGCGCCGACACGGGGTCGGGAGCGGGCACCGCCCAGCTCGTCGGCCGTCAGGCGACCAGACACGTCGCCGCCACGGATCTCGGCGCGGTCGGCCTAAACTGCTCGCCCCGCACCGCTCATTACCGCGTTTTCATTTCGCCACGCCAACGCCCCTGTTTAAGCGTCGGCGTTTAGCCAAGCCGTGCGCCAGGGAAACATGAAAATGCGCAGTGTTTTGTCCATGATACCCGCCCCGATCGTCTTTGTGCTCCTAACGGGTCTCATCTTCGTTGGTCTGATAACCCTTGGTGTCGTTCTCGACTTCGTGGACAGTCTCAGCCACATCCTCTGGCCGTTCCTGGGCGCGCTGCCGGTGATCGTGATAGTCGCTGTGATTATCCAGGAACCGCTTCGTGCACTTCGCGAACCAACGCCCAAGGCTTCAGGAATCAATGTCGCTACTCCCGTAGAAGTATACCGGGCCCGCATGGCAGAAGCGAAGCTCGTCTTCTTGAGCGAAGTCGCTAAAAACTCGCCGCTGCCGACAGTCCGTAAGCGGACGAAACGAAACCTGAAGGCTACACCATCAAGTTTACGAGACTAACAGAGACGTACGGTCAAATGACACTTTGAACGCGGCTGAACGGAGGATGTACCTCCAGAACGCCTATCGAGTCATTCTGACCCGTGCACGTCAGGGGATGGTCATTTTTGTACCGGAGGGGAACATCCAGGATCCGACGCGACCACCTGCGTTCTATGACGCGACCTTTGAGTATCGTCGGGCGTGCGGCCTGCCTCAAATTTCGTAGCGGGTACAACCGCGAGCGAGTTAGGTCCTGACTGAATATAAGGCTTAGGAAAATGAAGCGACAAGCGACCCCGCCAGTAGCCCCTCCGGCTCTCAAAGTGGGCGAGGTATTGGGAGTCATCGTCCAGTGCGCCGGCCGCTCTTGCCGGCGCCGGGCATGGCTCGACCCGGCGACCGTAGCCGGCCGGACAGTCCCCGACCTGGAGGCCAAGGCGAAGTGCTCGGCATGCGGGCACCGCGGCGCGCTTGTCGAGATCGTGTGGCCCGAGTTGACCGTCGGCGCTCGCTCAGGGGCACATGAGGCGGAGCGGGCGGCGAGGCTGAAGCAGTGGGTGACGGATCACCCGGGGGGATGGGGTTCGACGCAGTAGTTTGCTGTCCCAACAATCCAGCGTTACATCGAGGTCATCGGATCTGGGGCAGGGCGAATGGATTGGATGTATTTCATTCTCGGCGGAGCATCAGGGTTTTTCCTTGGCGGCTTTTTGAAGCGACTGGATATGATCCGCGAGCTCGAACGCAGCCGGCATGAACTAGCGCAGACAAGAGCACTCGTCGAGAAAGATAAGAATCAAGCCCGGCAACTAACGATCATTCACTTTCGAGATCGCGTACGTGGTTTGCTAGAAACAGTGCCAAGGGATCGGGATGCACTGTGGCGCGCCGTTGAGGTGGCAGATTCATTGCCTCGTGAGATCCAGGATGAGGTTTTTCCTTGGCTTCGTCCCCTAAAGTCTCTGCTTCGAAACGCTCCACGGGAGACACCCATAACTGCTCAGTCGTTCTCTATGTCCGAGTTTCGGGATATTGAATTGCACGTGGGTCGATTGACCGAGGCATGTGGGGCTAACGACGCGCGCGATCTTCAAGAATGGTTCACTCTTCGAGCCGACGAGACACCACGCGATGGCTCACACCGAATGATGAGCGTCGCCCCAGAAAAAATTGCGCATTTCCTGTTGAGGGCAACTGACCCGCCCGAATAGGAAGCCGAGTTTTGAACGTGACCATGGTTCGCCTCAAAATTGCGCCCAGCCTCCATTGCATTACCCGCTCGGCAACCCCTAGAAGAAGAGCGGGCACAGGGGCAGGGCGTGGAAGAGCTGGAGCGCATCGTTCTCGAAGTTCTGTCGGACGGCAACGTCCGCAAGCTCGGCGAGCTCGAAACCTTGACCATGAAGGCTTTAGGTAGGCCCATCAAAAATGAGGCGGCTTACCGCGAAGTTCTCGCCTTGCTGCAAGCGCGTCGGCTGATCACCCTCACCGCCAACGACGCGCGACGGTCGGAGCCTGACTTCCCCGAGCGAGACTTGGAAGAGCCAGTCGAAGCCTTCATTGCGTCGGATACCGCCTTCTCCCAGCTGGGGCTAAACCGTGACTTCACGGTTTGGCAAAAAACAGCGCGCGGCGGCCGCGCGGGGACCGGCACCTGGTCGAGACCGGATTTCACCGTCGCGACGATCCGCCGGCGCAAGTATGACCCGGTGCGCCATCTCGACCTGATCGCCTTCGAGCTCAAGAACCTTGCGGGCAGCACTGTGGTCGCCGTGCATGAGGCGCTCGCCCACACCCGGTTCGCGCACTATGCGTTTCTGGTGTGCCCGCGCTCGGTGCTCAACGCGAGCGTCCAATCGGCGATCCAGGATTCCTGCGCCCAGCATGGCATCGGGCTGCTCACCTTCGACCTCAGCGTCGGCAAGGCCGAGCGACCGCTGCTGAAGGGCTTCGAGATTGAAGTTGACCCCCGGCGCCAGTCGCCGGAGCCGGAGTTGGTCGACAGCTACATCGACGATCGGTTCGATGAGGAAAACAGGGGACGGCTTTTGAAGCTGTCTGGAGGCTGAAATGTCCATGATGATCACCATTGCGAACAGGAAGGGCGGCGTCGGCAAGACGACCCTCGCAATCGCGCTCGCCGAGACCTTCGTCTTCGAGCACAGGAAGAACACCGTCATTCTCGACCTCGACCCCCAGTCGAGCGCAACGGAGATCCTGCTCTCGGTCGATGAGTATGCCGACCGGCTGGAGGCCGACAACGTTCTGCCGGGCTACCTGCGCAGCGCGCTCGCCGGCCTGAAGCGCCCGGCTGAGAAGTTCCTCTCACATGCCCGCCACAGCCTGAACGGCAGGGGCAGCGTTGATATGGCAATCGTTCCGAACTCGCCCGAGATGTGGGACGCCGAGTTCGCTGCACTCAGGGCAGGCAGCGAAGCCCAGTATCGCGAGGCAATGCGGGTGCTGTTCGAGCACCTGCAGACCGAGTTCGATGTCATCATCGTCGATAATCCGCCCGGCAAGACCATGGCGTCCGAGGAGGCCATCCTCGCTTCGGATGTAGTGCTCTGCCCGATCGTGCCTGAGCGTCTGTCGGTCTGGGGCATGGACAGGATGAAGGCCTATTTCGAGGAACTGGAGCGCACGCAGACTGTGCCGCCTTGGCGCTTTGTGATCTCCCGGCTGGGCGGCAACTATGCCGAGGCGAACAAGCAGGTCGATGTCATCAAAGCCCGGTATCAGGATCACTTCCTAACCGAGCGCAAAGGGCTTCCCGGCTTCGGGCACACCGAGTTGGTAGGCCTTCCCCAGGCGCAGAGGATCGTCCAGAGGATCGCAATGTTCCGCGAGTCGCCGGACACGGTGAAAACACTCGAAGGGTTCTACGGCGCTGATGCCACGCAGCAGCTCCGCAAGATTGCCCAGAAACTTCAGGAGGTACCGGAAGCCCATGCTTGACCGTTTTGAACTGCTCCGTGCGCTGAACAGCCAGCCCCTCAAGCTCAACGGTGCGGCTCACCGTGCTTTGGAAAAGATGCTGAACAAGGCCATCGGTCTGATGATCGTCGGCCTCTCCCTCGATGCGGCCAAGGCCGCTCCCGAGAGTACACGGAAAGCGATTGCGGCTGGGTTCGCAGAGGCCCTCGCCATGGCAGAGCTCAAGAAGGTGTCGAAGCTGTGGGACCCGAAGCGGGCCGTTCCCGCCAGCATCGCCCATGCTGATCTGGCGGGCGACCTCGTTGCGTTGATGGAAGGTGAGCGCAGACCATTCGAGCCCACAAAGCTCGGGCTCACTCAGGCCCGCTCGCTGGGCGAGAACGAAAAGGCCGAAATGCTGCTCGGCATCGAGCGCCTCGCCTCGCTGCCTCAACTGAAGGCCATCCTCAAGAAGTGGGACAAGGCCTCGACGCTGAACACCGGCAGCGACGAGAAGGCGGTCAGGGCGGCGCTGCTTGCTCTTTTGCAGGCGCCCTAGCCTTCGGACTATCGTCTCGTTTCCTTGCAAATGTGCGCCTGGTAGGCGGGATTCCATTCGCACTTGAAGCCGCACTCGTAAGTACCGCCCGAAGGATCCGGATAAGAGCGCAGTGTTGCAACAGCCGCTTCCTGACATGAGGAAAAAGAACTTAAGCCCGTTAGGGTGTCTGAAGCTTCGATAGCGCTCAGATCGCGATATACGAAGGCCGTCCAAGTGTTCCGCCGCCCGTCGCAGGCCGAGACCGCTAATAGAAGGGCCGCGAGAATCAGCAGCCTAGAGGACGTGCTCGGTTTAATCATGCTCCTCACTCCCAACCAGCTGATCCCAAATGGCCCGGATGCGCCCAGCGAGGGTGATCAACAGCATGACAACGAAGGAGGCCCCGATCAGCATTGTAAAAGCCCTACCACGGCTAGCTGCGTGTGCCACCGGAGAGTCGGGTGCACTTTCGGCGCATCGAACGCACGTTTGCACAACCGGTCTCGCGGCGCGCCCTGTTCGGTTAGTGCTAGTGTGATAAACTCGTGTGCATGAATAATCGGGCCAGATCCAGCGAACTGACGGGCGGCGAAGGCTACAGCTACGAAGACATCGTCTGCGTGGTCTATCTCTGCGCCTTGCTTCGCGAGGAAGCGGGCCCAGGCCAGCTTGGCCGCGTCACGCGCGTTGCCGTCCAGCAGCACAGCAAGGGCGAACCTCTCGACGATCTCGTCGTCGACGCAGAACTCGACGGCGTGACGCGCAGGCTGAGCCTGCAAGTGAAGCGTGAACTCAAAATCAGCGCCGCCGCATCAAACAAGGATTTTCGCGATCTGATCGCCAATGCGCGGGCAACCCGCACCAAGCCCGATTTTCGTGTGGGCGTTGACCGTTACGGGTTTATCGCCCGCAAGGTTGGCGCAGAGCGCCTGGAAAGCTTGAAGCGGCTCATCAGCTGGGCCCAAGCGAGCGCGACGGGCGCCGATTTCGCCGCTCGATTTGTCGTCGGAGGCGAGGCCGGCCAACGCGAACGCGACATGCGCGATATCTTGTCGACGCTGATCCTGCCCAAAGACGCTGACGATGAGCGTGATTTTTATCACCACTTCGTCGCTCTCAGAATGGACGGCCTCGAAGTCGACGAACCGGCGTTCACGGGGCTGAGCAACCGTCTCGCTGAATTGGTTGATGGAGGCGAAGGTCGGGGTGCTGCGCTGGCGACCATTTTGGCGCGAATGGTGCGTGTCGGGCAGGGCGATGCGAAGGTCTGGTCCCGCGCGGTGCTGTTGGCGGATTTGCGAGGGATCGCCACGTTCTGCGCCGCACCTGCCTATGCTCAGGACCTCAAGACACTTGCGGAGCTGACGCAATCCTATCTTGGCGAAATTCGCGCTGACATCGGCGGCATCGCCATCGCGCGCGAGAGCTTCGTCGATGCAGCGGAAGCTTCCGCCGCGCGTTTCAAGTTTTCGAACATCAGCGGTCTGCCTGGTTGCGGAAAATCTGTTGTGCTGCGCCGCGCTGTCGAGCGCGCTGCAGCACGCGGGCCGGTGCTATTCTTAAAAGCCGATCGCATCGAGGCGGGCTCGTGGCCAGCGTTTGCCGTCGCGATCGGGCTCAAGCACCGAAGCGCGCGCGAAATCCTGACCGAGATTGGCGCGAGCGGTACTGCAATTCTGTTCATTGACGGCGTGGACCGGATCAAGCCGAGTTGCCGCGGCGTGGTGACGGACTTGCTGACTGTGATCGCCACCACGCCTGAACTCGCACATTGGAGCGTGTTGGCGAGTTCGCGCGACCAAGGGCTAGAACCTTTTCGCCAATGGGTGCCCGCGGCCTTCTACAAAGCCACCGGCATTGGCGATGTGGCGGTGGGATTGCTCAATGACGCCGAATGCGAAGACCTCGCTGAGGCGCGCCCGCATTTGCGCCGCTTGTTGTTCGGCGCCGATGCGGTTCGCGAAATCGCGCGCCGGCCGTTCTTCGCGGCCGTGCTTTCGGATCAATTTACAGGCGCGGACCAAGGCGAGGCCGCGCCGCAAACCGAAATCGAACTCATCGCCGCGTGGTGGCGCGCTGGAGGCTACAATGCGGGCCTTGACATTGTGCTCTCGCGTCAACGCGCCATGCTCGATCTTGCCGACGCCGGCGCGCGTTCGCTCGGTAAGGCCATCGCCGTCAGCAAGTTGAAAGAAGCCACCATCGCACAAGCTGGCGAGCTGAAGCGCGATCGCATGGTCGAAATCGTGGAGGAGGGCTCGGTGCTTTCGTTCGCACACGACATCTTCTTCGAGTGGACTTTTTTCCGGTTGCTCGTGGATCGGGGCGATGCCTGGCGCGATGCCCTGGTCGCCGCGGGCGAGCCGCCGCTGCTTGGGCGTGTGGTGGGGCTCCTATCGCAGCACGTCTTTGAGCGCGACGGCGCTTGGACCGCCGAGTTCACTGCGCTCAATGATGCGCCCTTACGTCCGCAATGGCGGCGCGCCTGGCTTCTTGCGCCACCGGCGAGCGCCTCGTTCAACAATCATTTGGACGCATTCGAGTCGCTTCTCTTCGCTAACGATGGCGCGTGGCTCAACAAATTCCTGGTCTGGTTTCAAGCTGAACGCACCATCCCCAACGGGTGGCTGTTGGCGAACCCCGTTGCGACGCTCTCTGGCGCCGCTTTGGTGCGGATGGCCGACGCTGTGGGTTGGCCCTCGGATTTTGCCCTGTGGCAGCGCGTGCTGGTCTGGATCTTCTCGCGCGAACAGCACTTCCCGCCAATCGCGCTTGTCCATGCCGTTAAACTTTTCGCGGTCTTCCAGAACGCCGTCGCCGATCATGTCAACCCGATTTCCGAGCGCTTGATCGCACTCGCTGAGACTTGGTTGATGGAACTGGAGAAAGAGCCGGTCCTGCGGCTCGGCGCGCCGCCACCGCCGAAGGATCGCTGGAGCGCGCTTCCCGATGGTACGCGCGGACCGTTCATTCGCGCGCTGCGCCAATTGCTGTTGCGTTCGGCGCGCGCTTATCCCAATCCAGCCCGCCGCATTGTCGAACGCGCGATCGCGCTCGAGCGGCGCTCCGAAGACGTGTTCGAGAGCATTGTCAATTTCTCGCCGATCTTGGCGCAGACTTGCCCACAACTATTGGCGGACCTCGTGCGCGCTGAGGTGTTGGAGAAACTGCCGCTTGCGGAACTTGAGAAAGAGCGCGCCAGCCGCGAAGCTCGCTACGCCCAGCTTAAGGCAATTCGCGAAAAGCCCGAAGCCGAACGCACCAGCATCGAACGCCGCATCCTGTCGAGCCCTGCGTCGCTTTCGATGATCGGCCGCAAGACTTTCAACCACGACGACATGGGGATCGATCGTCACCATCGCTATTTCTATCCGCCAACGCCCGCGCACCAGCCGTTCGCGAGCCTCTTCGCGGTCGCGCCCGATATTGCGCGCGCGCTGGCGCGTGACATGGCCAACCATGCGACGAAGGCTTGGCGCCAAGTGCTCGAAATCAACGCGCACAACATGGCCAAACCCTTGCCGCTTGATGTCGCATTTCCATGGGGCGTCCAACGCTTCTGGGGCGATGCGCACTCTTACGTCTGGTATCTCGGCGCTTCGGCCCCGCAGCCACTGGAGGCGGCGTTCACAGCGTTGACCCATTGGGCGCACAAACGTCTCGATGCGGGCGACGATCCAGATAAAGTGATCCGCCTCGTGCTCGAAGGCCACGACAATTGGGCAGCGCTTGGTCTTGCGGCCTCGCTCGCGCTTGAGAGCATGCGCGTTTCGGAAACAACGTTCGCACTCGTCACCTGCCAGCGCCTCTGGCGCATTGAAATCTCACGCGTGGCGGCCGACCCCGGCCGACCCATCACCGTCTTCGGCATGAACCCGCAGTCCCAGATGACGGCCGAGCAAGTGACCGCGCAAAACTATCTGCTGGGGCGTAAGTTTCGGAAACGCTCGATCCGCGATCTGACCCGGCGTTTTGTGTTCTCTGGAAATGAAGACTTGGCCGGGCGCTTCAAAGCCGCGCTGCAGCGTTTTCCCGACGAACTGCCGTTTGCCTACGAAGAAGATGTGACCGATCCCGCTTGCATTGCGCGCTACACCGAAAACGCCAAGCTCTGGTCGGGGTGGGGCGATCGCGACAATTACAAAGTGGCGCCTGCAGCCGGCCAACCGGGCTATGTGTCAATCACCTACGAGGCACCCGAACCGCCGTCGCACGAATTGGAGGAAGCGCGCGCCGAAAACACCAAGGCGCTCGTTGATCTCAACATCGCGCATTGGGCGACGGAATCGCTGCGCTATGGCGCGCTTGATCCGAGCTTTGCGCTCGGCGACGTGCTCACCTTTACGCGTGGGCGCGATAAGCCTGGTCTCTTTGATCTGCTGTCCGACCCCGGCGGAGGCGCGACCCAAGGCGCGGTCGCCGCGGCTGCGGCGGCGGCCGCCGTGTTCGCGACCGACAACGACGATATCGAGTGGGCGTGGACGACGCTTGCACGAACGATGACTATGCAAGAGGGCGACGGAGTCTTCCAGCACAGCAACCACCCGCTCGACCCGCGGCTCTTTTTGATCGGCGCTATCTATCACAGCTCGCGCGCGAGCAGGGTGCGGCCGGACTTCAGCGTCTGGCTGCTGACTCTAGCCTCGGACGAAAATCCCAACATTGCGCAGAACGCGTTTCAGGCCCTGATGCGGCTTAAAGACGATCCCCATCGCACCTGGGTTGCGTTTGCCATGGCGACCGAGCTCTTCTGTGTGCATGCGGCCGAACTAGGCGAAGAAGGAAAACGTGATCGCGCCACCCAGAACAAGCACCGCCTGAACGCGCGTGCGCGCGCCATCGAGCACCTGGATGAGCCGGGGCTCGCGCCGCTTGCGCCGCCGCCGCCAGTATGGGTGCACGCTCCGCCAGCACGCCGCTCCTGGGACGGCACGCCGCCCAGGCCCATATGGCGTCGTCCCGACTTTGACTTCGATGCGCGCGCAGCAGGCGAGGCGTCGAAGGAGTTTCCCATGGACGACTGGCTGGCGGATGGCGAGCGTCGTGCGGCCTTTCTCGCGTATCTCGATCAACTCGTTGCCTGGACCAACGAGCGCCTGTTTCCGGCTTGGCGCGATCCCCAAGAACCACGCTCTCCCTCGACCGATCTTTACGAGTGGCAGACCGCGTTGACGCGCATGGTCGCGCACGCATCTACCGATTTGCCGGCTGCCGATACGCTCGTCCGCTTTGTGACACCGATCGCGGGGCGCGAGGGTGACGAGGATGCGCTGAAATTCGCGGCGCAATTTGCCGACGCGCTCGTATGCGTTGGCGTTTATGACGCCGAGACCGTTACCGCCGACACTTTGACGCTGCTGCGCTATTGCGCCGAGCGCATGCTTGAGGAGGGCGTGTTCGATCCCGATGGCTGGCGCGCGGGTGAGCTGCACGGCTGGGACCTGCCGGTCATGGTCAAGGCGCTGTTGTTTGTGTCTGTCTCGGGCGCCAAGGGCGCGCGGCGCTTCGCCAATGACGATTGGACCGACATTGCCGCGATCATGGATGTCCTCGATCTGGTGATGGCGAAGGCCGGATGGTCCGCCTTCGTCATGGACAATTACCTGACGGTCTGCGAGCGCGCTGACGCTGCGATGCCCATCGCCGCGTTCGGCGCCCATGTCTTGCACAACATCGAAATGCAGGAGGCGCGTCCGCTGATGTGGAGCGGCACGATGATCGCAGCGCGGATAGCCGGCGTCGTCCAGCGTTTGGCGGAGGCCAATTTCCCACTTGCTGAGAACGAGGCGAGAGTTCTGTTGGGCATTCTCGACCGCTTGGTTGATATGGGCGACAGGCGCGCTGCGGCGTTGCAGCAATCGGAAAACTTCAGAGGTGTCAAAGCGGGGTAACGGATGCCCGTGTTCTGGTCTTGGCAAAGCGACAAATTCCCTAAGGAATGCCGCTCGGTGATCCGCTCCGCACTGTCGGCCGCGGTGGACGCCGCCGCCGATGACCTCGATATCGCCAACGCAGAACGGCTCGAACTCGATTCCGACAACCGGCAGCAAAGGGCCAGGTTGGCTCCGATAGTCGGTTTCGGCATCAGGCAAAGTTGCCTCAGTCCTGTCATTCGGTTGCTTCAGCTGCACCAGGCTGGACTTCGCCGATAGCCGCCGTTGAGGCGTTGCACTTGGTCCGCAAATCCTGAGGCAGGTCAGTCATTCGAGTTTGCTTGCCGCCGTTTTTACCGATTTATACCACTCATCTAGAGTAGGTGAGTGAACTGGTTCGAAGGCCATTTCAGAATTAACACCCAGAATTAGAAGGTATTCCCAGCCGATAGAAAATCGCGGGTTGAGAAAACAACCATTTTTGGTCTCGATGATTCCTGTTGTTCCTCCATAAAGACGATTCGTATCCTGAATGCCGTGCATCTCTGTGATATCAATGTAAAACTGGGGAATGCGCTCATATGGCTCGCTGCCCCACACTTTAATCTGACGCTGATAATGCCCCTTTAGCTCTTCTCCTGGGGCAAAGACGTAATACCCATCGTAAGGTGGGTTTGACCCATCGGTGACAAATTCTTCGGCTGAGGCCAATGCGATTATGTCTGCCTTCTCAACAAGTTCATCAACGCTGATGCCACGATTTGCGAAGAATGCATCGACGCAGGGCGTTGAATCGGCTGCCGCTGGCGCGGATGAGCATGACGATATTGCGTGGGTCAACAATAACGCCAAAAGGTGTTTAGAGAGGCTCATATCAATACCTCGTTCGCTGCCTGTCGCCGACTCCGGACACTACGCAGCCATCAACAGCTGATCTTCATCAATGCCTTGAAGGCTCGACTCAAAGTCGCTTGAGGGGACCGTCTTCCGGAGGGGCTCAATCGTCTCTTGCTCCAAGTCGCCCGAGTAGAAGTGCACCAGCAAACCAGCTTGCTGAACCCCGGGGGTAAATAACAGATCGCTGATAATGCGCGACCAAAGCCCAAGACTGTCGGGCGTGTTTGCGTGCCGTCGTTCTTCCGCTCGCTCGTCGGCTTTCGTTCGATCATTGAGCCAACGCTCAATTTTTCCCTTCGACCAGCCTCGTTTCACAAGCTTCGCTGCCTGTTCGGATCGCTTTCCTTCGCGATCAACTACGTTGGGAGCCAAGACAGTCCCACAATCGCAGTGACCTACTGTTGTGAGGAACGCAGCTTCACCAGAGAGAAGCGAGCCTCCGAGCGTGGCATTGGTGAACGGTCGGGCTTGCCGCCCGTGCCTTCGAAGCACTTGGTCGATGGTGGAGGCATCGCCCCCTCGAACTACGAGTGCAATGTAAAGGCACATAGGACCACGTTAGACTGTCTCTGAACGGTCTGAATAGGGCCAAGTGCGCTCCGACAATCGGTTTCGGCATCCGGCAAGGTCGGCTCAGTCCTGTCATTCGGCTGCTTCACCTGCGCCAGGCCGGAGATCGCCGATTTCGGACATCGAAGCGGCATCGACACGCGAGTTCTCTTAACAAGCAAAGGTTGACATGTCCCGCGACCAATGTCTGCTCGAACCATTTGAGCAACGAACTCACCTGACCAAAGGCTAGACTGTGATCATCAGATACTTCAGACGTGCTTCCGCGCTACTTCTTCTCGCCGGATCGGCTTGCATCGATGCCTCTTTGGCGGGAGACGAAACGTCTCCGCCAAAGACACCCGCCTGCGCAGAATCCGGTCTCGCTCGGTTTGGCGACGTACTGCGTCTATGTGGACTGATCACACCTGAAACAGTGCAACAGTTCAACTCCCAGGACCTGTCTGAAATCTCACACCTGAACATCAATTCGGGTGGGGGCCACATAAGCGCAGCGATTGAAGTCGGGAAGCTAATCCGGGCGCAAGGTATCGGCGTCACTGTCGAGACATGGTGCCTATCAGCTTGTGCGCAATACATTCTGCCTGCAGCCACCGAAATTGCTCTGAGTCCAGACGCGCTGGTTGGTTTGCATCATACCGCCTATTCGCTGCATCAGGCATTGATCCAGCTGGAGGGGTACGACCATCCAATCGGAAGCGCCGCCGGCAAGGTTGAAGTTGAGTACTACGACCTACTCGGTATCGAAGTGGAGTTTCTGGTTTTGCCGTTGAGAAATCTGAAAGTCCGCGGCCTTGTGCTGGTTGAGCCGTTCTCCGAGAACGATGAGACAGAGATCTACTACAAAGGGCCGAACTTCTTGCTGGTGGATCAGGCCACGTTGGAAAGCGTTCTGGGGGTCGAAGTTACTGGAACGGGCCGGGTTGACACGTTGGAGTCGGGCGCTGTTCTCGAAATATCAGACCAAAACTCAGGCCTGTATCTGAACGCTGAAGATCTAGATCGTGGCACGGATGTAGCCCGATCGTTCGAGACTGTTTGCCTTAAACAAAGAGGAAGCGCCGAAATGCAGTGCAAGGATTATCCCTAAACCCTTGTTCAATACGAGAGCCATATTCATGATCGGAGCGGCAGCAATGGGCCAGGTCGGCTCCGATCATCAGGTTCGGCGTCCGGCAGGGTCGCCTCTGTCCTGTCATTCGGGAGCCTAGCGGATACTCGGCGGGACTTCGCCGGAAGCGGTCATTGCGCTCCTTGCTGAACAAATGCAGTTTCTCTCGTATGCCGCACCCTGAAGCCCTTTTTGTTGTTGAGGTGACGGTGGACGATGAGGTCGTCTGCCGCGCGCCAAAGCAGCCTGAGCAACGGATAAAAATGTCGGACCTTGGCGCTGTATACGTCGAGACCAATGACAGCGGTCCTTGGGGCGCTGATGTCTGGTGGCTTTTGAACGACCGCGACGGACAAACAAAATTAGCCTTTCCGCAGCTGGCTACCGGTGAAGACGGTGTGCTTGCTCGCCTCCAATTGCTTCCGGGTTTTGAAGTGAAGGGTATGAACTCAACTGCCAACGCACGCTTTCTGTGCTGGCCGCCGTCCAGTTGAAATGTCGGCTCCGTGCCAAGCTGGCTCCGAGCGGCAATTTCCCTGACCGGCAGGGTCACCTCAGTTCGGACATTGGCGAGCCAGGTCGTCGCAAGGCAGGACTTCGCCGACAGCGGTCATTGACGCGTTGCGCTTAGTCCGCAAATCCTGAGGCAGGTCGCGGTCGCCAGAGACATCTATAGTGGCGATAATGACGAGTACGATGGCGGCTAGCGCGTCGGCCTTCTTATCCGTGACTGTGAGCACCGAGCCGACAACCGGCGGTCGTTTGGCTAATCCTCACGTGTGGCACCAGGGGGACGAGTCAGGCTTTGCGACGACCGGTAAACGCGGTCAAACTGACGATAGACCTTGGTGTCGATGAACGACCTTATGCCTTGCACGTATATCCCCGTCTCATTGAGCAAACGCATATGAACCTGGCTGGATGCGATGTCGTATGGTTTCATGGAAGTCATGTATTCATTCAGGCAGGAAAACTGGCTTCCACCCGCGTTTGCTCGCTTGCCGATGAAAAACTTCGTATCGACAAATGCAGCTTGGCAGGTCGCCGAAGTGGCGCTGACCTCGCTAAGGCAGTCATCAAGTGTCGATCGCATTTGTTGGATCGCGACGAGCGTTTCATCAACGGCCTCAACTCGGCCGTCGATGCAGAAGAGATCGCGCGTCAGAGCTTGAGCTTGCGTTGATTGCGCCAAAAGAGTTCCCGTGACCGTCAGGACTAGTTGTTTCCACTGCATCGCCTTTGACCCATCCGTGTGCGCTTCGGTCGGCGGCTCTTTACAAAGGCCGCAATTCCCGCGCGATGATAACTAAACCAGCTGTGTTCCAAGCGCGTGACGATCATTGAAGAGGCGTCAGCAACCCGAGCATTGGGAACGACCCCTTCGCTGTTCAGTCGTACTTCCGGTTACCCCAGAGGTCCTCGCCGCAGCTCAGTCCCCACAGGCCGCGCTGATCCGTTCGCGCGGCCTTTTCAGCGGCGGCATACTTCCCGCCGCTGAAGCGCTTCCAGTCCCTACCCCAGCCGCTCTCGACCATGAACGTTCCGAAATCTGTCCCACGTGCTGAACAGGTTCCGATCACGCGATCGTAGCTCCTGTCGCCATTAAGCTCGCAAGTGACGGTCTGGTCGGCGATAAAATCCGCGAGCGCATTCGACGCGGCGGCGTAGACATCGGTCGAACCGCACATGCTGTCACGCTCCGGCGTGTCGTAGCCGTTAAGCCGGACCTTGTGCTCGCCAAGCGTTATCGTGTCCCCATCGATCACGGTGGCACTTCCGGTAATGGTACTAGGGGTCCCACTGCCAGGCTCGGCAACTGCGAAACCAACGCCGCATGCCGCCAGCGCGAACAGAGACGCTACCGTTTTACGAACCAAACCAAACATCGAGACAGTCTCCTGCAGCAACGATCTTGCAATTACGCCGAGTGGTAGTTTGCACCTAGGTTGAGGCGTAGCAACCGTCGATTTGTGGTAAACTGGTGGGATGGGACGACGACCAATCCGGCGACTACGTGCCGCCAGAAGAACCGCCGCGCGTATGGATACTTGTCGCGGTGATTGCCTAAATTTTTGATTTGGTCATCCTGGCGTCCAGTGAGATTAGATCGTGAAAACTGCCGACAGACTCGCCTTGCGCAAAAGGCGCTTTTCAAGCCGCACAACCTGAGAATTCCGTCTGTCTAGACCGGGCTAGACCAGCAGCGACAATCACGATCGCCTTCTGGCAGGGTCGCCTCAGTCCTGTCATTCAGTGGCATCATCGGCGCCGGGCCGGAGATCGCCGAATTCGGACGTCACCCGAACCATGAGAAGGCGCTGCGAGCCTCTAGCTCCACGTCTGCCAGGTCCGAGTGCTCCCCCGACCACCGTCGCGGAACCCACGCAGAAAGTTCGCCTTCGCGAATTAGCTCCTCAAGAGTGAATCGATAGCGTCCGTCGTCATAGAGGTTGAAGCACAGGCGCTGTTCGCCATCAGGACTCATCGCCGTCCGAACAGCGGTGTTAAATCGCCTGCTCGCGTCGTAGTCGGGCTGCAGGGCGCGCAAGTCAGTTAGCTCCCCGGAATGTTCTCTGCGCCACTGAACCGGTACATCTGAATAATCGTCGATGTATCTCAAGATTTCGAGCAGGGTTTCCTCCCAGTGGTCACAAAACACCTCCTCGTGACCAGCTGGCGTAAGTTTGCTCACGACCAATTCCCAACCCAGCCCCTCGAATGAGCCGAAGCTGCTCGCCCCAATCCCGGTGTGCGACAGGTAAAGCCGCAACGGTTCGGGAGAGGTTGCTTCAGCTACGAAATTCCGGTCGGCTTCCAGCTTGCTCATCCTCCCACGTTGCAAAGCCAGCCAATGTCCGCAATGGGCCAACGACGGTCGTAGAGGGGCATCCGACTCGTGCCATTCGCGATCTCCACAACGGCCGTTCGGCGGGTAGGGCGGCGGTGCATATCGGGTTGCACAAAACGTGAATAGGCCTCGCAGAGGGGAGGAGGGGCTCGAATCCTCTCGTCCCTGCCGTTGCATGGTTTCTCCTGCATCTTCGCGCGCGTAATCGACAGGGATCCACCCCGCTCACGCCGACCGGCGTTGCCCGCCAGCGCAAGTCACCTCTTTGATGGCACAGCGCTGACGGGTCGCCAACTTCGATCAAAGATCTTGGTGGGTGTCGGTCTGCCGATCGTGCCAGACGTGCCAAAGGCGCCAAGAACCTGATCAGCGGTGGGGCACAGCACGATTGGCACGTTGCATGATCACTGTCGCTGCCTCTCGGCTGGCGGCAGTGGAAGATAGCGGTTGCGGCGTATGCGGAAACATATCATAGTGATATATGCATCCTGCGAGACCGCCACATGCCAGCGCCCAAAGGAAATACCTACTGGAAGCTCTGCCCGCGCCCAGGCCGTCGGCCATCCTACGAGACGGCCGACGAACTGTGGACGGCGGCACTACAGTACTTCGAATGGGTCGAGGCTAACCCGCTGCACACCCACGAAACGGTGAAGTTCCAGGGCGAAGCGCGCATCGTGAAAGTGCCAAAGATGCGGGCAATGACGATCACCGGCCTCTGCCTGCACATCGGCATCACGCATGAGACTTGGTGCCAGTATCGAAAACGGGATGAAGAGTTTTCTGAGGTAACGGCCATGATCGACAGCATAATCCGCACGCAGAAGTTCGAAGGTGCAGCGGCGGACCTCTTCAACGCGAACATCATCTCGCGCGACCTCGGACTTGTGGATCGGCAAGCGCGCGATCTTGATATCGGGACAAAAGATTCTCTGGCCGCCATCATCGATGGGCTGGCGCAGCAATCATTCAGTCTTCAACAAGACTGAACGCACCCAATCTCAAAGGTCATCGATGGCTTGACCGGATGATCGATGCCTAGAACCTGCAGGAGCCGGTCGAGTTTCACTTTGCAGGTGACGACCTGTTTCTGCCGGTAAGCCATGCTGCACAACATGCGCCGGAGCGTGGAGCCGCAGTATTGAGTATACTCAACGCACTAGAAGGCGCTGGTGTATAGCGCAACTTATAACGCCCGGGTGACAGCGTTACCGTTCGCCGATTTCAGGGCTTTACGCCCCCGGGTCTGGTCATGTTGGGCCGTCAGGATTTTGGAATCCGGTCGATCGAGCGCACGCAGGTATGCTGGTTATCTAGCAAGCAGGGCATGCGGTAGCCAGGGTGTCGGAACGCGCGCGTCACGCAGGGCAGCCATTGGCGTTAGCCGGTTCCTAGCAAAAAGCGCCCTTAAGTCCGAAATCCTCTAGTATAATTCTTACTAGGGAGGCGCGGACTTAAGGCCGATTTTCTCCCAAGCCTTTTGGTCCTGTAATCTTTTGCCTTCAAAAGCCCTTTTCAGAGGGACCGATGGGCACCCAGCTTAAGCGCGCGGACGCCTGGCGCCAGCCGACAGTCGGAAACTCGAGGGCCACCGTCCACGCTCGTGTGTCAGCTACGCACGCCCGCTTTTTGAGATCATGACTAGAGACACGCTCTAGAGCGCCTCTGACGGCCCTCAAGCCTTTCGCCGCTCCCTTAGCCGCTGCCGATGCCGCGGATGCCTGCCAGCGGCAATCCTAGAGGGTTCACGGTGGGAATTCGATGGCGGGGCGCCCGGATAGTCTACTGCCCACTTGCTCGACGGCCCTCGCGCCCGCCGCAACGTTCTTGCGTGGCCGCAGAAAAAATTTCGCAGCTGATTTGACGGGGGTGCTAGTACCCGGAATCATAATTGACTGATACGGCGGTTTTTGAACTTCCGTTGGC
>CAZIGV010000028.1:0-26447 GCA_964538945.1 uncultured Hyphomonas sp.
AACTGGAAAGCCTCAACCGGTGAGACGGCAGACTATGCCCGCGCCCGCGGCGAGGACGCCGAAACCCTTTCCTTCGTCACCGGAATAAGGGTCTGGTTCTGACCTGCCCCCTGAACATCTCCCTTGAAAGGACACCCCATGAACACTTTGAAAATGGTCACCGCCGCGCTTGCCAGTGTCGCAATCATGGCCGCCCCGGCGCTCGCACATACCAGCGTCGAGATGGCCAACATTGAAGATGCAGCCGTTCTCGAAACGCTCCCCGACGCCTTCTCGTTCAGCTTCGGCCAGCCGGTCGGCCTGATCGCCTTCTCGATCCGGACAGAGACTGGAGAGATCGTCGATACATCCTTTGAGCCGCCGAAGGCGCCCGCCAAATCATTCAGCGTGCCGCTGCCAGATCTCGCTCCCGGCCGCTACACCCTGGAATGGCGCACCCTGTCGAAGGATGGCCATCCCATGAACGGAAGATCGGCCTTCGAGTTGAAGTAGGTTTTGATGCGACATGTCCCCACTGGACGCCGCCAATCTGATCACCAAGGCTCTGCTCTACGCAGTCAGCCTCGGAGCGATTGGGGCGGCGCTCCACGGGGCGCTCGGCATGATGGCGAGCCGCCGTGCCTATTTCCGGCTAGCAGGTCTGGTGGCCGTTGCAGCAATTCTGCGGCTCATCATTCTGAACGCTCAGATGGGCGGAAGCCTCAGCGCAGCGCTGTCCGCCGAACAGTTCGGGTGGACTTGGACCGCTGGCGGCCCCCCTGCCCTCGCGCTGCTCGTTGGCGCGGGCTTTCTCATTGTGGCGGGCCTTTTACATCACCGGGTCCTTCTGATGCCCGCCGCCATCAGCATCAGCGCAAGCTTTGCCCTTACAGGACATTCAGCAGGGCTGGAGGCGCCGGGATTCGCGCCATGGATCGTGGCTGGCCATCTTCTGATCGCAGGCTTCTGGTTTGCCGCGCCGGCGACTCTTTGGCCTCGATCCGGGATGAAGGACGCAGATGTTCTGGCCCGTACCGAGGCCTTCAGCCGGGTCGCACGCGTTATCGTGCCCTTCGTGTTCCTCTCCGGCATCTATCTGTTCTGGAGGTTCAATGACGGGTTCTATGGCCTGCTCAGCTCCGGATACGGACAATTGCTTGCCTCCAAGCTCCTGGCGGCAACGCTGCTTCTCGGGCTCGGGGCGGTCAATCTGATGTTCGTCACGCGCCAGCTGGCAGCGCAGCCCGCCAGAGGGCGAGCGGCTTTGCGCGCGACATTGCGAGCCGAGGCTATTTTGTTCGCCGTGATCGTCATCATTATTGCCGCAGCCACAACCGTTTCTGGTCCAACTACCTGAGGAGCCTCAAATGAAACCTGTCCTGATCAGCGTCGCAGTGGCCACCCTGGTCGCATTTTCAAGTCCGGCGCTTGCCGATGAGGCGGCTAGCCCGTCAGCGGCGAAGTCACCCATCGAGGCCGTTGTTGCCTTCGGCGCAGCGCTGGAAGCAGGTGACGAGGCAGCGCTTGTTAGCCTGCTGGCCGCCGATGTGCAGATTGCTGAAAGCGGCGGGATCGAGCGGTCGCTCGAAGAATACCGCTCGCACCACATGACTGCTGACATAACGTTTTCCAAAGCGGTCGAGACAACGGTCCTCGACCGGCGCGTCTATGAAGGCGGAGGTCTCGTGACCATTCTGACTGAGTCAGTGTCGAAAGGAACGTTTCGGGACAAGCCGATCAATAGCCGCCTGATGGAAACAATGGTCCTTCGAGAAACCGGCGGCGCGTGGAAGATTGTCCACATTCACTGGTCCTCGGCCAGCATTGCCACGGATCATGACCATTGAAATGGAGGGACACAACCGAAGACCGTTTTAGGCGGTCTTCGGTCGCTTTTCTGAAATCAGACAGGCACGGGCACCACGCTGGAATTATACCCCTATGGGGTAATGGACATATACCCCATATGGGTATATGTGACTCCCTATCCAACATCCCCAGGAGCTCCAGCATGTCTTCGACCACAAACCCGATCACACCTGATCAAAAAGCCAAACGGGACCCCGTTTGCGGGATGACGCCGAAAGCAGACAGTCCGCACCGATTGGTGCACCAGGGCGGCGAGGTCCTTTTCTGCAGCGCAGGTTGCAAAGCCAAGTTCGAGGCCGATCCCTCCGCCTACCCTGTCGCGGAAGAAACACGCGCCGTCCCGGAACCCCACGCGCATGGCCATTCAGGTCATGGCGCTGGCTGTCATCATCACGCGGCAACACCCCCGCCCAAGACAGCGGCGCCCGGAAGCCAGTGGACCTGCCCCATGCACCCGGAAATCCTCAGAGATGGCCCGGGAGACTGCCCGATCTGCGGCATGGCGCTGGAGCCGTTGACCCCAAGCGCAAGCGACGGCCCCAATCCTGAGCTGCGCGACATGAAACGGCGTTTTGTGTTCGGGCTCGTCCTGTCCCTACCGTTGCTGGCTATTGAAATGGGCGGGCACTTCTTCGGCGTCGACCGCTTCATTCCGCCGACCATCAATCCCTGGATCCAGATGGCGCTGGCGACGCCTGTCGTGCTCTGGGCGGGCTGGCCTTTCTTTGCTCGGGGCGTCGCCTCGGTCAGGAACCGCAGCCTCAACATGTTCTCACTGATCGCGCTCGGCACGGGTGTAGCCTGGATCTACAGCATGGTCGCGACATTGGCGCCGGGCCTGTTCCCTGCCGAACTGCGCTCCGCGCATGGCACCGTGCCGGTCTACTTTGAAGCCTCCGCCGTCATCATCACATTGGTGCTGCTCGGCCAGGTACTGGAACTTCAGGCCCGTGAGGCAACGGGCGGCGCCATCCGAGCGCTCCTAGACCTTGCCCCGAAAACCGCGCGCCGCATCCATGGCGATGGCAGCGAGGAAGATGTGCCGCTGGAGACCGTCGTCGCCGGTGATCGGCTGCGCGTGCGCCCCGGAGAGAAGATCCCGGCCGACGGTGTCGTCGTTGAAGGACGCTCATCCATCGACGAGTCGATGGTGACAGGCGAATCCATGCCGGTTACCAAATCGGTCAATGACCGGGTTATCGGGGCAACGGTCAACCAGACTGGCAGCCTCATCGTCGAGGCACAACGCGTCGGCAGCGAGACCATGCTTTCGCAGATCGTCCACCTCGTGGCAGATGCGCAGCGCAGCCGCGCGCCCATCCAGCGCCTTGCTGACCAAGTGTCGGGCTGGTTTGTTCCAGCGGTGATCGTCATTGCCGTCGCGGCCTTCTTCGGCTGGCTGATGTTCGGCCCGGAGCCCGCCTTCTCCTATGGCCTCATAGCGGCCGTCTCGGTGCTGATCATAGCCTGCCCCTGCGCGCTTGGCCTTGCCACGCCAATGTCGATCATGACCGGTGTCGGAGCCGGGGCGCGCGCCGGCGTTCTGATCCGGAATGCCGAAGCGCTCGAGCGTATGGAAAAAGTCGATACGTTGCTGATCGACAAGACCGGAACCCTAACCGAAGGAAAGCCAGCGCTTGTAGGAATCGACATGACGGCTGGCGCCGATGAAGGCACTGCCCTTCGCATTGCCGCCAGTCTCGAGAGCCACAGCGAGCATCCACTTGGCGCCGCGATTGTCGTCGCAGCCCGTGCAAAGGGCCTGGCGCTCGCTGAGCCCGCAGACTTCTATTCGCCGACGGGCAAAGGTGTTGTGGGGATCGTCGAGGGAAAGAAGGTCGCGCTTGGTGCCGAGCGGTTCATGAAAGAACTCAGCATCAGCACAGTCGCACTCCAAACCCTTGCGGAACGCCGCCGGACGGACGGCGCAACAGCCATCTATCTGGCTGTCGATGGCGACGTCAAAGCCGTTCTTTCGATCGCCGATCCCGTGAAACCTTCAACGCCCGCCGCCTTGAGCGCCCTGCGTGCGGCCGGCCTGCACATCGTAATGGCAACAGGGGACAACCGAACGACGGCAGATGCGATCGCGCGCTCACTTGGCATCGATGCCGTCGAAGCCGAAGTCCTGCCTGCCCAGAAAGCCGAGATTGTCAAACGTCTGATCGCCGAAGGCCGGGTCGTCGCCATGGCCGGTGACGGCGTGAATGACGCTCCCGCCCTGGCGGCGGCCGATGTCGGCATCGCGATGGGAACCGGCACGGACGTTGCCATCGAAAGCGCGGGCATAACCCTGCTGACGGGGGATCTTGGCGGCATTGTGCGGGCAAGGAATATTTCGCACGCGACCATGCGGAACATCCGCCAAAATCTCTTCTTTGCTTTTGCCTACAATGCTGCGGGCATCCCCATTGCGGCCGGTGTGCTCTATCCGTTTACAGGCGCCCTGCTCTCTCCGATGATTGCAGCTGCCGCAATGGCACTGTCCTCCGTGTCGGTGATTGCAAACTCGTTGCGGCTTAGCGCGCTTGAGCGGAAATGAGCGCAAGAGATCGCTAAGCGGGATCCAACCAGACAGAAGACAAGATCCGTAATGCTCGTCCGATCAATCAGCTTGTACCCCTCAAGTACCCGCTTAGCTCCGCAGCTCGTCCTGCACGATCCTAGGCCTCTTTTCGATGAGCGCGAGTAATACCCGCGCCGGGCCTTCAGGGCGCCGGCGCCCCTGCTCCCAGCCTCGCAGGGTACCTACGGCGACGCCAATGCTGCGAGCAAATTCGGCCTGCGACAATCCTGAGCGCTCGCGGATTGCTGCCACATCAGGCTCCGGCACTTCGATATGATGAACCCGTGCGCCTGTCTTGTGACCTTTGGCGTGGGTGAGCGCCTCCTGGAGGCCTTGCTTGATGCTGGCGGCGGCGTTGGTCATGTCACTTTCCATAAGTATCAGCGATGAGATCACAGAGTTCGATCAGTTCGGCGCGTTCGGTTGGAGAGATGTTGGCCCTTTCATTTTTTGCAAACACGGTGAGCAGAAAGAGAGGCATGTCACGAGAGCGGTAGAAATGGATCACACGGTATCCGCCGCTTTTGCCGGCGCCCCTTCGGGCGACGCGCACCTTCCTCAATCCGCCTCCGAGACTGATGCCCGCCTAAGGATCGGCCGCCAACGCCGAAATCAGATCAGCTTTCTCCTCATCCGCCATGCCTGCAGAGTGTGATCGCCGGATAAACTCCGGTGTTTCAACAACTGTCAGCATCGACATCGCGCTATCCCGATATATACGTCATTGACGCATAAGTCAATGACGTAGCTATAACTTCAATCTTCGCTCCACAATTCTTGCTTCGAGATGGATCGGCAACCTCTTTGACGAAGCCCCCTTGACCCGGCTTTAGGGTCAGGGACTTCATGTTGTCGGATATGTTGTGGAATTCGGAATCGAACCCTAATCCAAGTCCGACAGCTGCCGAATTGTTGGCAGATTGTTGGCATCCGACGATGCGCCAAATTTATTTGCTTTCTAAAAACAGGGCAATAAGGGCGCTTGCGATTCCGCCCCCGGGCACCATTCAGGCTTCCAGCGACGTCCGCTGGCCTCCACCAAAATCCATAAAAACAAGGCTTCAGGGCGGCGCCTCCAGCGCCTTTGTCCGCCAGCGTCCACCAGAAATCGCTGGAAGACATTTTTTCTGCTGGCATCGAGACGGCCGGGAACCTCACCGGCCGGAAAAATGCCAGCACTTTCTGACGATGCCAACAACATGCCCCTGACAGACGTATCGTCGGCCTCAAACCGGACAGTCTGCTGCGAGCAATGCGGGGTGATGAACTCTATGTAACTCGTACCAGTTTGGAGCGCACCAAAGCGCTCATTCATTGTACTTCGATTTCAGTTCCGCGATCAGTTCTTCTACTTCCGGGTCGATCGGATCGCCCGTGAGAATCTCATGATATATCGGAAAGTTGCGGATGCGGCTTTCGAGACTCTCGCGCAAATCGAGAGTGTAGTAGCCTATCTGATGAAAATACATAACGCGGGCGCGGCCATGCGCCATTTTTGCGGGATGGCCCCGTCGGCGAAAAACGTCTGTCAGCAAGGCCACCCAGGCTTCGTCGACAAGCAGAGTGGCTCTGGCGACCTTGTCCAGTTTTCGCCCCCAAAGTCGCATTGCCAAGTCAAAGGTGAGCACGTCGTCTTCCATGGAGACCCAGACCCGAATGCAGTCAGCGAGCGTCGGCGCACCGTTTCGCTTGGCGCGAAGCGTCTCGACTTCACCTCTGTTGCGTTCGGTCCAATCCTCCAGAAGGGCGTCCAGTAAGTCCTCCCGACTCTTGAAGTGCCAATAAAAGCTGCCTCGGGTGATGTTCATCCGTTTGGCGATCACATCGACCTTCACGTCCTCGACGCCGGTGTCGATGAAGATTCTCTTGGCCGCCTCGACCCAGTCGGCGCGAGTATAGCGTTTACGGGTCTCGGTCATGGTCGCTCCGTGGGTCATGCGATCAGCTTGCAACAGACAGCACTGTATGTCACGCTCCGGTGACGCCGATGGAGAGATCTAGACCGTGATAGATCATGCCAACTTCGCCTGGAACGATTTCGGTCAGTACCCCGAATTGGAGAAGATCGACAAGGCGCAGCGGTGCCCCAACGTGACGGGGCAGCGTCACGCGGTGCAAGATCTCTGCCTGCGTCCGCGTCCGCGCGTGGACATCGGGACTTGCCCGAAGACCGAGATCATCACGCCGGGCGGCGCTCATCAACCATCCTGGCACACTTCGGTGTCTCCTGTTGTTCTGGTCTTTGCCCGGCTCGGAAGTGCGGTGCGACCGGCGGCACGGCGACGCCGGCTCTCGCAGCGATCAAGAAGCCAAACGAGTTTACTGCTAACCGGATTTGAACCGCGATGACCAACGCTTCTGCAAAACTCGCCGGACTTGCCGACCGCTATTGGGCGTTCGAGCGATGGGAATATCCGTTGAACGCTTTGGTTGCGGGTCAGCCGACCGAGGATGATGTGATCTTTCGCGAAAGCGAAAAGGACCATGCTCGCAAGGACGCCGCGGCTGCGGCCTTCCTCGCCGAGCTTGACACCATCGGACAGGAAGGTCTGTCAGGTCAGGACGCCGCCTCCCATGCGCTGCTTCGCCATGAGTTGACCCTGATTCGCGATCTCTACAGGACCGGTGCGCACCTGCGCCCTTCGCTGTTTCCCGTAGGACCCGACTTCAACACGATCTTCCTCGCCAATTCGACAGCGTTGAACTCCCGCGCCGATGCAGACCAATGGCTCGCCCGCTTGAAAACCCTCCCCGCATTCATCGACGATCTCATCGCGAATTTCGAGGCCGGCCGCGCGAGGGGTTACCAATACCCGCGGGTGGTGCTGGGCCGTGCGATCGAGGTTGTGGACGGATATCTCACTGCGCCTCCGGAACTCTCCGGCTGGTATGGACCGTTCAAGCGATCAGCCATTGCTGCGAAACTTGAGCCGGCCGCTCAAGCTGCAGCTGAACTTATCGAAACGACCCTTCTGCCGGCCTTCGCGCGATATCGCGAGTATCTTGCCGACACACTCCTGCCCGAAGCGCGCGAGACGCTTTCGGTGTACGACGATCCTGACGGCGAAGCGTTCTATGCTGTTCTGGCAGCGCGGTTCACCACCACCGCAATGCGCCCCGATGAGATCCACGCGCTGGGCCTTGCGGAGGTGGACAGGTTGAATGGCGAGATGGAGGCGACGGCGCGCAAGCATGGCTTCTGCGATGCGGCTGCCCTGCGCGCGCACGTGACGGCGTCTCCCGCAGCAGCGCTCGCGGACGGCGATGCGGTCCGCCGGAATATTGAAGTGCTGGCGAAGCGGATCGATGCAAAGATTCCCGCCTATTTCGGCCGGATCCCGCGCATCACTTACGGGATCGAATCCATGAGCCTCGCTCAGTCTGCCCGCATGCCGCCAGCCTATGCCCAGCCTGCGCCGGCGGGCGGCGGTCAGGCGGGGATATTCTGGGTCAGCGCCATGCCTGAAAAATGCCCTGCCTATATGCACGTGCCACTGACCCTCCATGAAGCCTGGCCCGGACACCTGATGCACATCGCGCTCATTCAGGAGATGAACCATCTGCCAGCGTTCCGACGGTTCGGAGCCGTGAAGTATACGCCCTGCATCGAGGGCTGGGCGTTGTATTGCGAGACCCTGGGCGAGGACATGGGCTTTTACGGTGCAGCGGCAGATGACTTCGGCCGCCTGGATATGGAGATGTGGCGCGCCGTCCGGCTTGTCGCCGATACCGGTCTGCATCTGAAGCGCTGGAGCCGTGACAAGACCATTGCGTACATGCTCAACCGTCTCTCGCTGTCGCGCGAAACCGTAGAAGCGGAGGTCGACCGTTATGTTGCGCTGCCCGGCCAGGCGCTTGGCTATCAGATCGGCGGATTGACCGTACGCAGTCTGCGCGCGCGCATGGAGAGCGAACTCGGATCTGAGTTTTCTCTGCGCCGCTTTCACGACACCGTGACGGGCGCCGGCGCGGTTACGTTGCCGGTCCTGGAAGCCCTCGTCACCGGCAGCCTCACGAGCAGCGCCCGTGCCGCTTGATGCGAAGAGCGGCGTCTGGTGGGAGTCGCGAGGCAATGGGCCGGCGCTCATGCTCGGCCCTGCGATACTCGAGAGCCAGGGCGAGATCATTGGTCCGCCCATGGACTCCGTCCTTGAGCGTTACCTCGCCCGCCTGACCGGTCGGTTCAATGTAGTGACTGTTGATTATCCGGGCATCGGAAAAAGCGCTGACATTGATCCGGCGGCCTTCACAGTCGAGCGCGTATGCACCGACCTACTGAGCGTAGCTGACGCTGCCGGGATGGACCATTTTGTCTATTGGGGCACGAGTTGGGGCGCGGCGATGGGACTTCAGCTAGCCCTGCGGACCGATCGCCTCGACGCGCTCGTGATGGGCGCCTGGACGCCTCTCGGCGGACCGTATGAAAGACTGCTGAAGGGCGCTCGGCTCAGCCTGCCGGACCCCGGGCCGGGCTCGCTGCGCGTTCTGCGATCCAAAGCGCAGTACCTGCAGTGGGTAACGCTTTACCAAAGCCTGGAAGGGTTTGACGACGCGGCCGCGCTGCGAGCCGTGACCTGCCCCCGCCTCGTGTATGTCGGCAAGCGCGGTGACAGCGACGCGGGCGGTATCGACTTGCCGATCGCAAGCGCTGTTCAGGCCCATCAGTCAGAGCTCGAGGCGGCTGGCTGGCGGGTCGAGGTCCTGCCAGACCTTGACCATGCCGGTGCTGTGATGAGCCCGGATATCGTGATCGACAGGGTCGATCCGTTTCTTGATATGCTAACGAGGACACCTGGATGACGAGCGAGATATCACCGGCGAGGCTGCAAGAGGCGCGCGAACTGATTGCGCGCTCGCTGGTATGGGACAATCACGCCTGCATGCCGCTGCGGCCGGAGGATCCGTCCTTCCTGCCTCAGCTCGAGAGTGTCGCGGCGGCCGGCGTCGACGTGGTGAGCCTGAATATCGGCTTTGGCCCGCAGGATCTCGAGAGCCATCTGCGCAATCTCGCCGCCTTCCGAAAATGGATCGGTGAGCGGCCGGATCACTACGCCCTGGTGCAAACGCTCGCGGACATCGACGCCGCCAGAGCGGCAGGCAAGCTCGCGGTGATCTTTGACATTGAAGGGCTCGCGCCATTCGACGCAGGCGATCACGGCCTTGTTGAAATGCTTGCAGGCCTCGGAGTAAAGTGGGCACTTGTCGCATATAATCGCAACAACGCCGCAGGTGGCGGCTGCATGGATGAAGATGGCGGGCTGACCGAACACGGCCGCGCGGTCATTTCCGAGATGGGCCGGGTTGGAATGGCCGTGTGCTGCTCCCACACCGGACACAGAACCGCCTTGGAGGTCATGAAAGTTGCAGGTGGACCCGTAATCTTTTCCCACTCGAACGCGAGCGCCGTGTTTGATCATCCGCGTAACATTCCGGACACACTGATCAAGGCCTGCGCGGACACGGGCGGGGTTGTCGGCATCAACGGCATAGGCGCGTTTCTGGGAGACGGCCTGAAGGAAGATCGTCTCGCCGGCGCGATGGCGCATCATGCTGATCATATGCTCCGGCTTGTCGGAGCTGACCATGTCGGCATCGGCATCGATTATGTGTTCGATCAGGCTGAACTGATGGAGTACCTCGCAACGATGAGAGAAACCTTCCCGAACGAGCCGCAATGGCTCGAAGCGCCGAAGCTCGCTCCGCCCGGCGTGCTCACAGAGTTCACTGCACTTCTTCTGGAACGCGGCCATTCGCCGACAGCGCTCGAAAAAGTGCTCGGCGGAAACTGGCGGCGTCTCGCCGAGACGGTCTGGCGCTAGGCGCTAGAAAAAGGACGCCGGATTGCTCCGGCGCCCTTCGTCTTTATCCGGAATACTCAAGTCTAGAACGATATATCAAGTCCGAGCCCGAAGGTGACCGGGCGTCCACGGGCGGGGATCGTTACGGTCCCGATTGCAGGATAGGTCGTGCCATCATCGTCCAGTGCGTTTTCCACGAAACCAAAAACCTGGAAGCGCTCGAACTCGGCGCCCGCTTTCAGATTGATGATCGTGCGCGCATCTACGAAAGTGAACGTGTCGAAAGGCGGGCTCGGCAGGTTGCGCAGCGTGTTCTGCGAACCGTCTGTGTAGCCGAGGTCGCCGCGTGCAAATCCAATCACACCGTTAGCCAGGGACTTACGATAGTCCGCAGACACCGAGGCGGTCCATTCGGGTACAAGATCGAGCGGGTCGCCGGCGACATGCGTTGCGCTGGCGGTGTCGTAGGCCATATCGGTCCAGCCGACGGTCGCACCGAGCTTAAGCTCATCGGAGACCACCAGCTGGGCTGCGAAGTCGACCCCGAAGCCCGACGCGGCCCCGCCGTTTGCGGTGAACGGAATTGGCACGCCGGGAGCGATCGTCAGCGTCTGCTGCACATCGGCCCAGTCATTGTAGTAGACAGCGGCATCGATCAGAAGCTTGCCGCCTGCGAAGTACTTCTTCGTGCCGACTTCATAGGTCCACAGTTCTTCCGGCCCGAAGCTCGCCGGAGGCGGCGTAAAGATCGGCGGCACGCGCGTATTGTTGAACCCGCCTGAGCGGAACCCCTTCGCCGCGGTGAAGAAGACGATTCCGCTGTCGAAATCGTAAGTCAGGTTCACGCGCGGATTGAAGCTGTCAAACGTTGCGGTCTGGAATGGAGCGCCCGGCGCGATCTGGCGCGAACGCTCGTCCTCGAAATAGCGCCCGCCGAGCGACACGGTCAGCGCCTCGGTCAATGCGTAGTCGCCCTGAGCGTAGACGGTCCAGAACTCGGACGTATTGGTGGTCGCCGGGGCGCCGAACAGATCGAAAACCAGGGCGCTTGTCGGCGTCGGAGCGGTTACCGAGAAGGAGTCGCCGACACGCTCGTCATCGATATAAGTTCCCCCGATCAACCAGTTGAAGCGGTTGTCGCCGTTGGAGGTCAGGCGCAGTTCCTGGCTCGTACGCTCGAACTGGCCGTCGGAATAAACGACGGCCTCGGTGATATCGCCGGGCGACAGTCCCAGTCCGCCAAACGCGAGCGGCACCAGCGAGAAGCCGATTGTAAAGTCCGACTGATCGATTGCGACTGACGTCTCGCGGTCGATACGGCCTGTCGAACTGAGGAACGTGGCGAAGCCGAGATCAAATTCGGAAATCAGGTTGTAGACATCAAACTGATCTTTCGACGGCGCACGGCCGGGCGCGGCATTGAACATGTTTATGTCCGCCAGCGTGCTATCGTCTTCTTCCATCGACTGCGTCATCGCAAGGAGGCTGAAGCTCAACCGATCGGTCGGTTCGAACCTGACCTTTGCGCGAAGGTTAGAGATCGTCGATCCGTTGGCATTGTCGCCGTCCGGCGTATCGATCCATCCGCCCGCGTCCTCATATGATCCGGCGAGGCGCACACCGAGCTTGTCGGTAGCGATGGGCAGGTTCAGGACGCCTTCCAGCCGGTAGCTGGCCTCGCCGCCATCGGTCGTTGCGGTTTCGGCGCCGAGGCGGCCTGAGACTTTATCGAGCACCGGATCTGCCGTGATGTAACGGATCGTGCCGCCCATCGAGCTTTCGCCATACAGGGCGGGTTGAGGACCGCGAAGGACCTCGACACGCTCGAGGTCGAGAAGCTGCGGACTGAGGGCTGAGCCGGCCGAGCCGGGCGCGATGGAAAGTTCGTCTATATAGGTGCCGACCGTCGGCGAACCGACGAACTGCGAAACACCGCGGAGCTGGATCTGACCGGTTCCAGGTCCGCGATCGGCGATCGACAGGCCCGGAATCGAGTATTGCAGATCCCTCAGCTGTTCCACGCCTCGTGCGTCGAGGTCAGCCCCTGTCACCGCTGTGATCGAAATCGGCACGTCGACGATGGACTGTTCGCGGCGCTGCGCTGTCACGGTAATAACGTCAAGCGTGGCGGTGGGGTCCTCTTCAGACTCCTGGGCAAATGAGATGGGCGAAAGTGCGGTGGTCACGAGCATCGTCGACAGAACGACGGTCAGGTTGCGGCGGACGGCCATTGTAAACTCCCCGGGTGTCAGTTGAGATAAACCTTATCGACAATAACATACAGTGCTGTACTGTACTCAAACTGTCAATTCCAGAACGAGGGCTCGCCTCGTTTGCCGTCAAACAGGCGCTGTCAGTTGCACAAGCGCCACAGGTTGACGAAGTCTGCACAATCCTGCGGCGGGTCGAAGGGGAGGAACAATGGACAACAGCGCCGGGCCGCAAGATCGCGATAACGAAACCGCTGTCTCACCCGGTACGATGCGCTGGGCCTGGTACGGGCTCGCCGTGCTGGCCACCGCGATGGTCTTCTCGCTGGTGAACCTGCAGATGATTTACCTGCTGGCCGAACCTTTCAAACGTGATCTCGAACTAAGTGATGGCGAGGTGGGGCTTTTGACGGGCCTGGCCCTGGGCCTGACGCTGTCCCTGATGACGTTTCCGATGGGTTGGCTGACAGACCGGACGAACCGCAAGATGCTGCTGGCATTCTGCGTCGTGCTCTGGTCGGTCGGGACCGCCGGTGCCGGCCTGTCGCAGAACTACACCCAGCTTTTTGTCGCGGTCATGGGCCTGGGTGTCGGCGAGGCTGTTCTCGGGCCGATCGTGTATTCGATCATTCCCGATCTTTTTCCGGAGAAGCGGCGCGTCCTCGCCAACTACATCTTCTTCCTGGCTTCGGTGCTGGGCGCCGCGATCGGCCTGACAATCAGTGGTGCACTCATCGCAGCGATTGATGCCTGGAGGGAAGCCGGCGGGGGCCTTCCCGCCGGTCTTGAAACCTGGCGGATCGCCATGATCGCCTCGGCGGTCCCGGGCGCCCTGATTGCGCCGGCCATTCTCTTGATGCGCCTTGAGCGAAAAGGGCGGGCTGCTGCCGCCGGAGGCGAATGGAGCATGATCATCGCCTTTGTTCGGCGCCATGCACGCACCCTCATCGGCGTGTTTTTCGGCTTTGGCCTGTCCTATTCGGCCAAGAGCACGATGTTCATCTGGGCACCATCGATGCTCATCCGCGTATTTGAGGAAGGCGAAGCTGCCGTCGGCGTCAAGCTCGGCCTCGTCACTGCGGTGTCGACCGTGATCGGCGTGCTGGGCTCCGGCCTCGCCTATCGGGCATTCAGTCCCAGGCTCGGCGCTGTGACCGCTCTGCGCGTTGCCCAGATCAGTCTCGCGGTTGCGGCTCTGGTGCTTCCCGGGCTTCTGATCAGTCAGAGCCTGTTTCAGGCCTATGCGGTCCTGTTCGTGTTCTCTGCAGCCTCGGTCGCGGCGATGAGCCTATCGCCGACCATTCTTCAGGACATATCCCCTGCCCGCGCGCGCGGCCGGCTGGTGGCGGCCGGCGGCATGGTGTCTATCGGTTTCGGCGCGCTAACGCCGGTGGCGGTCGGCTATGTATCTGACCTGCTGCCTGGCAAAGGCGCGGGTCTGATCGAGGCTATGGTGATTGTCGGAGCCCCGCTACTGCTCCTGAGCTGCGCTATTCTGTGGTTCGCGGAAAAGACAATCTCCGACACAATCACCGATGCAAAGCAGCTGTCCTGACCAGCGGCCTGCGCGCCTCGGCCAACCCATCCGCCAACGGATAATCACCCGTGCCGGTCCTAACCGATCGCGTCATGAGAAGTCGGCTCAGTCATCGGAGGCCGGCATAAGGTCAAAGCGCCTCAGCAGGGCTTCAGGGGTAGGATCGCGGCCGAGGAATTCGCGCAGGGCCTCACTGGAAGGCACTGTATTTGCCGGCTCAAGAATAAGCCTGCGATATCGTGCGTTAAGATCTTTATCGTACAGTCCGTCTTTCGCCGCGAGGAACTGCGAGGCAATATCGGCGGCGATCATGTCAGACCAGTAGTAAGTGTAGACACCTGCTGCGTATTCCCGGCTGAACGTGTGAAAAGCGTGCTGGACAGCAAGCAGCGGCGAGACGGACGCCGGCGCGTCCAGCTCCGTGATAAGTTTCGCTTCCAAAGCCTGCGCGTCGATCTTGCGCCCGTCGGCCAGCAGATGCAGGCGCAAGTCCGTGATCGCCGTCAGCAAATAGTCGAGGGTGACCGAGAAGACCCGGTCGAACTGCACCGACGCTTTGAGTTTTCCGATGAGGGCGTCGCTGATGGGCGCGCCCGTTTCGACATGGCGCAAATGGCGTCGCATGAGCGCCTCGTCCATGAACCAGCGCTCGTGGAACAGAGAAGGCGCTTCGATGAAGTCCCATGGCAAGGTGTAAGTCCCGAGCGAAGGGTAAGGCGCCGTATTCGAAAGTGTGTGGAGCGTATGGCCGAATTCGTGGAAAATCACGTTCGCGCGCTCGAATGACATGGTCGCAGGTTTTCCCTCCTGCGGCGGTGTTGCGCTGGAGTGCAGCGCGACGAGCGGCAGAACTTCGCCGTCGAAGCTCGAAGCAGAGCGGTACTGCGAAGCCCAGCTGGCCGGGCCTTTGCCCTCGCGCTGGAAGAGGTCCATCCAGAGGACCCCCGCTATCTCGCCGTCCTGGCGCACCTCGTAGACTTCGATCTCCGGCGCGACCGTCTCGATGTCGTCGAGACGCTTGAAGGTAAAGCCGTAGGCTCGCCCGGCCGCGTCGAACATGGCTGCGCGCACATTATCAAGGGTCAGGTACGGCTCGATGTCGCGGATGGAAAATCCGATCTCAGCCTTGCGCAGCTTCTCACGATAGAACAGGCGGTCATGGGCGGCGATCACGAATTCCGCGCCTTCGGCATTGGCCAGCGCTTGCATTCGCTCCAGTTCGCTTTCTGTAACCGCACGGATCAGCTCCCAGCTTTGCAGCATCATATCGAGTGGCCGCTCCGGTGTTCCGGCCATGCGCGTTGCGGTCTGGTAGGCGGCGAAATTCTCATAGCCCATGAGCGCAGCCTTTTCTCCGCGCAGCGAGAGGATTTCAGTCATGACCGGAGCGTTGTCATGCTTGCCATCGAAGCCGCCGCGACCGATCCAGAGATCCCAGACCTGTTTGCGCAGGGCCCTGTCTTCGGCGAATTGCAGCACCGGCCAGACCGATGGACGCCGGATTGCGATGGCAAACTCGCCGGCGCGTCCGCGGCTCGCCGCTTCGCTGCGGGCCGCTTCTACCTCGACTGGCGTGAGCCCGGTCAGGCGCGCTTCGTCTTCCACAAAGACGACAAGTTCTCCTTCCTGCGCAACGACGTTGGCGCTGAAGGCACCCTGCAGCGCGGCAAGCCGCATCTCGATTTCTGCGAGGCGCCTGGATTCGGCCTCTCCGAGCGCGGCGCCGCGGTGACGCAGATCAGCAGCAATTACCGCTGTGAGACGGGCCGCCATGTCATCCGGAACGCTGCCCGGCAGTCCCGCCTCGATTGCTTTAATGCGGGCGAAAAATGCCGAGTTCGCGACGATCTCTGCCTCGAGGGCAGCGATCAGCGGATTGATCGCCGCGGCAGCTTCGTCCAGCTCCGGGGTGCGCGCCGTCGATGCAAAAAGATTCAACAGCGCCTGACAGCGGGCGAGCCGGGTGCCCGCCCGTTCATAGGCGAGCACGGTGTTCTCGAAAGTCGCAGGTGCCGGATCGACGCTGATCGCTTCGATCTCTGCGCGCTTTTCCTCAATTGCAGTCAAGCAGGCTGTCTTTATCCGATCGGGCGTCACGCGACCGACGGGCGGCAGGCCGCCATATGACCCTGGCCACTCGAGAAGGGATTCGATCTTGGGATCGGGGAGATTCAGTCCGTCTATTATTTCGTTGATGACAGGAGGAAGAAAGTCCGGGGCTTCGTAGATGAAGTTATGGCCGGTGCCTTCAGGTGCGTAGATCCGGGTCGCATCTGAGCTGGCGCGCAGAAACTGCTCACGCGTGATCCGCAGGAACCGCCGAAACCGTTCAGCCTGCGCCGGGTCTGCGGCAATCATTGCGGCGTACTGATCGATCTGCGGCTCGGCGCGCGGAGCAATCAGGAACAGCGGCAGATCACCCAGATCGCCCTCAAAAACATGGGTTTCGAACGCGAGGTCGGAAAACCCCTCCGGCGTAAGCTCCGCATAAATTGACGCGCTCGCAAAGTTGCTTCCGGCCCGGCGGTTCAGCGCCTTCAATGTTTCAAAGGGCGCCGCAAAGACGTCAGGATCGCCGTTCTCGTTTCGTGGCGGCGTATATCGATCAAACCCGTAGAGACCGAACAGAGTGCGCCAGCCGGCGCTTCGTGTCATGGTTTCCAGCGAACCGAGGCCAGTACGGTCAAGTCCGTACATCACGACATCCGGCGGGGTGGGATCGAGCAGGATCAACGCCGCCGTTCGGTCCGGATACCTCCGCGCAATATTTGCGGCCAGCAGGCCGCCGAAGGAATGACCGACAAAAATGAATGGGCCTTCCTCTCCCGCGGCGTCGAGCGCGGCGATCATTTCATCCGCTTCACGCGCCGTGGTCCTCGGAAACCGGCCCGTGCCGCTCCATCCGGTGCCAGGCCGGTCGATCAGCACAGTGCGGTGCTTTGTGCTGAGTTCCGTATGGAGAGGATACATCGAGAGCCCGCCGGCATGCCCCCCGCCAAACCAGACGAGCGTTGCCCGGCTCTCCGGCCCTTCCGCAATCAGGTGGATCCGCGTGCCATGCACTTTGACGAATTCTCCGGGCGCCGGAAAGTCAGCGCCCAGGGCGGCAAGGCGCACCAGATGGCTCATCGCGCCGAGGCCTGCCACCAGCGAAACACCTGCCAGAGCGAAGCCGGCATAGCGCGCCGGCTTCGGCACCAGCCATATCAACGCGATGCCGGCTGCGATTCCGAGGCCGGCGATCAGGAGCCCGGCATATTCCTGGCTCGCAAAGGCGAAAATCACGGTGTCCATTGTCATTTCCCCTGTCAGCAGAACCCTCGGCGCCGGCAATCAATGGGGTTCATTGCCGTGGTAGATACAGTACTGTATGTTGCGGCTCTGTCAAACCGCCCAGCGTTGAACCGGAAGGAAGCGGAGATGAGCCAGAGCGCCGATATCGTTGTCGTCGGGGGCGGCGTGATCGGCCTTTGCGTAGCGCTGTCGATCGCCCAACGCAGCCGATTGAGTGTCACGGTTCTCGAGAAAGGGCTTTCGACGGGCGAAGGGTCAACGGGCGCAAGCTCAGCCGTTTGCCGCTTTCGGTATTCACGGCAGGAAATGGTCGAGCTGGCCCGCGACGGGATCGCCGGCTACCAGAACTGGGCCGACTATCTGAAATGTTCTGCCCCCCTCGGAAAGTATCAGAAGCACGGCAATGTCTGGCTCGGCCTGAACCGCGACGCCTATGAAGGCGAAGTGGAGCGCCTCGGAAAACTGGATGTTCGCGCGGCTTATCTGGATGACGCAGCGCTCGCTGAACTCTATCCCGCACTTAACCGGTGCGTGCTCCGGCCGAAGTTTGAAACTGGCGAAGCGCATGTTTGCAGAGGCGGCGGTCGCCATCTCCATGAATTTGACTCCGGCTACATGGAACCGGGCGATGTCCTCGCCGATCTCGTAAGCGCCTGCCGCGCGCATGGCGTGACGATCCGCTTCCGTTCAGAGGTAACAGGCATTGAGCAATCCGGCGGAGCCGTGAAAGGCCTCAGACTTGCCGATGGCGACCGGATCACGACGGGCGTGATCGTAAACGCTGCCGGTCCGTGGTGTGGCCGGTTGATGCTGGCCGCCGGGATCGACAATCCCTGGCCGCTTCTGCCGACACGTATACAGATCGTTCAGATCGACCGGCCAGACGGGCTTGAGGGTGACATCCCCATCTGCGCAGATCCGGCGTCGGGGATCTATTTCAGACCGGCGCGCGGCGGCGATCAGATCATCGTCGGATCCCTTCTGGAGAAAGACGAGCGCGATCACATCACAGATCCGGACTCATTCCTTCGACTGGCCGATGATACGTTCATTCGCGAGAAGCTGTTTGCGCTTGAGCACCGTATTGGCAGACTGGATTACAGGAAACGGATCGTGAGCTATTCTGGTCTGTACACGATCAATACCGTCGATGTTCATCCGGTTGTAGGCCCAACACCGCTCTCGGGTTTCTACGTCGCAAACGGATTTAGCGGGCATGGTTTCAAGCTGGCGCCAGCGATCGGAAGGCTGCTTGCGGCCCAGATCACGAAAAAGTCCCTTCCCGGGGATCCGCAAATCGCACCAGGATTTCTGGCCTTCGACAGAGCTCCGGTCAGCATTGAGACCAAGAGCGTTCTGGCCTGAACCTTAGGGCCATTGACCTGCTCTAGGTTCGTTGAGCCAATGTCGCGTTACATAGCGACCGACGGTTTAGGGCGAGGTCGGCTTCGATCGTCAGGTTACTCGACCGGCAGGTTAGATCCAAACGTGTCATCCAGCAGTCTTGCTGCCGCCAGGCCGGAGATCGCCGAAGGCGAACACTAGTGCAGCGCAGCCACCTCAAATATCGAAGGTCTAGAGAAGGAACTTGCTGGCCGCAAAAGCATCTTGGCTTGTTACATAACAATTGTTATGTCATGCGCACTCGTAGAGTTGAAACCTGGAAAGCGCGCGCTCTGCCAAAAATAGTTGATCCCGAAGAAAAGAGGGCGGCGTTTGTTGCCGCCAGCTGGAGCGTCATAGCGCAGGAAGGGCTGGGCGCAGCGACGCTGCGCCGCGTGGCCTCAGTTGCCGGTGTGACAACCGGCGCTCTGACGCATTACTTCAGCGACCGAGATGCGCTTCTGATAGAAGCGCTCCGCGCCGCCCATGTTGCGGCCGGGGCAAGGATGCTGCGGGCTGCCGAACGTGACCAGTCTCCGAAAGACCGGCTGACAGCGGTGGTCTTCGAGGCTTTGCCCCTCGACCATGATCGTCTGACGGAGTGGAAGGTCTGGCTCGCCTTCTGGGGCGCCGCTGCCGGAGACACGCGCCTTCTGGAAGAAAACAGACGTCGCTACGCCGAGTGGCGCAAGCTCCTTCGGGCGCTCCTTGCGCCTCTGGAGAAAGAGCCCAGGCAATCAAGTGAACGGGCAGATCATCTGATGGTGTTCATCGACGGCCTCGGGATAAGGGTCACACTTGCAGAGCCGGCACGCTTTCCGAGGGAAAGGGCCCGGGCGGTGACAATGGTGACGGCACAAATCGACAGCCTGCTGGCTTGAAACCAGGCGCGCTGCCCGCCGTCTTTGAGAAAGCAAAGAATCTTGAGAACTGGATCGATTGGATGATGACTAAACGCCTCGCAGGATTCCTTCTTTTTACGGACATTGTGTTCCTCGTTTATTGGACAGCAATGCTTCTCGATCTCGCCGGTCTCATATCCTTGCCCCCCAGCGTGATGTACAAGGACTATGACGACCCGCGCGTCATTGCATGGAACTGGTCTTTCTTTCCGATTGACATGCTGTTCTCTGTCACCGGCATCGCGGCAGTTCGTTTATCGAGGCGCGGGAATTTGATGTGGCGTCCACTCGCGATCCTGTCGCTTTGCCTGACGTTTGTGGCGGGCTTTATGGCCGTCGCCTATTGGTCTTTGCTCGCAGAGTTCGACCCCGCCTGGTTTCTTCCCAATCTCGGGCTGGCTGTATGGCCATGGTTTTTCATTGGCGGGCTCGTGACCGCAGAGGCGCGGGACCATAGGCCGCCTTTGCGCGACGACCGCTTTATCCCAGATGATGCGCTCCTATAACGGCGTTGTTTTCGCTCATGCCGTTGTCGCATTGACCGTCATCTCGCCTTTGCCCACCACTGGCGCGCGCCCGGCCGCTGCATTGTGGCCCTTATCGCCCCCTGCAACTTTTCAGCTTCGGTCACATCAGCGAATTTGATGCCGTACTGGAAGTTTGTGGTCACGAGTTGCATCAACGCCCCGAACCGCCATTGCTCGATGGAATCAAGCTTGCCCATATCGACCAACCCGTCGCGATATATCCTTGCGCAGTCGGCGTCGGTTGCGAGGATTTTCCGGAACTCTTGGATGTCCGCCGTCGCCAAAGCGAAGCGCGTCTCTTGCGCCGCCTTAGCGTAGATACGGAACTGGAGCGCTGCATAAGCCAGCGAGGCGACGACTGCGAGCGCAGCGACGGACTGGCTGAGGTACGAAATCTGTTCAAGTGTCATGGTGCTTCCCCGCAAAGACGCGGCCGGAAAGCATGCTTGGTGGTTGGTGTCACTTCGCCGAGCCAACCGAGCCTGAGCCCAAGACCAAACGGCTTAGTCGCCACAAATTTACCACACGTCGTGGAGCTATCGCGCAGGCGGGACTTCGCCGAAGATGGTCATTCGTCCTCTTTCTCCAGCGGCCCATAAATATCGAGGCTCAGCGACACGCCGCGGGCGGCTAAAATCTCCATGCACCGAGCACTTACCTTAATCCCCTCGTTGGACTCTTTCATGAAGAGTCCAACAAACAGGTCGGGTTCATATAGCTCGGCCAACGAACGCCAAATCGAGAGATCGGCGGTCAACACGCCAAACAACTCTTCAATCTGTCCATCCAAATCGCCTGGTTCGCGCCGTTGAACGCCGTAGAGCCAACTGCCAAGCTTGGCCACACGGACGGTGCCCGTCTTCTGGTTTGTTATGACTTCGCCCTTGGTCGTCGATGTTGTTGGCTGCTTCCCCAGCGCTGATGTCAGCGCGTCCGGCACGAGGTCCACCCCGAAGTATCTAAGCGAAATTGAAGTCTCTGCGATAACAGACATGCCACATCTTCGCAGACAGACGCCGCAATCGCCAGTGTCTGCGTTGGGCCAACGACTCTCGGCTGCCTTGCTTCATATGGATGACCGTTCATGCGCTCATAGCTGCCGAACGGATGCTCTGCACTTTGCACAGCCAGCATCGTCTGATGAGGTGCATAGCGCGGCATTTCTAGCCCTTAAACGAAGCGATATGCACGATCTGACGGCGCGCTGCTCACAGAGAGAGAAGACGAGAACATAATCGCAAGCCATTACAAACTGTCTGTTTTTCAGTAATCCTCTCTCAGCTCCGCAGCTCGTCCTGCACGATTCCCGGTCGCCTCTCGATGAGGGCGAGCAATACCCGCGCGGGGCCTTCAGGGCGCCTTCGCCCCTGCTCCCAGCCTCGCAGAGTACCGACGGCGACGCCAATACTGCGAGCAAATTCGGCCTGCGATAATCCCGAGCGCTCGCGGATTGCGGCCACATCAGGCTCCGGCACTTCGATATGATGAACCCGTGCGCCGGTCTTGTGACCTTTGGCGTGGGTGAGCGCCTCCTGGAGGCCTCGTCTGATACTTGCGGCGGGGTTGGTCATGTCACTTTCCATAAGTATCGGCGATGAGGTCGCAGAGTTCGATCAGTTCGGCGCGTTCGGCTGGAGAGATGTTTGCCTTTTCATTCTTTGCAAACACGGTGAGCAAGAAGAGCGGCATGTCACGAGAGCGGTAGAAATGGATCACGCGGTATCCGCCGCTCTTGCCTGCACCCGTTCGGGCGAAGCGCACCTTCCTCAATCCGCCTCCGAGACTGATGCCCGCCTCAGGATCGGCCGCCAGCGCCGAAATAAGCTCCGCTTTCTCCTCATCCGTCATGCCTACAGAGCGTGATCGCCGGATAAACTCCGGTGTCTCCACAACTGTCAGCATAGACATCGCGCCAGCCCCCACATATACGTCATTGACGTATATGTCAATGACGTAGCTCTGAATTCAATCTTCGCTCCAGATTTCATCCTTCGAGATGGATCAGCAACCTCGTCGTTGAGCCCCTCTCGACCCACCTCTAAGAGTCGGGGAGATCAATTTATCGGATTTCCTGTGGAAATCGGAATCGAACCACTCTCCCATGCCAACAGCTGTCGATTTGTTGGCATTTTGTTGGCAGTGCTCGACACCACCACAATACGTTTCGTAATCAAAACAGGGTTATACGGGCGCTCGCGATTCCGCCCCCGGGCACCATTCAGGCTTCCAGCGACGTCCGCTGGACTCCACCAAGATCCATAAAAACAAGGCTTCAGGGCGGCGCCTCCAGCGCCTTTGTCCGCCAGCGTCCACCAGAAATCGCTGGAAGACATTTTTTCTGCTGGCATCGAGATGGTCTGCTTCCGCAAAACTAGACCGTTCGATTTTGGAAAATTCTCGTTTAGCATGGGGGCTGCGGGACGAGGATGACAGATGAGGAAGTCGAAGTTCACGGACGCGCAGATCGCGTTCATTCTGCGCCAGGCGGAAGAAGGCACAAAGGTTGAGGAGGTCTGCCGGAAGGCAGGTATCTCACAGCAAACCTTCTACCGATGGAAGAAGTTGTACGGTGGCCTGATGCCTTCGGAGATGAAGCGCCTGAAACAGCTGGAGGAAGAGAACTCCCGGCTGAAACGGATCGTTGCCGACTTGCCGATGGCGACCGGATCACGACGGGCGTGATCGTAAACGCTGCCGGTCCGTGGTGTGGCCGGTTGATGCTGGCCGCCGGGATCGACAATCCCTGGCCGCTTCTGCCGACACGTATACAGATCGTTCAGATCGACCGGCCAGACGGGCTTGAGGGTGACATCCCCATCTGCGCAGATCCGGCGTCGGGGATCTATTTCAGACCGGCGCGCGGCGGCGATCAGATCATCGTCGGATCCCTTCTGGAGAAAGACGAGCGCGATCACATCACAGATCCGGACTCATTCCTTCGACTGGCCGATGATACGTTCATTCGCGAGAAGCTGTTTGCGCTTGAGCACCGTATTGGCAGACTGGATTACAGGAAACGGATCGTGAGCTATTCTGGTCTGTACACGATCAATACCGTCGATGTTCATCCGGTTGTAGGCCCAACACCGCTCTCGGGTTTCTACGTCGCAAACGGATTTAGCGGGCATGGTTTCAAGCTGGCGCCAGCGATCGGAAGGCTGCTTGCGGCCCAGATCACGAAAAAGTCCCTTCCCGGGGATCCGCAAATCGCACCGGAATTTCTGGCCTTCGACAGAGCGCCGGTGAGCATTGAGACCAAGAGCGTTCTGGCCTGAACCTTAGGGCTATTGACCTGCTCTAGGTTCGCTGAGCCAATGTCTCGTTACATAGCGACCGACGGTTTAGGGCCACGTCAGCTCTGGTAGGCGGTTCCGGCGACCGGCAGGGTCGCCTCAGTTCTGTCGTTCAGCTGCCTAACCCGAACCAGGCCGCAGTTCGCCGGAAACAGCCATAAGCCATCTGACCTCTTCCCTCAAACTGAGGAACGAAGGCACCTGAAAATCCAGGGGCTGTTCACTCAGGTGGACGTGACCATCCTGCATGGCGCTCTGCAGAAATGCTGACACTCGCCTCGCTGGTTACGATCTTGCCACTGCCCTCCTGTTCGAAGGGCATGGCGTGAGGCAGAGTCGTATATGCACTTTAAGTCATACATTTTAGCTTTGATGACTTATTCAGCATATTTCTTGCCTTGATCACAATCCGTTATATGATCTATCATACATCAAACTGAATAATTATGATCGAGAAGTCATCATGCGCTATGCATTGGAAGAAATGGGCGCCGCGCTCAAGGCTGCGCGCGAACGTCAGGGCTTGAGTCAGCGCGAATTGGCAGACGCCGCCGGGACAGATCAGGCGCGTATCTCGAAGATTGAGTCCGGGGACATCGACCTCAGGCTGTCGAGCCTCGTGGACCTGACACGTACGCTCGGGCTTGAACTGGTCCTAGCTGACCGGCGCCACCTCCCGGCCATTGAGGCCATCCTGAAGGAGCGTGCCAGCGACGCGGATCCCAGGCACAAATCCCGGGTCATCCGACGTATAGGGGAAAATCTGCAGAACCGGCAGCGCGTGCATCCGGACGATCGCCAGCTGAAACAGGCGATGAACGCCCTTGCCGTCCTGAACATGGCACGCCTCACGGAAGCAGAACTCGCCTTGCTTGAAGAGGCGAGCGCCAAACTGAACGATGCAAAGCCAGAAGCCCTGGACGAACTGCGGCCGCGTCTCGAGACCCTGATCCGTCTGCGCAATGTAAAAGCACATGGCGCTCCCGATACGCCGGGACAGAAGCCTGCCTACACGTTGGATGACGACGATGAATGAGGTACGTGTTCTAGATGTGCGCCTTTACGGCAATGTGATCGGCAAGCTGACCCTCCAGCCCGGCGACCGGTCGATCTTTTCGTTTACCGAGGACTATATTGCAGATCCCTCCCGGCCGACGCTGAGCCTGTCTTTCAAGGATCAGGCCGGCGGGCTGATTGAACAACTCAGGCCGACCCAGACAAGCCTCGCGCCCTTCTTCTCGAACCTCCTGCCGGAAGGTCCGCTGCGTGACTATCTGGCAAGGCGCGCGGGCGTCAAAGCGGTCCGTGAGTTCCACCTGCTCTGGGCGCTAGGCCAGGATCTGCCCGGCGCCATGGATGTGGTCTCGCCGGACGGACTAAGCTGGCTTGAAGACGTTGACCTGGCAGACGATGCGTCAGACCGGCAAGCAAGTTCCAGGGCGCTGCGCTTTTCGCTGGCCGGCGTGCAGTTGAAATTCTCCGCCGTGAAGGCGGCGCGCGGCGGTCTGACCATTCCGGTCCACGGAACCGGCGGGGACTGGATCGCCAAACTGCCCTCGACAACCTATGCCCGCGTGCCGGAAAACGAATTCGCCATGATGCGCCTGGCAGGCCTCGTCGGCATCGACGTCCCCGAAATCGATCTCGTGGCGAAGGACGCGATTGAAGGAATCCCGCCTGAGCTGAACCGCATCGACGAACCTGTCTTCGCGATCCGGCGGTTCGACAGGACAGATGCCGGCGAGCGCATTCATATCGAAGACTTCGCGCAGGTGTTCGGAATGATGCCGGCCAGCAAGTACGAGCGGGCGAGCTACCGGTCGATCGCGAAGGTTCTTGCCATAGAGACTGGCAATCAGGGCGTGGAAGAATTCATCCGGCGTCTTGTGTTCAATACGCTCATCGGCAATGCCGACATGCACCTGAAAAACTGGTCCTTGATCTACCGCGACCGCCGAGCGGCCAGTCTCGCCCCGGCCTACGACTTCGTCTCGACCGTTGTGTATATCAGTGATGAGTACGCAGCGCTCAAATATGCCAGGACCAAAAAGATGGCAGAGCTTTCGCTGGACGAGCTTGCTTACCTGTCCGCAAAAGCGGGCTTGCCGGAGCCCCTCGTCCGGCGCGCGGCCACGGACACGGTCGAACGATTCCAATCAGCATGGCGCAATGAGAAAAGGCATCTGCCGCTCAGCCAGGACGCCGTGTCGAAGATCGACGCCCATATCGGATCTCTCGCGATTTCTAAGATCGCATAGACGAGCCCGGCATCAATCTTCTTCCCTGCGAAGCGGGGTGGCGAGGGAGCTATGTCGATGGATGGTGTTGCAGTCGGATGCGATTCAAGAAAACTCAAGGCATCTGTGTAAGGATCGCTCGTCCTGTCCCTGCGATCGACTCTGATGCGCTGAATGCCTTGGCGCGCACGTCAGTGACACGGCCTCGACTTTCAATCTTCGGCACGCAAGCTGCGCTTTGCGAGCGACGCGCGGGCCATGTCGACTTGGCCGGATTGACCCGACATTTAGACTCAGGGACACAATCCTGATCGATTCCTGTGGAATTCGGAATCGAACCATTTGCGAAATCGGCCTGTTGGCAGAATTCATGGCATCGCTCGACGCCAACACCCCATTTTCAATATATAAAACAATGCACTCGGTCGCATCTCGATCCCCCCCCCGGGCACCATTCAGGCTTCCAGCGACGTCCGCTGGCCTCCACCAAAATCCATAAAAACAAGGCTTCAGGGCGGCGCCTCCAGCGCCTTTGTCCGCCAGCGTCCACCAGAAATCGCTGGAAGACATTTTTTCTGCTGGTATCGCGACGGCCGGGAACCTCACCGGCCGGAAAAATGCCCCTGACAGACAGACGTATCCACGGCCTCAAACCGGGCAGTCGCCGCAAGCGTTTCAGCGACGGCTAGGGCCTGTACGTGGAGGCAACGCCTGGAGGATCGATTGTGTCCCGCGGCGTGATGTAGCTGACGGTTAGCGAAGTCGCCCGCGCAGCGCTTGTCCTGAGAGCTGGCGGAGCGGGGGACGTATCTGCGACATTGCTGCCACGCATCCTTTGCCTCGAGGCGTGCG
>CAZIGV010000029.1:0-22532 GCA_964538945.1 uncultured Hyphomonas sp.
GACCCTCGTCTGGAGCTGCGTGTCGCAGCACAGCCCTTACCCCGGCTCTCAGATGACCACCCCTTCCGCCAACCGCGCCGCGCGCGGGCCGACCCTTGTAGCCCGCGCGCGCCAGCGCTCCGTCAGCGAATTTCCGCCCCTTCAGTCGACGCGACCCCACGGCCAACACCCCGCAGAACCGGTGAGCAGCATTCGTGGATTGCTGCTGCAGTATCGCCGAGGTATCTGTTTCATTTTTCGGTTGGCCATGAGCGACAGCATTCAACCCAGACTGAATGACCTGGTGCCGATGCCCTGGTGGGCAACAGAATGCCTGTTCTGGATCGGCTTTTGCTTTACCTCTTTCGTATCTCTGTCGCTGTTCTACGGTCAGCCCAACTTCTTCACGTTTGCGGACCTGGGCTTTGAGGCCGTTATGGGAACGTTGTTCACCAGGCCTATCCTGTGGAGCGCGCCAAAGATGCGGTCATTAACACTGATCCAGCGGATCGGTGTTCTTCTTCTGCTGATCGTGATATGCTCCCAGCTCTGGAACCTGGTGAGAATGGTCTCATTCCCCTATTTCTTCCCCGGAGCCTATATATGGAACCAGTTCGGCGGGTGGGCTTTCTCCGCCATTCTGATATTCAGCGCCTGGACAGCTCTTTTCTATAGCATGCGTGCCTACAAGCTGGCTGCTGCGCAGCGCGAACTTGCAGATCACGAACATCTGCGCCGTCTCGAGGCCGAACAGCTTTCAAGCGCGGCGCTGCTGAAAATGCTGAGATACCAGATCAATCCGCACTTCATTTTCAATACGCTCAACTCGATCAATGCGCTGGTTGCAACCAACCGCAACCAGGATGCACGAAAGATGATTGAGGGATTCAGCGGATTGCTGCGCCGCACCCTCGAAGCAGATCCAAGACTGATTGTTCCCCTTACGGAAGAACTGGATACTGTCACGCGGTTTCTGGAAGTCGAACGGATGCGTTTCGGTGCAAGACTGGAGTTTCAGGTCAATCTGGATCCGGATATCGCCAATACACCTGTGCCAAGCCTGCTCATCCAGCCGATTGCGGAGAATGCCGTCAGGCATGGTGTCGAAGCACAAGCGACGCCCTGCCGGATTACAATCGACGCAAAGCGCAAGGGAAACCTCGTAGAGATCAAAGTGACGGATACGGGTCCGGGTGTTCAGGCCCATGCTGCTGGCAGCCACCATTCCGGTATCGGACTCCATAACATCCGAGCCCGGCTTCAGTCCGTATATCAGACGGCCGCGAGCCTTGCACTGTCACCCAACCAACCTTCTGGCACACAGGCAACGCTCCTGATTCCGGCAGACCTACCGGAGAATTTCAGATGAACCTGCGCGCAGTCATCGCCGATGACGAAGCCCTCAGCATCCAGATGCTCAAAGTTCTGCTCGCTGAGCTCAATCCGTCTGAGGATACGATCGAAATTGTTGCGACCTGCAGCACGGGATCGGAAACGCTGGCAGCCTGCGAAAGGCTCTCCCCGGATATCGTCTTCCTCGACATTCAGATGCCCGAAGGGAGCGGCATGAAGATCGCAGATCTGCTTTATGCCCGCCCCCTGCCCCGGCCCCAGATCATTTTCACAACCGCCCACGCGGAATATGCCGCCAGCGCCTTCGATGTCGATGCTGTTGATTATCTTCTGAAACCCGTCGAACTCAGCCGGCTGAGCAGAGCGCTTGAACGGGCACGCCAGGCCCGGCGAACGACATCTCAACGAAACAGCAAGGTGATCCCGGTTCCCGTTCTCGGGGGCATTGAGCTGCTTGAGGTTGCAACGATCGAATGGGTTGTCTCCAGCGGTGATTATCTGACGCTCACGACGTCAGGTCGCTCTTACCTTATTCGCAAAACGCTCTCAGCCTTCGCCAAAGAGACCTATCCTATCCTGCGTCAGACGCACCGCTCCTATCTGGTCAATCTGTCAGCAGTTGCAAAGCTCGTCCCACGGCCCAAAGGCGAAGCGCTGCTCTGTCTGGCCTCCGGAGCTGAAATACCTGTAAGCCGGCGCAACCGCGATGTTCTGCAGGACCTGATGAGCTGAGCAGGTCGTGCCCGCTCAGCGCATGCAGGCAAGACCCGTCTCCAGATCTTCCCTGCACTGATAGACCCGGACCCAGTCGACCAGAAACTCGGCCGGAAACGCCTTTTCGTCCACCCCCCCTGCATTCTGATTATGCGCGAGGTTTCCTCCGACGGCCAGATTGAGGATAAGATAGAAGGGCCGGTCAAACGGGGCCTGGGGTCGCTCAGCCGTCCCATCGGCATCTGTATACCAGTCTGCCTCTGTCATTTCGAAAAAGGGCTTCTCATTGACGTACCAGCGGATCAGTCCCTGCCCCCATTCAACGCTGTAGACATTGAAGGTGTCCGCGGGATTACCTCCATCGGGAAGCGATTCCCGCTGATGCGTGAACTTGTTTTCGGGCCATCGCCCACCATAGTGGAGGGCGCCCTGGATCCGGCTCTCGACGCCGTCGGATCCGCAATCCGGGCACGGAGCACCGAGGTTAACCGCCTCCATGATATCAATCTCTCCGGATAGCGGCCAGCCACCATAATAATCTTCAGATGGCATCATCCAGAATGCGGGCCATGTGCCCTGCCCCCTTGGAAGCTTCATGCGCGCGGATATGCGTCCATAGGTCCAGTCGGAAAGATGCCGGGTTATGATCTTTCCTGATGTGTATGGCTTGGTCGAGACCCCTTTGGAATTTGTGCTCCTGTCGCCAGAAGGGCCGGTCCATTCCTCCTTGCGGGCCGTGATCCGGAGCAGACCATCTGCCAGGCTGATGTTTTCGCTGCGGTCCGTGTAACACTGCCACTCATTGTTTCCGCCACCCCAGCAGGATTCCTCAGCCTGCCATTTCGCCGGATCGAGGCTGCTCCCAATGAAGTCGTCCGACCAGACAAGTTGCCATCCGCCCGGCTCAGGAGGCATGACAGACCCCGACAGCGTATCGGGCCAGTCCGTCCTGCTGGCAAGATTTGTCGACGTAGCCGGAGCCTGCGCGTGCGCACTTTCTGCGCAAAGAAAACACCCGGCAGAAATCAGCAGTGCAGATACGAAACGAACTATTGCGGGCGGCTTTCCCTGATCAGACAGATCGAGACTTGTCGCAGTCATTCATCGGCCTCCTACTGAAATGCCTCTCCGGAGCAGTCGTAACCCGGAGAGGCAGCCTGCAGACTGACCGATTCGATTACAAGCTCAGCCGCCGCGTCCGTCGAGAATTCGATGGCCTCGATCAGGCTGTCCGAAGTCCAGCCGTCTCCGACAAAACAGGCAACCGGTACGCTGGACCGGGTCCATCCGCTCCCCTCGATGTCCTGCATCAGGCGCTCCAGCCTGACCTGGCCCGAGCATCCTTCCCCGCAACCGATCGCAAGGGTAAAGGCGCTCTCCGGAGCCTGGCGCACATTCCATGAAATCCCGATGGCCAGCGGCGTTCCCGGCTGCACGGCTCCGGAATCTACCGGCCTGTCGGTTGCAACCTTGAACACACCTTTGCCCTGCCCCGACCAGCTGATCTCGCGCGCATCCTCCTGAGCCAGATAGTCCACCCCCCTGAGGGTCACGATGCCGGCAAGGCTCCGGGCTGCCAGGTCGACCACCGGAATGTTACCGTTGGAGCTGTCACCGACATAGACCGAGAAGGGCATCACGCCATCACCCCGCCGGATGAATGCACCCTCAAATACCGGAGGAACCACGCCAGGCTCTTCCGAAAGCTCCTGCCAGGCAGATTGATCGGATAATGTCAGCCCGTAGCCGAAGGGATAAAGAACTCCCGGATCGTACGGCTCGTTAATCGGGCTGCCCGCACCGGACACCGGCCAGCTGAATGACAGCCTGCCGGAAAAATCATGCCGGACCTCGCCGTCGCGGCCAGCAACCAGAACATCCGCAATCCCTCCGCCTTCCGTACCCGGGAGCCATCCTACAACGAAGGCATCTGCGACATTGAGATGCGGGTTCACCCAGAGAGGCCGACCCGTGAGGAAGACGGCAATAACTGGGATTCCCTGCGCCTTGAGACGGCGCATAAGCGAGATGTTCTCGCCATCGCCGAACTCATATACGAGGTCGCGGCGATCACCTCTGTACTCAGCATAGGGCTGCTCTCCAAACACGACGATCGCAAGATCGGGTCGCTGCTGGAAGCTTCCGTCCGGAGACAGCGTTGCACGTCCGCCCGCTTCCCCAATCGCCTCGTTCAGCCCGGAGAAGATGGTCTGGCCATTCAGGAATTCGCTGTTGGCATTGCCTCGTCCCTGCCAGTTCAGGGTCCAGCCCCCCGTCTGTTGTTCCATTGAATCGGCGCCGCTGCCGGCGACGAGAACATGCAGGCCCGGCTGAACTGGCAAAACGCTGCCCTGATTTTTCAACAGGACCAGCGAGGCGCGCACAGCGCGCCGGGCAACGTCCCGGTGCGCTGCGTTACCCAGCAGCTCGGGGCGTGTACTCTGGCGACTGCTTGGCCGACCGGCCTCGAGAAGACCAGAGCGGATCTTGACCCGGAGAATTCTCAGAACCGCCTCGTCGAGCCGGGCCTGGGGAATGACACCGGACCTCACCTGGGACAGCAGGTTGTGATAGAGGCCCTCCCAGGAATCGGGTGCCATATACATGTCGACCCCGGCCATCAGCGCCTGCGGACAGTCCGTATTCGTGCACCCTGGCACTTCACCATGCCCGTTCCAGTCACCAACGACGAACCCGTCAAAGCCAAATCTGCCGCGCAGGATGTCGGTCAGATATGTCCTCGATCCGTGCATCTTCTCGCGGTTGATGCTGGAAAAGGATGACATGACGGTCTGCACCCCAGCACCGATCGCCGGCCCGTATCCGGCACCATGAATGGCAAGGATATCTTCGACCTCACCGGTGGTATCACCCTTGTCGATCCCGAGTGTTGTCCCGCCATCAGCGACAAAATGCTTCGCCGTTGCGATCACATGTTCACCCGACAGGAAGTCCGGCTCGTTCGCGCCGCCCTGCAGCCCCTCCACAAAAGCCAGAGCATAGCGGGCAACGAGTTCAGGGTTTTCCGAATAGCTTTCATACGCACGGCCCCAGCGATCATCCCGGGCAACAGCGAGTGTCGGGGCAAAGGTCCAGTCGAGCCCCGTGGCCCTGACTTCACGGGCCGTCACCGCTGCGATCTCACGCATCAGGCCGGTATCATTGGCTGCACCCAGCGCGGAATTATGAGGGAATATGGTTGCGGACTGCAGGTTATTATGTCCGTGAACCGCGTCCGTTCCCCAGAGCAGGGGCACGCCGGTCCGCCCCCCGAACGTGTCGGTCGAGGCATCCCAGAACGCATCAGCCAGGGCGATCCACTCTTCCGGCTCTGCTGTCTTCCCACCCCCGGGCGCGGAATTACCCCCGTTCAGCACCGAGCCGAGATGATAGTCCCGGGCCTGATCAGGCGTCACTGCAGATATGTCAGCCTGTATGATCTGCCCGACCTTTTCTTCAAGCGACATACGGCTCAGGATCTCGAGGGCACGGGTTTCTGTGTCCGCACGTATGATGGGAGCCGGCTGCTGCGCGTTGAACGAAGAGGCCGCGCAGGCTGCCGTCAACACGGCCAGAGCAGGAAGAAAAGCAACAGATCGTATCATCCGGCCCTCGAATGGTCGGTTTGTTTAGGACTAAGGGATGGCCCCGGCGAAGCAGGGCCATCCCTCACAGAGCGAGTCAGCTTCAGAAATTGAACCTTGCCGACACGGCGTAACGCCGGTCATTGCGGATGAAGGAGCGCGGCCTTCTGGTCCCTGCAAAGTCCAACACCTGGCTTGTTTCCGTCACCTCATCGAGCAGATTGACGCCCTGGACGCCGATCTTCAGGCGGTCATTGACCGTGTAGAAGAGTGAACCGTCAAGCTGCCCGTTTGCTTCAACGAAGATGGGCGAGTAGGGGAAGATATCGTCGCGCGGGGTGACCAGATAGGCAGAGCGCCAGTTATAGGCCAGGCGTGCCGAGAACCGGTCATCCTCATAAAAGCCGGCAAGGTTGAGCGTGTCTTCGGAGATGCCCGCAAAAGGCTGACGCTGAGCAATGGCCTGGCGTACGACATTGACATCGGTCGTGTTCGAAAAATCGCTTCCGTCGATGTAGGTATAGCTGGCCTGCACACCGAGATTACTCAGGATGCCGGGCAGCATGTCATAGGTCTGCTGATAAGCCAGCTCATACCCCTTCAGCTCACCTTTGCCATCATTCGCCGGGCCGGTCACAAGGACCTCGAAATCGGCGCCTGATCCGTTCTGGAAATCGCGCAGCGTGACGCCGCCGGTCTCGATCCCCGACACATCCTTGTAGAACAGCGAGAGCGTCAGGGAGCCGACATCATCGAAGTACCATTCGGCACTCAGGTCATAATTCCAGGACTCTGTCGCCTCCAGCAGTCGGTTGCCCGTGCGGATCGCGTAAAGGGTCCCGGTCTCCAGCGTTCCCTCATTGAACAGACTGCCGAGATTGTCGCCGATGGTCCCGCCGGTCCTGTAGGATGAAAGATCCGGACGGAAGATACCCTTTGACAGACCAACCCTGAAGAGCAGCTCATCGGTGACACCGAGCTTGGCATTGAAGCTGGGCAGCCAGTTGTCAAACTTGATATCGGCATTGTCATCGATGACTTCGCCGGAAGCAATCGACAGGAATTGTGCAAGACGCGCCGGCGAGAGACTGCAGACGGGCGGCAGCGCCGTACCCGGCACGGGCGTGCATGAATTCGTAAGATCGGTCTGGAAAGGAAACTGACCCGAGATCGGAAACCCGATCTTTCCATCGGACTCGACCACGGTTTCAATGTAGCGCAGGCCGACATTGCCATCCAACGTCAGGCCCGAACCGAAAAGATCGTCTTCCTCGAAATCAAGCCTGCCATAAACAGCCGTGGTGGTTTCTGTGACATCCGAGATTTCAGCATCGCGGAACACAGACCCCGGAAGGAGCCCCGGCCGCTGGGAGATATCGCGCCATCCCGGGATGACGTAACCACCCGCAGCAAAGGTGAGCGCTTCCCACGCATCAACCACCTCTCCCGCAGCATCCTGGAAAGCACCCGACTGGTAGGCGTTGATCAGACTGCCCCGGCTACCCCCCCAGAAAAGCCCCTGAGCCAAAGGTGCCGGCCCTGCGCCCCTCTGGAAACCGGCAAACGGGCTGCTCGCCTGGACATAGGCTGGAATATCAGAGGCATAGATGGAGTTGAATGCCTGGCCCGAACCGAACTGGCCGCAGCATCCGCCCCAGGGAGCCGACAGGGCACCCCAGTTAGAGAAATTGGCGTCCCGGGTCACGCGGTTGCGCTCCGCCCAGCGTGCGCCGAAACGAACAGATTTGAGGAAACCGTCCGGGTTGGCGAGATCATATTCGCCGTCTGCGCGCAGGCTCGTCATCTCACCTTCATTGCGTATACGGCTGTCGAGGGCGAAGCCATACTCCGTGTAGGCCGGATTGATCGCAAACCCCTGACCGAGCGGGCCGTTCGAGCTGCCGTCCTGGGTGCTGGGCGTACGGAATTCAACCACCGGCACATCCGGACGAAGGTCAACAAAGATATCCTGGAAGGTGTTTGTCACCACGATGATCGAATCCTCATTGAGGTCCGAGCGGATATTCTGGAGATCGAAATTCAGGCTGAGCCGGTCCGTCGGGTCCCATTTGAAGTTAAGCGAGATATCGTCGGTGACCGCCTCGCGCTCCTGCTCGAAACGCAGCATTTCTGCGAGATATCCGACCTGCGGCTGACATGGCAGGTCTGCCGAGCCGGCCGGATCGATTGAGAAGTTGGGGGCGAAGATGTTTCCGCAGTTGGCCTCGCCTCTCCAGGCCGTATTGGTCAGCTGCCCGGCCAGGAAATCGCCCGAAGCATCATATATCCAGTCGGTACCGAAGGCAGGCTGAGACGGCTGGTTACCATTCACCCGTGCCAGGATCGCATGTTCGCTCAGCAGCTGTCGGGCCTCGGCCCGGAGGTATTCTGCCGTCAGGAGCATGGTGCGATCAGGGCTCTCCCACTGACCGATGAGAGAAATCGCCTCACGGTCGCGGTCGAAGGTCGTTGTGCGCGCTCCCGCGCCCTGAGGCACGATCACGGCATTCGACGGCGGGAAACTTGCCGGGTCCGCGCCGGGGCCGGCCACGACACCCGAGTCGGTTACCCGATTGATCCGGAGGCAGGACTGCGACCCGTCGGGCGCGTAATCCCAGCCATAAATACCAATCTGAGAGGGGTCGCGATAGCAAGGATCAGTGATCTGGGTGACATCGGCGCGCGACAGAAGTTCGGACTGGGCGTACCCGCCCTGGATCGCAAACGTACCCAGCCGGGTCTCGAATTTATTTGACGCGAGCAGCGAAATGACCGGCGACCATTCTTCTGCAAGATCGCCATAATTGCCCTCAAGGGTGCCCGCGAACACAGGACCGGCAGAGTCGATCGGCTTACGGGTCGCAAGATTGACCGTGCCGGAGATGCCCCCGTCAACCATGTCGGCCGTCGCATTCTTAAAGACCTCAACCTTGCCGAGCAGTTCAGGCGAGACGTCATTGAAGCTGAGCACGCGCCCGCCCGTGGCAGAAAACACATCCCGTCCATTGAGCTCCGAGCGCACAAAGGGCAGACCGCGCACAATGACCCCTGAGCCTTCCACAGAGAAGCGGTCAGGGTCGCTCGGCTTTGCAAAGCGGGTGATGTTAATACCCGGGACGCGCTGCAGGGCCTCAGCAACCGAGCGGTCCGGAAGCGCGCCGATATCTTCCGCCGTGATGGCGTCCACAACCGTATCGGCATTCTGCTTGATGGACTGCGATGATTCCAGGCTGCTCCGGATACCGCGCACAATGACCTTGTCCTGAACCAGCTGGTCTTCATCCTCGCCGGATGCTGTTTCCACCTGCGTCTCGGCGGCTTCCTGCGCCTGGGCCGAAAGCCCGGCCTGCAGGGTCAGCGCAAGGGTTGAGGCCGCGCCCAGCATCAGGTAACGCGCCTTCGGCCGGTCCGGGGTATTATTGTTCTGATCAGACTTCATGGACTTCCCTCCCAGGATAATGTTGTCCTCAAACAGCAGGCAGGCCGGAAGGCTCAAGCCGTTTGAGACGAGCGGGACGAATAAGGCGACGAATTGACTGCCCGCCGGACTGGCGAAATTGTAAATCGGTGGCTGGATGACCGCAGACGGGTCGCCCCCGGGTGAAGGCCGCAGGTCTCCTGCAGCCTTACCGGGGGCGGTGATAAAGAGGGGTTGCGCAGGTGAAACGGATCATCATTGCCGGGGGTGGGACTGCAGGCTGGATGTGCGCCGCAGCGCTGTCTCGGCTGAGCCGCTCGGGTCTGGCGAGCATTACGCTGATTGAGTCGGAACAGATCGGAACCGTCGGCGTCGGCGAGGCAACCATTCCGCCCATCCTCGAATTCAACCGCCTCGTCGGCATCGACGAGGCGCAATTCCTCTCCCAGACCCAGGCAACCTTCAAGCTCGGGATCGAATTCGTGAACTGGGGCCAGGTGGGAGATCGCTACTTCCATCCCTTTGGCAATTACGGATATGCGATTGACGGTGTAGCGTTCCACCAGATCTGGCAGGCTCTGAAGTCGAAGGGACAGGCAGGCAGGCTCGACAGTTACAGTATCGCCGCGATGTCGGCAGAAGCCGGAAAATTCGTAATAACCGGTCCTGATCATCGCCCCGACCTTCCCCCGGTCAACTATGCCTATCAGTTCGATGCAGGCCTCTACGCGGCCTTCCTCAGCCGTCATGCGCAGGCACGCGGCGTTGTCCGGCAGGAAGGTATCATCCGGTGCGCCCGCCTCGAGCCTGAACATGGCCATGTCACCGCGATCGAAATGCAGGACGGCAGGATCATCGAAGGCGACCTCTTTATTGACTGCTCGGGTTTTCGCGGCCTCCTGATCGAGGAGGCCCTGCAGACCGGCTATGAAAACTGGTCAAACTGGCTGCCTTGCGACCGGGCAGTGGCCATGCCGTGCGAAAAGACTGGACCGGCCACACCTTACACCCGGGCGAGCGCACACCGCGCGGGCTGGCAATGGCGTATTCCCCTGCAGCACCGCACGGGCAACGGCAATGTCTACTGCTCGCAATTCATGAGCGATGAAGAGGCCGTGTCCCAGCTCAAAAGCGGACTGGATGGGCCGTCATCGGCTACGCCTAATTTTCTGAGGTTCACAACCGGACGCAGACGAAAATTCTGGAACAGGAATGTCATTGCCATAGGCCTTGCCGCCGGCTTCATGGAACCGCTCGAATCGACATCGATCCACCTTGTTCAGACGGCCATCTCGAAGCTGGTAGCCTTGCTCGCCTCAGGAGACTGGTCGCAATACCAGGCTGATGCCTTCAACCGGCTCACCGGAAAGGAGTACCAGCGGATAAGGGATTTCCTGATCCTTCATTACAAAGCCACCAGACGCGATGATTCTCCGTTCTGGGACTATTGCCGCACCATGGACATACCTGAAACGCTCGCCGAAAAGATCGGCCTCTATCAGACAAACGGACAGATCTTCCGGGAAGAGGACGAACTGTTCATGGAAACAAGCTGGGTTGCCGTGATGGAAGGACAAGGGATCCGTCCACAGGGCCTGAACCCCATTGCCCTGTGTTTTGAGCAGCCCGGCCTGGCGCTTGAAGTTGCTGAAGTGGAACGGTCTATCAGCTGGATGGTGCAGCGCATGCCTGCGCATGAGGAATTCATCCGGCGCTATTGTCCGGCCCGGGCAGCCTGACATGAACGCAAAGCCCCCTTCCCTGGCCCCTCACCCCGGCGTCCTGCGCAAGATCCTCATCGTCGGAGGCGGCACGGCCGGATGGGTCTCGGCCGCCGCCCTGGCAAGGGTCCTCAACGCCGGCAGGCAGACCGAAATCATCCTGGTCGAGTCCGAGGTCATCGGCACGATCGGGGTCGGAGAGGCAACGATACCGGCTGCGCGCGCATTCAATACGATGCTTGGGATTGACGAAGACGAATTCGTCAGACGGACACAGGCAACCTTCAAGCTCGGCATCGAGTTTGTCGACTGGTCGCGCAAGGGATCCCGGTATTTTCATCCCTTCGGAGATTTCGGTCATCCGATGCTGGGCACGCAGTTCCATCATTTCTGGCTGCGGCGCAAACTGATGGGCGCTGCAGCCGGCGCACCGCCGACCGAGCTGGAGGCGTTCAATCTGCAGGCCATGGCCGCCCGCGCCGGAAAATTCACACGTCCGAACGGCCGGATGAATTCGCCCCTCGGATCGATCGCCTATGCCTACCATCTGGATGCGGTCCTCTATGCCGCCTACCTGCGCGAATATGCCGAAACCAGAGGCGTCAAAAGGATAGAGGGTCAGGTCGATGACGTCGCGCTGTGTGACACCTCCGGCAAGGTAAGTTCGGTCCGCCTCAAGGATGGCCGCATCCTTGAGGCGGACTTCTTTATTGACTGCTCAGGCCTGAGGGGCCTGCTGATCGAGGGCGCGCTGCAGTCCGGCTATGAAGACTGGAGCCATTGGCTTCCCTGCAATGCTGCGCTTGCCGCCCCGTCTGCTTGCGACCCCGCCCCTCCTCCCTTCACACGATCGAGCGCAATGGCGGCAGGCTGGCAGTGGCGCATCCCGCTGCAGCATCGCACCGGAAATGGCCTTGTTTACTGTTCACATTTCCAGGACAGGGACGAGGCGTATGACCTCTTCAGCCAGACCCTCGGGCCGAGTTCAGGACCACAGGTCAGGGACCTCAGTTTCAGGACCGGACGCCGACGGAAATTCTGGGACAGGAATGTCCTGTCCATCGGTCTGGCTGCGGGCTTCATGGAGCCCCTTGAGTCGACCTCAATCCATCTTGCCCAGTCGGGGATTGCACGCTTCATCCAGTGCCTTCCGCGCCGGGACACGCAGCCTGCGCTGATCGATGAATACAATCGCCTGACGGCTGAGGAGTATGAGCGGATACGCGATTTCCTGATCCTGCACTACAAGGCAACCTGGCGCGATGACACGCCATTCTGGCGCTATGTCCGCGGCATGGACATCCCGGAGTCGCTCACCCGGCGCTGGGACCTTTACCGCCAGACCGGCAGGATTTTCCGCTACCGGGAAGAATTGTTCTCGGAATCAAGCTGGCTGGCTGTTTTCGAGGGACAGGAGCATGGCGCGGAAGGATATGATCCGGTTGCAGATCTCATGCCGGAAGACGTTCTGGAGAGAAACCTCCAGCAGATCAGCGGTGTTGTGGCCAGCTCGGCGCAGTCCTTGCCCGCGCACGCGGACTTCATCCGGGACAATTGCGCGGCGGCCGGGGACCTCTGCGTTCAATGATACAGCCATCATCCGCGATCTGCGAATTCGTCGATGTAGACCCCCGGCAATTCCGGGAAGAGATCTACCCATCAGGCAAGCCCGCGATCCTGCGCGGATTTGTCAGCCACTGGCCCTGCACACAGATCGCCGCGGAACAACCGGCCGACGAACTTATACGCTATCTCGGCAGGTTCGACAGTGGCAAGCCGGTCGAGATCCTCGAAGCATTCCCCGGTATCGGAGGACATTTTTTCTATTCTGATGATTTGTCTGCGACCAATTTCAGCCGGAACCGCTGCGCGTTCACCGACGGGCTCAGGCGGATCAAAAGCGCCGATGGACAAGGCGTCAATATGCAGTCGGTGCCTTGCGATGACATCCTGCCGGGATTTTCAGATGAGAACCGGATCAGCTTCCTGTCGCAGACCGTACGTCCACGGATTTGGGTAGGAAACCAGGTCACGGTTCAGACCCATTTCGACCTTTCACAGAATATCGCATGTGTGATTGCCGGATATCGGGAATTTACGCTTTTTCCGCCAGATCAGCTGGCAAACCTTTATATGGGTCCCGTCGAGCGAAGCCTGGCCGGGACACCTGTCAGCCTGGTCCGGATCGAAGATCCGGACCATGAGAGATTCCCACGGTTCAGCCAGGCGCAGGCCGCCGCGCTGACCGGCAGACTGGGCCCTGGAGACGCGATCTTCATACCCTATTTCTGGTGGCATCACGTGCGCTCTCTCAGCCCGTTCAATGTCCTCGTGAACTATTGGTGGAATGAGTATGATGTCTTCGGTTCGCCAATGGACAGCTTCCTGCATGCGCTCCTGACGATCAGAGGATTGCCCGCGCCAATGAAGGCGGCATGGAAGGCCATGTTCGACGAGTTCGTCTTTTCGCCGGGGGACGAGGCCGTGGCTCATATTCCGCCAGCCCTGCGTGGCGGGCTCGGTAACCTTTCGGCCCCGGAGCGCGCTGCACTGTGGCAGGTCCTTGCCCGGAATGTCGGCATGACCGCGGGCAAGCCCCAGCCCTGAACATGGCTCTACCCGGCCGGAGGCGCAGGAATGACGTCAAGGTCTGTATCCGGACCGAGATTGAGGGCATAGACCGGGCCGAGATCTATCTTCTGCCTGTAGCGGCCCAGATGGATGACCACGCCAAGCTCACCTGCCCGAAAATCGCGCGGCGCAACGGCCTGAAACACATACGAGCGCCATTCATCGTCAAGGGTCACCGTCCAGCTCCCGAAATCCGCATAATTGCCGCCTCTTTCCTGCAGAAGGACATTCGGAAGAACGCCCGCCTCCATGCCCCGCGGCGGATTCGCAGAGCGCGCCCAGAGCGAGACAAAGATGAGGTCGCCCGCCCGGATATCGGTTGTGGTATAGGCGGCGGCAAAGGCGTCCCAGGGATTTGGGGTGCGGCTGCGTATGTCCAGCCGGAGCGCTTCACCTCCCGGAACGCGGGCCTCATAGGAACGGGCCTGAATGGCACTGCCTTCAACCTCCCAGACCCCCACCGGCGGGGGCATCACGAGGTCTGCGGGCTTGCCGGCGCTGCGCCAGGCTTCACTGAGCCCGTCCTCAAGGGATTGCGCGAGGGCAGGCCAGACAGTCGGGAAAACAGCCATACAGGCCAGAAAGACCCTCCAACCCCGCGCCAGGGCACCGATCCTGTCCGACGTCGTTAAAAACAAAATGATCCTCCTGCCCGCCACCCGGTTGCTTGCGCGCCAGAGTGTTGAACAGGACGCGGCCAGCGGCCAAGCCAAGTTCGACAAAGCGGACCAAATCCCCGACAGCAGGGATGTGGCGGCGCGGGCGTGGGCGGCCCTCTGATGGTCTCGTAAGTCCGTTTCGCCTCATCGGACCTTGTCAGAGAGCCGGGTTGCGCGCGAACATAAGGCGGGAAAACAGATCCGTGCGGGCGCGCCCCGCCGGGACGTAAGGGGGAAGACAGATGGCACTAGAAACAATCGATCTCATCATTGTTGCCCTTTACGGGGTGACCCTGCTCGGGATTGCCCTGGCCGTCTCACGCGAACCGGCTGGCCAGAAGAAGGATACTGAAGACTACTTCCTTGCCGGCAAGGCACTGCCCTGGTGGGCCATTGGCGCCTCGCTGATTGCAGCAAACATCTCTGCAGAGCAGATCATCGGTCAGTCCGGGCAGGGTTTCGTGGTGGGCCTGGCGATTGCCGCCTATGAATGGCAGGCAGCCATCGTCCTGCTGATTGTCGCCAAATACTTTCTGCCGATCTTCCTGCAGCGGCAGATCTTCACGATGCCGCAATTCCTGGAAACCCGTTTCGGGCCGGAAGTGAAGATCGTCATGGCGGGCTTCTGGCTGATCCTGTACACCAGCGTCAATCTGACTTCGATCCTGTGGCTCGGCGGGCTTGCCCTGAATGCCGTCACGGGCTGGAGTGTCCTTGCCAGCATGGCCGGGCTGGCCGCTTTTTCGGTGCTCTATTCGCTTTATGGCGGCCTGAAGGCGGTTGCACTCACGGACATCATCCAGGTTCTTATCCTCATCCTTGGCGGGTTTGCGATCCTCTGGATCTCTCTGAACCTTGTGGGCGCCGGAGCCGGTCCTGTCGCCGGTTTCGGCATTCTGCTTGCCGAGCTGCCTTCTCATTTCAGAATGATTCTTGAACCTGCCCATCCTTCTTACTCAGACCTGCCGGGGATATGGACATTGCTGGGCGGCCTCTGGGTCCTTCATTTCTCCTATTGGGGTTTCAACCAGTACATCATTCAGAGGGCGCTGGGTGCCCAGAGCCTGGCGGAGGCACAGAAAGGCCTCGCCTTTGCGGCCTTTCTCAAGCTCCTGATCCCGGTGATCGTTGTTATTCCAGGCATAGCAGCGCTCTGGCTCGCCCAGCAGGGACAGCTTGATGCCGGGGCGCTTTCAGCGCGTCCGGACAGCACTTACGGCACCCTCATGACACTTGTGCCGGGCGGCCTGCGCGGACTTGTTTTTGCGGCGCTGATCGCTGCGATCGTCTCCTCACTGGCCTCGATGATGAATTCGATCGCGACGATATTCACGATGGATGTCTATCGGGATCACTTTGTCCGCTCGGCGAGTGAAGGTCATTACGTCCTCGTGGGCCGGCTGACGGCGCTGATCGCGATGGTCATCGCACTGGCCCTTGCGCAACCCTTCCTCGGAGGAATGACTTCGGCATTCCAGACGATCCAGGAATATACCGGTTTCATCGCGCCTGGCGTCGTGGGTGTGTTTCTGCTCGGCTTTTTCTGGAAGAGGACCAATGCCGCGGGAGCGTTCGCCATCCTGATATCCTCGGTTGTCCTGAACCTCTTTGCAAAGCTTGGCCTTCCCGAAGTTCCCTTCGTGCTGAGGATCTGGGTCGTTTTCCTGTGCTGCATCGTGATCGGCGTCATCGTCTCGATGCTCACGCCGCGACCGACGGAGGGACGAGCGGTCGACCTGACCGGGTTAAGCCTGCGGACATCGACCGCGTTCAACGTGGCAGGGCTGGTGATCGTGCTCATTCTCGCCGCGATTTATTTCGTCTTCTGGTAGGCTGGCTCCGGCCGGACGTGAAAAACAGCCTCGTTCACGGTCAGGCGCGGTTTGGAGATCATTGATGGATCAAACCCTGCCTGCGGCGCGTCAACCGGTGCACTCCGTTCGCAGGCCACTGCGACAGGCAGGGCCCCGGGCATACCGCTCATCCTGCTCAGGATGGCCGGCGATGCGGGACGGTTCACGGCGGGTCTGTGCGCCGGAATGTTCCGTCGTTCTTAGTCCGGTTGCATATTCCGGGGTCAGGCAAGGATCGCACCGGAGCGATGATCTTTCTCTGCGCGCGGCAAGTTAAACGAGCGCGGAACAGAGCCCTCTGCCCTGAGCAAGGCCGGCGAGCCGGCGAACGAGAGAGCGCCGCCCTCCGCCATCGGTACATGTTCCGTAAGCGAAGACGGTCCGGTCCGGATAAAGGCTGCGTCACGGGTCCTCGCCGGAATAACAGCCGCCTCGATCCCTTACCTGGCCATGGACCGCCAGACCTTCGCTGCTCGTGAACCATTGGGCTTCATCAACACGCAGGGCGGGGGCAATGGGCAGAAGGCCCGGTATGCACCGGTCATGCAAAGACGCGCCGGCCCGCGCAGGTCAAAGCCCGGAGGATTACCGAGCGCACGGATCTTGTTGCTGAGGTTTTGCGCGCCGGCCGGGACAGCTGATGGCACTTCACGATACCCGTGCGGCGTGGGCCAGGATCAGGAAAACGACAAGCGTCGAGCCGGTGACGGCTCTTCGCGACCGGCTGGATGCGGGCACCGGCCTGACCGCCGCCTCCGACGCCGCCAGCTTGACGGGCTCCTAGCCGAAGCCCAGACACCGGTCGATACGCAGCAGATGGAGGCGGGACATGAGCGACGCCAAGCGGCCGGGCAAGGCCTGGTTCCGGCGTCTTGGCCCCGGCCTCATCACGGGCGCGGCGGATGATGATCCGAGCGGGATCGCCGTCTATTCCCAGGCAGGCGCGCAGTTTGGCGTCAGCCTGCTCTGGACGTTGGTTCTGACCTTTCCGCTGATGGCGGCGATCCAGTCAATCTGCGCGCGCATCGGGCGGGTGACCGGCGAAGGCCTCGCCGCCAATATGGCCCGTGTGCTGCCAGGCTGGCTTGTCCATGGCATCGTCTTCCTGCTGTTTTTCGCCAATACGGTGAATATCGGTGCAAACATTGTTGCCATGGGGGCGGCCGCGCGTCTCGTGCTCGGCTGGGGCGAGACCCTGTTCGCGATCCTGTTCGCAGCCGGCTCGCTGCTGTTGCAGGTCTTCGTTCCCTATCACCGCTATGTGCATGTGCTCAAATGGCTGACGCTGGCCCTCCTGGCCTATGTCGGGGTCCTGTTTTTCGTTCAGATCGACTGGCGCAGCGTGATTCTGGGTGCGGTATGGCCGCAGATCGCATGGACGCAGGCAACCTTCACCCTCCTTGTCGCCGTCTTCGGTACAACCATCAGCCCCTATCTTTTTTTCTGGCAAAGCGCCGAGGAAGTTGAGGATCAGAAACTGGCGGGCGCCGGGCCATTGCGCGACCATCCCGAGGCCGCACCCGCCGAACTGGGCCGGATCGGCTTCGACACATTCATGGGGATGGCGTTCTCGAACCTGATCGCCTTTTTCATCATGCTCACAACGGCTGTCACGCTGAACCGCGCCGGGATCACCGACATCACGACCTCTGCCGAGGCGGCGCAGGCCCTGCGACCGATCGCAGGCGATTTTGCGTTTCTTTTGTTCAGCCTCGGCATCATCGGCGCAGGCCTCCTGGCGCTTCCGGTACTCGCCGGATCCGCCGCCTATGCCATCGCCGAACTGCGCGGCTGGCCCTTCGGCCTCGAGAAAGCACCGCAGGGCGCGCCTGGCTTCTATGCGGTGATCGCCCTCGCCATGTCGCTCGGCCTCCTGATGCTGCTCCTGCCGGTCGACCCGATCAAAGCCCTGTTCTGGAGCGCTGTTCTGAACGGGCTGATCGCCGTGCCGTTGATGACCGCCGCGATGCTCGTCGTCTCGAACCGCAAGCACCTTGGTGCGTTCACCGCGCCGCTCGGGCTGAAGGTTCTGGGGTGGCTGGCAACGGCCGTGATGGCCGCGGCGGCGCTCGCGATGTTTGCTGTGTGAAAGGATGCGCAGATCATGACCCGCCTGAAGCTTCACCTCGAACGCCACGCGGTCTCCCGAACCGGCTGGCTTCGCGCAGCAGTTCTCGGCGCGAATGACGGGATCATCTCCACCGCAAGTCTGATCGTCGGGGTTGCGGCGGCCAATGCCTCCGGCAGCAGCATTGTGTTCACGGGCCTTGCGGGCCTGGTTGCGGGCGCCCTGTCGATGGCCGCGGGTGAGTATGTTTCGGTGAGTTCGCAGTCCGATACGGAGAAAGCGGATGTCGCGCGCGAAACGAAAGAATTGCAGGACCATCCTGAAGCCGAACTCAATGAACTCACCGGCATCTACCTCGCGCGCGGTCTGACGCCGGAGCTCGCCCGCGAGGTCGCCGGTCAACTCATGGCAAAAGACGCCCTCGCAGCGCATGTGCGCGACGAGTTACACATCACCGACATGACCACGGCCCGTCCGGTCCAGGCCGCCCTGACCTCTGCGGCGACGTTTGCCATCGGCGCTGCACTGCCCTTACTGGCCGCTCTCCTGGCACCGGCGACGCACATTGCGCTGGGCGTCACAGCTTCCTCACTGGCTTTCCTGGCTATGCTCGGCGCGGTTGGCGCCCGCGCCGGCGATGCGCCCATCGGCAGGGCGGTCATCCGGGTGACCTTCTGGGGAGCGGTGGCTATGGCGATCACCGCGGGAATTGGCCGGCTGTTCGGGGCGGTCGTTTAACACCCTGCGGCAGGACCGGAGCAGGCGAACCGTGCAGCCACAAGCCGTTCAGACGGCGCTGAACACCGGGAAAACGATCGCAGCCCGCCGCCGGGCACAGGCAGGATGTAACCGGCTCATTCGGGGTCCCATGGGTTGATGACATTGAGGCCAGGCCCTCGAAACACAGCGATTTCGCGCGTCGCGATGGCAAAGCCATGCGCCCGGGTGATCGCGCCAATCGGGGCGTCAGCCCGGCCTCGGCAGCCATGCAGGCCGCGAGGCCTCGCGGCAGGCACGTCGAACGACAGGATGCGCGGGCCGGCGAGACGCGATAAGGTCAGATCAGGGACCGCCCGGAGATCGACCCCGGGTTTGCCAGCCGGCAGGCGCTCCAGCCCGAAGCGAAGTTGCGTAACCGTGACGCTGGCCGTGAACAGCGCCCTTGTCGGCGTGCAGGTTCAGCCACCCCGCACCCCCGCATCCGGGCGGCTGCGCATGGGTTCTGAGATAACATCCGTGCCGAGGATGATGACGAAAAATCAGCCGCCTCGATAAGCGCGCCGCTGCGCGCCACTTCGGGGAAACCGGCGGACATCCCGCGCGCGAAGGCGGCCACGACAGCGCCGAGCGTTCCGCTGGCCGTGTGGCCTCTTCCGGCCGCCGCCGCACGGCGGGCTGCGTGCTCAGACCGCATGCGCCAGCATAGACGCGGATGCAGCGATGAACATCTTCCGGCAGGCGCCTCCCGGTTATGCCGGGCATCAGGGCCGTCCCCCGGGGACGATACCCCGATAAGCACAGGGTATTGCGGGTATCGCTGCGTCAAAAGGATAACACGCATCGCCACGCGGTCCCGAGCAGGTTCCCACTGCCCCCACAGATCACAGACGCCCGCGTGGCCGGGTGAGCGTGGCTCCGTGAGCAGGAGATCTGACGCCTCCTGGACCGCCGAGAAATCACACGATGAATCTTGTACAAACTCCTGTTTGTACAAGTGTTTTGTACAAGATGGGGCTGATCCTGCTGTAACTGCTGGGGCTTGACGGAGGGGCCCAAAACGCCGATTTATAAGTTGAATTATACATCGCCGATGTACAGCAAACGAGGCGGGAGCCACACTATGTCGGGCATTCACAAGCTCAGCGAGAGACAGCTCCGAGCGGCCAAGCCGGGCACAGTGATGACTGACGGCGGCGGCCTGTACCTGCAGACCGCCAAAGGCGGCAATTCCAGCTGGATCTTCCGCAAGATGATCGAAGGCCGGATGTCGGTCGTCGGCCTCGGCGCCTACCCTGCCACCTCGATCGAGGCGGCCCGCGAGGCCGCGGGCAAGATCCGCGCGCACGTCTCAGCTGGCGGCGCCCCTGAGGACTTCAAGGATCGGAACGCCATCCTGAAGACAACCACCGGCGCGCCGCGCTTCATCGAGTACGCAGAGATCTGGATGAAAAAGCACCTCGCCAAGAAAAGCCCGAAGACGGTGGCCAGCTGGCGAAACGTGATCCGAACGCACGGCGCACCGCTCCACCACCTGCCGATCGACAAGATCACCCTGCAGATGGTCGGCAACAAGGCGCTCGCGCCCATCTGGCTCACGCACCCTGAGACCGCAAAGCGTCTCCAGACGCGCCTCTGGCGCATCTTCGCGTCGGCCCGCGTAGAGGGGCTCATTGTTACAAACCCAGCCGACTGGGCTGGCGCCCTGGATCTCTACATGCCGAAGCAGGACCACACCGTCGAACACTTGCGTGCCATGCCGATCGAGGATGTGCCTGACCTGTACATGACCCTCGAGGAGCTGCCTACGATAGGATCTCGCTGCCTGCAGGCGCTGATTCTGACCGGCCTTCGCGTTGGCGAAGCGCGCCGTCTGCGCTGGGAGTGGATCAATACAGAGACCATGACTCTGACCATCCCTGCGGCCATCATGAAGATCAGCGACAACGGCGACCACCGGATCCCGATCACGCCGGAGCTCATGCGCCTATTCGACAAGGTCCGCCGCGCACAAGGCATCATGATCGACGTGGCAGAACTCGGTGCCGCCGCAAGGCGCAAGCCGACGAGCTTCAGGCCGATCTTCTTCACGAAAAACAGCCGAGGGGCGGCAGAGCCGAACGTCAGCGAGACTGCTGTAAGGGTTGCGCTCGAGAAGGCAGGCTTCGACGATCAGACCACCATCCACGGCCTGCGCACACCCTTCCGTGTGTGGCTGCAGACTAAGGGCGGGCTTCAGTACGAGGCCTGCGAGGCCGCCCTTCATCACCGGATCCGTGACACGACCGTCCGCGCCTACCTGCGCACCGACTGGCTCGAGGAGCGCCGCCCGGCCATGGCTGCATGGGCAGACTTCGTGTCAGCTCGCGTGAAGAAGCCGCGCAAGGCCGCGCCCGTCGAGGCGGGCGAGGCAGAGGTCGAGCTCTCTGTGGCGTACTAATTATAGTCGTCCGTGTACGAATATTGTTCTGGCGACAGGCACGCCGTCACCGGCTATGCGCTCCTGACCTGTACAGGAGAGCCGCATGTCTGAATACTCATACTTCTACCGCGCCGCATGGGGCGGCGAGCTGCCCAGCGAGCGGCTCGACGAGCTAGCGTTCGATCACGACCTCAAGAGCGCCAAGGCCTTCGCCCAGGCGAAGAGCGTAGAGACTGGCTGGTGCGAGGTCGTGACGGTTTTCGACGGGCCGCTCGTCGAAAGCCCGCTGCCGGTCGGAGCCATCCTGTTCGAGCATCGCGAGCAGGTGCACGCCGATGGGCTGACGGGCTGAATATCAAGGGCGGCGGGTGAGAGCCTGCCACCTTTTCGGCAAGCGAGGCGTACTCGTTCACACGGGGCCGGGTTCTGATCTCCATGCCACGGGTGTAACCCGAACAGCGTTGGTAGGCGATGGATGCCTATTCGGCGCGGTCCCGCTTGCGCACCACCTTGCCGATGCCCTTGAATATGGCCCGGATCAGGAACACCACTCCCACAAACAAGGCGAGAAAAACGCTGACCGTGAAGGCGAGTAGGACGTAGCTGGTGATGGGGGTCATCTTGTGTCTCTAACCCGAGCTTCTCTCGGCTTCATGGTGCGCACCTTAGCGAGACCTCATTCATCAGCCACCGTTAACTAGTGGAAAAATTACGAACCAACCGACGATCAAGCCGACTACCGACATCAACAACCAGCGCGGTCTTTTCGATTTTTCTTGCATGGATTTTTTCCTTAAATCTATTGTGCCTTAGATTTCAGGTTCTCGCAGGACGGAACTAGTTTGCATTAAAAGCCCAGGGCTTGAGAGATGCACTGATTTGTATAGTCGCGGAACGCGTCATTCAAACGCGTCTGCAGGTTGTATCTAACACCATTCATGACGCCCCCCTTCGAACAAAAATCTATGGCGGCGACCTCAGATCTATTCGTGAGAGTATTGTAGATATCTTGGTAGTGATAAATCCTCATCGAATAAGCAACGGCGCAAGCATTGCTGGAAGTTTCGACTGGGTTGATGTTCAAGTAGGCCATCACACTGCCCTCGCGGTATTGTTCCGATGACTTGGTAAGCGCGACGTTATTTTTTCGGAACTCGGATACTACTGCTGCGATTGCCGAGCCGTAGCTCAATGCACATGCCCTCTCGAAATCCGTATCGTCTTCACCGTAGACAAACACCGGCGGGAACTCCTGCGCCCGAGCCATCTGACCCAGAGCGCTCAACGCCATCAGCGCACATAGAAATCGACGCATACTTCCCTCGCCCGCTCGAACCTCACCTGACGCCAGATGTAAAGTAAGCGCTGCGAGCGCCCCACATGCTCAGTGCATTGACTTTTTGGCGAACGGCC
>CAZIGV010000030.1:0-20915 GCA_964538945.1 uncultured Hyphomonas sp.
GGTTCCTTGTCGTATGAACCCGGCAGCGTTGCCATGTCGTGCCCTGAAAGACTTTTAAGGCGGGACTGTCCTAAATTTTGTGCTCGGGGCGTGTTTTCATAATCAGACCACGAACCTGTCACCGAAGATGACAGCGAACTGGGTCTTTGCCTCGAACCATTCACGCGGGGGCCGTTTCCATTGCTCGGCAGCGTGATTGAGAACGAGGTATAGCAGCTTCATGGCCGCCTCGTCGCTCGGGAAGTGACCGCGCGTGCGCACCGCCCGCCGGAGCTTCGAGTTCAGGGCCTCGATCGCATTGGTGGTATAAATGATCCGGCGGATCGGCTCACTGAAGGCAAAGAACGCGATCACCTCCTCCCAATGGCGTCGCCAGCTTTGCCCGATGGCCGGGTATTTCTCCCCCAGGGCCCTTCTTCGAAGGCTTCCAGGGCGGCCAGGCCCGCCTCTGCATTTGCGGCGCGATAAACGCTGCGCAGGGACTGGGCGATCGCTTTGCGGTCTTTCCAGGATGCAAAGCCCATCGAGGTCCGGATCAGGTGAACGATTCAGGTTTGCACGACCGTTTGCGGAAAGACCGCATTGATGGCCTCCGGGAACCCCTTCAGGCCGTCAACAACGGCGATCAGGATATCGCCAACACCCCGGTTCTTCAGCTCGTTCATGACCCTCAGCCAGAACTTTGCTCCCTCGGTCTGCTCGGTCCAGATGCCGAGGATTTCCCTGGTTGCGTCGGGCAGAATGCCGAGCGCGATGTAAACCGCCTTGTTGCGCACAAAGCCCTCGTCCCGGATCTTGACCCGGATCGCGTCGAAGAAAACCAGAGGATAGCAGGCATCCAGGGCGGTTCTGCCATTCGGCGACAGCCTCCAGGACCGCATCGGTGATCGTCGAGATCAGGTCCGCAGAAACGTCGATCCCGTAGAGCTCCTCCAGATGGCCCCGGATCTCGCGTACGCTCATGCCGCGCGCATACATCGAGATGATCTTCTCGTCGAAGTCCGGAAACCGGCGCTGGTGCCGGGCGATCAGCTTCGGATCGAAGGTGCCAGATCGGTCGCGTGGAATGTCCAGTGTCATCTTTGAGGTGCCTGTCAGAACCGTCTTCTTCGAGACCCCATTGCGCCGGTTGATCCGCCCCTCAGTGTCAACGCCGGGATAAAAAGGGGCCATTTGCCGGCTTAAAAAGGGGCCAGTCAGGTTCGATAAGAAGCCCCGCATCCGAGGCTGGTTTCTTGCGCCTCGCCGGCTGGCTGGCCGGAGCTAAGCGGAGGCCAGGCAGCCGGTGAGGCGCTGGCAGTTTTTCGGATCCTATTTCATGCGGTGCCTCCGTTTTCCGGGGTGGATCGCTTCTGGCGCTTGCGGCTCGTGGCGAGCCGGAAGCTGTCGCCGTTCAGTTCGAGGATGTGGACGTGGTGCGTGAGCCTGTCGAGCAGCGCGCCGGTGAGGCGTTCGGAGCCGAACACGCTGGTCCATTCGTTGAACGGCAGGTTGCTGGTGATCAGGGTGCTGCTGCGTTCGTAGCGTTGGCTCAGGACCTCGAACAGCAGCTCGGCGCCGACTGCGGTGAACGGCACATAGCCAAGTTCGTCGATGATCAGGAGTTTGACGCTGGCGAGATGCTTCTGCGCGCGCGGGAGACGGCGCTCGTCGCGCGCCTCCATGAGCTCATGGACGAGCGCGGCAGCGGTGGTGAACGCGACGCTGTGTCCGCGCTGGCAGGCAGCGAGGCCGAGCGCCAGGGCGGTGTGCGTCTTGCCGGTACCGCTTGGCCCAAGAGCGATGACGTTGCGGCGTTTGTCGATCCACTCACAGCGGGCCAGCTCGAGAACCAGCGCCTTGTTCAGCGAAGGCTGGGCGGCGAAGTCGAACGTGTCGAAGCTCTTGGTATGCGGGAACCGGGCCTGGCGGATACGCCGCTCGATGCTGCGCCGCTCGCGGTCGATACGCTCGAGTTCGCACAGGCGCAGGAGGTATTTGGGGTAATCGGCCCGGTCCCCGGCCGCCTCCATCGCCACCTTCTCATAGTCGCGCGCGAACGCCGGCAGCTTCACCGCCTTGAGATGATTGGCGAGCAGGACCTGCGGCGGCACCGAAGTCGCCGGCGTCTCGATTGCCGGGAGTGGCATGAAGTCCTCGCTCATGCGGCACCTGCCAGATCAAGCAGGCCGAGATAGCTGCGTGTGTCAGTGGCGCGCACGTCGGCGCGCGGCAGATAGGGGTAGAGGCTGAGATCCAGCCGCGGCGGGCGGTGTTCCAGCTTCGCCAGTGCGATCATCTTGACGGCGTCGAAGCTTGTGGCGCCGATGTCGAGCGCATGCGCGACACTGGCTTCGACAAGCGTCTGGTCGAACGTCTCGCACAGCCGCAGCACCTGGATGAACTCGCGCCGTCCTTCCTTGCCGCTGCGGGCTTCCATAAGGCGCCGCATGCGGTGCACCGGCGGCGACAGGAGCCACTTGTCCAGCGGTGCGGCCTGGTCCAGCGATCCGGCCTTCTGCTCGATCAGCGCGAGGTAATGCAGCGGATCGTAGACGAAGTCCTCGCGGGCATAGGTGCGCGGGTGACGGGCAATCCGCTCGCCCTGGCAGATGATGTCGACCCGGTCGACATAAGCCTTGATCACCATCTCCCGGTGCGCGAAGGCCGTCGGCACCGAGTAGTCATTCGTCTTGTAGCGCACGAGCGACAATGACGAGGCCCGGCCCGCCGTCATGTGACAGGGATCGAAGGCATAAGCGGGCCGCGCCATGAGCATCTCCGCATCCGACCTGAACCGTTCGGCGATGCTGGCGTGTTTGCCGCGAAGCACAGCCTGCTGACGTTTTCTGCACTTGTCGATCAGCATCTCATTGAAGGTCTCGAAGCTGTCAGCGACCGGTACCGGCACCATGAAGTTGCGCCGCGCGTAGCTGACCAGGCCCTCGACTTTACCCTTGTCGTTGCCTTTGCCCGGGCGCCCGAACCGGTCCTCGAACAGGTAATGGCTCTGCAGGCCCGAGAACATGCTGCTGCGGGTGCGCTGGCCGTCGCCGAGGATCTGCGCCACGGCGAGCCTTGTGTTGTCGTAAAGGATCGACACCGGCACGCCGCCGAAAAAATCGAACGCCGCGGCATGCCCGTCGCAAAACGCTTCGGTGACCTCGGCCGGATAGGCTTTGACAAAGCACGCATCCGACTGCGGCAGGTCCATGCAGAAATAGTGAAACCGCACGCGCTTGCCTGCGATGATCGCATCCGCCTCGCCGAAATCCGCCTGCGCGTGACCCGGCTTGTGGCTCAGCGGAACAAACACTTCCTTTGACCGCAGCCGAGCCTCGGCCACGTAATTGCGCACGATCGTCGAGCCGCCGCTGAACCCGTGCTCGTCCTTCAGTCGCTCGAAGATGCGCTGCGCCGTGTGTCGCTGCTTGGAATGCACCTGCCGGTCTGCCGACAGGATCGCATCGATGATCCCCGTGAAGCCCGTCAGCTTGCGCCTGTAAATCCGGCCCGACCGGCCATGCTCGGGCGGCGCCGGAAAGACCAGAATCTTGTCGACCGTCTTGCGGTCGATCCCGAAATAACGGGCAGCTCCCCGCCGGCTCATGCCATCAGCCAGAACGGCCCGCCGCACCTTCACGTATAGTTCCACGCGCTTCATCCTCCGCCCTCGCAAATCCGCGAGGGTCTATCAGGACTGGCCCTTTTTTAATCCGGCATCGAAGCCGGTCACGACGCCAGAAAGTGGCCCCTTTTATTACCGGCGTTTACACGGAGCGCGGCGCACCGATTCATCTGAGGTCGGACAATGGTCCCGAGTTTGTCTCCCGCGCCATTCTCAAGTGGATGGTCGATGAGGGCATCGAGACAGCCCTGATCGATCCCGGCAAGCCCTGGCAGAACGGCGCGTGCGAGAGTTTCAATGGCAAGTTCCGGGACGAGTGCCTGAACCTGGAATGGTTCCGGTCCCGGGGTGAGGCAAAGGTTGTCATCGAAGCCTGGCGGCGGCATTACAATGAGGTCCGCCCTCATTCGAGCCTCGGATACCTGACGCCGGCAGAGTTCGTGGCCAGCAGAAGATCAACAATTGCAGCGCCCGCTAATGCGACGGGTCGGGACGCTGCGGTGTGTGGGGCCTTCGCGCCCCGACCCGTCGCTCAACCGCTCCGTCAGGGGCATATCGAAAAGGCAGTTCTGGTCGCTCATCCAAAATAGCCGTGGTCCGAAGAATCAGAGCAGGTCACGACTTCTTGCGCCGACAAGGTTCTCTTCTACCCCGTTACCATGATCGCAGGTTGCGATTTGGCCACAAATGCAGGATGCGACGGTCGTTGATCTGTGTCGGCCAGATCGTCCTCTTTCAGGAACTCATCAAAGCTGGAACCTGTACGGGCGTCTGTACTGGCTGCAACGATTAATGACAATCCTCAGGCAATCTGAACGTCCGTCTTTGAGAAGTCATTCCCGACGAACAACAGGGGGGCATCCATGGATCTGGCAAGCGCGTAGGCAAAGCTGTCTCCAAAGTTCAACCCCGCAGGCGCGCCAAAACCCCGCCCGAACTTCACGCGTGCGGTCAGGGCATCGCGCGCGATCGAGTGGGTTAACGGGGCGATCGTCACATCAAACTGGCTGAGAACACGGTCAAGGTCTGCCGCAACGCGCTCTGGTGCGCCGTCGCGGCGTCCCGCCAGGACTATTCCAAGCTCGACATAATTTGCAGCCGACATGACACGAGACTGCGCATGCGCCATCTTCTCGGTGAGGTCTGCCGCGCCCGCCTCATCAAACAGGATCGCGATGATCGCGGACGTATCAACGACGATATCGCTCATCAGAACCCGCGTTCTTCCGGTGTGTCGCCACACGCCCAGTCCCATTCTTCCTGTGTGACCGGACTTGTGTCATATTTCTTTCGGAACTCGGCCGCTGCTGCGAGAATGCGCGCTGCCAAATCTTTGGGTTCGGCAGGAGCCCGCTTTTGCAAACGCTCAAGCCGTTCCTTCAGAGACTTCGTGACCGCCTCTGTCATTGTCTCCCCAGTCAGAGCCGCTAACCGCCGCGCCAGCCGATCGGCTTCATCGGCTTTAATGCTCAGGGCCATATTGCCCTCCATTTCTAGAATTCTTTCTATATATTTTCAGTGCAGACGAAATTCAAGGCGCTGAGCTGGTCCGACGTTAGAGGTGGCTTCTGTAACGGGCTATGACGGGTCAATCCCTTTTTTTGTAAAGTTCGCGTCGCCGGCTTCATGCTTCTGTCCGCAGTCGGCGCATAAGGCCGCTGCAGGATGGTGTCCTCAACAGGATCGGCCGGACAATCCCGGAATGCGCAGTCATCTTTCGAGCTGCCTCCACCTCTACGTCCTGCGCGCAAAAAACCGAGGGAGCTGCAACGAAACGGTCCGCGCCGATGCGAAACACCTGGAACGCGTCGCAGGAACGGACCTGCCCCTCATTAAAGAAAAAGCGCACGGTCCAAAAACACGAATGCACCAGCGAATGCACCAGGAGCCATTTTAGAGAAAAATATCCGATAAAAACGATGCTAAATGGCGGTGGGCGAGAGCCTACGGACGAACTCTCTTTCTCTTATACTATTGATATAGAACGGATAATTTTTCAGGGTCTTTAGGGCCAATGTCGCTAAGCATGGGCACTAGCTGTAGCAAGGAGATAGGCGCTGAGCATGCACACTCAGCTCACATGTCATTATCTCCGGTGAGGTCAAATTGCCGTCGTCCTCCGCAAACCATCGATGCGTGAGAGTATCTGCCGTTTCGACAAGCAATTGCGCAGTCAGTTTCCGATTTTTCGCCTTGCGTTCAGCCCTGTCCACGTTAGGACCGACAACGGCCCTCCGGTCAACATTTTTGATAGAGCCTACTACCGCAAGTTGGAATATTCACATGCCATCTCTTAACGCTTCGGCACTTAGTATCATTGTTGGCCGGTTTTTATTGGGTCTCTATTTTCTTGCACCTGGCATTTCCAAGCTTTTCGATAATAACTCTCAGCTTATGCTGATGGAGGCACGGGGTATACCTTTCGCTTATCCTCTACTGGTATTTGCGGGTGTATCCAGCTTGTCCGTCGTCAGGTATTTTGAGACAGATGGCTGCCTGACTTAAGGAGAGTCTGGCGCATCTGGGTTTGAGTTAAGCAGCAGACACGGCGTGCTGCAAGCGCCTGAGTTTCATTGTCCTCCTTTTGATTTTCTCACGTTCGAGCAGGATGGTCTGCCCTCGGCCGGTGTAGACATCGGCCGGGGTGAGGTTTTTCAGGCTCTCATGATAGCGCTGATGGTTGTAGTGGCCGACGAACGCGTCGATCTGCGCTTCAAGGTCTCCGGGCAGGAAGTAATTTTCCAGCAGGATCCGGTTCTTCAAAGTCTGATGCCAGCGTTTGTCTGCGCTACTGTTGAACTCCCGGATCAATCGCTTAACGCTCCAACTGCCTTGCGTCTGAGTGTAATAGGACCCGCCACGCGTGTGCTTCATGCCTTTGCCCGCGAGATATCTGGCGAGGTGGCCAGAGATGCAGGAAGGTCCGCTGTCGGACAACAGGCGCGGGCGGTGAACGACATTGGCGGTTTCAAGCCCGGAAGCTTCGAGCGCCAGATTGAGCGTGTCCTGCACATCACTGGCCGCCATGCCCGTGCAGAGCTTCCAGGCAATGATGTAGCGGGAGAAGTCATCCAGCACCGTGGAGAGGTAGAACCAGCCCCAGCCGATGACCTTCAGATAGGTGAAGTCCGTCTGCCAGAGCTGGTTGGGCGCCGTGGTCTTGTCGCGGAACTCACTGGCGGCTTTCATCACGATGAAGGCTGGGCTGGTGATCAGGTCATGCGCCTTCAGAAGCCTGTAAACACTGGCTTCCGAGACGAAGTAACGCTTCTCGTCCGTGAACGTCACCGCCAGCTCCCGGGGCGAGAGTTCCGGCTGATCGAGGGCCATTTTCAGAACCCGGTCACACACCTGTGCCGGGATGCGGTTCCAGACGCGACCAGAACCACCGCGCCGGTCCTCCAGTCCCGCTTCGCCGAACCTGCGATACAGATCGTACCAGCGATAGAAGGTCGGACGCGACACGCCGATCTGATCGAGCGTCTTCTTGACTGGCTGGTGCGAGTTCTCGACCAGCCGGATGATCTCAAGCTTTTCGGATGCGGGGTATCTCATTCTTGGGCGTCGCTCGCCATTGTCCTCAGACCAATGGCGGAAAATGGCTCGCCCCCGATCACGCTTTTTTTCAGAATGCGGTTTTCCAGCGTCAGGTCCGCCACGACCTCCTTGAGGTCACGCATCTCACGCTTCAGGCCCGTCACTTCGCCCGACGTCGCCTGCCGCTCGGTGTCGCCGGACAAGCGCTTCTTGCCGGCTTCGAGGAGCTCCTTCGACCAGGTGTAATACAGCCCCTGGGCATTCAGCGGGAAATCGCGGTGCGATTTCTTATCCGCCTCATCCCTCGCGCCGGCACAGCTCGGCGATCGAGTACTCGCCGCGTAGGCCTTCAAGGACAATCCGGATCTTCTCCTCGGCTGAAAATTTCCGCCGGGTCTGACACTTGATTGCTTGCACATGCTTCTCGGCCGAAGACTCCTTCGGCCCGGATTTCTGTCTCATCTTCACTCCTCGTATCAGTTACGATGAGCCAGAAATCCTCCTGAAGCAATTTGGCCGATCTGTCTCACAGTCGCTGACGGGGAACACGACCTTAAACAGCGAACCTGGACGATCCCCGCAGCGCGGATGAAAGCGGGCAAGGAACACGTTGTGCCGCTGTCGAGGGCGGTGCTTGAAGTCTTGGTCGCCGCAGAGCCATTTTGGGGGCGGAGCAAGGATGCCTTCATCTTCCCCGGCAAACCAGGCAAGCCGCTTTCGGACATGACGCTTACGAAAGTCCTTCGGGACATGGGGTACGCGTCGATAACGGTGCACGGCTTCCGCTCATCGTTCCGTGACTGGGCTGCAGAGCAAACAGCAACGCCCGGAGACGTTGTCGAAGCAGCGCTGGCGCACACGATCCGGAACAAGGTGGAGGCCGCTTACCGGCGCACCAACTATCTGGAGAAGCGCCGAGTACTGATGGAGGCGTGGGGAGAGTTTTCCGCGCGGACACGCGCTTAGCCAATCGCCAGCACGGCAAGCAAAGTGCCGCCAGGTGAGGCTTAAACTACCAGATGCGTGGGTCAGGCTCCAAGCCTCACCGCCCTGCACGGCCGCCTCAAGACCCGGTTCCGCTGACATCACCTGTGGCGACGTCCACCGCATTGAATAGCCCCCGGACCTCCAGACGCCTTCTTCCCTCAATTTGAGGGAGGCAATCAGATCGCTAATGACCCGCCTAACCCGCAGAGTCAGCGAAGACGCGAGGCATCGTTCAGTGCCGCTGGTACGGCGCCTGACAATGTCTTGTCGAGATTTTTGCGGAAGCCAGTCTGTGTATTGAGTACGGTGAACTGTAGCTCCACACGGGGCGCTACTTCGCCCATACGGACCTGGAGCACGATGTCGCCGCCCCTCTCGATCCGGATCAGGTCGCCGACATTCTGGAATGTCTGTGCACTCTTGTTTTGAAGCGTGAAGTTCAAGGGACACGCGTTCCTGATTGTCACGGGCAGAACTGTGCTGCGCGCATTGTAAGCCGCGGCCTCAAGCGAGAGGCAGCTCGAGACAATCGCATCAACGTGTTCTGCTCGCCCCATCAGGTCATCGTTGATCCATGCGACGGTGCGCCCGTCAATGAGCGCTTGCTTGAATGCAGCTTCGGAACGATCTGCCGCCAGTACCAAGGTCATCGGCCGATGTCCGCCATGACCTGCATTGTGCGTCCAGTCGACCAGCCCATGTATGTCAGATGTTCCAAGTACGGTCAGATTATTGTCGAGCGCCAGCTGTAGCGCGTGCTCGGAATGCCCGTCGAGGGTTCCATTGGCGACTTCGATTCCGTGCAGAAGTCCGTCGCGGATGAGGGTTTCGTGGAAGTCTGAAAGGCGCGCGATGCCGTCAGGAGCCTGAGGAAGCCAATTGGGGTGATTGAGGAAAACAAATCCTCCCTGCGCATTTGCGGCTTCTACGGCCGCGCGCGGATCCTCCACCAGCAGGGCGTTGGCATCATCGAGAAAGATAGCGTTTATATGGCCATGCGGCTGGCTGCGCGTGATCTCGGCGCCATTGATCACGAGCAAACCAATATAGCCGGCCGTAATCAGAGACTCGACGGCAACTTCGAACGAGCGATTGCGGTCGGGATGCGGGATATCTGCTTTCTTGGGTTGATGCTCGAGATGCTCCGTGATCGCGAGCACCTCCAGACCATCACGGTGTGCTTCTTCGACCCGGATCGAGGGCCAAACCTGTCCATCCGAAAAGACCGAATGCGTGTGCAGGTCCGCCGCAACCACGAGACTTCCATCGGCTGTCGGTGGAAACTCCACCGCACGCTCATGGGCCTCGGCCGCCAGTGATAAAGCGCTGAGCGCAAGGAGCGAAGTTATCAGTCTGGTCGCGGGCATGATGGACTCCAAAGATACGGGAAAGGAAAATATAAGATGGCTCAGAGGTCGCGCGTCCGCACGTCGAGATCGGTCGCGACCGGAGAGTTGCGCCGACCGGCATCCTCAACCACGCGGAATTGCGCAGTGCAGGCCGCCTGGGTGAAGGTGGTGCGTAAGTATCCGCGCTGGCGACCGTTGAGGTAGGCAACATGCGGGTTTGCGCCACGCATTTGCTCCATGTCACGCGCCCAGGGACAGCCCGACGAGATCGAGCTGCCGACTAGTTCGTGTCCAATCCTGCGCGACCGGGTGTCGAACGGCGTCTCGTAGATGCTGGATGCCATTGCCGTATGCCAGTCGCCTGTCAGGAAAAGCGGGTTGGATATATCGTTCGCAAGCATGCCTGAGAGCGCCTGGCGGGCCGCCGGATAGCCGTCCCAACTATCAAGGTTGACCACGGCTTCGTCTGGCGCTGCGGTATACCGGTAGGGCGTGAACCAGACCTGTGTCGCGAGGACATTGTGAGCAGCCTGCGACTTCTTGAGGCCCTGTTTCAGCCAGTCTTCCTGTTTGCGGCCCAGCATCGTACGCGCCGGGTCGAGGGCCGTCTCGCAATAGGCCTTGCGACCATCGCCGCACACCTGGTCAGAGCGAAACTGGCGCGTATCCAGCAAGTGGACGAGCGCCGGGCCGAACTGGTAGGCGCCGTACATCTGCAAGCTAGCAGAAAGGCCATCAATGACCGGTGGTGCCTCAAGCGGCATATGTTCGTAGTAGGCTTTCAATGCTGCGAGTTTGCGCACCAGAAACTCCGTGCGCGTCTGTTTCTCGGGATCCTGCGGCGTATCACCGGCCCAGTTATTGTCGATCTCGTGATCATCCATCGCAACGATCCAGGGCGCGGCGGCATGAGCTGCCTGCAGATCGGGATCCGACCGATAGAGCGCGTAGCGGTTCCGGTAGTCCCAGAGCGTTGCGATCTCGGGTCCGTTATGTTGGCGGACCGTTTCGAACAACCGGCGTTCGCCGCCGCCGACCTCGCGCATGACGGCACCCAGCGTTCCAATGCCGCCTTCATAGATGTAATCGCCTGTGTGAATGACGCAGTCAGGCGCCCATTCGGCAAGATCCCGGTAGGCTGCGAAATAGCCGGCTTCATAGTGTTGGCAGTAGGCAAGTGCGATCTTCGCCTCACCCGCCTTAGGATCCGCCGTCCGTGTACGTCCGACTGGGCTTTCGTCACCGCCATAGCTGAATCGGTACCAATACTCCCGCCCCGGCTCGAGCCCTTTGGCGGAATAGTGCACGGCGTGCGCCCAGTCGGGCGAGGCTGTCACTTGCGTATCGATGATCGTATCCTGGAACGCCGGATCCCGGGCCACCCGGACGCGGACCGATGCAGCGTGCGCCGCCATACCGCCGCCGTTCAGGGGATCGGGCGCCAGGCGGGTCCAGAGTACGACCCGGTCAGGGCGCGGCGCGCCGGAGGCAACACCCAAGGAGAAGTATCCGCCATTTGACGCTGCCAATGCGCGCTGGTCAGCCAGCGTCAATGTCAGGAGTGCACCGGAGGTGGCAAGGAAGTGACGACGGGAAATCAGGCCTGACATATCTCTTCATCCGAATTGTTCCCCGGTCAGAAAAGCGTACCCGCCGGCTCCGGGGAGGAGCCGGCGGAACGCCGCTTGTCAGAACGAATACTCGTACTGGATCCAGAAGGACTGGGGTTTTCCATTCCATCCGTAGGTCGTGTAGTTCTCGGCGTTGTTGACGCCCGTCTCATTGCGCACGACCGAACGGTTGAGCGACTGGAAGGAACCCGCCGAACCGCGCTCAAAATACTCCTCACCCAGGAGATTGACCCCGCGCACCAGGATGCGATGCTGACGGTCTTCTCCGAGGAAGTACTGGACCGATCCGTTGAGGACAAAGTACTCGCCGAAATTCTGGTCGGGCACGGCGCGGTTGCCATTGGCGTCGACAAGGCGTGCCGCCGTGCCGCCGGCATAGGCGTATTCCGGGCCCTGCAGGCGCGGGTTCAGTGCAAGGATCCAGCGCTCGCTCGGCTCATAGGTGATCAGGCCGGAGAGCGACCATTCAGGCCGCTCGCCGGATTGGCGCAGCGCGCTGCTGCCGGCAGTGCCCGGCACGACCGTGCCGGTAAGCACCTGCCCGGTGCCTTCGCGGATCTGCGACAGACCGAAGACAGGGTTCGCTTCGAGCGAGTCCATCGCGGTGTAGGTGATGTCGGCCGCCCACTTGTCGAGATCGAGCGAGACGTCGACGGTAAAACCTTCAATCGCCTGCACACCCTTGAGGTTGACCGCGACGCTATCACCGCTGTTGAGGTCCTGAGCCGCCGCAGTTGCGCAGAACGCATCCGGCGGAACAATGCTGCGCCGGTTGGCATTGATCGTGTCGAGCGCGAGCGCGCCGGTCGCCGGAGCATTCGAACCGCCGACCGCATACTGGGTGCACACCGCGCCGACGGCACGCGAACCGAACTGGTTGAGAATATCCGTCTGGAAATAGCCGAGCTCGATATTGTAGGTCCCGCCGAAGATATCGCCGTCGATGCCGAGGCCGGCGTTCAGGGCCTCGACCGTCTGGGCTTCAAGGCCCGGATTGACCTGCGCACGAGCGCCATACACACCGATCTCGTCGATCTTCGGCGCCGAGTAAGAGGTGCCGCCAGCGGCGCGCGCGTAGATGCCGCCTCCGAAGTTCTGACGCACACTGGCTTTCCAGATGGCTTTATCATCGAACGGATCATTGAAATCCTGCCGGGCAGCAAGTGACACCGACAATCCGTCGAGAACCGGCAAGGTAAGGCGCAGGTCGCCATACGTACCGATGGAGGTGAGTGTTTCGTCGCGTACGCCGAAGGCTGTGTCCGAATTGTCCTTGTAGCCCGTATACTGGACGCCCGCGACGATTTCGACATTGTCGTTCAGAGTATAGGTGGCGCGGGTGTTCACACCCCAGTCTCTGTAGCCGGAAACACGATTGTCGGCCGATCCGAAACCCTTGACCGGGTTGCCATCGCCGAAGCTAGTCACGGTTTCACTGACGTATCCGATCGGGGCGCCGATCGGGAACGGATTTTCCGCCGTGCCGTAGCGTTGACCGAAGAAGGGGCTGAGCGGATCCTGATTGACCAGCCAGCCCTGGCGGGCCTGAGAAGCAGCGCCATTGATCGTACCCGGATTGGTCACGCATCCCGTCGGGAACCCGATCGATGCTGCAAATGCTTCGAATTGCGCAGCCGTCGTGAAGCTGGTGAAGCCGGCATTGCGGGCCTGCGTTTCGATGGCGGCCGGCAGGTCCGTGATGCGCGGGATGGTGCAGACCTGCGGACGCAGCTCATTGTTGCGCAGCATGGGGATCTGGAGATGCCCCTCGACTTCCAGTTTCAGCTTGTCGCTGAACTTGTTCTCATAGCTGGCATTGTAGATCGGAAACTCGGTGTAGTTCGGCGTGAAGACCGTGCTGTTGGGAAAGCTGTCATGGAAGTCGACCGTCGTATAAGCTGCCCCAAGGCGCAGCTCCTGGTTGGCGTCGATCTGCCAGAGATACTTCAGGCCAAGACTGTTGAAGTCATAAGGATAGGCCTGGTAGCCACCGAGTGCGAGGACGTTGTCACCATAGGCTTCCGGATCGAACAATTCGTGTGCGTCGGAATGATAGGAACGGCCGTAGACCATCACGCTGTGCTTGCCGGCCTCGTCGAGAGGAAATGACATGTTGCCGTAAAGCTCGCGCGTCTTGAACGAGCCGCCATAGAAACCGAACTGCCCCTTCGTGGTGCCGTCCGGCTCCTTGAGCTTGACATTGACGACGCCGAGGCCGCCGTTCGATCCGAAGTAAAGCGACTGGCCGCCGCGGTAGACTTCAACGCTTTCGATGATGCGCGGATCAATAGCTGTTGCCGGCCAGAGGTCTTCGCTCGGCGATGAGCGGTCGAAATAAGGGACGCCGTCGACAAGGAGCAGCGTGTCACGGTCTGTCCCGCCATCGATGCGAATGGTGAACTCGCCTTCGTCCGGAGAGTAGCCGATATTGGCCCCGCGGATCAGACCCGCTGCGAGCTCGCCAAAATTGGTGAAGCCGCCGGTCAGGATCTCGTCATCGCTGATCAATTGGACCTGGTTGCCGAACTGGGCAAACTCGACCGCGAGCGGACTGGCCACGACATCAACGATCTGGCCTTCTACGCGGACCGCTTCCAGCCGACGCGTATCTTCCTCTTCGATCTGGGCCTGCGCCAGGCCCGCCGGTCCCGCCACCGAAGCCAGGAAGGCTCCCAGACTGGCGCGAAATGAGTAGTGTTCAAATCTCTTCATGGCTGACGCCTCCAAAAAACCCTTGGGGCTCGCCGGTGATTGGCGCCCCTCCGCCGTGACCGATGCGTTCCTTGTCGCAGCGATCACGAGACGTGAGCTAAGCGGCGTGCGCGACGGGTACGTGAAGATAAGGTAAATTTTTAATGAACCCCATTTACTTGTGACTCGAATTGAAATGAGTACCGCTCAACTTAAGCAGGCGCATGAAAGTCGATTCCGTGTCCCGTATCTCCCTGCAAACCCTGCCGGAACCTCTGCCGCCGCTTGCGCACAGCGCGCTCGGCTACCTCCTGGATTGGGATGGGTGTGTCGCCGTCTCCAACCAGCTGGTGCCGGCTGCGGTTCGCTTCATGCAGGCGGATCCGACAAGGATTGTGATCGTTTCAAACAATTCGTCCAATACCGTCGGAGATTTCCTCTCGATCCTCGACGGGGTCGGCCTCTGCCTTGATCCAGGACAGATCATTCTTGCCGGCGTTGAAACCCTGAGGCGTGCGGCAGAAGACAAGACGCGCCCCACACTGGTCCTCAGCGATCCAAGAATGCGCGCTGAAGCGCGGCGGCTCGGTGTCTCGCTCGGGCCTGGCAGGCCCGAGCGCGTGGTCCTGCTGCGGGATACGCGTTTCTCCTATGCACGGCTCGAGAAAGCCGCCGATGCGATCGCCCGGGGCGCGCCGCTCCTAGTCGCCAATCCCGACACCAGCCATCCTTCCAAGGACGGACGGCGCAAGCCGGAAACAGGCGCCTGGCTTGCCGCCATACGCGCCTGTACGGGCATTCCTGACGCGCGGGTTGCGATTATCGGAAAGCCAGAGCCGGCACTCTTCCAGAGAGGCTGCGCCGCTCTCGGACTTTCACCGAGCGAGGTCATGATGATCGGAGATAATCCGTCCACCGACATACGCGGAGCAGAAAACCTGGGGATCAGGAGCCTTCTCGTGGACAAAGATCCCGGACTGTTCTTCTCGGCTTTGAACCGGGAACTTAGAATCGCTTGAGAGAAAGGACATCGAACGTCTGCTGGAGCACATCCACGGCATGCTCGAAATCATCGAGCGCAATCGCGGCAATCAGCGCGTCGAGTACGCAGAGTTGGGCAATTCGGCTGGTCATGGCCTCGGTGCGGAACTTGGTCTCCCGCGACATCGTGAAGAGTTTGACATCCGCGAAGGCCTGCAAGGGGGAGCTGGCGAAGTTCGTTACAATAATCGTGCTGGCACCCGCCTCCTTGGCGAGGCGCGTTGCGGCCAGGGTTTCGTGCGTTGCTCCAGAATGGGAAATGGTGAGGACAGCAACGCCCGGGCCGGTGCGCGAGGCACTGATCGCCTGAATGTGACTGTCGACCACGACTTTCACGTTGAGGCCAATCCGCAGCATTCGGTATTGGGCATCTTCCGCAATCGGCGCCGACGAGCCGATGCCGTAGATCTCGATCCGCTCGGCAGTCTTGATGATCTTTACAGCCGCCGCAATCGCATCCGGATCAAGGACGGAAAGCGTGTCGCGCAGGGCCTGGATGCCGGCATGGAACATCTTGCGGCAAACCGTTCCGGTATCGTCAGCCGGCTGCAGGTCCTCATGAATAAATTGGACAGGCTTTACAACTTCCTGAGCCAGGCTCAGTTTCAGCTGCTGAAATCCCGAAAGACCGAGCTGGCGGCAGAAATTGATAACGCTGCCATCACTGGCACCGGTCGCTTCGGCCAGCTCTGTGACGGACATGCCAACGACCTGCCCCGGCTGGGCGAGGACAAACCCGGCAATTGCCCGGGTGCTGGGGCCAAGGCTCGCCTGGCGGATCCTGATGCGCGAGAGCACATTGTCGATGGGAGCCGTGTCTGTACGCGGATGGACCGGCAGGGCTTTCGGCGATTTTGGGTCTGTCATGCAGTCCTTCGGATGGCCGCGGTTTGGAAATCTCGGCGTTTGCGGCAGCAAGATGCGATATTGAGCATTCCTCAATTATCCGCAAGCCCTTCCTGAATTAGTCACAAGTCCGTCACGCGCGAGTGTTAACCGAACGGGGGTTCGCTAAGTCAGCCAGCCTGACGCGCAAGTTCGGGAGATCTCATGATGCGGCTCGTTTACGCACTGCTTTGCACCCTACTGGCACTTTCTGTTCCTGCTGCGCCCGCGGCGGGCGAACCCGCGCCTCTGAGGGTTCTTCTGATCCCGGCCGATGGCGGCACAGCAGATGGCACCAAGTCCGATTTCAAACCCCTGTTCGACGCGCTTTCGCAAGCAACTGGCCTGAAATTCGATATTCGGGTCGGCCAGAGTTATGCTGCGGTCATAGAAGGCATGTGCGCGGGACAGGCCGACATTGCCTGGTTCGGACCTGTCTCCTTCCTTACCGCGCAGGAGCGAGGCTGCGCTGAGCTACTCGCGATCGAAGAACGCAATGGCTCTTCGACCTATTATGCGGGTCTCTTCGTGCGGGCCGATTCCGGAATAAAATCGGTCAAGGACCTGAAAGGGCGCTCGCTTGCACTTGGCTCAAGCCACTCGGCCAGCAGCTTTGCCTATCCGCTCGCGATGGTGCGCGATGCGGGCCTCGATCCGGTCAAGGATATCGCCCGACTGGTACTTTCCGAAAGCCACTCCCAAGGGTTGATGGCTCTCAGTCTTGGGCGGGTCGATGCGGCTGGCGCATCGCTGATCTCTTTTGAGCGCGCCCTGAACCAAGGGGGACTCAAGGCCGCCGATTTTCGCATCCTTGCCAAATCCGGCGCAATCCCGAACCCTCCCCTTGCGGTGAGCGCGCGTCTTCCGGATGCGTTGAAGCAGACCCTGCGCTCGGCCCTTTCCGGTTTGCATGAAACGCCCGGCATCAAACCTGACGCGATCCGAGGTTACGGCGGCAAACCGGTCGACAGGTACGTGACCGATGTCGATCCTGACGAACTCGCCGATGCGGCAGAGGCCATCCTGTTCCTGGATGACGACCTGAAAGCGGCGCTTCTGCGAAAAGCCGGCACGCCGTCTCGCTGATCGATCCCTGAAAGAAGGCCCCGCCATGCTGCAGCGTACGAGTACGGATAATCCGCTGCTGCGCCTCAGCGCCATTGCGAAAACTTATCCGGGCGCGGCTATTTCGGTGCTGGACGCCTTGAGCCTGGACATCCGGGCCGGCGCGTTCACCGTGCTGCTTGGCGCATCGGGGTCTGGCAAGACCACCCTTTTGCGGATGGTCATCGGCCTGGTTGAGCCGGATGCCGGCACCATCGAGATTGCCGGAAAGCAGCTGACGCGGCGGAGCAGGTCCGAGCTGCGCCGAAGGCTTGGAATGGTGCACCAGGATTTCAGCCTTTCGGACCGGTTAAGCGCGGCTCAGAATGTCATGACCGGCGTCGCTGCCGGCCTTGGCCCGCTCAGGACCTTGTTTTTGGCCTTTCCGCCCGAGACCCAGCGGCGTGCCTTCGCACTGCTCTCCAGGGTTGGCCTCACGCAAGCTGAGGCGAACCGGCGGGTCCGAGAACTGTCAGGCGGCCAGCGCCAGCGCGTCGGCATAGCGCGCGCACTTATGGGCAGACCTCTGCTTCTCCTCGCCGATGAACCTGTCTCCAATCTTGATCCGGAGACAGGCGCAAGTGTGCTCAGCCTCATGAAGGAAGTCGCCGGCGAACAGGGCGCCGGAGTGCTTTGCAGCCTGCACCAGATAGACCTGGCGAGGCGTTTCGCAGACCGGATCATCGGTCTGCGCGGCGGGCGGGTGGTATTTGACGGCGCGCCGGACGCGCTGGATGACGCTGCGATCGCCAGCATCTTTGGACCTGAGCCGAGCACTTTCGTGGCGGACGCAAAACGCGAGGAGACCGTCGATGCAGTATTCTAGATCAAGCCAGCTGCCTCGCGGCGACGCCGGCCTGGGCGCACCAGACTGGAAATTGAAACCGATCTTCGATGCGCGCCTCCTGCTCGCGGTATTGGCGGCCTTGTTGCTGCTCGGTTTCTCCGCCGAACGCCTGGGGCTTGGAAAGGCGGCGACACAGCTAGGTGACTTCGCGCTGGCAAGTATCGGCATGAAGTCGTCCTCCCAGGTAGGCGACGGCCTGATGAGCGCTGTATCAGGAATGTATCCGCTGCGCATCGACGAGGAGACCCCCGTGGACAGGGTGTCGGACCTCGACCAAAGCCTCAAAGCCCCTTTCGCACGCCTCGAAAGCCGCGTGGTCGAGGAGACAGTGCTCGATCCCGAAACGCTGGAAATGGTGACGACACCCACCGAACAGTCCGTTCTGGTCGAACCGGGTGGTTATCTCTTCTTCGTCCTCATCAAGATGGCAGAGACAATCGAGATTGCAATCTGGGCAACTCTGATTGCCGTGATCATCAGTCTCCCGCTGTCTGTGATCTGTACAAGGATTTTTGCGCCACATGTCGTCATTTACGGCCTGGCGCGCTCGCTGGTGTCACTCCTGCGTTCAATTCCAGAGCTTATCAGCGCGCTTTTCCTTGTTCTTGCCTTCGGCTTTGGCGCAGTTGCCGGCATTGCAGCGCTGGCGCTCCACAGCATCGGTTTTCTCGCTAAATTCTATGCCGACGACATGGAAGCGGCCGACCGGCGCCCACAAGAAGCGATAGCCGCCACGGGGGCTGGCTGGCTCAGCATTCTGAGGTTCGCGGTCCTGCCACAAGTCCTGCCGAGTTACACGGCGCTGACGCTTTACATTCTGGACCGGAACATACGCATGGCAACTGTCATTGGCCTCGTGGGCGCCGGCGGCATCGGCCAGGAACTGAAAGGCCGCTACGACATGTTCCAGTATGACCGGGTCGGCACCATCCTTCTCGCAATCTTTCTGACCGTACTGGTTCTGGATTTTCTCTCAGCCCGCCTTCGGCGCACCCTGATCTGAGGCCTGCAGCATGTTCCGCCAAATCCCCAGCCTTTGCTTGTGCGTTTTCCTCATGACCGGCTTGCCGGCGCTCGCGGATGCATCAAAGCGCCCGTTTCCCGACTTGTCCGGCTATACGCTGGATGGCAATCGTCGCAGCTTTCCGGATGACCTTGCTGCAACCTCCACACTTCTGGTCATCACGTTGGAAGCGCCCTCGACTGAAGAAACCCGGGCCTGGCGGTCGCTGGCCGCCGGGATCGATGCCGATCTGCCCGTCCTGTTCCTTGTCTTGATGGACGAGCGAGGCGCGCGCGCCCGGGCCTTCGCTGCGGGCCGCCTCAGGGGCGAGGTGACAGACGCCTCAGATCGTGCACGAACAATCGCCGTTTTTTCGGACATCGCTCGCTTCTACAAGGCATCCGGGATTACCGGACATTCCGGCGTCACGGGCCTGCTCGTCTCCAACGAGGGAATGATCCTCGGTGCCTCCATCGGAGTTCCAACAGAGGCAGCAAAAACAGAGCTCCGCGCCGCGCTGAGCGGCGACCAGACACAGCCTCTTCTGGCGCTGAATTCCGCTGGCAAGGCTGAGACCGACACCTTACAGACCGCTTCGCCTGCTCCCGAAACGCAAGCGGCTGATCCGCCCGCAGCGCCCGGCTTGCCGGCGCCTGTGTCGCCCGCGAAGATTGAGGAGCGCGCAGACACCGTAGCGGACCCAGTCGTTCCGGATATAAACGGTTACACGCTGGCCGGTGACAGGATCTCGATCCCTGCAGATCTCGCTTCAGCAGGCACGCATCTGTATCTTCTACGGCGCGGCAATAGCGCTTCAGAGATCGGAAAGCACGTCACGGCAATTGCTGAACGCCATCACGATGACGACGACTGGCTGCTCCTAGTTTTCATGGGCAAGAGCCCTACACCCAGCAAGGCGATTGCTGCAGGACGGCTTCGCAGCGAAATCACTGACAAGAAACACCGTCGGCATATTGTTCCGGTTTTCGACGATCTGGCAGCGCTGGACGCCGAGACCGGGTTCGCTGTGCTGACATCGGGCGAGCCAATCTGCGTTACAGCGCGAGGCTCTAGGTGCGATACCTCGGGAGACCGGCCCCCAGAACCTGCGGGCCGTTGACGATCGTCTTGCTGCGGCGCCCTGCAGAAAAATGGCCAGCGGCCGGTTTCGATCTCGGGTGCTGTCAGTCTAATGCGAACCCGTCTCCACTATTCGCGGGTCAGCAGGTGCTACACAACGAGAAGTTCCCGCCATTCGCGAAGGGCGGCGTCACGTAGCGATTTAAAGCCGGCCCTCCTCTCGATGTTTCTCTGATGATTGAAATGGTTGTGTACAGACGAATGCATTGAAGCGAACTTCTGAAGACTTCGCATTCGCCTGAAGCGCGACATTGCCCGCTCTCTTCGGCGAAAGGGCTGGTGAGAATTTTCGGCGCGGTTGTTTGAGTGACGGCCCGTCTCCTGGCGTCCCTCGTTCCCGATCACCTTCATCGCTGCGTGATAGGACGGGCACTTGTCAGTCACCACGACTTCGGGGTTTCCATAGCGTTTCATGGCTTTTCTGAGGAATTTCAGCGCTGCGGCCTTGTCCCGTTTCTTCGTAACGTAAGCCTCCAGAACCTCCCCTTCGTGGTCTACAGCGCGCCAAAGATAGTGCGTCTCGCCTCGAATCTTCACGAACACTTCGTCCAGGTGCCAGCGCCATTGCTTGACACGGCGCATTGCCTCGGACCTCCGTTTACGGATCTTGTCGGCGAAGTATGTCCCGAAGCGATCGACCCAGAGACGGATGCTTTCGTGGCAAACATCTACGCCACGCTCATGAAGCAGGTCCTCTACGTTTCGAAGCGACAGCGGAAATCGGACATACATCAGCACGCCTAGCTGGATGATCTCGGGCGAGGTCTTGAAGTAGCGGAACGGGTTCTGGCTCATTTTCCAAGGCTAACCGCTCTGACCAGTCGCCTCAAGACCCGGTTCCACTGACATCACCATCCCGTCAGATGCTGCGGAGATAATCCATGGCGGAGCGCAACCGCGCTCACCTTCGCGCCCGGCTCAAATCTTTCCGCGACGATCGCTGCCTTCACCGCGTCCTGCCAGCTGCGCCGGCCCGTGGGGCCTTCCAGGACCTCAAGACGGCGTGTCTGGCCGCCAGCCGAAGCCAACAAATGTTGTACCGTTTGTTCCAAAGCTTTGCTCCCAATCGACGGGCAAAGCTCGCGCAAACATC
>CAZIGV010000031.1:0-19105 GCA_964538945.1 uncultured Hyphomonas sp.
ACACAGCCTTTACGGTCCCCCTGTTTGACGCTTTCCTGAAACGGACGCTTCCGCTCGAGTAGCACCGGCTTTCACACCGGCACTTGAGCCTCGAAAAGCCGCCCCGGAGCTATCTCCGGGGCGGCTCGTTGAGGCTTCAGTTACCCGTCTAGTCGCGGGGGTTCCAGAGGATCACGTGGCGACCCTTCTTGCCTTTGACCGGGGCGAGGTTCGCGAAGATCTTGCGGGGACCGATCTGCGGGTCTGCGAGCGTGATCGAGAGGTACTCCCGGCCTGAGGCCTTCGCCTTGCGCATCCAGCCGCCGCCGATTTCGGTCGAGGTCTCTCCGGCGAAGATGCGATAGTCCGGCTGGCCGTCTCCGGCTTTTTCCGCGTTCTTCTCGATGCGGATCGCAGCTGACAGGTTCATCATTGCGAGGCTGCCTTCGAAGCCGGCTTTGGTTTCCGTGACGTATCCGAGTGCGTTTGCCATGGGGGTCTCCTTTTCGTTTCCTTGGCTCGTCTTCCGGGAACCCCTTGTTCCCGTCGACGCCGGACCGAAAGGACGATCTCGCGCCGGGCCTGAACCCGAAGGGGCGCAATGCAGTGGAGCACCTCCATGGGCAGGAAATTTGTGTCGCGATGAATGCGCGTAGCGCAGAGGAAATTTCTTGTCCGAGGCGGTTTCAGGCCCGGCGCAGGTCGTCCAGGTCCAACGGCAAGAGACGGAGAACAAGGGGCCCGACAATGGTGCCGCGGAAATGAGCCATAGTGTGCACAATGACGCTTAGTTCAACGAACACCAAAACCGGACGAGGACAAAAAATGGATGGCCCGTCTCGGGCACCGGCCGTCAAGAGCCTCACGCGGCAGCAAAAAAACGAGACGGCGCGTGAAGCAGCAGCCATGTGTCAAGCGTGACCTGCTTAAACAGGATCAGTCATCCAGCGCGGATACTCAGCGCGGACCAATTATCGTCAGCAGGAATTCTCGCAACCGGAGCTTGACGCCGGACGCTCAATCCGTTTCATCTTGGAAACGAAGTGTCCCGAGGTTGGTGAAGCAACCCCGGGACGGCAATCACGTGCATGTGGAGATGTCTACGTGACGCAACAAAAACAATATGATCGCCAAGCTCCCGTTTCAAGGGATGACGCGCATAAAATCGTACGTGAACTGTCGATATTACTTCAGTTTCGCCAGTCCTCATGCCTCTTCTGAATCTCTCAGGCACCCGCCGGCTGCCGATGCTGCGGCAGGCAGAAGCCGCAGAATGCGGCCTCGCCTGCATCGGCATGGTCGCTGGTGCGCACGGCTTTCAGACAGACCTTCCAAGCCTGCGCCGGCAATTTCCGATTTCGCTTAAGGGCGCAACCCTACGCGACGTGATCGAAATCGCCTCCCAGGTCGGCCTCGGATCGCGCGCGCTGCGATGTGAGCCGACCGAACTTCGCGAACTCAGGACTCCCGCGATCCTGCACTGGAACATGAACCATTTCGTGGTCCTCAAACGCGCGAACCGGAAGCACATCGAAATCCATGATCCCGCACGCGGTCTCCTGAAGCTCAGCCTCGCCGAAGCAGGCAAGCATTTCACCGGCGTCGGGCTCGAACTCACACCGTCACCCGCCTTCCAGAAGAAGCGCGAGATCAACCCGGTTAAACTGTTCAGCCTCGTCAAGCTCGACAACACCGCCTGGTCGGCGCTGGCGCAAGGTCTCGCCCTGTCGCTGTTCCTGCAGGTCTTCGTCCTGCTCAGCCCCTACTACATGCAGTTCGTGATCGACGAGGCGATCCTCAAAGCCGACCTGTCGCTGCTCGGGGCGATCGCGATCGGCTTCGGCCTTCTCAAGCTTTTTGAGGCGCTTGCCACGATTCTTCGCGGGCTCGTGTTTCAGTTCGTTTCGAACGTCATCGGCTATGACATGCAGGCGAGCCTGTTCCGGCACATGATCCGCCTTCCGCTGCCTTACTTTCACCGCCGCCACATCGGCGACATCCAGCAGCGCTTCCAGTCGCTTATGCCGATCCAGCAGTTCATCGCCAACGGCGCAATCGGCGCTTTGATCGACGGCGTGCTCGGCATCCTGCTGGGAGTCATGCTGTTCCTCTATGACGCTATGCTCGGCTTCGCAGTGGTTGGGTTCATCGTCGCCTACGCGGCGCTGCGCTTCGGGTTTCTGTCGCTGTCGAAGCGACTGTCGGGCGACCTGCTCGTCACCGACGCTAAAGAGCAGACCAAGTTTCTTGAAACCCTGCGCGCCATGCAGACCATCAAAGTCGCTGGAATCGAAACACCTCGTGAAGCGCTCTGGCGCAACCTCGCCGCCGATTCCCTTAACGCCCAGATCCGTGTAGGCAACCTCAATATCGGCTACAGCGCCCTCAGCCAGACCTTGATGGGCGCATCTAACATCCTTGTCGTTTACCTCGCCGCGACCAGCGCGATCAGCGGCGCGATGACGGTCGGCATGATCACCGCGTTTATTGCCTACAAGGGGCAGTTCGAGCAGCGTCTGATGGGACTGCTGGAACAATACATTCAGCTCAAACTGCTTGATGTGCATTTAGAGCGCGTGTCTGATATTGCGCTGCAGTCGAAAGAACCTGGACTTGAAACGCCTGCGATGAAGCGCGAGCTCGAAGGCCGCGTGACACTGGAGAACGTCTTCTTCCGGTATGCGCCATTCGAACCCGACATTCTGAAAGGCGCGAGCCTCGACATCCAGCCCGGTGAGTTCATCGCGCTGGCTGCGCCGTCCGGCGCCGGAAAGTCGACACTGCTCAGGCTCCTGATCGGCCTCTACGAACCAAACCACGGCCGCGTGCTGTTCGATGGTATCGAAGCCAAGCGCCTCGGCCATGGCCAAATCCGCCAGCAGCTCGGCGTCGTCATGCAGGATGATACTCTGCTCGCCGGGTCGATCGAGGAAAACATCTCGTTGTTCGATGAGCGGCCTGATCATGAGCGCATCCGCTGGGCGGCGGAAACTGCGTCCATCCATGCAGAGATCGAAACGATGCCGATGGGCTACCGGTCCCTCGTGGGAGACATGGGCACAACGCTTTCAGGCGGGCAACAGCAGCGCGTGATGCTGGCGCGCGCGCTCTATCGCCGCCCTCGTATCCTGGTGATGGACGAGGGCACAAGCGCGCTCGATATCGCCACCGAGCGGCGCGTCAACGCCGCGCTTAAAGAACTCAAAATCACCCGGATTGTTGCCGCACACAGGCCCGAGACACTGGCTGCCGCAGACCGGGTAATTGGCCTCCAGGAAGGGCGTCTTCTGCCGATCAAATTCGAAATGAAGCCCGTTGTGGCGGCGGCGCCTGAAGCAGAGGCGGCTCAGCCTAAAGCTCTCTATACGGATGGCTTAGGGCTCAAGAGAGACAAGTTCGACGTGTAGCAAATTTCTCGCTTGACGAAGCGGAAGTGTGGGTTAACGTCCGGTTGCGGGCGTAGTGTCCGCCCGGTGGTGAAGCGCCGGGACGAGAAGTGAAGTCGCGTACCGGACATTCCGTTCCGCCGGTTAAAAACGTGCATGTGGAGAATAAACGTGAAAATTTTGTCGCTTGAAGATGCTACCCTGGTATCGGGTGGCGAAGGAGACGATTGGACCAACAATTGGACCTGGGACGAATCCGTCCGATCTTGGGGAAATGATACTATCATGCAAGGCCTTGGCGTCATGGCTGTCGGAGGCGGACTGATTATCGCGGACGGGCCTATTCCTGCTGGCGACTTGGGTGGAGTGCCCTTGCTTGGTCTTGGGGGCGTTTGGACGAGCGTGGGATTGGGCGGCTATCTTGTAGGCACCGTTGGCGGAGTCGCTGACTGGATCTTCAATCCGGAAACCGCCCGCGAAGAAGGTGGCGGAACTTGATTTCCATCCATCGAACCAATTGAACTTTGGCCCCGATCGCAAACTGGTGCGGTTGGGGCCAAGACTGAAAGGACTAGCAAATGTTGGGCAAGTCGTGGATCGGTTCGCTCTTTATTGTCGATCGCAAGTCTGTCGTGTTTAGAAGGCTTCGCAAAAGGGGCGAGGGAGAGGTCAAGTATCACCGAGTTGGGAATGTCTGGATTGTCGCGTTGATTTTGTGCGTGATGCTAGCAGCTTCGATTTTCCATCTTTTTAGCCCATCCTATCTAACATTGATACTGGCAATAACTGCAATGGTTCTTTCCGTAACTGGAATTGGCAAGTTTACGAGAGATGACGCGACCAATGACATCACTGGAAATCCCAAAGAAAGTTATTTACTGTTTGGAATCTACGTAATCTCTATTGGCATCCTAGGCACGCGCGCTCTGTTGGACATTCGAGCGGTTGCAAGTTCAGCCTTGTTGTTCCTTTCTGCGGTGTTGTCTCCCCCGGAAAGTTTGGCTCAAGAAATTCGATTCAAGGGATACATCGACAAAGCCGCAGTCGATAAGATTGAACTGGAACTCAATAGCGGGTCCTATGAACGGCTTGTAATCACGTCTGAAGGTGGGCTTCAAAGTGAAGCGGTCAGGATGGGACAGCTTATTCAGTCTGCGCAGCTAAAAGTTGAGGCCAAAGACTACTGTTTGTCAGCGTGTGCCGCAGTCGTTCTGGCCGCTGGCTCATCGTCGGAAATCGCTAAGGATACGGTTGTCGCCTTTCATCTATCGGCGGCTTCGATTCTATTAGGCGTTGAGGGGGCTACCTTTGGATCGGACGATGTTGATGCTACACTGCTGGACGGGGCAGCGGAGCTGCATCAGTTCTACACTGATCAAAACATCGATAGAGCCATATTTAGGCATGCTCTGTATGCGCACGATGTACGATGCCTGAAGCGCGATCCAAGTCAGCCGTTTGGCTACGCTGCGGAAGTGGGAAAAGAGCTTTGGATCCCTTCTAAAGACTACCTTCTAAATCTAGGATTTCCGCTGGTAGGATTCTGGCCATATTCTCCAAAGGAGGCTGAAAAATTGCTTCAATCTAAGGGTCTTGGCAGTCTGTCCTATTTTATCGGCGCCGACTATAGAAAGCTAAGCGAGCTGTCTTCAAGCCGCGTCATCCGGGCATGCGGCAGCTAACAAGAGATTCCAAGCCTGGTTGGCAGCCTCGCCAAAAAATTGGACGGAGCTAGATTGGGCGAATAGCGTGCGAAGAGGAATTTGAGTGGCTCACATTGACCTTGAGCTCCTGAAAGAACAATTGGATCGACCCACTCCGAGCATGGTGCTCGGCAAGTTTCTTTCCCTCTTAAGAACGGCCAAAGATCTTGAGAACTGGCAGGCACTTCTGAGTGTTCCTTGGGAAGCACTCATTTTTCCCTCACCGTGCGCAACTCATTTGCACATCGAAACTGTGTTGGAGCTTCGACACAACCAAAGTGCGTTCGCCGTTCGAAGTGCATCTGAGCTCTTCGAGAAGGCTGGCGCGCTTGAGCCGCAATTCATCTGCGTGCTGAAATACTTCAACTCATCAACCTGCGGAGGGGACGCCGAACTTCGAACAGCGCCCGTTTATCGGCGCGCAGACGGTCGGCATCCCACGTTTACATACCCTCAGCCTGAGTTGATTAAATCTGCATTGATGCGCGCAAATGAAGTGCGCGAACTCGATGGTTTTTTTGATCCCGTGTGGAGGGCGTTATTGGTGTCTTACTTAGTGAATCATGTTCACCCCTTCGTCGACGGAAACGGTCGGACAAGTCGAACGCTTTTCTGCTACGAGCTTTGGAGGAGTGGCGTTATGGGCTGCTATTGCTTGCCGTTGAGGCGCGTACTCGCGGCCAATAGAGCCAATGAGATACAGCTGAAGAATCTTGTTACAGCCGCTAGGACAATTGAATCTCGCACCATTGCCGTGTTCCGCGTGCTCCTTTTTGATCTGTTGGTGGCGACGAAAACGCTTGAAGTGTTGAACGCCAATTGAGTTTTTGATCGATGTCGGCAGATACTGACCTGCTCCCCAAAAACTCCCTCGTTCATAACTGGAAAAATCGGCTGTATCATCCCTGGCTGGGAGGAGCAGTGAGCCATGAAGGCATCAAAGTTTTCGGACGCCTAGAAGGCGTTCATCATCCGGCAGGGTGAGGACGGAACCCCGGTCGAAGAAGTCTGTCGAAAGGCCGGCATCAGCCAGGCGACCTACTACGCGTGGAAGAAGAAGTATGGCGGGATGATGCCCTCCGAGATGAAGCGGATGCGCGAGCTTGAAGAAGAGAACGCGCGGCTGAAACGGATCGTCGCGGACCTCTCGCTTGACCGCGCCATGCTGCAGGACGTGATCAAGCGGAAGCTGTAAGGCCTGCGCGCAAGCGAAAGCTGGCCGCTGAGATGACGAGCGAATGGAAGGTGTCGCAGCGCAGAGCCTGCCGGGTGCTGCAACTCGACCCGACAACGTATCGCTACAAGTCTCGCCGCCCCGCGCAGGCCCCGCTCGAAGCGAAGATCAAGGAGATTTGCCAGACCCGTATTCGCTATGGCTATCGGCGGGTGCATGTCCTGCTGCGGCGCGACGGATGGATGATCAATCAGAAAAAGACGCGGCGCATTTATCGCGAGTTAGGCCTGCAAATGCGCACGAAAACACCGAAGCGCCGCGTGAAGGCGGCTTTGCGTGCGGATCGCACGCCGCCTTCACGCTCCGGTGAGGTCTGGGCGATGGACTTCGTCCACGACCAGCTCGCAACCGGCACGAAGCTCCGTATCTTGACGATCGTCGATCTGTATTCGCGATACTCACCCGCAATTGATCCCCGCCTGCGCTATCGCGGTGAGAATGTTGTGGTGACCCTCGATCGGGTATGCGCGGAGATCGGATATCCGAGCGCGATCCGCGTTGACCAGGGCAGCGAGTTTGTCTCACGCGATCTCGACCTGTGGGCCTATCAGCACGATGTCACGCTGGATTTTTCCCGCCCTGGCAAGCCGACCGACAATGCCTTCATCGAGTCGTTCAATGGCCGGCTGAGGGCGGAGTGCCTCAATGCGCATTGGTTCCTGTCGCTCGCCGACGCGCGGCAAAAACTGGAGAATTGGCGAAGGGACTATAACGAGGTAAGACCACATGGCGCGATCGGGAACAAAACCCCGATCACGCTCCTGAATCGACCGGTCGCAACCAGCCCGAACGGTCGAAAAGAGGCCGAAAATTCCAGCTCCGCGTGAGGGAGAATTTGGGAGCGTTTCATCAACGCGCCGGTTCTGGATCATACTGGATGAACGTCGGGGGTCATAGCAATACGAATGCAACACCTCAGAGATCGGAAGAATCCGACTTCGATCCCCCCGCTCGCCCCAAATCGGAGACACGCGGACTTAGACGTCGTGAGCAGCCCCCGATCGATAAGTCAGTATTTGCTTCAGCTTTGGAGGCATCCTCCAAATTTTCAAAGTTCTTCGATCTACAATTCGCATCTCACGATCGAATGCTTCTTAGAGGTTCCAGCAACCAATCAACAACTCGCCGCTCTTCCAAAATGACGTCGGCCGACAATTCCATGCCCGCTTGCAACGGCGCGGGCTTTCCGAATGCTGTCACCACTTGCTGATTCAAACTAATCTTGACCTTGTACACCAACTCGCGGGATTGGGTTGCAATACCCACTTCATCAGGACGCAGAGCAACCGGAGACACGCTCGATATCGTCCCGCTTGCGAGCCCGAACTTCTGATAAGGAAATGCGTCGTACATGAGCCTGACAGTCTGCCCTTCTTCGACAAATCCAGCTGCCCGCGACGGTAAGAAAACTTCAGCGATGAGCTCTGTGCCGATGGGTAGCACTATCGCAAGCGGCGTGCCCGGCTCGGCATGTTCTCCCGCGCGGGCTTTCAATGCTGCGATCTGTCCAGGCTGAGACGCGCGAAGCACTTGTTCCGCGCCGGCCTCAGTCTGGCCCATCTGTGCATCGATCTGGGCGAGCCGCTGGTCAAACGCAGCCCGTTCACGCTCGAGAGCTGCATTGATTAGGCTGAGTTCGGTTTCAGCCTGGGACCGCTGCGACCGGGCATCGCCGATCTGCCCTTCGATCTGGATCAGGCTCTGACGGAGGGCGACAACCGCTTCTTCCCGCTCATTATAAACCGGCTCAGCGATGAGGCCCTTTTCGCGTAAGCCGACGATCTCATCCCGGCGCCGTTCGGAAACTTCAAGCCGATCGGCAATCAACCCGCGCTGCGCCGTGAACTCGCGGATCCGACGGATTGCGTCAGCGCGGCTTAAAGCCTGGCTTTCGGCTGACAGGCGGCTTGACTGTTCGAGCACGGCTAGTTGCTGACGAAGGCTGACGCTTTCGCGTTTTAGCGTTTCGATCAAAGCTTCACTCAGCACCGTGCCGTCTGTCAAAAACCTCTGTGTTCGAAGCGAAAGGACCGGTTCGCCTGCGGCTACAGTTTGTCCTTCGGTAACATATACCTCCCCGATAAGTCCGGGTTCGGTTGCGATGAGTTTTGCTTCAGCCGCGTCAAACCGCAACTTACCACGCACGGTTTCCTTGCGCGCGAAGCTTGCGGTGGAAATGAAGACGACCAACGCCGCTACGAACAGCGCCATGAGCCACGTCAATGCTGACCAAGCAGGGGGTACCAAGCCGGTTGCCTCGCCAAACTGGCTACCAGACGCGGCCTGATAATCGAGAGCTTCCTCTCGAAAGAGATCGCTTTTCATGAGACAAGTGCTCCACCACTCATAGTATTAGTGACCACACTTTTTTGCTTGAGGCGAGTCGGATTTCGGCGGCTCGGCACCGTCCCTTTGAAGCCGTCGCAGCGCTGGATTGCATGCGGTCCCGCTGAAAAAGAAAGGCCGCCCGGCGACAAGCACCGGGCGGCTCCATCCTGCCTGAGAGGAGACGAAAAACTCAGGCAGCTTTGGCTTTGGAAGTTGACGGCTCGGTGCAGGCTTCCTGCTCCGTATCCGCTTCGAGCAATCCGGCGATCCGGTTCCAGGCATCAGCGGGCGGACAGGCTGCGCCGTCCAGATGGCGCATCGGTGGCATTTGCATCCAACCCGGAATCCATGCGCTGTCGAGCGAGGTCTCACGGGCAGCGAGCGCCTCTTCCAGGTGCGCCTTCTGCGCCTTGGCAGTGGCGTCCTTGGCCTCGCACGCAGCCTCAGGCGAGATGGCCTCGGCGATAAAAGCGGTGATCACGCGCTTGTCGCGAAGCAGGTCGAAGAACGCCTCGTCCGGTTTCCAGAACTCTGCCGTGTCCGTGCCGCAGGCATGCAGCGCTGCCTCAACTACCGGTCCGCCGGAATCCAGCGTCTCCGCCATCGCAAGTGCCGTCACCTGCATCACTTCAGCGTCGGACATCGCCAGCAAGGCCGCAAACATCTCGCACAGATGATAGGCATCGCCGCTCCGGCGCGGGACCGGCGCGCCGAGCGCCTCGAACAGGGTCTCCACGCCCTCGCGCGCAGCGCCAAGTTCGGCGGCAGCAGACCCGCCTTCGACGCTCGCAACGGTCGTTTCCTTTGCGGCGCCCGGTGAGTGCTGGCGCACATTCCAGAATGACGAACCGCACAGTACATGCGCTGTCATGAGGCGCAGCGCGATGGCCGGGCTGCGGGTGAGGCTCGCCTGCGCAATGGCATGCCGATGCAGGCCGATATAGTCCGCCATCGGACCGGACATCTCAGGCCGCGTGTCCGCTTCGGGCTGAGCCTCGCCGCTGGCCTTGGGCGCCTTCGCCTTGCGCGCCTCCGCTGCCTTGAGCCAACCCTCATGGAACGTAACCGTGCCGTCGTGACGCTGCTCAACGATAACCTTGCCGCCCTGCTTCTTGGTCGTCTGCACATAGTCCCAGCGCTGGAAGTGCGCGCCGCGTTCCAACAGGATCGCATCTGTCCAGCCGCGCTGCCGGTAGCTATCGAGGCGATCAGCGATCGCGGCGCCCTGCGCCTCCCAGAACGCGGCGGCGTCCGCAAACACAGCCGCCTCCCCGAACAAGTCGGCGGTGACGGCGCCGGTGTAACCTGCGAGGTCGAACAGCGCCTTTTCCGTGGTGATCGCCGCGCCGCCGGTCACCCAAGCCTTGCAGGCCCGCCCCATCGGGGCGCGCTCTGTCTCGCTGTTCCAGAGTTTGAGCCAGTTGGCCTGCTGGGCAGGCGTGGCGAGCGTCAGGGCTCTGACGGTCTCCCGGTCGATCTCCTCGTCGGCATACAGCTTACGGATCGGCGCGCTGAGCGCTGCCAGCGCCAGCACGCGCCGCACGTTCAGGTCTGTCACGCCAAAGAACACCGCAATCTCCTCGACAGTTCTTCCCTCGTCGTGAAGCTTCCGGAAGGCCGTGTACTGCTCCATCTCGGTGGCAGGCAGGCGCGCGACATTCTCGATGATCGAGGCTTCTATGGCAGACGCAGCATCGCCTTCCGCCATCACAGCGCAGGGCACAAGCGGGTCCACGCCCGTCTCCTTCGCAATCTGCTGGAGCGCAAAGAACCGGCGGCGCCCGGCGACGACGCCGTAGCCGCCCGCTTCTCGCCGCACGAGCAGGGTCTGGCGGAGGCCCTTCTCCCGAATGGACGGCAGGATGTCGGAGACATCCGGCGTCTTCCGGCCATGGCGCATGTTGAGTTTGGAAATGCTGAGCTTGCTGAGCTCGATATGGATCAGATCAGGTTGTGACATGGGGGTAACTCCTCAGAATGGAAACAGGTGTGGGGGCGCGAGGGCGAGGCCGAGGCGCCAAGGCGGCAGGTGCCAGTTGATCGGCACGAAAGGCGCGCCGAAGAAATCACGCGAGGCATCCGCTGCGCTGGCGCCGAGATCAAAATCTCGGATCGTCACATTCGGGCAGCGACCCTCAACCCAGATCGCCGTGACAAACCCTTGCTCGATGTCGAGCGTCAGCGACGGGCGCGGGCCGAGCAGCTGTTCGAAGATGTCCGCCATCATGCGCCCTCCAGAGGGTCGGCATGGCTCACAAGCCGCGCGAGCGTCTCACGGGCCAGAGCGATGGCCTCCGGGAGAAGTTCGTTCGCAATCTCCGTGAGGTAGCTGTTATCCGTCCCCGGATAGTTGGCCTCGATGCCCCAGAGGCTGGCCGCGTGGGATGCGAGTTGAACGCCCTCCAGAGAAACTGACAGCAGGATCCCGCAATAGAACCAGTCACCCTGGCGCCAGCCTTCCATGACGGCTTCGGCCTTGGCCTGCGCCTCGGCAAATCGCTGGCGATGGTTTGGCCCGGGGCCGATAAACCCCGGCGCATCGGCATAGAGGGAGGGCCAGAAGCCGTCCTGGCGCTGATCCGGCGCGTCCGGACAGTCATCCGGAAAAATCTGCGCCAAGACGGTGAAGGGCCCGGCCTCACAGGTGATATTGTCGCCGGGGCAGACATAGGTTTGGAAGCCTTGAGCGAACATCATGCTTCGTCCTCCGCGAACAGGCCCGCGATGGCGATCCAGTGCGGGCCGTAGACGGCAGGCTCCCCGCATTCGTCGCATTCATATCCGCTCGCGTCCGGCTCGCAGCCATCACGCGGCGCCCGGCAGGCGAGGCAAAATCCCTCGGACCAGTCGTCCGCCTGCTGCAGTTCTTCGAGGGTGAACCGGTGCTGGGTGGTTTCGGGAGTCATATCCGCGCCCTCCCCTACCGCGACCAGAAGACATGGACTTCATCGAAGCCCGTCTGGAACACCATGATCTCGCCGTTCAGTGCCATGTCACGGGCGAGCGCCTGCCAGTCGATATAGTAGCTGAGGCTCTCCGGGATCGCGGTGCCAAGTTCTGTGTGAAGCTCCTCGGCAAAATCGGCGGCGCTGCGATACTCGCCTGCATAATCCTCGAACGCGGCGCGTGCCTGCTCAAGGTCATTGCCGTAGTGTCCATGGATGCGGGCAGCGAGCTGCCCATACTCGCCGATGAATTCGGCAAGGTCGCACACGGTCTCGAACGACGCGTATTCGGAAAGGTGTGCGCCTTCGAAGCCTTCGTAATCGTGGATCGCCCATTCTTCGGCATCCGTCTCCGGGCTGGCGCGCAGCATCGCCGAAACTTCGCGCCAGATTTCGTCGGGCGTTGTGGCATCGATCCAACGTCCGTGCAGGCGTCCGTTGTTGTAGGCGGCAAGGCACGCCACGTAGATGCGTGGCCTGTCCTGAAGGGTTGGCGCACCCGCAGTTCCAAGAAGTGCAACGGCAGTGGTCTGGTCGGTCATGTCTCGTCTCCTCTCGCCGCGCGTCTTTCCCCGGTCGGGTGGGCGGCAGGGAGGTGCGCCGCCAGGGCGCTGAAGGCGCGGCGCAACCGGGCCAAGTCCGAGACCTGTCAACGCCTGCAGACGCCATGGACCTGCCCGGTTGCGGCGCGACTGCGCTCTGGCAGAAGCACCGTCCGCCCACCTGACTGGGAAGGATTATGAAGGCGGGATGAGATCTGCATGAGCGTTGGCACGAGAGCCGGTTTGCCGGGGGGTGACGCAGCAAATGGTCCGAAACTTGCCTCAGCCTGCTGAGGACAGGAATGGAGCCTCAGCATGTGTTGTCCCGAAGCTGGCTGCTATAGTACCCGCACCAGAACGCTTAGCGTTGCGGAGATTGCGAGCGTCCGAAGGTTGCCGGCGAGCGGTGATGACGTTGTCTTTGATCTTCCTTGCGTCTGCGAAGACTGCGGATCTTTGTTCATCGAAGGGGTCGTCGGGAAGAAGTTTCCGCTGATGGTGAAACTCGGACAACTGAAGCCGCCAGCCAAGATCATCCCTTTTGCGATGCCGTCCTAATCCTTCGCCTGCCCCCTGCCCGCAGCAGCCAGGGGGGCGAGCCTGCCCTTCTGATGTCACAGATACAAGTTTGCGATTGGCCGGAATCCGGCCGAAGCCTGACAGAGTCCAGATTCTCGTAACAGGCAATTCATCGCCGAAAGCTGTCACTTTCGCCAAGCTTAGGGCGGCACTTTGCTGTCGATTTCCCATGATCTTTCGACCGATGCTGCAGCTATGTGTCAAGTCCGCCTTTTCAATGTGCGGAGAAGGAAATCAAGGTCTATAAACGATCACCTGGTCCGGCTCGGGACATTCGGGCGGCCGAATGGTGCGTGGTATTTCGATAAACTCAACACCTGAAAGCCTGCGCCGGTTCACTTCATCCCGGAAGGCCTGAGAAACAAAAGTTGTCCCCTGATAGGGACACTCGTAGACACCGCGGTACATCTCCCGGTTGTGAAGCAGCACCTTAAACATTGGTGGCGATTCACCATTCCAGCGATACAGATGAATATCTCTGACCCAGGAAATCTTGCCGCCACTCCATGAGAAGTCGCATCTATCGTGATCGAGCAGATCGAGGATAGGTGCGGCATAGACCAGCTTGAACTGCTTTTTGCCTTTTTGGACACGGACTTTATCAGCAACCCGGCAGCCGCCCGCCGCAAGCGCAGGCAGCCAGTCCCAAGCGGCTTCGGCAAATGCCCAGACCGTCGTATCAGCGTCGCAAATGTCTGGCGCCAAATCACTTAAGCCCGGCGTGTAGCTGTCGTTAGTTGTTTCGAGGAGATGTTCGGCGTCCTCGAAGTCTTCGCGCGACATGACCTCAAAGTTCCACCAGTTTTTAGTGATCGTTTCGCTGTGATGCACGCGAAAACGTTCATACCATTCATCGGTGGTGACCATGGCGTAAATCGGTTTCATCGCCGCTTCTTGTCCCTTCGTATCCACTGACGTGAGACACGCGCGTCCCTCATCCATATCAACTTTCAATCCGGGCTCCCACGGCAATCATCCTGAAAAAAATTCGACTTCAGAAAGGAATTGTCGAGACCAGTTCGCGCGCCGCGGCTATCCCCGTTTTTTCAAGCCAGACATTCCCTGAGACAATTACGACAGGCAGCTTAGGGCCAACGACTGTCGTAGAGGGGCATGCGACTTGCGCCGTTCGCGGTCTTAAGAACGGCCGTTCGGACTGGTGGGCCAGGTTGCGCATGGGTTTGCCACCGAAGCCTGAGTAGGCCTCGTAGCAGGTCGCGGCTCGAATGCCCCCTTGCCCCGCCGCTGCATTGGTTCGCCTGCATATTGGCTCGCATTACCGACACGATCCACCAAACCCCCGCAATCTCGGACACGTCCTGGTGGGCGGAACCTGCTCCTCAAAACCGATGATCCCCGACCATCACAGGTACTCCCGGAGCCCCAACCGGGGCACCAGTGGGGCACAGGCATTTTTTGTTTTTTCCGAGAAGGCACTAAAGCCTTGTTTTTTATGGCGCACCCGGAGCGATTAGAACGCCCGCCCCCCAGATTCGTAGTTTATGAAACCAGGGCCTGGCTTGATGCGTCATCGATCACCCTGCCGATCAAAAGCTACCTGGCAAAACCGACTAATCCCGACCTATCCCGATAAAATCTGCTGGCTGGGTGCTGGCTGGAGAGAATTGACGGCCTTTTGAAGGGTTCGAAGTCTCGCTAAGTCCTTGTTTTTATGGTGGGCGGTACAAGGTTCGAACTTGTGACCCCTACGATGTCAACGTAGTGCTCTACCACTGAGCTAACCGCCCGCTCGGCTTTGTCCCAGAGGCTGGGCATCGCGAACCGTGCGTATTGAACAATCCGGCGCTCGGCGTCAAGCGGGCTTTCGCCGCGCTCGCCCCGCCGCTCAGGCCGCCATCACCTTATCAACTTCCTCTACGATTTCGCGCAGATGGAAGGGCTTGGAGAGCACTTTCGCGCCTGCTGGCGTGGGGGCGCCCGAAGACAGCGCCACAGCGGCGAAACCGGTAATGAAAACAATCTTCATTGCCGGGTCGAGTTCGGCGCCGCGGCGGGCCAGTTCTATCCCATCAAGGCCCGGCATCACAATGTCGGTGAGGAGCAGATCGAATACTTCCCGTTCCAGGGCCTGCAGAGCCCCTTCACCATCGGCATAGTCCTGTACGTCATGACCGGCTCGGCGCAGAGCCGCCGACAGGAAGCCGCGCATCGAGTCATCATCTTCCGCGAGCAAGATCTTCGTCACGCTGTCCTCATGCCGGGCAAGTCATCAGATAATGTCATATAAACCGCAGGGAAGGTAAATCTGTAGTGAACAAGCGCACATTCCGTCTGCCAATCCTAACAGGCTGGACAGGAAAGGCCTTGACCTTGCCGCCCTTTGCCAAACCATAGCGCGCATGCGTGAAGTTTCCCTGGCCTCTCGGCTCGATGTGCCGCCCGATTTTTCGGAATGCCCATTCGATGCGCCCTTCGACTTCGTACCGGGGCCTGCACCGGGCGCACCCGTCCTTTTCGCCAGCCCCCATTCCGGCTCGGCTTATCCTGCATCCATGCAGGCCGCCCTCTGTGTCCCTCTGATCGACGTCCGCCGAACCGAGGATGCCTTTGTCGACGACCTGTTCGCCGGGGCCCCAGCCCTCGGCGCCGGCCTGATAACCGCCCGTTATGGCCGCTCGGTCGTCGATCTCAACCGCGATCCGAACGAGCTTGACCCGGCCATGTTTCTGGACGGCCCGCCCCGCGCTTGCGCTCTGCCGACAGCACGCGTCGAGGCCGGGCTCGGCTGTCTTCCCCGGGTCGGGGCCAGAGGCGAGGCCATTTACAGCCGACTTCTCTCACGGGCCGAGGGCGAGGAGCGCCTGTCGGTGGTACATGATGCTTATCACAAGAAGCTGGCAGACACTCTTGACGACCTGCGCCGGACACATGGCCGTGCCCTGCTGATCGACTGTCACTCAATGCCCTCGGTCCAACCGGGACGGCGGGCTTTACCCGATATCGTGCTGGGCGACCGGTTCGGATCGAGCGCCGATTCCCGGGTGCTCTCCCGGGTGGAGCGCAGCTTCCGGACGGCCGGATTCACAGTCGCCCGCAACACACCCTATGCTGGCGGCTATACCACCCGGCGCTATGGCCAACCCCGCCGCGGCGTCCACGCGCTTCAGATCGAGATCAATCGAGGCCTCTATATGGATGAGGAGCAGATTACCCGTTCAGAAGGATTTGGCCCGCTCAAGCAGGCCCTTAATCTTATCCTAGTTGATATCATAAGCGCCGCCAGGCTTCTCCCCACAGGCTGAAAGCGGCTTTCTGATCGCCGCCGCCTCTCTCGACCAAAAGAAAAAAGGCCGCACCCAAGGGCGCGGCCAAAGTCAAAGGGAGGAAACGCCAGAGGCGCTGCACCGCAGTGCAACGCCAATCTATATTCGCAGGCCCGGTTAACCTAGGGCTCTACGGCCTGACCTGCGCCCCGGCCCCCTCCATGACCTGAAAACAGGCAGATTGCCTCGTCCGGCACGCCGTTTGCGTAGAAATTGCGCGTAATTCTTTTTTTGGGACTCAGACCGGTCCCACGCCAGATGGAGAGGGACCTATGGCTGACGAAACTGATCTACATGTCGGCAAACGCCTGCGCCGCCGCCGCAGGCTACTGGGCATGACACAACACGAACTGGCAAGCCAGGTCGGCGTGCGCTTCCAGCAGATTCAAAAATACGAGTGCGGCGCTAACCGCATCACAGCCTCCCGCCTGTTCGACCTCGCGCGGGTGATGAACGTCAACGTCCAGTACTTCTTCGACGGCATGGCGCCGACCAACCCGATGCCGAACGCCGCCAACGACGCTGAGCAGATGGAAGGCGACATCCTTTCGCAGAAAGAAACGCTCGAACTCGTCCGCGCCTATTACCGCCTCGGCGAACGCCCCCGCAAACGCTTGCTCGAGCTCGCAAAAGCCCTCGAAGGCGACAATACCAGCACCGGGGCTGCTTGACGCTGACCCACCGGCGGGGCATCGCCTCGCCGGATGACGGCAAACCGCACCTATCTGGCTGATTTGGAGTTTGCCGCCCGGCTCGCAGATGCGGCCTGGGCGGAAATTCGTATTCACTTCCGAAATCTCGCCGCCGTAGAAGATAAAGGCGCCTCCACGCGTCCCGGCTTTGATCCTGTCACCGAAGCAGACCGCAATGCTGAGGCGGCGATGCGCGCACTGGTCGCCCGCGAACGCCCGGGTGACGGCGTCACAGGCGAAGAGTTTAGCGAGACGGCCTCGACCACCGGCTACCGCTGGTATTTTGACCCGATCGACGGCACTAGATCCTTCGTCGCCGGCCTGCCAGTCTGGACAACCCTGATTGCCCTCGCCGGTCCAGATGGGGTGCCGGTCATTGGTGTCATTGACCAGCCGGTACTGGGCGAGCGCTATCTCGGCTGGCCAGGCGGCGCACGCCTCGATACCGCGCATGGATCAACGTCGATCCACGTCTCCGGATGCAAGGACCTCAGGCAGGCGACCATCGCCACGACTGATCCTTTCATTCTATCGCCCCCCGAACAGGGCGCCTGGAACCATCTGCGCTCCGCGGCCCGCATCACGCGCTACGGTCTTGACGCCTACGCCTATGCTCGCCTGGCCGCAGGTTCGGTCGATCTCGTCGCTGAGACAGGACTCAAATCCTGGGACGTCGCCGCCCTGATCCCGGTCGTTCGCGGCGCCGGCGGTCTCGTCACAGACTGGCGGGGCGATGCCCCCAAACTTGGAGGCCAGATCGTCTGCGCGGCGCACGAAGGCATCCTGGAACAGGCGATGCTCGCGCTCCGCCGTGCTGCCGGATGAACAATGTGCCCTCAGGGCCCGTCGACCTTGTAGCCCTCGGCGCGCAGCATGGCGATGACACTGTCCTCGCCTGCAAGGTGCCCAGCCCCGACAGCGATCAGCCGCGTACCCGGCGTCTCAAGCATACCCGCAATCAGAGGCGTCCATCGTGCGTTGCGGTTCTTCAGCAGCGCGTCATAGGCTGCCCGCGATCCGAATGCCTCCGGCGAAGCCATGAGGGCTCCCAGCCCCGCAACATCGCCGTCCGCCCATTCTGAAACCAGAGTGTCGAGCATCACGGTCCCCTCGTCCATAGAGCTTGCAGTCAGCATCAGGAATTCGATCTGGGCGCAATGATCAAGGCGGGCAAACTCGCCCAGCTGATCATCCACTGTTTCCAGATACTCAAACGAGGCTCCGTATGCCGAGGCGTCGGCCTGTATACGCGTTTCCACTCCAGCCTGCGGGTCAAAGCCTTCCTGCGTCAACTGCATCACCGACATGTTCATCGCGGCATACCATGGCCGCATCGGCTGGACCGCCTCGAGAGGCAGGCCGAGATCATCAAGTGCGGCCTTGAGCACACTCACCTGCTCCGGGGTCATCAGGCTCGTGAGCTGCGTGCCATCGGTGAACATCCCAGAAGTTGTCACAAACCTCATCAGCTCGCGTCCTGCCTCCGGGCTCGACGTATCGGCTTCGAAGACAACGGTCTGGGCTGCCGCGATAGCCGCATCGATCTCGGGCGAACGCCATTCAAGATCCTGGCGCAGGAGGTGCACAGTCCCGAGGATATACAGCAGGGTGTCTTCGTCTCTCAGGGACCACATGGCAGGCACCCCTGCACCGCGCGAGGCGGCAGCTGCGGCAAGCGCCTCGGCTTCGAATGCGGCGGTCGCATCGAGGTCGACAGTTTGCGGGCAGGCGAGCACGGCCGCAGCCTGGGTCGACGCCCCAACGCCTGGCTCAGCGGCTTGCGGCTCACAGGCAGGAAGGACAAAAGCAGCGAGCGCGGCAAGCGACGCGTGAATCAAGCGGTAGGTGCGCATGGCGGCTCCGGCAAAGGACGGCTTTGCCAACCAGCCTAGCGAATGCCGCCGCCGCGTCCAGTTGATACGTCAAGAAGCGCATCAAGCTTCCCGGTTGCGCCCTTCCCCGCCTTCGCCTACACAACGCACGCGGCGAGGCACCCATAGCTCAGCTGGATAGAGTGTTGCCCTCCGAAGGCAAAGGTCAGAGGTTCGAATCCTCTTGGGTGCGCCATTAAAATCAGGGACTTACAAGCAGAGCCCGCTTTTCCAAAAAGTACGTGGAAGCACGGTGGAAGCACAGGCCTGTAAAGCAAACTTCTGCGTATTCCAACGCTTTGCCGATCAGCCATTCTGAAACTTGCTCCGCCCGATAGCGAAAGGGCAAGCCAGTTGGTTATCCCGGTGAAGTCTGAGGACTTCAACGCCAGCTTCGAAGAGCCTTGCCAGACCGATCTACATTTGATCGCCGTCCGCTCAGCGGCAGCAATCTGGCGGAAACCAGTCGGAGTCCAGGTTTTCGTAACAGGCAATTGATCTAAAGTATCCGTCTTGATCAAGCCACTCTCGGAGACCATTCGCGGCCGTCCCGGATGAGTGC
>CAZIGV010000032.1:0-18357 GCA_964538945.1 uncultured Hyphomonas sp.
TCGGAGTTTCATTTAATTTGAAATCCGTGCGGCAACTACCCTGACAGAGGGGGCACCCCGCAAGGACGCGCGGCAGCCAGGATCGCGAGCATCGGCGAAGCGGCTGTTGCGACGAGCCTCATCGTTGCCGCCGAACTGCGCGACGGCGCAGCAAAGAAAGCTTCAGCCCGTCTCACAACTCAGCTTGAACAGGTCCTGGGGGCGCTGGAAGTGATCGCGCTCGATGTGCCTGCTGACCGCCAGTACGGCGACGTCCGCAGCAGGCTTGAGGCTGCAGGAACACGGATCGGCGGCAATGACCTGCTGATCGCTGCGCACGCGATTGTCCTCGATATGACCCTCGTGACAGACAATGTGCGCGAGTTCGGGCGCGTTGCGGGACTGCGTGTCGAGAACTGGTTGCGGTGAACGACAGCGCAGCTGCGCCCACGGCCGTGTGGATCATCAGCGCGCATCTCGCCGAACCCGTACGAGGCGAACTTTTGCCTGGCCCCGGTATTTGACCGGAAAGGCACCTGGTCCATGACGGTTACGAAGAACTGGCGGCTCACATTTCGTCTTAAAGAGAAAAACGTGATCATCGATATGAATCTGGAGGATTACCATGGCTCTTAAGATGCACCCGACCCTGTCCGTTCATGTCGGAGAATGGCTGCGCGCAGAGATCGTTGAGCCGGCCGGCCTGAGCGTAACGGACCTGGCGGCACATCTCGGTGTGTCCCGCCAGGCGCTGAGTAATTTCCTTAATGGAAAGGCTGGCCTGTCCGCCGACATGGCAATCCGGTTCGAGAAGGGATTTGGCGTAAAGGCGGACACGCTCATGCGAATGCAGGCCACCTACGATCTCGCGCAGGCACGCGCAAACGAAAGAGCGATTAAGGTCCGTCGCCTCTCATCTGCGGCCTGATCTTTCCTGCGCGAATGCACTTATGCGCAGCCGTTTGCAGCGAAGTCGCGCCGACAGATGCACAAGAAGAGGTGTCGGGCGACATGACTGACTGACCCCCTGGCGACAGGAAGAACTGGCCCCCTTTCGTTAAAGAGGAGGTCACATGGACAGGCAGTCATTGCAGCATCTTTTGCGGACCGCGCTAACGCGCCAGACGCCGCCTGAGGACGTCAGTCTCCGGCCAGGCGGAGGACGCAGCCGTCCGGCGCGCCAGCGCCGGGCGGCTTTCCGCGCTGATGTCAGCGCGCGGATCAGCCGGGACGGGACAGGTTCACCGGTTCAGGGCGGAAAAAAGCTGGTCTGCGGGCTTCGCCTGGCATCCGGAATGCTCCGCCAGCCTTGTTCCCTCCGCTTCCCCGCACCCGCTTCCGGATCCCTTGTTCCCGTCTCTTGCCGTGTGACCTGGACGACGCAGCCCGGTCCCGAAACCGGCCCTTCCGAAGAATTTTCCCCGCCGCTTCGCGTCTCCTCGCGCATCAAAATTCTCCTGCGGACCGGTGCTCCGCTTCGCTGCGCCCCGCCTCGCGGCTCGCCCGAAAAGTTGTCCCCACTTTTCGGATAAGCGAGCGCGCAATGAGAGCGGGTTCAGGACCAGCCTGCGCCGTCCGGGCGGTCCGGCGTCGACGGGGACAAAGGGTTCCCGGGACGACACTGAGCAAACGAAAGGAACGCCCCATGGCAAACGCACTCGGATATGTAACCGAAACCAAAAACGGCTTCGAAGGCAGCCTGGCAATGATGAACCTCTCAAGCCCCATCCGCATCGAGAAGAATGCGGAGAAGGCCGGGGACGGCCAGCCGGACTACCGCATCTTCGCCGGCGAAACCGCCACAGAAATCGGCGGCGGCTGGCTCAGGAAAGCCAAAGGTTCGGGGCGCGATTACATCTCGATCACCCTCGCAGACCCGCAGATCGGACCCCGCAGGATCTTCGCAAACCTCGCCCCGGTCAAAGGCAAAAAGGGCCGCCACGTGATCCTCTGGAACCCGAAAGATTAGGCGGGACCTGCAACGCCAGAGGGCCGCCCCGCAGATCTCTCCGGGGCGGCTTTCCTTTGCCTGTGGCACGGCGTGATGCCGCGTGATTTCAGCTTGGTTAAAAAGGGGTGTCGTTCATCCTCACCCCTGTTTCGACACTTCAAACCGGGTCTTTTCTATAGCCCGATGAGCATCATCCGGACACGACACGACCTGTCCGGAGGATATGGGAAGGAGTTACAGATGATGGAAAAGACAACTGGAAGTCCATTTATGACGACCGATGAAGCCGCAGAATTTCTGCGGGTCAATGCCCGTACACTGACCAACTGGCGATGGGCCGGAAAGGGCCCCTCCTACCGGAAACATGGCCAGCGGGTTGTCTATCTTGTCGATGATCTCGTCCGGTTCTCGCAGCCCCGGCATGGACATTGAAACCCAACGGGACCTGACGGTCCTGGCGACCGGCGCCGCGCGAAACTCAGCCGCGACACGGCTGATCTTCGGGGCGCCGGTACACTGCCGCCAGGCGGCCAGTGGCCGCCTGCTCTGCCTGTTTGCCCCCGGCCAGGTCTTTGCCTTTGAAACGCGAACACACAGCGATCTGAGGGGAGATTTCCCCCGCGTCTTTGTGGTCCGCTGCGGACGCCCGGGCGATCTCCTGTCAGCCCTGCCAGCGCTGCGGCCCGGCGCCCATATCCTCGTCTCCGGCACCGGAAAACGCAGCGCAGAACGCATCGCCTCAATGCTGGAAAAAATCTCCGGCATGCAGGAATCCGCCGCTATTCCTGCGGAGAGATGGCAGGTCCTCGGAGCCCGTCTCGTCACCGGCCTGCCCGTCGAACCTGAAGAGTTTTTCCCATGAACCGGCGGCAGTTGAACACGCTTTCCGGCATGGCCTTCGGGGGCGGATTGCTCCTCGCCGGCACCCTCCTCAAGCCCGATCCGGCGCTGATCTATAACCCCACAGAAAGCGCCGAGCCGGGCTGGTACCGGGTCCTTCCGGCAAAGCGCCCCGCCCGCGGCGACCTCGTCGCAGCCCGCCTCCCGGAGCCTGCCCGCAAGCTCGCAGACGCACGCGGCTTCCTGCCCGCCGGCCTGCCCGTCATCAAGACAATCGCCGCCGCCGGCGGGGACACCGCCTGCTGGTCAGACGAAGCCGTCTCGCTGCCCGGAGAACAGCGCCTCGAACTGCTCACGCATGACCGCGCCGGCAGGCCCCTGCCCCGGCCACCGAACGGTTGCGTGACTCTCGGACCAGAAGAGGTATTCCTCGCCTCTGACAGGATCCCGGGATCATTCGACAGCCGGTATTTCGGGGCGGTGGAGGCCCGCCTGGTCATCGGACCGGTCACGCGGGTGGCGAGGTTCACCGGCGGCGATGCCGGAACGGCGATCGCTGGGAAGGATACGGGCCATGGGGCGGGCGATTGCAAGATAAAAGCGCGCAGCGCTGAAGAAGGGCTAAAGCCCTGTCTGCACATCGGTTTTAAGAGCACTAACGGGCGCGCCGCAGCGCTGCCGTGTGATCCGTATGCGTTGTATCTGCAGGCTTTTTCACAGCGCTGTTTCACAAAAGTTCCCTATACCTCACCGGCGGGGCGCTGATGACGGAAGGCGGCGAAGACGGATTCCGCGTCCGCCCGGGCCGCATCCGCTCACCCGGGGCGGCAGGACAGGCGAAGACGTTCCTCGGCCGGATGGCCCGCGCAATGAGCCAGGCCGGCCCGCCCCGCGGACGCGGCGGCGCAGGGCGCGCATCCCCGCGCACCGTCGGCCAGAGACGCGTCATCATCAAGGCCCGGATCATCCGCATGTCCGCCTCCAGCGCCGGAGCCCTGCGCGCCCATCTCAGCTATATCCGCCGCGACGCCGCATCCCGCGAGGAAGATCGCGGACGGGTTTTCAGCGCATCGGGCGATGATGAGAACACCGGCGCCTTCGCTGAAAAAGCTGCCAAAGACCGCCACCATTTCCGGTTCATCGTCTCGCCGGAAGACGGCCCGGAAATGGCCGATCTCAAACCCTTCGTCCGGGGCCTCGTCGGCCAGATGGAAGAAGACCTCGGGACCCGCCTCGACTGGGTCGCCGCCGTCCATGACGACACGGCCCACCCGCACGCGCACATTGTCATTCGCGGACGCCGGGATGACGGGCGAGACCTTGTCATGCCGCGCGCCTACATCTCGCACGGGCTTCGAGGCCGCGCCGAGGACCTGGTGACGCTCGAACTCGGCCCTGAAACCCTGCTCGAAGCGCAGCGCAAACTCGCCCGCGAAGCCGGCGCCCACCGGCTGACACGTCTCGACCGGTTCCTGCTGCGCCAGGCCGGGCCTGACCGCACCTTCGCCCTCGCGGCCTCCGGGCCCCGGTACCGGGCCGTGCATGCGGCGCGCCTGAAGACCCTCGGGCGCCTCGGTCTTGCCGAAAAACAACGCGCCGGCATCTGGCAGCTTTCCGACCGGATGGAACAGACCCTCAGGGACCTCGGCGAGCGGGGCGATATCCTCAGGGCGATGAACAGGGCAATCGCCGGGCGCGAAGGCCGGAGGTTCGACGCCGATGCCATCCTCGACCGGGGCGATCCGGACGGGCGGCCGGTCACCGGCGCAGTGCTCGCCAGCGGCATGCGCGGCGACGGCCATGACCGGCCCTATGTCATCCTCGACGGCATGGATGGGCGGGCTGTCTATGCCGAGGTCACTGACATGCAGCTTGCCAGCGATCTCGCACCCGGGATGATCGTCACCCTCGCCCCGGCAAGCACCGCGCCAAAACCCGCAGATCATGTCATCGCTCAGGTCGCCGATGCCAATGGCGGCGTCTACAGCGCCGGCCTGCACCAGCAGGCAGACCCGGCGGCCTCGCCCGCCTTTATCGCCGCCCATATCCGCAGGCTCGAGGCGCTTAGGCGGGCCGGGTACGCCGCACGCAGCCCCGACGCGACCTGGACCGTGGGCGCCGGTTACCTCGAACGCGCACAGGCCTACCAGCGCGCAATGGCCAGCCGGCAACCGCTGATGATGCAGATCGACTCCCGGCTCGATCTGAGCGCCCAGACCCGCGCCGTAGGGGTCACCTGGATCGACCAGGGCGAACAGGCCAGCGACCCCGCCTGCGGGTTCGCCGGCGAGGTCGAGGCGGCCCGCAGGATGCGCCGGGCGTTCCTTGTCGAAATCGGCGTGCTGTCAGACACAGGCCAGGCGATCGGACATGCGGAACGTTCGAAGCTGCGGGAGATGGATCTTGATGCAGCCGGCGCCGCGCTCGCGCAGCAGTCCGGCAAGGGATATTCTAGGGCGCCGGCAAGCGGACAGATCGAGGGCGTTTACATGGGCGCCGTGGACCGGCCGAGCGGGCGGTTTGCAGTGATTGACCGGGGAGCGGATTTTACCCTCGTTCGCTGGCGCGCGGTAATGGAGCGCAATCGGGGGCTGACGGTCGCCGGGTCGCTGCAGCAGGGCGCAATCAGTCACGCCCCCGGCATTCGGTAAAGTCCCGAAGCAAGGGAACACATTCCTGCTCATCCCCAAACGCTGCGTCGCCCGGCCACCCCGCTCAAGCGAGGCTCCCCTGACATTGCCCCCGCGCAGGGTGCGCACCGCCAGCGGCAGGAATCGATCAGCTGCCCGGCTTCGCGGCCATGGCAGACCTTATGTCTTCCTCGGTGAAAATGTACTGGCCGGCGGGGCCGTCTATGAGGTCAATTCCATAGAGGTACATGACACCCTCCGAGATGCGATCTTTCGCGTTCACAGGCGAGAATGTCAGCGAACCCGCCTCGGACAGCTGCATGACGCCGCAGGCCCTGGATATCTCCGATCTCAGCGGTCAATCCGTGTTCCACGGGCCGAGATTCTCTTCATGGCTTCCGTAAATTCCCGGGCCTGCTCGTTGTAACGGCGCATTTTCTTTGCACGCCGGCCCTGCTCGAGGTTGCTTCGCCAGTTTCTGGCGAAGAGACCCAGAGGTTTCCAGGCGAGTGCCAGGACTGGCCAGCAAAGAGCGAGGCCGATGTATGGCACGGGGGATCTGAGGAGCGCGCCGAGCCACTCGTAGAAACTCTGGGGAATGATCAGTATCAGCTGCGCAAGCCCGAACAGCAGACCAGCAACGATCGATCCAAGCGCCCATCCGCGCAAGAGGAACAGGATCAGAACGGCCACGAGAGCGAGGGCCCTGACCAGCGGTGAAGGCGGACTGCTGCGCTTAAGTTTGCCAGCAGGGGTCATGACATACCTCCTGTTTTCATCATGTAGATTCTCCGATCGATGTGCAGATCAAGTGCGGCGGTACACAGGCTCAATTAAGGAGGGCTCAAGGACAGCCAGCATCGACCTGCAAGCCGCAATGTTTGGAGAGCGCTGTGCCCGGGAGGACGCGCCGCTCTCACAGATCTTCCTGCCCTTACCCATGCGAGGCCAGCTCCCGTTCTGATTACCGCAAACCAGATAGCTCACCCGAATGACGTTTATTGTCCCAGCTCCGGGTTATGGGGCCGCGACATCGGAAAGGGAGCCCGCAATGACGATCGAGATTACTCAATCTGAGCAGAAAACAGAGCACAAGACCTCCTCCTCACGCAAAGAGCTTGCACGCGTGCGTGTTGCAGAAGGCATTCGCACCCTGCTGGCAGGTGACAGCCCGGCCAGTCTCCTGGCTCTTGCTCAGATTGCTCCGATCGCGACGTCGAAATACTCCTGGATAGTTCGCCAGGTGTGCGGACGCCTGGCCGCAACGGCGGTCTCCTGTTTTGGGAACCACGCAGTGATTCTCTGCCTGGTCGAGTGTTCTCTCCGCCAGGTGATCTTCGCCTGCCTCAGCGAGATATCGCGTAACCCCGAGGCATTCAGTTCCGAGGAGCGCGCCCGGTTTGCAGCAGATGCCCTGACGCTGCCGCCGAAGGCGCTGCTGGCCTCCGTTTTCCGGAAAGAGCCGCCGGCAGGCCTGGTAAAGGTGGTCGGCGCGCTTGGAGAGGCGCCCCGCAAGGCTGACGTTTATCAGTCGCTCTGGTCGATCCTCGACCAGCAGCCCCATCTCGCCCCCTCGCTCGCCCACTCCGCGCGACAGCTTTCAGATGAGGAGATTCAGATCCTTTCGAAACTCCCCCCCCATCAGGAGGCCGTATCTATCGCAAAAACTTTTGGTAGCCTCCATCACTTCGAGAGCTACTTTGAGCTCTACGAATACATTCACAAGCGCCCGCCACACAGCTCCGAGCTGGATATGATCGCCCGGGGCGCCAAACCGTTCGCGATGCTTCGCAAGGCGTATTACGGCCTGCCGTTCCCTGACCCGCCTGTGCTGCCAGGCCTCGAGGAAACGCTGGAGTTCCTGCCGAATGGCCGCGCCGTTGCGGAGGCGGCGATCCGCTTCAAGAACTGCGCCGGGAACTGGATCGGGGAAGCGCTGGGCGGGCAGATCGTGTTCTACCTCCTGAAAGGCGATGCCCCGGCCATGCTCAGCCTCGAACGCGGCCCTTTCGGCCTGCGCCTCAAGGAGCTGAAGGCGAAGAACAACGCCCCTGTCGACTATGACATTGCGCGCGCGCTCGAGAACGAGCTTCGCCGCTGCGGCGTGCGGATCGGCCTCAGTGTGGAGCAGCACTTCGGCATGATGGACGAGGGGGAAGAGGATGAAGATGACTGGATGCCGGACCTGGCCTGACCATCACGGCGCCGGCCAGCATCGGGCACACCGACCTGAGCCCGGGCATCCCATGTCGATGAGACAGGGCGGGGCCTCAGGCCGGCTCAGAGGGGGTAATGCGCGGCCATTCCCCGTGCCCAGGCGACGATGCCGTCCCTGCCCTCGAGGACCTGCGGGGGGCCCACCACCCTGATGTAGGGCCCGAAACTCGCAAGGAAGGCGGTGAGGGCGTAGTACCGACGGGTCGTGGCCGTGACCCGGAACCATCCGTCCTGCCCAGGGCCGCTGATAACCTGGTCAGGGCTGAGAGGGCGTTCCTGAAAATGCCAGATCGACTCCGGCGCCACCTCCAGGACGAGGCTGATCACCCGGTTGTCACGATCCTGGGGATGGTTCATCTGGCCTGTCTCCTCCAGCCAGGCATCAAGGTCGAACCGGGCCGGAGGCGTGAAGACACTTGAGGTAACCGATGCGCTCCGTACACGGTGCAGCGGAAGGGAGAGTACGGCCTGGCCGGGAGGCTCACAGCAGACCAGGTAGACCGAGCCATCCTTCATCACCAGACCGAGCGGACCCAGCTTCTTCTTTGACTCCCTTCCTCCGGAAGACCTGTAGCTGACGCTGACAAATTTCCCATGTGTCACGCCATGGATAACTTCCTTCAGGATGTCCGGTTCGATTTTCGCTGGCAGCCGTTGCATGCCGTCCGGCACAACCCGGACGAGACTCGCAAGCATTTTGACAGGGCGGCGGGCTTTTCCTGACTGGAGGCGGCGTAACGCCAGCCGCTCGACACCTTCAAGGCCGGTTGTCGGTGACCGGGCGAAGGCGGCATTGACCGCCCGCCGGCCGAGAAGAACCTGGAGGGCGACAGCATCAGACATGAAGGCCCGGGCCAGTACCTCCATATCGATGTAAAAACGGTCGGGGCCCGGCGCGCTACGGACCTTCACGACCAGGGAGGCGACATCATCACTGTCAGGGTCGTCAGCATCATCCCCCGGATCAGGATTCCGGCAGAGCGTTTTGATAGCCCGGTAGACCTGTTTGACTTTCGCGTCGTGCGAGCTGCCCATGCCCCATTCTTCAGAGATCTCCTGGACCGTCATCGCCTTATCTTCCGACTTCGGAAAAACGGCCAGGACTTCGCGGAACGTCTCGAGCTGCATGATCCTCCCCCGGAAAAGCAGTACCTACCTCCGGACATATATTGTCCCTCGGTCCCTCTACAAGGCGGGATCTCCGGAAGCCGAGGACCTTGAAATGATCTCCACCCTGCGTGAAACCGCCCTGAACCTCGTTAACGCGGACCCCCGCTTTTCAGGCCATACCCGGATGGATCTTGAAAGCTATGTGCTTGCCACGGGGTATGCGGATGCGCCCCGACCTCATGTTTCGACGTCGGATCTCATCTACGTCTACGCGGCGAATCTCCGGAACTCAGGAGGGGCCGGCGTACACCTGCTGCGCCAGGGCGAGATGGTCCGCGGCGCCCTCCAGGGCTTTATCGTCGATAACCGGATCAGGCCGCCAGGGCCTGAAGCGCTCGCCCAGCTTTGCCTGGACTATCTCACAGAGGCGGATATCCGCCTCACACAGGATGACGGCATGTATCGACGCCAGTTGCAGGCGGCAGCGGCAGGACAGGCGCCGGGCGCGCCCCTCCCCCGGCACATACAGAGTATACATGACTTTATTAGCCTTCTTGCCCGGCGCTACGGAGGGTGCGCCGCAGACTATGCGGCCAGTTTTGAAATTCCCGTCACATCAGGCTATCGCTGGGCTGTGCTCAGGAGGCTGAGGGAAATCTACCCGTTCTCAGGCATCGGCATCGCCACGGGCCTGAATTTCCTCAAAGACTCGCAGGCCCCCCGGTTCGTCGGACACGCGCTCGCTGACGTAAGGCGGCACCCTGTTGCAGCCCTTGTTAAGCCCGACCGGCATGTCTTGCGGCTGATGCTGCTACTGACCGGGCGCCTTGCGAGAACAGGTATCGCGCCTGCCGCGCTGTGGAGCATGAAGGAAACCGAGGCAGTTGAGCACTATTCCTACTGTGATCCTTCCGCCTCCTGGTGCGCGCCGCAGTGTGCGTATGCTGCGTGCGCGGATCTTCCCAGACCCGGCTCGGGCATCTGGAGGGCCATTGCCGATGTCCATGCCCTCGCCGATGCCGAAGACGTCGCGCCCCTGGAAATTGACCGGCTTCTCTATCTCATAGGCAGTGGCAAATATATCGGAGGAAGTGAGATCAGCACGCCCCAGGCCGAACGCTACCGTGTTCTCTGCGAGGCAATCTGACCGACGCCCCCTGCAGCTGCGCCTGTCGCGCTGGGCAGACTGGGCGTTCCTGCTGGCGGGACTGACTGTTCCTTGACGGCTCGCCGCAACACTGACTTGTATTGGCAACGCCAGTATGCAGCTCGAGGGCTTTGATCCCGGATTCTCGAACAGTATAAGGATTTTTTCGATGCTCACGCAGGAAGCGATCCCGGAATGGCTCGTAAACTGGAGGCCCGGGACAGGATTTTCAGCGGAAGATTTTTTCAGCTCGCGGGTTGTTTTCTACCCTGGCTCCGGGAGTGACGGTCAACCGGTACGTTTCTTCGCAATGCGGCATGCGGCTCATTGTTTCGTCTATGCGGATTATTTAGTCGAACGCGGGTCGGTCGAGCATGAGCTCAGCGATGCAGGACATCCCTTTCACGGTTATCGCGGTATCGGCCGGCTGGACCTGACAACCGAGGATCTGACGCCTTATGGATGGCGCCGTCATCTTCCGCCTCAAAGGCGTTATCCGGAATCTGTGACCCTCCGGGAGCCTTATGCTTTCCTGGAGATCCTCGAGCGGATGCCTGACCGCACCGATGCCCATGGACCCTTGCGCCTTTCTATCCTTTTTCTCGGCGCTGAAGGGGTTGCAACCTATGATGCCCTCTTCTGCCAGGACCGCGGCGCACCGCCCTTTGCGATCGTGCTTCAGGATAATCGCTTTGGAGGAAACTGGTCGACATGGGGGCGCGATGGCGCACTGCACGACCTTGCACGCAGGACCAGCCGATGGCCCTCCTGCCTGCTGGTGGCGGGCAACACTCGTCCCTGGCCGGGATACCGGCATTCTGAAGGCCAGCGCTGTGAAGCCCACCCCATTCATCCGCGCGAGCTCTACCTGCAGGAGACCGCAAGGCCGTGACGGCGCGTCCTCCCGGCCTGACGCTATCCCGGGCCGGGCCTCCCCCGTTCACTCACAGCAGGCACTGGCCCTTGAGCGCCGCTGAGCAGCCGTAACAGCGATGTGCAAAAGACGCTTCGCTTGTATGACGCAGTCTCCGCCGCGATCGGACCGGCCAGGATGGAAGCAAAAGGCCGGCACGCTTACAGTCTCATGGTCACGGAAAAGCCTTCAGGATCAATTCAAGCGCCCCGACAAGGTCGAGCGACGCATCGGGCCCGGCCGGGTCGAGCCAGGGAGGACGCACTTCACGGTTCTGGCTGAATTGCAGCACCTGACCCGGTGGCCAGGAAACGCCGAACCAGTCCTGATCGTTCCTGCCGTTCCCATTGCCCATCGGCTTGAAATAGGGCCAGTCATCGACATTCCTGACGGGGGAGTCCCCACCATAATGCTGCAGCAGACTGCCAGCCCTGACCGAGAACCCGTGAAGCTGTATCGGGGCAAGAAAGTGCGTCCCGTTGATAGCTTGCACGAACGAGCGATAGCCCGCGCTATTCAAGGGGCGCATATTGATCCTGAGAGCTGGTCGCGTCTTCGAGAAGCGAAGATCGAACCTGTAGGACCGATCCGGGTGCCGGTAGCTGATCATGGAATCCCCTGCCCCTGAGACGTTGAGATGCGAGTAGAAAACAGCCTGCTGCGCAAGGCGTCCCTCTGGTACAGCTTCCAACGGAAGCAGCCCGAGCGGCGCAAGGGCTCGGTCGAGGCTCGGAACAAGATTTGCCGCGACCAGGGTGAGCAGGGCAGGCTCAAGGGTATTTTTGATCGCACGAGCATTCGGGTCATCAACGAAAGCGTTCAGCAGCTGTGACCAGCTGCGGACATGCTGAGGCGTCAAGGTGTTGAATACAAAGGGGCGGCTTATCCCTGCAAAAGCGCCTGTCTGCCAGTTACCACTGGTTCCGTTTTCGAGATTATGCGCTCCGAAGGCGTGCGCGATCAGGAACTGCTCGGTAAAAAACCTGAGCTCGTGGGCCCCTGTGCCGGAGAACGCATACAGTTTGCCGACAAGGCCCTGCGTGACGGCGTGCTCCCTCTTCTTTGCCTTCGGGCAGGGATTCTGGTGGAACCAGGCACGAATGCGCGCATGCCTCGGAGCTTTGCCCGTCCCGTTGAGGGCGTGTCCCACATGCTGCGTCCAGCGCCCGCCATAACGACGGTCAGCGGGCATCTCACTTCCCACACCTATGTAGAAAAGGTCACCCCAGTTCCCCGCCGATTCCGGGGAAGAGGCCGGATCGCGATAGCCATAAACATAGGTCGAGCCCGCGCCTGATTGGCCGGGATCTGCAGCGGGATGCTGGCAGGCCCCCAGATCCGTCTTGACCTGTCTGACCTGCTCAACAAGCCTTCTGACAATGCTCTCGTCGGGCCCCGTGCACATGAATAGTATTCTCTCAGGGGCGTTGCACCCGCCCTTCCAGTTGTCTCTGAACACCGGTGCGGAAGCCGTAAAGACGGCAGTTCCGCCGCTGGTTTCAAAAACCATCCCGAAATAGCCTGGTGAGATTTCCTTCTGTGCCACTTATGATCTCCCTGCCCGTTTTGCCATTCTGCGCCTTACCATGTGAACTCCTGCCTGTCGCAGTTATACCGGCCGCCGCCTGATCAGCCGCACTTCTGCTATTCCAGCGGCGTAAGACCGGATGCGTATCAGTCTTCCGGACAGCACGCGTCCGTCTTCCGGAACCACGCTCCCGATGACGCTGCCGCGTCTTATGCTGCGAAGAGGCCGAGGAGAAGGTCGTCGATGCCGCGGACGTCCTTTATGTCCGAAAGAAATACAGAAATCTCTTCACCATTCGTACGCAGGGAAACAATCATATCTTTGTCCGTATACAGCATTTTTTTGATACCCGCGACAATGCTTTTATCCGCCATGACGAGGTGAACGCTGCGGCACGTCGCTGCGGCAAGGCGAAGGCGCTCCAGCATCTCCCGGCGCATCGACGACCCCTGCGGCGCGCACCCTCCAGGGGCAGGCGTGGGCGCAAAGACCTCAGCCTCAAGGAGCCGGTTTACCTGCGTCTTTACTTCACGATGGGTCACTTGCGGCAAACGGCTCATGAGAGATCCGGCGTGGCAAAGGAGTCGTTCGGCCACATCATCACGGCCAGTATGCTGAAGCAGGCGGGCTGCAGAGTGCAGGGCATGCAGGGTCAGAACATCCTGGCTGCTCATCGAGCTGCAGAGCGGGGACCGCGGACTCAGACGAAGGCGCTGCTCGCTCCCCTCGCCATAGAAACGCTCTACGCTGAGTCCGGGATAGTGCTCTTCAACGCGTTCAAAATAGCGACGGATCGTCCGTGTGGACACCTTCAGCTCAGACGCCGCCTCAGCGTATGTACGCCCGTAGCGGCAATCAAAGTAGCGAATGAACTCGGTAAGCTTTTTCATTTTGGGACATCTCCAGGAAAAGACATCGTCGAGGTTTGGCCCTCCCCGACGAAAGTAGTAATTTCCTGCGATCTGAGATGTCAGAGCCTGGCGCTGCCTGATTGATGAGGTAAGTGAGCATGATTGCCTCCTGAACAGCCGGTCGGATAGTTTCCCAGGCGCGCGCGACTTAAGGACTGCCCCCTGGTTTTGCAAGAGGCGCCCGTGGCTCGCGGATTCAGAGTGACAGTTTTTGTCCGGCCAACAGCCTCGCCACTCTTCACCCGCAGAGCGCACAACAAAACCCGGAAGGACAGCAGCAGCATCTCCCGGGTGGCCGGCGCCGCGTGTACGGTGATCTCTGCGCGGCCCGCGTCAGCTCTTTGAGGCGCCGACAGCGGCGTGCTGCCGGACCCGCCGCGAGCGAGCAGGACGGCGATGGGGACTGTCACGTCCGTCTGAAGCACGCCACCTGCACCGCGGACCGTGGACGGGGCACAGCGACTGTCCCTTACCGCCCGGGCGCGCTCTTTTCAGCCGGGCCGGCCGGGACTGGACTTCAATCCGGAGCCGGACAGGCGGGGTTGCGGGCCGTCGTGTACGCGCCGTCGGGGCGCGCATCCAGGCTGCGATGCCTGCAGAATTTCCCGGGAGCTCAATCATCATCAGGGCCGGCGCCGGGCAAGGACAGAATCTGTCGCTGGGATATGTTCTAGGGAAGTTCGCCAGCGCCCCATAGATCATAGCCTCCTTATCATGTCAGCCATACTCGCAACCGCCGCCCCCGGCAGCGCCCCTGGTACTGACCAGGCCGTCACCTCCAGCGTGGTCAGCCTCCCGGTAGAGTTCCGCTCACGCGCCTGGCGGGGACTGGATCACTTCGCGATCCCTCTTCGCAGACGGCTCTGCCCAGAGCTGTTTCTTGCTGCGCACCGCTCGCACACGCCTGATGATTGCCTGCTGCGGCAGGCCTTATTCCTCGCGGTGAGCCTGGAGCAGGACGGGTCACGCCAGGCTTCCTGCAGGCTGCCTGGCCTCAAGCCCGGCAGGACCGACCAGATAATCGAGGCTATGTCGCTGCCGCCTGCCCTGACCGACATCCTCGCGAGGCTTGGCCCTGATCCACTCGAACGTGATGACTATCTGACCCTCGCGCTCTGGTCGGGAATGACCGGCCCCCCGGACGACAGGCGGATGCGCCGCATCCTCGAGTTTGAGACAATCACAAACGAGACGATCGCAGCAGTGGCAATAGCCCCCGATGAATGGATCCGGTTGCTTGAGGGCCGGTCGGTGAGAGAAATCCAGCTCTTCAGTGAAGCGCTCCCTCTTCTTCTTGCGTCCTTCCCGTCCAGGCCGCATGCGGTCAGCGTCATCAGCCAGTGCCTGGGCGATGCGGACCAGGATGAGCCGATTGCAAAGGCCGTCAGGCAGATGATCTCAGGGCGGCGCTGCAAGGGCGCCTTCCACACGCCGCCGTCCTTCTCGGATCCACGCTTCAGCGTGATCACGCACCCGGTCACGTTCAGCTACCCTGACCTGGGCGAAACCCTGCTTGAGCGCATCCTGTTCGAACAGGTGTTCCTGGTAGGCTACAGCGAAACGGACCCTGCGAACGCCGCAGCCTTTCTGCTCCTTGAACCCCTTTATGCAGGGAACAGCCCGGCAGGGTTCGTACTTCATCACACAGTGTTTTCTGGCGGAGGAGCAGCGGACGAAACCCTTGCGGCCCGGCTGCGCGAGGACATCGTGAAGGGGGCTGAGGTCCCGGTCCTGCTCACCGGCGCCTCGCGGCCGACGGCTCTTGAAACCCTGCTGACCAACCGCCGCGAGGGACTGTCCTGATGCCCGCCACACCCGGCCCCGTGCTTCCCGAATGGGCTATTCCGTGGATCTGCTCGGTAGCAGAGCACGCCCCGGCCCTGCTCGCAGAACTCTATGCAACGCGATGCTCGCTTGTGAGGCATGTGCTGTGCCTGAACGCGAGCTTTGACAGGCAGCCGGACTGGCCGGCGCTCGCCCGCGCGATCGGTGAGGATGCAAGCGACCCGCGGGTTCCGGGCCGTGTCGCGATGCGCCTGCTGAAGATGCCGGTAAAGGCCCTCATCGAGGAGGCCGGCCCGTTCCTTCAGCTCACCCCCTTTGTCGCCTCGGTACTTCGCAAGACGACCGAGTATCTCCACGCGCCAGAGTACAGGCAACTGGCAGGGCTGGAACAGCTTCCGGCCAGCGCGCCGCGGATCCGGGCCCTGGTCAAGTCACCCCCCCTGACGCGTCGCCGGCTGGCGATCGCGCTTGAGGTCGATGTGGCATTTGTTCATCCCGCCATCATTGCGAGGCTCGAGGGTACTGATACGGAAAAGTTCAACAGGATGGTCCGCGAGATGCGCCAGGACTGCGCGCCGGGCGCGGAAGAGGCGCTTTTCCAGGCCCTCCTGGCCCGCAGCCCCGGTTCCGATAACCATTTGGAAGCGATCCTCCGGGAGGTCGTCAGCCAGCACTACAGGATCAGGGCCCCGGAAATACGGCCAGGGTCCGAACTCCAGGTCCTCGATAACATCACGGCGTTGAGGTCTGCCGGCATCAGGCTCAGGAACTGTCTTGGCTCTTTCATATCGAGAAGGATTCTCGCCGGAGAGCGCCTCGCCGTCGTCCTGTGCACGAGGACTGACATGGTCGCCTTGCTCCGGCCAGTCTCCTGCGGCGCACGCCGCGCCTGGCTGGTAAAGGAAGTCGGCGCCCGCGCGAACCGGGCCACAAACCGTCACGAACGGGCGAAGTTTATCAGCTACATCAATACACAGCTCGACGAACCGGTCTGGACCCTGACGGACGACCTCCGCCAGAGGGACCCCAACCTTTACAACGAGCAGCAGACAGATCTTGAGGCGCTGTTCGGGAGCTTCCCCGATGACTTCTAGAATCGGCCTCCCGAACACGATGGTTGCCGGGGGCCGGATCACAGGGTGGATCGAAACCCGCTTCAAAGGACCACGAAAGCTCAGTCAGACCTGAACACAGGATTGGCTTCAAACTGAGGAGAGATGAAAATGTCATGGCACAACAGACCCACGAAGCGCTGGCGGGCATATGTGTACCCTCAAGGCGAGGAGAGCACCCGGGAGCGCAACGCTGTGGTCTACCGCTTCGATGCCGATGATTACTTCGACGCCCAGAGACATCTGAATGCCCTTTATGGTAACAGGTGGGGATGGCTTACGGAAGACGCTTAAGGCTGACGGAAAAAGGAGAAGCTTATGCCAGACCTCGTAATCGCCCGCCCTGTATCTCTGAGAGACGTTTATTGTGTGCCAGCGGATGATACCGTCTGGGATACATTGAGTTATCTTCAATTGGGGGGGCAGGGTCAGACACCGCATCGCCCGCGAGCGACCTTCGCCTCTCACACGAACGCACTCGACCCAATACCACAGGTTCTGAATTTCGATACCCGTTTCGGGGTCTACATGCTGGGCGTATGTCATCCGCACAAAGCGTTTTATGTCGGCATTGCTGCTGCCGACGGACAGGCACCAGAAGGCATCGGGAGCCGGGTCCGGAAGCACCGTGTCAAACTGACTGCCTCGCACGTGGGCCCAACCCGCGACTGCAGTTCCCCCGCGGGCACAGGCGGCGTTCATCACCCCGGGCGCTGGCGCCAGTTTGCGCTTGCGCGCTATCAGTTCCATCTCAGTCCACTCGCAGTTGATCTCTGCGATGACGCGCGCATGATGGTTGGAACCGCAGGCGAGAATTCGGGGGAAACACTTGAAGAATATGAGTCTGCCATACTGCACGACGCTGGCGGGATCCGGAGCCGTGTCTTCGACATTCTCTGGCCAGGCGAAGATAACAGTAACGTCTTTATCCTGAACACGGTTCGGGGGCATGCGCCTGACGAATTGCCCGGTGCGATAATCCTGCCAGGGGATAGCCCGGAGCGTGGCGCGGCAATCAGATAACCGGAGGTTGGGATGAACGTGAAAATGCGGGTTTCTACAGCAGTGGCGCTGAGGATAAAGCACCAGCTCCGCCCTGATGATATCGAGTTGGACGATGAAACCGGAGGATTTATTTTTAAGGTGAGAGTTACAATCAAGCCCGATAGCGATTTCCTCTGGAAGTATTCTAAATCCTTGTTTCATTATGGGCGCAGTATCGAAATTCTGGAGCCTGCAGAACTCAGAAATATGATGCGAGAACATGTAGAAGCTGCACACAAACTTTATGAATGCGACAGCAGCCCTTCGATAGAGCCGATCATCAGGGATGATCCATCTGCACGTGATGAAGAATACGACGCACTGATTTTAGGCGATCAAGAGCGGTCCAGTCATGCTTTTGTCGAAAACGCGCTTGCTGCCCGCCTGGATTTGGCCGAAGCGCCAGCATCCGCGTATCAGGGCGCTTTATGGGCATTTCCAGATGCGGACTTGTTCTGGAAACCCGGGCTATGCACAAATGGGACGGTGAACCAATTAACTGGCGAAAAATTCGGATATTTTAATGTGTTATACTATGAAGGGGAAATCGCTCATTATGCAGATGAAAGGTTTTATCTTGAGCGATACAATGAAATGAAACTGGAAGCGCCTTCGTATATCGTCGAAAAAATACGAAGCGAAATCTTAGGGTTGAAATCAATCTACTCACTTGAGTAAGGAATTTTTTTACCGGTCGCGCGCGAGCCGTTATACCATCCCACGATAAATCTGACTCTCCGGTGGGAGGCGCTGGAACCGATCCGTCAGGGCGTCACCCGGCACTTCGGCTGTATCGGACCGCATACGGCCCTCGGCCTCATCCTGCGGCACGACCACGGATCGAACTACATGTCGGAAGACTTCCAGAGCGAGATCAAATGCTTCGGGATCACCAGTTCACCAGCTTTCGTGCGCCAGCCCGAGGGCAATGGGGTGGCCGAACGGGCCATCCGCACCCTCAAGGAGCAGCTGCTCTGGGTCCGCCATTCTGCGACCGTCGAAGAGCTCAGGCAGGCTTTGGCCGCCTTCGCCGCGCGATACAACGCATCCTGGCTGCGGGAACGGCACGGCTACAAAACGCCCGATCAGATCAGGGCCGAACAGAAGGCACTTGAAACCGATGCAGCCGCGGAGTCCCCCTCTGTCAGGGTAGTTGCCGCACGGATTTCAAATTAAATGAAACTCCGAGG
>CAZIGV010000033.1:0-16897 GCA_964538945.1 uncultured Hyphomonas sp.
TTGACCAGGGCGGAGATCGAGGAGCCTTGCGCCGCAGCTCTCACCCGGGCGGCGAGGTAGGTTTCTTCATCAATGGATACGGTTATGTTGCGCATGGAGCTGTGATACTGTGAAACTGCGGAAGGATCAAGGGGTGTCCAGCGCGGTTTGGGGTGGCAGGTAGTTACCGGGTCAGTAAGGGAGGCATTCGAAGGGGCAAAAAGCACCTCAAGGCGCGCGGCTGGATGCGCAGACCCTAACGCGGGCTTTCCAAACCTGATCAGATATCGGCAAGCCAGCGTTGAAGCGGCTGAAAAAGGCCAAGTCGGCTCCGATCACCGTTTTCGACAACCGGCAGGGTCACTTCAGTCCGGTCATCGGGCTGCCAGGCCGCCGTCCGGCGGGAGATCGCCGAAGTCAGACATTCCATTGCGCTTAGAAAATCGGTGAGGTTTCAGTTTCCAGAAATCTGTGGACCGACGATATTGGTGCAGGTCAATCACAATGCGAAAACAGCGGAGCAAGTCATGTTGTCTGGAAGATTAAATTACCCAATTTACACGCTGGGATTGATTGCGGCATTTCTGATTGGAGTTCTTTCAGCTGGGACTATTCGGGATATCGTGTTCAATGTCCGAGGCGCGATCGAACCGCAGTGCATAAGAAAGAACGTTTGCGTAGGTCATAATATTCAGGATGCTTTAGTGAGTCTTAGCATTGATAGCCCGATTGGTGGATTGGTCGCCGTCCAGTGTGGAGTGAAAGGTGTGGGAGGCTATGTTGGCGTGCAGAAAATCTTAAATGGCGAGACGTGTGACGCGGACACTTACACGTTGTTGTTCGAAGATAGCTCACAATTGACGTTCATATCTATCGATGGTTCGAGTATAGTAGAAATTTCTCAAGTAAGCTCCCGATCGTTCGACCTTTGACAACAGCATTGTCATAAGCGGAACCGAGACTGAGGCCACGATTTCAGCAATGCGGCGCCGCTGATGGGCCACGATAGCTCCCAACGCCATCATTGACGACTGGCTGGGTCACTCCAATCGTGCCGTCCGACGCCTCCTCCGCTGCCAGGCCGGAGATCGCCGGTTCCAGCCATAGGCGCCCATTGGCGGACGCCCGCGACCTCGCCCCCCTGTTTCCGCACGAGAACAGTCACTTGATCAATCCTGGGGCGCGCGTGACCGGGATCTTCCTTTCCTTCAACCGCGAGGATCAGGTCGCCGGGAGTGTGGCGCCTCTAAAAAATTGACATTTTTGCTTTTGTGGCATAAACACACACCGTGTCATTGAGAGGGCGCGCGCTATGGCGGAGCAGATCGAAGTTCGCATCATGCCGAACGGCCGCATGGTTCTGCCCAAGGCCGCGCGGGCGGCGTTGGGTCTTTCGGGCGCCGGCGTGATCGCGGTTTCCGTTGAGGGCGATGAGGTGAAGCTCACCTCTATGGCCGCGAGCATCAGGAAGGCGCAGGCGCTTTATCAGGCGCATGTCAAAGACGACCAATCGAGCGAAGACTTCCTTGAGGCCCGCAAGGCCGAAGCTGCGCGCGAGCCGTTCTAAGCGTGGCGCGCGCTGTTCTGGATGCTTCGGCCGTGATTGCGCTCCTGCGCAATGAGCCGGGCGCTGAATTGATCGCGTCTTATGTTGGCGATGCGCTGATATCAGCCGTGACTTTGCAGGAAGTGGTCAAAGCGCTTCTGGTGCGTGGCTTCACGCTGGAGCTGGCCCGAGCCATGATCGAGGCGCTGCATCTGGAACCGCGCGCCCACACCGTCGAAGACGCCTATGCGGCGGCGGCGCTTTATCAGGCGACGAAGGCCCAAGGCCGCGGCTTGGGCGACCGCACCTGCATGGCGCTGGCGATCGCGGCGGGCTTGCCGGCGATCACGACTGACCGGCAATGGAGCGCGCTGGCAATTCCTGGCCTTGATGTCATCCAGGCTCGATGACCGACATCTTCCTCTCCTGCAACCGCGAGGATCAGGTGCGGGCGACCGGCTGTTTAGGGCCAAGTCGGCTCCGATCGTAGGGGTTGGCATCCGGCAGGGTCACCTCAGTCCTGTCATTCGGCCGCCCAGCGGAAACCGGGCCGGACTTCGCCGAACTCAGCCAATCAGGCCTGCGCTCGCGACCAGACAAACCCGGAGCAACCCGACTGAAGTTCTGGACGTCCTTGACATGAGGGGCAGTAGGATTAAATCATATCCAAAGGGAGTGCGCCAATGCGATCAACGAAACAGCTGAGTGTGACGCTGCCAAATGAAATGGCACGGGAAATCACGGCAAGGGTCACATCAGGCGAATACGCCAGCGAAAGCGAAGTCATTCGCGAGGGGCTGCGGGCACTTCGTGCACGTGAAAAGGCTGTTGACCACTGGCTTCGCGGCGAAGTTGGCGTCATCTATGATGCGATGAAGGCTGACCCTTCGCGTGCCCGCTCAACCTCAGACGTAAAAGCCTCGCTCGGCCGGGCGCACAAGCGGAACTCCAGTCGCTCATGACGCCGTCGCGGGATGTCGTCTTCTCTCCTGAAGCCGAGACCCAGATCGTTGCACTCTACGAATACCTGTCAATCAAAGCTTCGCCAACGATCGCTGCATCTTATACCGGCGCGATCGTCGAACGCTGCGAACAGCTCGGGGAAATGCCCTTTACTGGAATTGCCCGAGACGACATCCGACGGGACATGAGGACCGCGTTCTTTCGCAAACGAGTCGTGATTGCCTATTCGGTCGAGACAAAGGCAGTGACCATTCTCGCGATCTTCTATGGCGGACAGGACTACGAGAGTTTGCTTCGAGAGGAGTAGCTCACCTCAAGGCAGGAACGGGCACGTTGGCTCTGATGGTGGTCGCCCGCCAGCGGCTGAGTCACTCAAGTCCGGTCATCCGGATGCCAGGCCGACGCGAGGCCAGGCTTCGCCGCGAGCGGCAATTGATGCAGCGCCGCCGGACCGGTTCCCGCAATGGGCAAAGGCTCTTTTTTTCGCTGACCCGGGAGGCTTCAACCAGTTCATGCCGCGCGTCTGGGGGCCGAAGCGTTCCCACAAGCTGATGGAGGAAGCCTTCGCCGGGTACAGCATCGTGACTTCGTGCTAGATCCAAGGCGTCGGCGCGAGAGCGATCGACCATGTAGCCTTTGCCGGAAACCTGCACGCAACCAGAGTGTCCGGCCGTCCTGCTGCGCAGGACGACGGCCGCAAACGATCGGATCATTTCGCGGTCATCGTTGATTGCCCGGCGCCGCTCTCTGGCGGCGGCCGAAAGAATGCGCAGCGGCTCCCTGGAACAATTTGGCATTCAGCGGCGTTTCACCTTTAGTTTGGTTGTGCATCTCGCGTTGAAACGAGAACCTACGCAAATCCTGCAGGGATCTGATTTCTGACAGGCAACCTGCCGCGGAGTGGAAGATGAAGGCAAGAATCCGAACGGTGCCGGGATCGCAGTCGCCGAATGATATCGACCTTTTTTGTCGGCAGGAAGCTCCGGAAGCTGAGGCTTGAAGCGGGCCTTACGCTGCAGGACCTCGCTCAGCAGATCGGCGTCAGCCATCAGCAGCTGCAGAAGTACGAGACCGGTAGCAACCGTCTCAGCGTGGGCATGCTTCCCGTCATCGTAGAGGCGCTTGGCGCCGGGATCATGGAATTCTTCGAGGACGGTGACAAACCGGCCTCAGCAAAGAAGAGCAAGGCAGACGAGATCAGGAATGAATGCGAGACCTGGCTCAGGCGGACGAAATCTGAGGAGGCGCTGCGCAGGATGCTGCGTGTGTTGAAAGCGCTTTAGGGTCAGATGGGGTATTCCTGCAGAGGGCGTTCCCCATGATCCCTGACTTACCATTCCCCTGGGGAAGAATCCGATTTCATTCTCCGAAAGTGTTATAAATCGATACTTTCAGCAATCCTATCCTGAAAACGACCCTGAAAATCCCGGGTCTGGCAGGCTTCGCCTGTGACGGCGGCCTGGGAACCTGAGAATCCTCTCGCCAGCTGCTCTGGGACGGGGATCCCGGTGTGCGGGCGACAGCGCGATGCACGCTTCGTGCATAAGCAGCCGGGCCCGCATCTGCAGGGACAGATGGTGTCCGCCCGTGACACGCCGGGGCCGGGCAAAAAAATCTTTTAATCACGCCATGTCATGCGATGTGCGGCGCCGTCTCCGACGATCATGTGACGCCGGTTTAACCTTGTATTCTCCCAAAACTTACTCTCTCGACAGAATGAGGCCGTTTGCCCAGCCTTGCGGGCATGAGACTGACGACGATCCTCTTCTGGCAGGTGATGCTCGTGCTGCTCGCGGCGCTGCTCGGTGTGTGGGGCGCTGCGCAGTGGACGGCCGGGGCGCTTGGTCATTCGCCGCGTCTCGGCGCGCCCTGGTTCGTCCTCGCCGGCGAGCCGGTCTATTCTCCCTGGTCGTTCTTTGCCTGGTGGTACGCCTACGGAGCATATGCGCCGCAGGTGTTTGACCGCGGCGGGGTGATTGCATCGAGCGGCGGGTTTGCCGGCATGGTCCTCGCGGTTGTCGCTTCGGCGCTCCGGGCGCGCCAGCCGGGCCGGGTGACCACCTATGGCTCGGCCCGCTGGGCGAGGCGCGCCGACATGCGCCGGGCCGGCCTGCTCGGCACGTCCGGCGTGTTCCTGGGCGAGGTGGACGGCGCCTACCTGCGCCATGCCGGGCCAGACCATGTCATGGCCTTTGCGCCGACGCGCTCCGGCAAGGGCGTCGGGCTGGTTGTGCCCACCCTGCTGTCCTGGCCGCACTCGGCGGTCATCCATGACATCAAGGGCGAGAACTGGACCATCACGTCGGGCTGGCGGAGCGGTTTTTCGCGCTGCCTGCGCTTTGATCCGACGTCGCCGGCGAGCGCGCGGTTCAATCCGCTGATGGAAGTGCGCCCCGGCGACAATGAGGTGCGCGATGCGATGAACATTGCTGACATCCTGGTTGACCCGGAAGGCGCGCTGCCATCCCGCAATCACTGGCAGCTAACTGCCTATTCCCTGTTTGTCGCGGCGATCCTTCACGTTCTCTATGCCGAGGAGGACAAGAGCCTTTCCCGGGTCGCAGCCCTGCTCACCGATCCGGACCGTTCGGTGTCTGACACGCTCGAGCTGATGATGCAGACCAACCATCTTGGCACGGAGACTGCGCCGCGCGTGCATCCGGTGATCGCCTCGCTCTGCCGGGAGACGCTCGACAAGGTCCCGAATGAGCGCTCCGGCGTGATCTCGACGGCGCTGTCTTTCCTGTCGCTGTTCCGCGACCCGCTCGTCGCCGCCGCAACCGCCACCAGCGATTTTGCGATCGCCGACCTCGTGGATGCGGGCCAGCCGCTGTCGCTCTACCTCGCTGTGCCGCCGTCTGATCTCTCCCGCACGCGGCCGCTGATGCGCCTTGTCCTCAACCAGGTCGCCCGGCGGCTTACGGAAGAGCTGCCCGCGCCGGGCCGCCGCCAGGTCCTCCTGATGCTGGACGAGTTTCCTGCGCTCGGGCGGCTTGATTTCTTCGAGACCTCGCTGGCGTTCATGGCCGGCTACGGCCTGCGCGCCTTCCTGATTGCCCAGTCGCTGAACCAGGTCGAAAAAGCCTACGGCCCCGCCAATGCGATCCTCGACAACTGCCATGTGCGCGTTGCGTTCGCGACCAATGATGAGCGCACGGCGCGGCGGATTTCTGACGCCCTCGGCACCAAGACCGAACTGCGGGCGATGAAGAACTTCGCCGGCCACCGGCTGGCGCCCTGGCTGGCCCATACCATGGTCTCGCGCCAGGAGACCGCGCGCCAGCTCCTGACCCCCGGCGAAGTGATGCAGCTGCCGGCCGGCGAGGAACTCGTGCTGGTCTCCGGCGCCCCGCCCGTGCGGGCCCGCAAGCTGCGTTATTTTGCCGACCATAATTTTACTGCGCGCCTGCTTCCGCCGCCGCATGAGGGGCGGGGCGGGCCTGCGGGCAGCGCCGGCCTCTGGGCCGGCCGCCGGGCCCACCTGCATGAAGGGCTGATGCCGGCGCCGCGGTCTGTCTCTGCCGCTGCCCGCGCGCTGCGGCCGGGGCCGGGCGCGTCCGCCCGGCGCAGCCCGGCGGCGGGGCCGGGGCGCGCGCCCGGCCGGGCGTTCGAGGCCTGGCCGCGCGACATGTTCGATGACGAGGCGGCCGGGGCGGACGCGTTCGGTCCTCTCGCGGGGACAGGTCACCTGCCGGAGGACGGCCTGTGAAGCCCCGCCTGCATCCTTATGTGTCCCAGGACAATTATGACCGGGTGCGCGCCATGGCGGCGCGCCCGAACGAGACTGAGAGCTCGGTCGTCGACCGCGCGCTGTCATTCTATTTTGTCGGCCGCCATGATGACCTGCGCGACGCGGCCATCCTGCGCCGCCTCGACCGGCTGACGCGCCAGTTTGACCGGCTCGAGCGCAATGACCTTATACTGACAGAATCGAACGCGCTGTTCGTGCGTTATTTCATGACGGTGACCCCGCCGGTGCCGCCCTCCCAGATGGACGCGGCCCGGGCGCAGGGCGCGGCCCGGTTCGAGCGCTTTGTCGAGAGCCTTGCCCAGGGCCTGCGCGCCGGGCGGCGCCTCCTGCAGGGCGCGGTTGACGAGGTCATGGCCGAAGAAAAGGACTTCTTCTCGGAAGATGATTTCGCGGGCGCCTCTGTTCCGGGGTCTGAACGGGAGGCCGAGGATGCGTGACGCGCTCTCGCTCCGGCGTCTCTCCGAGATGCTCGCCGCCGCGCTCGGCCCGGATATCGTGGCCGCGCTCGCGGATCCCGCCATCACCGACATCACCGTCAATCCCGATGGCCGGCTCTGGCTCGACCGGCGCGACACGGGGCGCGCCTTTACCGGAACCGTGATCCCCGCCTGCGACCGGGAGCGCGTCATCCGGCTGGTGGCCTCCCATACCGGGCGCGGCGCTACGGAAAACGCCCCGATCGTCTCGGCCGAACTGCCAGGCTCGGGTGAGCGGTTCGAAGGCTGCCTGCCGCCGGTGACCCTCGCGCCCTTTTTTTCGATCCGCAAACCCGCTGGCCGGGTGATCAGCCTCAGCGCCTATGTCGCGGCCGGGATCCTGTCGCCGCATCATGCAGACGCCCTGAGGCAGGCCGTGCAGGAGAAGACCAGTATCCTGATTGCTGGCGGCACCGGGTCCGGCAAGACGACGCTTGCCAATGCGCTGCTGGCCGAGATCGCCGGGACCGGCGACCGGGTCGTTATCCTCGAGGATACGCGCGAGCTCCTCTGCGCCGCCGAAGACCGGGTCGAGCTGCGCACGCAGCCCGGCAGTGTCACCCTCGCCGACCTCGTGCGCTCGACCCTGCGCCTCAGTCCTGACCGGATCATCATCGGCGAAGTGCGCGGGCCTGAGGCGCTCGACATGCTCAAGGCCTGGAATACCGGCCATCCGGGCGGCATTGCCACCCTGCATGCAAATTCAGCGCTCGCGGCGCTGTTCCGGCTCGAGCAGCTGATCGGCGAGGTGAGCGCTGCCGTCCCGCACGAGCTTATCGCCGAGGCCATCGGCATGGTTGTGTTCATCGCCCGCAGGGACGGCCAGCGCCGTGTCGAGACGGTCGCCCGTGTGACCGGCCTCTCGCCGGACGGCTACGCGCTCGAGCCGGTCACGGCGTCTTTCCGCTTACTGACGAGCCCTCAACCCCCAAGCCTGACTGAAAGGAACCTGACATGACCAAGCCCCTGATTTCGCGGAGTATGATCGCTCTCGCCCTTGCCCTTGCCGTCGCCCTGCCAGCCCAGGCGGCGGGTTCCGGCATGCCCTGGGAGGGCCCGCTCCAGTCGATCCTGGAATCGATCGAGGGGCCGGTGGCCAAGATCCTTGCCACGATCGTGATCATCCTGACCGGACTGGGCCTGGCGTTCGGCGAGTCCGGGGGCGGGATGCGCAAGCTCCTGCAGATCGTGTTCGGGCTTTCGATCGCGTTCGCGGCGACGTCCTTCTTCCTGTCTTTCTTTTCGTTCGGTGGCGGGGCGAGTCTGTGATGCAAACCTCGCGGACCCTTCCTGACGGTTATGTCGCGCCGTTGCACCGGTCGCTGACCGAGCCGATCCTGCTGGCCGGCGCGCCGCGCATGGCCGCCATCGTCAATGGCACGGTCGCCGCCGCCCTCGGCCTCGGGCTCCAGATGTGGGGCGCGGGGCTCCTTTTCTGGATCCTCGCCCACGGCATCTGCGTCTGGGCTGCGCGGCGCGACCCGCAGTTCTTGGAGGTGCTGATCCGCCACCTGCGCCATCGGAATGACCTTGCATGCTGAACCTGTCTGAGTTTCGCCGGCGCCCGCGCCTGCTTGCAGATTACATCCCCTGGGCCTGCCTTGTCGGGCCGGGCCTGGTGCTCAACAAGGACGGCTCGGTGCAGCGCACCCTGCGCTATCGCGGCCCTGACCTTGAGAGCGCCGGGCCGGAAGAGCTGGTCGCCTTCCATGCCCGGATCAATAATATCCTGCGCCGGTTCGGCTCCGGCTGGGCGATCTACCTGGAAGCGGCCCGGCGTGCGAGCCCCGGCTATCCCCCTGCCGAATTTGCCGACCCGGCTGCCTGGCTGGTTGATGAGGAGCGGCGTGCGGCGTTCGAGACCGGCGGGCGCCATCATGAGACCGACTGCTACCTGACCTTCGCCTGGATGCCGCCGGCGGACCGGTCGCGGCGGGCTGAGGGCCTGCTGATCAATGACCCGGCCGATGTGCCGCGCGCGTTCTGGACGGACCACGAAGCGTATTTCCGCCGGCAGACCGGCCAGGCTTTTGACCTGCTGGAGGGCCTGATGCCGGAAGCGGCCTGGCTCGGTGACAGCGAGACCCTGACTTACCTGCACGCGGCGATTTCTGTAAAACGCCATCCTGTGGCGGTGCCGCATGTTCCGGCGGAGCTTGACGCGGTCCTCTATGACAGCCCGCTGGCCGGGGGCCTTGCGCCGCGCCTTGGCGGCAAGGCGCTGCGCACGATATCCGTGAACGGATTTCCGGGGACGACGGAGCCTGGCCTGCTGGCGGAGCTGGACGGGCTCGGCTTTGCCTATCGCTGGGTGACGCGGTTCCTGCCGCTCAGTACGCCGGAAGCGGAGCGTGAGCTGAAGCGCCTGCGCCGTGAGCTCTTCGCCCGCCGCAAGTCCGTGTTCATGATGTTCCGCGAAATGCTCGAGAACGAGCCGTCGCTGCTGGTCAATACCGACGCCGAGAACAAGGCGGCCGATGCCGACGCCGCGCTGCAGGTCCTTGGCGCGGGCCTTGTCAGCTTCGGCTACCTGACGACGGCCGTCACGCTCTTCCATGAGGATGAAGCCGCCGCCGATGCGCAGGCGCGCGAGATCGAGCGGGTGTTCAATGCGCGCGGGTTCACCACGATCCTGGAAGACGTCAATGCGGTGGATGCCTGGCTCGGCACGGTCCCGGGCCTGCCTTATGCCAATGTCCGCAAGTCGCTCGTCTCCTCGCTTAATCTCGGCCATATGGCGCCGCTTGCCTCGGTCTGGGCGGGGCCGGCCGATAACCCGCACCTGGGCGGGCCGCCGCTGATCATGGCGCGCTCATCGAGCGGCACGCCGTTCCGGGTCTCGCTGCATCACGGCGATGTTGGTCATGCGATGATTGTCGGTCCGACCGGGGCTGGCAAGTCGGTCCTGCTGGCCCTGATGGCGTTGCAGTTCCGGCGCTACCGGGGTGCCCGGGTATTCGTGTTCGACAAGGGGCGTTCGGCGCGTGCGGCGGTGCTGGCGATGGGCGGGGCGGCGTATGACCTTTCGCTGTCGGGGCGCCTCTCGTTCCAGCCGCTGAGCCGTATCGACGAGGCGGCCGGGATGAGCTTTGCGCATGACTGGGTGCTCGGGCTGCTCGAGCAGGAGGGTACGGGCCTGACACCTGCGATCCGCGACGCGGTCTGGGGGGCGCTGGCAAGCCTTGCGGCGACGCCGGTGCGCCAGCGCACGCTGACCGGCCTTGCTGCGCTTCTCCAGTCCGGGCCGCTGCGGCTGGCGCTGCAGCCTTATACGCTGGAAGGCCCTTATGGCGCGCTGCTGGACGCGGACACCGATGACCTGGCTGAGGGTGATGCGGCGGTGTTCGAGATGGAGGCGCTGCTGCAGGCGCCGCGGCTTGCCGCGCCGGTGCTCGCTTACCTGTTCCACCGGCTGGAGGCGCGGTTTGACGGCGCGCCGACGCTTCTGGTCCTGGATGAAGCCTGGGTCTTCCTCGATCATCCGATGTTTGCGGCGCGGCTGCGTGAGTGGCTGAAGACCCTGCGCAAGAAAAACGTCTCGGTCGTGTTTGCGACCCAGTCCCTGGCGGATATTTCTGCGAGCACGATTGCCCCGGCGCTGATCGAGAGCTGTCCGTCGCGGATCTTCCTGCCGAATGCGCGGGCGATGGAGCCGGGCCAGGCGGAGGCTTATGACGCGTTCGGGCTGTCGCCGCGCCAGGTGGAGCTGATTTCCCGGGCGGCCCCGAAGCGCGATTATTACCTGCAATGCCCGGCCGGCAACCGCCAGTTCGAGCTCGACCTGGGTCCGGTTGCGCTGGCGTTCTGCGCGGCGGGTTCAAAGACCGACCAGGCCGCGATCGAGGCCGTACGCGGGGCGGGGGCGGAGTTTGCGCCGGCCTGGCTCACCGCGCGCGGGCTCGGCTGGGCAGCTGACCTCATCCGCGGTAGTGAGGAGGAGGCCCTCGCATGCGCCGCCGAATGATCCCCCGTCTCGCCTGCGGCCTCCTCTGCGGCTTTCTTGCGGCCGCGCCTGCGCCGCCTGCACTGGCTCAGTTCGGTGTGGGCGATGTTGTCATCGACCCGGTCAACCTCGTCCAGAACACGTATACCGCGGCGCGCACCCTGGAGCAGCTGAACAACCAGGTCCGCCAGCTTCAGAACGAGGCGCAGGTTCTGGTCAACCAGGCGCTCGATCTCAAACGCCTGGATTATGCGTCTGCGGAGCATCTGAAGCGGCTGCTGGAGCGCACCGAAACGCTGATGCGCCGGGCCGGCGAGATCACTTACGGGATCGAAGAGTCGGAGGGCATGTATGCGCGCCGGTTCCCGGACAGTTATGAGGATCTCAGCCGCAATGAGGTGATGGGTGCGGCGCGGGCGCAGTGGCAGGCCTCCCGCGCCGCCTTCTCCGACGCCGTCCTCGTCCAGTCCGGGATTGTCACCTCGATTGTCGAGGCCCGGGCCGAGCTGACCGGCCTGATGGAGGCCAGCGAGACGGCGACGGGCAACCTTGCGGCGGCCCAGGCCGGCAACCAGCTGATTGCGCTGAGTATCGGGCAGCAGATGCAGATGCAGCAGCTGATGGCGGCTCAGTACCGGGCTGAAGCGCTTGAAGCGTCGCGCCGCGCGGCGATCGAAGACCAGGCCCGCACGCTCCACCAGCACTTCATGGGCACGCGGCGTGCCTATGTGCGCGACTGAGGGGCCAGGGGCATGGAAGATCTCAGCGTCATCGACCGGTTCACCGAAACCTTCACCGCCTACATCGATAGCGGGTTCGGCCTGCTGGCGCCGGATGTGGCGTTCCTGACGTCTTTCCTGATTGCGATGGACATTACGCTGGCGGGGCTTTTCTGGGCGATGGGGCCGGATACGGACGTGATCGCGAAGTTCCTGAAGAAGGTGCTGTATGTGGGCTTCTTTGCGCTCCTTCTCGGTAACTTCCCGTTCCTGTCGGAGGTGGTGTTCGGGAGTTTTGCGCAGCTGGGCCTGAATGCCACGGGCGGGACGATCACGGCCGGGGATATCATGCGGCCCGGGTTCGTGGCGGCGGCCGGCTTTGACGCGGCGCTGCCGCTGCTGGATGAGATTGCGGGTCTCACGGGCCCGATCGCTTTCTTCGAGAACTTCGTGGTGATTGCGGTCCTGTTCCTGGCCTGGGTGATCACCCTGCTGGCTTTCTTCTTCCTGGCCATCCAGCTGTTCATCACCATCATCGAGTTCAAGCTGACGACGCTGGCCGGGTTCGTGCTGATCCCGTTTGCGCTGTGGAACAAGACCTCGTTCCTTGCTGAACGCGTGCTGGGTAACATCATAGCGTCTGGTATCAAGCTGATGGTGCTGGCGATCATTGTCGGGATCGGCTCGACGCTGTTCGGTTCGGTTGCCGGAACGTTCGTGGCCGGAGAGATTACGCTTGCCGATGCGGCCTCGGTGATCCTGGGTTCGCTTTCGCTGATGGCGCTCGGGATATTCGGGCCGGGGATTGCGACCGGGCTTGTCTCCGGCGCGCCGCAGCTGGGCGCGGGCGCGGCGGCCGGGACCGTGGCGGGCCTGGTTGCCGGCGGCCTTGCGGCCGGGAGCATGGCCAGGAGCGCCGGCGGCGCGGCGGTTTCCGGGGCGGCGGCTTCGGCGGGCGCGGCGGCGTCGCTGGCGGGCGGGGCGCGCGCGTCTTATTCTCTGGCGCGGGCGGCGTCCGGGGCGAGCGGGGCGGCGGGTGTTGCGGCCGGGCTTGGCGGGGTTGCCAGCGCCGGGCTTGCCGGCGCGCGCCAGTCGGCTGGCCAGGCTTTTTCGCGTCTGGCGGGCGCTCCGTCTGACCGGGCGCGGGCCGGCGCCCGGGCTGCCTTCACGGCGACGGGCGGGCGCGGCGCGCCGCCGGATGCTGGCCCGTCCGCCAATGATACCGGCGCCCCGCAATGGGCCCGCAGCCTGCGCAGCGGCCAGGCCCTGCGCGATGCGGGCATGGCCGTGACAACCGCGCTGCGGGACGGCGACCGGCCCGGCGCCGGCGAGCCGCCGCGTCTCAACCAGGAGGACTGATCCGACATGCTCTGGAAACGCCCGCTCAATCATTATGCCGACAGCCCTGCGCCGGTGACGCCTTACCAGCGCGCGGCGCAGGCCTGGGATGACCGGCTCGGCTCGGCCCGGGTGCAGGCCCGCAACTGGCGGCTTGCGGCGCTGCTTTCGCTCGCCCTCTCGTTCCTGCTGGCCGGCGGGCTTGTCTGGCGCTCGACCCAGTCGATCGTGACGCCTTATGTGGTGGAGCTGGCGAGCGACGGCGCGGTGCGTGCGGTCGGTCCTGCGGCGGAGGCCTATAACCCGACCGATGCCCAGACGGCGTTTCACCTGGCGGCGTTCATCCGCAATGTGCGCGGTGTTTCGATAGATCCGGTCGTGGTGCGCCAGAACTGGCTCGTGGCCTATGACTACTCTACGGACCGGGCGGCGGCGACGCTGAATGCGTATGCGCGTGAACATGATCCGTTTGCGGAGATTGGTACGCGCTCTGTTGCCGTCGATGTCACCAGCGTCGTGCGCTCGTCAGGGGACAGTTTTATCATACGCTGGCGCGAGACGGCCTATCGTAACGGGGCAGAGGCCGGGCGCGAGACCTGGACGGCCACGCTCTCGGTCGTGATCGATCCGCCCCGCACGGCGGAGATCCTCCGCCGCAATCCGCTCGGACTTTATGTCCATGGCATCAACTGGTCGAAAGACCTGACCTGAAAGGCACCCTGTCCATGTCCGCCTGTCTGAGGGCCCTGCGCGGCCTGTCCGTCATGATCACTGCCCTGATCGCTGTCCTGTCGCTCGGCGCCTGCCAAACCCTGTCCGCCCCTGAGGCTGTCCCTGACATCACGCTGGATGAGGCGGTCTATGTCGAGGCGGTCTATGTCGGCGAGACTGCAGGCGCCGGTCTCCTGGTAGATGCACAGGCGGCGGGTCCTGTGGGGCCGGAGCTTGCCGCCATTGATCTTGCGGCGCTCGCGCGAGAGGGGTTCAGGGGCCTGGCCGGTCCGGCGGAGCTGCGCGGGCCGGCGCCGGATGAGACGCCTAAGCCCCCGCTGCGCCCCGACCAGGCGATTGACGCGGCCAATGCCTCGGCAGCGATTGAGCCGTCCCCTGACAATTACCTCAATGCGATCCAGGTCTATCCCTATGACCGGGGCGCGCTCTACCAGGTCTATTGCGCGCCGGAACAGGTCACGGACATTGCGCTCGAGCCTGGCGAGGCGCTGATGTCTGTGTCGGCCGGCGATACCGTTCGCTGGATCATCGGCGATACGGTGTCAGGCGACGGCGATACGGCCCAGGTCCATATCCTGATCAAGCCCGTCAAGGCGGGCCTGCGCACCAACCTGGTCATCACCACATCGCGGCGCGCTTATTACCTGGAGCTGACGGCGTTCCGGCAGACGTATATGGCGGCGGTCTCCTGGCGCTATCCGGCCGGGTCGCTGCCGCGCCGCGAGGCCGTCCCGGCCGCCGCCCGCGCGGCTGAGGCGCCGCTGGCCGGCCTGCAGCCTGAGCAGCTGCGGTTCCGCTACGAGATCAGCGGCGACAGTCCGCACTGGCGGCCTGAGCGCGTGTTCGATGATGGCTCGAAGGTCTATATCCAGTTCCCGGGCCGGCTCGACCAGGGCGAGGCGCCGCCGCTGTTTGTTGTCGGGCAGGGCGGGGAGGGGATGCTGGTCAATTACCGGATGCGGGAGAACTATTACGTGGTTGACCGGCTGTTCACCCGCGCCGAGCTGCGCATGGGTGAGGACCGCCAGGCGGTCGTGCGCATTGCCCGGTCGGATGCCGGCCGGAGCGGGCGATGAGACCGGCGCCCGGAGACGACGCGGTCCTCGAGGTCCGCTCGGCGCCGCGCCCGGTGCGCCGGTTCAGCCGCAAGTCGCTGGCGATCCTCTTCGGCGGCGCTTCGTTCCTGGTGCTGGCCAGCATGACGCTCGCGATGAGCCCGGGCATGACGCGCACTGAGGCCGTCCCCAAAGAGCTCTACTCGACATCGAACAAGCCGACCGCTGAAGGGCTCGCTGCGCTTCCCATAGCCTATAGTGCGGTGCGTCCGGCCCCGCCGGAGCTCGGGCCGCCTTTACCCGGTGATCTCGGCCCGCCGATCCTGGCGGCGCAGCGCGAAGGCCGGCTCGCGTTCGGCGACGTGCCAGGGCCGGAGGCTTATGGCGGCCAGGATCCTTATGGCGGTCCCGATCCTGCTGCACTGCTGGCGGCCGAGACGGCCGAGGTGCGCGCGGGCGCGATCTTCTTTGCGGTCGCAGGCCCGGGCCAGGCCGGCGCGCCGCGCCGTGCGGAGGCGAGCGCCGCGCCGGAGAGCAGCGATCCGTTTGGAGCGCTGGCGCGCCTCGTCCGGGAGGACGCAGCTCAGCCGGGGCAGGGCCCGGCGGCAGGGGGCTCCGATCCCTCGATTTACAACCCGCACCGGCTGGAGGATCCGGTTTCGCCCTGGCAGGTGATGGCCGGGACGGTGATCCCGGCGGTGCTGCTTACGGGGATAAATTCTGACCTGCCCGGACAGGTGATCGGCCAGGTGACCGAGCCGGTTCATGATACGGTGACGGGCAGGTTCGTGCTCATCCCGCAGGGCGCAAAGCTGATCGGGCGGTATGACAATGTCATCGCGTTCGGCCAGTCGCGCGCCCTGGTCGTCTGGTCACGGATCATCATGCCGGACGGCTCATCGATCCGTATCGAAAACCTGCCCGGAACAGATACGGCGGGGTATGCCGGCCTTGCCGACCGGGTTGATCGTCACACGCTGCGGATGTTCTCGGCGGCGGCGCTCTCCAGCCTGATCAGTGTCGGGGCAGAGCTTGCTGAAGAAGATGACCAGCTTGCCCGCGCGCTGCGGGACGCGGTGCAGGACGGCGCCAGCCGGGCCGGCGACGACGTACTCCGCCGGCAACTTTCCGTGCAGCCGACGATCACGATCCGGCCGGGATGGCGGCTGCGCATCCTGGTCAGCCAGGACCTCATACTCAGGCCTTATGGAGACCCCTCATGACAAAACCTGCCCTGAAGATCGGACCCCTGCCGGACCGCACCCCGGTCAAGCTCACCCTGCTGATTGATCCGGCGCTCAGGGCTGAGCTTGAAGCCTATGCCGCGATCTATGCGGAGGCGCATGGTGAGCGGGCGGGCGTCGAGACGCTTGCGCCGGTGATGCTGGAAGCGTTCATGGCCTCCGACAGCGGGTTCCGGAAGGCGCGGCGGCGGTAGGGACCGCCGCACCTGCCTTACGCCCGCGAGCGTTCTGGCCGGGGAAATCTGACGACGGACAGACGGCGCTGTGGAGTATCATACAAGAACGGCCGTGAGCCGGGTTCGGGAGGCCGGCGAACGCGTTACTGTCCCATTGGGTCGGTTACGGTCGACATCCCTTGATCATTCAGACCGGCGCAAGCCCCGCGCGAATTCACATCACAGGAAGACGGCTGTGTCGGACAGGGCGCGTCTTTCCGCTCCTTGATGTAGGTCCCCGTAAAGGAGCGATTGACTTCTCGGCATTGGCCGCACACGAACGAATAGCAAATTTCAGCATTCTGAGGTGCCTCTTGTTCGTCCTGCTTCCTTTCGAGCTGGGCTACTCCGGGACGTTCAATGACCTTGGGCTCGATCTTGACCTTCGGTGCGACGGCGCCGGGTCGGGTGTCTCTGGGCTCGGCAACAGCAGGTACTGCCAAACCAATAAGGATAAGAGACAAAATGTATTTCTTCATAACTCGTCACCTTTCTTTCGTGCCAATACAATCTCAAACGGCTCTCGCATTTCGGCTACGCTAAGGCTGCGATTCTCGCAACTATCGTAACCGGTGCGAGCGCCCCGCCGTGATGACGGGGTCTCCAGCGGCGCAGTTTGGGCGACAATCTTTCGTTGCCAACCTCGCGTCGGCGAGCATAAAAGTTACAGAGGCGCAAATCTCGTCCGGATGAAAGTTTACTGGCAGGTCAGACCCTCACATACTTGATGCTCAGGCGGTTAGGTCGATGGCTACCAAAGACTTTGATGTTTTCATTAGGGTCACGTCCACCTGAGGGGTGGAAATTAAGGCGGCCAAGCGGTGTACCAGCTCAGGCCGCGCGCGGTGTAAGTATCTGCGATGCTGCTGGCGGCACAAGAACGAACCGGTCGATTTCCTCATCGACTGTATTCACGCTCGCGAACGCCTCTATCGA
>CAZIGV010000034.1:0-13380 GCA_964538945.1 uncultured Hyphomonas sp.
TGATGCCGCTGCCCTTCGGCGTCTCGATGGTCGGCCCGGTGATCTACACCTTCGGCAGCGACGAGCAGAAGGCCAGGCACCTGCCGGGCATCCTGTCCGGGGATGTCTGGTGGGCCCAGGGTTATTCCGAGCCGGGCGCCGGCTCCGACCTCGCCAGCCTGAAGACGACGGCGGTGCGCGACGGTGATCATTATGTGATCAATGGCCAGAAGACCTGGACGACGCTTGCCCAGCACGCCGACTGGGGCTTCTTCCTCTGCCGCACCGATCCCTCGGCCAAGCAGCAGGAGGGCATCTCCTTCATCCTCATCGACATGAAGACGCCGGGCATTGAAGTGCGCCCGATCCGGCTGATCGATGGGACGCATGAGGTCAACGAGACCTGGCTGACGGATGTGCGGGTGCCGGTGGAGAACCTGGTCGGCAAGGAAAATGAGGGCTGGACCTATGCGAAGTTCCTGCTGGCGCATGAGCGCTCGGGCATCGCCGGGGTGGCGCGGTCAAAGCGCGGCATCGAGCGGCTGCGCTCGATTGCTTCGCAGGAGACGATTGACGGAGCGCCGCTGATCCTCAATGGCGACTTCTCGCGCAAGATCAGCCAGCTTGAGATTGACCTCACCGCGCTTGAGTTCACCGAGCTGCGCACCCTCGCCTCCGAGGCGCAGGGCCGCGGCCCCGGCCCGGAAAGCTCGATCCTCAAGGTCAAGGGAACCGAGATCCAGCAGCGCCTGACGGAGCTGACCCTGGAGGCGGTCGGCAATTATGGTGCGCCCTATGCCCGCGGCATGGAGCACACCGGTGCCAATGATTTCGGGGTCGGCCCCGACTATTCGAACTTTGCGGCGGACAGCTATTTCAACATGCGCAAGACCTCGATCTATGGCGGATCGAACGAGATCCAGCGCAACATCATCACGAAAATGATCCTCGGCCTTTAAGGCCCGGGGGCAGGGAGGACTTCCATGGATTTCAATTTCACTGAAGAACAGACGATGATCCGCGACAGCCTCGCGAAGCTGATCAAGGACAGGTATGACTTCGACACCCGCCGCAAGGTGGTCGCCTCGAAGGAGGGCTGGCGCCCTGAGATGTGGGCGCAGTTTGCCGAACTCGGCCTTCTGGCCGCCCCGTTCAGCGAAGCCGATGGCGGCCTCGGCGGCGGCCCCATCGATGCGATGGTGGTCATGGAAGAGTTCGGCAAGGGCCTTGTCGTCGAGCCCTACCTGCAGAGCGTGGTGATCGGCGGCGGGTTCCTGAAGCGCGCAACCGACGCGCAGAAGGCCGAACACCTTGCCCCGATGATTGCCGGCGAGCGGGTGTTCGCTTTTGCCTATGCCGAGCCGAAGGGCCGCTATAACCTTGCCGACCTTGAAACGACGGCGACCAGAGACGGCGCGGGCTGGAAGATTTCCGGTCACAAGGCGGTCGTGGTCGGCGCGCCCTGGGCGAGCCATCTGATCGTCACGGCGCGCACCGGCGGCGCCCGCCGCGACACGTCCGGGATCGGTGTGTTCATCGTGGCCCGGGATGCCAGGGGTGTCACCACGCGGGACTATCCGACGGTGGATGGCCGGCGTGCCTCAGAGGTGTATTTCGACAATGTGGCGGTTGGCGCGGATGCGGTGATCGGCGATGCGGGAGGCGCCCTCACCCTGATCGAGCGTGTGACCGACGAGGCGATTGCGGCGCTCTGCGCCGAGGCGTGCGGCGCGATGAAGGTCGCCCAGGCGATGACGGTGGAGTATTCGCGCACCCGCAAGCAGTTCGGCACGCCGATCGGCAAGTTCCAGGTGCTGCAGCACCGGATGGTCGACATGTTCATGGAAGCCGAGCAGTCGGTTTCGATGACCTATATGGCGACGCTGAAGCTTGGCGAGGATGAGGTGACCCGCAAGAAGGCCGCGTCTGCAGCCAAGGTGCGTATCGGCCAGGCCGGCCGCTTTGTCGGCCAGAGCGCGATCCAGATCCATGGCGGCATGGGCATGACCGATGAGCTGGCCATCGGCCATTATTTCAAGCGCCTGACGATCATCGATTCGGAGCTCGGCAATGTCGATCACCATCTGAAGCGCTATACGGATCTCTCGGCGGCTGACCTCGCGGTTGCCGCCGAATAGGCGCGCGCCGCAGGAACCTCAAAGGCGGGGCCGGAGCGATCCGGCCCCGCTTTTATATGTCGGCTCAGGCCTGGCTGAGGGCGGAGCGGATCAGCCCGGTGGCACTGTCATGGCTGAGGACGCGGCGGGTTTCGGTCCGGGCGCGCGCCGACAGGGCTTCGCGCCGTGCGGGATCGCCGGCCAGTGAGACGACCGCATCGGCAAAGGCTGCCTCGTCCCCGGCGCTGAGAACGAGCCCGTCGAGGGCATGGCCGAAGCCTTCGAGCGCACGGGGATAGGCCACTGTCGGCATGCCCAGCAGCAGGTATTCGGCGACCTTGATGCTGACACCGGTGGCGTAGCGTGTGGGCGCGACGGCGATTGCAGAGGCGCCGCCGATGGTTTCGAGCCGGTCGATACGGCCGAGGATCCTGACGCCCGGCAGGCCGGCCTGCTGCGGTGTCAGCGTCCTGCCGGCCGAGCCGATAATGTGGAATTCCAGTCCGGGCACGCGTGCCTGCACGTCCGGCCAGATCCTGGTGAGGAAATGCCTCAGCGCGTCGGTATTGCCGCGGTGCACGGTGCCGATGAAGACGACACGCACCGGCCCTGTCTTGTCCGCAGGCGGATAATCGGGTGCGTCAGGGGGCACCCAGGCAAGCCTTGCGCCGGGAAGATGCGGGCTGAGCCTTGCCATTTCATCCGCCGAGGCGAAGAAGACCAGCTGGCAGGTCGACAGCCAGCCCAGTTCGGTCTCCAGCGTGATCTCGTCAAATTCCTGGACCGGGCCGCCGGCGCGGACGGGGTCGGTGCGGTCTGACAGGAGGTCGTGCATCAGGCAGGCATGGATTGACGGGCGGGTGAGCCGTTTCAGGGCGGGGCCGGCGGAGCTGTATTCGGCCAGGGTGATGGCCGCGCGCCCGCCATCGCAGGCCCGGGCGACACGGGCGGCGTCCTGCCGGTCCATTTCCTTGCCGAGATAGCTCGGGAGGGTGAACCGGGCGCCGAGGCGAAGGGCGGCTTCCAGCAGGAGGCGGTGTGCAAACCGGGCCCATACGCGCGGTGAGAGCGACCAGTACCGGCCGGCGATCCGGGCCGCGCCGGGCCAGACGATGCCGGTGAGGTGGGCCCTGAGGCGCGGATGCACGCCCGCCCAGGGGCGGTTGCCGAAGGATTGCCGGGGGGCGAACACGATCCGGATATCCATCCCGGCGCGCCTGACCAGGCGCAGGAAGGTCTCAAGATAGGCGCCGTTGCCCGAGGCCATGTCCTCGAGCTGGCGCTGGACGATGATGTCCATGACCGGGCGGGCCGGGTGTGCGGGAGGGGGAGGCTGAGGCATGGCAGGTCCGGCAAGATCGGTTCGGGCATGGCCATGCAAGATGTTGGCCAGCGGCTTCGGGTAAAGGGTCTGTATCCTGCTTGCCGGATGTCGAAACCGGCTGTCAGTGCCGACCTGGCCCATTCCTGCCCTGAGGTGAGCTACGCCTCTTGAAGCAAACGCTCACAGTCCTGTCCGCCATAGAAGATCGCGGGAAGGGTCACGGCCTTGGCCTCGACCGAATAGGCAATCACGCTCCGTTTGCGAAAGAACGCGGTCTTCATGCCCCGTCGGATGTCGTCTCGAGCAATTCCTGTAAAGGGCCTTTGAACGGGCTGTTCGCTGACCCGGATTTCTCACATTGGTCCGGAATCGAGTTCGATTTCCGGATGGATGCGTGATCGAAGATTTACGGCGCGGCGCGGGATAGGGCTGTCCGATCACCGGCCGGGTCTGGCGGTGTCGGGTGGGTTTTTTGTGATCTCGGTTGTTGATGGGAAGGGCGAAGCGGGGGCTCTCAGGCGATGCATTTGTCGCCGGTGAGCCTGGCCCCACTCCTCAGCCCAGGGATGGCCAGAGGCCATGGCGAACCGGATGCGCCTGACCGAGACAAGGACGCGCGCGCCCATCTTGAGAAGTTTGAGCCGGATGGTGCAGCAGGAGGCGTTTGCAAACTCAAGTGTCTGCAAGCCCGATCCGGCGCAGGGCGTGAGATGAGGACTTAAGGCCATAGAGGCGAACTCCAGCCTGGTAGTGGTAGGGCCGCCGGACGGCACGATTGGATGGACCCTGCCGGACGCCGAACCGGATGATCAGAGCCGATCTGGCCCTGAACGGCCGGTCAGGACCATCCCTGCGGCAGAAGCCTGGCCCCATGACTTTGCATCGCCAGAGGAAAGCACCCACATTGCAGCAGCCCAGCCAAACAGCCTCCGGGTTTGCAGGCGCGGTTCAAAGCGTTACGGAACGCCGGATTCTTTACACTTCGGACTGGACATGTAAAGAAAATCGCTTTTCTTTTACATAACATGACGCATCCAAACGCCCCTTCCGCCTACAGGCTGCCAGAACTGCCTCCGCCGGTCGATCTTGAGACGGTGGAGGTGCTGAAGGCATTGGCCCGTGCAAATCGTGCGCTTGCAGAACTCAAAGGCGCAGCGCAATCTGTCCCCAATCAGGGCATCCTGATCAACACGCTCGCATTGCAGGAAGCTAAGGCCAGCTCCGAAATCGAGAACATTGTCACGACACAGGACAAACTCTTCCAGATCGAAGTTTTCCCGGAAGGCCCGGGCTCGCCGGCAGCCAAGGAGGTGGCACTCTACCGCGACGCGCTGAAACTCGGCCTAAACGAGATGCGTAACCATAGCGATCTTATCACGAACCGCGCTGTCATCGCCATGTTCCGCCTGCTCAAAGGGCGCAGCGATGGCTTCCGCACACTGCCGGGCACTGAACTGCGCAATGACCGGACGGGCGAAACCGTCTACGTGCCGCCGCGCCCCGAAGAGATTGAGCGCCTGATGGCGGCGCTGGAACATTTCATCAACGATGATGAAGCAAGCCACCTCGATCCGCTGATCAAAATGGCGATACTGCATCACCAGTTCGAGAGCATTCACCCCTTTCCGGACGGCAACGGCCGCATCGGGCGTATACTGAACGTGCTATACCTCACGCGCACCGGCCTGCTTGAGATTCCTATACTCTATCTAAGCCGTCACATTACACGCACGAAGAATGATTATTATCGCTTACTGCAGGCCGTGCGCGACTCCGGTGGCGCCCCGGAGCATTGGCAGGCCTGGATTCTCTATATTCTGGAAGCCGTTGCCGAGACCTCTCGCACGACGTTGCAACTCGTCGTCGGGCTGCGCGGCCTTATGGCCGACTACAAGCAACGCCTGCGCCGCGACCTACCCAAAATCTATAGTCAGGATCTCCTGAATAATCTTTTCCGCCATCCTTACACGCGCATCGAATATGTGATGACCGACCTGCATGTCAGTCGACCTACAGCGACCAAGTATCTCGAGCAGCTGGCCGAAAAGGGCCTTGTCACCAAGCATCCTGCGGGGCGGAACAATTATTATATTAACGGCCCGCTCGTGGCGTTGTTTCTTTCTGTGTCAGAGGGCGGATAATGTCAGGACGGAAAACAGTAAATGCGCGGGATTCGGTCAAAAAAATCGGTAGTGTCCCGGTTCGTTGAAACACAAACAGATCGCTGGACAAGTTGATTTTTGCGGGTTGCGATCACTTCCAGGTCGGACTGCATCAATGACCGATATCGGCGATCTCCCGCCTGGTGCTGATCAGGCGGCGGAATGACAGGACTGAGGTGACCCTGCCGGATGCCAATTCCTACGATCGGAGCCGACCTGTTAAGGTTTCCAGGACGCCCGCCCTGCGCAGCCGGCAGCCCCGGGCCTGGTGGCGCGCAGGCGATGATGCGCGCAACTTCTTCAGGCGTGAACACCACAGGCAGATGGCGATGGTCACGCAGGATCGGGATGCGGTCTACTTCTTCGCCGCGCTTCAGCGTCACCTTCAGGAAAAAGCGCAGCGCAGTGGAATGGCTGTTGATACCGGACACGCTCACGCCCTCAGCCTGCAGATGGAGCAGAAAGCCGCGTACGTCTTCGGCGGTGAGCGCGCCCGGCGCCAGCTTGAGATGGGCGCAGCAGTTGCGCACGCACCGGATATAGCGGGACTGGCTGGTCTGGCTGATGCCGCGCAGGGTCATGTCTTCGATCATGCGCTGGCGAGGGGGGTGGATCGGTTGGGTCTTCCCGATGTTGCTCATGGGAGCCTCCGGGTGGGGCGCTCCCGGCCCACCCGGGCGCTGCCCGGAAACATCAGACGGTCATGTTCATCCCCGACGCCGCAACGTTCAGCTCGCGCGCGAGCGCGTTAGCGCTCCTGGCCCGTTTCGGCCGTCCGCGTACCCCAGATCAGTTGCCGCCCTTGTCGGAAATCCTTGCGCCGAACTGTCCGGCGAAGATCTTGGCGGCCGCCAGACCCTTTAGGATTCCAGGACAGGCGGACGTCTTTCAAGGCAGAACCCTTACACCGACGCGGCCGGCGGCGCGCCGCAGTTCAGTGTCCAGCGTGGCAAGGTCTGCGCTCAGGCGCGAGGCGAGCTCCAGATAAGCGGCCTCATACACCGTCAACGTTTCGGCCTGCGCCAGCAACGCGGTTTCACGCCACGCGCGGGCGACTCCCTCATCGTCAACGCGAATGGGTAGTGCCGTCATGAGCGCCAGCCGCGCCGCCACATCGCCGCCGCCGATGCGCCCGCGCCTTGCCGCCAGCGTCAACACATTCGCTACCTCCCAGACCCAAAGAGCAGGGACGAGGGCGCCGTCGTCGCGCACACGCTCCAGAATGGCATCGGCCGCTGCGCTCGCTTCATCTTCAAAACACCAGGCGATGGCGAGGGAACAATCCAGAACCAAAGCGCTCACCGCCGCCCCTCGTTCCTCAGGGCTTTCCAATCAGATGCGAGGGTTGTTCCAGCCCGCAGCGCCTTCATCTTCGCGATGACAGCGTCCACGTCCTCGCGGGCGGCGTCTTCGGCCCTGACCAGGCGCGCGATCGCCTTCCCGTGCTTTGTGATCAGCACTTCTTCGCCCGCCGCAACCTTATCGAGCAATGAGGACAGATGAGTTTTGGCCTCAAAAGCCCCAACGGTGATCATAGAACCGTCCATTTCAACTATAAATTCCAACCAGTTTAACATTTCAGGCAGATTGAAGCAAGGATAGCGGGGAAGTTCTGCAGCAGAGGTGGCCCGACCCGTCTGAACCCCTGTCAGTCTTGGGATCGTTAGATTTTTGCCGTCTGCGAGAACTGATGCGGCGGTTCTGTATCAGTGACTTTTATCGGCGAAGTCCGGCCTGGTTGCTGTGACGCGGCCGAATGACAGGACTGAGGCGACCCTGCCGGACGCCGAACCTGACGATCAGAGCGGACCTGGCCCGTTCCGGTCATTCCTGTTGGCAGATTGGTTCGCTATTCTTTGCTATTCAATCGGCCATTCGGTAGCGCGTACTGCGGCGCGCGTTCGTATTCTCGACAACCATTCTGCAAGCGGCGGAAGGTGCTGCAGCATGACAGCCCCTTCCGGAGTAAGTTGAACGGCGCGAACCATGACGTACAGAAAAACGTCAGACTGCAGGAACGAGCTTCCCGCAAAGAATGGGCTGTGATCGAGGCGTGCGCTAAGGACCCTCAAGACATGATATACCTGAGGAAGCGCCGCTTCGATCAAATCCTCCCGCGCGACGCCGCCCATCAGCGGCACAACCAGACGCGGCAAAACCAGCCCAAACTCAGAGATGGGAAAGAGATAACTATTCGCAACGGACAACCATTGCGCATTGTAAGCCCTTTCTTGCAGCGTTGCGCCCTGAAGGGCAGATGAATTGAAACGGTCATCCACATACTGGCAGATCGCTGCGGTTTCGTAGAGCTGGAGTCCGTCAATCTCTGCGCTTGGAGCCTTGCCAAAGGGATGCCGGGCCAACTGCTCGGGTGAATTCGTTGCGGTAGGAACGACTTCAAAGTCTATTCCGCATTCGAGCGCGGTGATCGCTGCAATTCGGCCGTAGGTCGAAATTTGCGGGCCATATAACCTGAGTATCTGTTTGGTTTCGGTCATTAGTGGACGCATCCGGCGGACAAGCGCGGAATGTGCAAACCCTCTATTCCTCCGGCCGCCATCCTTACCTCCTGCGCGATCATCCGGTCACTCGCTGCTGCCCGGCAAAAAGATCCGAACTTGCGAAACTTTGCCGGGTAATCGCGTAGCAGACGTGGAGGTGCTCCGCTCCTGACACGTTCACGACCTGGGTGCGATCCATCAGCTTGCCGCCAATCTTCTCCATCGCCCTGCGTGAGCGCAGGTTGTGCACGCCGATGCGGAATATGACGACTGGCCAGGTCTCCAGCGCGTGCGCCAGCATCATCCGTTTCATGTCGCGATTGCAGGGGCCGCCCCAATGGCTGCGCGCGAGGAAGGTCCAGCCGATCTCGATCTCACCAGGTTCGACATTCAGCGTCGAGTAACGCGAAAAGCCGACGATCTTGCGGCTGACCAGATCGATTGCAACGAGCCCGCCCTGATCCGCTGAGGCGCGGTCAATGGACGCGCGGAAAACGTCCTCGCGCCACTCACCATGAATCGGGTGCTGATCCCAGATCAGCGCATCAGAAGCCGCTGCGAGAAGGGCGTCCCAATCTTCAGGGCGATAAGGCCGCATTGCCAAAAGCTCGCCCTTAAGGTGCGGTTGGAATTCGAACATGTCAAAGCCCCCTGATGTCGCTGGCAATGATCATAGCCGCGGCCATTTCCAGTACAAGGAAGATCGCTGGGTATCGGCCGAGCTGGCGATCTGTCAGGGCAGAGACAATCCGGCCAATGGCCATGCCGGCGGATGACACCGCAAGCGTAAGCAGGATCCCATCAGAAATGTCCGGCCGCGTCAGCGCAAACAGCAAAAGCCCCGCCACAACAAGCGGAAATCCGCCATAGACGCCGCGGATCTCGTTTCGGCTGTCGGGCCCAATTGCCTCAATGCCGAAGCCCTTCAGCAGGGTTTTCGGCTTGGCGATCGCTGCCAGCCCGACCGCGCCATAAAATATTGCTGCGCCAGCAACTGCGATTAAGCCGAACATCGTCTACCCGATTGTCCTGAATGCCTGCCAGCCGACAAAGAGCAGAACCGGCAGACCAATCATGTCGGCCAATGCAATCGCGCGCAGTCCCGGCGAGGCGCCAGACAGCCACCAGACGAGAATGAATGACACCATGCTGATGCCAACTGCTATTGTTGCCAGCACGCGAACCTCTGGACGGAACATCGACCAGACGCTGATCACTACAACCACCAGAAACAAGGCCGCTCGGTGATGCAAGAGTGTAAAATTGTCCGTTCCCGAGGCAACGCCATACATCTTTTCCAGCAGGGCAGGTCTGAACAGCGCGAGCGCCGGCATGGCATGAAGAAGGCCGAGGAACGCCCAGCAGACTTTGATGATCACGGGGCTGGCTCCCGCACACGCCCCAGTTTGCGCGCAGCCAGCAAGGCGAGAGCCGGCGGCCCGATCACGGCGAAGAGATCAAAGGCGAAAATGCTGTCGAACGGAAAACCGCGATGGCTCCATATCTGAATATGAAATAAAGCATGCAGCGATGGCCAGGCAATACCTGCAAGGGCAAGCGCGCGCGACTCGATCAATCCGCCCCAGGCCAGAACAACTCCGCTGGCAATAAATGCGAGGCCAACGTCCTGGATAAAATGCACGCTGAACGGCCCCATCAGCTTTAGCCCAGGCACTGATTCATAGAATCCATGCGGGTTCGCGAAGATAAAAGTGCCAGTCAGTACCCAGACAATACCCAACCCAATCAGAGAGACGCGGATCATTCTGCGTCCTCAATCTTTTCGGCGCTATGGCTGTTGGCGCGCACCACACCCGTATCAAGATATGTGTGTTTGGCGGTCACCAAGCCATCACTGAACCAGATCAAGTCTATCGCCGGTACGGAATAGGGCCGGCCGTTGGGGGAGTATCGAAAACTGCCGAGCATAAATGCGGTCGGTGGATCCATGTTGATGTCATATTCGATCACGACCCACCCATTGCCGAAGTTGATCGAGCGTACGGTCGACGCGTAGCCCGGGTTGTCGCTCAGGATCTTTTGAAACTGTGCCTGAACCGCGGCTTTGCCCGAAGCGACCTGCGAGCCTTCCACGAAGAGATGAAACACAGAATCCGCGCTATGCAGCGCCGCGATCTTGTGAGCATCGCGGCTGGCCCAGGCGTCCGCGTAACGTTGGACCGCTTGCGACAGCTCAGCCTGAGCGAGCGCAGCTGGTGGCTGCGTTTGAGCCCTAGCTGACAAAGCAGGCGCAGCGAGGCAAAGCGCCAGCGCAAGAGTCAGGCTTTTCAGTTGATCCATGGCGTGACGCCTCCCGCTTCCAAACGAGTTCTCATCGTTCTGATTTGTAACATGTCAATAACATGTTAGGACACGTTTGGTATATGCCCGCAATCGAGTCAAGGGATTCCAAATGGCAGCTGCATTTTCTGAACGCGCCGATACCCAACGCCAAAGCGATCAGGCTTTTGAGCGGATCAAAAGCGCTATCATCCTGTGCCAGCTTCCACCCGGCGCGCATTTTTCTGAGGCTGAAATTTCCAGCCGATTTGGTCTGGCGCGGGCTGCCACGCGCGCAGCGCTAATGCGGTTGGCGGAGGTGAGATTGGTTCAGCCGGTGCCGCGCCATGGCTTTGTTGTTACGCCGATCACCATTGTCTCGATCCGAGAACTGTTCGAACTGCGCTTGATGATTGAACCAAAAGCAGCAGCGCTTGCCACAGGCAAGATCGACGTTGCCCGCCTGCGCGCCATCAACCGTTCTCCGCAACACGCAGGAAGTGACGCAGATCAGCTCGCCTTCGTCGAGAGCAACCGCGCCTTCCACCGATACATAGCCGCCGGGGCAGGCAACAGCCGGCTCTTTCATTTACTTGAATCGCTGGCGGACGAGATGCAGCGGCTTGTTCATCTCGGTCTCTTCGGCCCGACGGGAAGCGAATCCGAAAGACGCCACGCCGACGCGCAGCATGAGGCTTTGCTGGCAGCGTTTGAAGCGGGTGATGCGGAAGCTGCCGAGAACGCTGCACGAGTTCACATCGAACACTCGCGCGGATTAGCGATGGACAGCATCATTAACGGCCGTTCGCCGCTTTCCCTCGACTGACGTTCAATAGGAGACACTTTCATGTTTTTACGCGGCCATGATGTCATTATCGACGAAACCAGCTTTATCCATCCCAGCGCCCTCATCTACGGCAAGGTGAGGATCGGGCCGGGTTCGTCGGTTTTCCCCTATGTGGTGATGCGATCCGAGGCTCACGAGATCCGGATAGGCGCGCGCACGAATATCCAGGACTTCGTCATGATCCATGTGGGCAACGCTACGCCGACTGTCGTAGGAGACGATTGCTCGATAACCCATCATGTCACGCTCCACGGCTGTGAGATCGGCAACCGGTGCCTGATCGGGATTAATTCGACAATCATGGATGGGGCCAAGATCGGCGCCAATTCTATAGTTGGTGAACATAGCCTGGTTCGACCTGGACAAGAGTTTCCAGAAAACTCCGTCATCGCAGGGTCGCCCGCCCGCCTCATCAAGGAGCGCGATTGTTCAGATGGCAATCTGATGAACGCCCGCATGTATGAATTGATTGCGCAGGGTTATGCTGGGGGACGAGACCGGTTGCGGTGAAGAGTTTTTTTGCAATGTGAATGGCCCCTAGATTTGAAGACGCGTTCTTCCCTGAATTTGAGAGAGAGGATTAGATTGCGAACGGCTGTTTCCGGCGAGATCGCGCCTTAGCGAACCCAGCATAACCAGCGGCTGCAATTGAGCGACCACGCCGATCGTAACAATGGGGCGCTTGAAGCCGAGCTGGCCCTAGTCGCCGCTTGCCGCTGTTGATGGTCAAGGCTTCACCGCTCAGTTGTTTGCAGGCAATGCGCCCTTTGAGCCGTCCTTGCGCGACGGGGTGAGTAGGGCAGTCCTCGCACGAGGGGCTCCGGGCTTAATCGATCCAACAAATGATGCGCGACCCCGAAACCTGGTAGAAGGTGTTCATAAATCTTGACGTCGTGTGAAAAATATATAACATCATGACCGATTAACCTAACGGAGGCTGGATTGGTCGCTCGGGAACGCTTTGCATGGGTTTGGCTGGTGACGATGGTGGTGACGTACGGGGCTTACTTCATCGCCGTTGCCCTCATCGGCGAAACCACTTTCTGGAACCGGATCATCGCATTTGCAGCGACCACGATCACTCAGGTCGTGATTGTCGCGATCGCCAGCGCTGTTATCGCACTGCGCCATAAAGACGAGTTGAGTGGGGACGAGCGGGACCGGGCCATTGTCGATCGCGCATCGGCAACCGCCTACCCAGTGCTCATCTGCGGTATGATTCTCGTCGGCTGCTTGATGCCCTTCAGCCACGCAGGTTGGGACATCTTCAATGTCGCTGTGTTCGCCATCGTTCTGGCGGAAGTCGTACGTCACGCGCTCATTGTGGCCGCGTATCGGCGCGGCGTACAAGAGCCGAAAGCGCGGAGAGGCTGGCATGGCTGAGCGCCGCCTCACAAACACGATCCGCACGCTGCGCTTCATGGCGGGTGAGATGACGCAAGCTGAATTAGGTGAGCGCATCGGCGTTACCCGTCAGACCATCGCCGCAATCGAAGCCGGGAAATACTCGCCGACCCTGGAAGCCGCGTTTCGGATATCGGAGGTGTTTGGAAAACCGCTTGAGACGGTTTTCCATTGGGAGCGCGTCAACGACACTTGATCGCCAAGGCGGGTGGCCTTTGCGTGGGTCTGCGCGGTCGTCTCATCGCCGATCCTGCCCTGTCGGGCCTTTTGAGCGAGGTGGAGGCGCCCGATCCGGGTAACCACGAATGACGGGAACCGGCGATAAATTGCCTGATACGCAAATCCGGACTCCGTCTGGTTTGCGTCAGATTGCTGGCGCTTCGCAGCTGCCGGCAACGCACGATCCCAGTTGGGCGGCCCGCCCGAGAACCCTTCCGTCGGCGACAGGTTTGTGATGCAACCAAAACCGGTCGCGCCACCGCTGGTCGTGAACCGCCGGCCACTCTATGGACATCGGGCAAGGCGTGCGGACAGGGTACGGGCACAAAAATCCGTGACCGGACGATCACTCCGGCGCCCTATGCAACGCTCGGTTTTTGCTGGAATTTTATGGTGCCGCTCAGGTGACTTGAACACCTGACCCCCGCCTTGCGAACCAGGCAGACCGATACCCTCAATCCGGGGTAGAGGCCTGGTTCACTGTGCCGTGAACCGGCCCCCCAGACCCTCCGGCCCCTGCGGCGTGTCAGCGGCTGCGGGCGCCCGC
>CAZIGV010000035.1:0-10135 GCA_964538945.1 uncultured Hyphomonas sp.
TATAAAATGGAAACAATTGGCTAAGAACCATTCAGTGCATGAAGGGTAACTGATCGGTAAACGGAAAGTATGTGTTTTTTGAGTAGCTCGAGTTTAGGCGGGTCATGAGATCCGATCGCAAGCGGTGTTCACCAAAAGATCCGGTTGAATCCCGCATGGCGACCTAAGCGAGGAAATATCTTGAGTTGGGAAAGTTTAAACCGGCGCAGCGGTGCGGGGACACGAAAATCCAGAACATCGGATAGCGCGATGTTGCACCGTGGGAGCGACCGTTGTCGGCGTATCCATTTAATCCGTATCAAGAAATCTTGAGCGATCCGGCTTTTGGCCGGCACAGGGGGGCGGCTTTCTGCGCGATACCGATTGCTAGTTCCGGAAACCTTCCATATTGCGTGTTGTCGCAGGGTCGTTTTGCCATCCCGGAAGACCCCCAAAGTCATGGAAACATTGTGATGTCCACCGCCAAGTCCGGTTTTCTTTCCCTAGCCCTCATCGCCGCTCTCGCTGCCTTCGCTCCCGCGGCCGCGGCCCAGACAGAGGTTTTTGAGCTACCCCTTCAGGGCATCCGGATCGAAGCGGGCGCCAACGGCGATTGGGAGCGAATATATGCCACCGGCGTGCAGCCCGTCGAATTCCCCGACCGGAGGGGTATCACCACCGCCCAGCGGATTGCTGAACAGCGTGCCAAGGCCGAGATCGTCAAATTCTTCGACCAGGAAATGTCGGCCGAAACCATCGTCAGCGAAATGGAAGCCGCCACCCAGGTCTCGACCCGGCAGCAGGGCAGCGGCGGGGAAAGCTTCGAGAAAGACTCTCAGCGTGTCCTGGCAACCTCTCTTAGTGAAGTCCTGCGCTCTTATAGCAGCTCGACACTGCGAGGCGTGATGGTGCTGGAATCGGGCTATGATGAAGCGAGCGAAGAGGCGTGGGTCAAGGTTGGGATAAGCCGTGGTAGCATTGCCATGGCCAGTTCCGCCAGCGGCGCCATGACAGGCGGAAACCAGACTGGGCAAGGCCAGAAGACCGGCGTCGCCGGGCAGGTACGCACCCAGCCAACCGAAGTGCGAAAGGGCGCAGACTTGCCGTAACAGGGCTGAAGGCCTTCACCTCAGATCGAGCCCGGAGATCCTGCGCCAATGCGTACCGTGTCTGCAGCCGGATGGCTGCCTCAAAGCTGCATTTCGACCCTCGTCGGCGCGTTCCTCGCCGTGATCTTAATGACCGGTCTCACCCCGGTCGCAGTTGCGCAGAACGACACCACGCTTCGCATCACCGGGCAGGGAGAAACGAGCTATGAAGCTCGTCAGGATGCCATCCGGCAGGCCCTTCAGATAGCCGTCGACCAGCTGGTTGTCAGCCAGCAGGTGGTCGAGAATGACCGGCTCACCCTGGACCGAATTTCCAGCACCATGAATGGCTTCGTCAGCGGCTTCATGCCGATACGCAGCTTTAGCGAAAACGGTTCGGTCTTCATCGAAGCAGATATCATCGTCTCCCAGAGCCGGATCGAAAATTTCATCGGTCTCACCAACGGGGCGCGCACTGAGGTCAATTCGGACAATATTCTGGCCTCAATGCAGGCTGAACGTCTCGCCCGCACCGCCCGCGCGGAGATGGTGGCCGCTCTGTTCCGTGATTTTCCTGCCCGGGCCCTTGAGGCTGGCCCTGTTTCCTTCTCCCTCAACCAAGTCGATCCGAGCCTTGTTGACTTCAGCACAGAGGTGCGCTGGGCACCGGGCTTCCTCCGCAGCCTCGAAGAAGGCCTGAATGCCCTGGGTGCCCGCCATATCAATTGCCGCCGGGACCCCTATTCGTGCGGAGCAGGCTATCCGCCGAATTCCCTGATGGTCTGTCTGATGCACGGCGACTGGCGCTTTAGTAGCGGCTCGAGCTCTCTGCGACCTGTCTCCCTTGGGTCAACGAAGGCTGACTGTTACATGCTCGCCCCTGTCGACCTTTCGGTTTTAGGAGCGCCTCAGAACGGGGAGGGCGGTCTTGCCCGCTTTGCCTGCATCGCAGGAGTATGCGTTCCGGGCAACTTCGCCGCTGCGCTGACAGAAGGTGGCCGCCTGATCGATATCGGCTACAGCCAGAGCGGCTTCTTGGCAGGATGGGAATTGCGCCAGTATCCGCAGCCGGAAGCCTCCGCGCACCTGACCGTGCTACTGGATACCCGCCCGGTTGTTATAAACGCAAGCCTTCCGGCCGGGCGCCTGGAAGGGGTGCGCGCCGTTGATACCATCCCCCTTGTCGCTTATCTTGAACACGATCCGCCCGGCTGGGGGATCTCCTATAGCGAGAGAATGAGCCTCACCCGATCGGACCCGGCCAACGTCGCCTTCGTCACGAGCCTTTTTCCCAAGGTGAACCTGGTCAGGCACACGAATGCCCAGTCCCATGTCAACGATCTTCTCAGAGAATATGTCCCTGCCGGCAACTGATCCGGTCTGATACGGGCAGGGCGTGCCGGAAACAGACTGCCCCGGCTTCAGCCCGGGTGTCAGATAAGCCTTCGGGACGACCATGACTGCGAACCGGCGCCACCTGATGACCTCAGCGCTCCACTGACATAAACGCAAAGCGGGCCGATCGGCGTTTGTATCCGAAGCAGATTGACGAGCCCCCCCTCTCCGGCGGTTTCTGGGCCCTGCTGACGGCCGAGAAGTGCCGGTAACTCCCTGTTTCGTAACAACGGCGCGGCCAGGGTAGCGTAACTGTACCACAGCACTGCGCCCTGGCCGGTCGACAGCTATCCTGCGGCCTCGAAAGCGGATCCGTCCAGCAGGAATTTTTCGTCGTTTTTCGATAAATTGTCTCTTGTGCCGCCACTCGCCGTTGTTACCTATATAAAATCGTTCGCAGGCCTCTCGGACGGCAAGGAGATTTCGATCATGACGACAGTGACCAGGAGCCCGACGGCGCTTCAATATCTCGACAGAGCGATGGGTGGTCTGAAGCAGCTCGGTCTGATGCCTGGCGGCAAGAGCGGCGCCGCGCCCATCGTCGCCCTGCTGGAGGGGATTTCCGATCTTGATCCCGAAAAGGTGGCAGCTATTGCCCGCACCCTTGATCAGGCGAGCCTGTTCAATGATGTGGTGCGCGAGCAGGTTGCAGGCATCACATTGGGGGAGCGTTATGAGGACATCACGAAGGCCTTCAATACGATCCGCGATGACGCCAGAGCACTGGTAGATCAGTATGCAGACGGTAAGATTTCGACGATGGAGCGCATTTCTTCAGCCTGGATGAAGATGAGCCGCGGCGACATTGCGAGCCGCTTCGGAAAGATTAAGGACGTATACCTTGAGGTACAGCAGGAGACCGCCAACCAGATCCACCGTGAACAGAAGATACTGGAGGCCTATCTCGATTTCCGCGGCGCAATTAAACAGTCCGAAGTGCTGGCGTTGGATGTTCTGAAGATAGCCGAGGGCAGGCTCAACGAGGCCCGTGCGGGCGTTGCCGAGGCCGTGGCATTGCTAGCGGCTGATCCGGGTGTGGACCCATCTGAGCGCGCGATGCTGGAGCTCAAGCGAGACGAGAAACTGCGCACCCTTCAGAACGAGGAAAAGCGCTATCAGATTGCCAAGGACCTCTCGGATAACATCAGTATTGGCTATAACACGTCCGAAGTTGTGATGGCTCGGCTGGTACAGACGACCAGTGCCAAGGACCGCGTCTATGCCCAGTCAGTGAGTTTTTTCTCGACCAATGAAGTGGTGCTGACAGCGCTGACAGCCAGCTTCACCGGCATGCACGGCCTGCATGAGAGCACGCAGACGCTGGAAGCCATGAAGCAAGGGGTGAACCAGAGTCTTGAAGTTTTGGCGGATATAGGTGGCAAGGTGCAGGAAGCCGCCGTCAGGGCGGGCTATGGCCCGACGATTTCGGCAGCCTCGGTGAAGATGCTGGTGGACTCTGTCGTTTCCTATCAGGAGCGCACTCAGACGATCATCCGCGAGATGCGCGAGCTTTCGACCCGAAATTCGGAAGAAATCCGCGAGGTGGTGGAAGACGGCAAACGGCGCCTCACGAAACTGGTTGAGGAGGGCGCGGCGCTCGCGCTGCTTCCAGCGCGGTGAAGGACGCGGCCGGTTCGGTGGTCCCTGACAGGAGCAAGCTCGATGATGTGCTGCTCGCAATGGACGTCGTGGACACACTGCGTCACCGCGAGCAGCTGGTGTTGACTGAGCTCGACGCGGGCGCCCGGGAGGCGGCGCTTCTCGCCAGACTGAAGGACATCTATGCCGCGCAGGGCATCGATGTCCCGGAGCGCATACTTAGGGAAGGTGTGAAGGCGCTTGAGGAGAGAAGGTTCCTGTATGAGCCGCCGAAACCGACACTCAGCGTGTCTCTTGCGAAGCTTTACATCAGCCGGGATCGTTGGTTGGCTCCACTATCATTTGCGCTGGTGGCAGGGGTTGCTCTGCTGGGCGCCTATCAGGTCGGCGTCGTCGAGCCAGCCAGGGCGAACGCGGCCCGCGCCGAGATCGAGCTGACACAGACATTACCGGCGGCGCTGACGCGGCTGCACGGTGAGGTGATCGCTACGGCTCTTGAAGAGAAAGCGAAGCTGCAGGCCGATGGCTTGCTGGCGGACGGGCAGCGGGCGATTGCAGCAGGTGATGTGAAGGCGGCACGGCGTGTGCTGGACCGGCTGGAAACCTTGAAGGCGGACCTCGGCGCCATCTACGAGGTGCGCGTTGTTTATGGTCCCGGCGAGGCATATACGGGCGTGCTGCGAATACCTGAAGATATTCCGGGCGCCCGTAACCATTACCTGATCGTGGAGGCAGTCGATCCGTCTGGACGTCTCGTCGAAGTGGCGGTCACCAGCGAGGAAGACCGCCGGTCTGACCGCGTCTCGCGCTGGGGGCAGCGGGTGAGTGAAACTGTTTTCAACGACGTAGCTGCCGACAAGGATGATGACCAAATCATACAAAACGCGGTAATCGGGCAGAAGCTGGCGGGATACATCAGCCCTCAGTATAGCGTGGCGACGCCCGGCGGGGCGATCCTGGAATGGTGACCCCGTGAGCAAGCCACTCAACGGACGCGACGCTTTGGCGCTTCTCGACGGCGAGCTGGCTAAGCTGCGCCGGTCGCTGGCGGCGGCACTCGCGGATGCAGACGAAGTGGAGACGCGGCGAGGTGCCATCCGCCGAGATCAGGCGGCGGCATATGGCGCGCTAGCAGCGATCCGGCTTGATCTCATGCAGGCGGACCCAGATGCCAATGCGTTCGGCAGCCTGGAGGCTTCGGCGCGGGCGCTGATTGAGAGGCATGCTGCGTTCGTTGAAGCGCAGGAAGCTGCACTGGAAGCCGCGCAAGCCGGACTTGCCTTGCTTGAGGCGAAGCGCTCGGGGATGGCGGTGCAGTATGACGCTGCGATTGCGGCCTATGAGACGCGCGTTGCAGATGCGGAAGCAAATCTAAAAGGTAGCGCAGCTTATGCAGCGCTGGTCGAGGCGGCGCAGGAGGCGCGGGCAGTGACGCTGCGCGTGCAGCAGAAGCTTGAGCTTGCGCGGACGGACCGGACCGAGAAGGGCGCGCCGTACGAACAGGACGCGCTGTTCAGCTATCTGTGGAAACGAAGGTTCCGGTCGCCGGACTACAAGGCTGGCGGGATCGTCCGTATGCTTGATGGCTGGGTGGCGAAGCTGTGCCGCTATGATCAGGCATTCCTCAACTATCAGCGTCTGACGCAATTGCCGGAACGCATCGCAGAGCATGCTGTGTTCGTCGCCGGACTTGAAGACAAGGCTGAAGCGGCGCTGGTTGAGGCTGAAAAGCAGGCGATGCGGCAGGCTGGCGCCGAGGCGCTGAAAGCCGAGGCGACCCGTCTGAAGGCCCAGATCGAAGCGTGTGACGGTGACATAGCAACGGCCGAGGAAGCCCACCGCGAGCTGGCGAGGCGGCATGAAGCTGCGCTGAAGGAAGAGGCCGGACCGGCGGTCGAGGCGCGCGAACTGCTCGCTGCAGAGTTGCGCAGGGTAAGTTTCCCGGACCTGCGCGTTCTGGCGGCGCAGACCGTGGATGCCGAAGACGACCGGTTAGTGGACGCGCTGGTGCGGCTTCGCGCGGAGGAGATGTCGCTTGATCTGGAGGCGGGTGCCCGGCTGACGCGGCCGCGTTTACTGCGCGATGATCTCGCGCGGATGGAAGCGCTGCGCCGCCAGTTCAAGGAGGCACGATTTGATAGTCCCTATGCTCTGATATCACGCGCGGCCTTTGATGAGATGATATCAAACTTGACGAAGGGCAGCATGGATGTGCGAGACCTTTTGAGGGGGCTCAGCCGGTCCGTGCGCCGCGCTGAGGGGCAGGCGCACCCTGAATTCGGGGGGCGGAGCCGGCAGGAGACGATCGGCATACCGGACATAATGGGCGGCGTGATCGGCGGTATCCTGGGCGAGGTGCTTGAGGAAGTGATCAAGGAGACGACACGCGGCGGTGGCGGTTATGGCAGCGGTCCGATCTTTCCAGGGCCGCCAAACCGCTCCTCGTCCCCTTCCCGCTCAGGCAGACGATCCTTGCCGTCAGGAGGAGATCGCCGCCGGGGCGGTTTCAAGACGGGCGGCGGGTTCTGATAAAGAAACCGGGATCAGCCGAAACCCTGTCTGCGGACGCTGCTACGTCGCGTCAGAGGCCGGGCCAAGGGCCTTCTCCCGCAGGACCATTTGACAATGCGCGGTTGAACGTCGCTTTCCCATCCAGCTGCAGTTTTCTAACGCTTTAGCCTCCGGCGTCCCGAGGCGCGCATTGCACGAACTTTTTGGTGACGACGTGCGGGGGCATATCCAGCCCGGCGTCAAGCTCCAAAGCTTGCCCTCGGCGAAGGCGGCGCAAACGATCAAGGCGGTTATTCGCAGCCGCTTTCACCGTGCTGCTCCCAGCAAGGCCTCCAGCTTCCAACCTGTGAGTTATCCGGCTCCGATTGAAGTGCGGGCTTATTCTGTTCAGCGCTTGTATAGGAACAGCGGTCCCGCTATCGTTAACCAGTTCTTAATGCACTGGCGGTGATTTCATGTTTGCGTTCCGTTTTCTGCTGAAAACCCAGAAAGCACTAAGCCCTGGGCGCTGTCCGAACCGTTTGAGCTCGGCGTTAATGGGCGGGTTTTCGGGCCTTTCAGCTGTCATCCTGATGCTGTCATGCACGCAGCCAGCCTCGGCGCAGTCTGCCCCTGAGCAGATATACCAGGCTTACGGCATGGAGGGGCAATCCTACGCAGACCCGTTTTACGCGCCTGCGCGAGACGAATCCGGTGTCCGTCTGGTCGTCAATGGCCGTCCCGTAGATCTGAGGGACCGCACGGGTGGCTATGCTGCGCCGTTCTTCAGCTCCCGTCAGGGGCAGGGAGCCAGTGTGATGGCGGGTCCGACACTTCGTGGGCCGACCTTGAGCGCTGCTGCCATCGGCAACAATATTACCGTTTCGAACGTCTCGAACTCGACGATCATTGTGACGGCCACGAATACCGGCAATCAGATCGCCACGGCGCAGGGACGCAGGTGATGAAGACAAGATCACGTTGGTTTGCGCTGAACGCAGTTCTGGCGCTGGTGGCGACGGCTTGCGCCTCACTTGATCAGCCGGCTGGGGTGGTTGAGCCTCTGCGGGGCTCGGCGCCTCAGGAGATCACCACTGATTATACCGGGGCGCTGCGCTGCATGGGAGATCATGTCAGGGCGCAGCCATATCCGGCGCCCCGTCTGGCAGTGGGCCTGATCACTGACATGACCGGGGCCCAGGACTATATCCAGGGCCGCCGGCTGACTCAGGGAGCCACTCTGATGGCGATCACAGCCGCGGCAGATGCCGGGATGCGCCTTGTCGAACGTTATGACATGGGGGTTGTTCAGGTTGAGCTGGATTTTGCGCGCAGCGGTCTTCTGCGCGATTCCGAAGATGTGATCCGGGAGGTCAGGGCGGGCTCGATCGAAGGCGCCGACCTCTACATAATCGGCGGCATAACGGAGTATAATCCCAACATACGTTCGCGAGGCGCAGATGCGTTCGGGGCGGGCCAATCCGCCCGCGGCGCATCCCTGACGCTAGGCGGGAGTGACTATGTTATCGATGTCGGGCTCGATCTCCGGCTGATTGATGCCCGCTCCAGCGAAGTTCTGGCCGTGCGCAGCCTGCGTAAGCAAATTGTCGGCCGCGAAATCCGCGCTGGCGTTTTTGGTTATGTTGATGGGACAATGCTTGATATCGGCGGCGGGCAGCGCGCGCTGGAGCCGGTTCAGACTGCCGTGCGGACTATGATCGACCGGATCGTTTACGAGTTCGTCGCCTCTCTCTATTCGGTCTCCCCCGATCTCTGTCTCCAGTCTGCGGTTGCGTCTGACGGGGCTGGCGCGCGGGGCGCAGACATCCTTGATGTTTCGATGACGCAGCGAGCGGCTTCGTCCCAGGCCCGTAACTCCAGCCTCCTTGCAGATATTCCGGATACGCCGCGGCAGGCAGGCCCCCCGCTTTCGTTTGCTCCCGAGGCGGCCGCTGTGATCCCAGATCCCGGATCGCCGCGCCTGCAGCCTGCCGCCGTGAAGGCGGCGCCTCCGCCGGCACGGCCGCTCGGGAACGGGGTGACCGGTCCGTCCGCCCTCGGTCTGCTCAGGGGACGAAGCTGAGGTGCAGGACTCGGCCGGAAGTAAATGTCCGAGCCGGTAGGGGGCTTAAAGCCGGGGATGGGCTATCTCGTTGAGGGGCGAGCAAGGCGAGGGGAGGATGCACCCCGGCCCGTGTCGAAGCGCGCCCCGGAAGTGAGCACCTAGACGACTATCTTGCATCCGGCACAAAAAAGGCCCCGCCTGAGGGCGGGGCCTTCCGGAAGGGATTTACCCACTAAACTTAGTCGATCGGCAGATTTGTGATCGAGACCGAATTGCCTATCGCGGCCGCTGTTGCGGTGACATTGCCAATCACGGCTCCGATATCGAGGGTCGCTGTGGCAAAATTGCTGGCGCCGTTCTGCTGATCAGATGTGACCGTAAGTGTAGACTGTGATGGCAGGGTTGTCACTGACAGCGTGTTGGAAATCGCCGCCGTCGTCGAGGTGATGTCACCGGTCACGTCATTCAGGTTAATGTTGGAAACCGCTGTGGGATCATAATAGGCCCACTGCCGGTTGTTGATGTTAACAGCGGTTGCTTCTTCGACGTTATAGGTCGCCGAGTTGGCGATCGCAGCCGAGGTCAGGTTCGAATCGCCCGTAACGTCATTCAGGTCGACAGTCAGGTTAGACCGGGCATCGCCCCAGAAACGCTGGAGGTTGTCGGAAACAAGGCTGCCGCCGGTTACGTCCACTGTCAGAGAGTTCGCGATCGCGGCAGCTGTTGCCTCAACACCGAGCTCCGGATTGCCGGAGGAGATGTTCCCCCCAGTGACTGCCAGTCTGGCTACGGCGCCTTCGGTGTTGTTGAACCATTGATTATTGTTGACGATCGACCCGTTGCTGGCAGGCCGGATCCCGGCGGTGGCATCGATCTCGACCGATGCGGAGTTACCAATCGCGGCAGCCGTCGCCGTAAGCGAGCCCAGGGCGTCTTCCACACCGACTGTCAGACCGGCGGTTACGGGCGCGGTGTTGTTCTGAACTGTTCTCACATCCGAGGGGCCGCCGAGAGAGGTCGAAAAGGAGTTTCCGATTGCGGCAGACGTAAGAGAGACATCCTCGGTGACTGACTCGATCGTGGCGTTAAGCTGGGCTCGCGCCTGAGCCCAGTTTCTTTGGTTGTTGTTGATGGTATTGTCCCGGGTCTGGGCAGCAGCGGCACCTGCCAGAGCGAATGTTGCAGCCGACGCAAGCAATAGCGCCGTGATGGTCTTGTTCATTTAAAATGGTCCTTACGAGGGTTGTCATGAGGCATTCTGGCCAGGCCGGCAAAAACCGCGAACGGAAAAACCCATTCTGGGCTCTGTGATCATTTTGACTGTGCCTGACCTCCCGCCTGCCTCTCTGGTTAACAGATGGTTAACGCAAGGCAAAGTCTGAAACGACTCACATTGATGTCATTCCAACGCGATTGTTCAATCATAGGTATGATCTACCCCCCCAAAGCGCCCGGGTGATCTTGATGTTGCGACGCCCTAGTGCTTGCGGCAGTCTCGCTCGTCATCGGCCAGTACAAA
>CAZIGV010000036.1:0-9770 GCA_964538945.1 uncultured Hyphomonas sp.
TCGCAGCGCGTCCTGCGCGGATGCGGTCGAGCGCAATGCTCGCATTCTCGATCAGGGTGTCACGTCCGGCCAGTTCGGGCGGCGGCGCGCCGGCGCCAGGGGCATAGGGATTGAGTCGGAGGTCCATATTGAGGGATGTTATGCCAAGTTATCGAAAATCTGTAAACTGGGATAAGATATGTCAATGTTGACCACAAAGCAGGTACACAAGCGAACCAACGAGCTTCCCGCCGTGGCAGACGGTCAGGTTCAGACAACGGTCACGATCTGCCCGTAAGCAGCAAGCCGCGCCTCAACGAGCCGCTCCGGAGACATCTCCGGGGCGGCTATCCTATCATGCAGGCATATCAGCTGGACTCTGCGAATCCGCCTGCGCCGGAGACTCAGCTCCAGTCGCGCAAATCCAGTCCCGGAATGTCCGAGAAGTCCTCTGCATTCATCGTGATCAGCGTGGCGCGGTGTGCAAGCGCCTGCGCCGCGATCATCCGGTCAAGGATCTTTCGCCTCGAGTATCCGGCCTCAGCGAGAATGCTCGCATAGAACCCGGCCGCCAGGTCGTCAAAGGCCAGAGCCGGTATGGCCGCAATGATGACATCGAGACGCGCACGGCGGATCGCGGCGTGTTCCAGAACCTTGTAGACGCCGCCTTCCAGTTCGACCCGGGTGACGATCGACATAAGAATGCCGTCGCCAAGTTCTGCGAGCCGCCTTGTTACGCCGGCATCGCCGTCCCGCAGATGGATCGCAACATTTGTGTCGATGATGCAGGCCAAGTTAAAGCGCGTCCCGTTCGGGCAGTGGCTCGGTTTCGCGGATTTCGATCTCAGGCGGCACCGGCAATGCTTGCAACCGGCTCAGCATCTCGGTGACGGTCATCTGGGCCGGATAGATCGTCATCACTTCGCCGGAACGCACGATGATGAGCTCGACCCCATCGCCGAAAGCCACGTCTTTCGGAAGCCGGACGGCTTCGCTGTTCCCGCTTTTGAAGGTTCGGCTACGTGCGACGGTCATGGTGTCCATACCTTGGGATATACGTGTATATACCGTTTTGAGAATTGACCGTCAAGCCTGCGTCCGCTTCTTCACTTATCGATTCCGCGCCAAGTCCCGGCGCGAAGGCGACTGTGGATCGCAGTCGCGACCGGTTTGGTATTGGAGCCGATGGCCCGAGTCTTGCGACGAGAAGGCGCCATGAAGTCTGGGTAACTCTCCACGCAGGCGAGTCTTGGCGTTGCAGGCCTTGCGGTTGCAGCGCTGAGTTTCGCCGTTTTGAACCAGCAGGGCCTCGTCCTCTACAACCCCTCTGCGTCTCTTGAGCCAGGCTTCTACGTCCGCGCAGAAACCATCGCTCAGCGGGGCGTCGTGGTTACGATCCCGGCGGATGGCGTTGACCTCGCCTACGTTGAAGCAGGGCACGTAAAGGCGTCGGGAGACCGTTTCCTCAAACGCGTCGCCGCAGTGAGCGGAGACCGTGTGTGCTCCGAGGCTGGCCGGATCATCATCAATGACGTGCATGTGGCCACCACGTTTCAATCAGATTCAGCGGGTGTCGCGTTACCTCAGTGGTCAGGCTGCGTGACGCTCAGGGACGGTGAGATTTTCCTTCTCGGCGATGATGAGATGAGCTTCGACGGACGCTACTGGGGCGTCACATCAGCTGCGATCATCGAAGCGACCTGGCGCAAGTTTCCCTGATCTCGCGAGCCGTGCAGGATCGCTCGCAGGGTGAAGGCAGAATCTTCCGATCCGTACACGTGCTAGGCTCCGGGTGATGGAGGGCCGTATGAAGGTTGGAGGGCAAGATAAAGGCGTGACCTGCGGTCACGCGAGACGCCGGTCGGCGCGGGAGTTTTTGCAGGTCACGGGTCGGCCCGCAGGTCGCGCGGCGACCTGCGGCGCCGGCCCGTCCGTCAGCGGATCTTTATCTGCAGACAGGGGGAGCTGAGCCATGTCCGCACGGAGTCTGGACCAGTGGCTCGCCGCCGCCGTGCTCGCGTCAGCGGCGAACAGGGGCGATACGACCGGCCTGCGCGTCTCGCGCCAGGTCTCGCGTCCGGACAAGGAGGTTCTGGAAGGAGAGATTGGCCAGGCGCGCCGCGCAGGGCAGGGCGGCGGCGGTGGGGCGAGGCCGTTCTCCAGGCGTGCCGGACGCGCTGCGGAGGCGGGCCGTCAGGCAGGCGGGCCAGGTGCCGGACCCGGGACTGACATGCGCCAGCAGGCGGTGATCAAGATCCACTACTTCAATCACTCAGGCGGAGGCGGCGGCGCGCTTGCAGCCCACGCCCGCTATGTCGCGCGCGATGCGGCAAGGGCCGGGGACCTGGAAGTGCCGGTTGCGGAGGCGCCGCCCTCCGGGGAGCGCGATGCGGCCCAGGGCGAGGCGCGCGCGCATGCAGGCTATCTCGCGAGAGGCGAGCAGGGGCGGCATGCGTTTTATGACAGGGAGCATGAAGGCGTCGACGGCGCTGCCCGCGCGGCGGAATGGGCTAAGTCCGATAAGCGCCATTTCCGGCTTATCCTGTCAGCCGAGCAGGGCGATGAAATCCGGGACCTGCCGGCCTATACGCGCGAAGTGATGGCGCGCGCCGAAGTCCAGCTGGGCACGCGTCTCTCCTGGGTCGCAGCTGACCATCATGATACGGGCCATGCCCATACCCACATCATCCTGCGCGGACGCCGCGCCAACGGCCAGGACCTGGTCATTCCAAAGGACGTCATCCGGCACGGGTTCCGGAACATCGCCCGGGATGTCGCAACCGAATGGCTGGGCGCGCGCACGCGCGATCAGGCGCGCGAGGCGCTGGACCGAGAAGTGATGCGCCATGCGCCGACAAGGCTGGACCGGATGATTGCGGACCAGTTGCCTGAAGGGGCGAGCATCCGCGTCAGCCGCCTGGCGGCCCCTGACGGCGACCGCGCGGTTACCCGCGCCCTGCGGGCCCGGGCCCGCGAGCTTGCCGGCATGCGCCTCGCTGCTGAAACCAGGCGCGGTGTCCTCACGTTCGAGCCGGACTGGCAGGACCGGCTCAAAGCCATGGAGCTGCACCTGGACGTCCGCAAACGGCTCCTCGAGCAGCAGCGTCTCCAGCGCGAAGCCCAGGAGCGCTCCCGTGCGCGGTCGGCCGGGAGGGGGCCAGAGCGGTGAGCCAGAGTCCCGGCGTCACGCCACGATCTTGCGCAGCACCTCTTCCCATCGATCTAGCGCGGATCGGCTGAATACTTTTGTGCGTCAGGCCGTGTCCGAAAACCGCTGACGAGGCCTGTTCGGGCTGCGCAATGCTGGTCGATGGGTCCGGGACTACGAAAACCCCGAACGGCGTCCAAACCGAGCACGATTGATCGAGAGGCCGCAGCGCCGCGAACCGCATTTGCGCATCAGGGAGACAGCTCTCAGATGAACGGGCCTGTCTGTCGCATTTTACTGCGCAATCCGTTCGACTTCCTTAGCCCAGGCGTCGAGGGCGGCGCGTTTTTGTGGCAGATAAGTGTTGCGGTTGTAGACTTGCGTAATGGCCGGGCCAGGCGGCGTGTGATTGAGGATGCGGCTGACGATTTCGCCCATCACGTTAAGGCGCTCCGATGTCAGCAGCGTAGCGCCGGTGCGTCGCAGATCATGCACAGTCAGGTCGTCGATGCCGAGCGACGCAGTCAGCCGCGCAAATGCGCGTGTCATCACATGCGGATCGAGCGCCTCACCATTCCTGCCCGCAAAAGCGAAGCCTCTGCCCCGCCCCGCATAGGCTTCGTTCAGGATCTCAATTGCAAGATCCGAGAGCGGAACCGCATGCGGTCCCTTCTTGTTTTTGGTACGCGGCCCCGGAATAGTCCAGATCTTCGCTTTCCAGTCTATTTCCCGAAATTGAATGCCTGCGACTTCGCTGCGGCGCTGAAGCGTCAGCAGGCACAGCTGCAAACAGAGCGTGCAGGCAATGCTGTCGCTTCGCCCGGAACTCTTTGAGAATTCAAAGGCGCGCCAGATTATGCCAAGTTCTTCTTCCGTTGCCACGCGCTCGCGGCTGGCTTTCGGAAAGGGCTTCAGCACGGCGGCCACATTGTTCGACGTCCAGCCGCGCTGGATGGCGAAATTCAGCATCTGCCGGATGACTTCGAGCGCCGTATTCGCCGCCCCCGGGCCTGAGTGCGTCACAATTTGCTGAAGCCGGGCGGCGAGCTGATCGAGCGTAATCTCGTCAACCGACATCGCGCCGAAAAATGGCTCAAGATGTTTGCGGTAACTTATCTGTTCGAGGTTGTTGCGGCTCTCGGCGCGCCTTTTGCGGCAATCCTCGATGTAAAGGTGCCAGAGTTTTTCCAATGTCCGTTCTTTGCGCAGCGCGGCCTCCTTGCGCGCCGACTCGCGTTCGGCAAGCAGGTCTTTGCCGTGCACCTGCGCGCCGGAGAGAATGTCAAGCGCCGCCTTGCGGGCTTGATCCAGGGTGAGCACGCGCGCGTCGCCGATATTGGGCTCTCGCTGACGCCCCGTCTGGTCGCGATAGACGACGGCATAGCTCTTGGCGCCGGTTCCGAAGACTTTGATAACGAGCCCGGGCACACCCGCATCCCATAGGCGCACACGGTCCTTTCCGTCGGACGTAAGGGAGTTGACCAGCGATTGCGTGAGGCGGGTGGATTGGTTGGGCACGTCGGGTCTTCCTCATTATGGCGGTTTCGTTTTTATACTGAATGACCCCTACGGCCAGCCAGCAACGTATCGGACATTTCAGCCAGCACACAGCCAGCAAACAAAATCAATTTCAATCTGCAGTTGTCGGTTTAGGTCGGTAACTGAAAAATCGACTCTGGACTAATAAGTCAAATATTACAAGTCTCTATAGGGGTTTATCGGGAATGATGGGGAGTAGTCTGAAATCGCTTTTCTACCTTAATAAATGTTGACATCGTAGGGGTCACAAGTTCGAACCTTGTACCGCCCACCATTACACCGCGGAAAACAAACAGAATTTCGGGAATGGCGCCTTAAGCGGCGCGCCTACCTGCGTCTCGCGTTTCGCCGGTTTCCCAGCCCTACGCCCACCCGTACAGCGCGCAAAGCAACGTGTTTTGCGCAAGATTGTGCAAGCTGCACGGGCAGGGCGCATGCTGTTCTACGCTGCGGCTTTGGGTTTTGTGGCAAGGGGCTGATAAGGACGCTCGAATTCAGACTATGGGCAGGGTGGTCTAGGGATAGACCTTTCACGCCAGCGCTGGAAACCAGCGCATCTCTTCATTGCGGCCGAACGTGTCTGTGGTTCAGGATATTGCATCCAGATCCCTTCATCCTGCAGAGAATTAGGCTCGAACACCGCCGCACGCGTCCGCCCAGCCTTGAGGTAGGCTCCAGCCAATACATACCTTAAAGGAAAGCGCATGGGATTATTGCGAGACAAAGTAGCACTGGTAACAGGTGCGGGCAGGGGGTTGGGCCGCTGTTACGCCCGTGCCCTGGCCGAGGCCGGCGCCAGGGTCGTCGTCAACGATTTTGGTGGCCAGTTGGACGGGCTTGCTTCCGGCGAAGACCCTGCCGGAGAGGTCGTGCGGGAAATCGAAGCGGCAGGCGGGGTCGCCCTTGCAAACCGCGCCAGCGTTGCGAGTTGGTCAGGCGCTGAAAGCATGATCCGGGATGCGGTCACCGCGTTCGGCAAGATTGATATTGTCGTCAACAATGCCGGGATTTCGCGCCGGGTGGCGCTGGTCGACATGCAGGAGTCCGATGCGGATCTCGAGATCGGTGTTCATCTTAAAGGAGCCTTGGCCACTACGCATTTTGCATCGGCTTGGTGGCATGAAGCAGGTCCGGCGCCTGGCCGAGCCATCATCAACACCACGTCAGCAGCCGGGTTGCATCCCAATTACGGGGGGCAGCTCTATCCCGCTTGCAAGGCTGCCATCGCCGCCCTGACCATGGGCACTGCGCATGAGCTGGCCCATCTAGGGGTCAGAGCCAACGCGGTGGCGCCATGCGCCCGGACAAGAATGGTTGGCGGCAGCGCACTTGTGAGCAAACTTATGCCGTCTACGGACGGATTCGACCGGCATGCGGCAGAGCACATTGCGCCCCTGATCGTCTACCTTGCGAGTTTCAAATGCCGTTTCACAGGCCGGGTCTTTGCCATGGAGGGGCCGGATGTTGCAACCTACACGCCCTGGAGCGTTGAGAAGCAGTACTCGCAGCCAGGCGGCTGGACTGCAGAAACGCTCGCAGAGGCATTCTCCGGACACGGCGAACAGGCCGAACATGTGGCATTCTTCCCCGGAGGCTCGGTGCCTTTTCGTCTGCCATCGGGACGCACCTTGAAAGAACTCGGTCAGGCGGGAAAGGACTGACGTTTCCCGCACGCAGCGCTGCCGGCATTGGGGCCCTTACGAAGTTTGGTGACAAGTCCGCATGTCCCAGGATGACGCCCAAAATTCCCCTTAGCTTGCGGAAAACGATCGGGACAATGATACTTCCAACTCGGGAGCGGGTAGGGAGGCTCGCATGTCGAATATCGCGGTGAAGTCTTCGGTAGTCCTGATAGCTGGCCTCTGTCTGACAGCCTGCATTACTCAGCGCGAGCATGTCCTGGCCCCCGTTGCGAGCGGCGTTGTAATCAATGCTGGAACCGGCAAGCCGGTCGATGGGGCGCTCGTGCGATATGCGGAACTTGAACGGGCAAAGCCTTTCAAGACCGGCCCAGATGGCCGCTTCACGCTAGAGGGGCGCACAGACAAACGCACGATAGTCGCGCTGCCAGTAAGCGGCGTGTTTCGTGACAGAGCTCCGGTTCTGGTCTCTGCGCCGGACATGGCTGACGGATACGCTAGCGCCAACTTCATCAACGGCGGCAAGCCAGCTCAGGCTTTGTACAATGTCACGGTGCTTATGTTCCCGGCCGATGCTGAGAAAACCCCGCTTCACGGTCTGATGCGTGACTGTATAGAGGGGCCCGAACAAGACCATGCTTTGCATCTCGCTGGCTACGCTGCGGGCATCGATCCGGGTATCCCTCCTGAATGGCTGGACGAAGATGCTGCAGAGGCGCTGTACGAACACCTGCGTTATGCCGTGCCATTGTCCAGCTTGCGGTCCTGCGAACAGATGACCGCGGCATATGAAATGCTCCAGACACAGACAGAGCCACTGCGGACTGTTGGTCACTCAAGCTCGCTTGAATGAGGGCATTAGTCTCTGCCCTAGGCTGAAACATCTGCTCCAGGGCCTGCGTGATACGGCTTAAGCGCTCGTTGCTCCGTGTCCAAGACAGGGCAGGGCGCATGCTGTTCTACGCTGCGGCTTTGGAAGCCTTGGATCGGGTCACGGCATCAATGGCCTTGTCCAGCTCACCGGCTTGAGCAGCCTTGGCCAGCGTGTCCAGCACGGCGGCGACCTCATCCAGCTTGCTCACAAACACCGCATTGTTCTTGCCGCTCATGGTCAGCGTGCGGCTGCCGTACTTGCACTGCACATACCAGCCAGCATCACGCTCCCAGAACCAGGGCTGCACGGTGCGCTACCTTTCCTTTTTTTGCGTGCGTTCGCCGTTGGCGCCTTTGACCCAGCGTTTTTTGGTCTGCGCGTAGGTCTCACCCTTGAGCTGGGCTTCGAGAATGAGCTGCTGTTTGGCCAGCGCTGCTACCAGTCTGCGCCGGCGGTTATCAGTACGATCCTGCTGGACCACCCGTTCAATGCTTTTGAGGTTTAGTTTTGCCAGCTGGCTCATGCTCCTTGCTGCCTGGACTTGGTGATCAGCTGAAGCTATGTTCAGAGTACGGATGGAAAAACCGGATTGATGGATAGGGGCCAGGTTGGCTGCTTTTTGAGCGCTCATCGGGTTGTTCGAAAACTTGAGTTACTCAAGATTTGAAAACCCGTCGATCACGATGTGGTCCGGAGAAGATCTCAATCACAAGGGGCGAACGCTCTGTTGCAACACTGTGTTGGCGGCAGAGTGTCGAGTGGGTGGGGTTGGGGTGACAGAGGCTTGGGGTTGAGAGCGGAGAGGGGGGCTCATTTCCGGATGTCCGTGATTAGGTACGAGGGAAGATGCCTGATCTTAGCAGAACGACAGCAAGTGACGCGACGAGCAGTATGATGGCCTCGACTGGACTGCCGCCAATTAAAAATAGGTGCGTGTAAGTTGCGCCCAGCATCAGCAGCGACAAACCAGCGGCTGCTGTTAATGCAAAGCATGGCATCATTAGGCCCACCGCTCCAAAAAGCTCGACGACGCCGATTGCGATGCGCACCCATTGATCTGCGCCCAATGCGTCAATAGTTTCTACAGGCACCGGATGGCCCGTGAACTTGCGATAGGACGTGAACAAGAAAACCAAGGCCAAAAGGGTTTGAAGTATCCAGGTTCCGCGTCCCCGCAGGACACCCCAGTTCGTCTTAGCCATGGCTTATGTGCTCGCTTTGTTGAGTTTGAAGCGCGACGAGACTGCCCAGACCCACGAAGCTGCAGTGGCCACTAGCAGCACGATTGGGCCGAATAGTTCAAAGGCCCAAAAAAAGGCTCCGCCGCCAACAAATAGTGCGAATAAATAAGGCTTCGTGACGAGCGCTTCGTTCAATGCCGCGCGGACAATCAGAAAATTCACCGGAGCATACAGTGCAATGGCCGTAATGAGGCCTGGGCTGAAATCCGAGAACACAATGGTCCCGCCGAGATGAAAGATGATGTTATGAACCTGGGTTGCCATCAGGAACAGCAGCACCATCCATGCGCTTACGCGTGTTTTCAGAACTCCGTGTAGAAAAATGTATACGAGCATTATCCCCGTCAGAACGGCAAGAACACCTTCTGTGCTGAGACCGTTGTTGTCTGGAAAGTACTGCAGCCGCCACTCGCGAAAGTTTAGGAGAATGTGTTCCTCTGTGTGATGAATAGCGTAAGCCAGCGGTGCGAGGATCAAAGACTGTTCAAACGATAAACGCTTCATTCGGCGAACTCTCATTGCTTCGCCGATGATTATCATCGTGCCCTGTTTGACTTTCCAGTCAGTTAGGGCCGCGCTATTTACATCGCATGAAGTCAAAGTCGCGCTACCTCGGACTGCGCCGCACGGCCAGCCGCGAAGCCTTGCTTGGTGCTGCTGAGGAGCTTTTTGGGTCGCAAGCATTTGCCTCTGTTTCGATTGATGAAATCGTCGAGAGAGCCGGTGTTGCGAAGGGGACGTTTTACAATCACTTCTCGGGAAAAGAAGATATTGGACAGGTTCTCGCGGTAGGGGTCCGCGAAGACGTCCGTCGACGAATTGGAAGTTTGAAGCAGGTTAGCGATGATCCTGCCATGCAGCTGGCCATAGCGGTTACAGCCTTTCTTGATCTCGCCAGAACAAATCCCCGTCGCGCCAATATCCTTGCCAACTTGATTGTTGATGCAACCAATGTGAAAGCCGGCATGAATAGGGGTCTTCGTCAGACGCTTAAAGCAGGGATGGTATCGGGACGCTTAGTGTGCGGTTCCGAGCAGGCTGCATTGCTTACGGTCTTGGGAATCGTTTCGGGAGGTATCAGGCATATTGTCGAGCACCCAAAGCAAAATTCTGAAGCATTGATAGTTGAGCTTGTTGTTCACGTCCTTGCCAGTTTTGGGATTGCGCACGATGAGGCCGAATTTGACATTGCTCGACCAGCAACTCGGATCGTATTCGGCGAATAATTGAAGAAAGTAGATCAAGGAGGGGGAGCAGGAGGCTCAAGTGCCGATGTGAAAGCCGGTGCTACTCAAGCGGAAGCGTCCGTTTCAGGAAAGCGTCAAACAGGGGGACCGTAAAGGCTGTGT
>CAZIGV010000037.1:0-9257 GCA_964538945.1 uncultured Hyphomonas sp.
GGTTCCTTGTCGTATGAACCCGGCAGCGTTGCCATGTCGTGCCCTGAAAGACTTTGAAGGCGGCCGCTTTCAGGCCTTCATGCGCATCGCAGATGACAAGCTTTACGCCTTTGAGGCCCCGCTTCACGAGACTGCGCAGGAACTCCATCCAGAACACCATTGCCTCGCTGTCGCCGATCGAAAGCCCTATGATTTCCCTTCTGCCATCGGTATTGGCCGCGACGGCTATTATGGCCGCAACACTGACAGTTCGTCCGCCCTGACGGACCTTGAGGTAGATCGCATCGCGCCAGACATAGGGCCGTTGACCCCGCCGGATGTCCCCCGGACATCCGGGAATTCGCTCCGGTGGAGCGAATTCATGGGGATCAACCCTTCCAGCGGTCGTTCCAGGAAAGAGGCCACGCGCTCGTCGATTTCCTTACATGGTTTCGAGACCTGGCTCTTCGAGATACCGGTCATGCCCATCGCCTGCACCAGATCTTCAACGCGGCGCGTCGAAACGCCATTGATCCGTTCGGCGGCAAATCGATCCCCCGGATCGATTTGTTTGCCTCCTCACCCTGGATGACGGCGGTGAGCGCCTTCTCAAGCAGCCTGCGCGGCTCGAGAATGAAGCCGGGATAGTAGGACTGGCCGCTGCGAAACTTCGGGATTTTCAGGTCCAGGGTCCCGACCCGGGTCTCCAGAACCCGGTCGCGATACCCGTTACGGCAAGTGGTCCGGTCAGCGATCCGCTCATGGCGAGCGGCGCCGATCGCATTCTCTGCGTCCTTCTCGCGGAAATCGATCCCCCGGATCGATTTCTTATCGCTCGAAGTCCATCAGTCGGTTGAGCGTGGTCTCGGCCAGGGTACGCAGAAAATCACCATCATCACTGTTTCGGATAGCGGACAGAAGTTGGGGCAGAGTATTGTCGGTCATCGGATTCGATCCTCGTTTGGAGTTGCGTGTCGCAACACAACCCTAACCCGGATTCTCCGATGACCACCCCTCCCGCCAACCGCGCCCCGGGCGCGCGCAGACCCTTGCGGTCCGCGCGCCCGAAGCGCTCCGTCAGCGAATTTCCACCACTCCAGTGGACGCTACCGATTTCGCAGCGGCAACCGCCTCAAGCCGTGCTGCTTCTGAAGGACTACGTGCCACCGCCGCCTCCGGATTGTTTGGATTGAAGGAACCGCGCAAAAGACAGCAATTGTTCGCGATCGTCGTCCGATAATTTCGTGGCTGCGCGCGCTAGCGCCTCAACGCTTTCCGGAAGGGGCGCAACAAGGTGAGAGCCGGTGAAGGATTCCACCGACTGGGAATAGAGCTGGGAAAACCGGGAAAGTTCGACAGCGTTGACCTTGCGCTTTCCGTTCTCGATGAGCGAGATTCCTGACCGGGTGATGCCAAGGGCAGTGGCTGCTTCGTCCTGGCTTAATTCGAGATATTCACGCGCCGCTCTCAGGCGAGCGCCGATCTGCGCCCACTCCGGATCTATTTTGGTCATTTTCCTATCCCTGAACTGCGGTCATCTGTTTGGATTGACTGCGCTGTTTGACCTTCCGCTCGCCCGAGTAAACAGAGCGCAGCTGCGGCAAGAGGTCTTCGAAAAGTTCATTTTTCGAGTTGTAGCCACCCCGCTTGATGATTTCCGGCGGAATGTCGATACCGAGAACGCGTCGCGTGATCGCACTCGCATCAAGCACGCGCTTAGAGTCGATAGCCGGGCCTATGCCTGCAATCGAGCCGCCTGTGCCAGCCGGCGCGCTTGATACAATACCGGCGTCAATCGCCGACGATTCCTCATCATACCAGTTCGAGAGCGCCGCACGCAGGGATTTCACCTTCGCATCGAAAGCTTTCTCTCTGTCTTCGCGCGACCATGTTGGGTCGGTCACAGTTATCACCAATGTGCGAATTTCGAACAATATTGCGCGCTCTGTTTGAAATGTCAACTGCTGTTCGTGTGAAGTTCTCGGCTGGCTGTCGGAATCTCTTTGTCCGATGCAGCGCGGGCGCTTAATTGAGTTCTTGAAAATGTAACCTTCATAGAGCATAATATGGATATTATGATCAACGAAGGTAGCAAATTATGCCGACGCCTCATTCCCCTCCGCTGACGGTTCGTCGGACATTGGCGAAACTGGGCGACGACATTTTTGATGCCCGCAAGCGGCGGAAATTGTCCGCTCAAGTGATTGCCGAACGAGCCCAAACATCCCGCAATACCCTGAAGCGGGTAGAGGAGGGTGATCCTGCTGTCAGCATGGGTATCTATGCTTCGGTGCTCAATGCGCTGGGCCTCCTCGAAGGCGTAGCGGACCTTGCCGATCCGGTCCGCGACCGTCTGGGAATTGAATTGTCGAGTCCGGCGATGACCCGCCGGGCGAGGAAGCAGCGCAAAGGATCAATCTAATGCCAGGGCCTGTCGAAGTTCATGTCAGCCTGCCTGGCGGTACGTTCAGGGTCGGAACGCTCCACCGCACTCCGTCCCGCGATCGCGAGACGGTCAGCTTCGAATATCATGAGACATGGTTGGAGCATGAGGAACGTTTTGCGCTCGAACCTGCACTGGCTGTCGGCAGGGGCCGTTTCTATCCCAACCAGGAACGGGAAATGTTCGGGGCGATTGGGGATTCTGCGCCAGACACGTGGGGGCGCCAATTGATGCGACGGAGGGAGCGCCGGCGGGCTGAGGCAGAAGGTCGAGCAATCCGGACTCTGCACGAAACTGACTTCCTTCTCGGCGTTGCCGATGTATCGCGGCTCGGTGCCCTCCGTTTGAGATACGAGATTGACGAAGCGTTCCAGGCACTAACCGGAGCAGGCGTACCGGGCTTTATCATGCTCGGCCGATTGCTCGATAGTGCTCAACGAATCGAACGCGGTGAAGAAACCGATGAAGATCTTCAGTTGATCTTTGCACCGGGATCCTCGCTTGGCGGGGCGCGCCCGAAAGCGTCGGTGGAGGATACTCAGGGGCGCCTCGCCATTGCCAAGTTTCCCAAGGAAAGCGACGAATACTGTGTTGAAGCCTGGGAACACATTGCGCTGACGCTGGCGCAGCTAGCCGGTATTCGGTGTCCCGATCATGATATTACTCATGTCGGCCACCGGCCAGTCTTACTGTCCTGGCGCTTTGACCGGGAAGGCGGAGCGCGCATCCCATTTCTTTCGGCCTTATCAATGCTGCAATTGAAGGATGGCGACCGCTCCAGCTATCCGGAAATCATGGATGAACTGACCCGTATGGGGGCAGGAGCAAAAAGCGATTCAATTGAGCTGTTCCGGCGAATGGTCTTCAATATCCTTATCTCAAATGTAGATGATCATCTGCGCAATCACGGTTTCCTGTTTCAGGGAAAAGCGGGTTGGGTCTTGTCGCCGGCCTATGACCTCAATCCGACGCCCCAAGACATAAAGCCACGCGTGCTGACGACATTGATCAGTCCGGAAGACGGAACCTGCTCTGTCGATCTTGCGATCGAACAGGCGCCATATTTTGGTCTGAAGAGGGATCAAGCCGCTGCAATTGTTGTCGAAGTCGGCGCTGCTGTCAGTCAATGGCGCAATGTCGCCCAGTGCGTCGGCCAGACGAAGGCACAAATGGACCGCATGGAGAGCGCATTCGAGCACCCGGATCTGGAACGCGCTAAGGCGATGGCATCCAGATCAACTTAAGGCTGCGTGTTGACTATGAAAAACGTCGCCAGCACATCGGCGGGCAAACAGCTAGATCTGTCCGATTAGGTGTGGGCTTTCACGAGTGGGCATTTTTTAAGCCGTTGTAATAAAAGGAATAATATCCGTACTTTTTTGGCCGATGCGCCTTCCCGCACCCAAACAAACCCCTGATTTCCTTGCGGATTTCAGGGGTTTTTCTTTTTCAGAAATGTGATCGGCCTCGATATCAAGAGTCCCAGGGTGATAGCAGCTCCAGTCCGGGTACTTGAAAATCCGTAAGGTTACGCGTTGCGAGCCGTCCCCCGTTCACCTTCGTGATCGCAGCGATCATGCCATCTGGCGCAGACATCATCCGGCCCTGCCGGGATGCGTCTCCCATAATATCGCCATAAGCGAGCGCCGCCGCTTCTGTCAGACCAAAGATCCGGTCGCTGAAGCGGCCTCGCCAGCTGGCGAGGCCGTCAGACAGGCGATCGGCACGTTCATCTGGCCTGATCTTGGCGATACCGAACGCGATTTCCGCAATGGTGACCGTCGGCAGGGCGAGTTCTGAGTCATGCCGGACAAGCCAGGCGATAACCGCCGGGGAGGGCGACTTTCGCAATGTTTCCGAAACGACGTTGGTATCGAGGAAAATCAAAGTTGGATGCCGATATGAGGGCGACGCCCCTCGGCAATAACCGCCTCGAGGTCGATGTCCGTGCCATGATCATTCGGAAGCCGCGCGTAGAATGCCTGCGCCGACTCGCGGCCTGAATTCTGGACCTCATAGGCTTCAAGCGCTCGCTCGACGATGTCGGCAATGGATCGCCGCTCGCGCTGGGCGAGCCGGTGGGCAAGGTCGCGCGCCTTGGCACTTCGTACGGAAAGTTGCGGTTGAGCCATAATCGCCTCCATAGGGTGAGACGTTAGCACCCAGACGTTCTGCCATCAAGCCATCTTGTGCCATCTTGATGGCGCGATGATGCTTCGATGCTTGTTCACACTCCAGCCTATACCGTTGTAGTAAAAGCAATTATTTCCGTACTCTATTGATCGGTGCGCCTTCCCGCACCCAAACAACCCCTGATTTCATTGAGGAATTCAGGGGTTTTCTTTTTCTGGTGAGGTCGCCGAAAATCCAAAGGTGCCACAAAGGTACCAAATCGGACGGATAAGCTGTGGAATTCGGTGACGTGCCCAGATGCGCACTCTGAGCGACCAGCGGCTCAGCTTTCAGGCGCCAACGATCGCCAAGCTTCGGGTTTCGAAAGGCGTCCACGAGGCCATTTGGCGTCAGAGTAGATCCGGACCGCTGTCCCTCCGATCCGGCGCGTCTCGATGTCGGCCGAAACATAACGCTCTCGACTGCACGCCATCCCTGCGTTTTGCTCGCATCCCTTTATCAGAATGGGTCGGGTCACTTTGCATGGCGATCATTCAACGTAATCTGCATGAATTTTTAATGAGAAATGTTGCATAGTAGCGGTCTGAGGATTATCTGCCTGGCGAAGGAAAGCTCAAATGTCGGCACTTGCAGATCTGAAGAAACACCTGCGCCCGGGCCAGGTTTACCGCCGCAGGGATCTTGCGCGCTGGTCGAACGCTGTCGATCGCCATGTCCGCCTGCTCCTTGATGAGGGGCGTCTGGAGAAAGTGGGGGCAGGCCTTTACATGGCGCCGCGCAGGACCCGGTTCGGTCTCGCACCTGCCTCGCCTGAAAAGCTCGTGGAATCTTTCCTGGGTGATGACCGCTTTCTGATGGTCTCGCCGAATGCGTACAACAGTCTCGGCCTCGGCACGACGCAGCTCTACAACGAGCCTGTCGTCTACAACCGCAAGCGCCATGGCCGGTTCACTCTGGACGGCCGGCGCTTTGACTTCCGGATGCGCACGTCCGTGCCGGCCGTGTTGACTGAGGAACTCCTCCTGGTTGATCTCCTGCATAACCTCGAACATTTGCCCGAGCGCAAAGCGGAGGTGTTGCCGAGGGCGCTCGCACGGGCCCGCGAGATGGATGAAAAGCGTCTTGCCAAAGCGGTGAAGGATTTTGGATCGGCGCGCGCCAGGCGCCTGCTCGAGCCGGTCTTGTCGGCCGAGGCGGTCCGCGCGTGACGCTCCTGCATGAGCTTCCCGACTTTGCCGACCTCGTCGCCGTCGTCGCCAGAAAGGAAGGCTTGGATCCGGGCCTCGTCGAGAAGGACTACTGGATCATGCATTGCCTATGGGGGCTTCAGCAGGGCGGCTTCGTGTTCGAACTCAAGGGCGGAACCTCACTTTCGAAGGGCTTCAAGCTGATCAACCGGTTTTCGGAGGACGTCGACATACGGATACATCCGCCGGGTGAACTCCCGGTCGGCAAAAATCAGAACAAGCCCGCACAGGCTGCGGCCCGCAAAGCCTTCTTCGACCGTCTGGCCGATACGGTCTCGATACCAGGCGTGGCGGCGGTGGTCCGCGATACCGGGTTCGATGATGTTCCCGATTATCGGGGCGCCGGAATTCGGTTGCAGTACCAATCGCTCAATCCGCTACCCGCCGGATTGAAGGACGGCATCCTGCTGGAAGCCGGGTTCGACCAGGTTGCCCCCAATCTGCCCTGCACGATCTCATCCTGGGCTTATGAGCAGGCAGCTGCCTCCGGCATTGGCGGGCTTACCGACAACAGGGCGCTCGCCGTGCCTTGCTACGAGCCGGGTTACACCTTTGTCGAAAAGCTCCAGACCATTTCCACCAAGTTCCGGATGCAGCAGGAAAGTGGAGAAATGCCCGCAAACTTCATGCGGCATTACTACGATGTGTATTGTCTGCTGGCGGACAAATCCGTGAACGACTTCATCGGGACCGAGGCCTACATCGCTCACAAAGCAAAGCGTTTCCGCCAGGCCGACGAGAGCAACCTGACGCAGAATGAAGCCTTCCGCCTGAGCGATGCTGCGACCCGCAAGGCGTATGCCGGAGCCTATGCATCCACCGCTGCGTTGTATTATCGCGACAGTGTGCCGTTCGACGTTATTCTCGAGCGTATTGCTGAGGCTGCTCCGCGGCTGTGACCGCCGGCGGTTTGAAGCTGACTGCCTCGACCGGGCAGTCAGAGGTGGCTCGGTTTGTCTGAACAGATCCCGGTCGCTCTATAAGTGGATCTCTGGCCTTCGGGTTATGCCGCAACCGGGATTGGCTGCAGCGCGTTGAAGCAGGCCTGATCCGGCGTCCCGGAGTGGTCCGCCTCTCATGACATCAGCCGGCGCGCGCCGCGTCCAGAAGGCTCGCTTATCCTGACCCGGTCCAGAGGCTGCTGACCGGGAGCGCGAACAGCCTGTTGCCGAAAGACAGTTTCTCCGGGCCGAGGTAAAAGACGATCCCTGTGAACTGCCGCGTCCGTCCGGGGCCGTCCTGGCTGAACCAGCGCAGGTGGCGCAGGTCGCCGGCATCGACGCTTGCAGATGCCTTGACCTCGACGCCGACCAGTGAACGTCCGCTCTCGATCAGGATATCGATCTCGCGGCGGTCTGCACTGCGCCAGTGATAGAAGCGCGCATCAGCGTCCTGGAGGGGGGCGGCCCGGAGGAGTTCATTCAGGACATAGCTCTCCAGCACTGCGCCAAAGGCGACCGGGTCAGCCCCCAGATCGAAGGACTGGTCTCCAAAGCGGCGCAGCGCACACAGGACGCCGCTGTCAGCGAAATGGTATTTCGGGTTCCTGATCTCCCGCTTTCCTTCCCCTGATGACCATGCTCCAAGTTGTACGATCACGGAAAGCCTGAGCAGGATGTCGATATATTGCTGGGTCGTTTCACGCCGGACTTTCACGGCGTTGGACAGTTCAACGATGTTCAGCTCATTGGCGGTACGTGCAGCCATCTGATCCGTGAGGCGGCGGAGCGCATCTGGTTTCCTGATCTTCATGATGTCAGCAACGTCGCGGTCGATCATCGCGTCGACATTGTCCCTGTATTGCCGCTGCCTCTCTCTGAGGGGCATCTGTCGGATTTCCGGAAAGCCGCCTCTCAGGACGAGATCGATGATGGCCGGGCGGGAAACAGCTTCTGCCCTGATGGCGGAGAGTTGAGGGTCTTTACCCGTCGCCCAGCTGACCAGCCTGGAGACAGGTGCGCGATGGATCTCGGCAGCCGAGAGGGGCCATAGCGTCAGGCTGCGCATCCGTCCCGCAAGAGAATCGGCGACCGTCGCGGTGCGAAAGACATTCGAGGAGCCGGTCAGGACAAATTGTCCCTTTCGCCTGTCTGCGTCGACGATCTGCTTGATCGCGAGGGGGAGACGGGCGGAGCGCTGGGCTTCGTCGATGATCAGGGGCTGGTCACCAAGCTGGTCACGCAGGGACCTGATCTGCCCATAGGGGTCAGTCTCGATGGCCGCGAGTGTTGCGGCATCGTCGAGGCTGACAAAACGCCCCCTGGCGAAAAGGTCGCGTACGAGTGTTGTCTTGCCGGCCTGGCGGGGGCCGGTCAGATTGACAATCCTCGTATGTTTAAGGGCGGCTTCCAGTTCGGGCACGAGGTGCCGGGGCAGGTATGTATCTGGCATGCGGGGGCGCTCCTCGTTTTGCCGCTCACCGGGATGCGGTCAGAGGGCTCACCAGGTTACTACCAGACGTATCACCAAATTACTATCAGATGTATCACCAAATTACTATTAGTGATTCTGCCCACGTATCGCTTCAGGCCTGGCGCGCCCTCTGCTGGAGCGGCAGGCAGGGAAGGGAGCCGACGGGCATCGCAGCCTTGAGGAAGAGGTTTGCGCGGCGCACTGATCAATAATGGGCGATGGTGTCCTCTATCGATAGTGGGTGCCTGGGCGGCTTTATCTCAACCGGTGCGAGCGCCCCGCCGTGATGACGCGGTCTCCGGTGGCGCAGTTTGAGCGCGCTTTGCATTTTGGTTTGGAGCAAAGCTTTTGAACAAACGGTGCAATATTTGTCAGCTTCGGCTCGTATTGCCGCGAACTGCGCCAATACCAATAGCCTTCATCTGCGGTACTTCTTCGTAAGTGAGAAATACGGCATGTCTGCTATACTTGCGTGGGTTGATTTTAACGCCAGCACACAGTCCGGAACCGGACCTCGGGATGGCCGTCCCAGCGAAGGTTTTCCTGTTGTTCGCCGCCTCCGGCGCCGCAATGGCCTTTTGAATTTGTCCCTGAGGTTTGCGTTGCCGCCTTCCTGAGGGAGCGATCCGGCGTCCCGGAGTGGTCCGCTACGTAATCTCCGGATGCGCCGGCAGGCCCGGAGGCTTTCTGGCTGGGGTCGCATCCGGCGATTGCGGCTTGCCTGAACGCCGCAAGGTCGCCGGTCTCAGCCCGGGCGGCCGCTCTTCATTGCTTCGGCGATCAGCCTTGCGACGTCGGCATTTGCCCTTCGGACCGGGTCAGCGGCGAGGTGGGCATAGCGCGCGCTTGTCTGGGCCTGGGTATGGCCGAGCAGCTTGCCGATCATCGGCAGGCTGAGACCGCTGGCGGCGGCGTTCGCGGCAGAGGTGTGGCGCAGAAACACTGCTCACATTTGACCCTGATCCCTTGAGGTCGGAAAGGCGCAATGTTGAAATCCGCGAACGGGAGCTTGCCGGATCCTGATCCGGCGCCCCATAAGACTC
>CAZIGV010000038.1:0-8897 GCA_964538945.1 uncultured Hyphomonas sp.
GCCCTCAGCGAAATGTGAGTATCGGGTACAAGCTGGCTGTCGGTCGTTACGAGGTCACGTTTGCGGAGTGGGAGGCGTGTGTTGCGGATGGCGGGTGTGGCGGGCATCGGCCAGGCGACCAGGGCTGGGGCCAGGGCAACCGCCCGGTGACGAATGTGAGCTGGAATGATGCGCAGACCTACGTCACTTGGCTCAATCAGAAGACGGGCCTGACGGGCCGTTCGGATCGGTATCGTCTTCTGACGGAAGCGGAATGGGAGTATGCGGCGCGGGCTGGCAGCCAGATGCGCTGGAGCTTCGGCGATGATGAGAGCCTTCTTGGAAACTATGCCTGGTATGACTCCAACTCAGGAGGTCGCACCCATCCTGTAGGTAGCAAGGCGGCGAACGGGTTCGGTCTTCACGACATGCATGGCAATGTGGCGGAATGGGTGGAGGACTGTCATGAGGCACGCTACTCATCACAGCCATCTGATGGCTCTGCGTTCAAGAAAAACTCCTGCTCCAACCTCGTGTTGCGCGGCGGCTCATGGGCAGGAAGCTCGTGGCAACTGCGTAGCGCCATCCGCAGCGGGGTACCGGATCATCCGTACTACCGCTTCAACTGGCTGGGGTTCCGCCTTGCGAGGACGCTTCCCTAGGAAGCGTTACCTTCTGGCTTTTTTACATTTTTACATTCTGCGGCCTGCAGCCTGGTGCCCTGCTCTGAGTTTTGCTGGCTCCGGCATTTATCCGTGCAGCGGGTTCGCGGTATCTTCTGGGTGAGTTCCTCTGAATAAGGATTAATTAATGTTCAGGTTCCTGGCTCAGATCGGAGCAGCAGTTGTTTGTCGATAAAAGCCGGAGGATGAATGCCGGCAGGCGCCAGCCTTTGATCGATTTTCGATTAACTCGGGCGCTCTGAAACGGGAGTGTGACGCTGAAGTTCTGAGATTGTTTGCGTTAAAGCCGAACCCACGCTGCGCAGCGCGTTGAGGAGAAACCTGATGCGCTACCGCAATCACTAACCCCGGATTGCCCAAGCGGCGTCCTTGCTTTTAGGCGGCTTTGGGCAACGGACCTCTTGAACCGCTGAGCCCTTCAGGTTCGGCTCGCCTGCCAGCACGCGTTCCATCGCCGCCTGAGCAGCGGCTGCGTCCTTTGCAATCTTCCAGCTGAACGTCCGGAATTCACAAGTTCCAACTTTCTTGTCCATCCGTGCCACGGCAATGCATTGCCCCGGAGGCAAGGTTTCTATGTACACGCCTTCAGGGTGCTCAGCTTTGAGTGCGGTGATGCGTGCGCTGATCAGCTCCGAGCGGGTTATTGCCGCTGGCGACGTAAAAGCCTCGATCGTGTAGCCCGCGCGATATGTATAGCCGTAGGTGCCGCAGGCTTTCGCTTTCTTGGACCACAGGATCAGGGTCTCCGCTTTAACCGGCAGCGCAAGTCCTGCAATGAGCGTGATGGCAATCAGATAACGGATCACAGGAAAACTCCTCTCTTGCAGCCTCTGGGGTTTAAACAGGAAGTTCCTGTTTTTCAATGTGACCCCCGCGTAAAGGTTAGAATCTCAAATCATCTCTTTTGGTTCCCGGCGGTCTGCGTGACTGCATTACCGTGTACCGCGTTGGTCGCGCTCAGCATTGTCGGATCCGGTGGATTTACCGTGACGTGACGTGCAGGGGTCTGGAGGCCCGTCACGCTGTCTCGCGCTGGAGAATTCATGTGCGGCCTTTGTATGGTGCTGCTGGCCGGGCGTACGACGGCGGCCTGCCGCGGCCGGTAGCCGAGGCCGGGGCATTGCAGGACGCCATTGCCCATTGGCTGGCGCGCAATCCGTTGTCGCCGGGCGTCCCGGAGGATGGCGGCAAGCATTGCGCGGGCGCGTTGCCGGCAGATTACCGTGTCGCGGCCCTGGCCGGGGCTGGACATGCCTGACTTGATCCGGCCTGCTCGCAGCCAATGAACCAGGCCTGCTTCATAAAGGCACTTGGCCGAGTTTGTGACGCGCGGCGACCCCGGGTGCTGAGAAGCCAGTCCGCAGGATCTCTTAGCTAAAAAATTCCCTTGAAAGTTCAAAGGGCTGAGAGATGCGGACTGCCGCGCTTCCCAATGGTTTCATGATGTATTGAAGTTACGGCCGGCAATGCCGGGAGAATGACCGGATTGTGTGTGCGGGGTGTCAGAGCGGTGAGTTCCAGGGGGCAGAGGGGGGGTAAAACCTGAGTAACTCAGGATTTGCTCCAGCTTCAGACCCGTTCATCTGCAATTCAGCGGCAGGCTTGAAGTGTGTTCCACAAAGCGGCTCCTGAGGCAGGTCGGTCAGGGCATGCGGCGGGGCTTTTATCGGGCGCCGGTAACCTGAATTGCAGTTGCGCCGCGGCGTTTGCGCCGTACAATTGAGGGGCTGTTTGAGGAGAGACGAATGCGCCGCATTCATTCGCTTTTGTGCACACAGGCCTGTCAGGGGACGGCTAAGCTGCGGCTGTCGAGAAGGCATTTTCTGCTGGGCGCGGCATCGCTTCCTGCAATCACGATAGCGATGCCCGCGAATGCTCAGCTGCTCGATCCCTCTCAAATGGGCAGGAGCACATCGTCTGCGGCGGGAGGCGCGTTGGTGCGCGGCGTGGCGCCGAGTGACGGAAGTGCGCGCTCATGGTTCGTCACGGTCGCCGATGCATTGGAGAGGCTGTTTGACAGGGTGGAAGCAGGAGGCGATGAGTATAGTCGGCTGACTTCGAAAGAGAGCGACCTTCAGAACCAGGTATACCAGGCAGAGATCAACAAGGAATCTGTCCTGGACGAGTTTCGCAATGGCATGTTCTGCTCGGGATGCAATCAGACCCGCTCCCAGATCCTTGCGAAAGGTGAAAGCTTTCCGCATTCCGGCCAGTCGATCATTCGGGCAACGGCTGAACAGATCGCAGCCAAGGAGCAGGAGCTCAACGTCGCCATCAACAGGCTGAGGTCTGCTCTCAACGAGGCGATCCAGCGCGTGAAGCGGTTGGTCGAAGACCTGAAGGAGGTGTTTGATCAGATACAGGCCGGAACAGGACTGTTCAGCACAGCGCTTTACAATTGGAAATCGACGATCGTCTCGCATGAGAACGAGTTGAGTGAAGCCTTCATGAGGCAGCGCGACGCGGCATTCGCAGCGGCTGCGGAGATCAGTAACAGAGGGGAGAAGTCTTCCGATCTTCAGGAAGTGCGCGCCGCATTGTCAGATCTCGACATGTGGGAGGATATTATACGCAAACTGAACGCCTCAATGATAGCAGACTGGAACGCAACTCAGGCAGCCCTCACCGAGATGCATGGGGTTGCTCGCACTCGCTATGACCGCCTCATGGCGGAAGGAGACCGGATAACCCATGCGCTTAACATAGGGGGCCTGAAGACGGATTTTACCTATGCCTACTACTTCCTTCTGAAGGGAGCTGGCCCTGAGGTTTCGCCCGGGCGGTTCGGCGGCGAAGGTACTGAAGGCCTGCGCTTCCGGCTTGGCGATGCGACACCTTCCCGGCGCGGCGAGATCCTCTCCAGCGTTCAGGGCTTCGTCAATCAATACAGGTCCAAGCCATTTTCTCTCGGGCTGCAGTTTTCAAGGGCGCCGGAGTTCGACTCTGATCCCTTAAGGTCGGAAAGGCGCAGTCTTGAAATCCGCGAACGGGAGCTTGCCGGATCCTGATCCGGCGCCCCATAAGACTCTTTCAGTTGTGTAGGGAGACAGGCCTTGCGGCGGATTAAGCGGAACCTTTTAGCAGCCTTAGCGATGTGTGCTGCGGCTTTGATCCTCAGCCCTGCCGCGGTATTTGCCCAAGGCAGTGTTTCGTTCGAGATTCAGCGGGCAGAGACCCTGATTGCGCAGGGCGACTATGTAGAGGCGCTTGCGACGGTGCGTTCTGCGATCTCCAGTGCGCCATCTGACTACCGTGTCCGGTATTATTCAGGGATGGCGCTGCTTGGCCTGCAGCGTTTTGACGAAGCGCGTACGGAAGCAGAGCTTGCCCTGTCGCTGGCGCCTGAAGCGGACAAGGCTGGTGTTCAGCGCCTGCTGGACACGATCGCGCTTCAAAGCGTCTCGCTCACGGCAGAGGCGGATGCCGAGGCGGCTCTCGCGGGTGGCCTTAATGGCCGCGCTGCACGTCTCTTCGCCCAGGCCTTCGAGGCCGACAGCAGCAAGACCGAAGCCGGGTTCCGGGCTGCCATGATTTATGCCGGACCGCTCGGCCAGCCTGTCGAAGCTGTCAGGGTACTGCGTAAGCTTGAGCAGCAAACTGCGCGTCCAGAAGCCCGGACGAGGGCGGCAGATGAGATCAAGAAGCTCGAGCCCGCCTATACGCCGCTTGTTGTTGAGCTTGTTGAACAGGCCAGTTCCCTTATTTTTGCTGGCAACGTATCTGAGGCCGCAGCCCGCCTCTCAGAGGCTGCTGTCCTTGATCCAGGCCGGCGAGAAGTCATTATCGAGCAGCTTCGGCTCACCGCGCTCGGCAATGATGGCCGGGCGCTTGAGGCTCAACTTCTGGATTTGTCCAGAAGTGGCATTTCAATCGATTCCGTCATCCGATTGCTGCCCAGGGGAAATTATTGGGCGGAGCAGGGCTGGTTGATACAATTGCTTGAAGACTATCAGGGGGCTGAATACGCCAGAGATGTTGCGCGCTTTCTCACTCTCCATACTCAACCGGTTTTCAAGGATTGCAGCGCTTGTCCCACGATGGTCGTGCTGCCATCGGGGAGTTTCACGATGGGTTCGCCGCAGACGGAGGCGGGCCGGGAGCGGGGGGAAGGCCCTCAGCGAAATGTGAGTATCGGGTACAAGCTGGCTGTCGGTCGTTACGAGGTTACGTTTGAAGAATGGGATGCGTGCGCTGCGGATCGTGGCTGCGCCTCATACAAGCCGGATGATTGGGGCTGGGGCCGTGGGAGCCAGCCTGTAATCATAGTAAGCTGGAACGACGCGCAGCGCTACGTCGCCTGGCTAAATCAGAAGACGGGCCTCACGGGCCGTTCGGACCGGTATCGTCTCCTGACGGAAGCGGAATGGGAGTATGCGGCGCGGGCTGGCAGCCCGGCGCGCTGGGGCCACGGCGATGATGAGAGCAGTCTTGGAAACTATGCCTGGTATGACTCCAACTCAGGAGGGCGCACCCATCCTGTAGGTAGCAAGACTGCGAACGCGTTCGGTCTTCACGACATGCATGGCAATGTGGCGGAATGGGTGGAGGACTGTCATGAGGCACGCTACTCATCACAGCCATCTGATGGCTCTGCGTTTACGAAAAAAAGTTATTGCTATGGCCGCGTGCGCCGCGGCGGCTCTTGGTACGAATCCCCGAATTACCTGCGCTCTGCGAGCCGCGCGGGGTGGGACCCCCTACACGCGCAGACGATTACCGGCTTCCGCCTTGCGAGGACGCTTCCGTGAATGCAGATCAATTCCAGCGCTAAACTGTCAGCAATTTGAACTTACAGCCGCCAGGAAGTTGCTGTATCGCAAATCAGGTGCTTGTACGCAGCGCTGGTTGCAGACTGCAACGAGGCAGAGCGATTGTTGCATGACGCCTTTGGTGATCATCAAGTTCGTACGCTTCGGAAGTATTGCCGAATAAGTCCGGTTCCGGGTAACAGCATGCGTGGCTCGACCGATGTCTACGCCGCGGCGTCGGATGCGCTCGCGGATTTCACTGCCGAGCGGGCCGTCACCTGCGAGCTTAATGGGAAAAAGAGCCACGTCCGATTTATCGGCACCTGTTCAGCGCCCGGCACAGATTTCGGGACGTTCATGGTCGAGAGCGGCTGGGGTAGGGGCTGGAAACGCTTTAGCGGCGGGAAGTACGCTGCCGCCGAGAAGGTCGTGCGGACAGATCGGCGCGGCCTGTGGGGGGGTGCGGAGAGGACCTTTTGGGATCGCGCAAGTACGATTGAGCCAGATCTACAATTTGGCGGGTATGCTACCGGCCTGGGTTGTTCAATCAGCCTTTCAGAGTCGATGACCTCTGAAGATCTCCGGTGGATAGCTTTACCAGGCTTCTTAAATCAGTTTAATTCGCCGTAACTGCCTGGCGCATTGTTCTGGCGGGGGTAAGGAGAAAAACATGAAATCGACAATCTTGGTTGCTGCTTCGATCGCAGCGCTTTCGGCTCTTGCTGGTTGTGCAACACCAAAAGATCCCCGTGGTTCTGCAGAGGTGGCAGCCTTAGAAGAGGCGGTCGCCGCTCTCCAAACCGAGCTGTCAACGCCGAAGTAAAATTCCCGAGTTTGCGGTTTCAGATTTCGGCTTGCAGGTTCCTGATTTTCGGTGGCCGGTCGCGCGGTCTTGGAGCTGATGCCTGGTCCGCAGGAGCGAGCGTTGATTTTGGACGCAGATGTTCAGGTATGGGTTCAGCGTGAGGCCGCAGCCTGTAGCTTGAGCCTTCGATCTGGCTGACGACCGCATGATGCAGCATGCCGGCCGAGCAGTCCGGCTGCGCGGGCACATTGATGCCTTTGAACTCACATTTCTGGCGCAGGACATCGAGCAGCACAGAAGGGGATGGCAGCGCTTCCCCATTCCTGAACAGGTTCACGAGATCGTAGAGGTCGCGGCGACGTGTGCTTTTGGCGAGTGCGCTCCCCTTTTCTCCGAACAGCTCCTCATGAGCGTAGGCAAGCACGTCGACCCCTTCTTCGGGTGTGTATGTGTAAGGATGAAAAGCACGCACGCGCTCTGGCGCAAGGACAATGCGTTCGTCCGCTGTGAGGTCGAGCTTGATTCGTAGGGGGTACGCGGCGCTACCGGGCCGCGATAGCTGATCCTGCCCTGGCGTGAGGTTGAGTCACGCGGATTGGTATAGATGTCGAATGCCTGCTTTTCGGCGGGGATTTCGATGCCCGCACGCTCATCGATCCAATCGCCGATTTCGCTGAAGGTTTGCTTCAGGACGGTTTCGTCCAGATGAGAGGCATCTCCGGATGCGCTGGCAGGCCCGGAAACTTCTGGCTGGGAGCGCATCCGGCGATTGCGGCTTGCCTGAACGCCGCAAGGTCGCCGGTCTCAGCCTGGGCGGCCGCTCTTCATTGCTTCGGCGATCAGCCTTGCGACGTCGGCATTTGCCCTTCGGACCGGGTCAGCGGCGAGGTGGGCATAGCGCGCGCTTGTCTGGGCCTGGGTATGGCCGAGCAGCTTGCCGATCATCGGCAGGCTGAGACCGCTGGCGGCGGCATTTGCTGCAAAGGTGTGGCGCAGGTCATGGATACGAACGTCGTTCAGGTCTGCGCGTTTGCGAACCCGCCGCCAGGGCCTCTGGAGGTCTGTGAGATGTGCGCCGGGCTCGTCCCCGGCAATCACATAGGGGTTGCCGGGGACACGGGGGACGGCTTTGAGCAGCTCTATTCCCTGCGGGCTGAGATAGACCGTCCGCTGGCCCGTCTTGGAATCGTCGAGCCGGATTTCTTCGCGTTCGAAATCGACGCAGCGCCATTTGAGTTTCTGGATTTCGCCAAGCCGGCAGCCGGTGATGATCAGCAACCTGAAGGCAACGGTCGCCATCGGAGCTTTCTTCTGTTCTTCATTAAGGGCGTCGGCAAGGCGGGCCAACTCGGCTGACGACAGGAAACGCTCCCGCATCTTTTCACGGAACCGTTTGACGCGCAGGCAAGGGTTCACACCCTCTGGCCGCATCCCCCAGGTTTCGGCCTGCGAAAGCATGACGGACAGCGTTCCGAGCGCGCGATTGGCCTGGTAGGGCGTCGCCGAAATGGAATGGTGGAATTCGGCGATCTTCGTCCGGTCGAGTTCGGCGACTTTGTATCGTCCGAGGCGCGGGATGATGAACCTTTCGATCATCTTGCGATATTCCAGCTGCGTTTTTTCCTTGAGATGGTGGGGGAGGTAGATCTCGAGGAAGCGGGCCGCCAGATCGTTTACTGTTGCGGCCCGCCGGGCTGCCTTCTGAAGGCCGGTCTCGTCGACGCCGGCTGCGGCGAGCCCCATGAGTTCCCTGGCGCGTTTGCGAGCTGCCTCGGCCTGCAGCTTATCGGTCCGGCCGATTGTCGTCATCTGCTGCCGGTCGCCGACCCGGTACTTGGCGATGAAGGTCGTCACCCCGGTCGGATTGACCCTTACACCGAAGCCTTTCAGCTCGCTGCACCATGCCGTATAGGCCTTCGGACCCGGCGCGAGTGTCCTGACGGTTTGCTGCGAAATCCGCACCTCGTGCCCCCCCGAACATTGCGTCTGTTGACCGACTGTTTCGTCCCCAGTTGACAGAACTTTCTACCACATTTCTACCAAACTGCAAGGATTTGTCGGGGTTTGGAATGTTTTGGCGTGAGACTGACAATATAAAAAATAATTATAAAACAGTGGTTTATAGGCAGTTTAGGGATCCGAAGTGATTTCTCGAGAAACGATATTGAGCTGACTTTTAATCAGTAGGTCACAGGTTCGAATCCTGTTGGGCACACCAAACAAAACCCTGAAGATAAGAGGAAAAATGAGGTCGGACGACGATCTGCTCTCCTCTCTGAAATTTATTCTCTGCCAAAGCGCCGTGAACGCCTCAGACGCCTGATGAGGGCGCATGCGGTGGTTGGTCGACTCCCGCTGAATTCTCTGACGGGGCGGCAGCTGATGACTTCCGCCTCCCGGCCTTGCACCGCTCAGATTTGCTTCGCGGTCGACGCAGCGTGGTCGACCATTTGCGGCGCGGGTGAGAGCGCAGTCCGGATCAGGTTGGGCGCTTATCGAGCAGGGTGGTTTCGAGGCGGGCCACGAGCGCGTCGCGCCGTTCCCTCGGAAGGCCATCAAGATTGATCTGACGCCACTTCACCGCCGGAAGGTCCTTCGCTGCCGGCAGGCCAATCAGGTCCTACTCTGGCTGTCCGCGTTCAAACGCAATGAGGAACTTGCGGTGGTCATGCGGCATGTCGC
>CAZIGV010000039.1:0-7774 GCA_964538945.1 uncultured Hyphomonas sp.
CCGACATCGTCTACCGGGCCCTGCCGGGTGTCGACCCGCACCTTCTCTCTCTGGATATCTACACCCCGCAGATGCCGTCTGCCGGCGCGGCTGAGGACGCGCCTCGCCCGGGCGCGCCGCCGGCCTTCGGGCGCAGCCCGGTTTTTGTGATGGTCCATGGCGGGGGTTTTCGTACCGGCGACAAGGCCGGCGATCCAAGTGCCGAAAGGCCTGGCCTGATCCATCCGAAGATGGAGCATTTCCTCGCCAGGGGCTGGCTCTTCGTGAGCGTCAATTACCGGCTGACAGATACCTCGCTCCCGTTTGAACACCCGCGCCAGGTCCGCCATCCTGATCATCTCGAGGACGTCCTGGCAGCACTGGCCTGGCTCAAGGCAAATATCGGCGCCTATGGCGGAGATCCCGCGCGCATCGTGCTTGCCGGCCATTCTGCCGGTGCCACCCTTGTGGCCCTTGCGGCCTGTGACCAGGCCCGCCTGGCCCGGCACGGCCTCGCCGGGCAGGACATTGCCGCGGTCATCGCCCTGGACGGGTTTTATGATATCGGGGCGCGGCTGCCTTATGCGGCGCCCTTCATGCGCCTTGTTTTCGGAGATGAGGCGGAAGGCTGGCGTGATGCATCGCCCGTTTATCAGGTCGAGCCCGGCGAGCGCATCGCCCCGATGCTCATCGTTCACAATACGAGCACAGCGCCTGAGGGCAGCGCGGTGCAGTCGCAGGCCTTTGCGGCGCGGCTTCGCGAAGCGGGAAATATCGCCGAAACCTACGCCGCCGCGTTCAAGACCCATGCCGAGATAAATTCAGATCTCGGCCGCCCAGGCGACCCCCTGACCGGGCAGGTTGATCGCTTCCTTGCCGCGGTCCTGGCGCCGGAAGGGGAGGGGCTTACGTCCCCCTGAAGGCGCTGCGGGGGGGACGCCGCCGTCAGGCGGGCCGTCCTGCCTCAGCTGCGCAGCGCTAAGGCGAGGGCGCCGCTGTCCTTGCCCCTTCCGGGGCGAGCCCGTCCCCGGGCGCCCGGCCCAGCATCAGGTCGAGATAGAGTGGCGCAATGCTCCAGAGGCGCTGTGACCTCGCATTCGAGAGCACCACAATCCCGGTATTGTGCTGAGGCATGAACATGATCTGTGCGCCATAACCCTCAACCGATCCGCCATGCGCAACTACGGTCTGGCCTGCATAATCATAGACGCGCCAGCCATAGGCATAATGCGAGGCGCTGAGGGCGGGCAGCACGCTGCGCATGCGCCGGGTCTCGGCCGGCGTGCCCACGCGCGGCGCGTGCACCAGCTCCAGCACCTCAGGCGGCAACACCTCCGGCATATTGCCGAGCTGCGCGTTCAGCCACCGCGCCATGTCGCGGATAGAGGCGTTCACGCCGCCCGCAGCCGGCGTCAGGTAATAGGGAAGCTTCACCTCGACACGCCTCCAGGGATCGGCGGGGTCTGCCCCGCGCCTTCGCTCATGCGGGCGCGCCCAGTTGCCGCTCCCGACCAGCCCGTCCAGCCCGAACGTCGCGGTCTGCATGCCGAGCGGCCTGAACAGGCGCTCTTCGACCAGGTCAGAGAAGGCCGCGCCATAGGCGGCCGCAAGCGCCCGGCCGGCAAGGTCATAGGGGATGTTCTGGTAAGCGTAGCAATCCGAGACCGGACAGGCGGGTGTCACCTTGCGGTATTGCGGCAGGATCGCCTCCGGAGAAAGGCCGGCCTCCAGCAGGTTGTCATAGGCGTTCGGCGGCAGGCCGGTGCGATGACTGAGAATGTCGGAGAGCGTCAGCGACCTCTCCGCGCCGCGCGGCAAGGCAAGCTCCGGTGCAAATCCGCTGACCGGCGCGCCGAGCGAGAGCCTGCCCTCCGACACGGCCAGGCCAACCATGCTGGAGGCAAACCCCTTGGACAGGGACGCGATCCGGAACAGCGTGTCGGCATCGACCGGCTCGCCGCTGCCCGCCTCGGTCTCGCCATAGGTGCGCAGGAGGCGGACCTCGCCGTCGCGCACCACCGCTACCGCGAGCCCTACGAAATCCCCGGTCTGCACGGCGTGACCGAGGCTGGCATCCAGGCGCAGCAGCTGCACCTCGCCGATCAGGGGCGCAGGCGCAAGCTCGGCGAGCACCGCGCGCTGCAGGCCGCCCGCCCCGGCGCTGGGTAACAGGCTGAGCAGGCCGGCGCCGATCAGGCCGATGAAGGTCTTGTGCATGCGAAGGTCCCGCGCCGGCGATGTCCGGCCTCCGGTTAGAATCGAACCCGTCCGTCCTGTCCAGTGCGCCCGGGGCCAGTGCGCCCGGGGCCAGCCCTGCAGGTCCAGCCTCAGGCGGGGGCGCCGGCGGCTGTTTTCAGCGTCGCCATCACCTCGGCAATGATCTCAAGTGAGCGACGCCGCTTGTCCTGGTCATACGTGTCAGAAACGATCATCAGCTCATCGGCCCCGGTGCGCTCCAGAAGGGCGATGATCCCCCGGCGGATGGTATCAGGACCGCCGAGGATACTGAAGTTCAGCATGTGCGACGCCTGCGCCCTTTCCTGGGGTGTCCAGTAGGTGTCGATATCGTCAATCGGCGGCTGGGTGAGCCGGCGCTCACCGCGCACCAGATTGGCAAAGCTCATCTGCTGCGAGGTTGCCAGATACCTCGCCTCGGCATCTGTTTCGGCCGCAATGATGTTCACCCCGATCAGCGCATAGGGTCTTGGCTGCTGCTTCGAGGGACGAAAGCCGGCGCGGTAGATCGCCAGCGCCTGGTCCAGCATCTGCGGCGCAAAGTGTGAGGCAAAGCCGAAAGGAAACCCGTAAGCAGCGGCCATCTGCGCGCCGTAGAGGCTCGAGCCAAGGATCCAGATCGGCACATTGGCATTCGAGCCTGGCACCGCCTCGATCCTTTGTCCCTCGCGCACCGGGCCAAGCCAGGCCTGCAGCTCAAGGACATCCTCCTGGAAGTGCTCAGACGCCAGGGGATCGCGCCGCAGCGCCCGAAGCGTCAGCTGGTCTGTGCCCGGAGCCCGGCCGAGACCGAGATCGATGCGCCCGGGATAGAGGGCCTCGAGCGTGCCGAACTGTTCGGCAATGACATAAGGCGCATGGTTGGGCAGCATGATGCCGCCTGCGCCGACACGGATCGTCTTCGTGCCGGCCGCAATATGGCTGATCACGATCGAGGTCGCGGCCGTCGTCACGCCCGCCATGTTATGATGTTCGGCCACCCAGAAGCGCCGGTAACCGAGCGCCTCGGCATGCTGGGCCAGCCGGCGGGCATCATTCAGCGCATCGGAGCGCGTGAAGCCTTCACGCACCCGGCCGAGTTCCAGGACAGACAGGACAGGCATACAAGCACCTCCAAACGGCTGGTCACCGGGCGCGTTGTGCGCTCCTCGCCCCTGATCAGGCCGGGCGGCACAGGGAGCGCGGGGTGACGCATCCATCATGCGGTTCAGGCAAGGCTGCGTCAAACCCTGCCGCAAAGGACTGCAGAAAGAGCCTGGGGGCTCCTGCCCGTGCGGCAGGACCGGCGCGGCCTCTTGCGTCATGCCAGCGGGGCAAACAGGTCGATCAGGGTGCGCTCATCCAGGGCCACCTGATCACTGCCCCCGGCCTTATCGAACAAGGCGTCGGCGAGGGCCTGCTTGCGCTGCTGCATATCGAGGATTTTTTCCTCGACGGTTCCGGCAGCGACAAGCCGGTGAACGAAGACCGGCCTTGTCTGGCCGATCCGGTGGGCCCGGTCCATGGCCTGGCGCTCGGCGGCCGGGTTCCACCAGGGATCATACAGGATCACCGTGTCTGCCTCGGTCAGGGTCAAGCCGACGCCGCCCGCCTTCAGGCTGAGCAGGAAGACCGGGGCGCTCCCCCTGGCAAAAGCCTCGAGCAGGCCCGCCCGGTCCTTCGTGCTGCCGGTCAGGCTGAGGCTCTCTATGCCGGCGGCCGTAAGGTCGGCCTCGATCAGGCGCAGCATCTCGACAAATTGCGAGAAAACCAGAACGCGGCGCCCCTCTGCGACCAGCTCTTCGAGCAGGCCCATCAGCCGGGTGCGTTTGGCGCTGTCTGTGACCATCCCGGCGGCCTTTGACCTGACCAGCGCCGGGTCACAGCACACCTGGCGCAGCTTCAGGAGGGCATCGAGGACGGTGATCCGGGCCGCGGCCAGCCCGCGGGTTGCAATCGCGCTGCGCACCCGTTCATCCATGGCGCTTCGGACCGTCTCATAAAGCTGCTGCTGGGCGCGGCTGAGGTCCACCCGGTGAAGGATTTCCGTGCGGGGCGGCAGCTCAGCGGCAACCTCTTCCTTCGTGCGGCGCAGGAGGAAGGGCCGGAGCCGGCGGGCGAGGCGCGCCTGGGCCGCCCTGTCCCCATGTTTTTCGATCGGTGTACGGAATACAGACTGGAACCGCTTGCGGTCGCCGAGCAGGCCCGGCACCACCCAGTCAACCAGGGTCCAGACATCCTGGAGCGAGTTTTCAAGCGGGGTCCCGGTCAGGGCCAGGCGTCCCTCGGCCGGGATCGCGCGCAGGGCTTTCGCCGTCTGGGACGCCGGGTTCTTGAGGGTCTGGGCCTCATCCAGGATAACCAGGGGCCATCGCTGCCCGGCCAGCCAGTCACTGTCCCGGGCCAGCAGCGGATAGGTCGTCACCACGAGGTCCGCATCGCCGGCCGCCTCGCGCAGACCGGAACGCTCCGGTCCGTGCAGGATGAGCAGTCTGAGGTCGGGCGCAAACTGCGCAGCCTGTGTCTGCCAGCTATAGAGCAGGCTTGTCGGCACGATCAGGAGCGCCGGGCCCGGCTGGCCCGCCTCCTTGCGCGCCTGCAGGAGCGCCAGCGTCTGGACCGTCTTGCCGAGCCCCATATCATCTGCGAGCACGCCGCCGAAGCCAGCCTCCAGAAGGCTGGCCATCCAGGCGGCTCCAAAAGACTGGTAGGCGCGAAGCTGCGCCCTCAGCCGGACCGGCGGCGTGAAGGCCCTGGCCTGGGACAGGGCCTCCAGCTTCCGGGCGAGCGGCAGGATCCCGGCATTGTCGGCAAACCGGACCGGGCTGCCGGACAGGGCCTCTTCGGCGATGCGTGCGGCAGACGCCTCGGCAGGATGCAGGGTGCCGAGCGCTGCATGATGTTTGAGGAAAAGGAAGAGCAGGGGCGCGAGCGGACTGAAATCGAGCGCGAGGTAATGGCCCTTGCCGCGGTCAAGGTAGACAGGACGTTCCGCCAGCAGGGCTTTCAGGGCTTCGGCGTCCGGAAGGTCCCCGGACGCCTGTGTGTCGATCTGCTCGAGAAAGGCGGCGACAAGCGGGGCGACGTCGAGCTTTCGCCCGCCGATCTCCGCCGAGAAGCCAAGGGAGAACCAGTCATTTCCGTCAAAGCCCGGGCCGCTGGCGCGCTCCGTCGTGACCGAAAAGACCGCCGGCTGCGGATCGAGGCGGAACGGCCATTTCGGCGATATGTCGATCTCCCAGCCATCCTCGCGCAGCCGCGGGACGGTCTGAAAACTGAACCTCAGCGCCGCCTGCGACACGCCCGCGCCCGGCGCGCGGCCGGAGTTCTCCGCGTCAAGGAAGACAAGATCGCCCGCCGACTGGGAGACGGCAAACCGGGTGTCCAGCAAGGCTGCGGGCAGGGCGCCGGCCTCAATCAGGCGGGCGGCACAGCCGGTTTCCCAATCGCGGTCCCGGCGCAGCGTGACCATCTCATCGCCGTCGACCAAGGCCGGCTCTTCTCCGCCGGGGCCAACCTCCTGGCCGTCATAGACAAAGCCCAGCCTGAGCCTCGGCAAGGCAGGCGGCGCCTGCCAGGGGCGCTGCCAGCTGGGACCCTCGGCAAGGCCGAGGGCGAGCCTGGCAAATCGCCGGCTTGGCTCCCGGGTTATGCGGCGTACGGTATGGGGGCGTTGAAGCTTCACACCCTGAAGCTGTTCGGGCAGGGCCGCGCTCAGCATGGCGGCGTCGGCGGCGCGCAGCGGCGGGCAGCTTTCGACAAGCTGCAACAGATCGGGTGTGATGGCCTGGTCAAGCGCCCCGATCTCAGCCCTTTCCGGGTCCAGCCAGATCGCCGCCTCATCGAGGACATGAACCTCGAGGGGGCGCGCGCCCCGATCCTCAAAACTGAGCCGCTGCAGCCCGTCCGGCGCAAGCTTCCAGCACAGCTGGACTTCAGGCCGGTCCTGCGACCAGTCCAGCACCGCGCCCGGTGCATTGTCGAAGAGGAAGCGGCCGGTCTCGCAAAGCCTCTTCAGGATACCGAGCACTCTCTCACGGCCAGGCCGCAGGCGATCGGGCGGCGTATAATACGAATAGCCAAGCTGCCAGAGCCCTGTCTCGGACAGTGCGCTCAGCAATTCGAAATCCACCGGCCGGAGGAATTTTGCAGGGCTCGCCGAGCGAAGGTTCTGACCAATGTCATAACGGCGCATCGTCTGATTGAAGCCGGTGCCCGACGGGTTCGCCTGGCCTTTATAGAGCGCCACCTGCAACCGCGGGCTGTTGGTGTTGAGGATATAGAGCAGGCGGTCCCTGACCCCGGCGGGATAATCGTCCGGGGGCGGCAGAACCGGTGGGGGAAGGGCGCTCTGCTCCAGCGCCCGGCTCAGCCATGATTTCAGGCCGGGTGAAAGCTCATCGGGCCGGGGCGCCCGCTGTTTCCAGAAAACGAGCACGGCAACGACGTGCTTGCAATCCCCGCCTACCGGACACGTGCAGCCGCCTCTGAGGAAAGGCTGCGCTGGTCCCTCACCCAGCAGGATCCTCTGTTCGTAAACCGCGCCCCGGCCGTTTGACACACGGGCCAGCAGGCGGTGCGGGTCGATCAGCTCGGCCGAGATCACCTGGCCGCGGGCGGCATAGTCGCGCCCGCGCTGCAGCGTGACGGGATCAAAATGTTCCTCGAACCTGACATGCATGATGGTTCAAACCCTCCGCCAGCCCTTGCGCCCGGCTCAGAATGAAGGTGAGGGGCCTGCCCGAAGCTTAAAGCCATGAACGAGGCCGCCCCCAGCCGGACGCTGAGGCAGCATGTCCGATCTATGCCCCGGCCTGCAAGCGCCGCCTTTGAGCGCTGCCGCCTTTGAGGACAGGCCGGCGCCCCGGCTCAGGCACGGGCAGCCTGGCGCGCATCGGACTGGATCCGGGCCAGCATCGCGGCAAGGCCATTGGAGCGCTGCGCCGTCAGCGCGCCCGTCACACCGATCTCGTCCAGCAGGGCCTTCACATCAAAAGCGATGATCTGCGCGGGCGGCTCACCCGAATAGAGCCGCGTCAGCAGCCCAATCAGGCCGGACACCAGGACCGCGTCGGACTCGGCGCGCACGTTCAGCCGGCCGGCCTCCACAGCCGTCACCATCCAGACCTGCGAGGCGCACCCGCGCACCCGCGTCGCTTCGGTCCGCTCATGCGCCGCCAGCGGCGGATTGGCTTTGCCGAGGTCGATCAGGTGCGCATAGCGTGCCTCCCAATCCTCAAGCCAGGAGAATTCTTCGCGGATGACCGCTGCTTTGGTCTCGATACTCATGAGCCGTCATATGAGCGGCGAAACACCAGAAGAAAACCCCGCGAGGCCAGCCGCCGGAGGAAAAGGCTGCCGGCTTCAGGGCGCCCGGTCCAAATCCGGGCCCGACCCGCCTCATCCGCGAAGAAGTCCGCCGCGACACCAGCGAGGCGCCGGACGCCGGCCAGAAAGCCTCCTTAACTCCGCTGGCCGGCCGACACCCCTTGCCTTCTCGCCAGGCCGGGGGCGCCTTCCTGATCTCTAGGCAAGACGCCGGGACAGGCCGGCAGCGCGCAACAAGCTCGCAGATCAAACC
>CAZIGV010000040.1:0-7247 GCA_964538945.1 uncultured Hyphomonas sp.
AAAATCATGTGATCCTTGAATCACGAATCACGTTCCTTGAAAATTGGGTACTAGCAACTAACGCCTTGACGTGAATCGATAATTCATCCGCATGCTGTACAAGAAGAATGTACAAGTCCTTGTTGTACAACATAATTATGAGATGGGGGTGTTGCGTCGATGATAAACTTGCTTACATTGATCGAGAGGGCTGGACCTGTCCGTACGCAGAGCGAATAGAGCAGACACAAATCATGTATCACACAGCTAGCGGCAGTATTGTGCTATCGGAAGACGATATCCTCCTGACCCGTGAAGATCTGGCTGCTCGCTGGGGTTTTTCTTACGCCGTTGTCCTGAGCCTCGAGAAGCGGGGCTATCGCATGCCCACAAGCTTCGACCTGCCAACCGGCGTTCGTCGTTGGCGGCTAAGTGACGTGAAGGACTTCGAGGAGCAAAACCAAGACGCGGAACTCTTTGTCAGGCACCGCAATCGCAGCCCGATCCTCGATCGACAGAAGGGGGGGGCCGCGAAAGCTTGGGCTGGCTCGCAGCTGAGGTCGAGGAAATCTCACGACTAACAATGGCGGCATCAACGCAAAAAGGCCGCCTGATCCACGACAAACAGACGGCCTTCTAGCAATTTTCGCCGCGAGCAACGGCCCGATCTCTCCCAGCAATGAAAGGATCGATGGGCCAACATGTAGTGCCAGACGCCCCAAACGTCAACGACATGCTGTGCCTAAAGTTACAGAATGCAGGAATTTCATCCTACCGTCTCGATCTGGCGCCTGCCGAGCCCGACCCCGAAACTCGAGACCGCCGTCCGTGAGTGGTCCGCCCTCGGCACCCGGATCGAGCTCATTCATCAGGCCTCTAAACGCCCGCGCCACGCCGGCTGGCCTGATCGTCACGAACAGCCGCTGACCAGCGCCGAGATCGACGCCATCTTCAACGACGATGGCTGGGGCACCGCTCCCACGATGGTCGGCCTCGTAGTTCCGAAGCATGCGCTGGTCGTAGACATCGACAACAAGCCCGAAGACGGCCTCATCGCCAGCGAGACCCTTGCGGAATTCGTGGACGCCTATGGCCTCCAGACCGACGGCGAAGGCCTCCCGCTCAACACGCCGATCGTACGCACACCCGGGCAGGGCCTGCACCTGCTCTACAGCCTACCGCACGACCTGACCGTCACGAACGGCGTCAAGGTCACTGACCTCTTCGCGAGGAACCTCGACCTTAAAGCATCCGGAAGAGGCTTCCTCGTCGCAGCGCCTTCCGTCCGCCCAGATGGCCGAGCCTACCAATGGCTTCGCCACCAGCCCGTCGCGCCCCTTCCGCCGGAAGACTTTCTCGGAGACCTTCGAGAGCGTGAGGCTGCCCGCCAGCAGCGCTTGAGCGCCCAGCCGTCCGGCGTCGCCCGTCCATACACACTCGGCCCTAACGGCACGCACCCCTACGTCGCAGCCGCTTTCAAGAACATTCTTGCACGCTTCGAGGCAGCGGCTCCCGGCACCCGCAACCGCGAGCTCGACACCGCAGCGATGCAGCTGGCCCAGTTCGTGGCGGGTGGTGAGCTGCCGGAGTCCGAGACCCAGAACGCCCTGCGAGCGACCTCTGCATATGCGGCGCACGAACAATCGAGCGGCGCCTGCACCGCGGAGCGCACGCTGATGTCCGGCTGGCGCAAAGGCCTCCTCGAGCCGCGCAATGCTCCGCCGCCGCAGCCATTCGACTGGCGTGCAGCGCTCGATCGCCAGGCTGCTGGTTTTCAGTTGCCATCCTCGCAGCGCGCCGGGCAGGCCGAAGCACCAGCTCGAACGCCTATTCGTCTCGTCCACCCTGCGCCGGCCTTTCCTGAAGCCGCTGACGCCGGATCCGAAGACCCATGGTTCTCGGACTTCTCGAGCGGCGCCCGCCTCAGTTCTCTGTCCGCCATCTTCCTCGGTCCTGTTCACGACTTCGCTCGCGTCGCCGACGTCACCCAGCGGCGCACGCCCGGTGGCATCTTACTCTCCTTTCTCTTCCGTGACCCCTTCACGAGCGCACCGACGTGCACGCGCGAGATCTTGCTGCCTGACAACGGGCAGCCACCGATCTCGCGCCTGCGCGGCACCCCCTCCGGCTTCTGCATTCTCAAACATGGCGACAAGGGCCCGATGAAGTCACGATCGCCCTCCTTCCGTGCGATCCTTGCGGAAGACCCGGCCCGTTTGCACGCAGAGGTCTCCATCACCCTCGCGGACTTCAAGCGGTTCGGCCTGCCGACATCCGGCATCACAATCGCTCTCTACCCTTCTTCCGACGCGCTTGCTGATGCCAGCCTCGCATGGCTGCCCCGTTCGATCACGATCGCAGCTCCGCGCTCGATCGAGCAGACATCCCTCCACAGCCGCATGTTCCGTCGTTCGAACGGTACGCACAGCATCGAGTATGCAGTGCAGACAGCCTCATGAGGCTTCCGGACCATCTAATTGACGAGCTCGAGCTCGCCGAGTTTCTGGGCCTGAGATGGCCCATTTCGAGCGAGACGTGGCGACGAGCGACTATCCTCAACCACCACCGCGCCTCCCTCCAGAAGGCGACCAAGAACATGCCCGGATACGCTGACAAACAGCTCGAGCATGCAAACGCGAGCATTCGTGCCATCATCTCTGATGTCCTGGACCAAGCTATCGGGCTGCGCCGCAACACCTCCTCTCCCGCCGACTCCATGACTTCAGCCAGCTGGACGGCGCTGAACGCGACTGCCGGCCTGGGTAAGACTACAATCTTCCTCGAGGAGCTTGCAAAGCGCGTCCTGTCGAACCCGGATTTTACAGCCGTTATTATCGTCCCCCGGATCGAGCTCGGCGAGCAGATCCATGCCGATTTCCTCAGGATGCTCCGTAGCAGGAGTAAGGATCCGGATCTGGATCCAGCGTCCCTTGTTCGTACCTATCTAGGCGTCGAGAACGCCTGCGCCCGCACAACAAATCAGCATGGCGTCAAGAGAATACTCCGCCAGCGGCAGGCTGCCTCGAAGGCTGGCGTCAACGCCGAGAAATTCTGCCAGCCCGGCACCAAGACTGATTATGCTGGCAACCTGATCCACTCGGGCTGTCCATTGCGTCATCACTGCCAGTACTGGACCCAGCGCATTGAAGCGGATGTCCCCCGTGTCTGGATCGTCTCTCAGGCGGCCATCAGGAGCGGCGCCCTTGCTGGTGCGGGTATCACGACGCGATTCGACCTGCGTTTCATCGATGAGGGGTGCACCGGCCTCTTCACCGAAGCCGCCGAGGTCGACTTCTCTCGCCTGCCGGCATATGAGGGCCGATCTATGTTGAACACTCAGTTCAACATGCTTGTCGGTGACGCCATGTCAGCCGCCGATTTCAACACATACGCCATCCGCTGCGCAGGAGGGGCCTTCATCAAGGGCTACCGCGATGGTAGCGAGGGTGGACTTGAAGACGGCGACTTCATGGCTGCCTATCGCATCCTGCCGCCTGCGGAACTCGAGGAGCAGCGTTTTAAGCTCAGGACGGCGCTTGATAAGTTCCTGCATCCTCGCGAAGGCCAGTATGGGTCGAGCGAGAGCGATGATCTTTCAGAGTATCCTGCCATCGTCGATCTTAAGCAGATCCGCCTGATGCGTGAGGAGGCCGAGGCGGCAATGCTCCTCTGCGAATTCCTTCTGTCGTTCAACCAGCCGGGCAGGGCGATGGGGTACACCGTCAACACCCGAGGCAAGCAGCCCGTGATCTCATTCACGCGTCGATCAGGCTTCGCCGACCGCTGGCTGTCGGATGGCGACAGCATCAAGCATGATGGCTCCGAGTATGCAGGCCTCTGGCAGTCTTACCTCGATCGAGAGGAAGGCGCCGCCCGTCCCGCCTTCCAGTTTCTCGGATCGCCCATCATTTACTCTGACGCGACGCTCACGCCAAGCGTGGTAGAGGCATGCTTCGACAACTCGCCGGACTTCATCCGGGGACAGACAAGCTGGTCGATCCAGTACATACTTGTGCCTGATAATGAACAGCTCGTCTCGGTCATTAAGGCGAGAGATAGGAAGTTCTCTCGCAGCTCGGTCGGCGTCTCTAGGGCGAACGAGATTTGCGAGAAAGATGGCGACAATGACATCATTCTGGACGGGGATGGCGGGCCTGTCGATCGACGCGAAGAGCTGAAGCGTGTCGCCAGCATCCAACGTATCGTCAGCGAAATCATGAAATACCACGACAGGCGCGGTGACAATCCGGTCGCGATAGTCCCGAAGGCGATTGTTCGTGACGGTGAAACTGACAGCAGGCGTATCCTTGCTCTTGATCAATTCGATGTCGTGGGCGCAGGCGGCGAGATGCGCCCGGCATACATCACCTCTGGCGCGGTCTCCGGCATCAACGGTTACGACAATGCAGGAGCCTTGATTGTGCTCAGCCAGGGTTTCTCTGAGAACCCAAGAGATTACGAAAACCTAGCGATCGCCCTGACCGGCAAGCCTGTCGCGCGGATGGGCACGTCGTTCCAAAGGTGCGACCGTCATACCGGCTCCTTGGGCTTCTCTCCCTCCAACAACCCGCGCCAAGAAGATCCGCTGACGGAAGACTTGCGCTGGCAGGCTATGGAGGGGCAGATCATTCAAGCTATCGCGCGTGCTCGCGGCGTTCGCCGTGGCCGTTCGATCATGGTCGATGGTGAAGAGGTTCCCCAGTGCTCAAAACCTCCCAAGATTTACCTGTTGAACCGCCTCCAGCTCGGCGACTATGTCACAGAAGTGCGGGCAACCAAGAAGGTCGGACCCTCGATCCTCGAGCTGCTCTTTGATGCTGGCATCTGGATTGACGGCCTCGATCAGCGTAGCGCTCGTCCTTTCCTGAAAGAAATGGCTGACCTTGGCGTCGTACCGAAGAACAAAATCCCGGGCGAGAACATGTCACTCGACGACATCCCTTGCCCCCCCGCGCCAGGTTGGGTTGCCACGATCGTGCCTCAGTCCAGAAGTGCGATGCGCAAGAAGCAGGTGAAGATCCGCGTGGACCAGTCTAAGCGCTTTGACCTGATCCGTTCGGGCACACTGCATATCGAGAATGGTCTCACTCGTTGCGCACTCCTCGCACTCGAGACACTGGATCCGTCGATCGAGAGACTGGCGATGAGGGATCTGGCGGCTATGGTCGAGGTGGATTTCGGCGAGCGTCCGACGTCTCAGGCTATGCGCGCCGCTGTCGAAGCTCTCGAGGCGCCGGAGATCTACGAGGTCTGCAGGACTTCCTCCATGATGGTACACATCCATCGCCCTTAGACCCAAGCAATCCAATCCATACAAGGCGCGGAAACAGGCCGAGTACTCTGCCCAGATCAAGGCCGAGGCGGAAGCGATGGCTCCGAAGATCGTGGGCGGGAAGCCGCGGATCTCGAACCTGTTCCCGGTGACCGACGAGAGCATCGAGGCAGAGCAGCGAGCGGACGCCTTGCTGGCGATGCGGGCTCGCCGCTGAAGTTGCCCGTCTTCCAACTGCCGCGTACTTCGTTTAGACGAACAACTGGCGAGCATTGGGTGGGGCAGGCTTTGAAAGCTGAAAACGCAATCATCGTCGATGGCGATCAGGCCACTGTGACGACTTCGCTCGGTTCAGAGCGCTATATTCGCCATGGTTCGGATCTCTGTTACCAGGCATATGGTAGTGGCAATTTCCTGAAGGTCATTGCTCGAAGCCTGAGAGTGGACTCAAGTTGGGTGGACCATTTTGGAGGCACGGTTGGCAAGTTAGCTGGCCAACGAATAATACGAGGCCAGTGCAGTCTGTCGCCGGGTTTACAGGTGCTTGGCGACATAAACTCCTACTCTGATGAAATCGAAGTCGAACTTTGGTCGGATGCGCAGCTAAAGGAGTGGAACTCACTCATGCGTGTTGCAGGCCTGTTTGCCTCCAGCGAACTGTCTGAGGAGGCAGTTCGAGATGTATCCGCAAAACTTAGTTATCTTGGGGTCAACGGTTCGGGGCGGGGTAACTGGAGCCTCGTAATAAAGGCGCCGGAAGAGGCGCTGCTGCAGATCGAGCGCGCTCTATTGGCAACAAGTCTGCAGCACGTATCTTTTATCCTTCGTTTGCATGGGGCGTATCTCGTCGATCCCGAGGTTCTCTTAAGCCATCGAAAATCTTGGAACACCTTTTCGTCGCGCACAGCGTATTTTATGCACAGTGACGTCGGGCATGAGTCAAAATTCTGGGGTGAGGTTGCCGCGCTCCACATATCTACTGAAGACTTTACTCTTCCACAAAGGCCGACACTTTCTGACGCGGAGTAGGTGAAGCTATAAAGTAAAGCGGCGGCAGGTTCGTAACCGCCGCCCTTGATGTTCAGCCCATCAGGCCGTCGGCGTGCAGCTGCCTTCCAACCGCTGCGCACTTCGTTTACAGTAAGCGCTGCGAGCTCCCCACGTAGAAAGTAGCTTTCCCGGCGAGGATGTTTGCGCGAGCTTTGCCCGTCGATTGGGAGCAAAGCTTTGGAACAAACGGTGCAACATTTGTTAGCTTCGGCTGGGAGCAATATAGGCCGGCTTGAGGTTCTCGAGGGCCCGACGGGTCGACGCAACTGGCCGGATGAGGTCAAGGCGCAGATCGTTGCCGAAAGCTTCGAGCCGGGCGTGAAGGTGAGCGTAGTTGCGCGCAGGCACGGACTGTCTCCGCAGCATCTGACGGGATGGCGGCGGCTGGCGCGCGAGGGGCGGCTGGTGCTTCCTTCGCATGGGCAAGAGCCTTTCGCCCGGCTGGTCGTCGGTGAGCCGCCCGCGGCCCCGCCCGAGGCCCAGGGCGACGTCAGATCGATCAGCATCGAGGCGGACGGGATCGTCATCCGGGTGCCGGGAGAGATCAGCGTATCCCGTCTTGGTGAGATAGTCCGTGTGCTGCGCCTCGCATGATACTTACGGGGAAAAGCCTGCAGGTTGTTGTGGCCATAAAGCCCGTCGATTTTCGCAAGGGACATGACGGGCTGGCGGCGGTGGTGCAGTCGGACCTTGGTCTTGATCCCCATTCCGGGGTCATTGTCGTGTTCCGCTCGAAGCGGGCTGACAGGATCAAGGTGCTGACCTGGGACGGAGGCGGTCTTGTTATGGCTTACAAACGGCTCGAGCAGGGCAGCTTCGCCTGGCCGCCGATCCGGGACGGGGTAATGCAGCTCTCGGTCGCCCAGTTCGGCGCCCTGTTCGAAGGTCTGGACTGGAGAAAAGTCCGCGCTGTGGATGTTCGCCGTCCGAATCTTGTCGAATAAGG
>CAZIGV010000041.1:0-6780 GCA_964538945.1 uncultured Hyphomonas sp.
TATTAACGTGCGGCTTCGTACGCTCAAACTTTGCCTTGCCCATCGGGCCTCTCCTTTGTTCTGAACTTGAGGACCGGGCCTAGGAGCCCGAAACTTCCTGGATGATTTTCTGCGCTTCAGCGCGCGGCACTTCGTCATAATGATCGAACAGCATGGTGAACTGTGCGCGGCCCTGGGACATGCCCCGGAGGGTGGACACATAGCCGAACATGTTGACCAGCGGCACCATCGCCGTGATGGCCGTCGCATTACCCCGGGCTTCGGAGCCCTGGATCTGGCCGCGGCGGGAGTTCAGGTCGCCGATCACGTCGCCCATATAGTCTTCCGGGGTAACGACTTCGACCTTCATGATCGGCTCCATCAGGCGCGGATCACCCTTGCCTTTGAGCTCGCGGAAAGCGCCGCGCGCCGCGATTTCGAACGCGAGCACGCTCGAATCCACATCATGGAAGGCGCCGTCAACAAGACGGGCTCGGAAATCCGTCACCGGATAACCGGCGAGCAGGCCATTCTCCTTGGCCATTTCGAGACCTTTGGAGACGCCCGGGACATACTCTTTCGGAACCGCGCCGCCAACGATCGCGCTCTCGAACACAAAGCCCGAACCGGGCTCCAGCGGCTCGAACTGGAGCTTGATACGAGCGAACTGACCGGTACCGCCGGACTGTTTCTTATGCGTGAAGTCGATCTCGGCCGCGCGGCCGAGCTTCTCGCGGTAAGCCACCTGCGGCTGACCGATATTGGCTTCCACCTTAAACTCACGGCGAAGGCGGTCGATCAGGATGTCGAGGTGAAGCTCGCCCATACCCTTCATGATCGTCTGACCCGATTCAAAATCGGTTTCGACGCGGAAGGAGGGGTCTTCTGCGGCAAGGCGCTGCAGACCGACAGACATCTTCTCCTGGTCTGCCTTCGACTTCGGCTCGACGGCAATCTCGATCACGGGTTCGGGGAAAGTCATCGTCTCGAGCACGACCGGCTTTGAGGGATCGCAGACCGTGTCACCGGTCGTGGTTTCCTTGAGGCCAGCGAGCGCCACGATGTCGCCCGCAAAGGCTTCCGTGATCTCGTCCTGCTTGTTGGCGTGCATCATCACCATGCGGCCGACACGCTCTTTCTTGCCCTTGGTCGAGTTCAGGAAGGAGTCGCCCTTCGACAGCTTGCCCGAATAGATCCGCGTGAAGGTCAGCGTACCCATATAGGGGTCGTTCATGATCTTGAAGGCGAGGCCCGAGAAGGGCTCGCTATCATCAGCGCGGCGCGAAAGATTGCGGGTCTCGGTTTCATCGCCCGGGGCAAAACCCATATAGGCAGGAACATCAAGCGGGCTTGGCAGATAGTCGACGACGGCGTTCAGCATCGGCTGCACGCCCTTATTCTTGAAGGCCGAGCCGCAAAGGACGGGCACGAATTTCATTTCAAGCGTGGCCTTGCGGATCAGCCTGCGAAGGGTTTCGATGTCCGGCTCGGTGCCTTCCACCAGAAAAGCTTCCATCGCCGCATCATCCATCTCGACGGCCAGCTCAATCAGCTTGGCGCGCCATTCGTCCGCCTGCGCCTTCAGGCTCTCACGGATCGGGCGAAGCTCCCAGGTCGCGCCCAGGTCTTCACCGGCCCAGACCCATTCCTGCATGGTGATCAGGTCGATATGGCCTTCAAGGTGGTTCTCAGCACCGATCGGCAACTGGATAGGCGCGGGCTGAGCGCCCGTACGCGACTTGATCATCGCAACGCAATTGAAGAAGTCCGCGCCGATCTTATCCATCTTGTTGACGAACACGACCCGCGGAACCTTGTACCGGTCGGCCTGGCGCCAGACAGTTTCGGTCTGCGGCTCAACGCCGGCATTTGCGTCAAGCACGCAGACAGCGCCGTCCAGCACCGCCAGCGAGCGCTCCACCTCGATGGTGAAGTCCACGTGGCCGGGGGTATCGATGATGTTGAAGCGATACTTCGGCGACTGGGCCGTGCTGCCATCCTCGGTGCGTTCCCAGAAGGTCGTCGTAGCGGCCGAGGTGATCGTGATCCCACGCTCCTGCTCCTGGACCATCCAGTCCATCGTGGCCGCGCCGTCATGCACCTCCCCGATCTTGTGCGACTTTCCGGTATAATAAAGAATGCGCTCGGTGGTTGTCGTCTTGCCGGCATCGATGTGCGCCATGATGCCGAAGTTCCGGTATCGCTCCAGCGGGTATTCGCGGGCCATGGGATAAAACCTTCGTGTTCAGTGTTCGGGGAAGAGGCGGGCTGCTCGCCCGGGCGAGTTTCCTCTTCCGCCCGGACTATGGGTGCTGCTTACCAGCGATAGTGTGCGAACGCCTTGTTTGCGTCTGCCATGCGGTGGGTGTCTTCACGCTTCTTGACGGCATTGCCGCGCCCCTGGCTTGCGTCCATCAGCTCACCGGCAAGACGCTCACGCATCGTGTTCTCGTTACGGCCGGCAGCGGCGGTGGCAAGCCAGCGGATGGCAAGGGCCTGACGGCGCTCTGACCGCACCTCGACCGGGACCTGGTAAGTCGCACCCCCGACGCGGCGCGAGCGCACTTCGACGGACGGCGCAACAGACTCGAGCGCATTGTGGAAGACTTCCACGGGGTTTTTCCGGGAGCGGGTCTCAACCAGCTCGAACGCTCCGTAGACGATCCGCTCGGCGACGGACTTTTTGCCGTCGCGCATGATCTGGTTCATAAACTTGGTGACGACGAGATCCTTATATTTCGGATCCGGCAGGACTTGGCGCTTCTCGGCCTGGTGACGACGGGACATGAGCCTCTGGACCTCTTATTTCGGTTTCTTAGCGCCGTAATGCGAACGGCGCTGCTTACGGTTCTTGACGGGCTGGGTATCGAGGGCGCCGCGCACGATGTGGTAGCGTACGCCCGGAAGGTCTTTCACGCGGCCGCCACGGATGAGGACGACCGAGTGTTCCTGGAGGTTGTGGCCTTCGCCCGGGATATAGCACAGCGACTCAAAACCTGAGGTCATGCGCACCTTCGCCACTTTCCGGAGCGCCGAGTTCGGCTTCTTCGGGGTCGTCGTATAAACGCGTGTGCAGACACCGCGGCGCTGCGGGCAGGCCTTGAGGGCCGGCGTCTTGGTACGGGTGCGCTTGGGCTCGCGCGGTTGGCGGATCAGCTGCTGGATCGTCGGCATCGGGCGTGATGTCTCTTCATGCATGGTGGCCCGGGGGCCGATAATGAAAACTGCCCCGAAGGCCTGAAAGGGCATCCGGGACGGCGGGAATTAGGGGGTCAGATTGTCCGGTGCATCACTGCGCCCGGTGCGGAAGACAGGCGAGACGCCCGTTTACCTCTCTGACGGTCAGGCGGCGTTTAAACTCGCGCGAACGGCGCGTCAAGGGTGCGCAGGCGCGTCCGGGCCGCATTCCGTCAGCCGGCCAGGCCGATCAGAATGGCAAAACGCCGCCCCAGCTGCGAAAACACATCCAGGCGATCAGGGCCACCGCGGCTGCGGCGCACCCTGCCCCGGCAAGATCGGCCCTGGTGAAGTTCATGTCAGCCTGCTCCGAAATGAAAAAACCTGCCAGGCTTGGCAGGCTTTTGCACGGGTTTCAAGGGCGGGGGCCTCAGCCCCCCGTCTTGTCCGGAGCCGGCAGGCCGGTGAGGACAAGACCTTCCTCGGCCTTGGCCATGGCAGCTGCCCGCCTCGCTTTCAGCTTCGCGTCACGCTCAGCCGCGACCCTTCGGAACTGGCGGATGCCGCCACCCGTGCCGGCCGGGATGAGACGCCCGACGATGACGTTTTCCTTGAGGCCGTCGAGCGTGTCGACCTTGCCCTGGACAGCGGCCTCGGTCAGCACACGCGTCGTTTCCTGGAAGGAGGCTGCGGAAATGAAGCTCTTGGTCTGCAGCGAGGCCTTCGTGATGCCGAGGAGCAGCGGTGTGGCCGTCGCCTCACGCTGGTCTTTCTTGCGCGACCGGCGGACCTGCTCATTGGCATCCTCGAACTCGCCGATATCGATCTGCTCGCCGACGATAAACGGCGTGTCCCCGCCATCGACGATCTCGACCTTCTGCAGCATCTGGCGAACGATCACCTCAATGTGCTTGTCATTGATCGGCACGCCTTGCAGTCGGTAAACCTTCTGCACTTCGTCAATCAGGTAGTTGGCGAGGGCTTCGACACCGAGCGTCGACAGGATGTCCTGCGGCGCCGGGTTGCCATCCATCAGGAACTCACCGCGCTTGATGAAGTCGCCGTCCTGGACCGCGAGGTGCTTGCCCTTCGGAACCAGGTAGTCAATCGGGGCACGCCCCTCCTCCATCGGCACAATGGTGACCTTGCGCTTGTTCTTGTAGTCGCGGCCGTATTCGACGCGGCCATCGACATCGGCGATGATGGCGTGATCCTTCGGACGGCGGGCTTCGAAAAGCTCGGCCACGCGCGGCAGACCGCCCGTGATGTCCTTGGTTTTAGCTCCGCCTGTGGTAACTCGCGCGAGCGTGTCGCCAGGCTCGATCCTGTCGCCGTCCGACACGGACAGAATGGCGCCGACCGACAGGACGTAAGTCGCTGCCGAGCCATTGGGCAGTTTCACGGGCTTGCCATCCTTGCCGATGATCTGGATCGACGGCTTGAGGTCGTTTACCCTGGAGGTCGAGCGCGGGTCGATGACGACACGGGCCGAGATACCGGTGGCTTCGTCAGTCTCTTCCCGGAAGGTCTGGCCTTCAACGAGATCGATGAAGCGCGCTTCACCCGCGACTTCGGAGACAATCGGCTGGGCGAAGGGATCCCAGTCCGCCAGCAGCAGACCCGGGGCGACCCTCGCACCGTCCTTGACCATCAGGCGCGTGCCATAACTCGGACGGAAGGACTGGCGCGTACGCCCTTCAGCATCCACGATCTCGACCTGCATGCGGCGGCCCACGACCACGATCGTCTTGTCCTTGCGGGTGACGTACTCGCCGTCGACAAACCGGACAATCCCCTCGAAGCTGGCCTCCAGCGACGACTGGTCGGCCACCTGGGCAGCACCGCCGATGTGGAAGGTACGCATGGTCAGCTGGGTCCCGGGTTCGCCGATCGACTGAGCAGCGATGACCCCGACCGCTTCACCGCGGTTGACGAGCGTGCCGCGGGCAAGGTCGCGGCCATAACAGGCCACGCAGATACCATTCTTGGCTTCACAGGTCAGAGGTGAGCGGGCCCTGATCCGGTCATTGCCCGCTGCGTCGATGGCCGCAGCCACATCTTCATCGATGTAGGTATTCGCCGGAACGATCAGCTTGCCATCGGCGCCCCTGATATCTTCAGCCGTGACACGCCCGAGGATACGTTCATTGAGCGAGACGACAACATCAGCGCCCTCCATGACGGCCGCAATCTCGATGCCCTTGCTGGTGCCGCAGTCATCTTCATTGATGATACAGTCCTGCGCAACGTCGACCAGACGGCGGGTGAGATAGCCTGAGTTGGCGGTCTTTAGCGCCGTATCTGCTAGGCCCTTGCGGGCTCCGTGGGTCGAGTTGAAGTATTCGAGGACCGTGAGGCCTTCCTTGAAGTTCGAGATGATCGGCGTCTCGATGATCTCACCCGACGGCTTGGCCATCAGGCCGCGCATCCCGGCAAGCTGCTTCATCTGGTTCTTCGAACCACGCGCGCCGGAATCGGCCATCATGTAGATCGAGTTGACCTGCGCCTTGCGGTCGCCCTTGGCAGCCTGGGCTTTCGAGGCCGATTCCATCATCGCATCTGCAACCTTGTCGGTACAGGTCGACCAGGCATCAACAACCTTGTTGTACTTCTCGCCGCGGGTGATAAGTCCATCCGCATACTGACGTTCGTATTCGGAGACCTGCTCCTTCGTGGCGTCTACCAGTTTTTTCTTGGCGTCCGGAATCACCATGTCGTCCTTGCCGAAGGAGATGCCGGCCTTGCAGGCCTCGCGGAAGCCGAGCTCCATGACCTTGTCACAGAATATCACGGTCGCCTTCTGACCGCAGAGGCGGTAGACCTCGTCGATGATCTTGCCGATCGCCTTCTTGGTGAGGACGGTATTGACAAGGTGCGGGCCGATGCCCTTGGCGCGCGGCAGGAGGTTGGCCACCATGAAGCGGCCCGGCGTTGTGTCGATAATGTAACGCTTGGGCCTGCCGGCTTCGTCAATGCCATCATACATGGCCTTGATCTTGCTGTGCAGCGAGATCAGGCCCGCATCGAGGGCATGTTCGATTTCGGCGAGGTCGGCCAGCTTCATGCCCTCGCCCGGCTCACCATTCCGGTCAAGCGACAGGTAATACAGGCCGAGGATTATGTCCTGCGAGGGGACGATGATCGGTTTGCCATTGGCGGGCGAGAGGATGTTGTTCGTCGACATCATCAGCACGCGGCATTCCAGCTGGGCCTCGAGGCTCAGCGGAACGTGGACAGCCATCTGGTCGCCGTCGAAGTCCGCGTTGAACGCGGCGCAGACGAGCGGGTGCAGCTGGATGGCCTTGCCTTCGATCAGCTTCGGCTCGAAGGCCTGGATACCGAGGCGGTGCAGCGTCGGAGCGCGGTTCAGGAGAACCGGGTGCTCACGGATAACCTCGTCGAGGATGTCCCAGACTTCCGGCTTCTCCTTTTCAACCAGCTTCTTGGCGGCCTTGACGGTACCGGCAAGACCCTTGGCGTCGAGACGCGCATAGATGAACGGCTTGAACAGCTCGAGCGCCATCTTCTTAGGCAGGCCGCACTCGTGCAGCTTGAGGTTCGGGCCGACCACGATGACCGAACGGCCCGAGTAGTCGACGCGCTTGCCGAGCAGGTTCTGGCGGA
>CAZIGV010000042.1:0-6586 GCA_964538945.1 uncultured Hyphomonas sp.
ATCGCGATCGCCGAGACCGAAATGCCCGGCCTGATGGCGGCGCGTGAGGAGTTCGGGCCCTCCCAGCCGCTCAAAGGCGCGCGCATCTGCGGCTCGCTGCACATGACGATCCAGACCGCGGTTCTGATCCAGACGCTCGAAGCCCTCGGCGCAAAGGTGCGCTGGGTCTCCTGCAACATCTATTCGACCCAGGACCATGCCGCCGCCGCGATCGCGGACAATGGCACCGCCGTCTTCGCCTATAAGGGTGAGACCCTCGAAGAATACTGGGACTTCACCGACCGGATGTTCCAGTGGCCGGACGGCAATGGCCCGAACCTCATCCTCGATGACGGGGGCGATGCCACCATGTACCTCATCGTTGGCGAGAAGGCCGAGACCGATCCGTCGATCCTCAACAACCCCGGCTCGGAGGAAGAGAAATACTTCTTCGCCCAGATCCGGAAACGCATGGCCGCCTCCCCCGGCTGGTTCAGAAAAACCAAGGCCGGCATCCGGGGTGTCTCGGAAGAGACGACGACCGGCGTCAACCGCCTCTACCAGCTTGAGAAGCGCGGCGAGCTTCCTTTCCCGGCCATCAATGTCAACGACTCGGTCACCAAGTCGAAGTTCGACAACAAGTATGGCTGCAAGGAATCCCTCGTCGATGCGATCCGCCGCGCCACGGACGTGATGATGGCCGGCAAGAAAGCCTTTGTGGCCGGCTATGGCGACGTCGGCAAGGGCTCGGCGGCGTCCCTCTCCGGCTCGGGCGCGCGCGTGGCGGTCTCCGAAATCGATCCGATCTGCGCCCTGCAGGCGGCCATGGACGGCTACGAGGTCATGACCATCGACGAGGCTGCGCCGAAGTTTGATATCTTCGTCACCGCGACCGGTAACAAGGACATCCTCACGGTCGACCATATGCGCGCCATGAAGGACATGGCGATTGTCTGCAATATCGGCCACTTCGATAACGAGATCCAGGTTGAGGGTCTGAGGAACTTCAAGTGGACCAATATCAAGCCGCAGGTCGACATGGTGACCTTCCCGGATGGCAAGCGCATCCTGCTCCTGTCGGAGGGGCGCCTGGTCAACCTCGGCAATGCCACGGGCCATCCGAGCTTCGTGATGTCGGCCTCCTTCACCAACCAGACGCTGGCCCAGATCGAACTGCACGTGCGAGGCCATGACTACGAGAACAAGGTCTATACCCTGCCCAAGCATCTCGACGAAAAGGTTGCCCGCCTGCACCTCGACAAGCTCGGCGTCAGGCTGACAAAGCTCTCGGAAGAGCAGGCAAACTATATCGGCGTCGACGCAGCCGGCCCGTTCAAGGCGGAACATTATCGCTACTAGGACTTCGGAGACGCGCTTGGCGCAGGCCTTCATCCTCACCCTTTCCTGCCCGGACCGGGTTGGTATCGTCGCGCGCCTCGCGCGGCTGATGGAGGCGCATGACGGCTTCATCGTGTCGTCGCGCACTTTCGGTGATCCGGATACCGGCCGCTTCTTCGCCCGGCTCGTATTCAACGCAACCGGGGACACTCTGGATGCGGTGACTGCCGGCCTGCAGGAGGTGGGTGAGGCCTTGTCGGCAGACTGGAAGATCCGTCCGTCGGCGCAGCGCATGAAGGTTCTGCTGCTCGTCTCGCAGTCCGATCACTGCGCCAATACGCTGCTCTATGCGGCGCGGCGCGGCGAGCTTCCCATTGAGGTGACCGGCATCGTCTCCAACCATGACACGCTGAAGGCAAGCTTCGCCCACTGGAACCTGCCCTGGTTCCATGTCCCCGTAACCGCAGCGACCAAGGCTGCAGCCGAAGAGCGCCTGTTCGGTATTGCCCGGGAGACGGAAAGCGAACTTGTCGTACTCGCCCGCTACATGCAGGTGCTGAGCGCGGACGCCTGCCGGCGCCTTGAAGGCCGCGTAATCAATATCCATCACTCCTTCCTTCCCGGTTTCAAGGGCGCCCGGCCCTACCACCAGGCGCATGCGCGCGGCGTGAAGGTAATCGGGGCAACAGCCCATTACGTGACCGCCGATCTCGATGAAGGCCCGATCATCTCTCAGGTCACTGAAGCGATCGATCACTCTTTCACGGCCGACGACATGGTAGAGACCGGCCGCCACATTGAGGGCATTGCGCTCCTTCGGGCGGTCAAGGCGCATGCCGAGCACCGCGTATTCCAGAATTCCGGCAAGACCGTTGTCTTTGCCCGCTAACCCATAAGTCCGCAGAGGAAATCCCATCATGGCCCTGAAGTCCCACGAGTTTACCAGCGAGAGCGTCTCCGAAGGCCACCCCGACAAGGTTTCCGACCAGATTTCCGATGCGATTGTTGACCTCTTTCTCTCGCGTGACCCGGCCGCCAAGGTCGCCGTCGAGACCCTGTGTACGACCAACCTCGTGGTCCTCGCCGGCGAAGTGCGCACCAATAATGGCGCCGTGGTCACCAAGGACGAGATGAACGAAGCGGCCCGCAGAGTGGTCAGGAAGATCGGCTACGAGCAGGACGGTTTCCACTGGCAGAACATGACGGTCCAAAACCATGTGCACGGCCAGTCGGCCGAGATCGCGCAGGGGGTTGAGGCCGGTCAGGGCCTCTTCAAGGAAGAAGGCGCTGGTGACCAGGGCATCATGTTCGGCTATGCGACGAGCGAGACGCCGGAACTGATGCCGGCAACGCTGGTCTATTCCCACCAGATCCTTGAGCGCCTTGCCGAGCTGCGCCATTCCGGCCAGCATCCTGAGCTCGAACCGGATGCGAAGAGCCAGGTCACGCTGCGCTATGAAGGGTCGCGACCGGTCGGCGTCAATGCGGTCGTCGTCTCCCACCAGCACAAGAAGGATGTCAGCCAGGAAAAGCTGCGCGAAATCATCCGTCCCGTGATCAGATCCGTCCTGCCGGAGGGCTGGTTCCCGCCGGAAGACAAGTTCTACGTCAATCCTACCGGGAGTTTCTATGTCGGCGGCCCGGATGGCGACACGGGGCTTACGGGGCGCAAGATCATTGTCGACACCTATGGCGGCGCCGCCCCGCATGGCGGCGGCGCCTTCTCCGGCAAGGACCCGTCCAAGGTCGACCGTTCGGCCGCTTACGCGACCCGCTACCTTGCCAAGAACATCGTCGCCGCCGGCCTCGCCGAACGCTGTACGATCCAGGTGAGCTATGCCATCGGCGTTGCCCAGCCGCTTTCAATCTATGTCGACACCCATGGCACCGGGCAAGCCGATGAGGACCGGATCTCCGGCGCCCTTCGCAAACTCTTCGACCTGTCACCCGGCGGTATCCGCAAGCACCTGGGGCTGGCCGCGCCGATCTACAGCCCGTCCGCCGCCTATGGCCACTTTGGCAGGGCTGCGGGCGCGGATGGCACCTTCAGCTGGGAGAAGACCGACCTTGCGGCCGAACTCAGGACACTCCTGAACTGAAGCGCCGCGCGGCCTGCAGGACGAGCGCGGCCCAGACCCGCGGCCGCCAGCAGCAGGAGTGACACCGAGCGGCGGGCGAGCTGACTTGCCTGCCGCAGCGTATACTGATATCATTACTGCTGTAATGGAATCCCCCAATGGCAAATGTCGTTACCATAAATCGAAAGGACGTCATCGAGCTGATCGAGCAGGCGGCCCTTAAACTGACGGGCGGCAACAAGACAGAAGCAGTCGCACTTGCGCTCCGGCGCCTGCTCGATCAGGACGCGCGCGCCGGAGACCTTTTCGGCGCCCACAAGGGGGGTGTTCGCGTCGGGGCCGGTATCGACCTGACAGAACCGGCGCTGGACGTGGAGCCTGACGCGCAGACAGGCCGCGAGCTGGAACATTGACCGGTCGACTTCTGCTGGACACCCATATCGTCCTATGGCTCGACAGCGGAGACGCGCATTTACGCCCCGAAACGCGAGCGACCCTCGAGACGTGCTGGCGCGCCGGGGGCACGCTGCTGGTAAGCGCGGTCACAGCCTGGGAGATAGCGCTCCTCTCAGACCTTCGCCGGATCAAGCTGGACTTGCCCGCAGCTGACTGGATTGAGCGCTTTCTGGCACGTCCCGGCATAGAGGCCGTGCCCCTGTCCTGGCGCGCCGCATGCAGCGCCTACGGGCTTAAAGACCTTGAACACCGCGACCCCGCCGACCGAATGCTGATTGCCACAGCGATCGAATTGCAGTGTCCGCTTGTTTCATATGACAGGCGCATAACAGAGTTTGCGCTTGCCTTTGGGGCTCAATACCGCTTTTCGCTTTCTGGGCCTGTCATGGACCGCTTCTAACCCCACCGGGGGCGCGCAGAGTTGCTTGATCCGCGCCGTCAGGGTCGCACCCGCAAACCTTCCGCTACGCTCCGGACAAGGCGGCAAGCCGAGAATTGCCCTGCCGCACGCCGACGGCGCAAGATCAGGCATTTGCGCGTGTCATTTTTTGATCGGCGCGGGTCGGCGCGGACCTTTTACGCGCAATTGCGACGTTAACCGCGGAGCCGCCCGCGCGCCGGCACTCACCCGCCGTTCAGGCCTGATCAGATTAAATTGATGTGCGCGCCCGGGCTCTTGCCGGACGGCGAATTCCCGCAATACTGTGGGTTAATCCTTGTCCGGCATCCTTCCGCCGTAATTCTGGAGTTCGCACAATGGCTTTCGATTCTCGTCAGGACCTGGACAGGATGGAATGGCGCAGCCCTGGAGGCGCCGATTTCCTTGAAACAAACACCTTCAGCATTGGCGCCGCGCCCGTCTTCCATGCCCCTCTGGATACCTCGTTCGAAACCCTCGAGCGCGCCACCTTTGCCTACCGAACGCATACCCTGACCTGCTGCACCTGCGGGCAGGATCACTCGGCGGAACTCCTTGCGCACAAGGGCGCCATTGCGGCGGGGGCTTTCCAGACCCAGAGCGTCCCCCCGCCCGTCAATGCTCCGGCCGGCTCCCCAGAGGCGGCGACCTTAAGCTTTCCCGGAGAGGTTCCGGGAGACGTGTCGACAACCTTCACGCTCAATGTCGGCGACACGGTCGTCAGCCAGATTGAGACGAGCGGGGACCAGGACTGGTTCATGATCGAGTTGCAGGCGGGAGTGACGTACGAGATTACCCTCGACGGCACCGGTGCGACGCCCCTCGGCGATCCGTTTCTTGAAATCATGAGTTCAGCCGGTGTCCAGCTCAAGACCAATGATGATGGCGGCCCTGGCCTCAATTCACTGCTGCGGTTTACGCCGACGACATCGGGGGTCTATTTCATCAACGCCCATGCCTGGGCCGACTCGAACGGGGTCACCGGGACGGGCAGTTACACTCTCTCAGTGGCCCTCGCTCCGCCCCTTCCAACTTATACGATCGGCCAGATCGCACAGTACCTCGCAAACGGGTCCGAGCCGGGGCTCGGCCCCCGCTGGCCGAGCAACACGATCACCTACAACATTGAAGACCTCAATGCGGATGAGCGTGCCATGGCCGAGCGCGCGCTCGACATGTGGGCAGCGGTCACACCGCTGACCTTTGTCCGAACGACAGGCACGGCAAATATCACTTTCGTGAACTCGGTTGCCGATGACCCTCGCCGCGATGGAGATGATGATGACCCATCCGCCTATGCCCGCACCTCCACAAGCGGATCCTCGATCACCTCGTCCCTGATCGTCATCAGCTCAAACTGGGCGCCGCCCGGTGCTAGCTCGAGTTCAGGCTGGTTCGACAGCTATGCCCAGCAGACCTATATTCACGAAATAGGCCACGCCCTCGGCTTCGGCCATTCCGGGCCGTACAACAGCACCGCAGACTACGGCACGGACAACATCTACATAAACGACATCATGTCCTATACGGTCATGTCGTACTTCGATCAGCTTGAAACCGGCTTTGGCAGCTTCCGCTATGTCCTCGGCCTGCAACAGGCAGACATTGCAGCCGCACAGCTCCTTTACGGACCAAACCCGGCCGGAACCTTCAACGGCAACACAACCTTCGGGTTCAACTCCTCCGCGCCCGGCACTAATATCGACTGGTCTCAATATGTCCTCGTGAGCGGGGTCACCTATCTGCGGCCCCCGTCGATGACGATCTATGACACGGGCGGTATCGACACGATCAACCTGTCGGGCTTCGCCCAGCCTCAGATCCTTGACCTGCGCCCCGGCACCTTCTCGAGTCTCGGCGACAGACCCGGCCAGACCCCGGTCCATTACGTCAATGTTGTCGCGATCGCGGAAGGGACGATCATCGAGAACGCCGTTGGCGGCAGCGGGGATGACCGCATCATCGGCAACACGGCCAATAACACGGTCACCCTGGGCGCAGGGGCCGATACGTTCGTCTACGCCCCGAATGGCGGGGCCGATACCATCACGGACTTTTCTGTTTCTGCTGACAGGATTGATCTGACGGCGTTTTCCTCGGCCGATGCCCTGGCGGCCTTCAACGGCCGCACGAGCTCGGAGGGCGGCACATTGCTGACCTTCGGCGCCGGCCAGACCATCCTGCTTCAGGGCGTAGCGACCGGGCAACTCGCCCAGTCGAACCTGATCCTCTCCGCGAGCCCTCCACCTCCGCCCCCACCTCCACCTCCACCTCCACCTCCACCTCCACCTCCACCTCCACCTCCACCTCCGCCTCC
>CAZIGV010000043.1:0-6151 GCA_964538945.1 uncultured Hyphomonas sp.
GCGGCGTATTCGCGCAGGTTCAGCATGAGAGATGTTCCTTGTGCCGGAGCGCGCGGATGAGCGTCGCCATGAAGTCAGGGTCTCTGCGGGCGAGGAAGACGGCCGCCGAATGCCCGAGGAGCCAGATGAGAAGGCCGGGGATCCAGAGCTGCAGGCCGAGACCCACAGCCGCCGCGAGTGTGCCGATCGAGATGGCGAGATTTCGCGGCGCGCCGGCCATCAGGACGGGCTCGGTGAGCGACCGGTGCAGCGGAATCTCGAAGCCCTCGGTCATCAGATCAGCGCCCCGCCGCCAAACGAGAAGAAGGTCAGGAAGAAGCTGGTCGCCGCGAACGCGATCGACAGGCCGAACACGATCTGGATGAGCTTACGGAAACCGCCGGAGGTCTCACCGAACGCGAGCGTGAGGCCGGTGATCGTGATGATGATCACCGCCACGATGCGGGCCACCGGCCCCTCGATGGAGGAAAGGATCTGCGTGAGCGGTCCTTCCCAGGGCATGCCGGTTCCTGCAGCGTGCGCTGGCAGGGCGAGCCCGAGCGTAAGCGCGAGGCTGAGGGCTTGGACGCCCCTGCGGGTCAGGTGCGGTGAAAGGGGTTTCGTCATGAAGCATCTCCTTGGCTGACGAGGGATAGAGAGCGGGAAAGCACAGGCTCGGTGCGGTAACCTTCACCGGTGAACTCAAGAACGCGGACGGCGTCCTCGACGCGGCGCTGGCCGCCCGCGCGGGTCATGAACACGATGACGTCGACAGCTTCCGCGATCAGTTCAAATGGCGCGCGGGCTGTCGCTTCGCTGACGAGCTGTTCGAGACGGCTGAGTGCGCCTAGGGCAGAATTTGCATGAAGCGTTGTGAGCCCGCCCGGGTGCCCTGTGTTCCAGGCCTTGAGGAGATCGAGCGCTTCTGCCCCGCGCACTTCGCCAACAATGATCCGGTCCGGGCGCAGGCGAAGTGTCGAGCGGACGAGGTCGCGCAGGGTGACGCGGGCGTCCTGGGTTCTGAGGGTAACGAGATTTGCGGCGGGGCAGGTGAGTTCGCGTGTATCCTCTAGGAGAACGATCCGTTCGCCGCTGAAGCCACCCTCCGCCAGCAGGGCGTTGGCAAAGCTGGTCTTGCCCGAAGAGGTGCCGCCCGCGATGACGATGTTGGCGCGCTCAGCGACGAGCGCCTTGAGCTTGTCGGCAAGCGCTGGGGACAGCGCGCCCTGCCGGACATAGTCAGCCAGAGTGAACGGCGCGCGGGCGAGTTTGCGGATCGAATAGCAGGGCGCGGCTGATACCGGCGGCAGGATGCCTTCAAACCGCTCGCCGGTTCCCGGCAACTCAGCCGAGACAATCGAAGCGATGGACGAGGTCCCAGCGCCAAGGCTGGAGGCGACAAGACGGATCACGCGTTCGCGGTCGCCAGCTGTGATCATCTTTCCGGTATCAACCAAGCCGTGTCCGGATTCTTCAATCCAGACCGACCCATCGGGATTGACCATGACTTCTATGGTTCTTTCCGCTTCGAGGGCTGCGCGCACCACCGGGCAGAAGGCGGTACGCAGCATCGCGCTCAGGCGGCGCTCCGTGCTCTCTGTCTCAATCATGTCCGTCATCGGTCTGAAAATCCGGCTTCAACTCTTGCCGTGAGTGTTCCGGGAACGGACGCTTTTGGGGAGTTGGAGCGCGGGCCATTTTGTGCAGGCCGGCGCTGTGCCCGGAATACGGGTGCAAAACGGCCGGTTTGGTAAATGCCGATCGGGCTGACCGCAGATTGAGGGATCAGTCGTTACCAAAACCACCCGATATTTTAACACTTTGGGTTGAGAAATCGTGAATCGCTTAAGTGGAACAGCTTTTGCTGGGCACTCCTCGTGGAGGGCTATGCTGATGAAAACGTTCACACTTGAATCGCCGGGAATGCTCGCCGGGTATGACTACCTCGCCCGGCTGTCCATGGACCGATGGGCCTGGGAATATCTCAGGCGAAATCCCGAGTTCAGGCGGGATGCCGCTCTGCGCCGGGATGATGAGATATCTGAAAGGATGGCGCCGTGTGCGCCGATACGGATGCTGAAATCCCGCACCGAGCAGATCCTTGCCGAGCGCTGGAGCCTTGTCTTCATGCCCGATCCTGATCTGAACGGATTTGAAGCAGATGCGGTCTGGAGCCGCGCGGCCTTCCCGGACCAGGTCGAAATCCATTGCAGCCCGCGCGCGCCTGACGAAGTCTGTGATATCTGGGAAAGAACGCTGCCGATCTGCAAGATCACCCATGTCAGTGATCGTCTCGGCCGGGAATTTCTCCTCGTTCGAGGCAAGGGCTGCGTGGTACAGGTGCGCTGCACCGGCTTGCCGCTCATCGGCCTTGAGCCGGTCCGGATGAAGTTCACGATTTCCGACATCGATGCCTATGAACGTAAAGCCAAGGTGCAGAAGGCAGCGCTCGAACTCTATGGCGACGGGCCCGACCTCTCCGTCCCGCTCTGGACCAAGACAACACAGATCCTTCGCAACGGCCTGATCGCGCTCGACTGCCTGGAAAAGGATATGAGCCGGCGTGAGATCGCAGTGCTCCTCTACGGCGAAGCGCGTGTTGCCGACGCCTGGAACGATGACAAGGGATCGCTGCGCGACGCGGTGAAATACCTGGTGCGCAAAGCCGAGGGCCTGCGCGACGGCGGATATCTCATGGAACTGCTCGGCGCCCAGATCGGGCCTAATCAGATGGTTGCCTGAAAAGCCTAGCCTCTGTGTTGCGGTCCGCCCGCGCGAGGCGCGCGGGTCTGTTCGGCCTGACGGCCGGCCCGGCGAGGCTCAATGAGGATCCGGTTGCCTGTCTTCAGGCCCGGGGCTGGGACTCGCCGGCGGACCGGCCGCCACGCGCTTCCCACTGTCCGCAGGTGTCTTGTGAATTGAGAGTGTCCTGGTTGATTGCGGCCAGAGGGGTCGCGGGCGCTCGATGGGTGGCCGAGTTCATGCAGCGCTTCGGGTTCGCAGAAGCCGGTGCATCATGCCGGCGCGTTCGTCAGCTTTGAAGTGCATGTCCCGAAGGCCAGCCAGCAGCGCACTGTCTTCAGGTATGGCCCTCAGTTCGATGCGGACGGCGCCGCGGGACGCAAGCCAGAGGCTCGCTTCAGCGATGAGTTCCTGGACGTCCGATTGCCGGAGGTCGCTATTGGCGAGGGCGATGGCGTCGATAATGCCGGTCTGGCCTTCAAGCTTGAACCAGATAGCTGCTGCAAGACGGTCTTCGCGCAAGCCCGAGAAGATGCGGGCTGCGTCCCCATCTCGGGGCAGGGCGCCGATCAATTGTCCCGTCTCGCAGAGCCTCGAGAGCTCTGCCGTGTCGCTTTGACGGAAATCGCGGATGTGGAGCGCCATGACCGGGTAGTCATGGAAAGATTCGGGCGGGGCGCGCGAGTCGTTTAGAGGGTGGCGGGGTTGCCTGAGACAAAGTTGCGTCCAGCGTGACAGTTAGGGGCTGAATCCGACGATTTTTCGTTCCCGGACAAGGCGCCAGCCTTTAATTGCCTAAGTGGCTATTAAAGTGTATCGAGTTATCCTTTAATAACGATTGGGCGCTATTAAAGGATAGACTATGGCAACTCCGCAGGACTCCGGCCGGAAGGGCGAATGGGTGACCAGTACCGTCACCGGCGAGACTGTGCGCGCCTTCCTGCCGCCGGACCTGCCGCCCCGGCCCCCGATCGACATGACCGGCCTGTCCTTGCTCGCCAGCGAGGCCATGCTTGCCCTTGGCCGGCTGGACGGAGTGCGCAGCGTTGCGCCTGACACCTCGCTCTTCCTCTACATGTATGTGCGCAAGGAGGCGCTGCTCTCGTCCCAGATCGAAGGCACGCAGTCCTCACTGTCCGATCTGCTGCTCTACGAAGATGAAGCTGCGCCCGGGGTGCCGCTCGACGATGTCGAGGAGGTCTCGACCTATGTCGCAGCGTTGACGCATGGCCTGGACCGCATCCGTGGAGGGTTCCCTCTATCGCTCCGCCTGCTGAAGGAAATGCACGCCATACTGCTGTCCTCGGGCAGGGGAAGCACCAAGCAACCAGGTGAGTTCCGCCGCTCGCAGAACTGGATCGGCGGGACAAGGCCGGGCAATGCCTTGTTCGTGCCGCCGCCGCCCCAGCACGTGCTGGATCTCATGAGCAATCTTGAGGCCTTCCTGCACGAGACGGACTCCGGCCTGCCGCCTCTCATCAAGGCGGGACTTGCGCATGTTCAGTTCGAGACGATCCACCCGTTCCTGGATGGCAATGGCCGGCTTGGGCGCCTCCTGATCACGCTGTATCTCTGCGAGCAGGGAATCCTCGACGAGCCGCTTCTTTATCTCAGCCTCTACCTGAAATCTCATCGGGCAACTTACTACGCGCTGCTTCAGGAAGTGAGGGAGCACGGCCGCTGGGAGACCTGGCTTGAATTCTTCCTGACCGGAGTGCGGGATGTTGCGCGTCAGGCGCATGAGGCGGCGCGGTCGATTTCTGCGATCTTTGCTGAGGACGCCGCTCAGATCGCCGGGCTCGGGCGCGGGGCGCCGGGCGCCCAAGCTTTGCATTCGATCCTTCAGAAGCGTCCGCTCCTGACGATCGGTACGGCCGCAGAGCTTTCGGGCGTAACGTTCCCGACAGCAACTGCAGCGCTTGAGCGTCTGCAGGCACTCGGGATTGTGGAAGAGATCACTGGCAAGGCCCGGGGGCGGGTGTTTGTGTATCGGCGCTATTTGTCACTGCTCGATGCTGGCACCGAGCCACTTTGATTTCGAGCCGCTATGCCATCAGGCGTTCGAGTTGCACTTTTCGGCGTTCCCAATCCGGCATGACAGCGGTCAGCGTTTTGAAGAACGCCTTGCCATGATTAGGATGTAGTCTGTGGCAGAGTTCGTGCGTGATGACATAGTCGATCGCATCAACCGGTGCTTCAATGAGCCTTGTGTTCAAGATCAACCTGCCAGCGGGCGACATGGAGCCCCAGCGGTGGCTGAGCTTTCGCACGACAATGCCTTCCGGTGAAACCTTGGCCGGTGTTGAAAAACGTTCCTGGCAGACCTCGACACGCTCCTGAAATTTCAGCTTTGCACGGTCCCGGTACCAATCTTCCACAAGACCGCGTGTATGCGCGTCCGTCTTGGGGCGGAGTGTTTCAATATCGATGAAACCGCGAAAGAGCCTCACGCGGTCGATCAGACCTGCACGAACTTTGAGCCGGTATTGCCGACCAAGGTAGCGATGAGTGGCGCCGGCCACGAACTGGCGCTCAGGCGTTCGCGGCAGAAACTGCCTGAAGAATGCCTGCTGTTTCAGGATCCAGGCGGCGCGCTTTCGCACTTTCGCGTCTATCGCCACACAGTCTGCGCCCTGAGGCGCCGCAACAGTGACGCTCAGGTCCGGCTCGACAGCGATTTCGAGTGTTGTTCGCTCCCGCCGGTTCACGGTGAAAGCAATCTTGATTGAGCCATAGTCGATTTGGCGATGTTCAGCCTTCATCCTGGAAACCGCGCCCGCGCAAGTTTCATCAGATCGAGTTCCAGCGTGTCCAGATCCTCAACCGACAGGACGACGCCCTTTTGGTCTCTGAGAACATCGAAGAAGTAATCATCGATCGCATTGCGCAATGCGTTCTGGGCAACTTCATTAGACCAGATGTCGACGATGTGGTGCGCCTTGACGATCTCGATCAGTCTCAGCGCGACCATTGCGGTCTCGCGCTCATCGAGCGGGGCGCCAGTCTCCGTCACCATCTTCGTCTCGATAAGCCCGAAGAAGGCCTGGCCATCATCATTGCCCTTCAACACTTCAGGGACGCGCCGGCCGCGGTCCTTGGATGCGACCTTCTGGGCGAGATCGACGACGCTGTTCAGATAGTCGCGCTCGGAGAGGCGCCGCGATCGGTAATCCCGGATCGTCTCCTCGAGCAAGGCGGAGAACTTCGCGTAGAAACTTGGATCCTCGTCCATGCGCTCGGTCAGTGTGCGGCGCGTCGCGCTGGCAATGCGGTCGGCTTTCGACGCATCTGTGATGCCGGCATCTTCCACGACCGCCTGCAGGGCTTTGGGATCATTGATATTGACCATCTCGATGATGATTTGTGCCGGCATCGCGATGACGTGATCGTCGAGGAGTTTCTGAATCTTCGGTTCGAACTCTTTGACGTC
>CAZIGV010000044.1:0-4167 GCA_964538945.1 uncultured Hyphomonas sp.
GACCAGGCATTCCACCTCGCTCGCGCCTGCGTCTTTCAACGCCTCGATCCGCAGGTGCCCGTCGAGCAGCAACCAGGTTGCGGACTTGTCAGGGTTCCGGACGACGACGGGCGGCTCGACGACCCCGATCTGCGCGATGGAGGCCACGATCTGCCGGTACTTCCGGCTCGATTTCGCGGACTTGCCGAAGGCGCGCAGCGGCAGGATGGCATCGATGGGGAGGGTAACGCAGTCGTCCTCGAACCCGAGATTGATACTGCGTGGGGGCTCGCGGGCCTCGCGTTTCATGCCGATGCCCCCTCGGTGACGGACCGGGCGAGATCGGCAGGCATCGTCTCAAGCCCCTCGGCCCTGAGCAGGGTCATGAAATGCGCATCCGTGCAGAGCGTTCGGAAGGCCTCGCGCACGAACATCAGACGGCTCTGGGTGAGCTCCGCCTTCTTGATCAGCAGCTTCTGGCGCGTGGCCTCTTGCTGATAAGCGCGGACAAGGCCTTCACTGGTCAGCGCCCGCTTTGCTATCCGGCGTCCGAGCGGGTTGTTCTGGAGTTGGGGGCCGCGCAGTTCGCGCTGCTGGATCAGCCGGCGCACAAGCGCCAGCTTCCGGCCGCGCAGCTTGTTCTGGGTATAGGCGTCCATCAGCGCCTTCTGCGCGCCCTTCGCATCGGTCTTGGAAATCTGGATGGCGAGGTTCAGCGGGAGGACGCCGGTCTCCACGGCCGAGACCAGGCGCTCCTCTCCCTTTTCGAGCAGCCCGGCGATCATGTTCACGTATTCGGTGGACACGCCGATCTTCTCGCCAATCTGGCGGTCGCTATAGCCGCGCTGGCGTAGCGCGCCGATTTCCCGCATCAGGTCGATGGGGTTGTGCTGCCGCCGCGCGCAGTTTTCGACGAGGCTCATGACAAGACAGTCGCTCTCGTCGGCGTCGATCACGATTGCAGGGATGCTGTCTTGATTCAGTTCGATGAAGGCCTCAAGCCGGCCCTGTCCGCAGACGAGGTCGTATTCCCGCGGATCGGTCCCGGGTCGAGGCGCCACGGTGATCGGGCGCTTCAGGCCGATGCGGGCGATGTTCTCGACCATTTCCGCGAACGCGCGGCGGTTGCGAACGCGGGGATTGAGGATCCGGATCCTGTCTGTCGGGATCAGGGTCACTTGCTTCTGGCTGGTCAGTTCCAAATCGTCGGGCATCATGCCACCTCCGAGATCCTGGCCCGCGAGGCGAGCGCGTAGAAGAAATCGAGCGTGTCGAACCGGTACGCGTCCAGCGCGAGCCCGTTTTGCTCGGCGAATTTCAGTTTCCCGAAAGTCATGTCGATGCTGGGCAGCACGTAGTAGTCGCGTGGCGCCTCGTTCAGCTCGTCCATGCGCACGGCGATGGTGATGTCCGGCACCAGGCCGGTGTCGAGGCGGATGCGCCACCGCAGGGCTCCGGCTGCCGTCGACGTGCATCGGGCCAGCACGATGGACAAAGTGAACTCATCGTTGACACGAAGCATGTCGGTTTCCGGGTTTTGCACCGCCGATCCGCCGTGCCGCGTGACCCCGGCGATAATCTCGGCCACCACCTGCGGATGCGCCTGTCGCAGCGTGCGGTTGACCTCGATGTAACTGTAGTCCCTCTCTGGCTCGTAGCCGATCAGTCGGTAGGCGCGCAGCAGGCTGCCGAAGCGACTGCGATAGGCACTGGAGGATGGCAGATCATCCTGCTCGTCGATGATCAGCCCCGACAGCACGCCTTGGCGATTGAGGACGGTGCGCAGGGCCTCGAGCAGTTCCTCATCCGAGAAATGGCGGCTTCGGGCATCCACGATCTCCCTTGCGCGCAAGAACAGCGCTTGATCGACGATGGCGGGATATGCACCCTCCGCGCGGATCCACATTTTTCGCGGGTTCACAACGCGGCGCTGCTTCAGCTTGAAAGATACCTTTGCGAAAACATTGTTCCCGATGTACTTTTCGTTTGTCAGCACCTGATGGACGGTGGCCCGCGTCCACGGTCGGTCGAGATCGGTGCGGTGTCCCTCGCCGTTCAGGGTTTCCGCGATCTCTCGCTCCGTGCGCCCCTCGTTGACGAACATTTCGTACATGCGCTGGACGACACGCTGTTACTCCTCGGGCCCGGGCAGCAGGATCACGCGGTCGGTCTGCAGGCTCTTCTGTTCGCCGCGAGACAGCTCGCCCTTCGGGTTGCCGTGCTCATCGATCAGCACGCGCCGCAGCCCGTATCCGGCAGCGCCGCCCTGTCGATAGCCGAGTTCCACGAGGCGGCACTGCCCAGCGAATACCTTGACCGATAGCTCGCGGCTGTACTCGCCCGCCATCACCCGCTTGACGGTTTTCAGAAGGTTAGAGCCGATGCTGCCGTCATTCTCGAACTGCTCGCCGCAATAGTGGACCCGGATCCCGGCGCGGGAACAGACATGCTCGTGGTAGGCGCCTTCGTCGGCATCCTGAAACCGCCCCCAGCGGCTGACGTCATAGACGAGGATCGCCTTGAAATCGGCATGGCCGGATTGAACCTCGGCCATCAGGTTCTGCAGCGCTTCCCGGCCGTCGAGCCGCAGCCCGGAACGCCCTGAATCCTCGAACACGCGCAAGATCTGCAGGCCGCGGGCGGCGGCATAGCTGCGTATGATGTCCAGCTGGCTCTCGGTCGAGTATTTCTGGTGGTCGGTCGACATTCGGACATAGGCAACGGCCGGGATATCCTGCCCAACCTCGTCACCGTCGTCCGTTCTGTTGCCTCGACCGCCACTCAAATCGCGTTTTCCTATTCAGCCGATCCGGCTCTGGTTGGCTTTCGTTTTCCCATCTGACGCGAGGAGGCCCGGAAAGTCGTTTCCCGAAACGGACAATGTCTTTCCGTTCGCCTGCAAGCCCGTGTTCAAACCCCAATTCATCTCGGGCCTCTCAAATCAATCGTGTTCTTCAGATGAGGTCTGATGACCCGTCACGGACAAATCCGGCTCTCGCCGTTTTCATGGTTCTTCAACTATTTAGCGGAGAAGGACGTGGATATGCGGGTGAAGATGGGCACAGTTGTGCCGAAAATGGGCACATTCGTGCACCTGGTCGAAGAACCAGCCGATTATCGAACAGCGGTGGCGCGGGCTTTGCACGAGGAACTGGGCGAAACACATCGCGCGATCAAGATGGCCATGCGCTGGACGGGCGCCAGCGAACGTACCGTGAAATACTGGTTCTCCGGCGAACGGGGGCCAAGCGGTGACCATCTGATCGCTCTCACGCGGCACTCGGATGCCGTTCTGTATGTGTTGCTTGCGCTTTCGGGCCGCCACGTTGTCGAAGAGCCAGACGATTGACGGTGTCGGCACGGGGTATGACAGCTTGTTTTGTGTTCTTTTTTGGTTATATTGAATACACGTGAGGTGAGAGGTACGGCGCCATGTCCCGAACGACCACAATGACCGTCCGCATCGGCGGAGCCCTGAGCGACTTTGTCTCGGCCAATGTTGGCGATGAGGGGTCCTATGAGAACGTCAGCGAGTACATCCGCGACTTGATCCGGCGTGACAAGGAGCGGGTTGAGGCTGAGAGGTTCAACCGGTTGAAGGCGGAGTTGACCCATGCCTTCGCTGCTCCGGAGGAGACATACAAGCCGCTGACGGCGGCAGAGGTGATCGCGCGGAACCGGGGTTGAGCCGGTGCCCGCCATTCGCATCCAGGAAGGGGCGTCCCATCGCCTCGACGACATTTACCGCTACACCCGCGACAGGTGGGGTGATGCACAAGCCGAGACGCACATCACCGGCCTGTTCGCAGCCTTCGAAAGAATTGCAGCTCACGGGGTCGCATCAAGGCCCATCCCGGCCGAGTTCGGCGTCGAAGGGTTCTTCTTTCGACACGAGCGCCATTTCGTCTATTGGCGGCAACTCAAGAATGGCGACATCGGCATCGTGACCATCCTGCATGAACGCATGCACCAAATCGACCGCTTTCGGGATGACTTTGGTCCGGGCTGACAAACTGGTTTTCCAACGTCCGTCAGATTTGCGCAGGGTTTCGTAACCAGCATGCTGGGGCGGACACCGGCACGGGAGAGAGTTGGGCGCCTGAGTCACTCGCTCTGCCACTTGCCCTCACAAAATCGTTCTTGGTGTGGCGTCGCGCTCGAAGACCGGGCGCGGGGCGGCCAGCGTGC
>CAZIGV010000045.1:0-3768 GCA_964538945.1 uncultured Hyphomonas sp.
GCAAACATCCTCGCCGGGAAAGCTACTTTCTACGTGGGGAGCCCGCAGCGCTTACACTGAAGCGAGGGCTGGTTGCGTGTTCACCCGGCCAAGCCGAACTGCGTCTTGATGCCGCCGATGAAGGTCGCGTCATCCTGTGCAGAGCGCGCGGACATGTATGCGGCAGCATCCGCCCCGGCGGTATAACGCAAGCGGGACGTGCCGTCTGTCACGGCGGCCCAAATCGCCTCGCTGACGACCGACGGCGGCGACGCTGTAGCGGCCATTTGAGGGCTGCCAAGGACGGCAAAAAGCTTGTCCACTACGGATTGATAGGCGGTCAGTTCGGGCGTCTGGCGGAAATCAAAGGAGCGACCGCTGAAGTCGGTTGCGATCATGCCGGGTTCCACGATCTTGATCCGGATGCCCAAGGGCTCGAGTTCATAATGCAAGGCTTCGGAAAGGCCTTCCACCGCGAATTTCGTGCCATGATAAAGGCTGCCAAGCGGAAAGGTCATACGCCCCCCGATCGAGGAGATATTCACGATCACGCCTTTGCCCTGTGCACGCATCTGGGGAAGTATGGCCTTGGTGACCTCGAGCAGCCCGATCACGTTCGTGTCGAACTGACGGCGGATTCCGTCCATGTCGAAAGCTTCCAATGGACCATAGGCGCCGTAGCCAGCGTTGTTTAACAGCACGTCAATACGGCCGAACCGAGCGTAAGCCGCTTCGACCGCGGTCGTGATCGAGGAACCTTCCGTCACATCAAGTCGTGCGACTTGAACCTTCGGTAGAACGGCGAGATCGCCCGCCTGCTCAAGGTCGCGCATGGTGGCCACAACGTTCCAGCCCTTGTCATGGAAGTAATGGGCCGTCGCGTTGCCGATGCCACTGGATGCTCCGGTGATGAAGATCGTCTGTGTCATGGTCTGCCTCTACAGCTGTCTGTGATGTGTTAAACGTGACCCTTCCTACACCTTCACACAAATGCGGATCGCGCCAACAAACAAACGGATTACGCCAATCAAACAGCAGGCGCTGCGCGCGCCTCGGCAGGGGTCATACCGGTCCAGTCACTGAAGGCACGATAGAAGGAGTTCGGATCGCGGTAAGCCAGCAGGAAACTCGTCTCTTCTGTGCTGAGCTTGCGGTCGCGCAGATAGATCAGGGCCAATGCCGCACGGGTCTCATCAAGGATCGTCTGGAACGATTCACCCTCGTCCTTCAGCTTGCGTTGTAGACTGCGTGTGCTGACCCGCAAACGATGAGCAATCGCCTCGGCCGATATCCGGCCAGACGGCAGCATAATGCGGATCTCGCGCCGGACGCGCTCTGCCATGCCGATTGCGCCGGATAACGATGTCAGGCGGGCCAAGAGCTCCTGCTCGATTGCGCGGTAAACAGCCGTGTCGGCCGAGATGATCGGCAGCGACGCATCCGCACCACGAAGCGCAAGACCGGCGTGATCCCCAAGGACGATCTCGCACCCTGCGAAACGACGGAATGCATCGGTGATCTGCACCTGTGCGGGCAAGATCACAGATTGCGGTGTGATCTGTTCGGAAGCGAATGTGCGCAAGAGTTCGAGAAAATAGGACACTTCCATGATGGCCGCCGCAGGGGGCAGGCCTGCGGTCGCTTCTGCTGAAGTCAGCGTGATAGAAAGTATCCCCCACTGTTCCTCAATCGTAAGTGCAACCGGTGCGATCAGCGGTTTGAACAAGGCCAGTCGCTGCAGTCCCATCCGGATGTTAGGGCTTGCCGAGAAGGCAATCAGGGCAGGATGAATCGGCCCCGTGGCAAGCGCGCGCCCTAGCTCCATCGCGCGATCCGGGGTGCTCGCTTCACCGACCAACGCCTCCAGAACAGTAAACCATCCGGCGGCGTCCAGACCGCGCCCCTCATGCGCAAGGTAGTCGAAAGGAAGGCCCGCTTGCGCAAGCACGCGAGCAGGACCTAAACCAAGTGTCTTGCAGGCCTGTGTCAGAAACGGAGCGACTTTGAAACTGCGTGACTGCATCTTTGGGTTACCTACTTTGTAAGCCACCTGTATCGCCATTCCAGACGCCACCATCATCGCATACGCGGCCGTTGGCGCGAAAAGATGTATTTATGACGTCATCCGCGAGTGGATAGCAATGACTTAAACAAGTAGCGCTCTGTCTGCGTTCCGTTTCGGATGCCAACCGAAGCGGTTACTAATGCACCGCAGCCTAAACAGCAGGAATGGGCCAAGTTGGATCCGATTGCGCCATTGAGCTACTCACCGAGCAATCGGGTTAGCATTCTGCGGATGTGATCCTGGCCGCCAAAAAAGACGGCGAGCACCCGAACAAGTTTCACATCTTCATCTATGTCGAACCACACAATGGCCTGCCCAATTGTCAAATGGCGCAGTCCGGGCAGCATTTCGTCATGCAGCGTTCCGCGATAGGGTAGTTGTCTCAATTGAGTGATGTCTGCGCGGATCGACTGCACGCGCGTTTCGGCGCGCATAATAGCGGTCTCGGTATCATCGCCAAAGCCAACATAGCGGTCGACCAGAAACTCGAAAATCAGTGTGAAGTCGCGTCGGGCATCGGCCGCGAAGACGACCTCATATGCCATGTTTGGCGCGCTTGTGGTTCGCTGCGCCAGAAATGGCGTCGATCACATCGTCATTGGATACGAACTTTCCGCTTCGCCGTTCGAGCAGAAGAGTTCGCAGCGCCTCAAGCTCCAACTCGTCATTTTCGAAACGAAGGCGCAACAGTTCCAGTCCTTGCTGCAAGGCAGCGCTCACAGATGGAAATCGCCCCTTCTCGACGAGTTGGCGTACGAAGGCATCCTGTTCGTCGGTGAGCGAGATCGAAGATTTTACAGACATGAGCTCTCTCCTTGTGGCCGTAAAGTACTACTGGGTAGCACCAAACTCAAGTCCACAGGCTCGCCTTCGATCGCCCGCGCCATGCCAGTTGCATGCCTCCCCTTTAGCCGCCTGCGCTGCGCAGCGGCTTGAACAGGAGGAACATCATGGAAGACGAAGTGAAGCGGGCGGGCGTGGGCTCAGGAACAGCAGGACCTCGCCGTTTGACGGCTGGCAAACTGACCGGTCAGAAGCCAGCCCTGAAAATGAAGGAGGTCTGGTCGATCAGGACCCGGCTTGAGCTTGAAGGCGATGTGCGAAACCTCGCCCTCTTCAACCTCGCAATCGACAGCAAGCTCAGGGGCTGCGATTTGGTCAGGCTGAAGGTTGGCGACGTCGCGGCCGGCGGACACGTGAAGTCGCGCGGCGTGATCATCCAGAAGAAGACCGGCAGGCACGTGCAGTTCGAGATCACGGAGAACACCCGCCGGTCGATAACTGCGCTTTTCGCAAGCGGGATGCCGGGTGCTGACGACTTTATCTTCCAGAGCCGGCCGGAGGCATCACCGCATCTCTCGACCCGGCAATACGCCCGCATCGTCCAGGGATGGGTGGCATCGATCGGGCTCAACCCGGCAACCTATGGGACGCACTCGCTGAGGCGCACCAAGGCTGCCCTCATCTATCTCAAGACCGGCAATCTCAGAGCTGTTCAGCTCCTGCTCGGACACACAAAGCTTGAGAGCACCGTCAGGTACCTGGGCGTTGACGTTGACGATGCGCTGGAAATCTCGACTGGCATCGATCTGTGAAAACCTGGAGCGGCAGGAGTTGGATTTGCCTGCCGTTCCATTCTCGATTCATCGGGGGCGCCATTTCTAAAGTTTCCGTCTTGATCAAGCCACTCTCGGAGACCATTCGCGGCCGTCCCGGATGAGTGC
>CAZIGV010000046.1:0-3043 GCA_964538945.1 uncultured Hyphomonas sp.
TGCGGATCATCAACCCATTCCTGCGCGGCGCTGCATGAGCGCGCCCGGCTGCGGATTGGGCCGCGATCGACGCCTGGCTCTGGAAGGCCATAAACAAGTGCGTTCACGAGCAGCGCGGGCCGGTGTCAGATGGCTGCCTTCGGCGATAAATTGCCTGATGGCGAAAACCGGTCTCCGTCCGGCGTCGGCTAGTTTCCTGCCATCCACGAAACCTTCCAGGGGCGTGCCGCCGCGGTCCGCAAATTTTTAATTTGAGGCTTTAGCGTGCAGGCAGAATCTGGTGCCCGGCATGGCGTTCCTGATGGCCTGGTTTCGACTTCGCTGTTTCAGCCGGGCAAAGACAAGCCCGGCCGGTATCCCGGGACGCGGTGCAGGGCAGCGGCAACTGATCAGTCCCGCGTAAACGACGTCCAGGCAGCTGCGTGCGCCAGGCGGCCGAGCCGGACGACGAGCGGCAGCCCTTCATGGTATCCTTCCATGAAGACCGCGTTGCAGTCTTCACAGACGCACGCAGGCTCGAGAGTCACCCCCTCAATGTTGGCTGGAGGCAGCCTGCCGGCACGGATCAGTTCCGGCGCAGACAGTTTCCTGATGCGCTGGCTGTAACAGCCAGTTTCCGGACAACACATGTTGAAGCTCCAGGTCCGCGTGTCTTCTGGTCAGGCAAGTTCCAGGCCAGCCGGCGCAGGCTCTCCCGGTCATCTGGCATTCCTCCCGCCTCCATAATCCTTCCCAGCCAGGTGGGCGGACGGTGCTTCTGCCAGAGCGCAGTCGCGCCGCAACCGGGCAGGAACGGAGCGCCTGCAGGCGATGACAGGTCTGGGACTTGGCCCGGTTGCGCCGCGCCTTCAGCGCCCTGGCTGAGCACCTCCTCGCCGCCCACCGGGCCGGGAAAGCCCGCGGCGCTGAAGGAGATGAGATATGACTGACCAACCCATGACCGTTGCACCCCCTGGAACGGCTGGTGCGCCACCACCTCAGGACAGGCCACGCATCTACGTTGCCTGCCTTGCAGCCTACAATAACGGCTGCCTGCACGGGCGCTGGATCGATGCCACCACACCGGAAGAGATCAGGCGCAAAGTTTCGGCGATGCTGCGCGCCAGCCCGGAACCAGATTCAGAAGAATGGGCCATCCACGATTATGAAGGCTTCGGCGGCGCCTACCTTTCTGAGTACGCGTCCTTCGAAGCCGTGTGCGAGCTTGCCGAGTTTATCGGGGAGCATGGCGAACTTGGCTCCCGCATTTACCAGCACTACGGCAATGACCTTGAACAGGCGCGCGCCGCGTTCGAGGACTATGCCGGCGAATACCGCAGCGCCGCAGACTTCGCCGAGGAACTCCACGACGATACCGGCGCCGCGATCCCGGAAAGCCTGCGCTACTATATCGACTGGCAGGCCGTCGCCCGCGACATGGCGCTGAACGGCGAGATCATGGTGTTCCAGACGGGCTTCGACGAAGTCCATATCTTCTGGTCTCGGTGAGGGCGGCGCAATGACACCGGAAACCACCAGGCATCGTTTCACCATCGAAGAACTGCAGCAGGCGGACGACTGGTCGGAAGGCTTCTGCCTTGCCTGCCGTGCGCCCCGGGACGGCTGCGAGCCGGACGCTGAGGCCTATGAATGCGAGGAATGCGGCGAGGCCGCCGTCTACGGCCCGCACTGGATCGCCATCGCAGGCCTGTTCGGGGAGGACGCATGATGGCGGACATCTTTCAGCAGCTGCCCGGCCCCCGCCCGTCGCTGACGCTCGACATCGAGCAGGGCTTTGTCACCGGCCTGTGGGTCGCCGGGCGAAGGCCGGACCTGATCATCCGGGACTTCGATCTCGGCGCCAGCGCGCCAGATGCCGCGCTCGACGTCTTCGGCGCGCCATACGTGGCGATCAACTGGCACCTGCCGCCCTGGCGGCTCGGCCTCGCGCTCGCCCCAGCGCACCTGTTTCCATTCTGAGGACCACCCCATGTCACAACGCGGCGCCAGCATTCGCGGCCCTCCCGGAGGCTGCCAGCCGATTGTGAAACCCGCCCCCTGCAATGTGCGGCAGGCGCGCAGGCTCCAGGCAGGAAGCCCGTTCGCCTCCCGGCGCCAGGTTGCGAAAACCGGGCAGAGGTATTTTTGTGAGCACCAGGTCATGATAGCTTCGTTTCCATCATGAAAAGCACACCGATCCGGATACGTAACCCCGACGTTGTGCGCGATATCCGCGCGCTGGCAGACCGGCTTGGCCTGCCGATGACAGAAGTCGTTGCCGACGCCGTCCGCCGCCGCCTTAAGGAAGGATCCGGCAAGGCAAGCGATGCTCAGGCCGCGGCGCAGCAGCGCGTTGCGGACGTGCTCGCCCGGATCGACGCGCTGGCCGTGACCGGGCCCATACTCACAGACGATGACCTCTACGGGCCGGACGGACTGCCCCGGTGATGGTCGTGGATGCCTCGGACATGCTGGCCATCTGTTTCGGTGAACCAGAACGCGCCGCATTCCCCGACATCCTGACGGCAACGGACCAGCCTGTTATGGCGCCTGTCAATGCCTGGGAAGTGCTTGCCCGCGCCCGGAGCGCGCACGGAGCCTGATGCGGGCGCAGCGTCTTCGCCGCTGCCTCAGGTAAGGTGGAACGGCTAGCCGGACAGGCCGTCAACCCCTTGCCGATTTGGGCGGCATATGCTCAGGCCTGCGCCAACAGGGAGCGCCCCTCGTGACTGCAGAACGCCGCATGAAGCTTTTCAGGAATGGCCGTAACCAGGCCGTTCGGATCCCCCGGGAGTTCGAGCTTCCGGGCGAGGACGCCGTGATGCGGCGCGATGGCGCGCGCCTGATCATCGAGGCGGCTGCGCCGCAATCGCTGATCGCCCTGCTGGCAACGCTGGAGCCGCTGGACGAGGATTTCCCGGACATTCCCGATCCGCTTGCGGCCCCGGTTGGCCCGTAAATTCCCGCTTCCTCTTCGATACAGATATCGTCTCTGACCTTGTCCGCACCCGGTATTTGTCAAAGTAGTTGCCGCTCGGATTCATTTTATGCTGCGCGTGTTTTG
>CAZIGV010000047.1:0-2775 GCA_964538945.1 uncultured Hyphomonas sp.
AAAGTAGGTTCCCTTGCGCAGCTTCGGGATGTCGAGATCGATCCGCCCGGCACGGGTTTCCCAAGCTCTCTCCCGGTAGCCATTCCTGTAAGCCTTGCGATCCGAGGAGCGGGCACCGGGAGCTGCGCCCGTGCGCGTCTCCACTTCCATCTCCATCATGCGTCCGGCCGCAAAGGCCAGCATGTCGCGCACCAGGTCGTTGTCTGCGCTCTGGTCAATCAGCTCGAATAAAGCCAATCTGTCTTCGGTCATCGTGTGAGGTCCTTCTGGTTGAGTTTCGCAACCACAACCTCGACGGATTCGCGCACGATGACCTTCCCTCAGGTCGAATTTACACCAAGTCCCGGGACGCTACCCACGCTTCTGTCAGCAGTCGGGGCATGACGCCCATTGGAACTGCTCTGATTCTTCTGACCAAGGCTGTTTTGAGTGAACAACCAGAACTGCCTTTTCAATATGCCCCTCACGGAGCGGTTGAGCGACGGGTCGGGGCGCGAAGGCCCCACATACCGCCGCGTCCAGACCCTTGGCATTAGCAGGCGCTGCATTGGTTGACTTTTGCTTGCTATGAATTTGCTGGTGTCAGGCACCCGAGTCTCGAGCAAGGACAAACCTCATTGTACCAGAACGGTCTTGCCGGTCAGCGGTTCCCTGGAACTCTATCGTCAGAACGGCGAGCTGAAATCGCGGAAAGCGGGCGCGGCCGCGTCCTTTGCCGACAGGCTCGCCTGGCTGTTCCCGATCCCCCAGTCTATTCCCAGTGTGGGATCATTCCAGAGGACAGCGCCGTCACAGGCCTTCGAATAGGGCGCATCGACCTTGTAGACGACCTCGGTATCCGGGGCCAGCGTCGCAAATCCGTGCAGGAAGCCTCTGGGCACGTAAATCTGGAGGCCATTCTCAGCTGAGAGGACGGCCTTCACCCACTGGCCATAGGTTGGCGAGGCCTTGCGGATATCCACCGCGACATCGACGATGGCGCCCCGGATGACACGCACGAGCTTGGCCTGAGCAAAGGGCGGGGCCTGGAAATGCAGCCCGCGGATTGTAAACGCCTTCACTGAATGGGAATGATTGTCCTGCACGAACTCTGCTTCAATCCCGTATTCAAAAAAACGGTCCCTTTGGTAGGTCTCCGAGAAAAACCCGCGATCATCCCGGAACCGGGCTGGCAGGACCAGCTTCACGTCAGGGATCGCCAAGTCTTCGACCTTGAGTGACATACAGGATTTTCCAGTTTCGAAGCTTCTACGATGGCCGTACAATGCTTTTGAGTGGGGGCCAAGCTTGTATCCGCCGGCGAACGGGGCCGGGAGAGGCTGGGTGAGACCTGACCGAAGGTAGCCGGGGATGATGGGCCTGCGTAAGATCGGACGCGACCTCGTGCGCAGCCGGCTCCTGCCGAGGCCGCGCCGGCCGGGCGTGCAAGACCTCAGGCTGGACCAGATTGTCGTGGCGGGCATGTTCGGCAGCGGCAATGGCCTCGGGCGGGCCGCCCGCGGCTGCGTGGAAGCCCTGGACGCAGAAGGCCTCAACCCGCTTGCCGTCGACACGAGCCCGGTCCTCAATCAGTCGGACCTGCGGTCAGCCACCCAGACCGGGGCGCTTGATCTTGACCGCCCGGGAACCCTGATCCTCTACGCCAATCCGCCTGAACTCGAGCTTTGTCTCCTGTCGATCGGACTTCGCCGCTGGCATGACTGGCGGGTGATCGGGGTCTGGGTCTGGGAAACGCCGGTTGCCCCCCGCCAGTGGAGGCGACAGACGGCCTTTGTATCTGAAGTCTGGGCGCCGAGCCGGTTTGTGGCAAAGACCTTTGCGGCCGCCTTCAACGTTCCGGTTCGTGTCGTCCCGCATTATCTCGGTACGCCGCCGCCGGTCGGGGCGTCAGACGCCGTCTCGCCGGCCGCATTGGCCTTGCCGGAGGCAGGGCGCCTGCACATTCTCTCATTTGCCGACGCGCGCTCTTCGCTGACACGCAAGAACCCTCTCGGCGCCGTCAACATGTTCCGTCTTGCCTTTCCGGGGAATGAAAACGTGCGCCTGACCGTCAAGACGCAGCAGCTCGGCCAGTTCCCGGGATATGCTGAGCAGTTGCGCTTCGCGATTGGAGGCGACCCCAGAATTGAGGTGATTGACACAACGCTCACGGCTGAGGCGCAGGCCGCCCTGCTCGGTGCGGCCGACATCGTTCTGTCGCCGCACCGCTCTGAAGGGTTCGGACTGTCGCTGGCAGAAGCCATGGTGGCCGGCAAATGCGTTGTCGCAACCGGCTGGTCTGGCAACCTCGATTTTATGAATGCCGAGAACTCCGTGCTGCTGCCCTATCAGCTGGTGCCGGTGCGCGACCCGACCGGCGTCTATGCCGACGACCCGGCTGCCGTCTGGGCAGATCCTGACATAGCCGCCGGCGCCGTCATTCTGCGCTCCCTGGCCCGTGACCCGGCCCGCAGGCTTGAGATCGCGAGGCGGGCGCGCGAGACGGCTTGCAAGGCGTTCCCGGCCGAATGCTACCGCACTGCGCTCCACGCTGTCGCGGGTTAACTCAGCGCTCCCGGTCCGGTCCTCGTCTGCACGCAAGCGATCCTGGCTTGCACCCGCGCACCCTGCATGTTACCCGCCGGTTAAGGATATAAAGGAACGTTGATATGACTGTTCAGGGCAAGACGCAGGACTACTTCGTCGCGGATATTTCACTCGCCGAGTTCGGCCGCAAGGAAATCGCGATCGCCGAGACCGAAATGCCCGGCCTGATGGCGGCGCGTGAGGAGTTCG
>CAZIGV010000048.1:0-2256 GCA_964538945.1 uncultured Hyphomonas sp.
TCCGTCTTGATCAAGCCACTCTCGGAGACCATTCGCGGCCGTCCCGGATGAGTGCGTTTGCGAGGATAACGAGCTTTCGCATGATGGCGGTCAGGGCGACTTTGGGCGGTTTGCCGCGCGGTGAACTCTTTGTATTTATCTCTGAGATCAGGATTGAACCGGGCGGCGACGAGAGCCGGCATGTAGAGCGCCTGGCGGACGTTTACCCGGCCGCCGGAGACGAAAGCTTTGCCGACGCGCTTGCCGGACTGACGGGTCATGGGCGCTGTGCCTGACAGGGCGGCCGCTTCCTGCGCCTCCAGAGTGCCAAGCTCAGGCATGTCGATCAGAAGGGCAAAGGCCGAACGAGCGGCAATGCCCGGGATCGAGACGAGGATAGCGAACCTACGGCGCAGGTCATCATCCGCATTGATCAGCGAGCGGATGGCTGCCTCGATCTCTTTCAACTGGCTTTCAATGGAAGAAAGGCGCTGGCGGACATGTCGCTTCAGGAGCGACGAAGTCAGGTTCTTTTCGCGGTTCTTGGCGGCAGTTCGATCCTTGACCAGAGCTGTCCGGGCGACGTGAAGGTCCTTGAGATCACTGAGGATATTCGACGGCGCTGCGCGGACGCTGGGTTCAACCAACGCGCCGAATCGCGCCAGCATGGCCGCGTCCATCCGGTCAGTCTTGGCAAGTTGTCCGATCGCCTCGCCGAAGCGCTTGGCCTGGCGCGGGTTGACCTTGCAAAGTGGCAGGCCGGCTTCGCCCATCGCGCGCTCGAAGGCGCGGTGATAGTGGCCTGTCGCCTCGAAGACGAGGCGGGCGACGGGCCTGCCAGCGATCCACTTGAGGATCGCCCTGAAGCCTTTTGGCGTGTTCTCAAACTGGCGGTGATCGCCCGCCGGATGAAGGTGGACATCGAGAGTGTCTTTCGAAACATCGATGCCGATGGTAATCTCAATCATCTTTCCTGCCTCTGCCTGTCATGCGGGCCTCAAAGCCCCTGTATCCGTTCAGGCCGTTGGGAAAGACGAGGGCGATCAAACTTTAGCTCGGAGCGTCAAACCTCCTGCGAACAACCGATCCATCCCTCGCCGTCGACCGGGAGCTGTCACTCCCGTCGGCGGTGCCAATATCTCCCAATCGGCAGGGAAAGTCATAAGACAAGCGATCAAGGACGCCCGCCATACGCAGCCGGCAGCCCCGAGCGCAACGGCGGGCGTCGTTGATCGCAGAATGCCTGACGCGCGGGTGGCTGGCACCGTTATGGGGATTTGAAGCTATCGCCTGCGTTGCAGGTGGGTACAGTTGGCCGTCCTGGGTGGTTTTGGCGCCGTCGGATGTTGCATGCACCGTGGACTTTGCCGGTGTCTGATGTGCCTCGTACGTTGCATTTCTGGCAGCGCGTTCGATCAGGCCGCAAGCTCCCGAGGTCGCCGATGAAGGCGAACGCACAGGCGGCGACAAGAGTGATGGGAGCGACCTTCATGAGGTGTCCATCCGTTCCTGTGGCCGTCGCCTGAGTTGCGCTGCCGGAGTCACCCGTTCGACCAGGATCATCCGTCCACCGCAGCACGGGCAAGGCGCCGGCCCGGGGGCCGGAGCGGGCGGCGGTATCTCTGTGGCCGGCGTGGGTTCGGGCACCGGCTCTGGCGGCGGGATGCGATCAGCGAGCAGGTCTCGCGCCTGCGCAATGGCGGCGCGGCGCTGGGTGTTGGCGAGCAGCCCGACATGCCGGATGCGGTGCAGGCCGTCGGGCAGAACGTGCTGCAGGAACCGCCGGGCAAACGCGCTGGCGGAGAGCGTCATGACCCCGTATCTGGTCCCGCCCTCCTTGCGATAGTCCTTGACCCGGAACCTCACGCGCTGGCCGTGATAGGCTGTGATCCGGCTGTTCGAGATGGCGATCCGGTGAGTATAGCGGGCGAGGTAGGAGAGGACCTGGTCTGGCCCGGCAAACGGGCGCTTGGCATAGACGACCCAGTCGCGCCGGCGCTGGCTCTTCAGGAGGCCCGCGAACGCGGCAGGGTCAGCCAGAGGGACGAGATCGCCGTGGAAGCTGAGCTTGCCGGCGGCGTGGAGGCCGGCGAGCCGCTCGCACATCAGCCTGCGGAACAAGCGTGAGAGCACCCTCACGGGCAGGAAGAAGCCGCGGCGACAATCGACCCAGCGCTGGCCATCCGGCGACAGGCCGCCGCCGGGCACGACGCCGTGGATGTGGGGATGATGGGTCATCGCTGAGCCCCAGGTATGCAGGACCAGGGTCGCGCCGAG